>NZ_QLTK01000014.1 GCF_003269035.1 Paraburkholderia bryophila | reverse complement strand
TTGAACGTACTCGCCTACAATCTCACGCGAGTGCTGAGAATCCTGGGCTTTAAAAAGACAATGAAGGCGATGCGGCTGGTGGGTGCGTGAGAACCCCTTTAGGCCCTGAAAAAAGCCATAAACTCGTCTGGAACGCGTTGGAGAGGCTCGCAGTCTCGTCGTCCCATTGATGGCCGCAAAGGCAACCAAACGCACTGCGGCGGTCAGCAATCATGCGTCGCATTGCAATCTCCTCGGGTTTCCACACAGCCTGGGTCGAATCGAACCCTTCCGTCATTCACCCTGTGCCGCTGCGCCGCCCGTGCATGCGCAACCGGCATGATGAGCGTGGTCGGCGTGACTGTCGTCCCATGCCGAACCGAGAATGATCTGGCAGAAGTTCAGCCGCCTGTACGACGGATCGCGCAACTCCAGCACGTCGGCCTTGACGTTGCCGAATGTCGTCTCGGGCTTCTTGATCGTTCCTTGCGCGAACGCGTCGATAATGCCGTTCTTGAAGGTCTTTTCGCGCGGGTGGGCCGCCACCACCTGGTTGCGCTGATCGTCACTGAACTCGTGGTAGCTCAGACCCAGCACGTCCATCTCGACCCCGGCGGTCACGAGCGCGACGACCGGCTTCATGTGTTCGGGAACACCCGGCGTCGTATGCAGCGCGATCGACGCCCACACCTGGTCGATGTCGTACTCGTTCATACGGTACTGGGTCATGAAATCGCGCGCCGCATTCGCACCGTCCACTTCGAAGCGATAGCTCTCGCTGCTATAGGCCGGCATCAGGCCCATGTCGTGGAACATCGCACCGAGGTACAGCAGTTCCGGGTCGTACTTCAGGCCTTTGCGGTTGCCGCTCAGCGCGCCGAACAGGAAAACGCGGCGCGAATGGTTGTACAGCAGATCGGTTTCGGTATCGCGAACCAGTTCGGTCGCGGCGCGTGCAATGGCGCTGTCGGGTATCTCGATGCCTGCGATGTGAGTGTTAGTCATGTCGGTTCCTTCGCTAATGGTTGGATAGAGGGCACATGCTCTCCAGTTGTCCGCCTGGTGCAGTGGGTTTGCATCCAGGCCTCGCGCTGAAACCAGTATTGGCTAACGGCTGCCGGCGGGCAACGAAGTTGGGCCGCTGAAGTCTGCCAACGTTGCCGTGTATGCTGCCAGCGCGCTTTGGCACGGCGAGGTGGCAGGCGGAATGGCTCGCCGGGCGGCCCACGCACCAATAGCCGACCGGGTTTTCCCACCCGGATCGCAGCTGCGTCGGTCACCTCCAATTCGCCCCGAATGCCGGTTCCCCCACATACCTTCGCCTTACGATTTGTCATCCTGACACCTCGGGCGTGTGTGGGGAGGTCGCCATGTCGGTTTATGTCGATGAAGGGTTTCGGCCCTGTGTCACGGAATGCGCAACCGTCGCGTTCCGGGTCTGCTGCGATGATCGCGTGCAGATTTTCGAAGTCAGCGCCGAGGCGTTGATCACCTTCTGCGGCGCGGCCAGCAAGCGCAAGCAGGACCTGCTCGTCGCGTTCGAAGACGCGCAGCAGGAGATCCTCTCCGTCGCGGCACGCAAATGGACGTTCCGGCCGACCGAGTCGGTGTGGCTCGGCCTCGACGAATTCCGAATGGTCAGACATTAGGTGTGCCAGAATCGCGCTCATGACCTGGATCGCCGCCCTGCCGATGTATAACGTCTCGCCCGCTCTCGCCTTCGAATGGCGCGAGTGGCTGACCGGCGTGCTGCTCCGGGTCAAGCCCGCCTGCCGCATCGTCGAACCCGACGAAGAATTGCACGGCTTCTGGCGCCGCCCCAATCTGCTGATCTCGCAGACCTGCGGCTATCCGCTGATGCATGGCTTGCACGAGCAGGTTCAGTTGATCGCCACGCCGCGCTTCGACGCGCCGGGTTGCGAAGGCGCGGACTATTCGAGCGTGCTGATTACGCGCGCCGACGCACCCTTTGACACGCTAAGCGCTTGCCGCGGTGCACGTGCCGCCTACAACCAGGACGATTCGAATAGCGGCATGAACGTGTTGCGCCACGCCGTGGCACCGCTCGCACACGGCGGCGCATTCTTCAGTGCTGTGGTGCGGACCGGTTCGCATCTCGGCTCGTTGCGTGAGGTCGCGGAAAATCGCGCGGACGTCGCCGCGATCGACTGCGTCACGTTCGCTTTCATCGCCGATGAAATGCCGGAACTCGCGCGGCAAGTGCGCCGGATCGGCGTGACGGCGCCGTCGCCGGGACTTCCGCTGATCGCGTCGAACACGGTGCCGTCGCAAACTATCGAAGCTCTACGCGAGGCGTTGAACGACTCCCTCGCCAGCCAGGCCGAACGCGCAAAACGCCTGCGTTTGCAGGGCTTTTCCACACTGACGCTCGCCGACTACGCACGCATCGAGCAACTCGAAAACGAAGCGCGCGCCGCCGGCTATCCGCGCCTCGCCTGAGCTTAAAGCCAGCTTTACGCCTGAGCTTTACGCCGACTGCACGTCCAGCACCAGAAGCTGCGCACCGTCGGCCACCTGATCGCCGACCGCATACAACACTTCCGACACCGTGCCCGTCGCCGGCGCGCCGATCGTGTGTTCCATCTTCATCGCTTCCATCACGATCAGCGGCGTGCCCTTCTCCACCACCGTGCCCGGTTCGACCAGCACCGCGATCACCTTACCCGGCATTGGCGCGGTCAGACGGCCCTCGCCGCCTTCCGCATCCGCGGCATGCGCGAGCAGGTTCTGCCATTCGAACGCCAACGTTTCGCCGAGGCAGAACACATGGAACGTGTCGCCATCCACGAACACGCGGCCGGTCGCGCGTGCATCGCCGATGGTCGCGCGGAATTCGTGCTCGCCCGCGCCGCCCGACCAGCTAAAGCCTTCGCGCACGCCGTCGTGTTCCAGCGTTTGCGTCGCGCCGTCGCGGGCGAACGTGACGGTGAACGTGCTTTCGTCGTCGAGATTGCGCCAGCCGAGCGTCTGCGTGTAGCCGCTATTGAGCCGCCAATGCGACAACGCATCCCACGGCGACGCGCCATGCACGGCCCCGCCTTCGCGTGTCAGCAGCGCGGCGCAGGCGAGCGCCAGCGCGTCCTTGAATGGCTTCTCCACCGGCGCGAACAGCGCGTCGTGATGACGTTCGATCAAACCGGTATCCAGATCGCCCGTAGCGAACGGTTCGCTCGTGACAATGCGCTGCAGAAACTCGACGTTGGTATGCGGGCCGACCACCTCGCACGCATGCAGCGCGCGGTTCATGCGCGCCAGCGCTTCCTCGCGCGTGGCGCCATGCACGATCAGCTTGGCGATCATCGGATCGTAGAACGGCGTGATGGTGTCGCCTTCGCGCACGCCGCTATCGATCCGCACCGGCGCCTTGCGTCCCGGCTCGCCCATGCCGATCACGAACTCCACGCCTTCCGGCATACGCAGATGCTTGAGCGTACCCGTCGACGGCAAGAAGCCGCGCGCCGGATGTTCCGCATAGATGCGCGCTTCGATCGCGTGCCCGTCGAGCTTGAGTTGTTCCTGCGTGAGCGGCAGCGGTTCGTCGCCGGCCACGCGCAGTTGCCATTCCACCAGGTCCTGCCCGGTCACCATTTCGGTGACGGGATGCTCGACCTGCAGGCGCGTGTTCATTTCCATGAAGTAGAACTCGCCGGTGGGCGTCATGATGAACTCGACCGTACCCGCGCCGACGTAATTCACCGCGCGCGCCGCAGCGACCGCCGCCTCGCCCATTTCGCGCTTGATTTCAGCGGACAAACCCGGCGCCGGCGCCTCTTCCAGCACCTTCTGGTGACGCCGCTGCACCGAGCAGTCACGATCGAACAGATACACCGCGCCGCCGTGGCGGTCCGCGAACACCTGCACTTCCACGTGACGCGGGCGTGTCAGATACTTTTCGATCAGCACGCGGTCGTTGCCGAAGCTGCTCGCGGCCTCGCGCTTGCACGACGCCAACGCGGCCACGAAATCCTCGCTGCGTTCGACGACCCGCATGCCCTTGCCGCCGCCACCGGCGCTCGCCTTCAGCAGTACCGGATAGCCGATCGTGTCCGCCTCACGGTGCAGCAACGCCGGGTCCTGGTCGTCGCCGTGATAACCCGGCACGAGCGGCACGGCCGCCGCATGCATCAGCGCCTTCGCGGCGGCCTTCGAGCCCATCGCGGCAATCGCCGCGACCGGCGGTCCGATAAAGACGATGCCGGCCGCCTCGCACTGCTGCGCGAAGTCTTCGTTTTCCGACAGGAAGCCGTAGCCCGGATGCACCGCTTGCGCACCGGTGGCGCGCGCGGCTTCGATAATGCGCTCGACGCGCAGATAGCTTTCTTTCGCGCTCGATCCGCCGATATGCACGGCCTCATCGCAGGCGGCTACGTGTTTCGCGTCGGCGTCCGCATCGGAATAGACCGCCACGCTCGCGATGCCGAGCCGCTTGCAGGTCGCGGCGACGCGGCACGCAATCTCGCCGCGGTTGGCAATCAGGATCTTGTTGAACATGAAATGTCTCGATGAAGTGTGCCGTTGTTCGGGGCTGTTTTTCGGGGCCCGCTTCTGGTCAGAGCCGTGCGGCGCTCCGGAGAAGATGCGGCGCTCACGCGTTCGTGCTGTTTCAGTCGCGCCAGGAAGGCGTGCGTTTTTCGAGGAACGACGCGACACCTTCGCGGCCTTCCGCGCCGGCCCGCGTGCGCGCGATACGCGCCGCCGTGTCTTCGATCAGCGCGTCGTTCAACTCGCGGCCCGCGATGTCTTGCACGAGCTGCTTGCACGCGCGCACCGCTTGCGGTCCGTTCGCGCAGAGCGTGCCGGCGATCTGCTGCACGGTCGCATCCAGCTGCTCCGCGTTGACCGCTTCGCTGACGAGGCCCAGGCGTAACGCCGTCGCGCAATCGAACTGCTCGGCGGTCGTGAAGTAGCGGCGCGACGCCTGCTCGCCCAACGCGCGAATCACATACGGCGCGATGGTCGCGGGAATCAGGCCGAGACGCGCTTCGGACAGACAGAACCGCGCGCTCTCCACCGCCACCACGATATCGCACGCGGAAATCAGGCCCATGCCGCCCGCGTATGCGTCGCCGTTCACGCGTGCGATCACCGGCTTGTTGCAGCGATAGATCGCCGCCAGCATGTTCGCCAGCAGCATTGCGTCGGCGCGGTTCTCGTCGTCCGAGTAACCCGCCATTTTCTTCATCCAGTTCAGGTCGGCGCCCGCGCAGAAGGCCTTGCCGTTCGCGGCGAGCACCACCGCGCGCACGTCGCTGCGCGTGTTCAGCGACGTGAAGGCCGAGGTAATCTCAGCGATCATCGTTTCGTTGAACGCGTTGCGCACGTCCGGGCGATTCAGCGTGACCGTGGCGATCCGGGCGGACACTTCAAGCGTCAGCGTTTCGTATTGCATCGTGGCTCCTGCGCGGGGTTGCATGACTGTGACCGTGCTCGTGCAGTGCGCACGTCACATTCTGAACACGCCGAAACGCGTTTCTTCGATCGGTGCGTTCATGCTGGCGGACAGACCGAGGCCGAGCACGTCGCGCGTTTGCGCCGGATCGATCACGCCGTCGTCCCACAGGCGCGCGCTCGCATAGTACGGGTGGCCCTGATGTTCGTACTGGTCGCGGATCGGTTGCTTGAACGCTTCCTCTTCTTCGGCGCTCCATGCGCCGCCCTTGCCTTCGATACCGTCGCGCTTGACCGTGGCCAGCACCGATGCCGCCTGCTCGCCGCCCATCACCGAGATGCGCGCGTTCGGCCACATCCACAGGAAGCGCGGCGAATACGCCCGGCCGCACATGCCGTAATTACCCGCGCCGAACGACCCGCCGATAATCACCGTGAACTTCGGCACCTTCGCCGTGGCCACGGCCGTCACCATCTTCGCGCCGTTACGCGCAATGCCTTCGTTTTCGTATTTGCGGCCCACCATGAAGCCGGTGATGTTCTGCAAAAACACCAGCGGAATCTTGCGCTGGCAGCACAGTTCGATAAAGTGCGCGCCCTTGAGCGCCGACTCGGAAAACAGAATGCCGTTGTTCGCGACGATGCCGACCGGGTGCCCCCAGATATGCGCGAAACCGCAGACGAGCGTGGTGCCGTAGCGCGCCTTGAATTCGTCGAACGCGGAATCGTCGACGATCCGCGCGATCACCTCGCGGATATCGAACGGCTTGCGCGTGTCGACGGGAATCACGCCGTACATGCTCTTCACGTCGTAGCGCGGTGGCTTCGGCTCCTGCAACGCGACCGGCACCTGCTTCACGCGATTCAGATTGCCGACGATGCTGCGCGCGATCCCCAGCGCGTGCGCGTCGTTCTGCGCGAGATGATCGACCACACCGGACAGACGCGTATGCACGTCGCCGCCGCCGAGATCTTCCGCGCTCACCACTTCACCGGTAGCGGCTTTCACGAGCGGCGGGCCGCCGAGAAAAATCGTGCCCTGATTCTTCACGATGATCGACTCGTCGCTCATGGCCGGCACATACGCGCCGCCCGCCGTGCACGAGCCCATCACCACGGCGATTTGCGGAATGCCCGCCGCCGACAGATTCGCCTGGTTGAAAAAGATCCGGCCGAAGTGATCGCGATCCGGAAATACGTCGTCCTGATTCGGCAGATTGGCGCCGCCGGAGTCGACCAGATATACGCACGGCAGATGATTTTCCGCGGCGACTTCCTGTGCCCGCACATGCTTTTTCACGGTGACGGGATAGTAGGTACCGCCTTTGACGGTTGCGTCGTTACAGACGATCACGCACTCCTGCCCCGCGATCCGGCCGATGCCGGTGATCACGCCCGCGCCCGGCGCGTCGTTGTTGTACATGTCGTACGCGGCGAGTTGCGAGAACTCGAGAAACGGCGTGCCCGGATCGAGCAGTTGCGCAATGCGCTCGCGCGGCAGCAGTTTGCCGCGGCCCGTGTGTTTGTCGCGCGCGGCCTGGCCGCCGCCCAGCGCGAGCTGGTCGATCTTCGCGCGAAGATCGGCGACCAGCGCTTCGAGCGCCGTCGCGTTGGCGCGGAAGTCGTCCGAGCGCGGATTCAGCTTTGATTCGATGATCGGCATGGCGTGCTTTCTCCTGAAGGGTTCACGCTCAAGCCGTCTCGGCAAACAGCTCGCGGCCAATCAACATACGGCGGATTTCGCTGGTGCCCGCGCCGATTTCATAGAGCTTCGCGTCGCGCCACAAGCGGCCGACGGGATACTCGTTGATATAACCGTTGCCGCCGAGAATCTGGATCGCTTCGCCGGCCATCCACGTGGCTTTTTCGGCGGTGTAGAGAATCACGCCGGCGCAATCCTTGCGCACCTGGCGCACCTGGCGCACGTGGTCGGTGCCGAGCGTGTCGAGTTGACGGCCCACCGCGTACAGATACGCGCGGCATGCCTGCAACGTGGTGTACAGATCGGCCACCTTGCCCTGAATCAGCTGGAATTCGCCGATGGATTGACCGAACTGCTTGCGGTCGTGGATATACGGCACGACCTCGTCCATGACCGCGACCATGATGCCGGTCGGGCCGCCCGCGAGCACCGCGCGTTCGTAGTCGAGGCCGCTCATGAGCACCTTCACGCCGCCGTTGAGCTGACCGAGAATATTTTCTTCCGGCACTTCGACGTTCTCGAATACCAGCTCACCGGTGTGCGAGCCGCGCATGCCGAGCTTGTCGAGCTTCTGCGCGACCGAAAAACCCTGCATGCCCTTCTCGACGATAAACGCGGTAATGCCGCGCGAATTCGCTTCGGGATCGGTCTTGGCGTAGACCACCAGCGTGTCGCAGTCCGGGCCGTTGGTGATCCACATCTTGGTACCGTTCAGCACGTAGCGGTCGCCCTTCTTTTCCGCACGCAGCTTCATGCTGACCACGTCCGAACCGGCGTTCGGCTCGCTCATGGCGAGCGCGCCGACGTGTTCGCCGGAGACCAGTTTGGGCAGATATTTCTGTTTTTGCGCGGCGGTGCCGTTGCGGTGAATCTGGTTGACGCACAGATTCGAATGCGCGCCGTACGACAAACCGACCGACGCCGATGCCCGCGAGATTTCTTCCATCGCGATCATGTGGGCGGTGTAGCCCATGTTCGCGCCGCCGTATTCTTCCGAGACCGTCATGCCCAACACGCCCAGATCGCCGAACTTGCGCCACAGGTCCATGGGAAACTGGTCCGTGCGGTCGATTTCCGCTGCGCGCGGAGCGATTTCTTTGGCAGCGAATCCCGCGATGCTGTCACGCAGCATTTCGATTTCTTCGCCGAGCGGGAATTGCAAACCGGGCAGGTTGCGCATTGCGGTGTCTCCAGAGTTCGTTGGCGGCCGGGCAGCCAGGTCAGGCTGCCGGCGAATCCGAGTGCGGCTCGGCGGACGGCGGCGGCCTTGTGGGCCGCCCCTGTCGTCACGCACGAGGCGCGAAACGTTCAAGCCGCATTTCACGCTAGATTGACGTAAGCGTCAATAGGTATTTTTGAGTGTTACTCATAAATCATCCGGGGCGCATCCGAAACGGGCGTGGCGTGATAGCATCGGCGTAGACAGGCTGATTCGGCCTGCGTTCCGGCCGTGCTTCCGGCCGCTTCCGCCTCTCAAATCTGAACTTGACTCATATGACGGTTGCCCTGAAGGTCGAGTTACCCGCCTCGCGCCGCCAGCCGGCCGGGCGCAAGTCACAGCAGCGCGTGAAGGAGATTCTTCAGGCGGGGCGCGACGTGTTCTCCGAGAAAGGCTACGAGCGCGCCACGACCGCGGAGATCGCGCAACGCCTCGGCATTTCCGAGGCGACCGTGTTCAGCTACTTTCGCGGCAAGCGCGAGTTGTGCGCACGGGTGATCGGCGACTGGTACGACGAGATCATCGAGGCGATCGAATCCGGCCTGCCGCGTGACGGCAACGTGCGTCAGCAGTTCGCGTTCATCGTGCGTACGCATTTGCGGCTGATGCTGGTGAACGGCACCGATCTGTGCGCGCTGGTGCTGTCCGAGGGGCGCGCGCGGCATCACGAGTTGAGCGAGGCGCTCACCGAGTTGCAGCGCCGCTATACCGCACCGTTGATGCGCGTCCTCGCGCAAGGCCAGGAGAGCGGACAGATTCGCGCCGACATGCCGTTGCGTTTGCTGCGGTCGATGGTGTTCGGACCGATGGAGCATGTGCTGTGGGACGCCACGCTGGCGAACCGGCATATCGACATCGACGCGACCGCCGATCAGTTGATCGACGTCCTGTGGGCCGCGCTCACGCCGGCGGACCCGGCGGTTAGCGCGTTGCAGCAGTTTCGGGCGGAAGTGGCGGAGGCGAACCGGCGGTTCGAGGCGGCGGCGAAAAAACGCTAACCTACCGCTTTCGAGTTGAAGCCTGAAGGAGCGTGCACGTGCCTGATGCAAAACCCGCAAAAGCTGCAAAACCCGCAAAAACTGCAAAAACCGTTAAAACCAGAGAAGCCGCGAAAACAGCTCAACCCGCAGGCGCTGCCACGCCCGCCAAAGCCGCTAAAACCAGCCCGACCGCCAACATCCGCGTCGGCATTGGCGGCTGGACCTACGCGCCGTGGCGCGGCCCGTTCTATCCCGCGGATCTCACGCAAAGCCGCGAACTCGAGTACGCGAGCCGGCACCTCACGTCGATCGAAATCAACGGCACGTTTTATGGTTTGCAAAAGCCGTCGAGTTACGAGAAGTGGTATCAGGAAACCCCGGACGATTTCGTTTTTTCGCTCAAGGCCCCACGTTACGCCACCAATCGAAAAGTACTCGCGGACGCCAGCGAGACGATCGAGCGTTTCTTCGCGAGCGGCGTGCTATTGCTCAAACAGAAACTCGGCCCGATCAACTGGCAATTCGCCACCACCAAGAAATTCGACCCCGAAGACTTCGAGGCCTTTCTGAAACTGCTGCCGCCGAGCATTGAAGGACAATCGCTGCGGCACGCAATCGAAGTCCGCAACGAGAGCTTCAAGACGCCGGAATTCATCGCGCTGGCCCGCCGATACCAGGTGGCCGTCGTGCTGGCCGGCGACAGCGATTACCCGCAGATCGCGGACCTGACCGCGCCGTTCGTGTACGCCCGCATCATGGGCACCACCGACAAACACGCCAAGGGCTACGCGACGAAAACCCTCGACGCCTGGGCCGAACGCGCGCGTCGGCTTGCCGCGGGCACGACGCCGGACGATCTGGAAACGTCCGCCGAGCCGCCATCGAAAATCGCCGCGCGCGACGTTTATCTGTACGTGATCAGCGGCTTCAAGGAACGCAATCCGGCCGCCGCCATGGCGCTAATCGAACGGCTCTGAGCGGGGCGCTCCGGCCCGTACCCTGACCGCCTGCTGGCGCGCATGACCACCCGCATGCGGGCCGTCATGCGCGAGTGTCATAATCCCGGCAGCGAATCCGCCCCCACTCACATACATAGACCGTGAGGCTGTCGCCTCACCCGGTCCGGGAGAATATCTTGAGCGCCCTCGACAATCCCCTGCACGATCAGGAAGTCGGCTCGGCCGACGCCACCCAGGACACCACGCGCATCGACGACACGCGCATCGGCGCGGTCCGTCCGCTGATTTCCCCCGCACTGCTGCAAGACGAATTGCCGGTCCCGCCCTCGGTGCAGACGCTCGTCGAAAAGACCCGCGCGGAAATCGCCGACATTCTCCACTGGCGCGACGACCGGCTCGTGCTGATCGTCGGCCCGTGTTCGATTCACGACCACGATCAGGCCATCGAATACGCCCGCAAGCTGAAGCACGCCGCCGAGTCGTACAAGGACGATCTGCTGATCGTGATGCGCGTCTACTTTGAAAAACCGCGCACCACGGTCGGCTGGAAAGGCTATATCAACGACCCGCGTCTGGACGGCAGCTTCCGCATCAACGAAGGCCTGCGGCTCGCGCGGCAATTGCTGCTCGACATCAACGGTCTCGGCTTGCCGACGGCCACCGAGTTTCTCGATCTGCTGAGCCCGCAATACATTGCCGATCTGATCGCGTGGGGCGCAATCGGCGCACGCACGACGGAGAGCCAGAGCCATCGGCAACTCGCTTCGGGCTTGAGCTGCCCGATCGGTTTCAAGAACGGCACGGACGGCGGCGTGCAGATCGCCGCGGACGCGATCGTCGCCGCGCGCGCGAGCCACGCGTTCATGGGCATGACGAAAATGGGCATGGCCGCGATCTTCGAAACTCGCGGCAACGACGACGCGCATGTGATCTTGCGCGGCGGCAAGCAGGGACCGAATTACGACAGCACATCGGTTGAAGCGACCTGTGCCGCGCTCAAATCAGCCGGTCTGCGCGAGCAGGTGATGATCGACTGTTCCCACGCGAACTCCGGCAAATCGCATTTGCGTCAACTGGACGTGGTGGAAAATCTGGCGCAACAATTGACGCAGCACGAGCGCCGCATTATCGGCGTGATGCTGGAAAGTCATCTGGAAGAAGGCCGTCAGGATCTGAAAGCCGGGGTGCCGCTGCGTTACGGCGTGTCGATCACGGATGCGTGCGTGAGCTGGACGCAAACCGAACCGGTGCTGGAGACGCTGGCCGCCGCCACCCGCAAGCGTCGCGCGGGCTGACGACAAAAACCCACGCGCCGCACCAGCCACCGATGGTTGATCTCACCGAGGGTTGGGCAGCGCGTGATTCCTCACGCCCGATGTTTCGCTAGTCACGCGCAAGGACTGCGCGCGCGCAAAACTCCGGCACGAGGCGCGTTGCATTACGACGCGTTGACAGCTTCCTTGAAAGCCTTGCCTGCGGTGAACTTCACCGTCTTGGCCGCTGCGATCTGGATCTCAGCGCCCGTCGACGGGTTGCGGCCCACGCGAGCTGCGCGCGCGCCGGTCGAGAAAGAACCGAAACCGACCAGTTGCACCGTATCGCCACCCACCACGGCTTTGGTCACCGCTTCGACGATTGCGTCGATGGTTTGGCCGGTGGCCGCTTTGCTTTCGCCCGTCGCTGCGGCGACTGCATCAATCAGTTCCTGTTTGTTCATAGCACTTCCCGTATGGTAATCATGGAACCGGCGCCACATCTGTTGCGCCGGGACCGACACACTAACGCATAGGCGCATATTCGCGCAAACCTTGGGTGTAAGCCTTGTATCACCCGCCCAGCGGCAATTTGACGATTTTTTTCGGCAAAGTGCCATAAGAATCGTGCGCTTACGTGATTCTCGCGCCCGGCAAGCGTTAAATCCGAATCACAATCCGTTGCAATTTCAGTGCTTTAGCGCGACACACGCCGATGCCGGCAGGCTTTTTTACTATGTTATGGTGGATCGCCTGAAACACCGCCAGAACCGGTGGCAGCGCCCGGTAGTAAAGAATTCGGGAGAATAAAAAAATGAAATTTCGCCATATTGCAACATCCGCACGGCTCGTCCTGGCGCCCTGCGAGGTCGCTTCCGCCGCCGCAAGCGGTTGCGCGAGCCGCGTGACGGCGAGCGCTTCGACGTCGTCAGCCTCAATCAATATGCATTAATCGACGAGCGGCACAAGTGACATATCGCCCGAATTCGCCAGGTCGGAGTTACCGCACCGGATTTATTTCTGCGTTAATCACCCTCAAGCTTGCCCCGGTCCTGCCGATATACAAAGCTGCGTTGGCGGCGCAAACGTTAAAAGGACGGGAATGGATCGACTAGCCAGATTGAGGGAGGCGCTATCTGTCGCGCAAGGCGATCCGGAGCTCGTGCGTTCGCAGCTCCAGGCGTTCGGCCGGCAGATCCCGCTGCTCTATTTCATCCTGCTGGTCAACACCATGGCCGTCGCGATCACCCACGTGCATTGCGCGCCGGCCTGGCTGGCCATCTACGCGCCGATCGCCCTCTGCGCGCTGTGCGTGGTACGTTGCGTGCGCTGGTGGCGCGCCCGCCACCGCGTACTGACTCACGACAAGGCCGTGCCCGAATTACGCAAGCTGATCTGGCTGGCGAGCATTTTCGGTGTTGCGTTCAGCACTTGGGCGCTGCTGCTGTTTCCGTACGGCACCGCGTACGAACAGGCGCACGTCGCGTTCTATATCGCGACCACCGTGATGGGCGGCGTGTTCTGCCTGATGCATCTGCGGGCGGCGGCTCTGCTCGTATTGTCGATCGTGATCCTAAGCTTCGCGACCTTCATGGTGTTCACCGGGTCGCCGGTGTTCATCGCGATGGCGATCGACATGATGCTGGTCGGCATTGCCCTCGCCTTTATCGTCGAGCTGTATTACCGCACGTTTACCGGCGTGGTGCACGCGCAGAGCGAGTTGCTGGCAAGCCAGCAGAAAACCCAGCGTTTGAGCGACGACAACTTCCGGCTCGCGAGCATCGACAGTCTGACCGACCTGCCCAACCGGCGCAGTTTCTTCGCGTCGTTGCGCGCGCTGTCCGAACAGGCGCTCGGCAGCAGCGGCGGCGGCTTCAACGTGGGGCTGATCGATCTCGACGGCTTCAAGCAGGTTAACGATATCTACGGCCACGCGAGCGGCGATCTGGTGCTGCAGGAAGTGGGCGTGCGTCTTCTCGCACTGGCGGAACCCGGCATCTTTTTCGCGCGGCTCGGCGGCGACGAATTCGGCGTGCTGGCGCAGCACAAGCAGTCGAACGAAACGCTGGTCGAATTGGGGCAGCGCATTTGCGACACGCTGAGCCAGCCGTACCGGGTGGCCGGCAATGTCGCGGAACTGTCGGGCACGATCGGCTGGGCCGCGTTTCCCGAAGCGGGCACCACGGTCGCGCAGGTATTCGAACGCGCGGATGCGGCGCTGTACGTCGGCAAGGAAAGCCGCCGCGGCACGCCGGTGATCTTCTCGACCGAACATGAAACGCGGATTCGCCGCTCGAGTCTCGTGACGCAGGAACTCCGCCACGCGGATCTCGACGCGGAACTGTTCCTGGAGTTTCAGCCGATCTACGACGTGATCTCGCAGCGCACGATCGGGCTCGAAGCGTTGGGACGCTGGCACAATGCGCGGCTCGGCGCGGTCAAGCCGGAGGAATTCATCCGGATCGCCGAGCGTACCGAACTGATTTTGCGCGTCACCGAAGTGCTGTTGCACAAAGCGCTCGACGAAGTCGCGCGCTGGCCCGCCGAGCTTTATCTGTCGTTCAACCTGTCCGCGATCGACATCTGCACGTCGGCGCGCGCGCGCCGTCTGATCGACATCGTGCAGGCGAGCGGCGTGCCGCCCCACCGCGTGTCGTTCGAAATCACGGAGACCGCGGTCACGCGCGACTTCGAACAGGCGCGCGCCTCGCTGACCATGATCAAGAAAGCCGGCTGCCGTGTGTCGCTCGACGACTTCGGCACGGGCTATTCGAGCCTGAGCTACGTACACCGGCTGCCGTTCGATACGATCAAGATCGATCGTAGCTTCATGACGGATGTGGATACGAACAGCGCATCGAAGAAAATCGTCAAGTCGGTGCTCGATCTGTGCCGCAATCTTGGGCTCGAATGCGTGGTGGAAGGATTGGAAACGTCGTCGCAAGCGGCGGTCGTGACCGCGCTCGGCGCGCGCGCCGTGCAGGGTTATCTGTTCAGCCGGCCGATGCGGGCGAGCGCCATCGCCGCTTATTTGCAGACGGCGCTCGGACAGGGTTATGCGGTCGAGGGGCAGGCGTAGTTGGGTGGCGGGTGCGCCTCGACCACGGCTGAACGGCGGCGGCTGCGACTACGCATCTCGCAGTCCGACCCGAAACCCGAACCGCGGCTAACCCGCCGCCGCCGGATACTCCAGCTTCGGATACCAATCGCTGCCCCGTCCGCCCGGCGTCATATCGAGCACGGTCCAGATCGGCATCACATCGGGCGCGCCGCGCGGGTCCTGGCCGGGATCGGCGGTCGACGGCCCCGTCTCCTCCGCCCAGAAGTGCCGCACCGTACCATCGGCGGCGCGTGTGAACACGTTGAACGCCGGGTTGTCGTCGCCGGCGGGATCTTCCGCCGCGTAGTCGCGATTGAAGGTGTTGCCGCCCGACGAAACCAGCCGCAAATGCCGCCAGCCCCGCTCTTTCTTGAACGCGACGAGCTTCTCGAGCGGCGCGCGGCCGATCACGACGAACGCCACGCGTTGCAGGATATCGGGCATTTCGCCGTCGTACGCGCTCAGCAGCGACGTGCACATCGGACAAGGTCGCGCGCGCTGCGGACCGAACATCCAGTTATAGGTGACGAGCGTGTCGTGCGCGCCGAACAGACCGGATAACGTCACGGGCCCCGCTTCACCGTCGAAGCGATAGTCCTGCGGCACGATGCCGCCCGGCGGCAGCGCGCGGCGCTGCGCGGCAACCCGTTCGATATGGCGGCGCAACTCGATTTCTTCGGCGAGTAAATCGTTGCGCGCGCTACGATAGGCCGCGCTCTCGTTCGGAAAACGCGGCGGCGAATCGGCGAGCAGGCGTGCCGGCTTCAGTGTCGGTGCGGATGTGGTTGCTTCGGTCATCAGCTATCTCCCATGCACGGTCGTTACGATTGCGGAAGAGGTTGATTCTCCCCCTACCTGCACGACGAATAACGCGCCCGCCAATCGACAACCCCGTTCGATTTTTTGGATTTCGTCAGCTTTAATGTTGGCCGCCCCGGCGCCGGCTGACAACGCACCGAACCAACCGCACGACAACCGCCTGCCCCAGCAAGGTATTCTTCTGCCCAGAAACAGCCCGCGCGCCCGCTGCGCAACGGCACGGCCACGGCGCACCACGCGCCGTCCTGAAAGGAGACACCATGCCGCTTCGTCTGCCGCCTCTGCCGGCGCTTCGCCTGTTCGAAGCCGCCGGCAGGCATCAAAGTTTCAAGCTCGCCGCCGCCGAGTTGCACGTCACGCCGAGCGCGGTGAGTCATGGCATCGTCGGGCTCGAGGAAGCGCTCGGCGTCCAGTTGTTCGTGCGCGAACCGCGCGGCATTTCGCTGACCGCGACGGGCGTGGATTACCTGTCCTATGTGTCCGAGGCGTTCTCGCTGATCGCGATCGGCACGCAGCGTCTGCCGAACCATCGCGCGAATCGCCCCATCGCGCTGAGCTGCGCGCCGACCTTCGCGTCGCGCTGGCTGCTGCCGCGCCTCGCCCATTTTCGCGCGCAGTGGCCCAATGTAAATGTGAGCGTCGACACTTCGCACCGGCAGGTAGGATTTCCCGTCGACGGTTTCGATTTCGCGGTCCGCATGAGCCGTTCGCCGGTGGCCGGCGCCGCGTGGACCCGACTATTCGGCGAGCGCCTCGTGCCGGTGTGCAGCCCAGCGTATCTGGGGAATCTGCGCGACGCGCACGGCCACCTCGACCTGCGACGCGCGACGCTGATTCACGTGAACGCCGCAAGCGAAGACTGGCAGGCGTGGCTCGATGCGACCGGCGCGGCCGATATCGAAACCGCCGACGGCCTGCGCGTCGACACGATCCAGCTCGCCTTTGAAGCCGCCGGCATGAGCCTCGGCGTCGCACTCGGACGCCGGCCGCTGGTGGATAGCGATCTCGCCAGCGGCGCGTTGGTGGAGGCTTGCGCGGAAACGATCGCGTCGGACACGGCCTACTGGCTGGTCAGCGCGGAAAACGCGGAACACCGCCCGGAACTGCTCGATTTCCGACGCTGGCTGGTCAGCGAGGCGGAACGGTTCGACGCGCAATCCGAAGCCGCCTGATACGAGCCACCCACTACGCCATGCGTAGCGTCTTGCTTTCCACGCCGCAAGCGAACAAGTGAGCCCCACTCACCTGTGGTCAAAATCTTTTCTTTTGCCGCTTCTGATGCTCGCTGCGACCATGGTGTCGAAGGAGATCAGAACCATGTCCACGACCCATAGCAAACGCTTTGCGCCCGTCTTCAACCCGACGACCCTCGTGATCCTCGCCGGCGCGCTCGTCTTGAGCGCGGCGATGGGTATCCGCCAGACTTTCGGGCTCTTCATCGGGCCGTTCTCGTTCGACCGCGGCCTGCCGGTCACGCAGATCGCGTTCGCCATCGCGCTGCACAACCTGGTGTGGGGCTTCACCCAGCCGTTCGCCGGCGCCGCCGCCGATCGTTACGGCTCGACGCCGGTGGTCGCATTCGGCGCGACGACGTTCGCCGCGGGCCTCGCATTCGCCGCGGTGGCGCCGAGTGGCGCGATGCTCATCATCGGCATGGGACTACTGGTCGGCATCGGCGTGAGTTGCACGACCTTCGGCGTGGTGTTGCCCGCGGTTGGTCGCATCGCCACACCGGAAAAACGCAGCATGGCGATGGGCCTCGTCAGTGCCGGCGGCTCCGCGGGGCAGGTGTTGATGGTGCCGCTCGCGCAAGGCGTGCGTCTCAGTTGGGGGATTGCCGCCTCGCTGTTCGTGCTGGCATTTCTGATGCTGATGGTTGCCCCGCTCGGCATGGTGCTCGACCGTCGCGCGCGAACCGGCATGCCGCTGCGGGAAACGGCCGCCGAACCGCTTCGCAAGGTACTGGGTCTGGCGCTACGGCATCGCGGATACCGGCTGTTGACGCTCGGTTTCTTCACCTGCGGATTTCAGCTCGCGTTCATCGCCACGCATTTGCCCGAGTATCTGACGCTCTGTCACATGCCGGTCGGTCTGGGCGCGACCGCGCTCGCACTGATCGGCCTGTTCAATATGGCGGGCAGTTGGGCTTGCGGCTGGCTGGGCGGCCGCTACCGTCAGCATCATGTGCTCGGCTGGCTGTATCTGATCCGCAGCGTGACGATCGGCACGTTCTTCGTGCTGCCGAAAACGTCTCTCTCGGTGATCGTCTTCGCCGCGGTGATGGGCCTGACCTGGCTCGGCACCGTGCCGCTCACTAGCGGACTGGTCGCGAAAGTGTTCGGCACGCGGCACCTCGGCACACTGTTCGGCGTGTGCTTTCTGAGCCATCAGATGGGCTCGTTTCTCGGCGCGTGGCTCGGCGGCCTGGTGTTCGATCTGACCGGCTCGTATTCGCTGCTGTGGGAAGCCACCGTCGCCGCCGGACTGTTGGCCGCGATGCTGCATTTCCCGATTAACGACGCCACGGTCGGCACGCCCGCGCTGCGCGCCGAACCAGCGGGGGCGTGAGCCGGCCGAGGACGGCGGACGGCTGCGACGGCGGCCGCGGCGGCGACTACAGCTACAGGCTTACAGCTACGGCTAAAGCCACCACATGGCAGCGGTCGGCGCGCGGAGGACAGCCAGCGCTACTCCTGCGTCTTCTGCGCCGCTTTCGGCACACGCCCCATCAAAAAGAACTCATCGTTCGGCCGCATGGAAATCACATTCGCCATGCGGTTCGACAAACCGAAAAACGCCGTGATCGCGGCAATGTCCCAGATGTCTTCATCGGTAAAGCCCTGCTCGCGCAACGCGTGAAAATCGGTTTCGTCGACGCTGCCTGACGCGCGGCACACCTTCAGCGCGAAATCGAGCATCGCCTTCTGGCGCGCGCCGATATCCGCCTTGCGGTGATTCACGGCGACCTGATCCGCCAGCAGCGGCGCTTTTTCGTAAATGCGCAGAATCGCGCCGTGCGCGACCACGCAATACAGGCACTCGTTGACCGCGCTGGTGGCGACCACGATCATCTCGCGCTCGCCTTTGGTGAGCCCGCCCTCCTTCAGCATCAACGCATCGTGATAGGCGAAGAACGCGCGGAATTCGTCCGGCCGATGCGCGAGCGTCAGGAACACATTCGGCACGAAACCCGCTTTTTCCTGCACGTCGAGGATGCGCGCGCGGATATCGTCCGGCCAGTCGTTCGCTGCGGGAACCGGATAGCGGCTGATCGGGCTGGCTTGGGTCATGGCATGTCTCCTTGGTATTCGATTAGCTATGGCGACGATTCTAGCAACCGTCTGCTCACACCGTCGCGCACGCCGCTTCGGGAACACCTTTTTGGGCACGCTTTTCGGGCACGCTTTTCGGCCAACCTCGCAGCGCCCTTTTCCCGCCTGTGCTTAAATCGGTTTCTTGCGGTGCCATGCCATGCTCGCGTCATGGCCGGGCGGGTACACTGCACGCCGTCGCGTGGGAACGGAGCCTGCGCGGCCTGTTCACGGCGCGTCACCAGGCCGCGGCCGGTTACACCTTCTTTACTGCATTCCGAGGAGCGCGGTTGTGTGGCATTTTCCAGTGGCGATTCCACCCTCGCTCGGCGTTTGGGCCGTTTTCACGAGCGTGCTCGTCACGCAACTCGGCTTGCCGGTCCCTGCCGCGCCGATGCTGATTCTCGGCGGCACGATGGCGGCCATGGGCCAGACCTCGTATGCGAGCGTCGTGTTCGCCGCCGTGGCCGCCACGCTGATCGCCGATTCGCTCTGGTTCTTCACCGGCCGCGTCTACGGCCGGCGTCTGCTGAACTATCTGGTGCGCTTCTCGCTGTCGCTCGACACCACGGTGCGAGTAGCGCGCAACACGTATGAACGGCACGGCGCGCCGATCCTCACCGTCGCCAAGTTCCTGCCGGGGCTCGGCCTGATTTCCGCTCCACTGCTCGGCACGACCGCGATCAACGTCAGCGTCTTTCTGCTGTGGGACCTGATCGGCGCGGCGCTGTGGGCGAGCGTGTGGGTGATCGGCGGCGCGGCGCTGCACGACCAGATCGTGCAACTGATGCTGCTGGTGCGGCAGAACGGCGGCACGATCGTCGACGCATTCGCGGCGATCTTCGTGGCCGCCCTGCTCTACCGCTGGGTACGCCGCGCGCAGTTTCGCCGCTGGCTCGCGCACACGCGCATCTCGCCGGATCAGCTCGACGAATTGATGAAGTCGAACGAGCCGCCGCTAATTTTCGACGCCAGACCGCACAGCGTGCGCGCGAAGGAATCGCACCGAATTGCCGGCGCCCTGCCGCTGGACCTCGATTCACCTGAGCCGATTCCGCCCGAACTGCTGAAGCGGCCGATCGTCGTCTACTGCGTGTGTCCGAACGAAGCGACCGCCAAGCGGATCGTCAACCAGTTGCATCGCAAGAATATCCACCATATTCGTGCGCTGAAGGGCGGCCTCGACGCGTGGGAAAAGCGCGGCTACCCGGTGGAACCGTTGCCGCCCGATTTCTACACCGCGAAGGCTCACCTGATCGAGGATGAAGGCAACGAGGGCGAATATACGGTGCGCGCAAGACTCGCGGACTAAGCGGCCGTGTCGACGTCGGCGCGCTAAAAATCCCCTTGCGCACGTCGCTCAATGTGTGCAACATGCATATATGCATGTTGCACACATTGAGGTGTCCCCATGACGCAGCGCACAGAAAACCTGCTCGGCGTGCTCGCCTTGCTGGTCACGGACGAAATGAACGCGCCGCCCGACGCGGCGGCGCTCGCTGGCCCCACCGCGCGCGCCATGCTCAATGCGATCGGCCAATATCCGGACTCATCGATTGAAATACTGCGCGAGGCGGTCGACCTGTCGCATCCCGCCGCCGTGCGCGCAGTCGCAGGTCTGGTCGACGCAGGTCTCGTCGAGAAAAACGCGGGGGCCGACAAACGCGCCGTCGCGCTTTCTTTGACCGCCGACGGCAAACGCGAAGTCAAACGCTTGCGCACGGCGCGCGACAGGATGCTGCAGCGCGTGGTCGGGCGACTCGACGACAGCGAGCGCGAGGTGCTGGAAAGCCTGCTGATCAAGATTCTCTACAGCGAAACCCGCGACCCCGCTCACGCCATGCAGTTGTGCCGCCTGTGCGACGACGGTCCATGCCTGAAGGCCGGTTGCCCGGTCGAATGTCGCGAACAGGGGCTGCCGATGCCCGAACGGGGCGGTGCATGACTGCCGCCGCGCCGCCGGTACGCTGGCCGGCCATCGCCGCGCTGACCGCCGTGTCGGCGCTGGCGCAGATCGGCCAGTTCGGCATCGGCTTCATGGTGCTGCCCGTCTGGCTCTCGCGCAGCGTGGCCTGGACGCGCCGCGCGCCGGTCTGTTCTCGGCCGCGCAATGGGCCGGCATGCTGGCCGGTTTGTGGATAGCGCCGTGGCTCACCGCGCGCATCGGCGCGAAGCGCACCGTGTCGCTCGGGCTCGCCGCCACGATTGTTGCGTTCGCCACCATCGGCGAATTAGGGTGGCCGCTGTGGCTCGTGCCCGGTCTGCTGACCGGACTCGGCATCGGCCTGCGCTGGATCGCCAACGAAACCTGGCTCTATCGGCTCGTGCCGCCGGCATCGAGCGGACGGGTGGTCGGCGTGCATGAGGCGCTGATCGCCACGGCCGGTATCGTCGGTCCGGCATTGGCGGCGTGGTGCGCGGTCGACGGACGCGTCATCTTCGCCGCCGGAGCGGCGTTCACGGCTGCCGCGGCGCTGCCGCTGTGGCTGACCGCATCGGACGATAAGCGGCCTGCTGGTGAGCCTGTGAAGCCCGCTCGCAGCGACCGGCGCGTGCCGGTCGGTCCGCTGGTCAGCCTCGGCATGGTGGTCGTCGCGGCCGGCGGCATCGGCGACGGCGCGCTATACGGCCTGTTCCCCCAGTTCGCCGACGCCCACGGCCTCAACGCCACGCAGACGGCAACGCTGCTGATGCTGTTCGGCACCGGCGGCGTGGTGCTGCAATTTCCGGTGGGATGGTTCGCGGATCGTGCGGGGCTCGCCGCCGCCGTGATCGTCTGCGGGGCGCTCGGCACGCTGGCTATCTGCGGGTTCGCGAGCGCCGCGCCGGCCTCGGCGTTGGCAGCCGCGAGCGCGGTACTGCTCGGCGGCATGAACAGTTCGTACATCACGCTGGGGATGGTCGCGGCAGCCTGCAGCGAAAAGGCCGCGTTGACGCGCAATATGCGGCTGGTGTCGCTCACCTTTACCGCGAGTTCGATCGTCGGCCCGCTCGCGGCGGGATTCGCGATGAAAGCGCGCGGCAGCGACATGCTGATGTGGCAACTCGCGCTGATGAGCGGCGCGCTGGCGGTCTATACGCTGGGTTTGCGCGAAGGCCGGCGCCAGCCCGGTCGATCTTCATCGATGGGCTGAGCCGGCCTCGCGTCTACGACGAAAAACGCCTACGCGACGCGTGCCGCGCCCACCTTGCGCTGACGCCACAGACACAGCAGATCGCACGCGATATGCGCGGCGGCGATCGCCGTGATCTCGCTCTGATCGTAAGCGGGTGCCACTTCCACGACGTCCGCGCCGACCAGGTTCAACGCGCCGAGAGCGCGCACGATAGCGAGCCCCTGCGCCGACGACAAACCGCCCGCCACCGGCGTACCCGTGCCCGGCGCGAACGCGGGGTCCAGACAGTCGATATCGAAGGTCAGATACGCCGGACGTTCGCCGACGATCGCCGTGATCCGCTCCACCGCCGCGCGCGTGCCGTGCTCGTGAACCCACGCGGCGTCGAGCAGATTGATGCCCATGAAATCGTCGTTCCACGTGCGAATGCCGACCTGCACCGAGGTCTTCGGATCGATCAGGCCGTCCTTCACCGCCTTGTAGAACATCGAGCCGTGATTCAGGCTGTCGGGACTGTCGTCGGCCCACGTATCGCAGTGCGCGTCGAAATGAATCAGCGAAAGCGGCTTGCCGTACTTCTCCGCATGCGCGATCAGCAGCGGATACGTGATGTAGTGATCGCCGCCCAGCGTCAACATCTTCGCGTCGGAACGCAAAATGGTGCGTGCATGCTCGACGATCGATTCCTTGATCGTCAGCGGATTGTGCGCGTCGAACCAGCAATCGCCGTAGTCGGTCACGGCGAGATCGTCGAACGGATTGAAGCCCCACGGATACGGATGCAGCTCCGACAACTGCACGCTGGCCGCACGCACTGCAGCGGGACCGAGCCGCGCGCCCGAACGGAACGTGGTGGCCAGATCGAGCGGCACGCCGGAAACGACCACATCGACACCGTCGAGTTCGCGAGTGTACTTGCGGCGCATGAACGACAACACACCCGCATAAGTATTTTCGATCGACGAGCCATAAAGCGACGAACGGCGGATTGCACCGTCGCCATAGACGAGTTCAGTCATGGATGACCTGACACCTGATAAACATACCGGCGCCGCGCGCGAAGCTTCCCGTTGTGCGCGCAACGACCGGCTTCGGATTCATTGGGAACGCGGTGCTGTGCGCGTCACGCACAGCACCGCGGTGGCTTGCGAATCCTTTAGCGCAGCCGCACCAGCGTGGACTTCAGCTCGGTGTACTTCTCCAACGCGTGCAACGACTTGTCGCGGCCGTTGCCCGATTGCTTATAACCGCCGAACGGGAAATTCATGTCGCCGCCTTCGTCGTAGCAATTGACCCACACGGTGCCCGCGCGCAGTTTGCGCGACACTTCATGCGCGGTCGTGAGATTCGACGTCCAGAGCGCAGCGGCCAGACCGTACTCGCTGTCGTTGGCGATCTCGATGGCTTCTTCGACCGTGTCGAACGTAATCACCGACAACACCGGCCCGAAGATTTCCTCGCGCGCCACCTTCGCGCCCGTGGCCGGAATCTCGAAGATGGTCGGCTCGATATAAAAGCCGCCGGTTTCTTCCTTCACGCGCGCGCCGCCCAGCAGCAGCTTCGCTTCCGCGCGGCCCGCTTCGATATAGCCGAGCACGCGTTCGAGCTGAACCTTGTCGACGATCGCGCCCATGGACGTTTTCGGATCGAGCGGATTGCCCGGCGTGTAACTGCGCGCCGCCGCGATCAGCTTGTCGAGGAATACCTCCTTGATATCGCGATGCACCAGCAGGCGCGAGCCCGCCGTACACATTTCGCCCATGTTGTAGAAGATCGCCCCGGCCGCCGCGTTTGCCGCGCGGTCCATGTCCGGACAATCCGGCATCACGATGTTCGGCGACTTGCCGCCGAGCTCGAGCCACACGCGCTTCAGATTCGACTGCCCGGCGTACTGCATGATCAGCTTGCCGACATTCGTCGAGCCGGTGAACGCGAGACAGTCCACGTCCTGATGCAAGGCGAGCAGTTTGCCCGGTTCGCCCGCGCCCGGCACGACGTTGAACACACCGGCGGGAATGCCGGCGTCGAGCGCGAGTTGCGCAAGACGGATTGCCGTGAGCGGCGACTTCTCCGACGGTTTGAGCACCACGCTATTGCCTGCCGCCAGCGCCGGGCCGAATTTCCACGACGCCATCAGGATCGGGAAATTCCACGGCACGACCGCCGCCACCACGCCGATCGCTTCGCGCGTGACCAGTCCGACCAGATGATGATCGGCCGGCGCGACTTCACCGCCTACCTTGTCGATCGCTTCGGCGAACCACTCGACGCAATACGCGGCGCCCGGCACGTCGACCGAGGTGGTGTCGGCGATCGGCTTGCCGGCGTCGAGCGTTTCGAGCAGCGCCAGTTCGTCCATGTGTTCGCGGATCGAGGCGGCCCAGCGCAGCAGGATCGCCTTGCGCTTGCGCGGGTTCAAACCGGACCACACGCCCGAGTCGAACGCCCGGCGCGCGGCGGCGACGGCCGCGTCGACATCCGCTGCACCGCTGTCGGCGACTTTCGCGAGCAGCTTGCCGTCGATCGGGCTCAGGCAGTCGAAGGTGCGCCCGCCTGCGGCGTCACGGTATTCGCCGTCGATAAACGCGCGGCCTTCGATTGAAAGCGTAGCGGCTTTGTCTTGCCAGAAAGCGAGAGATTGCTTGTCCATCAGGATGCCTCATTGTTATGCGCACGACGCAGACCGGCATCGATTTCATGCGGCGTTGAACTGCAGCGTGGCGCGTTGGCGCGGAGTCTTCAGAACGTGGGCGGCGAATTGGCCGACACGACCTCGCAGAGATGCTCCGCGCTGGGATTGCGAAAACGGTGCGGCAAACGGCTTTCGAAGTAATAGCTGTCGCCGGGGTCGAGCAGCCACGTGACGCCGTCTACCGTCAGTTCGAGTTGCCCGCGGACCACCACGCCGCCCTCGTGCCCGGCATGCTCCAGCATTTCCGGACCGGTGTCCGACAGCGGTTGATAGACCTCGCGCAGAATGCCCATGTTGCGGTCTTTGATACTCGAGCCCGCCAGATAGAACTCGATCGATTCATTGCCGAGGTTCGGCATGTCCGCGCGGCGCGATACGACCGATCGTTCTACTTCGACCTCGAAGGTGAAGAACTCGGCGAGACTCATGGGTATGCATTCGAGCAATTTCTTCAGCGAGCCGACCGAGGGACTCACGCGGTTCTGCTCGATCAGCGAGATCGTGCCGTTGGTCACCCCCGCCCGTTTCGCGAGTTCACGCTGGGACAAGCCGTTCTTCTTGCGGATGTACTGCAGACGGGTTGCTACTTCTATGGACATCGCTAGGTTCTCTGACATGGAGGACGATCGGGGCGCGTGGACTCGGGCAACGTGTGCCCGCGAGTGTTGAATATTCTAATCACTTTAATCGTTGCGCCGCTGGGGAAAACCCTGAAAGGATTCCGAAATATGATTTACGCAACGAATGTTCCCACCGGCTGGGATTCTAGCCAGGCCCTCGGGAAAGCCCTGATAAATCTTTTATAAAAATGATTTGACGGCATTATTGGCTCGTATATGCTGGTTCACAGGCGATCTTCATACCAACGTCATGGAACCCGAAAAGGTGTTTTGCGGCGCAGCGAACCCGGTTCGCACCGGTAAGAGAGGATCATCCCAGCGTCCTGTTTCTTTAAACGCCTTGTGCGGTTTTCGAGCAGGCCGTTCAATACTTTCAACGTCGCCAGTCGAGTGTAATCGTGAGAGTCCGAGGCCCTTTGGTGAGATGGAATCGAAGTCAGGCGAGTTGTCCTCGCACTGACGGCGCCATCGCCGACGGCAGCAACGGCAGCCTTGCGTTCCGCCGCTTCCTGTCCGTCTTCACGATCCTGTCCCGCCGTTCCGTTCGACGTCACAACTCTATCTCCGCGCGCGCCTTCATTGCCGTTCGCACGGACGAAGTCGCGTCGCTGCTGCCGTAGCGCCTCCCTCCTTTTCGTCGTTCGATTCATCCGTTTGCGTGAGCGCGCTCTTTGGAGCCCTGCGTTCCCGCGTGTGCGGTGCCGTCTGCCGCCCATGCGCTTCACGCGACTCCGAGTGCTGGTGCACCGCAGCGGACTGAATCGAACGACCCGCCCTAAGACCACGCGCGGCGCGTTTTCGCAAACGCCCACCGCCTGCACCACCCCGGTGGCTTGACGCTCTGCGTCCGGCTGCGGAATCGTGCCGCGCTGTGTTTAACGTTGTTCGTGCCGCGTCCTGCGGGGAACACACACGTCTATCTGTTATGCGAAACAAACCCCTGGTCGGTATTAGCGCCGACAGAACGATGATGGGAGTCCACCCATCGCATGTAGTCGGCGAAAAGTACGTCGCCGCGATCGTGGACGGCTCGCAGGCGCTGGCCATGCTGCTGCCGGCGCTCGGCGAACGTCAGTCCACCGCCGAGGTACTGGCGACGGTCGACGGCCTATTCTTTACCGGCAGCTATTCGAATGTCGAGCCGCACCGCTACGGCGGCGAGCCCAGCGCGCCGGGCACGCTGCACGACGCCGCACGCGATGCGACGACGCTGCCGCTGCTGCGCGCGGCGATCGCCGCCGGGGTGCCGGTCCTTGCCGTGTGCCGGGGCTTCCAGGAAATGAACGTGGTGTTCGGCGGGACGTTGCATCAAAGCGTTCACGCGGTGGCCGGCTTGAACGACCATCGCGAGAACAAGGAAGACGACCTCGACGTGCAATACGCACCGTCGCATTCGATCACGCTGACGCAGGGCGGCTTGTTGCAGCGCCTCGCTGGCGGCACGAATGAAGCGCGTGTGAATTCATTGCACGGTCAGGGCGTCGAGCGGTTAGGCGCCGGCCTCACGGCCGAAGCCGTCGCGCCGGACGGCTTGATCGAAGCGGTGAGCGTAAGCGGTGCGCGTGCTTTCGCGCTGGGTGTGCAGTGGCACCCAGAATGGAAGCATGCGAACGACACGTTATCCACCGCGATCTTTCGCGCGTTCGGCGACGCCTGCCGCGATCGAATGCGCACCAAGGCCGGCTATGGCGCGGCATCCGCCGCCGCCACGCATGCCTGAGCCGGTCGCGCACCAAAACAGAGAGATAAAAATGCATGAAATCGACGATTTTCTGAAGAAGAACCGCGTCACCGAAATCGAAGCGATCATTCCGGATATGGCCGGAATCGCACGCGGCAAGATCATTCCGCGCAGCAAGTTCGAGTCCGGCGAGTCCATGCGCTTGCCGCAGGCGGTGATGATCCAGACCGTCACGGGCGACTATCCGGAAGACGGCACGCTCACCGGCGTCACCGATCCGGACATGGTCTGCGTTCCCGACGCCAGCACCATCCGCATGATTCCGTGGGCCATCGATCCGACCGCCCAGGTGATTCACGATTGCGTTCACTTCGACGGCACGCCCGTCGCGATCTCGCCGCGCCGCGTGTTGCGCCGCGTGCTGGAACTCTACAAGGCCAAGGGCTGGAAGCCGGTCATCGCGCCGGAGCTGGAGTTCTATCTGGTCGACATGAACAAAGACCCGGATCTGCCGCTGCAACCGCCGATTGGCCGTACCGGCCGTCCGGAGACCGGACGTCAGGCGTATTCGATCGAAGCGGTCAACGAATTCGATCCGCTGTTCGAAGACATCTACGAATACTGCGAGGTGCAGGAACTGGAAGTCGACACGCTGATTCACGAAGTCGGCGCCGCGCAGATGGAAATCAACTTCATGCATGGCGATCCGCTGAAGCTGGCCGACAGCGTGTTCCTGTTCAAGCGGACGGTGCGTGAAGCCGCGCTGCGTCACAAGATGTACGCGACCTTCATGGCCAAGCCGATGGAAGGCGAACCCGGCTCGGCCATGCACATGCATCAAAGCCTGGTCGACGAAGAAACCGGCCACAACCTGTTCACGGGTGCGGACGGCAAGCCGACCTCGCTGTTCACCGGCTATATCGCCGGTTTGCAGAAGTACACGCCGGCGCTGATGCCGATCTTCGCACCGTACATCAACTCGTATCGCCGTCTGTCGCGTTTCATGGCCGCGCCGATCAACGTGGCGTGGGGCTACGACAACCGGACGGTGGGCTTCCGGATTCCGCATTCGGGGCCGGCCGCACGCCGCATCGAAAACCGCATTCCGGGCGTGGACTGCAATCCGTATCTGGCGATCGCCGCAACGCTCGCCGCGGGTTATCTCGGCATGACGCAGAACCTCGAAGCCACCGAACCGCTGCTCAGCGACGGTTACGAATTGCCGTACCAGTTGCCGCGCAATCTCGAAGAGGGCCTGACGTTGATGGGCGCCTGCGAGCCGATCGCCGAAGTACTCGGCGAGAAGTTCGTGAAGGCTTACCTCGCCCTGAAGGAAACCGAATACGAAGCGTTCTTCCGCGTGATCAGTTCGTGGGAACGCCGGCATTTGCTGCTGCATGTCTAAGGCAAACGCAAGAAAACTGGAGGCAGTATGAGCTACAGAACAGAAGAAGTCGCGTACGTACAACCGGCCGTGCCGAGCGCCGCCGCCGCGCAGGCCGCGCAACAACGCAGCACCGCCGAATACCGCGCGCTCGACGCCGCGCATCACATTCATCCGTTCTCGGATATGGGCGCGCTGAACCGCGCCGGCAGCCGCGTGATCGTCAAGGCCGAAGGCGTCTACCTGTGGGATTCGGACGGCAACAAGGTGATCGACGGGATGGCCGGCTTGTGGTGCGTGAACGTGGGGTATGGCCGCAAGGAACTGGCCGACGCCGCGTATAAGCAGATGCAGGAACTGCCGTTCTACAACACTTTCTTCAAGACCACGCACCCGCCGGTGATCGAACTGTCGGCGTTGCTCGCCGAACTCGCGCCTGCGCCGTTCAACCACTTCTTCTACTGCAACAGCGGCTCGGAAGGCAACGACACCGTGCTGCGCATCGTCCACCACTACTGGGCGGCGCAAGGCAAGCAGTCGAAGAAGGTCGTGATCTCGCGCAGAAACGGCTATCACGGTTCGACGATCGCGGGCGGTACGCTCGGCGGCATGGGTTACATGCACGAGCAGATGCCTTCGAAGGTCGAGAACATCGTGCATATCGACCAGCCGTATTTCTTCGGCGAAGCGCAAGGCAATCTGACGCCGGAAGAATTCGCTCTGGCCCGCGCGCAACAACTGGAAGCGAAGATTCTCGAAATCGGCGCCGACAACGTCGCCGCGTTTATCGGTGAGCCTTTCCAGGGGGCGGGCGGCGTAATTTTCCCGGCCGCCACGTACTGGCCGGAAATTCAGCGGATCTGCCGCAAGTACGACATTCTGCTGGTCGCCGACGAAGTGATCGGCGGGTTCGGCCGCACCGGCGAATGGTTCGCGCATCAGCACTTCGGTTTCGAGCCGGACCTGATCACGCTGGCGAAGGGTCTGACGAGCGGCTATGTGCCGATGGGCGCGGTCGGTCTGCATGATCGCGTCGCCAAGGTCATTATCGAAAGCGGCGACTTCAACCACGGCCTCACCTATTCCGGGCACCCGGTTGCCGCCGCCGTCGCCGTCGCCAATCTCAAGCTGCTGCGCGACGAGAAAATCGTGGAGCGAGTCAAGACCGACACGGGTCCGTACTTCCAGAAGAAGCTGCGCGACACCTTCGCCAATCACCCGATCATCGGTGAAATCTCCGGCGCGGGCCTGGTGGCCGGTCTGCAACTCGCGCAAGACCCGCAAGCGCGCAAGCGCTTCGCAAACGGCGGCGACGTTGGCACGATCTGCCGCGACTTCTGTTTCAACGGCAACCTGATCATGCGTGCCACCGGCGACCGCATGCTCCTGTCGCCGCCGCTGGTGATCAACAAGCTGGAAATCGACGAGATCGTCACGAAGGCCAAAAAAGCCATCGATGCGACCGCACAACAACTCGGTATTTCGTAACGGCAGTCCGTTCCGGCATGCGCACCCACATCTCACGCTCATGCCGGTTCTTCACATCAAGGGAAAAAACCATGAGCGTTAGTCATCTTCGTCATGCGGTCGCGGGGGCCGCGCTGCTCGCCTTCGCGGGTTTTACGGCGCTGTCGGTTACGCCGGCCCTTGCGGCCGACACGGAACTGAATGTGTATAACTGGTCGGATTACATCGCGAAGGACACGATTCCGAACTTCGAGAAGCAGGACGGCATCAAGGTCAAGTACGACAACTACGATAGCGACGACACACTGCAGGCCAAGCTGCTCGCGGGCAGCTCGGGTTACGACATCGTGGTGCCCACGTCGAACTACATGGCCAAGCAGATTCAGGCCGGCGTGTATCAGAAGCTCGACAAATCGAAACTGCCGAACCTCGCGAATCTCGACCCCGTGCTGATGAAGATGATCTCCGACGCCGATCCGGGCAACCAGTACGGTGTACCCTGGGCCTACGGCACCGACGGTATCGGCTACAACGTGCAAGCCGTGCAGAAGGCGCTCGGCGCGAATGCGCCGGTGGATAGCTGGGCTCTCGTGTTCGATCCGGCCAACCTCTCGAAGCTGAAAGGCTGCGGCGTGTCGTTCCTCGATCAGGCTGTCGACGTATTCGCCGCCACGCTGCAATACATGCATAAGGACCCGAACAGCACGAACCCCGCCGACTATCAGGCTGCATTCGAAGTGCTGAAGAAAGTCCGCCCTTATATCACCCAATTCAACTCGTCGGGCTACATCAACGACCTCGCCAATAACGACGTGTGCGTGGCAGTGGGCTGGTCCGGCGACGTCGGCATCGCGAGCCGCCGCACCGAGGAAGCGAAACGTTCGTACCAGATCAAGTTCTCGAACGTGAAGGAAGGCGGCCTGCTGTGGTTCGACGTGATGGTGATCCCGAAAGACGCGCCGCACGCCGAAGCCGCCCTCAAGTGGATCAATTACATTGAAGATCCGAAGGTCAACGCGGCGATCACCAACGAAGTGTTCTACCCGACCGCGAACAAGGCCGCGCGCCAGTTCGTCACGCCGGCAGTCGTCCAGGACAAGACGGTTTATCCGGGCGACGACGTACTCAGCAAAATGACGCTGATGAAACCCATGCCGACCGATATTCTGCGCCTTGAAAACCGTCTTTGGGCGCAGCTTAAAACCGGTCATTGATTAAACCCGCCCGATAAAAACTCGATCCGCGCTCAGGGATCGCTCGAACCCTGAGCGCATGAATGGCAGTAACGGCAGTCAGCCTGCGCGCTATCGCGTCCCAGCCGCGCGCAGTCCCATGTATTCCGATCGCAGCGTACGTTGCGAGGCGCCTGGCGCGCCTCGTAGGGAGACACTTGCGCTCGCGATCCGCAAGGAATGGTTACATCATGAACTCGACGACTTTAAAAAGCGCAGCCGGCGCCACCCAGATGGCCCGCCCCGCAGTAGCGACAAAATCGAAACCGGATGAGTTCGTCCGCATCGAAAACGTCGTGAAGAAATTCGGCGACAGCACCGCTGTCGACAATGTCAATCTGAGCATCGCCAAGAACGAACTGTTCGCGCTGCTCGGCAGCTCAGGCTGCGGCAAGTCCACTCTCCTGCGCATGCTCGCGGGGCTCGAGACGGTCACGTCCGGGCGCATTTTCGTCGACGGCGAAGATCTCGCCGCGATGCCGCCGTACAAGCGGCCGGTCAACATGATGTTCCAGTCGTATGCACTGTTCCCGCACATGAGCGTGGAGGCGAACATCGCCTTCGGCCTGAAGCAGGAAGGCACACCGAAGAACGAGATCAAGGAACGCGTCGCCGACGCGCTGAATCTCGTGCAGATGAGCAAGTACGCCCAGCGCAAGCCGCACCAGTTGTCAGGCGGCCAGCAGCAGCGTGTGGCGCTCGCCCGTTCGCTGGTCAAGCGCCCCAAGCTGCTGCTGCTCGACGAGCCGATGTCGGCGCTCGATAAAAAGATCCGTCAGAAGACCCAGCTCGAACTGGTCAACATCATCGAAAAGGTCGACGTGACCTGCGTGATGGTCACGCACGATCAGGAAGAAGCGATGACCATGGCCGGCCGCCTCGCGGTGATGAGCGAAGGCCGCATCGTGCAGATCGGCTCGCCGAGCCAGGTGTACGAGTTTCCGAATAGCCGCTTTTCGGCCGAGTTCATCGGCTCGACGAATCTGTTCGAAGGGACGGTCGTGGCGGACGAGCCGGACCACATCTTCGTGGAGAGCGAAGAGCTCGAATCGCGCATTTACGTGAGCCACGGCATTACCGGTCCGCTCGGCATGCCGGTGGGCATCTCGGTGCGCCCCGAGCGCGTGAAGGTGTCGCTCGACAAACCGTCGACACCGCACAACTGGGCGCGCGGCGTGGTCTCGGATGTGGCCTACATGGGCAGCTATTCGCTGTATCACGTACGCCTGCCGAGCGGCAAGACCGTGGTGTCGAATCTCTCCAGCTCGCACCTGATGAGCGAAGGGGCACCGTCCTATAACGACGACGTGTTCGTCTACTGGTCGCCGGCTAGCGGCGTGGTGCTGACGCAATGAGCCATCCCACCTCCTCCCCCGCGGCGCTCGGCGCGCCGTCCGGCAGCCGCCTGTTCGGCTCGCTGAAAAGACGCCTCGCGATGTTCGTGCCGTCGGGCCGCACCACCGTGATCGGCGTGCCGTTCCTGTGGCTCACGCTGTTCTTCGCGTTGCCGTTCGTGCTGGTACTGAAGATCAGTTTCGCCGATCTGCGCCTGGGCATTCCGCCCTACACGGATCTGATGACGATCAAAGACGGCATCGTGCACTTCGCGATCCAGCTGGGGCACTACGCGTTCCTGCTGCAGGACGATCTGTATGTCGCCACCTATATCAGCTCGCTCAAGATGGCCGCTGTCTCGACCTTCTTCTGCCTGCTGATCGGCTACCCGATCGCGTATTACATCGCCCGCTCGGAACCGGCCAAACGCAACCTGCTGATGATGGGCGTGATGCTGCCGTTCTGGACGTCGTTCCTGATTCGCGTCTATGCATGGATCGGCATCCTGAAGGACGACGGCCTGCTCAATCACACGCTGATGTCGATCGGCATGATTCATTCGCCGTTGCGCCTCTACCACACGGATATCGGCGTCTATATCGGCATGGTTTATTCCTACCTGCCGTTCATGGTGATGCCGTTGTACGCGCATCTGGTGAAGATGGATCTGACGCTGCTCGAAGCGGCCTACGACCTGGGCTGCAAACCGTGGACCGCCTTCACGCGTATCACGTTGCCGCTGTCGAAGAACGGCATTATCGCCGGCAGTCTGCTGGTGTTCATTCCGGCGGTCGGCGAGTACGTGATTCCGGAACTGCTCGGCGGCGCCGACACGCTGATGATCGGCCGTGTGATGTGGGATGAATTCTTCAACGATATGGACTGGCCGATGGCATCCGCCGTCACCGTCGCGATGGTGTTGCTGCTGCTCGTGCCGATGGCCGTGTTCCAGTACTACCAGGTCAAGGAACTGGAGGACGCGAAATGATCAAGCCTAATAGAACGCTCTCCAATAGCGTGCTGACGTTCGGGTTTCTGTTTCTGTATATCCCGATCATCAGCCTGGTGGTGTACTCGTTCAACGAGTCGAAACTCGTCACCGTCTGGTCCGGCTTCTCGCTCAAATGGTATGGCGCCCTGCTGCACGACGACGAACTGCTGAACGCCGCGTGGCTCTCGATGAAGATCGGTCTGCTCACCGCGTTCGCCTCGGTCGTGATCGGCACGTGGGCCGGCTTCGTGCTGGCGCGCTTCGGCCGGTTTCGCGGCTTTACGCTGTTCGCCGGCATGATCAACGCGCCGCTGGTGATTCCCGAGGTCATTCAGGGCATCTCGCTGCTGCTGCTGTTCGTCGCGCTCGAACAGATGCTCGGCTGGCCGAAGGGCCGTGGTCTGTTCACGATCTGGATCGGCCACGTGATGCTGTGCGTCTCTTACGTGGCGATCATCGTGCAGTCGCGGGTGAAGGAGCTCAACAAGTCGCTCGAGGAAGCCGCGCTCGATCTCGGCGCCACGCCGTTCAAGGTGTTCTTCCTGATCACGCTGCCGCTGATCTCGCAAGCCTTGATGTCCGGCTGGCTGCTGTCGTTCACGCTCTCGTTCGACGACCTCGTGCTGTCCGCGTTCCTCTCCGGTCCCGGCTCGACCACGCTGCCGCTGGTCGTGTTTTCGCGGGTGCGTCTGGGCCTGAATCCGGAGATGAATGCGCTCGCCACGATCTTCATCACCACGGTGACGATCGGCGTGATTGCCGTGAACCGCTGGATGCAGATCCGCGAGCGTAAGCGCAACCGCGACATGCAGCAGGCGTTTGCCCTTGCCGAAGCGGCCGACCCTTTGCCTTCCGCACCACAACAAGCCGCCGTACGTAAATCGCTCGATACGGCACGCGCATAAGAAGTCCTTTTGCAATACGACCAATAAGGAGAATTTGCATGAGAAAGAAGCTCATCTGTCTGTTGGTGGCGGGGAGTTTGCCTGGCATGGCCATGGCGGACGCCACCAGCGACCAGATCAAGGCGCTCCAGGCCCAACTCAACGCACTGCAAAAGGAAGTGAAGCAGTTGCGCTCGGAAGTGGCGACCAAACCGAAGGCCAACGCGGCGATCGTGGCCACGCCGGCCCCTGCCCCGGCAGTGGCCGAGGCGCCGGTCGATATCTCGTCGCCGGACTATGGCAAGGCGCGCGCCACGTTGACCAACGACCAGGTCGACACGATGAAACAGCAGATCGCCAACCAGCAACTGAAGGTCGATTCGCTGGTCGATGCCGCCAACACCGGACCGCTCGCGGGCCTGTCGGTCACCGGCTATATCGATCCGACCTACATCTATAACCGCGCGGCCAGCAGCTCGTCGTTCCTGTTCGCGAACCACGAAAGCAGCTACAACTACTTCAACAGTACCTTCGGCGATCTGTACCTCGACATCAAGAAGACCTTCGGTGTCGGGCCGATGGCGCCGTCGGCCGAAATCACGTTGATGCCGAACCGCGGCAACGGCATCACGCTGCTGCAGAACGAACACGGCAATATCGGCAACAACATCCTGAACACGGCGGTTGTGACGATTCCGATGACGGCCACCACGACTTTCGTGGCCGGTCTGATGCCGAGCTTCGGCGGCTATGAAGTGCAGCAATCGAATCAGATGCTGACGCTCACGCATAACCTGCTGTACGACTTCTCCGATCCGGGCAGCTATCTCGGCGTCGGTGTGAACTACACGGGCGACGGCAGCAGCTGGGCATGGAAGTTCATGCTCGGCAACGAGCAATACCGTACGTACGGCTCGGTGGTGCAGACCGGCACCAATGCGCTGGGCGATCCGATCACGAGCAGCAACAAGATTCCGACCTTCACGGCTCGTGTCGACTACACGTGGTCGAGCGCGCTGGATATCGGCGGTTCGTTCAATATCGGGCGTCAGACGCTCTCCGCCGCGACGCAGAACGTGAACGGCAACACCATTCCGGTGTATGGCGTGGGCGGTCAGGCGTCGAGCGCGTTCGGCACGTTCTTCTTCGGCGAAGCGGATCTGGCTTATACGCAGGCGGATGTGCAGTACAACGCCGAAGTCGACTACGGCCAGCAGCAGAATGCCGCGTTCAACGGCGGCCAGGCGCAGTGGTACGGCCTGTCGTTGCTGGCGCATCGCAAGTTCTCGCTGCCGGGCCTCGGACGCATGGGTGTGACCGCGCGTTATGACGTGCTGGTCGACAGCAAGAACGGTGGTGGCGGCGGTGGCGTCGCGTTGAATGCGAACGGTATGGACACGGCTGACGGCTTCGGTATTGGCGCGGACTGCCTGGCCAATTCGAAGGGTAACGGCGGCCTCGGTTTCGAGTGTAAGGGCGCCACCCATCAGGACGTCTCGCTCGATCTGTTGTTCTACCCGACCCAGCAGGTCACGGTGAAGGTGGAATACCGGCACGACTGGGCCAACAAACAGGTGTTCCTGAAGAACGACGGCTCGTACGGCAAGTCCAACGACCTGCTCGGCACGCAGCTGATTTACTCGTTCTAATCCGCACGGCCTGGGCGCGCGCCGCGCGCTCAGGCACTCTACCCGCACACTGCCTATGCTCCGCTTCTCGAAACAGCCTCACGTCGCTTCGTATTACGCCGCCACGGCCAACGACACCACGCGCCATCCCTCGCTCGACGACTCGATCACGGTCGACGTCTGCGTGATCGGCGCGGGCCTGACCGGCATTTCCACGGCGCTGAACCTCGCCGAACGCGGCCATACGGTCGCCGTGCTCGAAGCGTCGAAAGTCGGCTGGGCGGCGAGCGGGCGCAATGGCGGGCAGTTGATCGGCGGCTTTGCGTGCGATATCGACACGTTCGCGAAGTTCATGCCGGCCGACGACGTGAAGCGGGTCTGGGACATGGGCCTCGAAACGCTCGATATCGTCAAGGAGCGGATCGCGAAGCATCGGATCGATTGCGACCTGACGATCGGTTATCTGACCGCGGCGAACAAACCGCGCGATACGGATGCGCTGCAAAAATGGCGCGACGAAGCCCAACGCCGCTTCGGCTACGATCGTTTCAGCTATGTCGACGCCGACGGCATCGGCCAGTACGTGCAATCGCAACGTTATCTGGGCGGTCTGTACGATGCGGACAGCGGCCACCTGCATCCGTTGAACTACACGCTGGGTCTTGCACGCGCGGCGCGCGAGGCCGGCGTACGGATTTTCGAAGACAGTTGGGTCACCGCGCTGCGTGAAGAAAACGGCCGGCACGTGGCCGAAACCGCGCGCGGCAAGGTGCATGCGCAGTTCGTCGTGCTCGCCTGCAATACCTATCTCGGTCAGCTCGCGCCGGAGGTGGCAAGCAAGATCATGCCGGTCGGCACCTATGTGATCGCCACCGAACCCCTCGACGCCGACCGCGCCGAAGCACTGATGCCCGCGAAGGCCGCGGTCTGCGACAGCCGCTTCGTGCTCGACTACTTCCGGCCCGCGCCGGACAATCGCCTGCTGTGGGGCGGCAAAGTCAGCTATTCCACGTTCGCGCCGCGCAACCTTGGCGAAGCAATGCGCCGCGATATGCTGAAAACTTTCCCGCAACTCGACGACGTCAAAGTCGACTACGCGTGGGGCGGTTTCGTCGACATCACCATGAACCGCGCGCCGCATTTCGGCCGCCGGTCACCCACTATCTATTTTGCGCAAGGCTTCTCGGGCCACGGCGTGAATACCACCGGTCTCGCCGGTAAGCTGATCGCCGAGGCGATCGACGGTCAGGCGTCGCGCTTCGATCTGTTCGGCAAGATCCGCCACCGCGACTTCCCCGGCGGCGCTACACTGCGCACCCCTGCCCTCGTACTCGCGATGGCCTGGTATCGAATGAAGGACCTGCTTTGATGAATGCACCGACTCCCGGCTTCAACACACTCGACCAACGCGCCGACGCGCTGATCGCCAACTCCTACTACGAGGCCAGCGCCCCCCGTCCGGCTGCCGACGACCCCACGCTCGACGGCGTGCAGGAAGCCGACGTATGCGTGATCGGCGCGGGTTTCGCCGGTTTGTCGGTAGCACTCGAATGCCGCGCGCGTGGCCTTTCGGTGATCGTGCTCGACGCGCACCGGCCGGGCTGGGGCGCCTCGGGACGCAATGGCGGCCAGACGCTGGTGGGTTTCGCGAAAGACGAGGTCCTCGAAAAGCAGCTCGGACTCGAGGGCGCGCGCGCCGCGTGGGCCATGTCGGTGGAAGGCGTGGCGCTGGTGCGCGAACGTATTGAACGCTATGGCATCGAGTGCGATTTCACGGCCGGCTATTTAACGGTAGCGACCAGGCCGAAACGCGTACCCGATTTGCGTGCATGGATGGAATCGGCCTCGCAACGCTGGGGCTACACAAAACTGTCGTGGCTGGATACCGATGAAATCCGCTCGCGGGTTGCGTCGCGTCGCTATCTCGCCGGTGTTTACGATCCGTTTTCCGGCCATCTGCATCCGCTCAAATACTGCCTCGGTCTCGCCGATGCCGCGCGCCGCGAGGGCGCGCAACTGTTCGCGCATTCGCCGGTGATCGAGGTGGTGCGCGGCGCCCGGCCGGTCGTGCGAACCGCACGCGGCGAAGTGCGCTGCCGCTTCGTCGCCGCGTGCGGCAACGCGACGATCGGCGACGTGCTGCCCGCGCCGATCGCGGCGCGTATCGCCCCGATCGCGTCGTATATCGTCGCCACGGAACCGCTCGGCCAGGCGCGCGCGGATGCGCTGATCCAGCACCGCGAAGCGATCTGCGACAACAACTTCTTGCTCGATTATTTCCGCCTCTCGGCGGATCACCGCGTGTTGTTCGGCGGGCGCGCGAGTTCCACGGGTGCGTCGCCGGTGCAACTCGGCGCGGAGATTCGCGAGCGCATGGTCGGCGTGTTCCCGCAACTCGCCGACGTGAAAATCGACTATGCGTGGGGCGGTTTCGTCGACGTGACGCGCAATCGCGCGCCCGACTTCGGGTCGATCGATCCGAATTATTTCTACGTGCAGGGGTTTTCCGGGCACGGCGTGGCGTTGACGGGCATCGCCGGGCGCGTCGTCGCCAAGGCCATGGCCGGCGAGACGGCGGCGTTCGATCTGTTCGCCCGCTTGCGGCACGCGCGTTTTCCTGGCGGGCCCGCGTTACGCGGCCCCGCGCTCGAACTCGGCATGATGTATCACCGGATCCTCGAACTGTTCTAAGCGGTTTCGAAGTGCTCCAGGAATAATACGGCGGCCGTTGCAACGACGGCCCGCTGATCTCCGTAAAAGGCGCTTCTTGCGTCTGCGCCGCATCCCCAACCTCATCGACCCACAGGCGTGCTGTAAGTCCTCCATGCCGACGTGACTTGGCGTTTACCCTCAACACACACTTTATCGACTATTTATCGATAATCTATCGTGTTACATTGCCTCGCCGTCATAAGTGGTATTACCTGTCCGGGCTGACAGGTTTGATGTTCACCGCATTCGCGCTATTAATCCGTCTAACGGCCGGCGTCGCGATTACGCGGGTGTCGACCGTCACAGCGCGATCTGAAACGTCGTGGCCGACCGCTTTACTATTTTTTATCGTCACCGCCATACTGGCGTGTCCGTTCGTATGCCGCTCCTGAGGAGGCGCCGATGACCCTTCTACTGACTCCCGAACTCGCTTCCCGATTCGCCAATCTCGCGCTCGCTCATCTCACGCGCGAGTATCCGAACAAGCTGACGCACTCGCTGGACGGCCCGCAAGACGTGCAGGGGCCGCGCGCATTGCACCCGATTTTTTACGGCAGCTACGACTGGCATTCGTGCGTACACGGCTACTGGTTGATCCTGCATCTCCTCGAGCGCTTTCCCGATCTGCCGGAAGCGGCCCGTATCGTTGCCGTGGTCGACGAGCATTTCACCGCGGCCAATGTGGCCGGCGAGTGCGCCTATCTCGATCTGGCGCATAACCGCGGTTTCGAGCGTCCTTATGGTTGGGCATGGCTGCTGGCGCTCAGCGCGCAACTCGAATCGCTGAAACTCTCGGACGGCGCGCGCTGGGCGAGAACGTTCAAGCCGCTCACCGAGATCTTTGTCGAACGGTTCGAGGAGTTTCTGCCGAAGGCCACTTACCCGTTGCGGGTCGGCACGCATTTCAACATGGCGTTCGCGCTGTCGCTCACGCTGGATTTCGCGCGGCAAACCTCGCGCGGATCGCTGGAGGCGTTGCTCGTCAACACGGCGGAGCGCTGGTTTCTGAACGACGTGGCCTGTCAGGCGTGGGAGCCCGCCGGCGATGAGTTCCTGTCGCCTTCGCTCATGGAAGCGGAGTTGATGCGGCGCGTCTTGCCGCCGGCGCAATTCGTCGACTGGTTCGGACGCTTTCTGCCGGACATTGGCGCGAAAAAGCCCGCTACGCTGTTCGAACCCGTTACCGTGACCGATCGCACGGACGGCAAGATCGCGCATCTGGACGGTCTGAATCTGAGCCGTGCGTGGTGTCAGCGCTCATTGGCACGCGCGCTGCCCGCCGGCGACATTCGCCGCACGGTGTTGTTCGAGGCGGCCGAGCGGCATCTGCATAGCGCGCTGCCGCATGTGGCGGGCGACTATATGGGCGAGCACTGGCTGGGTACGTTCGCGACGCTCGCGCTGGAAGCTTGATGGCGGAATTGAAATGAGTTGAAGCACGATTCGCCCGAGCGAATGTTCGCTCATTCATTCAGGCAAAGAAATAGCGGCGCTCCCAGCGCGAAACGGTTCGACTTTCCACCGATTCGCGCCACAAGCGCCGCTTTTCCACTACTGCATCGGATTGGACGCGTTTGCTGCGCCCGAGCCGGCGACCACGCCGGCTTATTGCATTACTGGGCCGTCAGCTTTTTCGGCTTCGGCGGCGCCTGAACCTTGTTGTACTGGAACTCGGGCGTTGCCTTCAACGCGTCTTTCGTCGCGCCGGCCAGATAGAAATTGCCGCCGCGAATATCCAGTGCGGCGATCGGCACCGCGACGTCATGCGACGCCACGCCGAGGAAGCCGCCAGCGGAGACGATGGCCGCGGACAGCGAACCGTCCGGTGCAACCACCAGATCGCGCACCGTACCGATCTTCTCGTTCTGATCGTTGTACACCGCCTTGCCCAGAATGCTCTTCTTCACGCTCCAGCCGCTCAACAGCGCGGTGGATTGTTCGACCGTGACGCTCAGCGGCTGCGAGCCGGCGACTTGCGCCTGCGCGCCCAGGCTGGTTGCAGCAACTGCGACCGCAATCACAAGCTTGCTCAAAGTCATATCGTTTACTCCGTTCTTAGTAGACTTGACCGGCGCGGAATTCGCGCCGAAGGAATCGCTGCATGACGATCATACAGACTGCGGGACGCGGCTGCACCCTGCCTGCCAGGACCGCATGCGCATAGCGGTAAAATCATGCATGGCGATGGCGTCCGCATTGAAGGTGGCAGTTTGACTGAGCTTGAACAGGGTTTTATCTTGACCCGGCATTGGCGCGACACGCCCGCCGGCACGGAAGTCGATTTCTGGCTGGCAACGGACAGCGGGCCTCGTCACATCCGCTTGCGGCCGCAACCATCGGTTGCGTTCATTCCCGCCGAGCATCGCGAGCGTGCCGAAACAGTGCTGCGCCGCGAAGCGCCGCTCGATCTGCGGCCGCTCGAATTGCGCGACTTTCAGCATCGGCCGGTCATGGGGCTTTACTGCCCGCAGTACCGGCAATTGACGGGTTTCGAAAAGCGCCTGAAACAAGGCGGTGTCGACGTTTATGAAGCGGACGTTTTTCCGCCCGAGCGCTACATGATGGAGCGTTTCATCACGGCGCCGGTGTGGTTCGGCGGCGAAGCGCAGAACGACGGTCCGCTATTGAATGCGGAACTCAAACCGGCCACGGATTACCGGCCGCCTTTGAAGCTGGTGTCGCTCGATATCGAAACCAGCGCGCATGCCGAGTTGTATTCGATCGCGCTCGAAGGTTGCGGGCAGCGCCAGGTGTATATGCTCGGTCCAGCCAATGGCAACTCGGACACCGCAGGCACAGTGGACGAACTCGACTTCGACCTCGAATATTGCGAAACCCGCGCGCAGTTGCTGGAAAAGCTGAATGCCTGGCTGGCGCGGCACGATCCCGATGCGATCATCGGCTGGAATCTCGTGCAGTTCGATTTGCGGGTGTTGCAGCAGCACGCCGAACAATATCGCGTACCGTTGCGGCTCGGTCGCGGCGGTGCGGTGATGGAATGGCGCGAACACGGTCTCAAGCAGAATCACTTTTTTGCCGGCGCCGCGGGGCGTTTGATTATCGACGGCATCGAGGCGCTGCGTTCCGCGACTTGGAGCTTCCCGTCGTTCAGTCTCGAACACGTGTCCCGCTCGGTGCTCGGCGAAGGCAAGGCGATCGACAATCCGTATCAGCGCATGGATGAAATCCAGCGCCGCTTCGACGAGGACAAGCCCGCGCTTGCGCGCTACAACCTGAAGGATTGCGAGCTGGTCACGCGCATCTTCGCGAAGACCGAGTTGTTGCGCTTTCTGCTGGAGCGCGCCACGGTGACCGGTTTGCCCGCGGATCGCAGCGGCGGCTCGGTCGCGGCGTTCACGCATCTGTACATGCCGCGCATGCATCGGCAAGGCTACGTCGCACCGAATCTCGGCGACGTGGCGGGCGCCGCGAGCCCCGGTGGGTTCGTGATGGATTCTCGGCCGGGGCTCTACGATTCAGTACTGGTGCTCGACTACAAGAGTCTGTATCCGTCGATCATCCGCACGTTTCTGATCGATCCCGTCGGCCTCGTGGAAGGCATGCTGAATCCCGCCGACGATCACTCCGTGCCCGGTTTTCTCGGCGCCCGCTTCTCGCGTGCACACCATTGTTTGCCCTCCATCGTCGAGCAGGTCTGGCAGGGGCGCGAAATCGCGAAACGTGAGCACAATGCGCCACTTTCGCAGGCACTGAAGATCATCATGAACGCGTTTTACGGTGTGCTGGGTTCGACCGGCTGCCGCTTCTTCGACCCGCGTCTCGCCTCGTCGATCACCATGCGCGGCCATGAAATCATGCACACCACGCGCGAGTTGATTCAAGGCCAGGGCTACGAGGTGATTTACGGCGATACGGATTCGACCTTCGTCTGGCTCAAGCACGCGCATGACGAGGAGGACGCGAGCCGCATCGGCTGCGCGATCGTCGAGCATATCAATGCGTGGTGGCGGGAGAATCTGCAGGCGCGGTTCGGACTCGACAGCGCGCTCGAACTGCAATTCGAGCGGCACTATCGGCGTTTCTTCATGCCGACCATTCGCGGCGCCGAGGAAGGCAGCAAGAAACGCTACGCCGGTCTGACGATTCGACCGGACGGTAGCGAGGATATCGTCTACAAAGGGCTCGAAACGGTACGCACCGATTGGACGCCGCTTGCGCAGCAGTTTCAGCAGGAGCTTTACCGGCGCATTTTCAAACAACAGCCGTATCAGGACTATGTACGCGACTACGTGCGCGATACGCTCGCGGGCAAACTCGACGATCAACTGGTGTATCGCAAGCGTCTGCGCCGCGCGCTCGGCGAATACGAGCGCAACGTGCCGCCCCACGTGCGCGCCGCGCGCGTGGCCGACGAGTTCAATCGCCGCCAGGGGCGCCCGCTGCAATACCAGAACGGCGGCTGGATCAGCTATGTGATGACGGTTGCCGGACCCGAGCCGCTGGAAACATTGCGTTCCGCGATCGACTACGAGCACTATCTCACGCGGCAATTACAACCCGTTGCCGACGCGATTTTGCCGCTACTGCGGGATGATTTCACGACGTTGATGTCGGGGCAGAAACAGTTGTTTTGAGGCTGTGCCGGCCCGTAGACTGATCGGGCGCAGCCGCTAGCTCTGCTCGCCCGGCCCCTCCACCAGCGTCATCAACACCGGATATAACGCCTGCCCCGCCGCCATGATCGGGTTACCGCGCAACAAGCCGTCATTCGCGAGGAAATCGTTCACCGTGCCGCCCGCTTCGCGCACCAGCACGATTCCCGCGAGGCAGTCCCACGCATTGATGTGGGGCTCGTAGTAACCGATCAGGCGACCCGCCGCGACATAAGCCATCATCAGCGCGCCGGAGCCGTTGCGGATGAACATGCCGCCGTCGCCGAGCAGACGGCCGAGGAATGGCATGAACGCCTCGGGCTTCAGCCGATGAGAAAAGCCCACGCCCAACAGTCCCTCACGGACGTGACACGACGGGCTGGCATTTAACGGCGTCTCGCCGACAAACGCGCCTCGTCCGCGCGCGGCATGAAACAACTCGTTGCTGTTTGGATCGAACACCACGCCGATCAGCGGCTCGCCGTCCACCAGAATCCCAATCGACACGCACCACGCGTACAAGCCGTTCAGAAAGCAACTCGTCCCGTCGATCGGATCGACCACCCAGACCACCCGCTCGCTCGACAACGTAGCCGATACGCCGGCCGCGCTTTCCTCGCCGAGAAACGCGTCGTCCGGAAAAGCCTCGCTTACGGCCCGTCTGACTATGCCCTCCACGTCCCGATCGGCAATGCTGACGAAGTCCTGCAAGCCCTTGTGTTCGACTTCGAGCGCGGCGCGGTTGCGGAACATCTGCAACGCCCGTTCGCCGGCCTGCTGGGCGACCGCTCGCGCAAGCGTATAGCGGGCGTCGAGGTCGATCGAGAGCGGTGTGGGCGATTCAATGACCGTCATGCATGCGCTCCTGCAAACGCCGGGTTCTGAACGTTGAGTGGCAAACCGACTTGCACTTCATGCGCGAAAAACTGATCCAGACCATGGGACACGACAAAAGCTCTCCGGATTCCGGTTGAAGGTTATGACTGGCGCGATGGGCACGCGCGGCGTCGCAAAAGCATCTGTGTAACGCCGATTTGCACACGCGTGCAAGTTTGAGCGCCGAGCATACCACGCTCGGTTAACACGCGCGATCACGTCGAGAACTTCAGCTTTGAAACGATGGGTTGGCGCATAACGTAAACGCAAAAAAAAGAGGCTCGCCATCCGGCCCGTGGCCTGCCACTTGAAGGCGCTTTTTGAGGGAAATACGACCTTTGCGCCATTCGTCTCCCCTTCCATAATCTTCAGCGAAGATCACACCGGCACTCGAGGCAATTGCACCGATCCGGTTGCGCTTTCAACCATCGGCCTGATCCATCAAGAGACAAAAGAAAGGGACTTAAAGATGAGACTTAAGAACAAGTCGGCCTTGATCACAGGCGGCACTAGCGGTATCGGTCTGGCAACCGCCAGGCTCTTCATTGCAGAAGGCGCACGTGTCGCGGTCACGGGTCGAGACGAGGCCGCGATCGAGCGCGTGAAAGCCGAATTGGGCGAAAACGCGCTCGCTCTCAAAGGCGACGTCCGTTCAATCGACGACATGCGGGCGATTGCCGCTCAGGTGAAAGAGAAGTTCGGCGGCCTGGATGTCGTGTTCGCCAATGCGGGCTGGGCGTACCCGTCCGCAGTCGACGACATCGACGCACAACGCTACGACGAGATCATGGACATCAACGTCAAGGGCGTGGTGTTCACGCTTCAAGCCGTGTTGCCGGACTTGCGGAAGGGTGCCTCGGTCATTCTCAACACGTCGTTCGTCGCGCAGACCGGCAAGCATGGCATCTCGTTGACGGCGGCGGCCAAGGCCGCGGTACGGTCGCTTGCCCGCAGTTGGTCCTACGAGTTTCTCGACCGCAAAATCCGCTTTAACGCAATCGCGCCCGGCGCGATAGACACGCCTCTGCTCGGTAAGTGGGGCATGTCCGAGGAGCAGGTTCGCAGCGCCAAGGCCGAGTTAGCCGGGACCATTCCGGTGGGCCATATGGGCAAGGCCGAGGACATTGCCTACGCGGCGCTCTATCTCGCCAGCGACGAATCCTCCTACGTCGTCGGCACCGAACTCGTGGTCGACGGCGGCGCCTCGCAACTTTGAGTTTTCGGAACGCTTCACGTCATCCCGCCTGCGCCACTTTCCAACCCACACGCCCGTCACGCTTTTCGTCGTGGGCGCTATTTCAATCTGGTCCGACCTGGCTGCGCTTGCAGAGAGGGCCGACGCATAGGAAAAAGTCACTGTGACAGATCAAATCGACGACAACGCCTCAGCCCCACAACCGATCAACGCGCGCGCTTCCCGCCGCGATGTTCTCAAGCTTGGCAGTATCGCGGCGCTCGGCGCTCTTCTCGGAAGCGGAGCCTTACTCGGCCGCGCCACGCCCGCTCTCGCCGAAACGGCCAGTAAAGGAATACTTCCTCCGGACGTTCCGCTCGACATCGTCATTACCGTTTATCCCAACGGAACGCTGCTCGATTTTGCCGGCCCCAGCGAGGTCTTTCATTGGATGCCCAATACGACCATTCGCTACGCCAGTCTGGAGGGTGGTCCCGTCACCCTGGAATACGGGGTGGTGTATGGCAAGACCGAACGGCTCGCCGATGTCGCGAAGGCCGATCTGATTCTGGTTCCCGGCGGATCCGATCTAACGGCGCCGATGCAGCCGGCGTATCAGGCACAAATCCGGCGCCTGGCGGACGGCGCCAGATATGTGACCTCGGTTTGCAATGGATCGCTCGTGCTCGCCGCGACGGGCATTCTCAAGGGCAAACGGAGCGCCTGCCATTGGGCCTTTATCAACGACCTGACCGAATACGGTGCAATCCCCGTTGCTGAGCGCTTTGTGGAGGACGATAACGGCCGGTTCATGAGCGGCGGCGGCATTACGGCGGGCATCGATTTCGCATTGCGCGTCGCCGCGAAACTACGCGGCCAGCAAACCGCCGAATTCGCACAACTCCTGATGGAATACGACCCCGCCCCGCCGTTCCATTCCGGTCATCCCAGGGAGGCGCGGCCGGAAATCGTTGCGATGGTCGACAAAATATTGCCCGGCGCATCCAGAGGTCTCGCACGCATTCCGGGCATTCGCTGAAGCGCTCGCAGACAAGGTACGCGAGGCCACCCCGCTGGCCTCGATAAAGACCGCAACCCGCCTTGTCTGCTCCCTCGCTCCAATCGGTTGCGGCCCTCTCCCATTCACATCAGGATTCGACCTCATTCCATGCAACACACTCGTCTTTGTGCCGCTGCCCTCGCAGCCTGCTTCTCCCTTCTCGCTTTTTCAGCGGCGGCCACCGGCAATGGCTCGCAGCATCCTTCCCAGGCCGCTATCGGAGCAGAAAATGCACGATGGGCAGACGCCTTCGCGCGCGGGGATTATGAAGCGATAGGCCGCCTCTACACGAAAGATGGCGCGCTCTTGCCGCCCGGCGGAGACAGAGTCGTCGGGGCCAACGCCATTACCGAATACTTCACCAAGGGTTATGCGGGAGCCGCACCCGACACCGTCTCATTCGACCATCCCGAGTTCTACGGCGACGATCGGGTCGTGACCGAAGTCTCGGATGCCGATATCCGCGATCACGACGGAAAGCTCAAATTTCGCGGCAAGCAGATCCTCGTCTTTCTGAAGCAGGGCGGCGTTTGGAAACTGCATCGCGACATCTGGAATGCTTACGGCCCGTTGAAATCCGACGACCATTGAACGTCTGGCGAAAGTACTCCGCGCGGCGAGTCCGACATGCGCAGCTGGCCGCCGAATAATCAGCGCCCGGCGTTCAATCTGCTCGTGCGCCGAATGGATTGCGGCGGATGTCCATGCAGTTTGACAAACGCTCTCCTCATCCGCTCCGGATCGGAGAATCCCACGGCCAGCGCAATTTGTTCGATGGGTTCGCTACCATCCTGAAGGCGCAGTCGCGCGGCTTCAACGCGCAGACGCTCGACTGCCTTAGCCGGTGTTTCACCCGTTTCACGGCGAAATGCTCGTCCAAACTGTCGCAAACTTAATCTTGCGGCTTCGGCGAGTCGCTCCACAGGTAGCGCTTCCGCCAGATGTTCCCGCGCAAAATTCAGCGCAATGCGAATGCGATCCGACTCGGGTTCCATTTGCGACATGGCGGAGAATTGGGACTGCCCTCCCGGCCGGCGATACGGAACGACCAGGAGCCGGGCGGTTGCGCGCGCAACTGTCGCGCCCATATCGGCTTCGATCATGGCGAGTGCGAGATCTATTCCGGCGGCAATGCCGGCCGATGTCCAGATGCGCCCGTCGGCGATATAGATGCGATCGCCCTCCACCCGCGTGCGAGGAAAACGCGACTGCAACTGAGCCGCGTAGCGCCAATGCGTGGTCGCTCTCAGGCCGTCCAGCAAGCCGGTTTCTGCCAGCAGAAAGGCCCCCGTACATACGCTTGCCACCCGCGAGGCACGGGAAGCCAAGCGCTTCGCAGCGGCGACGTTCTCCGGTGTCTGCATCGGCCCGATCTCACCGCCTACGAATATGACGGTGTCGAACGTGCGGCTCCTCGTGGACTTCGTCTCGATCGGCAGGCCCGTATTGCCGATGACCGGGCCGCCGGGCTGCGAGACGACATGGAGAACGTAGGGCGTCTCGCCGGCGGCTAGCGCCACCTGATTGAATGCCGAAAGCGGTCCGGCAAGATCAAGCGCATCGTGGCCGTCACAAACGAAAAATCCAATTCGATGCGTCATGAAGTGGCGAGCGGGCGTCAGGGTGTGGTGACGTATTTTAACGAGAACCCTTGAATCACGCCATTCTGGAATTTCATATCCGATATGGCGGGCGACAGACCGCCGCGGGTCCGAAACAAGTCTCGGGTGGCATGCATATCCAGGCGCACCAGCAAGCCGAAAGCATCGGACCGCCAGGCTTCGCCGGCGGTCTCTATTTTTCCGGTCTTTACTTTTCCTTACCTGGAGATGACCTCCAGCTCAAGCCCCTTCGTACGCGGCCCCATCAACCCAATCGCCAGCATCACGATCAGCATCGCTCCCGCAATGAACACGAATACGCCGGTCGTACCGAACTGCTTCAATACGGACGCAATCAGAAACGCCGTGAAAATGGCCGAAAAGCGACTCCACGAATAGACGAAGCCCACTGCCCGCGCACGAATGCTGGTCGGAAAAAGTTCGGTCTGGTACGCATGGAAGCTATACGAAATGATATTCCCGGCCAGCGTCAGGCAAACCCCGAGACTGACCAGCAACACCGCCCCCGACGCCCGACTAAACCACAATCCGCAGACGATATTCGCGGCCGCCATCACCACGATCACCGTCTTGCGCTCGAAGCGGTCGCCGATAAAAAGTCCGATAACCGGACCGAGCGGCGCGGCCAGTGCAATCACGCTGGAGTACATCAAACTCGTGGTGATCGTAATGCCCTGCTTGATCAGCAACGTCGGCACCCAGTTGGCGAAACCATAAAAGCCCACAGTCTGGAAGATGTTGAAGATCGTCATCATCAGCGTGCGGTTGCGATACGGCGGCACCCACATATCGCGGAATCTGCCGCGCGGCGCCACCGGCACCGGCGGTGCGGGCAGCGGCAATTCGCGGCCGTATTCGCTGCGCACCTTCGCTTCGAGCGCGCTCATCACCCGGTCGGCTTCGGCGAGACGCCCCTGTTGCGCGAGCCAGCGCGGACTCTCGGGCAACGCACGGCGAATCCACCAGACGAACAGCGCACCGTGGGCGCCGATCAACACGACCCAGCGCCAGCCGTCGAGACCGAAAAGCGTGCGCGGCACCAGCAGATACGACAGGAACGCCACGACCGGCACCGCGGTAAAACCCACGGCCTGCTCGCAGGCGAACGCACGGCCGCGAATCTGTTTGGGCACCAGTTCGGAAATGTAAGTACCAATCGTCACCAACTCGACACCAATACCGATACCTGCAACGAAGCGCCAGAAGTTCAGCCCCGTGGCCGTCTCCTGAAACGCCATCACGACGTTGGCCGCGGTGTACCACAGCAGCGAATAGGTGAATACGGCACGGCGCCCGAAGCGATCCGCCAGAAAACCGCACGCGATCGTGCCGATAAAAAGGCCGCTAAACAGCGCGGCGATGAAACTCGCCACGCCGGTCGAGCCGAACAGACCATGCGTGGTCGCCGTCAGCAAGCCGCTTTTGACGAGGCCGGGGGCGACATAGCCCGAGTACAGCAGATCGTAGAGTTCGAAGAAGAAGCCGAGGCTCAGCAGCACGACCAGCTTCCAGACGGAACGCGTGGCCGGGAGCCGGTCGAGGCGCGCGGAAATGCTGCCGGCGTCGAGCGGCACGGCGGTCGCGTCAAAAGATGCGACGCCAGCGCTGCGCCGTGCGGCGGACTCGGCGTGATCGGGGGATGCCATGTTGTTTGTCTCCTGTGTCGACCGGCATCGGCGTATCGACCCGCGTGGCGCTTTAGCGCTTACCCGGATCCCGAATCGCCTATTCCGGTCCCATGCAACGTATTGCACGTGATACTGGCACACCGCAATGCGGCGCGCCGAAACCAGTCTTGTGCCGGCCTTCCTTTGATTCGCGCATGACGCGCACCACGATGCCGGGCCGCAAGGTCCGGCGAGCATTCTAGCCGTGCGCGCGCTTCAATTGTTCGAAGGTGGTGATTTTTCCGGCCAACGCGCTCGCCGCCACCGTGTACGGACTGGCGAGCCACACGTCGCCCGGTCCCGAACGCCCCGGGAAATTGCGGTTGATCGCGCTGATCGTCACCTCGTTCGCGTCGGCGGATTGCCCCGGTCCGCAATTCGCGCACGAGCCGCAACCCGGCATCACGAGCGTCACGCCTGCCCGCTCGAACACCGGCAGATAGCCTTGCGCCTCGCAATAACTGCGCACGGCCATGGTGCCGAATTGCAGAAACAGACGCGTGCCGTCCGCCACGCGAATGCCGCGCTCGACACCCCAGCGCAGCACCTCGTGGTAGTAGTCGAAGTCTTCGCGCTTGCCGGCGGTGCAGGAACCGCCATAGGCGATATCGATTGCGACCTCCTGCGCCAGTTGAGGAGCCGGCACACCGTTGCCGGGGTCGCCTGGGCGCGCGAGCATCGGTTCGATCCGGCTCGCGTCGATCCGGATCGTGTCGCGATAGATCGCGTCCGGATCGCTTTTCATCCAGCTTTCCACACTGAAATCGACGCCGCGCCGCTCCTTCAGAAACGCCGCGGTACGTGCATCCGGTTCGACGATGCCGGTGAAGCCGCCCAATTCCGCGACCATGTTCGTCAAGGTTGCGCGCTCATCGATCGACATCGCGCGCACCGCCTCGCCGCCATATTCGAACACGAGGCCGATCGCGCCACCCGAGCGGATCGCATCCATCTGCAGCAGAAACAGCACGACGTCCTTGGCGGTGACGCCGTCGCGCAGCTCCCCGTCGATCTCGATGCGCAAGGTCTCCGGCACCTTGCAGCGCACGTAGCCCGTCACCCAGCTATTGGCGATTTCGGTTGCGCCCGCACCGAATGCGAGGCAGCCGAGCGCGCCCGAATGCGGCGTATGCGAATCGGTACCGCACGCCACTTGCCCCGGCAACGCGTACTGCTCCGCCATCAACGCATGACAGATGCCTTCGGAACCGGGCAGCGTGTCGAGCGCACCGTGCGAGCGCACCGGATAGTCGCGCGAGAACGACGTATGCCCTTCCATCAGATTCGCGACGCCCGGCAGCAAGCCGTCGCGCACGTGCGGAATGCTCTGCGCCGCGAGCACCAGATGATCCTGAAACGCGATGATGTGATCCGGCTCATGCAACGGCGCGGGCTTGCCGAACGCGCGATGCATCAGATGCGCGCACATGCCGGTGAAGTAGTCGTGACTGAAGCGCCAGTCGGCGGCGATGAACACGCCGTCGCCACGCCGCGGGTTCGGCATGCCGGGATGCAGATGCCGCGCGATGATCTTCTCGACCAGCGTCATGGGTTCGGCAGACTGCGCGACTGCATTCGCGTTGGCGTTGGCGTTGGCATCAGCAGCGCCGGCCACCCGCGGCGCGGGCCAATCCGCGAACTTGCTATACGCCAGCAATCCGCCGCTACGAATGATCTGCTGCGTGAGTGCGTCGCGGCCTTCGAGAAACGCCTCGATCGGCACGGCCTCGCCGGCCATCAAGCGGTCGAGCACGGAGAAATCGGTGGTGGTGAGAATGCCGATGTTGTCGCAATTCTGCTGGTAAATGCGCTCGAAACTCTCCGCGACGATCAGGCGAATGCCCGCCGACAACTCCGCCAGCGGACTCGATTCGCGTGACGACCCCTTGCCGTAGCGCTTGCCTGCAACCGTGATCTGGAAGCCACCGTCTTTAACCGCATTGCGCCCGATCGGCAGGCGCTCGCCGGCCTTGAAGCCGACGTACGGATACTGGCCGAGACGTTCGTCGTAAGTGAGCATCACGGTGACGGGCGTGATCTCGTCGGTGGAGACGTTATCGCGCAGCGGCCCAACGTTCGCACGCGTGAAGTTGCCGCCGGCCAGTTGCGCGTCGATCACCGCGGGATCCTGGGACAGGAACAGCACGCGGCCGTCCAGACGAATCGTATCGCTCATGAGCACTCTCCTTCTGCTCACTATACGGCGCGCGCACGCGCCGCCGAAGTGCCGTTGCGGCAACCCAGACCTCTCGTTTCAGGAGGTTGCCGAAGGTTCGCGCGACGCCCGGGCAGCGCATGAGGCAGCAATTTATTCCGCATAGTCAGTTGACAATAATTCTCATTTACACTAAATTTGTAAGGCTTTAGTCAACTTTATCCATCCAATTCACATACACGGTCCGCATTTAATGCGAACTGCCAGCCAGGTGCTTCTCGTCACCCAGCCAGCTTACGGGCTCGTTTGATCGGGAGAACCACACGTGCATCACCTCAATACAGCGCGACGTCCGCTGTGCACCATGCTGTCCGGCGTATTTGGCGTAGTCGGTCTTTGGGCCGCGCAGTCGGCTCACGCAGCCGATAACACACCGGCTCAGAAAGCCACCGCGCAACAGGTCGCGCAGGTCGCGCCGTCTTCGCCAGCACCCAACGCGGCGCAAGCGACACAAGTGGCGCAGGCAACGCAAGCCGCGTCGCCAGTGCAACTCGTTGCGGGCAGACTGCTCGACCCGGTGACCGTCACCGCCACGCGCACCGCGTCCGCGCAAAGCCGCACGGCGGCATCCGTCTCGGTCATCACCGACCAGGACCTGGAAGAACAACAAGCCGAAAACATCAAAGACGCGCTGCGCTACGAGCCCGGCGTCACCGTGCGCCGCACGCCTTACCGGCCTGGATCGGCAGCGCTGGGCGGTGGTCGCGACAACGATTCGAGCATCAACATTCGCGGCCTCGAAGGCAACCGCATTCTGATGATGGAAGACGGCATCCGCCTGCCCTATTCGTTCACCTTCGGTCCGCTCGAATCGGGTCGCGGCGACTATGCGGATCTCGGCACGCTCAAGCGCATTGAAATTCTGCGCGGCCCGGCCTCGGCGCTGTACGGCAGCGACGGCTTGACCGGCGCGGTCAACTTCCTGACCAAAGACCCGCAGGATCTGCTCGACATCTACAACAAGCCGACTTATTTCTCGGTGCGCCCGAGCTATGAATCGGCCGACCGCAGTTTCGGTGCGACGGTGCAGGCGGCCGGCGGCAACGACATGATTCAGGGCATGCTGATCGCCGACGGCCGGCGCGGCCATGAAGTGGACAACCAAGGCTCGAACAATTCGGCAACGACCCTGCGCACCACGGCGAATCCGCAGGACACGTATTCCGAAACGCTGCTCGGCAAGCTGGTCGTCAAACCGACCGCGCACGACACCTTCAAATTCACCGCCGAAACCGTGCGCGAACGGATCGACACGAACGTGCTGTCGGCGATCAATCCGCCCACCACGCTCGCGCTGACCGGTAACGACAAGCTCGAACGCAACCGCTACAGCCTCGACTACGACTTCAATAACGAGGCCGCGCCGTTTTTCCAGACCGCACACGTTCAGGTGTACTACCAGGACGCCTGGCAGGATCAGAACTCGTATGAGACGCGCGGTTCATCGGCTTCGCGCACGCGTTTGAGCCACTACGGCGAGCGTGTATTCGGCGGCTCGGCGTTCGCGGAAAGCAACTTCCACACGGGCATTCTCTCGCACAAACTGCTGTATGGCGGCGACGGCAGCCTGGATCGCGTCACGGCGTTGCGCGACGGCACCGTGCCGGGCGTGGGCGAAGCCGCGTTCCCGAACAAGCCGTTCCCGGATACCGACTACCGTCTGCTCGGCGCGTTCATTCAGGATCAGATCAGCTATGGCGGCCTCACCGTCACGCCGGGTTTGCGTTTCGACACCTACGCGCTGAACGCGAAAACCGGCGACCCGCAATATCTCGGCAAGCCGGTTTCGTCGAGCGACAACGCGTTGTCGCCACGCCTCGCGGTGCTGTACGAAGTGTCGCCCGCGTTGATTCCGTACGCGCAATACACGCACGGTTTCCGCGCACCGTCGCCGGATCAGGTGAACAACAGCTTCGCGAATCCGCTGTACGGCTATACGTCGATCGGCAATCCGAACCTCAAGCCGGAAACCAGCGACACCATCGAAGCCGGTTTGCGCGGCAAGCTCGGCACGGGCCTCGGCCCGCTGCGCTATAGCGCGGCGATCTTCGCCGGCCGTTATCGCGACTTCATCGCGCAACAGACCGTCAGCGGCAGCGGCCGCCCGAACGATCCGCTGGTGTTCCAGTACGTCAACTATTCGCGAGCCTCGATTCACGGCCTCGAAGGACGCGCGGAATGGGCGCTGCCGTACGGCTTCACGGTCAAGACCGCGATGGCCTTCACCAAGGGCAGCGTGGAAGGCGGCAACAACGCGAATCAGCCGCTCGACACCATCAACCCGTTCTCGGCCGTGTTCGGCCTGCGTTATGAACCGGGCGAACGCTGGTTCGTGCAAACGGATCTGCTGTTTCAGGCCGCGAAGAAAACCAGCGACATCACGCCGAAAAGCTGCGCGTCGCAAACCTGCTTCGCGCCCGGTTCGAGTTTCGTCGTCGACCTGCGCGGCGGCTATCGCTTCAACAAGCACGTCGTCGCGTATCTCGGCGTGTACAACCTGTTCGACCGCAAGTACTGGAACTGGTCGGACGTGCGCGGCATTGCGGAGACGTCGCCGGTCAAGGACGCCTATACGGCGCCCGGCCGCAACGTGTCGGTCAGCATGAAGGTCGACTTCTGATGCAGCACGCGCACGCCGCTCTCCCCTCTTTCAACCCGCTATACGGCATTGCGAGGCACCTATCATGCTGAATTCCGCCCGTCACGATGCAGCTGCATTGACTCAGCTGCGTCACGATTTTCAAACCGTGAAGGCCGCGCAGAAACTGCGCAACCGCGAGGCCGCACACGCGCTCGGCATTAGCGAGGGCGAAGCGCTCGCGGCGTTCGTCGGCGAACACGTGGTGCGGCTCGAGCCGAACTTCGTCGAGCTGTACGAACAGATGCCGCAACTGGGCGCCGTGATGGCGCTCACGCGCAACGAGGCCGCCGTGCATGAAAAAGACGGCGTCTTCGAAGACATGAGTCACGACGGCACCGTCGGCCTCGTGCTCGGCAGCGCGATCGATCTGCGGGTGTTCTATCACGCGTGGGCGTCGGGTTTCGCGGTGCGCGACACCACCGCGCAAGGCGTGCAAAAAAGCCTGCAGTTCTTCGACAAACAAGGCCACGCGGTCCACAAGATCTTTCTGCGCGAGCACAGCAATCACGAAGCGTTCGACGCCTTCGTGGAACGCTGGCAAATGCGCGACCAGACGCCGGGCCTCGCCACGGAAGAAGCGTCCGCACCGCCCGCCTTGAAGCTGGACAGCGATATCGACGTCGCCGCGTTTCATGGCGCGTGGGACGCGATGACGGACACGCACCAGTTCTTCGGCATGCTGCGCAAGTTCGGCCTCGCGCGCACCCAGGCATTGCGGCTCGCCGAACGCCGCTACGCCTACCCGGTCGCCAACGACGCGCTGCAAGGCCTGCTCGAACGCGCCGCGCAGAGCACGCTGCCGATCATGGTGTTCGTCGGCAATCGCGGCATGATCCAGATTCATACTGGACCGGTCAGCAATATCCGCGCGATGGGCCCGTGGGTCAACGTGCTCGATCCCGGCTTCAATCTGCATCTGCGTGGCGACCTGATCGCCAGCGCGTGGGTGGTGCGCAAGCCGACCAGCGACGGCATCGTCACCTCGCTCGAACTGTTCGACGCGAACGGCGAGAACATCGCGATGCTGTTCGGCGCACGCAAACCGGGTCAGCCGGAACTCGCCGGCTGGCGCGAACTGATCGACGGCGTCGCGCGTCTCGACGACGGGGCGGCAGCGTGAACGCCGCCCGCCTGAACGGGCAGCGGCGGCGCCTGATGCTCGGCGGCGGCGCCTTTTTGCTCGGCGCGTTGGCGCCGCGCGCATTCGCGCAGCCGCCGCGGCGCGTGATCGTGGTCGGCGGCGCGCTTGCCGAGATCATTTACGCGCTCGGCGCCCAGGGCAACGCAACCGGCACGGCCAGCGTGCTGGTCGGCGCGGATACGACCTGCAGCTATCCGGCCGCCGCGCGCGCCTTGCCGAAGGTCGGCTATCAGCGCGCGTTGTCGGCGGAGGGTCTGCTGTCATTGCGGCCCGACCTGATCCTCGCGTCGGCGGAAGCGGGGCCGACCAACGTGCTCGCGCAGGTCAAACAGGCGGGGGTGTCGGTCGTGTCGTTCGCTGAACAGCACAACGTGGACAGCGTGCGCGACAAGATCACCGGCATCGCCAAGGCGCTCGACGCGAAGCCGCAGGGCGACGCGCTGCTGAGCCGCTTCGATGGCGAATGGCAACGCGCGCGCGAGGCCGTCGCGGCCTCGCCGCTCGCGCGCCGGGCGCAGCCGCCGCGCGTGCTGTTCGTGCTGAATCACACGGGCAATGGCGCGATGGTCGCCGGCCAGCACACCGCCGCCGACGCGATGCTCGCCTATGCCGGCGCGCGCAACGCGATGCAGGGCTTCAACGGTTACCGGCCGCTGTCGGCGGAAGCACTGATAACGGCAGCGCCCGATCTGATCCTGACTACCGACGAAGGCCTGAGCGCGGTCGGCGGCGCAGCGGCGATGCTGGCGAGCCCCGGCTTCGCGGCAACGCCAGCGGGACAGAACAAGCGCGTCGTCGCGCTCGACGCCTTATTCCTGCTCGGCTTCGGCCCGCGCCTGCCCGGTGCGGTGACCATGCTGAACCAGAAGCTGCAGGAGGCGTGATGGAGTCGGACCTCGCGGCGTCCTCACCAGGGCCGGGGCCAGCATCGGCAGACCGCTATCGACCGAACTCTGCCACGCTGGCGGAGCGGCGCCGGCGTACCGCCCGTCTGCTGCTCGGGGCGCTGGGCATCTCGCTCGGTTTGGCGACGCTCGCCGCGATCTGCATCGGCGCGTATCGCATCGGCCCCGCGCTGGTGTGGTCCGCCTTGCTCGCGACACCCGCCGAGCTGGCCAACGATCCGGCGCTTCAGCAGGCGCGCGCGGTCCTGCTGCAAATCCGTGTGCCGCGCGTCGTGCTGGCGCTGCTGGTCGGTGCTGGTTTCGGCTCGGCTGGCAGTGCGCTGCAGGCGCTGTTTCGCAATCCGCTCGCCGACCCTGGGTTGATCGGCATTTCGAGCGGCGCGGCACTGGGTGCGTCCACGCTGATCGTGCTCGGCCCGATGGCCGGCGCACTGAGTCTCGTCTGGCTGCCGGCCGCCGCCTTTCTCGGCGCGCTGACCGTGGCGGCGCTGGTCTACCGCCTCGCCGCCGCGCGCGGCCGGCTCGCGCTGCCGCTGCTGCTGCTCGCCGGCATCGCCATCAATGCGCTGGCCGGCGCCGCGATCGGCCTGCTCACCTATCTCGCCGACGACGCGCAATTGCGTTCGCTGACCTTCTGGAGTCTCGGCAGTCTCGGCGGTGCGCAGTGGCCGGTGCTCGGCGCGGTCGCGCCCTTCGTGGCGATCGGTGCGCTGGTGATCGCGCGCAACGGCCACGCGCTGAACGCGTTGCAACTCGGCGAGACCGAAGCGCAGCATCTCGGCGTGCCGGCTCAGGCGGTCAAACGCACGGTGCTGGTGGCGTCGGCGTTGGGGGTCGGCGCGCTGGTGTCGTGTACCGGCGTGATCGGTTTTATCGGTCTCGTCGCGCCGCATTGCGTGCGGCTCGCCTGCGGTCCCGATCAACGCGTGGTGATGCCCGGCGCGATGCTGCTCGGCGCGACGCTGACCGTGCTCGCCGATCTCGCGGCACGTACCGTCGCCGCGCCTGCCGAAGTGCCGCTCGGCATTCTGACCGCACTGCTCGGTGCGCCCTTCTTCCTCGCGTTGCTGTGGCGCAGCCGCAGTCAACTCGGTCTGTGAGCGATCCAGACTTCCCGACGGAGAGCATCCCATGCTCATGACCAGCCATCTCTCGATCACCCGTGGCGACCGGCCGATTCTGCGCGATCTCTCGCTGACGGTTCAACCCGGTTGCCTGACCACGCTGCTCGGTTGTAACGGGGCCGGCAAGAGCACCTTGCTGAAAGCGCTGGCGGGCGAGTTTCATGGCAGCGGGTCGACGCGTACGCCGCAGTTGCGCGGCACGACGACGCTCAATGGCGAGTCGCTCGACGGCATGTCGTCGAAGCGTCTCGCGCGCTTGCGCGCGGTGTTGCCGCAAGCGTCCAACCCGGTGTTTCCCTTCACGGTCGAAGAGATCGTGCTGCTCGGCCGCTATCCGCACGCGGCGAGCGGGTCCGTGTCTCGTCACGATCGGTGCATCGTCGACGAAGCGTTGACGTTGGCGGGTGCCGAAACGCTCGCCGGCCGTGACATCACCACGCTGTCCGGCGGCGAGTTGGCGAGGGTGCAGTTTGCCCGCGTGCTGGCGCAGATCTGGCCGCGGCAAGACGACGCGGCCGAGACGCGCGATGCATCGGCTCAACCGACCCGCTATCTGCTGCTCGATGAGCCGACTGCCGCGTTGGATCTGGCCCATCAGCATCGTTTGCTGGAGACCGTCAGGGCGTTGACGCGTGATTGGAAAATCGGCGCGCTGGCTATCGTGCACGATCCGAATCTGGCCGCGCGTTATGCCGATGCGATTGCGTTGCTGGCGGACGGCACCATCATCGCGCAAGGCACGCCACGGGAGATCATGCAGCCGGCGTTGATCGAGCGATGCTTCGGGTTTGCGGTGCGGATGCTGGATGCGGGGGATGGGTCGGCGCCGGTGGCGGTGCCGGCTTGAAATTGACGAAATATAAATAATTAAATCCACCTCGCATAAATCATTTAACAACTTGCAATTGCCGATCGTTTTTTAATTGCCTTCACATAATCGAAATACGTAATATCCTCGATATTCTTCAAGCGATTGAATAGGGATTTCATGGTGCGGATCAAACTAACTATCTGACTTCGCGTCGAGATTCAGACAGATCGAAACCCTACGTGCCGCCTGAAATCAAAAAAATCATCAATATCGAGGATAAAGAATGCCCGGAACCCCACGTATGACTGCCCGATGGACCACCCGTCTGATCTGCTGTCTCGCCGCACTATCCCTGATCGTCGTCGCACAGCACGCGCGCGCGGACACCGAATGGCAAACGAACCAGCATCTACGCACCGACTGGGTATTCGCAACGTTAAAAGAGAAGGACATTGGACCCACGCTCGACCACGCGCTACAAGATCAGTCGCGTTGGGCCAATCTGCCCGAGAACGCACCCGGCACATTCCGCTGCAAGAAGCTCGAGCTTGCTCCGCCCTCCCCAGCCGCGGTTGCCGCATTCGACGCAGCGCCCACAACGCGCGGCCCCGAGGCGGACAAGGCCTACGCGAAAGCCGCTTCGCTCGGATACTGGCGCGCGGCGGCGCGACTCGTGAGCAGCAACCTCGACGACGAAAACTGGGAAGGCGCCGCGCCGATCGTCGCATGGTTGCTCGCGCATCATGTGCCGGCCGGCTACAACAAGCTCGCGGACATTCTGCAGGCGCAGTCGGGCTACGACGGCGAAACGCCGGGCGACAGCACGCTCAGCATGATCGCGTCGCTGCGCTGGCGCGCGGCGCGCGAAGGTGATCCAGTTGCGCAGGCGCAGATGGCCGATATTTTCGACAAGCTCAACAAGCCTGCCATCGCTGCATCGTTGCGCGCTTGCGCGACCGAGCAGAACCCAGGTCTGGCGCGCTAACGCAAAGATAGCGGGGAGCGGCTGATCCATCGCGACTACTCCCCGCTCCCCAGAAACCCCACCAACGCCGCCGCGCTCGCACTCAACTGCTCGCGTGCTTTAAAAATCACGATCAACCGGCGCACCGCCCACGCATCGCGCAACGACAGTAACCGCACGTCGAGCGCATTCACGTAAAGCAGGCCCACCTGCTCCGGCACGATCGCGATGCCGAGCCCCGCGTGCACCATCCGGCACAACGCATCGAGACTGCTTACGCGGATCTTCACATCGAGTTGCCTGGCCTCCGCGGCCGCCTGGCGCGCGAGCATCTGCGTCAGCGCGCTCTCGCTGCGCAGGCCGACAAAACTATCGCCGAGCAAACCGTTGAACGTCACGCGCGCCATCCCGGCGAGACGATGACCGCCCGGCACCAGCACCGCCAACCGGTCTTGCCGGTACGGCACCTGCTCGAACGCTTCGCTGCCCGCCACCGCATTGCAGATGCCAAAGTCCGCCGCGTGCTCGCCGACCAGACGCAGCACGTCGGCGCTGTTCTCTTCTTCGAGTTCGATCGACACCTCCGGAAACGCGCGCCCGAACGCGGCCACATCTTCCGGCAGAAACTGCACGATCGACGACAGATTCGCCACCACCCGCACACGGCCTTTCGCGCCCGACGAAAAGCGCGACAACTCCGCGCTCATCTGTTCGATGTTGCCGATGATCGCCAGCGCATAGCGCAGCACGGTCTCGCCGACCGGCGTCACCGTAATGCCGCGCGATTGACGCTGGATCACCGGCAGGCCGATCACCGTCTCGATTTCGGCGATGCGCCGGCTCACCGCCGACGGCGCGATGAACTCGCGTTCGGCCGCCCGCGCGATATTGCGCTCCTGGCAAACGGCGACGAACAATCGCAGCGAAGTCAGGTCGAGTTTCTTGAGCAGGTTTTCCATTGAGCTTCCGTCACCGTAACGCCAAACCGGCCCGAACCGACCGGCCCCGACCCGACCGCCTCGCCGGCATCCGCGAGCGTCAATCGGTCGAATTCATCCTCGGCGCGCGCGCTTTGTTTTCGCGGCGTTATCCGCTATCTTTCCGCACGCCGCTTGCCGCGCGCTGCACGCTGCACTCCGTACGCCGCGCAGTGCACACCGCACCAAAGCGCAGCCACTCATCGCCGACTGGAGACCCATGACCACCGTTCGACTCAGCCGCGCAAGCCGCGCCGATGCCGCCGACCTGATCGCCGCCAACCGCGCGAATCAGCACTACCACTTGCCGTGGGTCGCCTCCTTCACCGATCAGGCCGGTTTCGACGGCTGGTTCTCACGCACCCTGACCGGACCCAACGTCGGACTGGTCGCGCGGGAAATCGCGTCGAACGAGATTGTCGGCATTATCAACGTCAACGAAATCGTCGCGGGAGTTTTTCAGAGCGCTTATCTCGGCTACTACGGCATGTCGCGTTTCGCGCGCCAGGGACGGATGACCGACGCGCTGCGCGCGGCGGTGAGCCATGCGTTCGAGGAAATGGGATTACATCGGCTGGAAGCCAACATTCAACCGGGCAACGAGGCGTCGATCGCGCTGGTGCGGCGGTTGGGCTTTCAGAAGGAAGGGTATTCGCCGCGCTATCTGCGCATCGACGGCGAATGGCGTGATCACGAGCGGTGGGCGCTGCTGGCCGACAGCCCCGCCAGCAACGCGAGCTGAGCCCCTAGCGCGGGCTATGCACTGTCGCGCTGCGCGGCGGCCAGCGAAGCGCGCCGGTTCGACACCCGAGCCATCGACTTGCGGGCCGGCGAATGCCGCGCGCCGTCCGGCACGAACACATAGCCATGACTGCGCACGGTCTGGATGAACCGCGGCGCGGACGGGTCGGCCTCGAGAATTCGCCGCAACCGCCACACCTGCACGTCGACACCGCGATCCGTCCGCTCGTCTTCCGTGCCGTACAGCAACTCGAGCAGGCGCACCCGCGTCAGCGTCCGCATCGGGTTCTCGACGAACACCTTCAGCAAGGCGAACTCCGCCGCGGACAGAAAGAACGCGCCGCTGTCCATCTCCAGGGTGCGCAAGCGCAGGTCCAACGTGAACGGACCAAACACGACCGCACGCTCCGCTTCCCGGGCGGCGGCCGGCAGGCCCGTATTGCAACGCCGCAGCACCGCGCGCACGCGCGCGAGCAGTTCGCGCGGATTGAAGGGTTTGCCGAGGCAGTCGTCCGCACCCATTTCGAGGCCGATGATGCGGTCGACGTCGGTCGGTCTGGCCGTGAGAATCACCGGCACCTCGTTGCCCGCCGCGCGCAGTCTGCTCAGCGCGTCCAGACCTTCGGCGCCGAACCGGATCTGATCGAGCACGACCAGATCGGGCGACGTCTGTTCGATCTTTTCCGCGAGCAAACTCGCGTCGCGCAGGACGGACACTCCCATGCCGGCCCGTTCCAGCAGAGCGGTGAGCACCTCGACGAGTTCGACGTCGTCGTCGACGATCAGTATTTGTGCATTCATATCAAAGAGTCTGACGCGCAAGATGGCAAGCGGGTTTGCAATCACGCTAGCGGTCGGCTCGCAGTGACCGGACCTTGAAATTGGCTTTCACCGCCACTTTCAAAACCGCCAGTCAGGTGCAATCGCTACGCCAACGTGCTGCCCAGATCTCTTGAACGGAGCGAACGGAGAGAATCCGTCGCTGACTGACTAATTATTTGAGTGGCGTCGCGCTGCTCTATACAGTAAGGCGCGCTATGGTCGCTCGAAAGCCGTCGGTAAGGGTGGCCGACAAGCGTGGTCAATAAGCCTTGCCGATAAGCGTATTGTCAGGCGGCGAGCAGGTCGGCCGAAGCAGCGACCGTGATCGCATCGCGTTCGTCATGCGCGTCGATCAGGGCCGCCACGAAGCGGGCATGACGCGACGCGATCTGCCGCACGTCTTCCGTCCCGCGCAGTTTGTCCGCAGCGTAAGCGCGGGTGGATTCGAACAGCCGGTAGACGGCTTCCGACCCATCCAGGCTCACGTTGACCAGCGATTTCGCCACCAGTTCGCCGATGCCGTCGATCACGTCGTCTTCCGTCAGCGCCGCGTCGCAAACCACGGCGCGCATCGAGTCGAACGTGAACGGCGTGTTGAAAATGGCGAGCCGCTGAAACAGGCAGCGTGCGACGTCGCCCAGCAACGTGAAGCTCGCGTCGAAGGTGGCGCGCAGCGTCTGATGGCGCGGCATCGCGGTCCGATAGCCGCCGGTCAGAATCGCCAGACGATCGTCGAGGCGGCGGCGCACGCCTTCCACGCCCAGCACGTCGACACGGGCCGCGGCCAGTTCGATCGCGAGCGGGATGCCATCCAGACGGCGGCAAATTTCGCCGATCAGCCGGATCTCGTGATTCTCCGCGCCGACGCCGGCCGGCAACGCATTCGCGCGTTGCCGGAATAACTCGACGGCGGGACTTTGCAGCATCTCGGCATCGCTGGCCTGCGCCGTCGGGGTCGCGAGCGGATCGACTTTGAACAGCGCCTCCGGGCGAATGCGCAGCGGTTCGCGGCTCGTGACCAGCACGCGCAACGTGGCGCTCGCCGCGAGCAACGGTTCGACGATCTCGGCGACAGCGCCGATCACATGCTCGGCGCTGTCCAGCAGAAGCAGGCGCGGCGTGCGGGCAAGTTCGGTCGTCAGAGCGGCAAGCCCGGGGGTTTCGTTTTCGGCGGGCAGACCGCAGCACGTCATGATCGCCTGGAGCACCGCTTCCCGGGTGTTCAGCGTGGCCAGTTCGACGAACGCGACACGATTGTCGAACTCGCCCGCCATCCGGTGCGCCACTTCGATCGCGAGACTGGTCTTGCCGACGCCGCCCGTGCCGGTCAGCGTCAGCACCGGCGCGTCGGCCAATGCCGCGCAGAGCTGGCCGATCACGGCCTCGCGTCCCACCAGCGACACGCGCCGGGCCGGCAGGCCGACGCGGACCACGGACCGCGCGGGCAGCGGCTTCACCGGCACTTGCGCCAGTTGATAACCGCGGCCGGGCACGGTGATGATGAGATCACGGTCTGGGCCGAGCGCTTTGCGCAGCGCCGACAGGTTCACGTCGATATTGCCTTCTTCGACAATGGAACCCGGCCAGACGGTTTTCATCAGCTCGTCGCGCGTCACGAGGCGGCCACCGGCGGCCGCGATGGCGGCAAGAATGTCGAAAGCGCGGGAGCCCACCCGCACGGCTTCACCGTCGCGGAGCAAACGCCGCATGCCCAGATCGAGTTCGAAACGGCCCAGTTCCATCATGTTGTATCCCCAGTAAGCAGAGTGAAGCGCGTGGCGACTAGCGAATCGAACGGCCCGCGCAATGGCAACGCCTGACGTACGCGGTCCGGTCGGATTACGCGTTGCGTGCGCCGCATTGGCTGCGTGGACGGCCCGATTTGCGCAGCGCGGCCTTCAAGGCAGCGCAAGCTTGAGCGAGCGCCGCTGTCGTGGGAAAGGTATGCGCGAGCCCATCGAATACGACAAAGTCATGGATCGTGCCAAGGTAACGTGTCGCGCTGACCTCGACGCCCGCACGCATGAGCTTGCGTGCGTAAGCCTCGGCGTCGTCCCGCACCACGTCGTTTTCCGCGGTGACGATCAACGCGGATGGCAGACCTTCGAGGTCGTCCGTGGTGGCATTGAGCGGCATCGCCAGTTTGTCGGCCACGCATCCGGCGGGAAATTGCGCGTGAATGGACGCCTGCACGGCGCTAGCCGTCAAACCGGGGCCGTCGGCGTATTGCGCGTAGGACCGGGAATGCGCACCGGCCGAGAGAATCGGGCACAACAGCACCTGAAGCGCGATACGCGGTCCATGCCGCTGCTTCGCCAGCAGCGTGACGGCGGCGGCCATGTTGCCGCCCGCGCCGTCGCCGGCCACCGCGATCGCAGACGGCTCGACGCCGAGCGCCTCGGCGTGCTCCACGACGTACGTCAACGCCGCGTAGGCCTGTTCGTTCTGCACCGGGTACCGTGCGTGCGGCGTCAGCGTGTAGTCGACGAACACGACCGCGACTTCGGCTTGCACCGCGAGCTTGCGGATCAGGCGGCCATGCGTGATGCGGTCGCCCATGCGCCAGCCGCCGCCATGAAAGTACATCACGACCGGCAGGGGCACCGAAACGCCAGCCGGACGAACGATTCGAACGGCAACCGAGCCGGTGGGACCAACGGCGAGCGTCAGATCGTCCGTGACGACAGCGAGGCCGTCAGCAGGCGTCGCGGTTTGCTCGGACCCGTCGATGGTCGGCGGGTCGTTCAGAAGCAGGTCATCCGGATGCAGACCGGCTTCGGCGATCACGTCGAGAAACTGCTGGGTCTCGGCGTCGAGAACCGGGTGTGCCGAGGACGGGGTCACCAGGTTCGCTGCGCAATGCCGCGGTTCGCCAGGGCGGGTGAGTGGATTCATGAGGCCAGGTTCCGATGGAGTCAGCAGGAGAGATACGTTCGTCGCCGGCACCGCGCTGCGTGGCAAGCGGCGTGGTCAGGCTCGTGTCACGAACATTCCGTTGCTGCCAATTCTCGGGGAGACCCGGCCAAAGGCGTCAGTTAAGCTTTGCTAAGAACCGTTAGCGCCCCGCCTGGCGGGCCTTGGCAAGGATGGCGGGGACTTCGCGAGCGCGCCGGTCCCGCCCGGCTTCAGGAGAATTCGCGCGGCGTGGCCGCCGCCGCGTTGCTGGCGTCGTGCCGCTCGGCCAGCAGGTCGCGACACCACGAAGGCTGATCCAGCCGTCCCGCCGCAATCAGTGCGTTGACGCAGGACGGCGACCCGGCGCTGGCGAAGACCTCCAGTTGCATGAGGGTGGCGCCGTGCGGCGCCACGGGTCGCGCATTGGCCAGCGCCGCGAAACTTTCGGCCCATTTATCCCAGTACGACAAACCGCGCTGGCGAGTCCGCTCGCGCAACCTGCCGGTCAGTTCGCGCGCCATCGCAAGGTCGTTGGCCCAGATCGCAACCGGAATCGAGCCGATCGAGAGGCCGTAGCAGATCGACAGATCGTGATCCACCTCCAGCGCCAGCGCGGCGCATTCGCGAGCGAGCGCCAGCGCGCGGTCCCTGTCGCCTTGCAGCCAGAGAATGCGCATCAGCAGCGACATGCTCGCAATGCGGCCGTCCACCTGCGCATGATTCGCGTGATTCGCGCGGATCGGATCTTCGTCTCGCGCGATCACGTCTTCGATCAGCGAGCGCGCCTCGCGCTGATCGCCGAGGAAATGATGCGAGAGCGCCTTCATGTGATCGGCGGTCTGCACGGCGGACAGATCTCCCGTGCCGGCCGCGAGCCTGCTGAAATGCTCGGCCAGCGGCAAGCTCTCCGCGTAGCTGCCCGCGAGAATGCGTTGCGCCCAGATGCCCCACAGCGTGCGCATCTCCATGCCCAGATCAGCGAGACGGCAAGCCGCTTCATAGGCGTGTTCGAACGCCTGCGCCATGGCCGGCGTCGGTCCGCGCGTGTGCCACAGCGCGTGGCCGTAGGCGGCAAGCAACTCGACGTGCTCGGGCGTGCCGGCCAGATCGCTGCCTTCCACCGCGGCGATCGCGTGTTCGGCCAGCCCGAGAAACTCGTGCGGCAACGACAGGTGGAACCACAACGGTGCGGTGACGATAACCAGCGTGATCGCGATGTGGCGCTCGCCGCCTTCGCGCGACGCCCATTCGAACGCCGCGCGAATGTCGTCGATCCGCCGGCTATGGATCGCGAGCCATTCGCGCGGCGCTTTACCTTCCCATGCCGCAGCCGGATCGGCAAACACCTGACAGCAATGCTGGGCGTGACGCCGCCGCACTGCATCGGTCTCGCCGGCTTCCACGAGGCGCAGGTGCGCATAGTGACGGGTCGTGTCGAGCAGCCGGTACGGCAAAGGCGAATCGCCCACGTCGCACGAGATCAGCGACTTGGCAATCAGACCGGTGGTGGCGTCGAACACCGCGAGTTCGTCGAGCGCCTCGCAACGGGCGACCGCCGCCGCTTCGCTCATGTCGAACGACGCGCGCATCACCGACAAACGCCGCAGCACCTGCTGCTCTTGCGGCTGCAGCAGTTCATAGCTCCAGTCGAGCGTCGCGCGCAGCGTCTGCTGGCGCGGCAACGCGGTGCGGCGGCCTTGCGTCAGCAGCGCGAAACGGTCGTCCAGCCGCGCGGCAATGGCATGCACGTCCATCAGGCCGACGCGCGCCGCCGCGAATTCGATCGCGAGTGGAATGCCGTCCAGCCGGCGGCAGATATCGCCGACCGCCGTCGCGTTGGCTTCGGTCAGTGCGAACGTATCGTTGGCGGCGTTGGCGCGGTCCACGAACAACGCAATGGCGGGATACTCGCTCGCCTGATTCGTACTGAGCGCGGTACCCGAGTCGGGCGACGGCAGCGCCGCGAGCCGATGCACCGACTCGCCTTCCGACCGCAGCGGCTCCCGGCTCGTCACCAGCAAATGCACGCCGGGCGCGGCCTGCAACAACTGCTCGGCAAGTTCGGCGACCGCGTCGATCAGATGCTCGCAGTTGTCCAGCACCAGCAGCACGGGCGCGTCGGCCAGCGTTCTGATCAGGTCCGGCACCGGGTCGCCGGTGGACACCGCGACGCCGACCGCCGACGCCACCGTACTCGCCGCGTTCGAGGCGTCCGAGACCGGCGCGAAGTTGACGAACAGCGCGCGCGTGCCGGTCTGTTCGGCAAACCGGTGCGCGATGGCCAGCGCGACCGTGGTCTTACCCATGCCGCCGGGTCCGGTGATGGTCAGCAAACGGCGTTTGGGCAGTTGATCGGTCAGCCCCGCGATCACCTCGTCGCGACCGATCACCCGCGCCAGCTTCACCGGCAACGTACGGGCCCCGCCCGGCGCCGGGGCCGCAAGCGGGCCGGCCGACGACTTGCTGACCGGCACCGCGAACCGATAGCCGCGGCCCGTTTCATTGACGATATAGCGAATTCCGTCGACGCCGTCGCCCAACGCCTTGCGAAGCGCGGACAGATGCACGCGCAAAGCGCCCTCGTCCACCACGTTGTCCGCCCACACGCGGGCGCACAGGTCGCGCGTCGGCATCAGCGTGCCGGCGCTTTCGACCAGCACCACGAGGATATCGAGCGCGCGGCTGCCGAGGCGCACCGGCTCGCCATTTTTTGTCAGCGCGCGCTGCGGGAAATGCAGTGTGAACGGACCGAACGCGATGCTGTACGGGGAGATCATCAAACCACCTTGATTGTGTAGCGGGATTCACGGCAGCACGGTGCTGTCGGAACGCAAACGGCACACCACGCCAAAAATACCGAATGATCGCGTACTACGGTTTCAACGCCAACTTAATCGATGTTAATTCGACGCACTCACCCGCGCCCGAGCGTTGCATAGCGGCGCATAGCAACGTTTAACAGCACGTAACTCGATTTGCAGCGCCCGTGCGTCGATCATTCAGTCCATGCAACCTGTCCATCGACGCGGAGAAAATCATGGAACGTCTGAAAGCACTGGAGATATTCAAGGCCGTCGCGGATCACGGCAGTTTCACCAAGGCGGCCGATGCCGCTCACGTGGGCGTGCCGTCCGTCAGTCGCGCGGTGCAGGATCTCGAAACGCTGCTCGGTGTGCAGCTGTTCAACCGGACCACGCGCAAGGTCACGCTGACGCCGGTGGGACATACCGTGCTCGAACATGCCGCCGGCGTGCTCGACTGTTATGAAGATCTGGCTCGCGTGAGCAACGATATCGCGCTCGACGTGTCGGGCGATCTGCGTCTCGAAGTCCCGGCGCTGTTCGGCATGAGCCGCCTCGCGCCGATTCTGGCCAATTTCACGCGTGAGCATCCGAAGGTCCGTGTCGATACGCGGCTGGTCGACCATCAGGGCGAGACGCTGGGCGACCTGGCGGATCTCTCCATCGTGGTCGGGCGCGCCGCGCCGGCTTCCTGTGTCGCGCGGCAGCTTGCCGCGACGCGCTTCGGGATGTATGCGAGCCCGGCGTTCCTGAGCGGCGCCGGCATGCCCCGACATCCGGACGACGTGCGACCCGAGCATTGCATGACGGTGATCGCCGGGTCGCACGATGCCACGCTAGCACTGACTCACGCCGTGACCGGCGAGCGCTCGGCATTGCGCGCCCGCAGCGCGTTTCGCACCAATTGCCCGAGCGCGCTGATTTCCGCGACGCTGGATGGCCTCGGCATGGCGGTCTTGCCGGAATCGATCGCCCGCCTGTCGGAGTCGCGCGGCGAACTCGTACGGGTGCTGAACGACTGGCGCGCGCCGTCGCTCGATACGCTGCTGGTTTATCGAACGCGGCGCAATCTGCCGTTGCGGGTGCGCAAGCTGATCGATTGTCTGGTCGCAAGTTTCGGCGACGACGAAGCAGGTTCGCTGTCGCCCCTCAGGATGCCGCCGAACGTGCCCGCTGTCGCTCATATCAAGGCCCATGCACACGGCGCGCGTTGGGCAGCGTGATCATGATTGGCGGGTGAAACGCAATGGCCTTGCATGCGCCGCTATTTTTGCGAGGTCGCGGCATCGATCGCTTTCGCAACCGCCGGGCGAACCGGATCTCGCCCTCATCGCCACCGGGCATTTAAACTTCGCCGGTGGCTTTCCGGTCACGAATCGCTAGCTGATTCCATTCACCCAGCGCTGCTATCGACGTTAGAAGCGCCACGCCCCGCGGAGAGATCCATGCCGTTGCACCTGTCGAGATTGATTCTTTATGTCCACGACGTCGCGCTGCTGAAGTCCTTCTATCAAACCCATTTCGCGCTGCCCGTCAGCGAGGAAATCGAACACGAATGGGTCGTGCTGCAAGCGGGTGCGGTCGAGATCGCGCTGCATCGGGTCGGTGAACCGTATCGCGCGCTGTCCGCCAGGCCCAATCATTCGAATGCGAAGCTGGTCTTCTCGGTCGCGTCCGGACTGATCGAGCTGCACGACACGCTCACGCGCGCCGGCGTGCCGATGCGCGGCCTGAAACGCTACGACGGGTTCCCCCACCTGATGTGCGACGGCGAAGATCCCGAAGGCAACGTGTTTCAGCTTTCGCAAGCGGATTGACCGGGCGTCGCGGCGCGCTGTTCGCTGCTGAACCCTGTCGATTCCGCTCGCGTTGCGATCAGGTTTCGCTCACGCGCAACCGCTGATATCGCAACTCGGCCCACTCCTCGACGCCGACGATGCCGTAGCGAACGCCGACGCCCCGCTGGACACGCCGGTCAGGCGCGCAAGCTCGTGCGCCCATTCGACCGGCCGGCCGAGATACGCGCGAATGTCGACGACACCGACGCGACCCTGCGCGTCTTCCAGCGCGAACGTCGGAAAGCCGTGGCCGCCCACCTCGTCCAGCAGACGACGGCTAGCGTCGATATGCTGTTGCGTCGTCGCCCCGCTGTGCTGCGCGAACGCCGCGCGAAACTCATCCGCCGGCAAGCCGATCTCGACGGCGAGTTCGTGCAGCACGGCGGGGTCGCTGATGCGCTTGCCTTCCTCGTAATGCGCGCGCTGCTGGCGGTGAATCATGTCGAGCCCACGCGCCGCTACCGCTTGCGCCGCCAACGCCGCCGTAATCGGCGGCTCCGAATCCATCATGGCGTGCTCGTCGCGCAACAGGCCGTCGAAGTAAGCCGCGCCGAACGGCTGGCCGGTCAGCTCGGCAATCCGCCGGTCGTGCGGCATCACGTAGTCGCGCCATTGCGGCGTCACGCGACGGCGCTGCGAGCCCGCGAGCATGCCGCCGCCGTGAAACGCGAGCGCGAGACCCGGCACGGCGCGCGCCGCCTCGACGAGCGGCGCGGCGCCATAGCACCAGCCGCACAGCGGATCGTAGATGTAGTGAAGCGTCGCCATCAAATGGATTCTCCAGGAACGGGTTCTGAAACGATACCGCCATTGTAAATTTCCTGAATCGATCTAAAAGCCGCTTATCGTGCGCATGTTTTTTGCAAGGACGCCGCGCCGGCACCTCAATTGTCGGGACTAAACCCGCGCGCGTAGGCCAGTGCTTCGGCCAGCACGTCGATTTCCAACTGTTTTTCCCGCAACCGCGCACGCAGTTCGACGATCTGCTGAACCGCGTCCAGCACGCTCGCGACGTCGACCGGCTCGTGACCCAACGCCGCGCCGCCTTCATGCGAGTGAGGACGACCCTGGGTTTTCCATCCGTCGAGATTGCTCGACCCGGATAGCGTACCCACGGGCCGCTGCCGGCGCGCCCGGCCGCGGCCGGCCGCGGCCGGCATCGTGTTCCTGACGGCAGTCGCTTTCCGTGGCCTCGCAGGACGCACGGCGCCGGGCGACGCGGGTGTGACGCGTAGCAAACAGCATGTTCTTCTCCGTTCTGGGGTAAGACCGAGCCGCGCGACGCCGCGCAGGCCCAAGCCTACCCAGGCATTTATTTACGTTACTGGAACTGATACAGATACCCGAGGCGCGCGGCGGGAATGAAGCGCCGGCCGACCAGCGGGCTATCGGCGATACCGCTGCCGAGGTGCGTGACCTGCAGATCGAGGCTCACCGACTGACGCGGCGCGAGCTGATACGCAACGCGCGTACCGAGGGTCGCGTTCACCGTCGCACTGCCGTCATACGCAGGCCGCCCGGCGCGTGCTTCCGACGAGGTCACGCCATAGTAGTAGTCGACGTATTTACCGGCGAGCCAGGTCGCATCCGCATGCGGTTCGATGCTCCAGCGCCCCATTTCGAAGGCTTTTTTGAATTCGAGGCTGGCTTGCTGACCCTTGTTGCCGCCCAGCAGATAGCTGCCGGTCAGCGTGCCGAAGGCCGTATGCCAGCCCACCACCGGGCCGTACCAGAAGGTCAGATCGTCGCGATTCGGCAGGCCGTTCAGGATCGGCGCATCCGAGGCCCGATAGCCTTCGAGAATCCCCACGCGGGCCCGCAATGCAACCGTTACGCCGCTCCATTGTCCGACCTTGAGATCGAGCCGCGTGGCGTACGCGTTAATCCACTTATTGTCGATGTAGAACAGCGGAATCGGCGTCACGCGCGCTTTATCGCCGCGGTAGGGCGACGCGTCCACGCCCACGCCGGCGCCCAGGCCCCAATGCGTCACGTTGGTCGCGTTGCTCAATACGGTGAAGCCGGAATCGGCCTCGCTGTCCACGCCGCCCGCCCACGCGAGGCGGGAACTCATCAGCAGCGTGGCGGCCAGCAGCACCGGGTAATCGCGGCAACGGGCCTTCTTCGGCACATCGGTAACACGACGTGGGGATTTCGACGAACTCGCCATTCAGTAACCTCCGATCAGAAGCGGCGAGAGTACTCAGGCGATTCGACGCCATGATGTGCGCGATATGTCGAGCCCGATACAATGTGTCAGCCCTGAAATATTGCCGGGGCACGGCTGACATAGATTGTGGGCCGTTCAGGTTTAGCATTTGGGAATGACTTATATGCCGCACGTACTGGTGGTCGACGACGAAGAGGACATCCGGTCCTTATTGACGGGTTTTTTTCGCCGGCATGGCCACGAGGTCAGTATCGCGACCGACGGCGTGACGCTCTTCGACATGCTCAACAGCCGGCCCATCGACCTGGTGATTCTCGACGTCATGCTGCCCGACGAAGATGGCTTCAGCCTGTGCCGGCGTTTGCGGGCTACCTCGAAAGTGCCGGTGATCATGCTCACCGCGGTGGCCGATCATGTGGATCGCGTGGTCGGCCTCGAGATCGGCGCGGACGATTACCTGGTGAAACCGTTCGACGCGCGCGAATTGCTCGCCCGCGTGAAGGCCGTTTTGCGCCGCACGACCCAGTCCGATGTTGCGGTGACGAGCACCGGCACGCGGCCGATGCTGTCGTTCGCCGGCTGGCGGCTCGATATCGCCCGGCGCGAACTGCGCTCCGCCGACAACACGCTGATGATCCTGTCCAGCACTGAATTCGACCTGCTGCTGGCGTTCGCGGAGCACCCGCAGCGCGTGCTGTCGCGCGAACAGTTGCTCGATCTCGCGCACGGCGCGGCGCACGAGGTGTACGACCGCAGTATCGACGTGCAGGTCGCGCGCCTGCGCCGCAAACTCGATCTCGACGAGAAGGAACCGCCCGTCATCCGCACGGTACGCGGCGGCGGCTACATGTTCACCCCCACGGTGCGGCGCGGATGAAAATCAGCCTGCGGCCGCCCGATACCATCGGCTGGCGTATCGCGCTCACGGTCGGCTCAGCGATCGTCGGCGTACTGTTGCTCAGCGTGGTGTTCAATCACTTCGCGGGCGTGTGGGCGCGGCCGTCGGTCGAGGAAACCGCGCTGCTCGGCCGGGCCAACGACATCATCCTGATGGTCGAGACCGTGCCGGCAAACTATCGTCAGCCGGTGGCCGGCGCGTCGCACATTCCGGCAACCTCGGTCGACTGGTATCCGGCCGGCTCGCCGACCGCGCACGTGCTCGCAAAGGCGCCCACCACGAGCCGCACCGACGCGGAGCTCACCCAGTGGTTCGCGGCAAATGGCCACCCGCGCACCGTCTTGCTGTTCAAATCGAACGACGACGTATCGCGCAGCTTGCCGAACTACGATCGCGCCCGCCATCCGCACGCCTATTTTCTGGCCGCCGGACTGAACGACGGCAGTTGGCTCGTGTTCACCGCCACCCGTCGCGCGTGGGGATTGCCGCGGCCGGCGCAGATCGCGATTGCGCTGGGGTTCGTGGTGTTGTCCATTCTGGCGGCCTCGGTCGTGGCCACGTATTTTCTGTCCAAGCCGCTACGGCGTTTTGCCGACGACCTGCGCCGTTTCGGCGGCGATCCGCGTTCCGGCCCGGTGCGCGAAGCGGGGCCGCGCGAACTGCGCGCCGCGATCGCGGCCTTCAACGCACTGCAGGCGCAGTTGCGCAAATTCGTCGAAGACCGTACCGCGATGCTGGCGGCCATGTCGCACGATTTGCGCACGCCGCTCACGAAAATCCGGCTGCGCGGCGAATTTATCGAAGACGACGATCAACGCGAGCGTTTGTTCCGCGATGTCGACGATCTGCAGGCCATGGCGGATTCCGCGCTGTCTTTCTTTCGCGACGACTACAAGAACGAAGAAACGACCGTGTTCGATTTCGCCGGCCTGCTGCGCACCATCGCCGACGATTACAGCGATCAGGGCAAGCCGGTTTTCTACGCCGGCCCCGAGCGTTTCGCCTTCAGCGGACGACCGTTTTCATTCCGGCGCGCGTGTGCGAACCTGGTCGACAATGCGTTGAAATACGGCAACCGTGCGGAGCTGGAGCTGAAATGCTCGGCCACCCAGATCCACCTGAAGGTGATCGACTACGGCCCCGGCATTCCACCGTATGCGCTCGAAAAAGTGTTCGCGCCGTTTTATCGCCTCGAACAGTCCCGCAACCGGTCGACGGGCGGCATGGGGCTGGGGCTGACATCGGCGCGCGCGGTGATTCAGGCGCATGGCGGCGACATTTCGCTGAGCAACCGGCACGGCGGCGGGTTGGAAGTGAATGTGACGCTGCCCGCCATGTCCTGAGCGATCGACGGCCGCGCAGCACGCGGGGCAGCCCTCTACGGCAACCCCGCGCCCCGCTCGCGCTACGACAGGTGATGCACCTTCTGCAGCCCGAACACCGGCGTCGCAAGCCCCTCCATCCGCGCCTTGATTTGCAACGACAGGTACTGCGAGTAATGCCGCGACTGATGCAGGTTGCCGCCATGAAACCATAGCGCCTGCTGCTGCGTGGGCTTCCACATGTTGCGCTGCTCGCCCTCCCACGGGCCTGGGTCTTTCGTCGTGTTCGAACCGAGCCCCCACACCTTGCCCACCTTGTCGGCGACTTCGCGCGAAATCAGGTCGGCGGCCCAGCCGTTCATCGAGCCGTAACCCGTTGCGTACACCACCACATCCGCCTCGAGCTCGGTGCCGTCGCTCAGCAACACCGAATGCTCTTTCAGTTCGACCACATCCACGCCGCTATTCAGTTTGATCTTGCCGTCGGCCACCAGTTGCGACGCGCCGACGTCGATGTAATAGCCCGAACCGCGCCGCAGATACTTCATGAATAGTCCGGAATCGTCGTCGCCGAAATCGAGCAGGAAGCCGCTTTTTTCCAGCCTGGCGTAAAACTCGGCGTCGCGCTCGCGGATCGCGTTGAACACCGAATCTGGAACTCGTGAAGAATCGCGTACGGGATCGACGCAAAAGTCAGATCGGCCTTCGCGGTCGTCATGCCGGCGGCGACCGCGCGCTCCGAGTACAGATCGCCGAGTGCGAATTCCATCAGCGAATCCGACTTGACGATGTGGGTCGACGAACGCTGCACCATCGTCACATCGACGCCCGCCTCCCAGAGCGCGGCGCAAATATCGTGCGACGAATTGTTCGCGCCGATCACCACGACCTTCTTGCCGCGATAGTTGTCCGGCCCCGGATGCTGCGACGAGTGATGCTGCTCGCCCTTGAACACGTCCATGCCCTTGAATTTCGGCAGATTCGGCTTGCCCGACATCCCGGTGGCGAGTACCAGCTGCTTCGGGTGCAATACGATCGTGCGGTCGCCGCGCTCGACTTCCACGGTCCATACGCCCTTGGCTTCGTCGTACACCGCGGACTTGCAGGTCGTGCCGCCCCAGTAGTTCAGTTCCATCACTTTCGTATACATTTCGAGCCAGTCGCCGATCTTGTCTTTCGGCGTGAAGACCGGCCAGTTGTCCGGAAACGGCAGGTAGGGCATATGGTCGTACCAGACCGGATCGTGCAGGCAGAGCGTTTTGTAGCGCTTACGCCAGGCATCGCCGGGCCGCTCGTTTTTATCGACGATGATGGTCGGCACGCCGAGTTGCCGCAGCCGCGCGCCGAGCCCGATACCACCCTGGCCGCCGCCGACGATCAGGCAATACGGTTGCGTGGAGGTGCCCAGCGCGTCGAGTTCGGCTTCGCGATTTTCCTTCCAGCTCGTGCGGTTCTGACGCGCACCGTGTTCGGCGCCCATCGGCCGCTTCGCGCCCTTCGGCTCTTCGTAACCCTTGAGTTCGGCCATGGTGGTCAGCAGGGTCCAGATGCGGCCGTCCTTCAAACGAATGAAGCCGCTACCGCGCGCCACCTCGGTTTCGAACGTGATCCAGCCTTGCGTCACACGGTTCGCGTCGGTAGCAGGTTCAGGCTCCGCGAGCTTGAAATTCGACGGCTTGATCGCGCCTAGTTGTGCGCTCAACATTTCCGCGATCGGCTCGCGGCCTTCGAGGGTTTTGATATTCCACGTGAACGCGACCAGATCGCGCCAGTAGCAATCGGACTGGAACAGCTCGACGGCGGCCGCGACGTCGCCGCGTTTCAGCGCGCTTTCCAGCGTCTCCAGCACGCCGGATATCGCAGGTGTGACGTTATTTTCAGGCATGGTTGCTCCTCCATACAGAACGGATAATCGAACTTCGATGGGAAACGCGGGTTCTACGCCCGCTAAAGAAATCGGTGCCGCGCGGCTAACACTTGTGCGGCGGTTTGATGTCCAGCCGCGCAATGCGCCGGTACAAGGTCGCGCGCGAAATACCCAGCGCCTGCGCGGCGAGTTCGGTGCGCCATTTCGCGTCGCTCATCGCGGCGACGATGCGGCTGCGTTCGAGCGCATCGTCGTCGGACAGGGGCGGCGTGGTCTGCGCCGTGGCCTTTGAAGCAACCCGCGCCGCCGCGAGATCGCGCGGCATGTGGGCCGGCCGTCTTGCCGTGCGCGCGAGCAACGGCGCACGCACCCGCGCATACAGCGGCGAACCGCTATCGTTCAGTCTGAGCGAGACGAGACCGCGCGCGGCCTTGGCCTCGAACAGGCGTTCAGCCGGAATATCGAACAAGGCCGTCACATGACGCGGCAATTGATTGAGCGCGGGTACGCATTCGCGCGCGCGCCGGTTCGCGGCGATCGCATTGCCGCAGGCGTCGACGGCAATCAGGATTTCCGGCTGCGCTTCCACGTAGTGGCGATTGCGGTGCGCGAGCAGCACCCAGCAGTCGGTCGCGGCGTTGAGAAAATACGCGTCCTCGATCAGCAACGCGCTCTGCCGCACGATGTGATTGACGAGCCGCTGGCTCTCGCGTTCGTCGGGGGAACGCACGGCGGAGGCGTCGAGCACGCCGAGCAGTTCGCCATGCAAGCCGAAGATCGGCGAGGCGCTGCAGGTCAGCGTGGTGAACGCGGCACGAAAATGATCCATGCGATGCACGGTGATCGGCTCGGCGTCGAGCAGCACGCTGGCCACGCCACAGGTGCCCTCCTCGCTTTCCGACCAGCACGAACCGAGGTACAGGCCCGCGCGCTTGAAATCGTGACGGCGTTCGCGGTCCACGCGGTAGTCGATCGTCACGCCCTGTGCGTCGGTCAGCATCACGCAGTAATCGGCTTCGCGCACCATTTCATGAAGCCGCGACAAACACTGCCCGGACGCGCGCAGAAACGATTCCTCGCGATGCTGGACGTCGCGCAATTCGGGCACGGTGAGTACGCGCGGTCCGACGGTCGCGCCCGGATCGAGGTGATAGTGTTCGAGCGAACGCCGGTACGAGGACGCGAGCCGCGCACCGTCCACGCCTGGACGCACCGTGCGCCCCTCGATGACGTTGCACACGCGGTCGATGTGTCGGGTTGACGGAACGTACGGCATCGCGAGTCTCCGGCGAATTCAGCGCTTGTCGGGTGCTGGAGGCATTGTGCGCCACCTGAGGCGCCGCATCGTCTCCAAAGCTGAAACGTATGGGACGATTTTTAGCACGCGCGCTTCAGGAGATCACACCGCAGTGCACCATCGGCGTTGGTGAGAATTTTTTCTCAGGGGCGACGGCGGTTCAGCGGAAGGGGTCGGTCTTGACGGCGCAGGTCCCGTCCGCGCACTCGGCAACGGCGCGCACACCGAGCCATCTCGAGATGTGCATGCGATTGCGGGCAAACCCGCGATACAGCGCCTTGAAAGCCGGACGCATCACCGTGATCCGCAGCGGCGCGACCATCCAGCCGCGTCCGACCAGCGTGTAGGCGGCAATGAAACTATCGATTCCCACGACACATTCACCGCCCGCGGTCCACCCGTGCAACTGACGGTTCAGGTCCGCCAGCTCGACGCCGAGCGGCGCGGGATCGAAGCCCGGTTGCGCGATATCGACGAAGCCCAGCCAGGCATGCCGATCCCATTGCCGCAGCCGGTTCCACTCGGCAACGCAAAGCGGACAGTTACCGTCGATGTAAAGCGTGAGTTCAGGATGCGTCATGATGGATCTCCTTCCGCCGATTCCGGCTATTCCGTTGTTTCTGTTAGAACAGAAATTAGATCGGTACGGCTTGTCCGTCAAGCTATATTTCTGTCTTGACAGAAATAACCGAAGGAAATAGAGTCCCGGACATGGAACTCACACCGATTGCTGAACGATTCATTCTCCACTGGGGCGAAATGGGCTCGCGCTGGGGCGTCAACCGCACGGTCGCGCAAATCCACGCGCTGCTGTATCTGCTGGGCCGCCCTATCGCGGCAGACGAGATCGCGGACACGCTGGGCGTCGCCCGCTCCAATGTCAGTACGAGTCTGAAGGAACTCCAGTCGTGGCGCCTCGCGAAAGTGGTACACGTCATGGGCGACCGGCGCGATCACTTCGAGACCTCCACGGATATCTGGGAACTGTTCAAGCTGATCGTCGAGGGGCGCCGGCAGCGCGAGATCGATCCGACGCTCACGGTGCTGAAAGACAGTCTCGACAGCCCGGAAATGGCGCAGGAAAGCCGCGACACCGAGCAACGGATTCGCGACACGCTGCAGTTTCTCGAAACCTTGACCACCTGGTCCGACGAGATGCTGCGCATGAAACCCGAAACGCTGATGAAAACCCTCGGCATGGGCGCGAAACTCAGTCGAACGATGAGACGGACGAAGAGCTAGCACGAAGGCGCGGACGATCGGATCGTCCGTTTTTTTGACCTGTTATTTCTGTTAATACAGAAATAACAGTAATTAAGAGAATGAAAATGGAACAGCCCCTGACGTCCGCTTGCCTGTCCGCTCGCCCGTCCGTCCCAGCACGCAGCATGAACATCCTCGTTTGCGGCGCAGAAGGTTTCATCGGCTGTGCGCTGTGCGACGCGCTTGCGAGCGGCGGGCATCGGGTGCGCAAAGGCGTGCGGCACGCCAGGCACGACGACGAAGTCGCGATCGACTACACCGCCGATCTCGACCCCGCAGTCTGGCTGCCAAGGCTGCGCGATATCGACGTGGTGATCAACGCGGTCGGCATTCTGCTCGAACGTGGCGATCAGACCTTCGAGCGGATCCATCGGCGCGCGCCGGTCGCACTGTTCGAGGCGGCGTTCAACGCCGGCGTCCGGCACATCGTGCAGGTTTCAGCGCTCGGCGCGCACGACGGCGAGACGGCCTACTTCACCAGCAAGCGCGCCGCCGACACCTATCTGCTGTCGTTGCCCGTCGCGCATCATGTGCTGCGGCCGGCACTGGTGTACGGGCCGCGCGGTGCGTCGGCGCGCTTTTTTCGCAGCGTCGCGAGCTTGCCGATCCATCCGCTGCCGGCGGGCGGTCACCAGGTGTTGCGACCGATTCACCTCGACGAACTTGCCGAGGTCGTCGTGCGTCTGGTCGACGGTAGCAGGACAGACCAACCGGTGCTCGATCTCGTCGGTGGCACGCAACTCGAGTATCGGCAGATGCTGGCGACGTATCGTGCGTCGATGGGACTGCCGCCGGCCCGAAGCCTGGGTATTCCCGCCGCGGCGGTCGGCTTGAGCGCGGCGCTGCTCGATCGCGTGCCGCACTCCATGCTCACTCGCGACACGTGGCGCATGTTGCAATCGGGCAGCACCGCGCCGGTCGCGACGACCGCGAGGGTGTTGGGCCGCCAGCCCGCCGGTATCGAAACCTTCATCCGCCCCGCCGACGCGCTACCGGTGCGCCTCGAAGCGCTAGCCGCGTGGCGCCCGGCGGTGTTGCGTGGCGCGCTGGCCGTCACCTGGATCTGGACGGCGCTGTGCAGCGCGTTCATCTACCCGCGCGCGGCCAGTCTTGCTCTGCTCGCCCACGTGCACCTGCATGGCGCCGTCGCCATCGCCGCGCTCTATCTCGCGTCGGCGTTGGATCTGGCTTTCGGCGTGGCCACGCTGGTCCGGCCGGGCCGGCGGCTCTGGGCGATGCAGGGCGGACTGATCGCCGCGTACTCGCTGGCGATTGCGGTCGCCATGCCCGAATTTCTCTGGCATCCGTTCGGCCCGTTGCTGAAGAACCTGCCGATCCTCGCACTCCTGCTCGTTCTGTTTAGCGAAGAACCACAACCATGAACCTTTATCTCGCGATCAAGACCTTGCACATCATGTCGTCGGTGCTGTTGGTGGGCACCGGCTTCGGTACGGCGTTCTATCTGTTCTTTACGAACCGCACGCGTTGCGTCCCGGCCATCGCGACCGTGTCGCGGCTGGTGGTGCGGGCCGACCTCTGGTTCACCACGCCGGCCGTCGTGTTTCAGCCGCTATCGGGCATGTGGCTCGCGCACACGGCCGGCTGGCCGTGGAGCACACCGTGGATCGTCACGGCCGGCGGCCTGTACCTGGTAGCCGGCGTCTGCTGGCTGCCGGTAGTCTGGCTTCAACTGGAGATGGCAAAGATCGCCGCCGGCGCGGACACGAGCGGCGTGGCTGCCTTGCCCGAGCAGTACTGGCGCTATGCGCGCTACTGGGAATGGCTGGGCTATCCCGCGTTCGTGGCGATGGTGGCGGTCTACTGGCTGATGGTGTTCAAGCCCGCGCTCTGAGCGCCTGGCCCCTCGCGCCGAGCCATCGACGCTACCGGCGAAATCGCCGACGATCGCGGCATCGCGCTTTGCGGCTCGGCCCGCGTGCCTCCAATCGATGCAAATGCATCGACACCATGAGAAAGGCGACCGTTGCCCGCGCATCGTTGCCGTCCCCACCGAGACGATCGACCTCATGCCCGTTCTGCCCGAAAACCTTGGACTCGCCACCGATCTCCTGCTGCATGCCGAAATCGGCAGCGTGGAATCGACGGATCGCTACCTGGTGGTTCGCACGCCGCAGGCGCCCGACTACTTTTTCGGCAATATGCTGGTGTTGCGCGACCGGCCTTCGGCAGCCGATATCAACCGGCTGGAGGACGACTTCGCGCGGCTCGTCGGCGTCCCGCCGTCGATCGCGCATCGCACGTTTACGTGGTCCGAAAAGGATGCGGGCACCGTGAATCTCAACGCGTTTGTGGAGCGCGGTTACGACGCCACCTTGTGCCGCGTACTGAGCGCCACGCCCGATCAAATCCGTCCGGCTGCGGCCCACGCGAACCTCGAAGTCCGCGCATTCCACTCGCAGCATGACTGGGACGACTGGGCCGCCATGCAACTCGCGGATATGCCGGACCCGGCCAACCCCACTTCGCAGCGCTATATGGCGCATCAGCAGATCGCACATAAAAGCCTCATTGACCGTGGCTTCGGCGCGTGGTGGGGGGCGTTTATCGACGGCGAGCAGGTGGGCAGTCTCGGGCTGTTCTTTTTCGGCCGTATTGGACGCTTTCAGGCGGTCATTACCAGCAAGCAGCATCGCAACCAAAGGATCTGCAAAACGCTGGTCAGCGCGGTGATCCGCGCGACGGCCGGTTCGGCCGATCGCCTGGTGATGGTTGCGGACGAGAACTATCACGCCGGAAAAATCTACGCATCGCTCGGCTTCGCGCAGCACGGCCGGCTTGGCAGCGTGTGCCAGGAGCCCGCGCCGGCGTGAACCTCCTGCGCCCGGCACGAACGTTCCGGGCGCCAGGCCTGGCGCCGCGCCACGGCCAAATCCCACACCACCCCAATGCTACAATCCGCCGCGCCGAGGCCGCTGTCCCGCCTCGGGCAGCACCGCGCGCCTGGGCCGGCGAGTGGATCACCATAAAAAGACTGACGCCGTATTTCGGGGAGGTGCCTCGAATGTTGGATCCCGCCGTGGCCGTCGCCACCGCCGCGCTGATGAGCCTGGTACTGCTGGTGCTGCTCGGCTCGCTGCTCCGTTCGGGCATGCCGGGCGTGCGCGAATGGTTTGCCGCCAATCTCGGCATCGTCGTCGCGTTGCCGCTCATCCTGATGCGCGGCAGCATTCCCGAATTCCTGTCTGTCGTGATCGCGAATCTGGTGATGGCCTTGTCGGCCGTCACGTACTACGCAGGTTGTGCCCAATTTCTGGGGCGCCCGGCACGCTGGCCGCTGTTGAGCGCCTCGCTGGCGCCACTCGGTATCGCGCTGATTTACTGGCGTTACGTGGTCGACAGCATTCCCGTTCGCGTGCTCGCCACCACCCTCTTCACGGCCGCCGTTTGTCTCGCGACCGCCTATCTCGTCGTTCGATACCGGCCGCGCGGCCGCTCGGCTTATCCGTACTGGGTGACCGCGGCGATGGCCCTGCTGTTTGCGCTGTGCCAACTCGCGCGGGGGGTCTATTTCATGACGCTGAACGGCGTGTCGAACCCCGTGATGTTCGCTTCCACAGGGAGCGTGATATTGCTGGTCGCGGCCACGGCGATCATGCCCACGCTTTCCATGTCGGCCATGATGATGGTGCACAACGTGCTGCTGGCCGACGCACGCGACGCGGCGAATCGCGACTTCCTGACCGGTGCCCTGTCACGCAAAGGCTTCGAGGCGATCGCGCGAACCCGGCTGGAGGAAGCGGACCGGCACGGTCTGCCCGTCTCGCTGCTGATCGTCGATCTCGATCATTTCAAGTCCATCAACGACACCTTCGGCCATGCCGGCGGCGACACCGTGCTGCGCGAATTTGTTCGGGTGGCGCATCTGCAGTTGCGGCGAAGCGATGCGCTAGGTCGCCTGGGCGGCGAGGAATTTGCCGTGCTGCTGCCCGCCACGCAGCCGGACGACGCATTGCGATTCGCGGAGCGGTTGCGTCAGGCGGTCGCCGCACAGCCGGTCACAACCGTTGGCGGCCCATGCGCCTATAGCATCAGCGGCGGTCTGGCAGGCTGGATGCCGGGCGAAACACTCGACCGTCTGAGCGCTCGCTCGGACCTGGCGCTGTACGACGCCAAGCGCGCGGGACGCGACAGGATCTGCGTGCATCAGCCGGGCACCCATGCCGCGGGCAAGCCGTCGCGCGACAGCGCCGAACCCGCGCTCGCCCGCTGAACCGCCGTGCGCGAAGTCCGGGCGAAATCAGGCGCGGGGACCGACCTGCGCCAGCTTGTCGTGCAATTCCAGCGTCAACGCTTCAATGCGTTCGCTCATCTGTTTGGTCAGCGCGGTGAGCTGCGTGTTCTGCTCGAGCAACGCCACCAGTTGCTCCGTCTGCCGGGCGGCCAGCGCCTGACGCTGCTCGCTCGCCGTGGCGATATCCTCACGATGACGCGCGTCGGCATCCGCATGGACCTTGTCGCGATCCGCCTGGCGCGTTTGCGCGAGCAGGATCAGCGGCGCGGCGTACGCGGCCTGCAGACTGAAGGCGAGATTCAGCAGGATAAACGGGTAGACGTCGAACTTGGTCCAGCCCAGCATGTTCACGAGAATCCACACCGCCACGATCAAGGTCTGCGCGATCAGGAAAGTCGGCGTGCCGAAGAAGCGCGCGAAGGCTTCCGCCTTCAGCGCGAACCAGTCGTCGCCGAATACCGACGTAAGATGAACATGCGGCAAATGGAATCGATAATGATGATTGCCCTGCGCGTGGGATGGCTGCGGCTTCTCGTGTTTCGCGTCGCTCATGATGATGATCCGTTGACTGAAGGGATAAGGTCCATACCGGCTGTGGGCATTGGCGCGATTTTGCGTCTACTGTGCGGCGGCTCGGCGTCGATTTTGTGTCTACGCCTGTCGCGACCGACTATACCGGGCCGACCTATCGATCCTCTTACACGGCGAGCGGCGTGCTACGCGTCGCGAACATCTACTATTACGATATCGACACGCCGTTAAAACGGTATGTGCTATCGCGCCCCGCACTCGTTCGACACTGCGAAGCGATTCATGCGCGGATCGAATCGACGCCCGGCAGCGCCCAGAAGTCCAGCGGCACTACGACCAAACCAAGCTGATTTTCACGGAGTCTCTCCTTGCACGAACTTCAGATCGAAACGTTGCAGGTCGGCGCGCTGCGCATGCGCGCCGCCAGTCAGGGCAGCGGCCCGCTCGTGCTGCTTTGCCACGGGTTTCCCGAGTCGTGGTCGGCGTGGCGGCATCAATTGGCGGCGCTCGCCGCCGCGGGTTTTCGTGCGGTGGCCCCGGACATGCGGGGCTACGGCGGCACCGATGCCCCGCCCGATGCGGACGCATACACGCTGCTGCATCTCGTCGGCGATATGGTCGAGCTGGTGAATGTTCTCGGTGAGCGCGAGGCGGTGATCGTCGGTCACGACTGGGGCGCGCCGGTCGCCTGGCATGCGGCCATGTTGCGGCCGGACCTGTTCCGCGCGGTGGCCGGTATGAGCGTGCCGTTTTATCCCCCTGCACGGGACGATTTGCTCACGGCGTTGGAACGGCAAGGCGTGCACACCTTCTACATGCAGTACTTCCAGACGCCCGGGGTGGCCGAAGCCGAATTCGAAGCGGACCCCGAAGCCGCAATTCGGCGCGTGACGTTCAGCATGTCGGGCGATGGGCCCGATCGTATCGTGGCGGGGATATTGGCTCCGGGCGCGGGGTTTCTCGACAGCACGGTCGACCCCGAAACGCTGCCGGCATGGCTCGATCGAGAAGAGATTGCTTATGTGGCCGGCGAGTTTGCGCGCACCGGTTTTCGCGGCGGCCTGAACTGGTATCGCGCGATTCGGCGCACTTCGGAACTGATGGCCCCGTGGCGCGGTTGCGTGATCCGGCAGCCGTCTCTGTTCGTGGCCGGCGCGAAAGACGACGTGCTGAAATTTCCGGGCGCGCAGGCCCGCATCGAGCATCTCGCGAGCGTGCTGCCCGGTCTGCGCGGCTGCCATATTCTCGACGGCGCGGGCCATTGGGTCCAGCGCGAGCGCGCAGCGCAAGTGAGCGAGTTGCTCGTGGCGTTTCTGAAGGGATTGTAGATTCGCAGGCGGGCTGCGGGTTACGGCTCATCTTGCCGCGACACGACAACCGCCCGCTTCACTCAACCCCGCGCGCGTCAGTCGGCGAAATAATCCAGACCGAGCGCGCTCTTTACTTCGGAGAGCGTCGCGCCGGCCACTTCCCGCGCGCGCATCGTGCCGGCGCGCAGCATGGCCATCACTTCGCCGCGATCCGCTTCCATCTCGCGACGGCGTGCGGCGATCGGCGCCAGCATGGCTTGCAGGCGCTCGTTGAGCGCGCGCTTGACGACGCTGTCACCCAGGCCGCCGCGGCGATAGTGGGCCTTGAGTTCGTCGACCTTGGCGACGTCCGGTTCGAACGCGTCGAGGAACGAGAACACCACGTTGCCTTCAACCTGGCCCGGATCGCTGACGCGCAGATGGTTCGGGTCCGTGTACATGTTGTTCACGGCCTTGGTGATTTCGTCGGGCGTGGCGCCGAGCGGAATCGCGTTGCCGAGCGACTTGCTCATCTTGGCCTTGCCGTCGATACCCGGCAGCCGCGTGACGTTCGACAGCACCGCTTCGCACTCCACCAGCACCTGGCGCTCGACCGTGTTGTTGAAGCGCCGCACCAGTTCGTTGGTCTGCTCGATCATCGGCAACTGATCGTCGCCGACCGGCACCTGAGTCGCTTTGAAAGCCGTGATGTCCGCGGCCTGGCTGACCGGGTACGTGAGGAAGCCGGCGGGAATGTCGCGCTCGAAACCGCGCAGCACGATTTCCTGCTTGATGGTCGGATTGCGTTCGAGGCGCGCGACCGTCACGAGATTCAGCAGGTATTGCGTCAGTTCGGCGAGTTCAGGCACCTGCGACTGGATGAAGATAGTCGACTTCGCCGGGTCGATGCCGACCGCGAGATAGTCGAGCGCGACTTCAATCACGTTTTCCGTGACCTTCTGATGCCGGCCGACGTTGTCGGTCATGGCCTGCGTGTCGGCCAGCAGCAGGAATTGCTGCGCTTCGTGCTGCAATTGCACGCGGGCGCGCAACGAGCCGATGTAGTGGCCGAGATGCAGCGGGCCGGTCGTGCGGTCGCCGGTCAGAATGATGCGTTGCTTAGCGGTTTGGGTTTCTTGGGACATGATCCGAGTGTTCCGTGTTGACCGACACTACCAGTTTCTAGCGCGCCAAAACGACGATGCCGCCAGTCTGGCGGCATCGTCGTTTTCAATGTGTGTTGGGAAACGGGCCGCCTCGTTCAGGCGCGCCACCAGCGCTTCGATTGCAACGGGACCCGTGTCGTTTTCATCGCGCGAGTATACCGTCGCTGGCGCCGATGTGCCACCCGGGCATGTATGCGGGCGGGTTTTGCTGCGCTCTGCCGCGTTTTCCCGCTCCAAACGGCATGGGCACGACTAACGGCGCCAGACGCAAGCGCCTGATCCGGTCCGCGAGCAGGCATGCGAATGCGCCGTCCGGACCGTGGGCATCGTAATGCTCCGGCAACTCGGAATTAGCAAGCACCAGCTCGCGCAGCAATGGCGGCGTGACTGTGCGCGCTCACCGTGCCATTGCCCGGTATCACGACCGCACGCACGAATGGCGGTCGCGAGAGCGCCGTTTCCCTTGCCCAGGTGATCCGGCAGTCAGGGGGCGACGTTTATTGTGTCCAGTGGCCTATGCGATCGATCACTCGCTCGGGACAGCCCCATCGCCATGTTTGTACGGTAGCAGTGAAGCCATCGCACCAGCCCAAAGGATCAGCCCCGTGCATAAGGGACCGAAAGGACTCGCGGGTCCCGCATCCGTCAGGTGAGGATAAACCAGCGCCACCAGCATCAAGATAATTCCAATCACGTATCGCGCCTTCGACTTGAAGACGACACCGACAGGAATGAAATGCGCGCCGATCGTGAAGATCACAAGCGGCATGATCCAGATACTCTCGTTCAGTTCGGCAAGCACTGTCGCCCCGCCGATAATGATCACCCACTGCGCCGCGTTGATGACGTTAAAGGCTCGCGATTGTTTGAGCCTGCGCGGTGTGCGTTGATTCGCACGATAGGCCGATTTATTACGCCGGAACTGCGAAAACGAGAGCAGCAGAAGAGCAACGCCCGCTGTCGCGATGATCAGCAGGACACCGGGCGCCGCACCGTACATCTGCAGGCACCATAAAACCAGCCACGCCGCGCCGAATACGGTAAAGAAAATCGCACCGATCGCACGGCTTGCGCGCACCTCGGATTGCTGCGATCTCTGATCGGTGTCGAGATGCTGAACAGCGCTCATATAGCACCTATGCATTTTGACTTGTTATTGGCAGAAAGCATCTTTAAGTCGATCGATAACAGTTTAGTTTTTTATTAGATCGAAAGACTTGCTGATTGTACACATCGCAAATTGTTCTCCTAACTCGCCCGCAGAAATTCCGCATGTCTTGGCGTGTCTCAGCGGCAATCGTTTCAGACGCATCTTCGAAATAGCGACGGCCCGCACCATCCAGCGGACGCGTTGTCCGATGTTGCTTGCCTCTCCCATTGTGCTGCTCGCTGCGTATGTGCGTGTCCTGAACACTTACGAAGAGCGTCCATGACCCGACATAGACGCATGCCCTCGTGTGGTGAGTCATTGACTCATTCGTGAAGCGGAGTCAAAAGAGCGCTTATGGCTAATCCATTTCGCATCGTCTTTATTCCCGATGCGAGTCGATGCGATTAGAAGTGCCATTGGCCGCCCCATCGCTTGAACGGCGATAAATGCGCTAACGCGCATTGAACCCGACGCCTGCATTGATCGCCATGTCACGTTACGCCGAGTCGGAACATGCTCCTGTTCTCGCGTGACATGCGACACGGGCAACGCGGATACATTCCGTTCGACCCGGCTTTAACCCCGTTGTAGCGATGCCCCGCCTCGCCGCGATGACGAAGTGGCAATTGGCACGTTCTCTGCAGATAGACGCCTCGCATTCACCTCAGCGGCACTAACCAACACAGAGAGGCAGGGCGATGGAAAAGAACTTTGCAGGGACCGCGGTTACCGCAATAGCGTTGTGCGCGGCTGCGGCATTCGGCATTGCTGCAAGCGGCACGGCCATGGCAGACTCGACGGTGCCGAGCGCCGCGCTGACTCTGGGCCTCGGTGCGGGTGTGACGCCCGGCTCGATCGCGTTGAGCGTCATCGGCGGTGGCACGGCCACGGCGAATGGCGTCACGGTGACGGTGGGCGGCGCGGGCGGCGTCGCACTCAATTTCGGCAACCAGCCGCTTGCTCCGCTGACGGGCTTGCTTGGGACGGTGACGGGTAATTTGCCGGGCGTGGGCGGGACGGATCCGTTGGCGCCAGTGACGGGGGCGATCAGTTCGGTCACGGGCGCGTTGTCGGGTGCTGCAGGTAGCAACCCGCTGGCGCCGGTGACGGGTGCAATCAATTCGGTGACAGGCGCGCTTTCCGGCGCCGCTGGAAGTGATCCACTCGCGCCAGTAACGGGCGCAATTGGAACGGTCACGGGTGCGTTGTCGGGTGCGGCAGGTAGCAATCCGCTGGCGCCGGTGACGGGTGCAATCAATTCGGTGACCGGGGCGCTTTCCGGCGCCGCTGGAAGCGATCCACTCGCGCCGGTAACGGGCGCAATTGGAACGGTCACGGGCGCGTTGTCGGGTGCGGCGGGTAGCAATCCGCTAGCGCCGGTGACTGGCGCAATCAATTCGGTGACAGGCGCGCTTTCCGGCGCTGCTGGAAGTGATCCACTCGCGCCGGTAACGGGCGCAATTGGAACGGTCACGGGCGCGTTGTCGGGTGCAGCAGGTAGCAATCCGCTAGCGCCGGTGACGGGTGCAATCAATTCGGTGACCGGGGCGCTTTCCGGCGCCGCTGGAAGCGATCCACTCGCGCCGGTAACGGGCGCAATTGGAACGGTCACGGGTGCGTTGTCGGGCGCAGCCGGCAGCAATCCGCTTGCACCGGTCACCGGTGTCGTCAACACCGTCACGGCTTCGCTCGCCAATGCCACCAGTGGCAATCCGCTTGCCCCGGTGACCGGTGCGGTCACATCGGCGACGGGTGCGCTGACCGGCGCGATCGACTCCGGCACGGGCAGCCTGTCGAACACGATCAACCTGACCACTGGCGCACTCACCGCAGCTGTCGATTCGACCACGGCCAACGTCGCAAACACCGTCAACGGAACGACAGCCGTCGTCGCTAACGCAGTGGACGCAGGTGCGAGCACGGTGTCAAACGCCGTTAATTCGTTGACCGGCATCGCCACGAACGCAGCGGGCAGCAATCCGTTGGCGCCTGTCACCGGTGCGGTGAACGCTGTGACGAGCACGCTCGCTGGTGCTGCTGGGAGCAACCCGCTGGCTCCCGTCACGGGCGTAGTCAACTCCGTGACGAGCACCCTCGCTAGCGCTGCTGGGAGCAACCCGCTGGCTCCCGTCACGGGCGTAGTCAACTCCGTGACGAGCACCCTCGCTAGCGCTGCCGGGAGCAACCCGCTGGCTCCCGTCACTGGCGTAGTCAACTCCGTGACGAGCACCCTCGCTAGCGCTGCTGGGAACAATCCGCTGGCTCCCGTCACTGGCGTAGTCAACTCCGTGACGAGCACCCTTGCTGGCGCCGCCGGAAGCAACCCGCTGGCTCCCGTCACAGGCGTAGTGAACTCCGTGACAAGCACTCTCGCTGGTGCAGCGGGCAGCAATCCGCTGGCTCCCGTTACAGGCATCGTCAACTCCGTGACCAGCACGCTCGCCGGCGCCGCCGGCAGCAACCCGCTCGCCCCGGTGACGAGCGCCCTTGGCTCGGCGACCGCGCCGATCAACGGCGTGGTGAACAGCGTGACGAGCACCCTTGCCAGCGCCAACCCGATCGTGCCGATCACCAGCGCGCTCGGCACGGTCACCGGAACCGCCGGCTCGTTGACGGGCACCTTGTCGGGGATCGCGAAGAGCAATCCGATCGTGCCGCTGGCCACCACCGTGACGAGCACGCTCGGCAACACGCTCGCCTCAACGAGCGGCATTACCGCGTCGGTCACGGGCCTGGTCAATGCGGGTGTCGGGGTATCCAGTAGCGTCGTCAATGCCGGCGCGGGCGCCGCGGCGACGACAAGCGGTTCGACGAGCTCGGCGGCATCGGGCTTGCTCGCACCCGCAACCGGTCTGGTTGCCGGGTTGACCTCAGCCGCTTCTCACACGGGCAGCGGCACGAATGCGCTCGCACCGGTGACGAACCTGCTCAGCTCCGTGACCGGCGCATTGCCCAAGTAACCGGACAGCGCCATCGAAGCGGGGCTGGCTTCGCTCTCCTGCAAGAGGAAGACGAAGCCGGCCCCGCAACACCATCCATCACGAATTAGTTTGCCCCGCGCCCCGACACGAGAACCAACGCCGCGCTGTCTTCGGTGCATCGGCAACCTCGACGACCTCGACCACCTTGCGCCACCACCGCTCGCCGCGATGTGGCGCGGCGAGATCCAGCCGCTCGCCCATGCGCGGCGTCGACAGCGCAATGCCGCGCACGGCGGCCAGGCCGATCACGCGCTCGAACGGTTCGTACCACCGATGCATCGCCAGATCGAACGTGCCGTTATGAATCGGCACCAGCCAGCGGCCGCGCAGATCGATATGCGCCTGCACGGTGTCGTCGGGCTGCATGTGGACGTAAGGCCAGAGCTTGTCGTAGGCGCCGGTTTCGACGAGCGTCAGGTCGAACGGCCCGAGCCGCTCGCCAATCGTTTTAAAGCCGTCGAAGTACCCGGTATCACCGCTAAAGAACACGCGCAGGTCGCCGTCGACGATTACCCACGACGCCCACAACGTGCTGTTGCTATCGAACAGGCTGCGACCGGAGAAATGCTGCGCGGGCGTCGCCGTGAACGCGATGCCGTCGATTTCCACGCCCTGCCACCAGTCGAACTGGCGCACCTTGCGTGCGTCGATGCCCCATTCGATCAGCCGGTCGCCGACACCCAGCGGCGTCAGAAACACCTGGGTCGTGGCGGCGAGCGCCAGCACCGTCTCGCGGTCCAGATGGTCGTAGTGATCGTGCGACAGAATCACGCCGGCTAGCGGCGGCAGATCGGCCAGCGCAATGGGCGGCGCATGAAAACGCTTCGGCCCGAGCCGCCGGAACGGCGACGCGCGCTCGGCAAACACCGGATCGGTCAGCCAGAACTGCCCGCGCAGCTTCAGCAGCAACGTGGAATGTCCGAGCCGGTAGAGGCTGCGGTCGGGCGCGGCCTCGAGCTGTGCGCGTGTCAAGGTGTCGACCGGCAACGCGCCCGTCGGCACGGTGCCCGACGGTTTGTTGACCAGCACGTTCCACGCAATGCTCAAGGTCTTGCCGAGCCCTTCCACCGGCCGCGGCTTGACGTTGCGAAAACGCTCGCCGTCGTGCTGCGCCGACCCTTGCGAACGCTCGCGCCCGCGCCTCGCGGCGGTGAAACCCAAAGCATGGCGGATAGAACCGATGAGCGAAGTCATGTAAGACGCCCCAACGCTAAAAGTAGACTGCTCAGTGTAGTTTATTTTTGAGAAAAGTAAACTGCCCGGTGTAAAATTTCACGATGGACCCGAACGACACGCCTCAACGCCTGACCGACCGCAAGCGCCTCGCCATCATCGGCGCGGCGATCGAAGAGTTTCTCGCGGCCGGTTTCGACGCGACCAGCATGGATCGCATCGCCGCCAGTGCGAACGTCTCGAAGCGCACGGTCTACAACCATTTCCCCAGCAAGGAAGCGCTGTTCGCGGAAATCCTGCGGCAGTTGTGGGAAGCCAGCCACGAAGGCGAGCCGCCCGCCTATCGCGGCGACCGGCCGTTGCGCGCGCAACTGCTCGCGCTGCTGTCGCGCAAGCTGAAGCTGATTAACGACGACGCGTTCCTGTCGCTGGCGCGGGTCGCCATCGCGGCGGGGATTCATTCGCCGGAACGCGCGCGGGAGATGGTGGCGCGGCTCGGCGAACGTGAGGAAGACCTGACGGTCTGGGTGCGTGCGGCTGCTGCCGACGGACGTCTTGACACGACCGATCCGCTGTTCGCCGCGCATCAGTTGCAGGGTCTGGTGAAGTCGTTCGCATTCTGGCCGCAGGTGGCGATGGGGCAGCCGCCGCTAGGTCCAGACGAACAGACGCGTCTGGCGGAATCGACGGCCGATATGTTTCTCGCCCGCTACGCGCGCCCGTCGGTTGGAAAACAGGACTGATGCCGCTCAACGCACGCGGCCGAAGCGCTGGAACTGCCTGAGCGCCGCCCTGAAATAAGCCTCGTCCTCGACTGACGAAGACGCCGACGTCGCGCCATGCTCGCGCGCCAATCCCGAAAGCGCGGTCCATGGCAGCGTGGGATACCGGTGATGCAACTGGTGCAGATGATGATTCATCAGCACCGCTTGCCAGACGGCCGGCACGCGAAAATTGCGGGCCCGCTGCGGGGTGTCGAGCGAGACGTCGTAGTGCGGCAGGTTGTCCGCCATCGAGAGCCACACGCCGCGCAGATACATCGTCACGGCAAGCGCCGGCCACCACGCGCCGTACAGATAGAACGCGCCGCCATGCAGCACGATCGACAGCAGCCAGTCGCGCCGTATGCGGCCGCGCCGCTCCGGATTACCGGCAAAGCCGACGAACAGGCGCTGCACGTCGTCGCCCGCCGGGCCTGCGTTGCCGATCTGCGCGGCGACCAGCCGGCAAGTCCACCGCGCCGGCAGAAACGATAGCAGCGGCAATGCCATTTCCGCCAGATACAAACCACCGAGCAGACGCAGCGTGTAGCCGGTACGCGCGTAGGCGCGAGGTGTCGCGCCGTCGTGTACGTCCGGCTGATCGTAGGGCTCGCGCGTAAAACGATGGTGCATCAGATGACCGAAACGCACGGCGTCGAACGGCAACAGGTAGGCAATGGCCAGCCATCTGCCGAGCGCTTCGTTGAGGCGCCGCTGCGGTAGCAACTGGCCGTGAATCGCTTCGTGGATCAAGCCCCAGTGCGTCGGCGCCAGCACCACGAGCGGCACCGCGAGACATAGCGCCGCCCCGCCCCACTGACGCAACAGGAACGGCCACGCGACGAACTGCAGCACCATCGCCGCGCCGACGAGCGCCAGCAGCGTCAGATTCGCGCGGCGGTCGATCGCAACCCGGTGCGGCGCGCGCCGCACGTGTGCCGCCTCGGTGGTATCGGGTCCTGCCGTGGCGCATGCCTGTGAGTCCATCGGTTCTCCGTCGACGACAAGTCGTCGCAGAACTTAGCAATGCGTTGTGACAGTCTGAAGAATCGCGCCGCGCCGCCGATTGCCAATTCTTACGCGCCGATCCGGCGGTTACGTCGCCCGTTTATCCCGGCGCGCGCTCGCAGGGTGGTTGGGTGGTGCCTGCATGACACCTGCCCCGCCGTGCCGCTGTCGCAGCGACCTCCACGCCTCTGTACGCCCGGCCACACAGGGCCGGCAGGCCTCCATGCACAATCGGGGCGATATCCGTTCGGCCGCCTACGCGTCGAGCTACGCCGCCCCTTTTCGCGTGGAGAAACCATGGGTTGGAAGAGTTGGAAAAGCCTCGTCGTCGAAACGCCGGTCTGGCTGGCCGGCCGCTTCTATCCGCCGCGTTTCGATCCGCGGCGCACCACGCCGCGCGAGATTCTCGTGCTGCGCCCCAACGACTTCGGCGAACTTCTGACCACCACCCCGCTGTTCGAGGCACTGCGAAAACGTTTCCCGACGACGCGCCTGATCGCCGGCATCGGCGCGTGGGGACGGCCGATTCTCGAGAACAATCCGTTCGTCGACGAAATCGTCGAACTCGACGCGCCCTGGAACAACAAGCTGGTCGACGACCGCTCGCACCGCAACGTGCTGCGCTTTCTGTGGCGCTCGCCGCAAGTCGCCGCGCTGCGCGCGCACGGCGGCGTCGATGTCGGCATCGACGTGCTCGGCAGCTACATGGGCGCCGTATTGCTGATGCGCGCCGGTGCACGTTATCGCATCGGCGTGCGCGGTTATCGCGGCGGCTGGAGCGGCTGTCAGGCGCACATCGAATTCGCGGCGCGCCAATGCGGACGCGCGGCACTCGCGCAAGCGGAGTTGCTGGGCGCGACCGAACTGCCGGAAGCGCGCCCGCAACTCTTCCTGACCGACGCCGAGCGGGCTCACGCCACGCGCATCTGGAATGCCTGTGCGGATGCTGCGGGCCGCCGGATCGTACGGATCGTCGCGGGGGTGGGCGCCGGCGTGGCCAGCAAGGCGTGGGATGCGCGTCAGGCGGGCGCCGCGCTCGCGCAGATCGCGCGGGCCATCGGCAAGAATGGCGATCTCTGCGATATCGTGATCGTCGGCAGCGCGGCGGATCAGGCGCGCGCCGCCGAAGCGATCACCACGGCGGGCATGGGCGTGTCGATCCGCTCGGTAGCGGGCCAGGCGCCGATGCGGATCACCTTCGCGCTCACCGAACAGGCCGACGTCGTGCTGACCAATTCGTCGATGCTGATGCACGTCGCGGCGGCGTTTCACCGTCCGACGGTCGCGGTGATCGGCGGCAGTATCACGAGGCCCGAGCGCCACGACGCGATCTGGGGTTATCCGCCGCCGTATCGCAGCGTGTCCCCCGAGCAGATCGTGACGGACGACCCGGCGCGCAACTGGCCGGGTGTCGAGCGGGTCGTGCAAGCGGTGCTGGAATCCATCGGCAGGCAACGCACGCAGGCGGCGGACGCAGCGGCTTGACGTGATCGAGTCAGGCCGAAAAGCAAAAGGGTTGCGTCGAGATCGACGCAACCCTTCAGCGCTGACCTGATCTGCTCACGGCCCGCTACACAGCGGGCGGCCCTTCATCACTCAAGGCTTGTACCCGTCGTTCAAGGTCTTCAGGAACGCGATGATGTCCTTGATATCGGCGTCCGTCATTGCCGGTTTATCGCCGAATTTGCGGTCGAACGGGGCGTCTTTATCGTCGATGTTCGCCTGGTACCTGACCGGCAGATCGTCGTACTTCTGGACCTTGCCGTCCGGGCCGAGCGGATAGAACTTCTTCGGATCGGTATTGCGATCGTTGTAGAACGCCATCACGTCTTCGAGCGTCTTATACACGCCGTTGTGGAAGAACACCTGACGCGTCGACACATTGCGCAGCGTCGGCGTGAGGAACATGCCGCAGTACTGCGTCTGGTCCTTCATGTCCGTGCGGAACGGACCGCAAATACCCATATCGTAGAAGTTGTGATCCTTGTTGACGGCCAGGTGCGGATTGCGCGGCACGCCGAGCGCCTCGTACTGGTAGTCGGTGAACATCGGCGGCAAACCGTCCGTTCCCGGTTTCGACAAATGGCAACCCGCGCAATTCGCCTTGTTCGGGTCGTTGAACAAACGCAACCCGTGCAGTTCGGCTTGGCTCAAGCGCGCCTTGCCTTCCAGCCAGTAATCGTACTTGCTGGTGTACGGATGGAACGCCTGCTCTTCCACCTGATAACGCGCGATGGCGAACATCGCTTCCGACATCGCCAGGTCCTTGTTCTGGAACACGTTGGGACCGAACAATTGCAGGAAATCCTTGCGATAGTCGGTGTGCTGAAGTTTGGTCAGCACATCGGCGGCATTCGCGTTGGCCATCTCGACCGGATTGAGCAGCGGACCGGACGCCTGCAATTGCAGCGTGTCGGCGCGACCGTCCCAGAACAATCCGCCTTGCGGCACCATCGCGGGTGCGGCCGGCGCCACGCCGGCATTTTTTTGCGCGCGGTCCACGCCGGCGGCCGCACTCGCCGCCGCCGCCAGATCCGGCGCGACGTCCGCGTCGCCCTGATCCGGGCCGATGCTGAAGTTCGGCTGACGGTACAGATACATCAGCGATTGCGGCGGCCGGTAGCCTTCCAGCGTCAGATGCGCGCCGCCCAGTTGCACCGCCAGATCGTTCGGCGGACCAAACGCATGGTCGGGGCTATGACACGACGCGCACGACTGACGACCCGACGCGGACAGCGTCGGATCGAAGAAAATTTTCCTGCCCAGTTGCGCGACGGCACTCAACTGAGGCGGCACAGCAGGACGTTGAAGCACGATCGGCGTGGCGTTCGCGCCAGTGAGGTCCTCGACCATCATGCCGACGGCCGCGGGCACGCGCGACGGATACAGCAGCGCCCACACACCGAACACGACGGCGGCGAGAATCACTGCAACGACAAGCTGCACGAGCAAACGCCGGATACCGGATCCGGGCGGGTTCTGAATAGGACTTGTTTCCGTTGGGCGAGCTGAAGAGGCGGGCATATGAGCGACGACAAGGGAAGCTGAAAACGAAAAATGTTGCCAGCCCAAACGGGCTGGCAACACGGGGATACTGCCTGCTTCGCATCGACGCAAGCGCGCCGATGCGATTCACGACTTTTAGATAGCCGGGACCGACGAGACCACCGTGCCCAGATTCGGGTCGACGAACACGGTCGGGTTGTTGCCGCTGCCGCTGAAGTTGAACATGCTCATGATGCTGCCTGCCGTCGCGTCGAACGAACCGCCGCCGAGGCGTTGGCCGCCGAGCCAGTTGTCTTCGATGAAGCGAACCACGGATGCCTGGCTGATCGGCGTGTGGTCGACATAGTTGACCTTGGCCCACGGCGAGATCACGAGGAACGGGATACGCGTGCCCGGGCCGCAACGGCCGTTGACCACGCCACCACCCACGCCCACCGGAGCCGTACCCGTGCCGCACTTGCCGGCGCCGTTCAACTGGTCAGCTTGCGAGTCGAACGACGAGCTCGTCGTGTTCGCGAACGCATGGTCGTACCAGCCGTCCGAATCGTCCCACGCCACGATCACAGCGGTGCTCTTCCAGTCCGGCTGTTGCTGCAGGAAGTTGACCACCTTGGCCGTGAAAGCCTGTTCGTCCAGCGGATCCGAGTAGCCTGCGTGGCCGTCCTGGAACGCCGGCGCCTTGATGAAGCTGACCGACGGGAAGTTGCCTGCCTTCACCGAAGCGAAGAAGTCGTCCGTGTCGTACTGGTGGTTAGCCGGTTCCGGCGTCTTGCCGTCCGCTTCCAGCGAGTAGCCGATCTGGGCCGTCGCGCTCGGGCGCAAGTGTTGCGGATTGGCCGTCGATGCGAAGTACTGGAACCAGTTGTGGTGCGGGATGTAGTCGTTGGTCGGCTGACCGACCACCGGCGACAGCGTGTTACGCGTGCAACCCGTCGAGTTGTTCGCGTTGACCGTGCTCAGGTTGAAGCCGCCCATGAAGCCGCCCCACGTGAGGTTCTTCGCGTTCAGCAGATCGCCGATGTTCTTGCCGGTCATCTGGATCTGGTCGGTCGCGCTCGAGCAGGTATCGCCAGCCGGGTCCGCGTCGTTGATCAACGTGAAGCCGCCCTGGCCGTCGTTGACGTAGTACGAGCTCGACGCCGTCGTCAGGTTGAACACCGGGTGCGAGGTCTTGACGAGCTTCACGCCGTTGTTCTGACCGGATACGACTTCGAGTGCGCCCGGCGTCGACGGACCGAACGTGTCCGTGTACGCGTTGTCGCTCATCGCGAAGTTCTGCGCCCAGTTCCACATTGCGCCGACGGTGTTGCCGTCGTAGTAGCCCATCACCTGGCCGCTCGTGCCGAATGCGCCCGCGCCGCCGCTCGAACCCTTACCCGTGTACTTCGGGAACAGGTCGGCCAGACCGTTGTCGTAGGCTTGCTGCTCTGCCGTGTACGCGTGGTTCTGGTCGGCCGTCGCCGCTTGCGTGCGGTCGAGGCGGAACGGGTTCGCCGCGCCGGCGCCGTTCGCCGTGTTGGTCAGGTTGGGGTTGGCGCTGAGCAGCGTGCCGCTCAGACCGTTGACCGTCGGCGTGCCTGCGGCTGCCTTGAACGCCGGTTCACCCGCCGGGTTGCCCGCCACCGGGTAGGTCGCGAAGTAATGGTCGAACGAGACGTTCTCGTTATAGATCACCACGACGTGCTTGATCGGCGTGGACGTAGCGGCCTGGTTCTGCACGGAGATCGGCGACAGCGTATTGCCGTTTCCGTTGTTGCCGCCGCATGCGTATAGCGAGACCGCTAACGCGATGCCGGACACGCCAAACAGGAAAGCTCGGGAAAACATAGGTGTTAACTCCGGATGTCGTTCTGCTAGTTATTCTTTAACCGCTGTTCTATTGCACATGAGCGGTCGTGTGGGGAGCGTTTCAAAACCCGACGACATTGGAACATCGCGCCGTTACGGGGAAATGGCGCTTTGCTTACCCAGACATTACGTATTTTGCGTGACTGGAGGCAGATTGAAGGGTTCGGGCGAGGCACGCTCTGCGCGGAACATAAGCGATGCTGCCCTGTCCGCAGGGTGCGCTAACGATGTAAATCGATTGTGAACGCAACCTTCCTGGCGCCTGTTTTTTTGAAGCGCACATTTGAATCGTCTATATGAATTGCCGCCAATCTCCCGCCGCTATCCAATACAAATAATTGAATTGTTACGTCATCCAGAATGTTCATAGGATTCCGAAAATACCTCCTATGATGGGAAAACCAACTTCGGGGGAGACAGAACGATGTGCACCGACTTTCTTCTTAAAGCCGCTGATGGCAGCGTAGTGAATGGCCGCAGCATGGAGTTCGGCGCCGAGCTGAATTCCAGAATTCTCGTGGTGGGCCGAGGTACGCCGATGCACAGTACGACGCCGGATCTTTCGCACGGTCTACGTTGGACCTGCAAGCATGGCATCGTCGCGATCAACGCATTCGGCCTGCCCATTGCAACGGATGGCGTGAACCAGGCCGGCTTGTCGGTCGGCGTGCTGTGGCTGCCGGGCATTACGGAATATGCAAGTACCGCAAGCGATCCTTCGCGCGCGCTCTTCGTCGGGCAACTCGCGAACTGGCTGCTCGCGAGTTTCGCTACGGTGGGCGAAGTGAGAGAGAGTCTGGCAGGCGTCGATATCTGGGGTGGCGGCAAAGCCGTGGAGCAACGGCTTCCGGTCCACTTCGCGGTGCACGACCGGCACGGCCATAGCATCGTCATCGAGTTCACCGACCCGTCCGGCAAACCCACGGTCTACGATAACCCCGCAGCCGTGCTGACGAATGCGCCGGCGTTTCCGTGGCATCTGTCGAATATCGATAACTTCGTGGGCTTGCGTGCACGCGACGCGGAACCGCTCGAAGCGGCACACACGGCGTTCAATCCGTGCGGCCACGGCAGCGGCATGCGAGGTCTGCCGGGCGATTCGACGCCGCCGTCGCGCTTTATCCGGGCGTTCTATCTGAAGCGCTTTGCGAGTCAACCGGCCGACGCGGCGGCGGCGCGCAACCTTGCGCTGCATCTTCTGAATACCGTGGATATTCCGCTGGGCACCAGCCGCTCGCTGCCGGAAAACGGCAAGACCGAAGACGACTACACGCAATGGGCGGTAGTCAAGACGCTTACCGCGCCGTCACTCGGCATCCGCACCTACGGGAACACGACGCTGATGGAAATCGACCTGAAGCAGATCGATCTGGAGACGCCCGGAGAGCGAACCTACCCGGTGCCGACCGAGCCTGTCGCGATCGATATCAGTGCGACGCTTCGGCCCCGGTAACGCAGTTGCCCGTGGCAGGCCGCGCAGGGGTATGTGCGCGGCCGCGTCGATTACGCCGGCTGCGCGAACAACTCCGCGATATAACCCGCTGCCTTGATCCCCGTGCCGGTCAACAACACGACCGTTCGCTCGGTCGCCTTGATCGTGCCGCGGCGAGTCAGCTCGTCGAGCGCGGCAGCGGCGTGCGCGCAGGTCGGCTCGACGAAAATGCCTTGAATCGCGAGCTTTTTTAGCGCGGCGACCATGTCGTCTTCGGTCACCGCAACCGTCGAGCCGCCGCTGTCGCGCAGGGCCGCGACCATTTCCCGCAAGCGCAGCGGATGCGCGATCGCGGTGCCTTCGGCAACGGTCTTCGAAACAGCGCGCGCCACGGGCACGTCCACGCCGGACTGGAACGACGCATCGAGTGGAGAACAATTCAGCGGCTGCGAGGCGAAGAGTCGCGGCAGTTTTTTGATCTGCCCCGCCGCCAGCAATTCCTTGAAGCCGATATCGCAACCCAGCAGATTGCTGCCGGCGCCGACCGGAATGATGATGTTGTCCGGCGCTTCGAAGTTGAAGTCTTCCCACAGTTCATAGGCGATCGACTTCGTGCCTTGCAGGAAGAACGGCTGCCAGTTGTGGCTGGCATAAAAGATCTCCGCCGACTGCCGGATCGCCTCGGCCTGCGATTCCTCGCGCGGCCCGTCGACCAGTTGAATCTGTGCGCCATACGCGCGCACTTGCGCGACTTTGGCGGGCGACGTATAAGCCGGCGCGAGAATCTTCACGCCCATGCCACCGGCCGCGCCAAACGCCGCGACCGAGGCACCGCCGTTGCCCGAACTGTCCTCCAAGACCGCGTCGACACCGATCCCGCGCAGGAACGACAGCATCACGGCCGTGCCCCGATCCTTGAAACTGCAGGTCGGATTGAACCACTCCAGTTTGAAGAACGGGCGTAGATCGTTCCACTCTTTCTGCACGAGCGGCGTGCAGCCTTCGCCCATCGAAATCGGTTTGGCGATGTCGACCGGCAGCGCCGCGCGGTAACGCCACAACGAGCGATGAGTCCGGTCGATGTCATCGCGCCCGATGCCTGGCTGGGCGGTAATCAGCAGAGGCGTCTGCGTATCCGAACACCAGCGCGGCACGTCGAACGGATAGCGGGTTCCGGTGAGCGGATCGATGTATTGAGCTTGAGACATGGGTTCTTCCGGTATGGATCGTTACGCTGCGCGGATGCAGTAAGCGGTGGCGGCCTGGCGGGCTCACAACCGAACTACCAAGGCCATGGAATGCTGGAGCCCACCCGCTCGGCAAGCGCCCGGCGATACAACCCGCGCGCCACGGTCAGATCCTGCAAAGCGAGCCCGGTCATGTCGAACAGCGTGATCTCCGTCGGCTGCCGGTGGCAGGTCTCTTTGCCCGTGAGCAGGTCGCCGAGTTCCACGCTGGGCGTCGATGGCGCCCACTGCGTTTCGCCAATTCGCTTCGCCTGTTCCCGGTCGTCCACCACGAGCGTCACACGCGCCAGCAGGCCGTCGGGCAGCTCGCGTTTGCCCTGCGTGTCGGCGCCGACGCAGTTCAGATGGGTGCCCGCCTGTACGGCTTCAGTGTCGAACAAAGCGCCCGCGCCGGGCGTTGCGGTGATCACGATGTCGCTGGTCGAGACGGCCTCGTTTTTATCGGCGGCGAGCGAGATAGCGCACCGCGCTGAAAATGCGGCCTCGAATGACGCGTTCGGCTGACCGTCATGGGTGACGTAACGGACTTTCCCGAGCGTGGGCAGGTTATCCAGCGCGAAGCGCAACTGGATCGCCGCCTGCACGCCGGCACCGAACACGCAAACGCTCGTGCTGTCGGCGCGCGCCAGCGTCTGCAGTCCCCATGCGCCGGCCGCGCCGGTACGCAGGGTGGTAATGGCGTTGCCGTCGATCATGCAGAGCGGTCGGCCGGTGGCCGGATCCATCAACATCACGGTGGCCTGATGCGGCTCGCCGCCCCGTTTGCGGTTATCCGGCCAGAAGCCTGCGGCCTTGAAGCCGAGCAAACCCTGCGACGGCACGTCGCCCGATTTGATCCCGAAGATGCCGCCCGTTGCGAGCGATTCCCGTACGACCGGAAACACGCGGCCTTCGCGATTGCTGTGCAGCACGAAGGCTTCCTTGACGGCCTCCATGACGTCGGCCGGCTGCATCAAACGCTCGACCTGGTCCTTGTCGAGCAACAGAAGGTGCGCGTCGATCGGCATTACCGGGTATCGCTATAAACGGTGGCGCGCGAGACGCCCAGATATTGCGCGGTCACTTCCATGGCCCGGCGGATTTCCATGATTCCCGACTCCTTGAGTTCCTTCAGCAGCGCGCGACGGTCTTCGGTTTTCAACGCGCGCGGCGTGGTGGCGAGCCGCGCGGCGAACTGGTCGATCCGCGCGCGGATCAGATCGGCGCCGGCGGGATCGAGCGACTCCTGGGTCGTTGCACCCGCATCGACCCGGACGAATTGCCCGACCGCGCTTTGCAAACCTCGGAACAGTGTCAGGTCGATATTCATGCAGAGCGCGGCCACGTATTTCCCGGATGAGTCCTTGATCCCGATCGACGTGCTCTTCGCGGGACGGCCGTCGGCGAATTGATTGGCGTAATTCGCGATCACCTGCGGATAGTCCGGGTCGGCGATACGCGCGAGGCCGAGTTCCGTTGCCGGATGACCGGCCTCACGGCCGGACAGATTGTTGTGGATCGCCAGCACGGCGTGCTTCGGGTCGAGCAGGTCATGCACGACCACTTCGCAGAATGGCGCGAACGTCTGCGCCAGTCCGTCCGCGATCTGGCGGACCTGGTCCAGCAGCGCTCGCTGCTCAGCGGTATGTTTCGTCATCTGGACATATTATCCAGAATTGTACATTCTGTCAAAAAACAGAAAAAATGTCTGGAATGGCCGTGCACGGACGTGTGGCGGACATGCCGAGGCACGTGAGCGCCACGCAACGAATGGGTGAACCGCGGGACCGAGGGCCTGGAAAAACCGGCAAAGGAAGCAGGGATGCAGCGCCGACGGCGCGCCGCCGCGCCGTCGGTCGTGCTATTGAAAATTACGCGCGCGCGTCGCCGTGGCGCAGTTTGAACGTTCCCACGATGCCCGCCAGGCCATGCGCCTGCTCGTTGAGCGTCGCGGAGGCGGCAGTCGATTGCTCGACCAGCGCGGCGTTCTGTTGCGTGGCCTGATCCATCTCGGCCACACTGCGGTCGATCTGGCTGATGCCGGCGCTCTGCTCGTGCATCGCGCCGTCGATCTCCCCGATCACGCGATTCACGCGCTCGATGCCATCGACGATCTCCTGCATCGCCGCGCCGGCCGCCTGCACGCGCTGCGCGCCGGTACCCACGCTCGCTTCCGACGACTGGATCAGGTCCTTGATCTCGCGCGCGGCCGTCGCGCAGCGTTGCGCGAGCGTGCGCACTTCGCCGGCCACCACCGCGAAGCCGCGGCCGTTCTCGCCGGCCCGCGCCGCTTCGACCGCGGCGTTCAACGCCAGAATGTTGGTCTGAAACGCGATGCTGTCGATCACGCTGATGATTTCGGTAATCCGCGCCGACGAGCGCGCAATGTCGTCCATCGTGCTGACCGCGCTCGTCACGACCGCGCCGCCGCGTGCCGCCGCCTGGCTCGCCGAGGTCGCGAGCCGCGACGCCTCCACCGCGCTTTCGGCCGACTGTTTGACGCTCGCCGTCAACTGCGTGAGCGCTGCCGACGTATGCTGCAGATTGCTGGCCGAGGTCTCCGTGCGTTGCGACAGATCGCGGTTACCCATTTCGATCTCGCCGGTCGCGGTCTTCATGTTCTCCACACCGGCCCGCACGTCGAGCAACACGGCGCCGATCTTATCGACGAACGCGTTGAAGGACGCGGAAATCTGCGCCACTTCATCGTTGCCGACCACCGGCAGACGATGCGTGAGATCGCCGCTACCCGAGCCGATCGTGTCCATCGCATCGCGCACCTGCGAGAGGCTACGGAACGAATGCGACGTGAAGAATGCGGCGACACCGACCGCCGCCAGCGTCAGCAGCACCATCGCAATGCCGAGCGCCTGCAGCACGTTGGCGAGGCCCGCCGTCGCTTCCGCCTTGTCGAGCGCGATCACCAGATACCAGTCGGTGCCGGTAACTGGTTGCGCCTTCAACAGTTTAGGCACGCCGCCCAGTTCGACTTCCATCGGCGCGCCCGCCTGCGCGAGCGAAGCCAGTGCGGCCGGCGTGAGCGCGGCGGAGATGTCGGTGGCCTGCTTGAGGATCAGCTTCGCGTCCGGATGCGCGATCACCTGGCCGTCGCGCGTCACGACGAAGGCGAGACTCGACGGCGTCGGGTGCACGGTTGCGACCACTTCGCGCACGCCTTCGAGCGGCACAGCACCGCTCACCGCACCGGCCGGCTGGCCATTGCGGATCATCGGCGCGGCAAACGACACGAACGGCACGCCGGTCGACGCGTCGCCATAAGGCTTCGTCACCACCAAGCCACCCGCGGCGATGGCCGCCTTGTACCAGGGTCGTGCGGTCGGGTCGTAATCCGGCGGGGTGCCGCTGGTGGAGAAAAAGGTCTTGTCGGTCCAGCCGACGGTGGTGATCGGGAAGCCGTCCGCGCGGCTCATATGCTTGACGAAGCCTTGCGGATCGCCGTGCTCGACATCGTCGGCGGATGCCTTGACGGCCTGCGCCTTGGCGTCGACCCATTTGTCGATCGCCAGCGTATTGGCGCCCGCAATGGCGCTCAGATTCTGCGCGATGGTCTCCATCGTATTGGCGCGCACGGTGACGTAAGCGGCGGTGCCCGACAACGCGAGCGCGCCGATGACCGTGGCGGAAGAAATGATCAGGATGCGGCTTCGGAGTGAGGAAATCATGTTTTCGTGAAGAGAGGATGGGTACTGCACGAATCGGAATGCCTGCTGCAATAGCTTGAAACAGCGCCTGAAACAACGCTTGAACCAACGCCTGAACCAACGAACGCCGGGCCGCACTTCTGAAGCCACTTTCACGGTCTACGGCGGGAATGGGAAAAACTTGAGGTGGAGTGGGATGCGGGGCGTGTCGCGAGGGGAAATAGCGGCGGGCGGCGGGTTTCGGCTACCACCCGCCTGACTGCAATCGGTCACGCCGCGTTCAGCGAGTTTCTCAGTCTGCGGTTCAGCGGCTCCGAATAAAGCCGCGCCACGCCGGCGCTCAACAGGGCGGACAACGCGAAGAACAGTGTCAGCAACAGCAGTTTTTCATCGCCGATCACGGCACGCGGTGGCAATACCGTACGTATCGCCCCGAGCACGATCAGGTGAAACTGGTAAAGCTCATAGCTGCGCCGCCCGAACCATGCAAGGGCTGCCGTCGTCCTGTACCACACGCCGTATTTTCGCGGCGCGTCGTACCGGTCATACGCGGCCAACAACAGCACCGCCGTGCCTGACGCCATTGCGGTCACACCGAGTACATTCGTTTCCCCAATGGGCCGATACAGATACAGGTACGTCATGCATGCCGCCACGACACCTTGCAGCATGACGGCCGCACGCCCTCGCAGCACGAATCGTTTAGCGAATACCGCCGCGCAGCAGCCGATCGCGATGCCGTCGAAGCACGCGAAATACGCATAGAGGAATCCGCTTTCGTCGCTCTGATGCGTGAAGCGATACCACGGGCCGATCGCGGCGATCGCCAGCCAGAAGGCAAGCAGCCGCGACTCGCGCCGGAGCACGACGCACAGCAGCGGAAACGCCAGATAAAACACTTCCTCCACGGACAACGACCACAGCACGCCCAAGGGATAATTGACCCAGCCGTGCGCGCCGATCAGCACGTTCATCCAGAAGGTCAGCGACGCCAGGTTCACGATCCAGAAAGAAACCGGCGTGCCGGCTGGCGCGTGATTCTGGAACATCGCCAGCCCCGCAAGCGCGGCCGCATTGACGACGACAAGCAACAGCAGCAAACAAGGCACGATGCGGGCAACTCGCAGCGCGTAGAACGTCCGCATGTCGACATGGCGGAATTCCGCCCAACGCCGCGCGGCATGCGAGGTGATCAGAAAACCCGAGATCACGAAGAACATCGTCACGCCGTAATTGCCGTTACGCGCAACCGCGCGAACGGCATCCCAACCGAATACGCCTGCCAGTGTCGTGTCGTTCAGGTGGTAAGCAATATTGAAGTGATGAAACAACACGAGCAGGATCGACACGCCGCGAATCAGGTCGATCCGCCGGTTGCGCTGAACGGCTTCGCTCATGCACTCGTCCTGGCCCATTCCACGAAACGGTGACCGGCTTCGCGCAACACGGTCTCGCGAAGCTCCATGCTGACGCCCGGCGCATCGTAATAAACCGCGACGAGCAAGGGAGCCCGACCCGGTGGGCGCACGATTGCGTAGTCGTTGGTTTCGCGTTCCACACTCGTGCCGGGACGGTCGCCTGCCAGCCAGTCCGCGGGCAAGCTTGCGCGGATCCGGTTCAGTCCCGGCTTGCATGCGACCATCCACGCATCGAGTTGCCGGCGCGATTCCGGGTTCAATACGTCACCCAAAAGAATGCGGGCGGCCGATGTCGCGATGGCCCTCGGCGTCGTGGTATCGAGCACACCGCTAGCCTGGTTCGACTCGGGCTCGTAGCGATCGGAGCGCGTCACGCTGTCGCCGATATCTCGCATGAATCGGGTCAGTGCCGCGGGCCCGCCGGTGCTTCTCATCAGCAGGATCGCGGCGGTGTTGTCGCTCACCTCGACAGCGGCCTGACAGAGCGCGCCGACCGACATGGCGCCTTGCGCCACATTCGCCTTGGTAACAGGCGACGTGAAAACGAGATCACGCTCGGTGTAACGCACGAGGCGTTCGAGATTCTCCTTGCCGGCGTCGACGCGAGCGAGCACCTGTGCAACCAGTAAACCCTTGAAGGTGCTGCACATCAGGAACCGCTCATCGGCGCGATAGGCGAGCGTTCGTCCTGAAGCCGGATTGATGGCGAATACACCAAGACGGCCGCCATAGCGGCGCTCGATTTCGGCGATGGGGGATTCGGTCGCGAAAACGGGCGTCGAGACGACGTTGCCGATACCGACGCCGAGCAACAAAGGCAATCCAAAGCTTAAATGCCGGCGTATTCTGGAAATCGTCACTGTACTGTCCTATCTGTTTGAGTGTGCATGTAGTCCGATGCGACATTGCCAGGCGGCGACGGGTTGATTGTTGGAATCAAGATTGACAGAGCCTGCAGGCGTTCCGAGAATGACTTCCCAGTCAGTGCCACCGGCCAGGATCGTCAATGGAACATCGCAAGCATTGCATCGTAGCAAACGACGCCGCTCCGCGGACAAAGCCGTCCAACTACCCCGAACCATTCGCGTCGCGAATGAATGGCAGGACGAAGAAGTCGCTCGGCGATCCGTTTGGACTCAGTCAGTTCGGCGTCAATCTGACCACGCTCGAACAAGGCGCGGCAACCGCTTTGCATCATCGGCATTCATTGCAGGACGAGTGGGTGTATGTGCTGCAGGGAGAGGTCACGCTTCACATTGGCGGCGACGAACTCCCCATGAAAGCAGGCATGTGTGTCGGCTTTCGCGCGGGAAGTGACGCGCACCATATCGAGAACCGGTCACCCGTGCATGCGGTCATCCTCGAAGTGGGCAGTCGCACGCAAGGCGATGAAGTCAGTTACCCCACCGACGACCTCGTCGCGGTAATGAACCCGGCGGGCAAATGGGTCTTTGAACATAAGGACGGCCGGCCGTATTGACCGCATGGAAGGCTAGCCGGCTTTCGTCTTATCGAATAGGGATGTCGAACACGAGGCAGGTTGTCGTGGCGTGCGCGTAAAGCGTGCCGTCGGGGCCAACCAGACGCGCTTCGGCGGTCGCCAGTTGACGGCCGCAGTGAATGACCTTGCCCTCGGCGCGCACACGCTGCACTCTCGGAAGTACCGCCTTCACATAGTTCACGCTCAGTTCGGCGGTGGTATAGCCGCGCCCGACCGGCATCAAGGTGTGGACCGAGCAACCCAGCGCGGAGTCGAGCAGCGTCGCCATCCAGCCGCCGTGAACGGTGCCCAGCGGATTCAGATGCTGGGCGAGCGGCGTGCCCTGAAACACCGCCTGACCGGCCGCCACTTCGATCAAGGTGAAGTCGAGCGTTTTGGCGATCGCGGCGTAGGGCAATTCGCCGGCGAGCATTGCCTGCAAGACTTCGAGTCCGGTCTTGCCGGCAACCTGCTCCGGACTCGCGAGACCGGGGCCCGGCCCGGCGTTGACTGCGGCAAGGACTTCCTGTTCTTTCGCCAGCCAGCGCTCGAGGGTTTGTTCGTGAGTCAATGCATGTCTCCCAGATGAATGAAAATCGAAAGCATCGATTAAATCATCATTTGGTGGACACTGCTGGGGACGATACAACGGACGCGAGAGACAATCGTCACACTCGAATATGCGACAATCCTCAACCATTTTGGGGTGCACGCATCGCAATAGATGCATTTGCCTTTAATCGGCTTTCATTTATATTCACGCACAACGATCAGACAACTTCCGACCTGTGAAAAGACGCGCACACGTCGATTGAAAAGAAAAGAGTGCACAAAAACATTGGGCACGCGGAGACACTGTCAATGACAACGAGAACCGTACATCGCGCGGCGGCCGAACACGTCTGCGCACTCACTGAAATCCTGAACGACGCGGTCGCATACAAGCTCCGGCAAGGCGATGCGGCGTGGGGCCAGACGGGATGGACCGAGGCCGGTGTGCTGCAAACCATTACGCGCAGTGAAGCCTACGTCATCGAGCAGGACAGTGTCTGCGTCGCGACCATGTCGCTCTCGTGGCAAGACGAAAAGTACTGGGGGATTCAGGAACCGGTCGCCGGTTATGTCCATCGAATTGCCGTACGAGACGGTTGTCGTGGCCTCGGCATTGGTCGCTTCGCAATGGATTGGTGCGCGAATCAGGTCAGCGCCCGAAACCGGCGTTTCCTTCGACTGGATTGCGACCAACGAAATACGAAGCTCTGCGCTCACTATGAGTCGCTCGGTTTTACGCGGGTCGGGACCCGGCCCATTCCGGCGTTGAGAGACTACGTCGCATCGCTCTACGAGAAAGCGGCGCGTTAGAGCGCCGGGCGCCGGGCTTCCTACGGAGCGACATCGCAGGTTCCAGAACGAAGACGTTGCACCCGCAACGACCCTCTACCGAACAGCACCCGCTTGCGGCTCGACATGCTGCTCCGACGCCAGCCCGCGCGCCACGACACGGCGTGCCCGCGCCCAGGCGAGCGAGATCCGCTTCTCGTAGTCGATCACAATGGCATCCAGTTCATCGTCGCCGCACGCTCTGCGGCCATTGATCGTATCGCGCAGATCTTCCAGTTCGAGAAGCTCGCGCAACGCATCGAATCCATCGGATGACGCTGGCGCGTCCATGTCGCCAGCACGCCGCTCCGTCGGGGCGGCGGCGACTGCGCCCTCGTCGGAAAACGCCGCCCCGTCACTGATCACCGCCGCCAACCGGTCGGCGATTTCCCCCAGCGCAAAGGACCGCTGCCACTCTCCGCCGAACGAGTAAGCGGTATCCGCCTGCCGCCAGATCGCCGTCAGTTCACGCATCAGCATGGGATGAACCCCTTGCTCGCCGCCATCGCGCCGCGTCACCTGCGCGCCGGCCGGACCCCGCGCAACGGGGCGCGCGTTCAGCGCCTCCGCGACACGTTTTTCCAGCGCGCCGTCGCCGCAGACACGCCGTTGCGAAGCTCTCGTGCCGTTCGATTGATTCGCCCTGCCGCTGATCGTTCGCGGCTCACCGGCCAGACCATTCGTCGCACAACTCCACTTCTGAGCCATAACGGCCTCCGAGTCAGGCATTCTCATGTAAAGACCGCAGCGTCGCGGTGTGACTGCCGGCGATTGGCTCCGCAGGAGCCTCGCCGGAAATGCGCATGGCCACCGCGGTGGCGACCGTGCTCGCATAGACGTTCAGTGCGGTACGACCCATGTCGAAGAACGCATCGAGGCCGAGAATCAGCAATACGGCCTCGGGCGGCAAGCCGACCGCCGACAGGATCGCCGTGATCGCCACGATCGCGCCGGAAGGTACGTTAGCCGCGCCGTCGATCGTGATGATGGTCAGCACGATGATCGTGAACACCAGCGGCCAGGTCCATGCGAGGTGATAGGCATCCGCCAGATAGCCGACGGCTAGCGCCGTGTAGAGCACTGCGCCGTCGCGATTGAAAATGTACGACAGCGGCAAGATGGTCGACGCGACCGACGACGGCACACCCATTTCCGTCAGCCGTTTCAGGTGGACCGGAAACGTGATTTCCGAAGAACGCGTACTGAACGCGAGAATCAGCGGCTCGCTGACACGCCTGATCACGGCGCGCGGCGAAAGACCCACCACCTTGATGATCAGCGTGAGCACCACCGCGAGGATCGCCATACCGAGGTAAGCGACGCCCAGCAACTTGAGGAGCGGCGTGATGGAAGCAATGCCTTTCGACGAGACCAGCGCCGCCAGCCCGGCGAACACGGCAAATGGCGACAACGCGATCACCCATTCGATCATCTTGAAGAGCGCCGCCAGCAAGGATTCGAACACCGCGACGAGCGGCGCCGCGCGATCTTCGACCACCGACAGCGCCGAACCCAGCAACACACCGAACACCAGCACCGGCAACGCATTCCCCTCAGCCAGCGCCGCGACGATATTCGCGGGCACCAGGTCGACGACGAATTTTGTCCAGTCGATTCCCGGTGCGAGATTCTTCGGCATCACGGCGGTTTGCGCGAGGCTCGCGCCGAGTCCCGGCCGGAACAACATATTGAGCCCAAGGCCGAGCGCACTGGCCAGCAGCGTCATGAGCAGGAAAAAACCGATGCTCAGCATTGCCGTCTTGCCCAGATGCCCGCGCTGGACGCCCGCGCGAAACGCGCCAAGCGTCACGGACAACAGAATCAGCGGCATCACGACCATCTTGATCGCGTGCGCGAAAATCGCGGAGATGAACGACAACTTGCCGCTCAGGTCCGGGACATAAATACCTGCGAGGATACCTAGCGCGAGACCCACCAGCATCTGCACCGGCATGGAGATCCGCTTACTTGACGGTTTCATTCTGAGCCCTTATTAGATTGATTCTTGCATCAGTGCCATCAATGATGTGATTCCACATATGAAGTCGCGCCGCCTCCGGCTCATTGGCCTTGATCGCGGCGTAGATGTTCAGGTGTTCCAGCGTGCCGCGTCGAACCGTCGCGACGTCGTCGCGATGCAGTTCGTTCAGCGCCAACCCCGTTTGCGCGCGGAGCACCTTGTAGGTGGTGAATAAACGTTCGTTGCGCGAGGCCTCGAACATCTCCTGATGAAACACCCAGCCCGTGCGCTGCTCGACCGACAGATTGACGGACGATTGATCGAGCAGCTGCTGCATTTGCGCGGCCGCTCGCGTCAATCCCTCTGTCGCACCGTTGACCGCAGCCAGATACGCCGCCGTGCTTTCCAGCGCGAGACGAACCTCGAAGATTTCCCGCAGATCGTTGTTCGTCGGCGCCGAGACGTAGGTGCCTTTTTTAGGAATGACCTCGACCAGCCCCTCGACAACCAGCCGTTGAATCGCCGAACGCACAGGCGTGTGCCCGAGCATCAGATCTTCCGCCACGTTGCGAGGCGAAAGCGGATGACCCGGCGCCAGCCGCCCGTCGAGAATTCTCGTGCGAAGCTGGACATACGCGGACTGCGTATCGGATTGAGTTTCCTCTAACATCTGAGATCTCAGTTGGCTTTCTCGGATAAACTGTATTTACAACGTTGGCGATGATTGCTCTAATGCGAGCACCGCGCAACTATTATTTTTGATAGGTACTCACTCTATTCATTCCAGATTGTCGATTGATCTGAAGCGCATAGATAAGGCATTCCAGGTTGTTCTTTCTATCGATCAGGGATACCTGGATCAACGTATCGAGGTGCCTCTCAAAGTAATATATTTACCCCCCTTTCAGGCACCACTCACTTTGCAGGCACGGACTCAATTTATGCTGCGTGATCGCTCGCTCTTCGCCATTCGCTCCGTTCCGGTCGAGCGGGTCTATCCGATTCGGAGTGCGGTTCTGCTGGACGGCGACACCTCGCAGTGCCGATTTCGTGGCGACGATCAGGACTCGACCTTGCATCTGGCGATCTGCGACGGCGACGCTATCGTTGCGGCAGCAACAGTGTGTCAGGAGACTTTTCCCGGCGCGCCCGGCGCCCCGGCGTGGCGATTACGCGGCGTGGCTGTGGAGCCGTCAATGCAGCGCTACGGCTTTGGCCGGATGCTGATCAAACTGTGCGTCGATCACGCGCGCAAGGAAGGCGGACATCTCGTCTGGTGCACGGCGCGGGAAAGTGCGCGCGGCTTTTATGAGGCGCTCGGATTCGTCTCCGCGTCCCCTCCTTTCACATTGCCGACGCGGGGCGACGTCCTGTTCTATGAAATGCGCTATGTATTGCCGGAAGAACCTGTTGCGGATGTCGAATAGTCAACCCAGGCCGCATCGGCAATGACGCGGAGATAATCTGATATTTCTCAATCGCAATTGAAGACAAGGACTCGATAAATAGGCGCCCAAGAGCGGTAGCCTGACGAATTTCGCTTAACGCAGGTCAACCGGACTATTTCTCGACCGTTGTGTGAGTACCGGTGTCGTGGCGGAGATATACCTCGACTACAACGAGAAAGACAAAGGAGCGGTGCAATGCGGCAAAGCGTTAAGGTAGTCGCGGGCTTCATCCTTGCATTGTCCTGTGCGGCAGCGCAGTCGGACGCCGTGTTCTCCAACACGGGCTATGCCGCCGACGCTTACGGCGCCGCGGATCACTATCCGCTACCCGTGCCGGGCCAAACCAGAACGCAAAAACAGTTTGTCGGCTACTACACCCATTTCGACGAGGTTCGCCCGAGCGATCCGATTGCCCGAGCCGGCGTGACGTCCCCACTCAAAACCTCCGAACACGAACTGGTACTGAACTACCCATACGGTGGCCAGTATCGAAGTGTCGACGATTACCTTGATCGCAATCCGGTGACCGGCCTGCTGATCGCGCGCGGCGACACGATTCTTTACGAGCACTATCGCTATGCCCGGAAAGACACGGACCGTTTCATGTCGCAATCCATGGCGAAAACGATTGTCGGCATGCTGATCGGCATTGCCCTGTCGGAAGGCGCGATTCACTCGATCGACGATCTCGCGGACGTGTATGTGCCGCAGTTGGCGGATACCGCATACGGTCAGACTTCAATCCGCGATCTGCTGCATATGTCCTCCGGCGTTCATTTCTTCGAAGACAGCAACGCCGGCGACGATCGCGACAAACTAGGCCGCGACCTCTTCAGTCCAAACGGCAAAGGCGCCATCGAGGCCGTCAAACGTTTCAATCAACGCGACCGCGCGCCGGGCACGCATTTCAGCTACGCAAGTATCGAAACGGAAGTACTCGGTCTGGTTCTGAGTCATGCAACGCATCAGACCGTGGCGCAGTATGCGAGCGAGCGCATCTGGAAGAAAATGGGTATGGAAGCGGATGCATCGTGGGGACGTGACGCAACCGGAGACGACATCACCTACTGCTGCGTGAACGCAACGCTGCGCGATTGGGCAAGACTCGGTTTGATGCTCGCCTACGACGGCAAGTGGAACGGTCAGCAGATCGTGCCGCGCGACTGGGTGTTGCAGGCGACCAGCGTGGCCTCTCCCGATAGCTTTCTTGCTCCAGGCAAGGCTACCCCGTTGTTTGGCTACGGTTACCAGGTTTGGATATTGCCCGGCGACCACCGCATGTTCGCGTTGCAAGGCATGGACGGTCAAAGAATCATTGTCGACCCACGCTCGAAGCTTGTCCTCGTGCAAACCGCGGTATGGACTAGCGATCATGACCCCGGCATGCGTGAGGTCTACGCGTTGTGGAACGCGCTGGTCGCCCAATTCGGATAACGTGATCTCGGGAAGGCTCGCGGTGATCGCCATTCGCCCAGCCTTCCCACGAGCCGAATCTCGCTAGCTCAACCCTTGAGCCGTCATCGCCAGCAACAACCGTTCCGCGCCAATACCGAAACCCGCCCCCTCGCGATACGCCCCACCGCCCACTACCTGCTGTTGCGCGCCGAGTTCGGTACAACGCAGTTCGAAACCCCGGCCGTTCAGATAGTAGCTAAGCCCTCTTCTTGCAGCGGTGTCGATCTCGTAGCAAAGTCCGAGCGAGTCGAAAAAGCCGGTCACGATCTCCTGACTGCGTCTTGCCGCGAAGTCGGGATCGGCGCACAGGTATTCGAATCCGAATTGCGAGAATTCACGATAGCGCCCTGCCTGCGGTCTCTCATACCGGTAGCACCGCGCGATGTAGAAGAACATACGTTCAGGCTGTCGCTCCAGCAACTCGGCACAGCGCTCCTGGAATAGCGCGGTAGCTTCCGGAATGAGGCAACACGGTCGCCCTTTCTTGTCGGGGAAGGCCCACATCTGGCCGACGATCTCGCTGCCGCCGGCCTTCTGGATAAACGTGTCTTGCGACCAGAGCGCGGGAACGATCGCCTCCTCCGCGCCGAGGTCAATGAAGATAACTCCGGAACCGGTTTTCCAGTGCGCGAATTTTTGCCGCCTCTTTCCCGACGACGAAGCGGGTTCCGCGGATCATGGTCATAAAAACCTCTCTGATTTGGTGGTGGAGTGCTGGAAATAAAAAAAGGCGCCTGAGGGGCGCCTTGGTTGTCGTGCAGGGAACGGAGTGGAGATCCCGCGTTCCTTGCTATGGACGTAACGAACCATGGCGCAATGCAGTGCGACCGTGGTGGTGAGACTTGCTTGTGACGTTACGGAGTTCCATGCTGTCTATAGTGGCACATTAAAAAGGTTCTGTGTGCACGTTTGCCGATGTGTCCGAGTACTTTTTCAATCAATCAGGCCGACGCACATCATCTCTGAGCGGCAACCAGATTTCCACCACGCCCGTGCCGGCGCAGGGATCGAAGTCTTCGCTATACCGTTCGAATTCCGGCGCCTCCGCCGCCTCCCTGCCCGACTCCGGCAGCCAGCGATTCCAGATGCCGTGAACCGTTTCGTGCAGCGTGGAGATGTGCCCTTTGTGTTCAAAGACCGCATAGCACCGCGGTTCAATTTCCACGCAGCGGAAAGAAGCGGGCAAGCGCTCGCGGTTTGTCACCTGCACACCCGCGATGTAGTCGAATCCGCCCTCTCCATCCGCATTGCAGCACACACCATAGGTCACGCCATTCACCTGGTCGGGCAGATTGCCGATGTACGGATTAAAAGTTTGCCAAAGCGCCGGAATACCTTCGTTGGTTTCGAACGTGAATCGGCCGCCCATGCCGGCGATCAGCAGCCTTTCGCCCATTTCGAAGCGCGGCGCGGCAATCTCGGTGAGTTTCGTTTCTTTCATACGTAGCGGCTCCACAAGGGAAAGTCCATTGAGTTCGCGCCGTGCCCGCACCTGTTCGGGTGTAAGCCCGAACAAATCGCGAAAGGCGCGTGTGAATGCCTCGTGAGAGCCATATCCGGCGTCGATCGCCACGCCGAGAATGTCCGGCGCGCCTTGCGTCAACGAGCGCGCGGCGCGCGTCAGCCGTCGTGAACGGACGTAGCGCATGACAGGCCAGCCCGTGCTCATCGAGAAAAGGCGTGAAAGACCGAAGCGCGACATGCCGCAATTCGAAGCGATTCGTTCAAGCGTGAGTTCGTCGCCGAGTTCGATTTCAATGAACCACAGCGCCTTGGTAACCGGATTCATACCGTTCCCAGAATTGGCGTCCGACGGGAATATACGATATCGGCGGACGATCCATTTGATCGTTCTTGCGCAATGGTTAATGAACTGGACGGCTAGCCCATTACCCGCATCAAATCGCCTCGGCCACACGCACAATCAGAAATGCCGCTGGCACCAGCATCAGTTGCGCGAGCAACGTTCCCACCACCCGCGCGCCGATCAGCGTGGTGATCGCGCGCCGGAACCGGTTCTCGGTGACGCGCCCTTCCATGACGTCGTCCGTCATGACGGATATTTGCGGGTCGATGACGACGGTCAGCACGATCGTCGCGAATCCGTTGATCACGGAAGAAAGATTCGCACAGGTCACACGCAACTCAGGCTTCAGAAAACCCGCGTATAACGAAGCGAAAACGCCGACCGTCCAGAGCGACATGGCCAGTACATTCAGCGTGATGACTTTCCACGACACCCCGGCATCGACGGCCAATTGGGTCACGTTTTGCCGGGCAGGCAGGCGCGCGCCGCCGCGAATGTAGGCGATTCCGCCACGACTAAACGCATGAAGCGCAAGGCGTGGAATCGACCGATGCACCTGGAAATGGATCACCGCGCGGCTGAAGTAGCGCTGAAAGGTCGGAATGAGAAACGCCCCCACGACCGTCGCGAGGGTCGCCGCTAACAGGAACAACCGGAAATCCCCCAGCATGCCAGTCTGCACGTGATAGGCGAGATCTTCTTCGACCCGCTTCGCCAGAAACGGCCCCTGGAACGAATTCGCCGTGCGCGAAACCAGCGCGATAATGCCGAACAACGCGAACGAAACGGCAATCCGTCGGGTACGCACCCCGGCGATCCGAACGGCGTACGCCAGTGTCGCGATAACGTGAATGACGAACGTGAGCGCGCAGATGATGATCAGTTGGGTATCCATGAGCGTGGCGGGAGTCCAGGCTGGGAGAGTCTACCTGACCTGCTTCCAGCCCATGGACACGCCACGCTCACCGCGTGCCGACCTTATGCCGGCTCATCGGCAGATCGGCGCGCCGTTCCAGCACGGCCGGCGCCGTTTCGCGCATGGACAGCGCGCACAGGCTGGAGATAATGCCGAGCAGCGAGAACATGACCGCCGGCCCCATCCACCCCACCACGCCATACAGGCCGGTGGCCACGAACGGCAGCAAACCCGCCACGACCGAAGCCCCGTTGTAACCCAGCGAAATCCCCGACGATCGCACATTCGCCGGAAACTGCTCGGAGAACCAGCTCGATTCGACCGCGAAGATCGGATCGTGACTGAACAGCAACGACAGCGTGACTGCCGTAATGACCATGATGGCGGCGCCGGTGTTGATCAGCATGAACATCGGCATGCCGAACACAACGGTGAATAGCGCACCGAACAGGAACAACGGCCGCCGCCCCAACCGGTCGCTCAGCATGCCGTAAAGCAGATGACTGCCGAGACCGAGCGCCGAACCGATCATCGTCCCCCACAGCACATTCTCTTTAGCCGAGACATGCGCAAGGATCACGTACGACAGCATGAAACTGGTCGTAATGTAGTACCCCCCCGTTTCCGCGAGACGCAAGCCGATAATCTTCAGGATCATGCGCCAGTCGCTGCGAATCACCTGCAACGCGGGCTGTTTGACGATCGTGTCGCTGGCCTTGATTGCCTCGAAAGCGGGCGACTCCTTCACGCTCAAACGGATAAATAAGCCGATCGCCACCATCACGAACGACACCAGAAACGGCGCGCGCCACACCCAGTTGCCCTCGAACATCGTCGACGAAATAAGAAACGCGCCGTTGGCCAGCAACAGACCCAGCGGAATCCCCACTTGCGGCACCGCGCCGAAAAATCCGCGACGTTTGGCCGGCGCATGCTCGCACGCCATCAGCACCGCACCGCCCCATTCCGCGCCGAAGCCGATGCCTTGCACCATGCGCAGCAGAATCAGCAGTACGGGTGCCAACACACCGACCTGATCGTAAGTGGGCAGCGCGCCGATCAGTACAGTCGCGGCGCCCATGGCGAGCAGCGACCAGAACAGCACCGTCTTGCGCCCCAGACGATCGCCATAGTGTCCCGCCAGATAACCGCCGAACGGCCGCATCAGAAAGCCGACCGCCAGCGTGGCGAAGGCCGCCAGGATACCGACGATCGGTTCGTTCGTGTGAAAGAATATCTTGCCGAACCAGCCGGCGGCGGCAGTGCCGTAGATAAAGAAGTCGTAGCTCTCCACCGCCGAGCCGATCATCGAGGCAAAGGACACCTTGATCGGATTGTCCCTGGCGGGAAGTGTCGCGGATGAGGTACTCATGGCTTGTGTCTCCGAATCGTTTTAGTAGCTGAATATCGCGCCGAGGCCAAGGCCGAGGCTAAAGCTAAAGCCGAGGCCAGCCCCGCGGTTGAAGCCGCCCGTCAACGCCAGGTTTCGATGACCCGGCTGTCGTCGCGCAATCCCAATCCCGCATCAGCCGCCCGCTGATAACGCTCGTGCGCGATTTTCAGCAGCGGCACGTCGGCACCGCACTGCGCGGCGGCCGCATTCACCAGGCCGCTGTCCTTAACGAAAATATTGATCGCGCTGGTGACCTCGACGTCGGTGCCGGCCATCATGCGCGGGCCGCGATCCGACAGCATCCACGAGCCCGCCGCGCCTTTTTCGATCAGCTTCAGCACGGCGGCCGGATCGAGTCCGAGCGCACCGGCGAGATTCAGCGCTTCGGCGGCGGCCACGATATGCACCGAACACAGGTGCTGATTCACCACCTTGATGCTTTGCCCATCACCGAGTTGCTGGCCCGTGACATGCACGCTGCCCATGGCTTCCAGCACCGGCAGAATGCTGTCGACGTCCCGCTGCTCGCCCGCCGCGAAGATCACGAGCATGCCGGTTTTCGCCCGCGCGACGCCGCCCGTCACCGGCGCATCGACCACGCGCGCGCCGGCCTCGCGCAAACGCGCACCCTGCTCGCGCACGCTTGCGGGGCCGACCGTGGACATGATCACCCACGTCTGCCCCTTCACCGCGCTCACGGCCTCGTCGACCAGCGTCGACAGATGCTCCGGCGTGGCGACCATCACGACGACGACCTCCGCCGCCGGCGCCGCACCCAGGCTGGCGACCGCCTCGATCCCGCTCGTCTGCGCGTTGTCACGCGCGCGGCCGACCACATCCACGCCGGTCACCGCATGCCCCGCCTGCTGGATGCGCAGCGCCATCGGCAAGCCGATCGCGCCGACGCCCACAAAGGTCACGTTCATCGTGGTCTCCTCACGCCAACCATTGTTTGATGCTGCCGACCAGCGACGACGTCGAGATGCCGTACCGGTCGTGCAGCGTGGGCAGCGCGCCCGCCGCGAGAAACTGATCCGGCAGTGCGATCTGCCGGAATACCGGCTGCACGCGGGCACGCATCAGCGCCGTGGCGACGGCTTCCCCCAGGCCGCCGACACAACTGTGATTCTCCGCGACGATCACCAGACGCCCCGAGCGCCGGCACGCTTCGACAATGGTCTCCTCGTCGAGCGGCTTGATGGTGGGCACGTGCAGCACGGCGACATCGGCGGCGCCGTCGCCGAGCGCTTGCGCGGCTTCGAGCGCGCGCATCGTCATGATCCCCGACGAGATGATCAGCACGTCGCGGCCGTCGCGCAGCAGCTTCGCCTTGCCCAGTTCGAACCGGTAGCCGTATTCGTCGAGCACCAGCGGCACCTTGCCGCGCAGCAGACGCATATACACCGGACCATCATGCGCGGCGATCGCGGCGACCGCCTGTTCGGTATCCAGCGCATCGCACGGATCGACGATCGTCAGGCCTGGAATGCCGCGCATCAGCGCGATATCCTCGGTGGCCTGGTGGCTCGGACCGTAGCCCGTCGTCAGACCCGGCAGCGCGGCACAGATCTTCACGTTGAGGTTTTCCTCGGCGATCACCTGATGGATGAAGTCGTACGCGCGGCGCGTGGCGAACACCGCGTACGTCGTCGCGAACGGAATGAAGCCTTCCTTCGCCATGCCGCCGGCGGCGCCCATCAACAACTGTTCGGCCATGCCCATCTGGAAATGGCGCTGCGGGTACTCGTTGGCGAAGATGTGCAGATCGGTGTACTTCGACAGATCCGCCGTCATGCCGACGATATTCGGCCGTTTGGCTGCTTCCGCCACGAGCGCGTGTCCGAACGGCGCGGCCGTGGTGCGCTGGCCTTCCGCCGCGATCGACGCGATCATTGCCGACGTCGTCAGGCGGGGTTTATTGATCACGGTGCTCATGTCCGGTCTCCTGCAGGTTGCGCTGCATCGAGCACGGCGATGGCCTGCTGCCATTCCTCCGGGTCGACGCGAATGAAGTGGTTTTTCTCGCGCTGTTCGAGGAACGGCACGCCTTTGCCCATCAGCGTATCGAACAGGATCACGCGCGGCACCGGGTCGCTGACGTCACGCGCCTGATCGAAGGCGGCGATCACGGCGGCGAGATCGTTGCCGTCCACACGCTGCACGTGCCAGCCGAATGCGCGCCATTTGTCCGCCAGCGGCTCGAAGCCGAGAATGCGCTGCGACGGGCCGTCCGCCTGCTGCTGGTTGACGTCCACCAGCGTGATCAGATTGCCGAGCTGGTGATGCGCGGCGGACATCGCAGCTTCCCACGTGGCGCCTTCGTCGAGTTCGCCGTCGGACATCGAATTGAAGACCCACGCGGGGTTGCCTTTCTGCCGCAAGCCGAGCGCCATGCCCACCGCGATGCTCAACCCTTGGCCCAGTGAGCCGCCCGAGATTTCCATGCCGGGGGTATAGCTCGCCATGCCGGACATCGGCAGGCGGCTGTCGTCGGAACCATAGGTTTCCAGTTCCACCTCGGGAATCACGCCCGCTTCGATCAGCGCCGCGTACAGCGCAATCGCGTAGTGCCCATGCGACAGCAGAAAGCGATCCCGGCCTTCCCACTCAGGTTCGCCGGGACGCAGGTTCATCGCATGGCAGAACGCCACGGCAAGCACGTCGGCGAGGCCGAGCGCCTGACCGATATAGCCTTGGCCTTGCACTTCGCCCATGCGCAACGCAAAGCGGCGGATCCGGTACGCGTGACGTGCGAGCTCGGCGTGGGGACTTGCGCCGGAATCGGCCTGAGAACCAGCCTGAGAGTCGGCGGGTGTAGCGGCGCGCTGCCGCTGTGTTTCGGTGATCGCTGTCATGTCTCCGTCCTGGGTGTCTTTGGAATGCGCTGCCTGGCGTGGCGGGCGGGTCGGCTGACTCGTTGGCGATTGATGCCTTTCATTCATCAGTTGCTAACCAGTTCGACGTAGAGCCAGCGTATCATTGGGGAAAACGCGCTGACAAAAGAAAAGATTGCACCCATTCATGAACGGAATTCACGCATGAAGCCGATCCGCAAATTGCCACTGCCGTTTCTGCGCGTGTTCGAGGCAGCGGGCCGCACCGCGTCGTTCGCAACGGCGGCGCAGGAACTCGATCTGTCGCCGAGCGCGGTCAGCCACTCCATTCGCAAGCTGGAAGAAACCGTGGCTTTACGCTTGTTCCAGCGCAGCACTCGCGAGGTGACGCTGACCCGCGAGGGAGCGATCCTGCTCGAACACGTGCAGCGCGGCATGGAAGAGATGCGCCGCGGCCTCGCGCTCGTCACGACCGACGAACCGAGCCCGCTACGCCTGCACACGGCCCCGAGTTTCGCCACGCAATGGCTGTTGCCCAGACTGGCCGGCTTCGTGAAAGAGAATCCCCGGATCGACCTGCGCTTTTCCGCGAGCACGGATTACGCGCGCTTCGAGGACGACGACTTCGACCTCGATATCGTCTACGGCGAGCCCAAACCGTCGCCCTACGAAAAGATTCCGCTCGCGCTGGAGAAACTGACGCCGCTTTGCGCGCCGGCACTCGCGCGAAAGATTCAGCGCCCGGAGGATCTGTACGAACACACGCTCATTCAATGCGACGTGCAGATGTTTCAATGGAAAGGATGGTTCGAGGCCAACCAGCTAACGCCGCCGAATCAATATGGATTGCGCTTCGATCGCAGTTCGATGGCGATCGCCGCCGGCGTCGGCGGACTCGGCGTGGTGCTCGAATCCACGCTGCTGGCCGAGCGAGAGTTGAATCAGGGCACACTGATGTCTCCCTTGATCGGCACCACGCGGGAAGTGCCGTACGTGGGTCACTATCTGGTGTACCCGAAGCGGCTGCATCATCACCAGGCGTTCGACACGTTCAGGAGCTGGTTGCTGAAGGAATTGGGAATCGAGAACTTACCTGGCTCTTTAATCTAAACCGGCTTTCTGGATGGCCCATGAAATGGAATGTAAGTTGGGCTGCATTCCGACAATGCACTGGGCATCAAATTAGCCGGCACACGACTCAAACGCTCAGGCTTATTTATTGTGGCATCCGACGTACTTGCTTTAGATTCAAACCTGCTTTATCGTAATCCGTATCGCGTCGACAAGAAGCAAAATAGACGGCACTCCGGCTTCACTCCAGTTGCACTGCGGCAACGGCAAATACATTAAACGAATCGATCAACGCGCGGGCCAGCGTGATATGCAGGGCCAGGTTCTTCGTCAACGAAGCGTCCTGCAAGGTTGTCATCCACCACTAGTCGAGCTCTTCTGAAAGCCGTCAACCTATGCAAAGCAGCTATAACCTGGGGTTAGTCGCTTTTTCGCTTATCGTTGCGACATTGGCGTCCTATACGGCATTGGACCTCGCCGACCGTATCTCCTTACTCGCTTACTCCCGTTCCCGGCATAGTTGGTTAGCCGGTGGCGCATTGGCCATGGGAATTGGAATCTGGTCGATGCACTTTATCGGCATGCTCTCGTTTTCCCTGAGTATTCCGATTGGCTATGACCTTGCATTGACCGGTTACTCGCTCGCGATCGCCATTCTCGTTTCGTGGTTCGCGTTGCATGTCGTCACGCTCGATCGCCTGAAGATATCGGGCCTCATTGCCGGCGGCACGCTAATGGGATTCGGTATCTCCGGCATGCACTACCTCGGCATGGCCGCCATGCGGATGAACCCGGCCATTCACTACGATCCCGTTATCTTCGCCGCGTCGATTCTGATTGCGATCGCGGCCTCCACGGTGGCGCTGTGGCTCACCAACACATTGCGCGGCGCAGGGCCCAACCGTTTGATGCGCAAACGCATTGGCGCGGCCTGTGTGATGGGCATTGCGATCGTGGGCATGCATTACACCGGCATGGCCGCGGCGGACTTCGCTGTCGGCTCGATTTGCGGCGCGGCGGGCGGCATCAAGCCGCAGTGGCTGGCACTCGCGATCGTTCCGCTGTCTATCGCGATTCTGATCGTGACGTTGCTGCTGAGCCGGCTCGACGCGAGAGCGACGTTTCTGTCGAACTCGATTACCCGGCTCAATGAACAGATCGATCGAATTCAGGGGCCGGCGCGGTAGGTCGCGCCGATCTTTACGTGCCCCTCATTGCGGTTGCCGCGCGTAGTAGATGTCCCATTCGTCCTCCGCCTCTTTGACGAACCCATGCCGCTGATAAAAGCGGTTGGAGTCGCTATCGCGGAGCGCGCCTAGTTTGACTTCAATGGAACGCGCGTCCGCATCGGCGAGGATCGTCTTCATCACCATCGAGCCGATGCCTTTTCCCTGATGCTCGGGTATGACATAGAAATGCCCGAGTTTCAGAAAGTCCTTTTCGGGTCGCGTTAGAACGAAGCCCACCGACACACCGTCGATCACGATGAACCTGCACAGTTCCGGTTCGAACGATGCGAGGAAACGATCGCGTGCCCGCTGCGGGTCGAAGCGCCCAATCCGCTCCAGACTTTCCCTCATCGCGGCGATGCGCATTTGAACCAGCGTATCGGCGTCGGCGTGGGTGGTAGTCTCGAACCTCAGGTTCATTGTCATGGCTCTAAAAATAGCGTTATTCGTGGGTCTACAAATCATGGCGCGATTTTCTTATCGTGTGAGCCTTCCCGATTGAACGCACAGGAGTTCCACCATGACCACCCCCGAAGCCACGCCGCCGTCCGAGCGCAGCCGCATTCGCCGCCTCGCACAGCGTGGCCATTACGACCGCGCCACGCTCCATGCGGTCATCGACGCCGCGTACGTCTGCCATGTCGCCTTCGCCGACGAGCACGGCGTGCATTGCATCCCCACCGCGTGCTGGCGCGACGGCGACTATCTGTACATTCACGGCTCGAACGGCAGCCGCATGCTGAAGCTGGCAGCCAGCCGCGCGCAGGTCTGCGTGACGATCACGCACCTCGACGGCCTGGTGCTGGCGCGCTCGGCCTTCAACCATTCGATGAACTATCGCTCGGCGGTGATCTACGGTGAATTCGATGTGGTCGCGGAGGCGTTCAAGTCCGCGGCGCTCGATACGTTGATGGAGCACATCGCGCCAGGGCGTTCACGCGAGGCCCGTCCAGGCAACGCCAACGAACTGGCCGCGACCACCATCCTGCGTATTCCGCTCGACGAAGCCGCGTGCAAGATCAGCACCGGCGGTCCGGAAGATGACGAAGCGGATCTAGATCTGCCGGTCTGGGCTGGCGTGCTGCCACTGGCGCTGCAACCGAACGTGCCGGTGGTTGTCGCCGCGCCGCGCGGCACGCCCGACTACGTGGAACGTTGGCAGAAAGCCGCGCTCAACCGCAACGCCGTGGAAACGCTAACGGCGACAACGCCGTAAACGACCCCGCGCTCGCATTACCCCGCGTGCTTCTGCCGGTTCATTTCTTTCGACTGATCCGGAGAAGGCGCGGACATCTGCTCGGCGCGTCGCTTCAACGCATCGTTCATTTCACGCATGCTGTCGATCGTGTCTTTTAGAACACTTCGCGTCAAACGCCCGACGAGAACACCGGTGAATGTCTCGCCTTGAATAAAACGTGTTCCGTTGCCCACCGGTTCGAGCACAAACCAATGCTCTCCGTCGAACAGACCAGGAAGCCACACGGACCCTTTCCACCGCAACTCCCGCTCCTGCCGAACGACCAGGATTCGCGGATGAAACACCATGGCGTCCGGCCCCGTTCCTGCGGCGAATTCAATCACGCTGCCTTCCCGGAGAGGTCCATCCAGCCTCGAAATTTCGGGGTTCCACGCGGGGTAGTCGGCGGTCGCGGTGAGAACCTGCCAGACTGCTTGCGGCGAACTGTCGATCATCACGTCGGTTTCTATCGCGCCGTCGCGGTGCAGCGCGATGAGTGCCAACGCAACCAGAACAATCAGGCCAAGCAGGCCGACGATCAGGCGTTTTACCAGCTTCAAGTTTGATTCCTCGATATGCGCGCGGGGGCTGGCGCATGCTCTGCGACGGAACCAGCGCTCATCACACTATCGCCCAAGCGGCCAGTAGGACATGAAATGCCGCTCGTCCGTTGAACGATCCACTTTGAAGCCATTTCTTTCGTAGAGGTGCCGGGCCGGCCAATTCGATTCGCCGCAACATGCTCCCCCTCACCCCGCCCCCAGCACCAGCCCCATGATCGGCTGCAAAAAAATATGGGTACTCACGTGCGCGGTTTCCGCCGTGACAAAACCATAGCGCCAGTAGAGAAAACCCCACAGAACGCCAGCGAGAATAAACCGCACGACCACATACAGCAAAAAAACCGGCGTCAGGTGCGGCGGATAAAACGGCGCCTCGTTGATCAGCATCGGCACAGCCTGGGCAAGAATAATGGCGAACCAGTAGGCGGCATTCGGCAAACGCCCTTGCGAATCCCGCCAGACAAGTCCAAGAACCCACAACACCGTCGACATGAAAAACAGGCGATAGAAGATGTCCTCGTTGAACGCGCGCAGCATGAAGTAAGTCAGGCGCGCAGTCAGCGTAGTCCCGGAAAAATAAGCGACGTAACTCGAAGGCAGCAAGCGCCGAAACACGACAAGATCGACGAACGCAACGTAGAGCGCGACGAGCAGGCCAATACCAAAAGCAACCGCAAACGGATGACGAAGACCGTGAGCCGCCAGTCGAAGCCCACTATGCTCGGCGCAATAAATCCCAACTACGCCGAGCGCAAGAAACAACGCGACGCGAGCCCACGGCAGGCCGGCGGTAACGGCGTCGAAAACCCTATCGAGCCCAGCCCGCGAAGCGATCAGCGCGCCGACGCCCAGAAGCACGCCGGCCGGCAGCCAGTTCGAACGAAGTGAGCGTTCGGGGAATGTCGACATACTCATGGGCTTTCAGAAACCATGCAACACCTCGATAACGTTGAACGATATTCGCCGCGACATCCGCTACGTCTGTTCGACTCGAACGTATTGAAACATTGAAAAGAACGAAACGCGCATTTTGCTTAAACGAAATTCAGCCTTACAACTTTGCCGGTCGCAACGAATCACACCAGCGCCAGCCTGTATGATGGCGGCTCCGCGCCGGACCGCACACCGAGGCGGCTCGCGCGACTCGCAGCCACCACCCTGGCCACCGCGCGCCAACGCATTTCATTCACCCATTCACTCACCCTAAGCAGGAGGAAGACCGCCATGACGGCCGCCACGCAATTCGATCAAGTTTCCGTTATCAAACGCGCCAACGTCTATTTCGACGGCAAGTGTGTCTCGCATACCGTTCTGTTCGCCGACGGCACACGCAAGACCCTCGGCGTGATTCTGCCGGGCACGCTGAACTTCGGCACCGACGCGCCGGAACTCATGGAAGTGCAAGCGGGCCAATGCCGCATCCGCCTGGAAGGCAGCGAAACGTGGCAGACATATAGCGCGGGCGAGTCGTTTTCGGTGCCGGGCAAGAGCCGCTTCGATATCGACGTGGTCGAGACGCTCGACTACGTTTGCAGCTATCTGTAAGCGCAACAATAGCGACGACGACGCGCGGACACCTTGCCGCCCGTCATCTCCGCGAAAGGCAAGCGTTCGGCACGCTAATCTAAGCAGCCGCCGCTTCCCCAACCAGCCAATCGCGGAACGCAATCAGCTTCGGTAACGCGCCGCATTCCGGCCGATACACGACGTAATACGCCAGCGCCGAGGTCAACGCCACCTCGGGAAACAGACGCACCAGCCGCCCCGCCGCCAGGTCGTCGCTCGCCATCACACTGCGGGCCAGCGCTACACCGTGTCCATCTATCGCCGCCTGCAGCACCGCGGCGGAGTTGTTGATCCGCAAACCCCGTTTCGTCGCCACGTCTTTCACACCGGCGGCGTCGAGCCACGCGTCCCATGTCGCGAAGCCCGCGTGACTTTCCACCGACTGATCGTGAATCAGCGTCTGTCCGGCAAGATCGGCCGGCTTGCGCAAGCGGCGGCTGTTCTGCAGCAGCACCGGCGAACAGACCGGATAGAGCTCCTCGTCCATCAGCTTGAGCGCCGTCAAGCCGGGCCACGACCCGGTGCCGTAACGCACGCCGATATCGATACCCTGCGCGACGAAATCGAGCAGTTTGAGGCTCGTGTCGAGCCGCACGTCCGTCTCCGGCCATGCTGCCTGAAAGCGGTCGATACGCGGCAACAGCCACTTCGCCGCGAACGCCGGACTCACCGTGACGGTCAGCACGCCGTTCGCCGACCCCTCCTTCAAACGCGACAGCCCGAGATTCAGGCGATCGAATCCCGCGCGAATGTCCGGCAGCGCGCGCTGCGCCGCTTCCGTCGGCACGAGACGCGCGCGGCCGCTGCTGCTGCGATGAAACAGCGGCGTGCCGAGCCAGTCTTCGAGACTGCGCACCAGTTGCCCGATGGCCGCCGGCGTCACGTTGAGCTCGACGGCCGCCGCGGAAAAGCTCTGATGCCGGGCGCTCGCCTCGAAGGCGCGCATTGCGTTCAGATAGACAGGTGACTTCATCATTAAAAGATTTTCTTTACTGACCACGAAGATTATCTCATTTGCCGGGGCAGCCGCCGACGCCAATAATCACTTCGCAGATCGAGCTGATTTCACGAAAAAACGCGGCGCCAGTAAGACACGCGGCGCAATCCGGACTCTTATCACGGAGAATCATCATGAACAGTTTTTCTTCTAATGTAGCGATCGTCACGGGCGGCGGGTCGGGGATCGGCAAGGAAGTGGCACGGCGTCTGGTCGAAGCCGGCGCATCAGTAGTGATAGGTGGTCGCGACGCGAAAAAACTCGCGCAAGCCGCCAGCGAAATCGATCCGGGCGGTGCGAAGGTGCGCACGCTGGCGGGCGACATCGCGTCGCCCGCGACGGCCAATGCGCTGGTCGATCTCGCGACACAAGCGTTCGGCGGCGTCGACATTCTGATCAATAACGCGGGCGTGTTCCGTCCGAAGGCGTTCCTCGACGTCGACGAGTCGGAGTACGACTGGTTCCTCGACACCATTCTGAAGGGCAAATTTTTCATGGCCCAGGCCGCGGCACGCGCAATGAAACTTCGCGGCGGCGGCGCGATCGTTCAGACCGGTTCGCTGTGGGCCTTGCAGGCGATCGGCGCGACGCCATCGGCGGCTTACTCGGCGGCGAACGCGGGCGTACATGCGCTCACCCGCAACCTCGCGATCGAACTCGCGTCGGCCCATATCCGCATCAATACGGTGGCGCCCGCGGTCGTCGAAACGCCGGTCTACAACACCTTCATGAGCGACGAGCAGGTGAAAGACACGCTGCCGTCGTTCAACGCGTTTCATCCGCTGGGCCGCAATGGGCAACCCGCCGATATCGCCGAAGCGATCCTGTTCCTCGCGTCGCCGCGAGCCTCGTGGATCACCGGCACGGTGCTGCCGGTGGACGGCGGCGTGATGGCCGGCCGTCAGGCTTGATCGGTTCGCGCGCTCTCACTCAACGAGGTTGCCCATGATGCAAGACTGGAATGCTTACCGCGACACCCTGCTCGGCCGCGTCGCGGACTACGCGAAACTCAGCCCCGACGTAATGCGAGGCCTGCAAACGATGGACGGCGCCGCCGCGAAGACCGGCCACCTGGAGCCCAGGATTCACGAGCTGATCGCGCTCGCCGTGGCGGTGACTACACGTTGCGACGGCTGCATCGCCGTGCATACGAAAGCGGCCGTGAACCACGGCGCGACACGCGAGGAAATCGCCGAAGCGTTGGGCGTCGCGATCTCGCTGAATGCCGGCGCCGCGTTAACTTACTCGGCGCGCGTGCTCGATGCGCATGCCGCGTTGCCTGGCCGGTAGCCCAACGCCGCATGGCCGGTGACCAGGTGCGGTGCCGGCCATGACCACCGTTGTCTCGCTATCCATTCGATCAAGGATCGGATCAAGGAGCAACGCCATGACACACACCGGCAAAACCGCGCTGCGCGCCGACGTCCGCTCGCGTGCGGACATGCGGAACGTCAGTCAGCGTAGCGCCGATGAACTCGGTGGACTCGACATTTTCTTCGCGAACGCGGGCGTCGCTTTCTCCCAGCTTTGAACAGCGCGCCACGCCGCCCGGATCACGTGAAAGCGATTGACGTCGGCGACTTCGCAGCCGGACAATTACTTCCCCTTGCGGTCGTTTCACGACGGCGGCAAGACGGTGTTTTGCGTGCCTCCACATGGAGATTCGTATGAGCTATCACCTGGAAGGGCGTTTACTCGAGGTGTGCAATTGCAAGGTTCTGTGCCCCTGCTGGATCGGCGAGGACCCCGACAACGGAACCTGCGACACCATCGTCGCATGGCACATCGACAAAGGAACGGTTGAAGGCGTGGATGTCGGCGGCAACACCATCGCGGCCGTCGCGCATGTCCCCGGCAACATCCTGCAAGGCAACTGGACCGCCGCGATTTATATCGGCGACCAGGCGTCGCCGGAGCAGGAAGCCGCGCTATTGAAGGTCTACACCGGCCAGGCCGGCGGCCCGGTCGCCGACCTCGCCAAGCTGATCGGCCAGGTGGTGTCGGTGGAGCGCGCGCCGATCCGCTTTACCGTGGTCGCGGGCAAGGGCGAACTCGAGATCGGCACGGACTACTACGCGGAACTCGAGCCTTACTCGGGGGCGACCGGCGGTCAGACTACCCTCTCAGACACCGTGTTTTCCACCGTGCCGGGTGCGCCGGTGTTCGTCGGCAAGGCCCCCACCTATCGATCGAAAAACGCGGCGCTCGGTATCGACCTCAGTATCAAGAATCACAACGCGCTGCAGAGCATCTTCGTCTTCGACGCATGAACGCGCCGGCAAGCCGGGCGCCGCCCGGCTCCTCGCGCCATGGTCATGTATTCGTGCCGGTCCTGGCCGCCTTGATCGCGTTTGCCTGGGCGACGTTGTGGGCGTGGGCGCGCAGTCCGTATGGCAACTATCTCGCTCACGGCGACTGGACCGCGTCGGGACCGGCGGCTTTTCTGTGCCGCGCCGTGCCCGGCGGTAGCGTGTTGTTGCCCGCACTGCTCTACGCGGTCGCATGGATTCTGATGACGGCGGCCATGATGCTGCCGAGCACCTTGCCGTTATTCAATACCTTCGACCGCCTGACGGCGCAACGTCACGATCATGCGCGCCTCCTCATGCTGCTCGGCCTCGGCTATATGACGGTGTGGGGCGCCTTCGGACTCGTGGCGCACCTGCTTCATAGCGCCGTGTTCGCGGTGTTTTCCCGCGTGCCCGCACTCGCGTGGCACGGCTGGATGATCGGCGTCGCGATCGTCGGCCTGGCCGGCGCATTCCAGTTCAGCAAGCTCAAACATCGTTGCTTGGACAAGTGCCGCACGCCGCTGAGTTTCGTCATCGAGCACTGGCATGGGCACGCGCAGGCCCGCCAGGCATTCGCGCTCGGTGCGCACCACGGGCTGTTCTGCGTCGGTTGCTGCTGGGCGTTGATGCTGTTGATGTTCGCGCTCGGCGCCGGCAGCCTCGGCTGGATGCTTCTGCTGGCCGCCGTGATGGCGATCGAAAAGAACGTCCGCTGGGGCAGGCGGCTGAGCGCGCCGTTCGGTGTGGCGCTGCTGTCGTGGGCAGCCTTCATGGCGGCGACTCATGCCTGAGGCACGAGGGTCCGCCCGGGTTGCGGACGATGCGCGTCATCGGTTTGGACAGCGCGCCGGTCATCCTCCGCGAGTGCGCTACGGCCTCATTCGGCAGCCGCGACACGCGGTGCCGCCGCCTTCGCGCGCGTCGTCGTCGCGAGTCGTTTCGTGCACCATTGCACGAACATCGCCAGCAAGGCGGCCTCGATAAACGCGACCAGCCGGCGCTGATGAGGCAACGCGAACGACAGCAGCAGACAGAACGCAGCAAACGAAAACCGGCCGAGCACCATGCCGCGCAGCAGCGAAATCACGAAAGCAGGACCGTGCGCCCGCTGCGACGACACCGACAGCACGATGCCGAGCAGCGGAAAGACCGCGAGCAAACCGCTCCAGGCGGCGCCTAGCCGTCCCGACAACGACGTAACCAGCAGCGTCAGTACCGCACCGGCCGCCATCCGGCCGATCAGGTCGGCGCGCGACAGCGGCGCACCGGCTGCGACCGCCGAACCGCGCGGCAGGAACGACTGGCCGAAACACACCGCGGCGAGCGCCGCGAGAGCGGCCCATACCGGCGACGCAGGCAACCCGGACAGACCGCACGCGGCCACGAACCAGGCGATCAATCCGCTCGCCAATGCAACCGGCCACGAGCTCGAGCGGCAGGTCCACGCGTAAGCGAAATTGAAGGATTCAGACGCGAGGATCGCGGACAGCGACAGCGTCGCGGCACGCGCGCCGAATGCGGGTCCGTGCTCGAGCACGAGCAGATACAGAATCGGCCCCGCGACCACCGGCAGACCCGCCAACCAGCCGGCGATGGAGGGCCCCCACCACTTGCCCGACATCGAAACGATCAGCAGAAACAACGGGACGAGCGTGAGTTTGAGCGCGAGCATGCCGGGAATCGAGCGGATGTAAAGTGGGATCTTACCGTGCGCTCCCAGCCAGTTCCTTCCGTAACCGTTTCCTCGACCGTCAGCCAACCGGCGGTACAGAGCGCGCATCGTGCCGCCGTAACGTGCGATACAGCATCCACGTAGCGGCCGAGCCCATGCCGATCGTCATCGACCACGCGACGCCGGTCACACCCCAGTAGTGCGTCATGGGCGGCACGATCGCGATCAGCAGCACCATCTGGATCAGCGACGCATGCGTGACCGCCTTCGCATCGCCGACCGCGCGTAGATACGCGACGAACACCGCGATCAGCGCGCCGATCGCCATGTTGATGACGAAGATCTTGAAGAGCGGCACGGCCGACATCCACGCAGGCCCGAGAATCAGCGAGAACAGCGGTTCGGCGATCATGCGCAGCAGCACGACCAGGACCGCGAGGCCACCGGCCACGATCATCAGATACAGCCTGACGCGCCGCGCCGCCATGCGCGCGTCGTGCCGGTGTTGCGCGGAAAACGTCGGGAACAGGTATTGGCCCATCGCGAACGCGGCATCGGTCAGCAGCATCTGCGCGAGCTTCGACGACATCTGATACGCGCCGAGTTGCGCCGGCCCGAGCAGCTTGCCGACAATCACCTTGTCGAACTGGTTGAGCAGCAGGTTGACCACACTGCCCGCCCAGATCCACCGGCTGAAGTCGATGTAATGGCCAATGCCGGCCCACGCGAGGCGGATCGGCGGGCGCGGCCGCATGGTGAGCCAGGTGAGCAGGCTTTTCAGCGTATCGCCGACGATCATCCCGATCAGCAGCGAATACGCGCCCGCGCCACTGAGTGCGAGAGCGAGTCCGGTACAGCAATCGACGAACGCGGCAGCGGTCTCGATCCCCGCAAGTTGCTGAAAACCGCGATTGCGTTGCACGACGAAATAGGCAGGCGAAGCGAGACCGCGAATCAGCGGCAAGGCCGCCGCGAGTTGCAGCAGCGTGAGTGCATTGCCGAGGTGAAACTGCCGATTCATCACCGGCGCGAGCGCGACCAGCAGCAACGCGACCACGATGCCGCGTGTCGTCAGCGTGGTCCAGACCGCACCGAGTTCCTGATGCGTGGGCGTGTCGCGTCCCTGAATGACCGCCTGCGCCAGTCCGGTGTCGGACAGCGATTCCGCGATCGCCACCGCGAGCAGCGCAATGCTGACACTGCCGATCGCCGACGGCCCGAGAATGCGCCCCAGCGCAAGAAACTTCACCGCCACGAGACCGCGTACGACGACCTGCTGCAACAATACCCAGGTGGGCGCACTCGGCCCGAGGCCTCCTCGCACCGAGAAGGCCGCAACCCTGATCGATCTCACTGTCTCCCCTCCCTGGTCGCTTGGTCCCCGGATGGCGTCTTGCTTGGCGATCAGGGCGGATGCGGCGTCGACCGAATTTGCGTCATCTTTGGACAACGCTCTGTGCGGCACTGAACGTGGCGTGACAGAAATATGGCCGGAGCGAGTCAGGCAGACTTTGTTTAGGAACGGAAAGCAAACGGAAACCAAACGGAAACGGCGCCAGCGAGCCTTCGCTTGCGCGGCTGGCGCTGGACCGCCAGGGTATTTCCCTGGCGACCTACGAGGGGCTGCCGCGGCGGCGCAGTTCTTCGGTGGTCGCGCCGTCGCCGTCGGGCCGCCAACCAGGTGGCTTGAACAGATACCCGCAGACTTCGCCCAGCGAACGCGCGGTCTTCAGGTCGCGCCATAGCGCACGCCAGTGATCGAACTCGATCGTCAGCAAATTGTAGGTCGTGACAGGATGCACGAGCCCGTAGCGGCATGGCGTGTCGCGCCGCTCAGCGATGTAAGTGCCGAACAGCCGGTCGAACACGATCAGCACGCCGCCATAGTTACCGTCCAGGTATTCGACGTTCGACGCATGATGCACGCGATGCGCGGAAGGCGTATTCAGAATCCACTCCAACGGCCCGAGGCGGGGAATCCAGGTGGTGTGTATCCAGAACTGATACAGCAGGTTGAGCGCCAGCAACGTCAGCACGATGCGAGGCGGCATGCCCAGCCACGGCGCGAGCAGGAAGAACAGTTGCGAACCGGCGAGGCGCCCGGCCCACCCCAGGCGATACGCCGCCGACAGCGTCAGTTGATTCGGCGAATGATGAACCGCATGGTTGCACCAGAACCAGCGTGTGCGATGCGCCGCGCGATGAAACCAGTAGTAACAGAATTCCTGACCGATGAAACAGGCGACCCAGCCGCTCCAGTGGTTCATCGGCACGGTCCAGAGCCGGTGATGCCAGACCCAGTTCATCGCGTCGCCATAGAAAGCCAGCGGCAGCAACCAGCGCAGCGGATATTCGCGCACCATGAAGTCGGCCAGCGACACCGCCGCCGCGCGCCAGTCGTAGCCGTGCCGGCCGCGCCGAAGGGTTAGCGCGAGCGCCTCGATCAACGAGGCCACGAGCACCAGCGCGAGGCTGTATTTGAGGATCGTCAGCAACACATCCATGAGCAGACACTCCGTTTGGGGAATGTCAGTCAGCGTAGAGCCACGCACCTCGCGCCGCAATCGACCTGGGACGAGCCGGGTCTGCTACGTGGCGAAACGTCGGTACGACAAACGCTCCTACGGCCGCAGACGCTCCATCAACGCCGCACGATGCTGCCGGCTGCATGGCACTTCGGCGCCGCTCCGCAGCACGAGCGTGGCATCGCCCTTGCCTCGCGGCCGCACCGCGAGCACGGCCGCCAGCGCCACCGCGGCGCCGCGATGCGTGCGCACGAACGCTGGGCCGAGGTCGTCGAGCACGGCGCCCAAGGTGCGCCGCAGCAACAGACTTCGGCCCGGCAGATGGAGGCTGACGTAATTGTCCGCGGCCTCCAGCCACTCGATATCGGCGCAACGCACCACGTGCGTTTGCCCGCGCTCGGCGATCACGAGGTGGGCCGGCACGCCGGGATTCGGGCGCGCGGCAGCGGGCCGCTGCGCACCGCGCAAGCGCTGCACCGTGCGCGCGAGGCGCTCCGGCTCGACCGGTTTGAGCAGATAGTCTGCCGCGTGCGTATCGAAAGCGCGCAAGGCGTACTGGTCGAACGCCGTGACGAAGACCAGCGCCGGACCGGGGTCCGGCAATGAAGCCGCGACGTCGAAACCGTCCACCTCGGGCATCTGCACATCGAGGAAGATCACGTCCGGCTGCAACTGCGCCGCCAGCGTCAGCGCCGCCGCGCCGTCGGCGGCTTCGCCGACCACCTCGAGGTCGGCAAAAGCGCCCAGCATGCGCGCCAGTTTGCTGCGCGCGAGGGCTTCGTCGTCGACGATCAGGGCGCGCATGGCAAGCTCACTCCGGCAATCAGGCCACCGCCCGGCCGCAGCCGCAACTGGAGGCTGGCGCGCGTGCCGTACAACGAGCGCAGACGGCCCTCGAGGTTGCCGAGACCGACGCCGCGCCGCTCCGGCAGGCGCTGCAGATCGCCGTCGTCCTCGATCTCGATGCGCAGTTGGTTCGCATCGCGCTGGGTACGGATCGCGATGTGGGTGAACGCGCTGCGCCGCTCGACGACATGGCGAAAGCAGTTTTCCAGCAGCGGTTGCAGCCCGAGCGTCGGCACCCGGCAACGTTGCGCGGTGCTATCGACGTCCCACGAGATTCGCACCCGGTCCGCGAAACGTTGGGTCATGATGTCCGCGTACGCGTGCAGCAGCGTCAACTCGTCGGCGAGCGACTGCTCGGGGCGCTGGCTTGCGTCCGTCGCCGCCCGCAGCAAGGTCGCGAGGCGCGTCAGTAGCAGGTCGGCCGCGTCGGGGTCGCTATGAATCAGCGAAGAAACGGTATTGAGCGCGTTGAACAGAAAGTGGGGTTGCAGCTGCTGGGTCAACTGGGCGAGTTGCGCCTCGCGCGCGAGCTTCGCCTGCTGTTCGGTGCGCAGCCGCTCGGCGGCCCACGCGGCGTACGATCGCAAACCGAAACCGAGGCCGCCGAACAGCGCGTAGAACACGACGAATTTGCTGCCTTCGTAAGCCAGCACGTCGAGCCATGGTCCGTGCACGAATCGCACGCCGGCGAGGGCATAGATACCCATCCGCAGCGCGTACATCGCCGCCACGTACGCGACCAGTTGCAGCGGCAGCCACGCCCAATGGTGCAGGAACCACTGCAGCGGGCGGCTGAGCAGATGATCGAAACGGTTGGCGCGCCGCACCTGCACGACGACCAGCACCGAGGCCGCCAGCGCCGAGGTGCCGCCGTCGACCAGCGGGCGCCAGAACTGCCGGCCGCCCGACCACGCGTACTCCTGCACGTCGATCGCCAGCATGAACAGCCAGAACGCGGCCCAGATCCACACGAGGCGTCGCCGTGAGCGCGGGGGCATTGTTTCAACGGCGAGGCGATGAGCGTTCATGTGGGTGTCGATGAACCACGTATCCGTTCCGGGTCGATCGTGCCTGGCAGCAGCGCGGCAGTCTTCAGGCGCGGCTCCGGCGAGCGGACCATGGTAATCGCGAATTCGCCGCCGGGTCCAGAATTACCGCTCGCCGCCGTCCACGAGATAGCCGGCCAGCCGAACCAGCATCGCATCGCAGTCGCTCAGTTGCCGAACCGTAATGAACTCGTCGGGTTTATGTCCCTGGTCCATGCTGCCTGGTCCGCAGACCACCGTGGGAATGCCTGCTTCATCGAACAATCCGCCCTCGGTGCCGAACGCCACCGTGCCGAACTCGGCGGACCCGCTCAGCAGCGTCAACAGACGTGCCGCTTCGCTATCCGGCGAGGTGGCCAGTCCCGGGTACGCGCCCAGCGACTGCAGATGAATATCGGTCTCGGCCTGAACCGAATGCATGGCGGGCAGCAATTCCGTTTCAGCATACGACCGCAGTTCGTCCGAGACCGCTTGCGCATCGAAGCCCGGCAGCGCGCGCACCTCGAAATCGAACTCGCATTCCGCCGGCACGATGTTCAGCGCCCGGCCGCCTTTGATCAGGCCCGTCTGCACCGTCGTGTACGGCGGATCGAAACGCCGATCGTGATGGTCGGTCTCGGCCAGCCGCGCGCCGATCTGCCCCAGCCGCCCGATCAGCCGCGCCGCGTATTCGATCGCGTTGACGCCATACGGTGCGTAAGCCGAGTGACACGCCGCGCCTTTTACCTGGCAGCGCATGGCGAGTTTGCCTTTATGACCCAGCACGGGCTTCATGCCGGTCGGCTCGCCGATCAGGCACACGCGCGGCTTGTGCGCGCGCTTTGCCAGTTCGGCCAGCATCGGTCGTACGCCGAGGCAGCCCACTTCTTCGTCGTAGGAGAACGCAAGGTGCAAGGGCAACGCCAGCGGCGGGTCGAGAAAAGCGGGCACGGCCGCGAGCACGGCGGCGATAAAGCCTTTCATGTCGGCGGCGCCGCGACCGTACAGGCGGCCGTCTTTCTCCGTCAAACGGAACGGCTCCACCGTCCATGCTTGCCCGTCGACGGGAACGACATCGGTATGACCGGACAGCACGATCCCGCCGCGATCCGTTGGGCCGATGGTGGCGAACAGATTCGCCTTGGTGCGCTCCGGGTTGTAGAACAGTTCGCTGCGCACGCCGAGATCCGCCAGGTAATCGCGAATGAACGCGATCAGTTCCAGATTCGAATCCCGGCTCACCGTCGCGAAGCCGATCAGTTGTTCGAGCAGCGCGCGGCTGGACCCCTTATTCATCGCCCGGCACTCCGTAGCCCGGTGCCGCCGTTGGATTCAACGCGCGCGTCAGATAGTCCTGCATCTGCGGCCGATACGCTTGCCAGAGATCGTCGAGCTTGCCGATCGGGTCTTGATCCGCCCAGTCGAGCCGCAAATCGACAATCGGCCAGCTTACGTCGCCGACCACCTTGAGCGCCGCCGAATGCACCGGCCCGGCTTCGCCGCCGGCCGCCATCGCGGCATGCATGGCCGACAGCAGACGCTCCGCGAGCATGCCCGGCGCCTGCTCGAATGCATGAACCATCGCGTCGATTACCTCGCGAGCCGCCAGCAGATTGCCCGCTGCAACACACTGCTTACCGGCCACTGCGTGGTGCAGACCCAGCGCCTCGTCGCCGCTGAAAAACGCGGTACGTCCCGCGCTATCGATCACCGTCACCTGTCGATAAGCGCGCCACGCGTCGGCGCCGAGCGCGTGCTCCAGAGCCGCCGCCGGATCGCCCCGTGGTGCCTCTTCGAGGCTATCCAGAATCCGTGGCCCGAGCGCGGGCAGCGTGACGTTCTGCGTCGCGACCGCGCCCACACCCGCGCGCACCCACGGGCAGCGGGCGCCCACCGCGATACTCGACGAACTGATCGCGATGCCAAGCTGGCCGGTCTCCGGACAACGTCCAATGATCGAGAATGTCATGCCCTGCTCCTTAAGCGTGGTTCGCCTGCCAGCCGTCCGGGATCACCGCGATCACGTCGATTTCCATCAGCCACTGCGGCTGGCCCAGCGCGCTGACCACCAGTCCGGTCGAAATCGGGAACACGCCCTTCAGCCATTTGCCGACTTCCTGATAAACCGGTTCGCGATAACGCGGGTCGATCAGATACGTCGTCGTCTTGACGATGTGGGACAGATCGCTGCCTGCTTCCAGCAGCAGTTGCCTGACGTTTTTCATCGCCTGTTCGGCCTGCGCCTGCGGATCGCCGAGACCGATCAGACGACCGTCGAAATCGGTGCCGACCTGGCCGCGCACATAGACGGTATTGCCCGCGCGAACGGCCTGGCAAAGATCGTTATCGAGCGACTGGTTCGGATACGTGTCTTTCGTGTTGAACATGCGGATGCGCGTATGAGTCGGCATTAATTCACTCCCAATTCGTTGACGTGTTGAACTCGCGATACAGCGGACGAGCTGGCGGGTACTTCGTTGCGAGCTTGCGGGGTCTCGCGCTGTGAAGCGTCGCGATAGGACAGGTATTTGCGCTGCGTGGCGATGTGATCGGCGATATGTTTGGCGTCGTGCCACACGCCCCAGATGAACGTGGAGCCGCGCCGCGACAGCCACGGCAAACCCAGAAAATAGACGCCGGGCTCGCTCGACACGCCGCGTTGATGCCGTGGCTTACCCTTCGCGTCGAACGCGTCGACGTGCAGCCAGTCGTAGTCGACCGCGTAACCGGTCGCCCAGACGATCGAGCTCACGCCGGCCGCGGCCAGATCGAGTTCGAGAATCGGATCGCTCACGCAGGCCGGGTCGGCAAACGTGCGGCGGGCTTCGGGCTCTTCCGGCAAATCGAGCCCGTTACGGGCGATGTACGCGTCCGCCGCATCCAGCAACGACAGATAGTTTTCGTCGCCACGCGCGAGGTTGATCGCGAGATCGGCTTCGAACGTGACGCGCGCGTCGTCGAAGGTTTTCGTCAGACCGACCAGCGTCACGCCCTGATGCGCGAGCGCTCTGAAGTCGACCGTATGGCCGCCGCGCGCGCCGCTTACCGCGATCGTCACGTGTTCCTTGCCAGGCTGCGCCGCTTCCTTGTCCCATTCGCCGAGCACGCCGAGCCACCAGCAGAAGTCGCGATTGCGATAGGCGCGCGGAGGACGGTCGTGAGGACCGACCGACAGGTAAACGCGCCGCCCGGCACGCTGCAGTTCGTCCGCGATCTGCACGCCGGACGAGCCGGCGCCGACCACCAGCACGCCGCCCTCGGGCAGTTGCCCGGGATTGCGGTAGTCCGCCGAATGAATCTGCGTGAGCGCGCCCGTTTGCGGCGCGATCGGCGGAATCACCGGGCGCTGGAATGGCCCGGTCGCCACCACCACGCGGCCGGCCTCGATCACGCCCGTCGAGGTCTCCACGGTGAATCCCGGCCGTCCTGCATGACGCGCCACACGCGTCACCTCGACGCCCGTGCGGATCGGTGCGTTAAACTTTTTCGCGTACGCCTCGAAATAGTCGGCGACCCGCTCTTTCGGCGCGAACGCGTCGGGGTCGAGATCGTCGAATTCCAGACCGGGGAAGCGGTCGTGCCAGACCGGACCGTTGGCGACCAGCGAATCCCACCGCCCGGTGCGCCAGCGTTCGGCGATGCGATCGCGCTCCAGCACGAGATGCGGCACACCGAGCTTGCTCAGGTGTTCACTCATCGCCACGCCGGCCTGACCTGCCCCAATCACCACCGTATCGATCGACATTTTTTCAGCAGTCATCGCTGTTTCCTTTTGAAAAGCGTTGGATGGCAAGCGCCCGTTCTGCCCTCAGCGCTCAACCATGAAGAAAATGTACGCCGGCCACCTGATTTGGAAAAACATATTTAAAAAATCCATAGCATCGTTTTTTTCTATGCAACGAGTTTTTGTGTGGATCACAATGCAGCCAGTGGAAACCTGATTGAGGAGAAGGACGGATGGAAAGCAATCCGCTGCGTTACTCGCTACGCCAGTTGCGTTATTTCGTCGTGACGGCGGAAGCGCTGTCGTTCACCGCCGCGGCGAAACGCCTGCATATCTCGCAGCCGTCCATCTCGACGTCGCTGGCGGATCTCGAGGAATCGTTCGGCGTGCAGCTGTTCATTCGCCATCACGCGAGCGGTTTGTCGCTGACGCAGGCGGGGCGCGACCTGCTCGGCCACGCGCGCAATCTGCTGAAGAATGCCGAAGACCTGCAATTGGCCGCGAAAGAAATGGATGGCGGCATGACCGGCACCATCGCGCTGGGATGCCTCGTTTCGCTGGCGCCGCCGCTCATGCCCGGCATCATCAGCCGCTTCGTGCAGGACCATGCGGGCATTGCGTTTCGCACCGTGGAGGCGCATCAGGACACGCTGCTGAACGGCCTGCACGACGGCTCGCTCGACATCGCTCTAACGTATAGCCTCGATATCACGGAGGGCATCACCTTCACGCCGCTGCTGTCGTTGCCGCCCTACGTGATTCTGCCCAGGACCCACCGGCTCGCCCGCGCCCGCAAGGTGTCGCTCGAAGAATTGTTGTCCGAGCCTTATGTGATGCTGGATCTGCCGCACAGCCGCGAGTATTTTTCAGCGCTGTTCGACGCGGTGGGCAGCCGTCCGGTCGCCGCGTTCCGCTCGTCGCAGCCGGAAGTGGTGCGCGGCATGGTGGCGAACGGGCTGGGTTACAGCATCCTCAATTTTCCACTGAAGTCGAACCGCACCGTGGATGGCGAGGACTTCGTGATCAAGCGGTTCAAGGACGACGTGAACGCCACCACGCTCGGTATCGCGCAATCCAACGCAATGAAGCCGCGTCAGGTGGTGCGACGCTTTTCGACGTTCTGCGAGTCGTATATCCGGCGGCTGCATATCGATCGGTGAGTCAACAAAAAAAAGCAGCGACGGAAACTTCGTCGCTGCTTTCCTGCCGGCCAGTGTTATCGGCCGCGACAGTGAACCGCTTCAATGAACCGTTACGCTCGCCTGATTCTGGCGCCGACGATACGCGGTGTCCCGCGTGGCGAGCCAGTAGTACAGCGGCGTCGTGACGATAATGCCCACCAGCCAGGACAGGTCCGCGCCGTCCAGGTGCGCCGAGAACGAGCCGACGTACATCGGCGTGTTCATGAAAGGAATCTGCACGACGATCCCCACGGCGTAGGCGATCAGCGCCTGCATGTTGAAGCGTCCGTAAATCCCGCCGTCCACCCGGAAGATCGAATCGACGTCGTATTTGCCCTTGTGAATCACATAGAAGTCGATCAGATTGATCGCCGTCCACGGCACGAGCACCACGAGCAACGCCAGCACCAGATCGACGAAGTGGCCGACAAAATCCTTCGACGCGCCCACCGCCGCAAAACAGCAGGTCGCCATGATGATCAGCGACAGCACGGCGCGCGCCTTGACGGTCGGAATCCACTTATACGCAAAGGTCTGCAACGATGTGATCACCGACAGCACCGCGCCGTACAGATTGAGCGCATTGTGGCTGATCACGCTCAGCAGAAACAGCACCAGCATGAACGGCCCGATCGCGCCGGTCGACAGTTTCACGGCGTCCATCGTGTCGACGCCGGGAGGAACGGCCAGCACCGCCACCGCGCCGAACACGAACGCCAGCGACGAGCCGAGCGTGCAGCCGAGGTAAGTCGCCCAGAACGTACGGGCCACGCCGACATTGGCCGGCAGGTAACGCGAATAGTCGGACACGTACGGCGCAAACGCGATTTGCCAGAGCGCCGACAGCGACACCGTAGCCAGCCAGCCGGCAAAATTGAAGCCGCCGCGCGTCAGAAAGTCGGCCGTCGTCACGTGGGTCGCGATATACGCGAAGCCGATCACGATACCGATACCCAGCACCCACGTGCCGATCCTGTTGAGAATGTGGATGAACCGGTAGCCGATGATACCGATCAGTCCCGACCCCAACGCACCGACCAGAATGCCGACCGGCACCGGGATCGTCGACTGGATACCGTGCAGCGACTTGCCCGCCAGCACGATATTCGACGCGAAGAAGCCGACGTACATCACCCCGGCAATCACCGTGACGAGCAGCGCGCCCCACGAGCCGAACTGGGCCCGGCTTTGAATCATCTGCGGAATACCCATCTGCGGGCCTTGCGCGGAATGCAGCGCCATCAGCACGCCGCCGATTGCCTGACCGACCAGAATCGCAATGACACCCCAGAACAGGTTGAGGTGGTAAATCTGCACGCCCAGCGCCCCTGTGACGATCGGCAACGGAGCGATGTTGCCGCCGAACCAGAGCGTGAACAGGTCGCGCACCTTTCCGTGTCGTTCCTCGTGCGGAACATAACCGATGGTGTGTTTCTCGATCAGTGGAACCGCACTGCGGCTGTCGGCCATATCACCCTCCCTTTGCTTCGTTGTCGCGCGGTGGCGCTCGGTAAGTTGCGACCGGGGCGTCGACGTCGCGCGGCAGACCGGCCTGCGCCCCTGCCTGTGCCCCGCCTGCGCCCCATGTGTCAATTCAATTTACTGAGGCCATATTTCTTTGACCAACACTGTTTACCGATGCCTTGCATAGATTTTTTCGATGCAGCGTGTGGCTCGATGCGGGGCACACACGGGCCGCCCGCAACCTCGCCACCGAGTCGCGGCACTTGCCGACGCGGTAACCAGCACGCGCAAATCGCTCGCGGCGCTATCCAATCGACAAAAGCTTATTGGCGTAGCGGTGCGCGAATTCTCATACTGGATAGCTCTCAATCCGCGGAGTCTCCCTCGTATGTCTCTTTCGCTAGACCACATCGTGATCCGCGTCAAGGATCTGGAACGGACCATCGCCGACTTCCACTCGCTCGGCTTCACGGTGCAACGCGGCGGCACGCACGCCGACGGCGCGACGCACAACGCGCTGATCGGACTCGCGGATGGCAGCTACTTCGAGTTGATCGCGTTTCTGCAGGACGCGCCACAACATCGCTGGTGGGATGCGGGCGACCGGGTTGGCGACGGGTTCGCCGACTTCGCCCTGCTGCCGCGCTCGGTGGCCGCGACCATCGAGGCCGCGCAGGGGCGCGGCGTGCGCTATGAAGGCCCGATCGACGGTGGACGCATCAGGCCGGACGGCGCACGGCTCGCGTGGCAAATCGGCAAACCGGCGACGCCGGACCTGCCCTTTCTCTGCGGCGACCTCACACCACGCGATCTACGCGTGGCGCCGGGCGAAGTGCGCACGCATCGGAACGGTGTGCTGGGGGTGTCGAGTTTGAGTATCGCGGTGCGCGATCTGCCGGCGAGCGTGGCCCGCTATCGCGCTTTGCTCGGTGATTCATTGGAGGTCAATGCGGGAAATCTCGCGGGCTATGGCGTGGCGTTTGCCAGCTTGCCTTTGGGCGAGACGACCGTTACCTTGCTCGCCCCTTCGGGCGACGACGCACGAAGCACTCTCGCCCATGATCTTCGCGAGCAACTCGCGACGCGCGGTGAAGGTGTTTTCGGCGTCACGCTGCGCACGCAAGACAAGGCGTTCGCGCGCGCGTTGCCGCTTGAAGGAACTCATGGCGCGCGCCTGGAGATCGTGGCGACGTGATCCGCTAAAGCACGCCGTGCGTGCGTCACAACGCAAACGCCCCCCTCGCCAAGCCACGCACGGCATTGCCATCCCTTCACGACGCCGTCTCGGCCGCCAACGCGCCACCCAGATACGCGTCGCGAATCCGCCGGTCGCCCAGCAACGCGCCGGCCTCGCCCGACAACACCACGCGTCCGGTCTGCAACACGTAGCCGCGATGCGCGATCTGCAACGCCAGACTCGCGTTCTGCTCGACCATGAAAAACGTCACGCCCTGCTGGTTCAGCGTACGAATCAGATCGAGCACCTTGTCGACATAGAGCGGCGACAAACCCATTGTCGGTTCATCCATGCAGACGAGTTTGGGGCGGCTCATCAACGCACGCGCCATGGCCAGCATCTGCTGCTCGCCGCCCGACAATGTGCCGGCCCGCTGCGCGAGTCGCTCCTTCACACGCGGAAACAGCTCCAGCATCCGCTCGTAATCCTGCGCGATGCCGTCACGGTCGCGTCGCGTGAATGCGCCCATCAGCAGATTCTCGCGCACGCTCATATCGCCGAACAGCCGGCGCGCTTCGGGGACGGACGCGATACCGCGCCGCACGATCTGCGGCGTGAGCAAGCCGTTAATCGGCTCGCCGTCGAAGCTGATCGTGCCCGAGCGCGGCCGGTGCAAACCCAGGATGATCTTCATCGCGGTCGATTTACCGCTCGCATTGCCGCCCAGCAAGCTGACGATCTCGCCGTGCGGCACTTCGAGGCTCACGCCGAAGTGGACCTGAATCTGGCCGTAATACGTATCGACCCGGTCGAGTTTGAGAAGCGGTTCTGTCATGGCGAAGCGGTTGGTTGGTGCAACGGTGAGGGAGTGCTCATGTCGGCTGATCGCGGGCCGTCATCCATGCTGTGCGGCGATAACGGCAGACTCGTGCGGCGCCGTGGCAATGCTTTCATTGCGTCCGCCTTGCGTGCCGACCTGCCGGTGGCCGAGGTAGGCCTCGATCACCGCGGGGTCGTTGCGCACGTCGTCGGGCAAACCGGCGGCGATTTTCTTGCCGTCGTCGAGCACGATCACGTGGTCCGATAAACGCATCACCAGATCGAGCTTGTGTTCGATCAGCAGGATCGTCAGACCGTCGCGCTTCAGTTCCAGAATCAGTTCGAGCATTTCGGCCGTCTCCGATTCGTTCATGCCGGCGGTCGGCTCGTCGAGCAGCACCATGCGCGGCCGTAACGCCAACGCGCGTGCGATTTCCACGCGGCGCCGGTTCGCATACGAAAGACTGTGCGCCGGCTGATCGATGCGCGGCGTCAAGCGCGTGCCGAAACGCGCGATGATCGCCTCGGCATCCGCGCGTAGCGCCTCTTCCTCGCGCCGCACCGAGGCCGGCCTGACAAGCGCGCGCGCCACTTCGGCGAACGCGCCGACCACCGGCCAGCCGGGACGCGTCAGCGCGAGCCGCGAGTGCGCGCCGATCAGCACGTTATCCAGCACGCTCAGGTTGCCGAACACGCGGCCATGCTGAAACGTACGCGCCACGCCGCGAGCCGCGAGACGTTCCGGCGAGGTGCCCGTCACGTCTTCGCCGTCGAGGCGCACTTCGCCTTCGTCCGGCACATCCATGCCGGTCAGCAGATTGAACAACGTCGACTTGCCCGCGCCGTTCGGCCCGATCACGCTGACGCATTCGCCGCGCGCGACCGAGAGGCTGACGCCATCCACCGCGGTCAGTCCGTCGAAACGGCGCGTCACGCGGCGCACGTCGAACAGAATGTCGCGAGCGGTTTCCGTGTTTCGATTCATGATGTCGTTGTCCTCATGCCGTGCCGAACAGACCTTGCGGCCGGAAACGCACCAGCAGAAGCAGCACGACGCCATAGATCAGCATCCGGTAATCGGCCGCGAAGCGGAATAGTTCCGGCAGACTGATCAGTGCGACGGCGCCCACCACCGCGCCGGCCACGCTGCCCAGGCCGCCGAGTATCACCATCGTCAGCGCGAGAATCGACACCTGGGAATCGAAGGTCTGATAGTTGATGTAGCTGTACAGATGCGCGGCGATCGCACCGCCGATCCCCGCCGCGAAACCGCCGCACGCGAACGCGATCGCCTTGTAGCGATTCGGCCGCACGCCGTAGGCACGCGCCGCCACGTCGTCCTCGCGAATCGCGCGCCATGTACGGCCTAGATGCGAACGCAGCAGACGAACCTGCAACAGGGCCAGCACCACCAGCACCGCCAGCGCGAACCAGTAAACCGAGCGTGCGCTGGTCACCTGCCAGCCGAACAGCGAGAGCGGCGCAATACCGGTGATGCCGATCGGCCCGCGCGTGAGGCTGTCCCAGTTCAGCACGACCAGCCCGACGATCTCGCCGATCCCCAGCGTGGCAATCGACACATAGTGGCCGCGCAAGCGGAACGACGGATAGATCAACAGCGTGCCGAGCAAGGCCGTGATCACGCCCGCGAGCGGAATCGTCAACGCGGGCGACCAGCCGAGATTCACCGACAGCAACGCCGAACCATATGCGCCGATCAACAGCAACGCGGCATGTCCCAACGAAATCTGCCCGACCGTGCCGGCCACCAGCGTCAGGCTCAACGCGAGCAACCCATAGATCCAGCCGTTCGTCAGCGTTTGCAGCAAATACGGCGACGGCGCCACCAGTGGCAGCGCGAACGCCAGCAACGTCACCGCAATCAACACGCTACGCGGCACGCGCAACGCGCGGCCAAACGATAGAAACGTGCCGGTCAACGGCTCGGGCGGCAAACGCCGGTTCGAGCTGAACAGACCGTTCGGCCGCCAGACGAGGAACGCCAGCAGCAACACGAACGCGAACAGGTCCCGGTAGCTCGTGCCGAACAACGCCACGCCGTAACTCTCGACGAGACCCAGCAACAGGCTCCCCGCGATCGCGCCGGGCACGTTGCCCAGGCCGCCGATCAACAGCGCGACCACGCCCTTGAGCGTCGCCTGAAAGCCCATGGCGGGGTCGATGCTGTTGTAGTACATGCCGACCAACAAGCCGCTCAAGCCACCGAGCCCGCACGCAATCGCGAAGACCGCGCGGTTCACCGCATGCACGTTGACGCCCATTTGCTGCGCGGCGTCGCGGTCCTGCGCGGTCGCGCGCACTGCCCAGCCGAGCCGCGTGAAGCGCAGAAACACGTACAGCACGGCGGCCGCGCCGATACCCGTGGCGGCGATCAGCAGATCGAGCGAGCCGAGCGTCGCGCCGCCGATCGAGATCGACCAGTCCGGCAACGTGCTCGGCACCGGACGCGGGTCCGGACCGAACACGATCTGCGCCAGTTGATCGAGCACGAAGCTGATCCCGATCGTCGCGAGCAACGGCGCGATGCGTGCCGCGCCCTGCAGCGGCCGCAGGCCGATGCGTTCGATCAGCATGCCGAGCAACGCGCACCCTGTGAGCGTGGCGAGCAAGGCGACCGGCAGCGGCCAGCCGAGCCGCGTCAGGCACAGCCAGCCGATGAAACCGCCGACCATGTACACGGAGCCGTGCGCGAAATTGATCAGATGCGAGACGCCGAAAATCAGCGCGAGTCCGACCGCCAGCAACGCATAGATATTGCCGACGATCAGCCCGTTGATCGTGTAGTCGAACCAGGCGCTCATCGCCGTTCACTCCTGTTCGAAGTCACTACCCGCGAAGCCGTCATTGCGTGCGCGCCGCACGCGCGCCGTCCCACAGCGCGAACTTGCCGTCCTTCACGACCAGTTCGAGATTCTTCGCGCCCGCCACGCGCCGCGTTTGCGGATCGAAACGGAATGTGCCGAAGATCACGCTCGGTACGTTGTCGATTTTCGCGAACCCGTCGTGGACGGCCGTGCGATTCGCACCGTAACGGCGAATCACTTCGCCCGCCAGAATCATCGCGTCGTAGGCGCGCGCGGCGAACGTGTCCGGATCGGCGCCATATTTCGCGCGGTATCGCGTGACGAAGCTCTGCACCTCCGGACGCGGATCGCCGGGGAAGAAATTCGATTCCGTGAATACGCCGTTCACCGACGCGCCGCCCAGATCGAGGAATTTCGGCGAATACACCGAACCCACCGCGGCGATCGGCTCATGCACGCCGGCCGCGCGCGCCTGCCGCACGATCTGCGCGCCGTCCGAGTAGTAGGAGATCAGCACGATCGAATCCGGATTCGCGCTGCGAATGCGCGTGAGCGTCGCGCGAAAATCCTTTTCGTTCGGTTGATACCCTTCGGCGGCGACGACCTGCGCGCCGTCGGCGCTTGCCGCCTTCGCGAAGATGTCCTTGCTGGTGCGGCCCCAGTCGGTGTTCAGATACAGCACTGCAATTTTCTTGAAGCCGAGACCGGTGGTGACGTAGTGCGCCAGCATCGGTTGCTCTTCCGCCTGGCTGATCGCCGTGCTCCACATATAGTCGCCGCCCTTCGTAAAGTCCGGGTGCGAATTGGTGAAGCCGAACTGCACCAGGCCGCCACGCTGATAAACCGGCGAAGCGGCCATCGAGGCGCCGCTCGACAGATCGCCCAGTTCGACCAGAATGCGCTTGTCGTCGACGAACTTCTGCGCAATCTGCACCGCCTGGCGCGGATCGCTGCGGCTGTCCTCGAAATCGTATCGCAGCTTATGACCGTTGATGCCGCCGTTGCCGTTGATCTGCTCCAGCGCGAGATCGAAACCGCGCTTCCACTGCTCGCCGTACTGCGCATCCTGTCCGCTCAACGGACCGGTCACGCCGACCCAATACGGCTCGGCGGCCGTATTCGTGGCGTTCGCAGCAATCACCTCGCTCGCCGGGGCGAACGTGCCGACTACGCTTGTCGCCACCAGCGCCACCAGCGTCGCTAACGCGCGCCCCCTGCCGCGCCACGTGTGCGCCTGAGTTCCCGTTTGCTTTCCGACAATCGCCATGCTGGTCTCACACCTTGAAATAGAGTCCAACGATGAAACCATGTCGCCAGGAAACGGGCCAACGAAGATAAGCGTCGAACCTTATTCCCCGTTTGAAGAAAAGCTTATGAGGCCGACGCGTGGACACGCTTCTCCGGGGTGCTCGCGGGCTGGCCATCCGTTCATAAAGCACCTGTATTTCAAGGGTTTTATCGAATTTCCCGAATGCGATTCATGATCCGGCTGCGGCGCATACGTCGCTGGCAATGGTTAAAAACCTGCTTTGTATAGCCCAATTTATTATAAGAATTTCGCATTCACCGGCCCCTACAATGCACCGCAGACATGAACGGAACCACGGATCGACCGATGGAGTTGCATCATCTCGAGGCTTTTTCAGCAGTGATGTCGGCGGGCAGCATGACGGGCGCGGGTCGCCTCGTCGGCCGCTCGCAGCCCGTCATTACGCGCATGATCCAGGAACTCGAACAGGAGATCGGCTACGCGTTGTTCGATCGCAAAGGGCCGCGCGTGACGCCGACGCAGCGCGCGTTTCTCCTTTACGACGAAGTGGAGCGCTCGCTGGTCGGACTCGCCGCGATCCGCGCCAGCGCGCAGGCGATCGGCGCCGACGCGGCCACGCCGCTGCGGATCGCCGCCACGCCCGCGCTCGGCGCCGCGCTGGTGCCACGCGCGATCGCGGCGCTGGCCACGCGCGACACGCCGCTCGACGTGCAACTGCGCAGTGCCTCTGCGGAACACGTCGTGCAGGCCTTGCTGGCGCGAACCGTCGAGCTCGGTATCGCGACGCTGCCGCTCGACCACGCCACGCTCGACATTCACTATCTGTTCGAAGCACCTTGCGTGGCCGTGCTGCATGACGCGCATCCGCTGGCAGGCCACGATCTGTTGACCTTGCCTGAGATCGCGAAGCATCCGCTGGTGACGGTGGCCAATCGCTACCGTCTGCGGCGCCGGATCGACGCGGCGTTTAACGAAGCCGGCCTGCATCCGCGCATCGCGCTCGAAACCAATGCGTCGCTGAATGCGGTGATGGCGGCTCAGGCGCAACTCGGCGTGGCGCTCGTCGATCCCGCTACCGCATTCGGTACGCGGATCGACGGCACCGTGGTGCGACCCATCGCTGCGGCTATTCCGTTTCTTTACGGCGTCGTCACGCTGCCCGGCAAGGCGCTCGGCGCCGACGCGCGCGCGTTGATCGACGCGTTGGTGCGGGTCTCGCTCGACCTGTTGCCGGATGCGGTCCAGCACCCGGCGTCGCACCACGATCTGCTGATGGCGCGCGGCGCCCACCCCCTTCAACCTCATCCAACAGGAGTGCCGGCATGACGACGTCCGCCGCACGACCCGACCCGGCGCCGACGTCCGCCGGACTCACCGCGCTCGAAGCGCGTCTGCGCGACGATCTCGCGTGGCTCGAACTGCCAGCGCCCGCGTGGGTGCCGGCGCGGCATGTCGATACGCAGCGTGTGCTCGATGTCGCGATTATCGGCGGCGGCATGGCGGGGCTCACGGCCAGCGCTGAACTGCGCCTGCTCGGCATTCACCATCATTGCATCTTCGATCAGGCGGCAGAGGGACGCGAAGGGCCGTGGATCACCTACGCCCGCATGCAGACGTTGCGCTCGCCGAAACAACTCACCGGCCCGGCGTTGCGTTTGCCCGCGCTGACGTTTCGCGCGTGGTTCGAGGCGCAATTCGGCCGCGAACAATGGGAGGCGCTCTACAAGATTCCACGCACGCAATGGATGGCGTATCTGCGCTGGTATCGGCGCGTGCTCGATCTGCCGGTGCGCAACGAGACGCGCATCGTCCGCGTCGCGACACGCGAAGACGGCCTGATCGAACTCGACGTCGTGTCCGGCGCGCACGCCGTGCACGAGCGGGTGCTCGCGCGTCATGTGGTGCTGGCAACCGGGCGCGAAGGTCTGGGCGGCCCGTTCATGCCGGACGTGGCGCAGTCGTTGCCGAAACGGTTGTACGCGCACTCATCGGACGAGATCGATTTCGCCGCGTTGCGCGGCCGTCGCGTGGGTGTAGTCGGCGCGAGCGCCTCCGCGTTCGACAATGCGGCGAGCGCGCTCGAAGCGGGTGCGGCGAGCGTCGATCTGTTTATCCGGCGTGCGGCGCTGCCACGCATCAACAAGCTCACCGGTATCGGCAGCCCTGGGCTGGTGCACGGTTTTCTGCATCTGCCGGACGAATGGAAGTGGCGTTTTCTGCACTATTCCGCGCAGTCGCAAACGCCGCCGCCACGCGACAGCGTGTTACGTGTGTCGCGCCATGAACACGCACGCTTTCATCTCGGCAGTCCGCTGGAGCGTGTCACGGTGCAAGGCGACACGCTGCGGGTCGAGACGCCGAAGGGCGGGTACGAGGTCGACTTTCTGATCTTCGCGACCGGTTTTCATTCGGAGCTCGATACGCGCGCGGAATTTTCGGCCATTGCGCCGCGGGTGCGGCGCTGGCGCGATCGTTATACGCATCCCGATGGATTAGCGAACGAAGAGCTGGCGTCGTCGCCGGATCTCGACCGCAATTTCGCGTTTCAGTCGCGTGAACCGGCTACCGATTACGCGCTCTCGCGGATTCATTGCTTCAACCACGCGGCGAGCCTGACACACGGCAAGGTAGCCGGCGATATTCCCGCCATCAGCGATGGTGCGCAACGCCTCGCGCGCGCCATTGCGGCCATGCTGTTCGACGCGGATCGCGAACGGCACTACGAGGCCCTGCTCGCGTTCGACACCGCCGAACTCAACGGCGACGAATGGTCCGACGCCGATGCAACGGCAACCGCCCCCTGACCTCCCCACTGAATCGATCATGTCAACCGAACCTTTCGCTCACTCCCCACCGCTCGCCGCCGACCTGGTGTCGCAACTCGCCGGGCTGGACGCGAGCGGCAGCGTCGCCGCGCTGCGCGCCGCGCGCGCCGACGCCACCCGCTACACGCAAGCCAGCCACGACGCGCTGTTCTCACCGGACGTGGCCGATCTGACGCTCGTCGAACGGCTGTATGCGGCGTGGTACGCGGCATTCCTGACGCCGTCCGTTGCCGCCGCCCCGGCGTATCGCGAGCGCTTGCTGGCCGCGAGCGGCGACACGGCGCAAAACGTAAGCGCACGGCTGGCTGCCATCGAAACCAGAGGCGTCACCGCTGTGGCGACCGACGATCCCCGACTGGGCGCGATCCTCGCGCACACGCAAGCGTTGATCACCCAACCGGCCGCGGCAGGCAAAGCCGAACTGAACACGCTGGTCACGGCCGGCCTTGGCACGCGGGCCATCGTCGCGCTCGCGCAACTGGTGGCGTTCGTGTCGTACCAGGTGCGCGTCGTCGCCGCCCTCAAGGCATTGCAGGCACTGGAGCAAAACGCATGACGGATTCAACGCATAAGCCGCACGGCTTCACCGCCGAGACGCTCGACTGGACCGCATGGCTCGACACGGTCACGCTCGATAACGCGTCCCCTGAACAAACCGCCGTGCTCGAAACGAGTCATCCGAAAGCGAAGACCTCGGATTACTACCTGCTACTGGTACACGAACCGGAAATACTCCGGCAACGTTCGGGCGCATTCAACAGCATCATGTATGCGCCCGGCGGGTTGTCGCGCGCCGAGCGGGAATTGGCGAGCACGGTCGTGTCGCGCGTGAATGGTTGTGTGTATTGCGCGTCGGTCCACGCGCAGCGCTTTACGCAACTGGCACGGCGCAACGATGTGATCGACCAGGTTTTCGCGGATCCCGCGACAGCGGGAACGACGGCGCGTGAACGCGCGATCGTGCGTTTCGCAATCGATCTGACGTTGCAGCCCGACGCAATCGGCCGCGACTCGCTCGATGCGCTTCGCGAGGTCGGTCTGACGCCGGCCGCCATTCTCGATCTGAGCCACACGGTGGCGATTTTCGCGTGGGCGAATCGCTTGATGCTGACGCTCGGCGAGCCGGTCTTCCCGCAGTAACCGCGCGGTGAATTCGCGAGGCAATGGACTCGGCAGCAACGGCGGGATACGTCCCGGCGCTTTACGTCGCCACGTAGCCCGCCGGTTTCAATTGGCCGACAGCTTCGTATGCTGCAACTCGCCGACGATCGTCTGCGGGTTCCTGAGCAGATTGAAGATCGGGCAGACCGCGTGGCGTCGAAACGTGAGCGCCCGCCGCGACGCGGACTCGCACCGAAACAATAAAGCGTGCCTTCAGCGCGGCCTTTTGCGGTGTTTGAACTGAACTGCGAATGCGAGTGGACAAGCAGCGCTTCTCCGAAAATAATGGAGCTGAAACCCACCCATTATTCGAACGAGGACACAATCCCCATGAGTGCCGCCAGTCTCTTACTCAAGATGCTCCGCTATCAGGCTTGGGCGAATAAGGAAATTCTGGACGCCATGCAAGGGCTCGACGCCGCGCATCATGCCGAAGAACGGCATATCACCGTTCGGCTGATGAATCACTGTCTGGTGGTCGAAAAGATATTCGCCGCTCATCTGGCGGGCAACAGTCATGGTTTCGCCGCGGACAACACACCAGATACGCCTTCCTTGGACACGCTGCGCAAGGAACTGTCGGCGATAGACAACTGGTATCTGGAGTATGCGGAAACCGTCACGCCCACCATGCTCTCGCAGTCGATTCCATTTTCATTTACCGACGGCGATAGCGGAACCATGACCCGCGAAGAGATGCTGACCCACGTGGTTATCCACGGCGGCTATCATCGCGGCGAAGCAGGCCGGATCATGAAGCAGGTTGCAGCCAGTTCACCGCAGAGTCTGCAGTTGCCGTGGGATACCTATGCGGTGCATCTTCATCGCAGCGAGCCTTCGCGCAGGCTGCACGACGTGGTCGCGGAAAAATGATCGACGCGTCGCGCGCTGGACGGGCGCGACGCGATTGCCCTTATTCGGGCGTACCCTGAGCCTGCTCGACGTCCGCGAATTGCGGCTTGGTGGCCTTGATATCGCGCGTATTCTTCTGCACCGCGACCGAGCCGAACAACGCGAGAATAAACGCCATGCCGTAGAAGCCTTTTTCGCTCAACGCCAGCGTGGCATTAAACAACCCCACGCCAAGCAACAGAATGGACAGCAGAAGCGAAACCCAGCACAGCCCGTAGTAAATCGCTGTCACAGGAATGCCTTCTACGCGATCGCGGACACTCTTTTGCAGTGAAATCGCCGCGAACAAACCAAACACGAGCACCGTGAAGTAATAACCTTTCTCGTTGAGTTGCATGCTGGCATTCCACAGGCCGAGCAGAAACGCGCAGAATCCAGCCAGCAATGCGCCCCATGAGGCGGCCACGAATGCGAAAGACGGCTGTTGCGTGGAACGGTCCATAAAAAACTCTCCTTTTGTCGATTAATTTGTTCGAAGGGTAACGCGAATCAGACGTGACCGCAAAAAATTATTGCGCCTGCATGAGAAAGAGTGATTACTACGTTCAGCGCGGTCTATTGCTCAATTACCGCTCTTTCTCGTTATCGAAAGCCGCAGGCGCTGTTTCGGGGGCGTCGCACACAATCCGCACATGCGGGCTTCGAAGCACACTCGCCGGGGTCACGGTGGACCGGTGCCACGGAATCCGGCCGAAATACCAGAGCCGCCAGAACGCCAGCTTCGGATCGGGATGACGGCGCAGCAGCGTCGCAAAAGTCTCCACCTCGCCGAGCTGAGTCCCGGTCGCCTCGAAAACCACCTCGCGCACGAAGCGGGAACAGAACTGCCCGCGCGAATTCAGATTGAAGCCCGTGTCGTAGAACGCGCCCATGCGGCGCTTTGCCGCCTCGATCAAGCGGTGGCGATGCGTGTCGTCGAGCGGCATGGCGAGTCTCGCCACCGCGTGGCGCCCATGTTCGGAGCGTTCGACAAAGCGTGTCATCGGCGTGGTGCGCGCCAAAGGAAAGGTGCTTTCCGCAATCAGAGGATCGTCGCCGCGATCGTCGACGACGATACCCACGTGGTTCGTCCAGCAGTTCGTGGCGCTCGCCACTTCAAGGAACGGCCGCGCGGTGACGCGGATGAAAACCAGGTCGCCCACGCGCAGAGGGGCCGGCGACGTGGTGACCGCTGGTCTCGACATGCTGATCTCCTCACTCGTTCGATGAAGCGCAGTATGCAGGACGGTCGCGAATATCGCATCTTCTCGTTCTAAAATTGCTTAGACTGATACCTTTGGTATCGAAATCCAATACTCTCATGACCGAGACCCGTCAGCTCATCGCCACCATCAAGCAGCAACTCAAGGCAGCAGGACTAACCTATCGCCACGTCGCACTGGCGCTGGATTTGTCGGAACCCAGCGTCAAGCGTTTGTTCGGCGGGGAGAGTCTGTCGGTGGATCGCCTCGTGCAGATCTGCGACCTACTCGGCGTCACGCTGATCGAACTGCTACAGGAAGCGGAGTCGTCGATTCCGCGCCTGCATGTCCTCACGCGCGAACAGGAGGCGCAGCTCGTCTCGAACGAGAAGCTGCTGCTGGTGGCGATCTGTGCGCTGAGCCACTGGTCGCTGGAAGACATCGTGTCGGCCTATCGACTGTCGAAAGCCGAGTGCATCAAACATCTTCTCGTGCTGGACCGCATGGGAATTGCCGATCTGAAACCGGGCAACCGGATCCGCCTGCTGGTGGCGCGAGACTTCGACTGGTTGCAGGACGGCCCGATCCGATCGCTGTTTCTGGAGCAGGGTCTGCCCGACTTCATGGCGAGCCGCTTCGACGTGCCGGACGAGTCGATGGACTTCGCGCATGGCATGCTGACCGAAGCGGCTTACACGCAACTGCAGGTGGAAATGCGCAAGTTACGCGGCAAGCTGGCCGCGCTTCACAACGAGTCGTCTGCCGCCCCGTTGACGGAAAAGCGCGGCACCGCCCTGCTTCTGGCCATGCGCGTGTGGGAACCCGAAGTGTTCAGAAAACTCCGGCGGGCGGCGTGACGCACGGCGCGTGCGGACACCTGAGCGCTTTTCGATAAATGGATGCGCCTGTCACCGTTCGATCATCAGATTCAGGTTCTGGACGGCCGCGCCGGAGGCGCCCTTGCCGAGGTTGTCGAACACGGCGGCAAGCAGCACCTGGCCGTGCTCCTCGTTGGCGAATACCGTCAACTGCATGTCGTCGGTGTCATTCAGCGCTTGCGGATCGAGGTGGGTCAACCCCTGCGATTCCGCCAACGGCGTAACTCGCACGTGAGCCGCGCCGGCATAGTGCCGCGCGAGACAATCGCGCAGTGTCGCGCCGTCCACACCCGCTGCGAGCAGACGCAATTCCAGCGGCACGGTCAGCACGATGCCCTGCCTGAACGCACCATAAGCGGGAACGAAAAGCGGCCGATGCGCGAGCCCCGCATGTTGCTGAATTTCCGGCGGGTGCTTGTGCGACAACGCCAGGCCGTAGATCTGGAATGGCAACGGCGAGGTCGCGCCGGGTTTTTCGTGCGCCTCCACGGCGGCACGTCCGCCGCCCGAGTAGCCGGACACCGCGTGGATAGCGAACGGGTAATCGCGCGGCACGAGGCCCGCCTGCAACAACGGACGCAACAGGCCGATCGCCCCGGTGGGATAACACCCCGGATTCGTGACCCGATGCGCGCCCGCAATGCACTCTGCCTGCCCTTGCGTCATCTCCGGAAAGCCATAGGTCCAGCCGTCCCGCGTGCGATGCGCGGAGCTCGCGTCGATCACCCTGACGGCGGGATTGACGATCATCGACACCGCTTCGCGCGCGGCGGCGTCGGGCAGACAGAGAATCGCGATGTCGCACGCGTTGAGCGCCTGCGCGCGATGCTGCGGATTCTTGCGCTCGGCGGCCGCCAGCGTGAGCCGTTGCAGATCGGTCCGGCCGCTCAGCCGCTCGTGAATCTGCAACCCCGTGGTGCCTTGGTCGCCGTCGATGAAAACAAGGGGAGCGCTCATATCTGCAATTCTCGCGTGGTGTAGGGAACGGTTCAGTCCGGAACCGCTATCTTCCCCGTGAAGCTAGAATAGGGAAAGTTGAATTTCATGACGCTGATATTCAGTTTTTCTGAACGAGGAAAACCGCCATGCGAGAGATCAGTCTGGACCGCTTGCGCACGCTGGTGGCGATTGCCGAGCGCGGCTCCTTTGCGGAAGCGGCGCGCGCGTTGAACCTCGCGCCGCCCACCGTCAGCCTGCACATCGCGGAACTGGAAAGCCGCATCGGCGCGCCGCTTCTGTCGCGCAAACGCGGTCAGGTACGGCCGTCGGCGATTGGCGAATCGCTGGTGGAGAAAGCACGCCGCTTGCTGGACGACGCGGAACGCACGCTCGAGGAGGTGCAGCGCCAGGTGCAGGGCCTTGCCGGCCGCGTGCGGCTGGGTGCGTCGACGGGCGCGATCGCGCATCTGTTGCCGCAGGCGCTCGAAGTGCTGGGGCAGCAGCACGCCGCCATCGACGTGCAGGTGGCCGTGCTCACCTCGCAGGAAACGCTGACGCGACTCGCGGACGGCTCGCTCGACGTGGGGCTCGTCGCGCTACCGCAGTCGCCCGTGGCGGGGCTCGTGATCAAACCGTGGCGCCGCGACCCGGTGATGGCCTTCGTGCCGGCTCAGTGGCCGTGCCCGGCGCGCGTCACGCCCAGCTGGCTCGCCGCTCAGCCGCTCATTCTCAACGACGCCACCACCCGCCTCTCGCGCCTGACCGCCGAATGGTTCGCGAACGGCGGGCAGCATCCGGCGCCGCGTATCGAGGTCAATTACAACGATGCGATCAAAAGTCTGGTGGCCGCCGGCTACGGCGCGGCGCTGTTGCCTCATGAAGCCACCACGCCGCTGCTCGATACGCGTATCGTCATGCGTCCGCTGCGGCCCGCGTTGTGGCGCCAACTCGGCATTGCGCATCGCGCCGGACATGTCGAGCGGTCAACGCGGCATGTACTCGACGTACTGTGGGATCTGCGGCTGAGATAGCGATTGAGCGATATTTTCACAGGCTGCGGCATTCAAGGATATTCAGCGCGACGTGAATATCATGAATGTCGGTCGCGGATAATGCGCCCCGTCAGCACGGATTTGTAATATGCCGTTTGCATTGTGTAAAGGGTCAGCTACAAAGCGCTAATCGACGCCGTTCCGCGAATCGGTGACAATCTAGCCTTTTACCGAATTGACCCACCACTCGCGCGACCGGTATTTGGCCGATGTCAACCTACGCGCGGCGAAAACCGAATTCAGAATATGATGGAAAGATTTAACTCCGCGGCACCGAATTCTCTCTTTCGGGAGTGGCAATAACGATGTACTCGGGACATTGCCTGAAATGGAAACCGGAATGAGCACAGTCAGCAGCGTACCTACTGAAATCGCCGTACCGCGCGATACGGCCGTGTTCGTGGCCCGGCAACCCATCATGGACCGGGGCGGCCGCGTGGTCGCTTACGAACTGCTTTTCAGGGACGGGCCCACGGGCGCCGGCCGCATCGACGACGACTTGCGTTGCACCACGGCGGTGGTGCAACGTGCGGTCGGCTCGATCGGTCTCGAACGTCTGGTCGGAAACAAGGCCGCGTTTCTCAACTGCCCGCATGATTTTCTGTTCTCGGACTACCCGAATGTATTGCCGGCTTCCCGATTCGTGCTGGAGATTCTGGAGTCGGTCGAACTGACTGCGAATCTCGCGCGACGTTGCAGCGAGTTGCGCGGCGCGGGCTTCCAGATCGCGCTCGACGACGTACGCGGCATGACCGACGAAATCCGCTGGTTTCTGCCGTCCGTGGATATCGTCAAGATCGACTGGCCATTCGTGGATCGCGACGCCTTGCCGGAACTGGTCGCCGAATTCAAACGTGCCGGCAAGGTCGTGCTCGCCGAAAAGGTCGAGACCGTGGAGGACGCGGAACTGGCCCGTGAACTGGGTTGCGATCTGCTGCAGGGCTACTATTTTTCGAAGCCGCAGATCTTCTCCGGCAAGCGCGCCATGCCGCCTGTCAAGGCGATCCTTCGCGTGTTCGATCTGGTCGGCAGCGACGCGCCGTTGAGCAGTATTGCGCGGGCGTTGAAAGAAACGCCCATGCTGGTCGCGCAACTGCTGCGGCTGGCCAATAGCAGCGAGCAACCCAATGGCAAGGCCGAGCGAATCTCGTCGTTGAAACAGGCGCTCTCTATCGCCGGCAGCCGCCGGTTGCTGCATTGGTGCGGGCTGCTGCTTTACGCCAATCGCGACGGCCTGCCTATCGACGACGATCCGCTCGTGCTGCTCGCGCAGCGGCGCGCGCATTTCATGGAGAAGGCCATCGACCTGCTGCCGGACGCGTCGCGCCCGCTGCTCGCCACGGCTTATCTCACCGGCATGCTGTCGCTACTGCATATTGCGTATCACATGGAGTTGCGCAACTTCGTCGACGAGTTGCCGGTGTCCGACTCTATCCGTGGGGCGATTCTGGACGGCGGCGGCGTGCTCGGCGAATTGCTGCTGATTGCGGGGCATCTCGAACGTGGCGAGGGAGAGGCGGCGATTGCAGGGCTGCAACGGCTGGCTGTTTCGGCGGAAGAGTCGCGGAAGATGATCGAGGTGTATTGAAAGTTGTCCGCCGCTCGAACGGTGCACGCCGATAACCCGGCGAGGTGGATCGACGCGGGAACTTGAAGTATCGGTGACTACTTCCGACAACATCGCTAGCGGTCGAACAGCAGTTAAGTGTTGACACGCGTTGCAATTGCAAAGAAACTTGATTCCATGCTGACGCTCAACTTCTTCTCTTTCGCAATGTTCCGCCAAATGGCAATCCGCTCGGATATGCCACGGGGGGCCTGTACGCGTTAGACAAGTAGACACGCAGCTTACAAGGCCTCGCCGTAATACGGACGAGGCCTTTTTTGTTTGTGGCGTCTCCGTGATCGGCATTACTCGCGGAGATCATCATGGACGAAAGAAGCCCAAAGTTGACAAGGTATGCAGACGCCAATACCGAATGGCATGACGACAGGCGCGATGCGCATTTTCGCCTCAGCCGGATGTTGTATCCGTACGAGTACTGGACTCTTCCAATGCAGGAAGAGCGGAACAGTTACGCGTTCAATGTGCGCGTGGCCAAGGACAATTCGCGGACAACCGCGGGAACAACATCGGCCAACGGCATGCGTGCGGTGGTGGCACGCCTGTGGTTGCTGTTGACGCGTAGCATCTCGACACGGTGAGCAAACCGTCGAGGCCGCCTGATGGCGGCCTCACGATTTGCCCGCCCGCCTGCGTGCGAAATCACGCATTCAAGGAATCACCGGCTCGACCAGCGTCGCCAATTGAGCCAGCGACTCCTGCCAGCCGAGATAGCACATCTCCACGGGAATAACTTCAGGCACGCCTTCCTGCACGATCGTGAGCGCACTCCCGCACGATACCTGCCGAATGGAAACCGTCGTCGTCATCTGACCGGGCAAATTCGGATCGTCGAATCGATCCGTATAGCGAATCTTCTCGAACGGCACGAGTTCAATGTACTCGCCGCCGAACGAGTGGCCCTCACCCGTGCCGAAATTGTGAAAAGACATCTTGTACGTGCCACCCACGCGCGCATCCAGATGATGAACCTTGCAGGTGAAACCATACGGCGGAAGCCATTTCGCTTTCGCATCGGCATCCAGAAAAGCGCGATAGATTCGCTCGGGCGTCGCGTGCAGGACGCGGTGCAGATGAATGGTTCCGGTAGTCATGGTGTGTTCGCCTTTCATTAAAAAAGTTGGACATACCCGTACGACGAATCCGCGGCATCGTTATCGACAAATTTATTGGCCAGGGAAAACCCGGCAGTGCGGCGACGGCGGTTAGAGCCAGTGCCAGATACCCGCGGCAAATCCGCTGAGCGGCCCATGCGCCCAGGTTGCCGCGAGCCACACAAAAAGCCCACCCATCAGCGCGTGCATGCCGAACCCGCCGAGCCGCGCACGGCCCGCAACGATCGCGGCGAACGGCAGATAGCTCGTCTTCGACTCCCACACCGGCCACTGTTCGGGCTGAAGCTGCTCCTTCTTGCGGTCCTGCATGACGGAGCCGACAAGCGCCAGAACGATAACCGCCGCGCCAAGAATCATGTTCTTCGCGATCGGAAACACCGCGATATGGCACAGCCCCCACAAAGCGAACGACCACATCATCGGATGACGCGTTACCGCGAATACCCCGAGCGCGACCTCGGGAAACGCGCCCGGCTGCCCCATGGTGGGCAACGCCGGATTGCGGATCAACGAGCCCATCAGGAGAATCGACGCGATCAACATGACGACGGTGACCACGGCCCAAAGCACGTCCCCAACCGGCCAGAACGGCGACGTTAAAGGCGCTTTCACATAGGCCCAAATCAGCCAGCCGAGGGTCGCGAATGCCACCAGCGAATAAATACCCTGGAAACCCGCTGCGCCGATTGCACGAACCAATACGCCGCGCAATGGATGAGACAGAAGAAAGTGGCTGCCCACAAAGGCGACCGCCGCCACTGCCACTGCCTGGGTGCTGTCCATGGCGTTGCTCCTCGGGTTTTCCACGCGATGAAAACGTTATAGACGATGCAAGTGCGTGTACATTTGCAACGAGTGGTTTCCGACCCGCCACTGCGTCTTCTAATCGGTCGTTATCGGAGTGAGCCGGTATGAACAAGCACAGCAAGAAAGCGCATCTCGAAGCGGCGGCCTCACATCACGAACAGGCAGCGCGATATCACCACGGAGCGTCGCGGCACTTCGACACGGCTCAGGGTCAGGATCAGGATCATGCACACGCCGCGCATCAGGCGATGATGGCCCACGGCCATACATTGCAAGCCATCGACGAGGCCCACGAGGCCGGCGCGCACAGTACCGGCGCACCGCCGACAACACCCGCCTCGGCCGCCCCGGGCGCCAGCCATGCCAGCGTGGTTGGCGCGGCGGCGAAACAGCACGCGGCGGCAGCGGAACTCCACCTGCAGGCAGCGCAGCATATGCGCCACGCCGTCAAACTTTTCGATCAGGATCGCGGCGCAGTCGCTCACGACGCGCAGCTGGCGCTCACGCTAGCATTGCGCGCGTTATCTCACGGCAACGAAGCGGCCCGACTGTTTGTCAGGCTGGCTGCCGTCGACGCTTAAGGAACCGCTCATGCGCCTGGCGTGCGCCGGATCCGCGCGCGCTACGCGCGGCGGAATCCGGCGTTCAATCAGGGCTAGGCTTTCCTCTCGAGCAAGTCCGCCGCGACGGTCTTCGCATGCGCGACGGCCTCTTGCGCATTGAGGAAGACACCGAGCTGATCCCAGTGCTCTTCCACCGCGTACGTGCCCCTGGTACCTAGCGCGCGCTGGACGCGCAATTGCGCCGCATAGCCGCCCTCTTCCAGTGGTTTGGCCGTTGCAATGACCTTGTGAGGCAGACCGGGGCGCTCTGGCTGAACCAGTTCCAGAGAACCGCCCGGCACACCCACATCGTTCAACGCATTCCTTGCCCTGCAGTCCGGGCAGTAAAAACACCACCCGTTGTCTTCGCGCTTAGGCTTGACCTGCCCGCGAGCGAGCACGGCGCGACACTCAACGTTTTCGCAGATGAACGGCATAGCTGTCTCCGGAGTTGTTTGCAGAAATCCTAGCATGACCGTCGACGCGCAACCATTGGCATTGATGCCTTATTTGCGCTGCGTTCGGTCGACCTGCGGAATGACGCACTGGGGCAGAACGCGCGCGTCAGCGTCAGAGATAGGTGGCGAGCGCCACGACCACGGCCGCCGCGATAGCCAGCAATACCAGCGCCAGCGCCGCCGACGCCACGCGCGGCGCCCGGACGTATGCCGGCAACGATTTACGGCCTGTCAGCATGGGCCGCAACAAGTTGTGCCCCTTGGCGGCCGCGTAGAGCAGGATGGCCGTCACGTGCAGCACGACGGCGATCAGCAGCACGTCCCATACGACGGCATGCAGCGTGGAAATCGCATTGGCGATCGGTGCGGGCATCCATTCGGAAAGGGGGCCCACGTCGGCGACATCGTTGTAGACGTAGAGCCCGGTGAGCGTTTCCGTCAGCAATAAAGCGAGCAGCAGTAAAACCATCCAACCGCCTGCGGCATTGTGGCCTACCTGCACGTCTCGATCGCGGCGCAACATGTGCCGCAGATGCTGCAGCGCGGCAACGGGCGAAGCCAAAAAACTGCGGAATCGCGCGGTCTCGCTGCCGAAGCAACCCCATAGCAAACGAAACAGCACCAGCGCAAGTAAGGCTTCGCCGATCCGGACGTGCCAGTCCATCCAGTTCAAGCGGATGGTGACGTAGGCTGCGACGACCAGCACTACCACGGACCAGTGGAACAGACGGACGGGTAAATCCCAAACAACGACCGCTCGATGAGCAGACTGCTGCGCTGCACTGAGTGGCGGATCGGGATTCACGTATTAACTCTCGCGTGCCTATGGCTGAGTGGGCGAGGCCGTTTTATCGCTCGCCGAATACATCACGATAGCTACCATACAGCGACACGACGATCAGCGCAGTGGCCAGCGGCGTCACGATCAGTGCGCGCGCAAGCATCGGTACGAAAGGAACCAGCGATGCACTGGCGACGATCGCAAAGACACCCAAACAGGCGACGGGCCAATTGCGCAGCACGGCACGCACACTCGCTACGATCGCATTCGCTGGCGAAGCGTTATTCAGCACCACCAGCGCCGGGGCGAACCACAGCAGCGCGACCGGAACCGCATGCAGCACCACATTGAACAGCGGCTCCAGTGCGTTGTCCGCGCCCGTGTGCGTAGCGTAAGCGAACGTCAGCGCATGCACGCCATTCGCCGCAACGGATGCCTTCACGCTCACATGGAATGCCGCGAACAAAATCCATCGACCGACGTACGTCGCGGCAACGCAGCACGCGCCGACCGTGAGCAAGGGGTTCCGGTGCGCATGGGCCAGCGCAACCGTCTCGCTGAGCGACCAACGTGGCGCATTATCCGCGTGCTCCTGCATCAGCACGACCGCTGCCATCGCGATCGGCGCGACGAGCATGCCCAGCATCAGCAACGACGGTACGAAGTCCACTAGCGTCGCCAGATCGGCACAGGCCAGCACCGCCGCAAGCCACAACACCGGCCGCACGCGCGCCATGCGCACACCCTCTTCGAGCCAGCGCGCGACACTCGACATGCCGATCACACGCGCGTTCGGAACACATGAGCCTTGCGCATTGCGTGCGCCGTTTGGGACTGCCGAGTCGTGCAAATAGTGCGTTTTCATGACCATGTCCTTGTTACGGAATGAGTAGACAGACGTGAGTCACCCGCGCCGCCCTGATCAGGAGGCGTGCCCTGCTTCCAGCCGGGTGGTGATGACCTCAAGTTGCCGCTGAACGTAGCGGGCCAGCGCGCGCCAGGTCATGCGCGTCAGCCACACACACAAAAACAAACCGAAAACACCGGCCAACAGCATCGCGAATCCGTAGATCATCACGCCGATGCTCGAATGACGGGGTCCGAAGATCATCACGTCATTGATGCCGTTCCTGATCGCGATGTGATCACGATCGATCACCACCGAATCCGAGCCGCTGTGTACCGACAAACTTTTAGGTTGGCCGCCCGCGCCTTGTACGAAGGACAAACGGTCGCCGTGATTCGACACGTCCCACGCCATGGCTTTCGGATCGCTCCCAATGCGCGCGACGGACACATGGTCGCCGTCGGCATCTTTCAAATCGAGTGCGACGATGTCGGCGCGTGCGATCGACCATGAACCGTCTGCCTCGATCTTGAACAGATCGCGCCCACCGCCGACCGAGTCGATCTTCAGCTTGCCGTTGTGATTCTTGATGTCCAACGGGCCCGCAACCGTTACCACCGAAATTCGCGTGGCGTCGTCGGGACGCAGAAAGAAACGGTCGCCCACTACCCTGAATACTTTCATGTCCACTTTCGCAAGACGGGCGTCGTCAGCGCTGGACGCCGCGTTTTGATCATCCTCATCCTCATCGTCGTCGTTGTCCGCTGCCTTGCTGTTCGATTTGGCGCTGACGTGGCTCACCTCGTCGCTTTCGAAGTTAAACGGCAGCGACGTGAACGACGGCCACCCCACCAGATGATGACTACCGAGCGCGATGACCGTCACGAATCCGGTGACGGCAAGCGCGCCGGACACGGCGTAGCCCACCGTCAGCATCAGGAGATAAAACATGAACGGAATCAGCAGCAACAACTGCAACAAGCCGAGCCCGGCGATCGACACGATGACCTTGGCCAGGTTGCCGAACGAGCGGCGTGCTTCCCACTGACGCAAGGTGGCCTGCGCCTTCAGTTCGCGCGCCAGTTTGATCGGGTCGCCGAGCGCCGCGACCACGTCGGCTTCGCTGCGGCCGGCGGCGATCGCGTCGCCGAAATACTCGTGGTAGTCGGCCACGATCTCGTCCACGACGTGCTTCGGCAGACTCCCCAGTTCAACGCGGAGCTTCTGGATAAATTCTTCCTGCGTCATTCCTGTTCCCCTGTTCCTGAGGGCATGCGGGATAGAGCCAGCACGCCGTTAACCTCATCGACAAAACTGCGCCATTCGTCCTGCATTTCCGCGAGACTGTCGCGGCCGGCGTTCGTCAAGGTGTAGTACTTGCGCGGCGGCCCCGAACTGGATTCGACGAAGTACGTGGTGACCCACGCTTCAGCCTGGAGCCGGCGCATCAGCGGATAAATGGTGCCTTCGCTGATTTCCATGGTTTCCGATAGGGTCGAGACAATCTCGTACGCGTAACTGTCGCCGCCGGCGAGGACGGCAAGCACACACATGTCGAGGGTGCCCTTCTTAAGCTGGGTTTTCATTCAGAGCCATTTTGTTGCGTGCATAGCACGGTACCTTGTTATGCACTGGCGGGAGGTAGTTTCCGCGTTTGTTGGTAGGTACTCTAGCAGCCGGTACCGTTCAATGCAAGGTATCTTTTTATGCACGGGCCGGAGACGGCCGATGGATCGATTGAGCACCGCGCGAAGCCAAGCAAAGCTTCGCGCGGCGCTGTGGGCAGCGGTTTAGTTCGTTGACTGGGGAGCGCCTTTCTCGTGCAGCGTGATGACGAGCGACGGCAAATACTGCGGGACGGTAATCAGCGAAGACTCGTCGTCATCGCCGCCGTCGCCGCCGGCATCGGTGCCGAAGCGGAAATGCTTGGGCTCGATTTTGGCCGTGGTGGCTTCGATTGCGCCTTCAGTCGCCGCGAACCCTTCTTTTTCGCAGCGGATCTTGAGCGCGGATGCGGAGCGGCGGACCGTGACGGTGTCGGGCGCGGTGACGGACCAGTCGCCTTTGTCGTTGGACAGCGAGCATTTTGCGTCCGTAATCGGCCCGGCTGGGCCTACGACCGAGACCGACAACTCTTCACGTTTCGGATCCTGGCCGCCGTCGTGACCGCCGTTGGCGCCGGTCACGTTGACGGTGTTTTTTCCCGTGACCATGAATTCACTCATTCCTTGACCTGCCATTGCAGCGGCCGAGAAACTTGCGATTATTACGAAGATGACAGATTTCATACAGGGTATGTCCGTGTCGCGTGAGTTATAAATTGTTCTTTGCGACGGCGATCTTATTACATGTCAATTTATTTAGGCGTTTGTGCGGGATGTTTATTCACTCCGAAATATCGGGGGTGTGAATGGAATCGGGTTATCTATTGTGCATTGGCGGTTGGGTCGGGCCTGATGCATTTTCTGGTTTGATCAGGGCAGATATTCCAACCAGGCCTTGAGCTCTCGCGTACGGTCCGCCGTGCGCTGCGTCAGGCAGTTCGACTGAAATGCGTTACGCCCCGTCCCCGCTTCGTTCACCTTGTACCAGGCGTCGCATTCGCTATCGCGAAAGCGTATCCATTGGCGCTGAGCCTCGGCGAGCTTTACCTTCAACGCCGGATAGTCGACATACTCGGTCTTAGGCACCGATACCTTTCGCAGCACCTGACTGTATATCGCATTCAGATCGCGATCAGCCCTTTCGTATTCGCGCTGAGTGGCCTGTTCAACGCAAGGGTCCGAGACGTCGTTCGGCTTGCATTCCTGTGCGGACGCGTCGGACATCGACACCAGGGCAGTGACGAGGGCGAATGAGAGGGTGAGGTACCGGTGTAGGCGCAACGAAGGCTCCGATTCTTTCAAGCGAGGACGATGTCCGGAATAAAGCGAAAACGACTTCAAAAAGTCGAGTTCAAAACCGCTTTTTCAGTCAGGCTCTGCCGCAAGATTTCCAGACATTTATCCTGCTCATGACGGCGCATCTCCCAGAACGAAAGTGACGCTCTACGTGGTTTGGCACGGGCTTCGTTCGGGCGGTTGTAGTGGATCGTGAGAAGAAAACGGCCCCGCTTGATAAACACGATGTTCTCGTAAAAAATCTCGATGCGCGCCACCTTGCACCGGTCGTCATAAAAAACTGCGCGGGTGGTGAGGTTCATGCTGATCAGCGCGATCAACGGTGTAAAAAAGGTCATCAAAACCGTGCCAAAACTCATGAACGGGTTCGACGCCGCGAGGAAGACGTAGCACCCGAGAATGATCAGAATCGTGGCGCCGAAGGCCGGCATCGCAAAGCGGCTACCGCGTATTGTCAGTTGCGGTCCGTTGGGCTGGGATAGGGTATTCATAGCTGGAATTCTCGAATTGAAAATTGGACTCGTAGTCGATATCAGGCCGGTTTTATCTTGCCCTTCGCTGCGCGGGGTAAGGCTGCGATCGTTTTTTAAAACCGCTATTGGGCTGGGTGGGTATTTTGCACGATGGCGTGGACGATGGGCGTGTAAAAACCAAAATTGATTCATTTAGCATCAATTTCGGTGGCTTCATTGTTTTATCGTCCTTTAGTCGACAAGGATTTCGCGACCAAACCTTGATTAATCAAGTCGTTTGTCGGACACGCTCATGCATGATCGTCAGCCACCCGTCTCCACTTGACTGGCGATGAGGCGCGCACCGCACGCGAGTTCGTCGCCATCACATGCGGCCGGTTGTCCTGCGAAGCGCGCATTGCCGGACACTCGGGCGATGTAGGTCGGGCCGTGAATCTCACAGATCGCCGGGTCGTATAGGCGTGCAATGGCACGTCCCTTTATGCGGGAGTGCGGGGCGCCGGACAACACCTGGCCGCCGTGGCTGTGAGTGTCGCCTTCGACGATGTATCGGTTTTTTCTCATCCATTTCTCTCGTTGCGATTGATGACAGCCTGGCATCGCTGCCTAGAAATCCCAGCTGAATGTTTGTGGATTCGCCTCGCGCGACGCTTGGTCGGGCGGTGACACCATCACGATGCTCGCATGAAGTGGATCGCGCAGATTGATGAGCGCGTTTGTTTTGCCGTCGCTGTATCCCATCATCAGTGCGAGCGTCATTTGTACCCACGTCGAACTCGTGCCGGTATCGCCGCCGATGCGGCGCTGCGTGTCGAACGCGTCTTTCGGGTCGTCCAGATCGATGTGCTGCGGGTTGTCGTGAAGGGCCTGGATGAGCAATGGGAGATTGTTCGTCGACATGCCAGTGTCGTGGAATATTCGGCCGGGCTGGTTGTTGGGAGCGAGGGTGCCTAACGCCTGCTGCCAACCTTCACGCAGTTTTTCGATGCGCTCGCCCTTTTTGAGTGGTTCGCCGTGGTTGTTGCTTAGATCGATTCGTACGGGCTGATGCAGATACGCGAGTACTGGCCAGTTGTCGTATTCCGTTAACTGCCATGTGGTCCATGGTATTGGGACCCAGGGGTTCGGTTTGAAGCCGTGCGGGATCTTCAATGGTGTGGTCTTCCAGAATTCCGGCAGCTTGCTTTGCCAGTAGTCCCATGGCATTTCATATACACCGACGGACGGGGCTGGATAGGCCTTTTGCTGCGCCCAGAAATAATTCCAGAGCTTAATCACGTCGTAGTGTGTTTTGGTGTTGTCAAGCTTCTCGGGAGCCTCGACCACGTACGGTCGAATCATCCGATCGACCCGATCCTTGCGTGTTACAAGTAACGCCACGTAACTGTCCGGTCGCTCAGGACCTATCCGTGATTTTGTGGGCGAGGCATATCATGAAGGATGAATATCATGGATATGCCGATCATGAAAAAGAAACGTACTGTGGCCTCTCAG
>NZ_QLTK01000013.1 GCF_003269035.1 Paraburkholderia bryophila | reverse complement strand
GGATCAAACTCTTCAGTTCAAACCTGTTACTGTTTTTCGGTTCCGTTAAGAACCGGTCGCTCACTCAACGTACTGACGAATTGTTCGACTGTCTTTCGACACTCAAACCTTCCTTTCATTACTGTGTGAGACTTGATACTTTCGCTTTACGGCAGACTCCGGAGAGTCCGCCTCGCGTCTCGCATCAAGCGCCCACACTTATCGGCTGTTAATTTTTAAAGATCGATACGCATTTGCTACCGAACCTGCGCCGTGCTGCCAACTTCACAACCATCCGGCACCGCTTCGTTCTGCGTCGCTGCATCTGCAGCAGAGAAACGAGATTATGAAGAATTTCCGCTGCGTCGTCAACAGGTTTTTATAACTTTCTCAACCCGCTCACTTCGCTGAAACCCTTGCCATTGCTGGCTCTCCCGCCTCCCGTGCCCCGGTGTCCGAAGCACGAAAGAGCGAGATTCTAACGACCCGCGCAGGGCCTTGCAAGCGTTATTTTGACAACCGTATTAACGATGCTTGAAAACCGGTTTGCGCTTCTCCACGAACGCGGCCATCCCTTCTTTCTGATCTTCCGTGGCGAACAGCGAGTGGAACAGACGGCGCTCGAAATGAACCCCCTCAGCGAGCGTGGTTTCGTAGGCGCGGTTGACCGACTCTTTCACCATCATCACGGCAGGCAAAGGGAATTCGGCAATGGTCGCAGCAGCCGCAATCGCCTCGTCGATCAGCGAGGTTGCAGGAATCACACGCGAAACCAGTCCGGCACGCTCGGCTTCGGCGGCATCCATGAAACGCGCGGTCAAGCAAAGGTCCATTGCTTTCGCCTTGGAGACGGCGCGCGGCAGTCGCTGCGTGCCACCAGCGCCCGGCATGACGCCAAGTTTGATTTCCGGCTGACCGAACTTTGCAGTGTCGGCGGCGAAGATGATGTCGCACATCATCGCCAATTCGCAGCCGCCGCCAAGCGCAAAGCCCGCCACCGCGGCAATGATCGGCTTACGGATCGAGCGAACCGTCTCCCAATTGCGGGTGATGTAGTCGCCTTTGTAGACATCCATATAGGAATAGGTGGCCATCATGCCGATGTCCGCGCCTGCTGCGAACGCCTTTTCGCTGCCCGTAATCACGATTGCGCCGATCGCGTCGTCGGCATCGAACTCGCGCAGCGCGGCGCCCAGCTCGTCCATCAACGCGTCGTTCAACGCGTTCAGCGCCTTCGGGCGGTTCAACGTGACCAAACCGACTCGTCCTCGTGTCTCAACCAGAATGTTCTCGTAAGCCATGCCGCCTCCTAATGATTAATCACACGCGAAAACGCTTCGCGCAGCCATCTTAATAATGCTAACATTGACCAACCAACCGGTCGGTCAATTATTCGACAGGCTTTTCCCCAACGTACAGTCACGCCCCTCTGCCATGACACATCCGCTATTCACCAAGCACGAAGACACGCTGCAAAAGGCACTCACCGCGGTCGAAACGCGCGGCTACTGGAGCCCGTTCGTCGAGATGCCCAGTCCGAAAGTGTACGGGGAAACAGCGAACGCGGACGGTGAAGCCGCATTCAAAGCACACCTCGACGCGACCTTCGAACTCGACCAACCGTCGACGGGAGACACCGTCGGCGCCGAAGTCTCGCCGTTCGGCTTTCCGCTCGGCGTGCGCTACCCGAAGGCCGATCCTGAGGCGCTGATCGCAGCGGCGGCAGTCGCGCAACGTGACTGGCGCGCGGCGGGCCCGCAAGCGTGGATCGGCGTGTGCCTCGAAATCCTCGCACGAGTGAATCGCGCCAGCTTCGAAATCGGCTACAGCGTGATGCACACGACAGGTCAGGCGTTCATGATGGCCTTCCAGGCGGGCGGCCCCCACGCACAAGACCGCGCGCTCGAAGCAGTGGTGTACGCATGGGACCAACTGCGCCGCATTCCGGCCGACGCCCATTGGGAAAAACCGCAAGGCAAGAACCCGCCGCTCGCCATGCACAAGCGCTATACCGTCGCGCCGCGCGGTATCGGCCTGGTACTCGGGTGCTGCACGTTCCCAACGTGGAACGGCTATCCGGGCCTCTTCGCCGATCTGGCCACCGGCAACACAGTCATCGTCAAACCGCACCCGGGCGCAATTCTGCCGCTGGCAGTAACCGTGCGGATTGCCCGCGACGTTTTGCGTGAAGCCGGTTTCGACCCGAACGTCGTCACGCTGCTCGCAACCGAGCCGAACGACGGCGCACTCGTCCAGGACCTCGCACTGCGCCCGGAGATCAAGCTGATCGACTTCACGGGTAGCACGCAAAACGGCACGTGGCTTGAGCGCAATGCGCATCAGGCACAGGTCTACACCGAGAAAGCCGGCGTCAACCAGATCGTGATCGACTCGGTAGACGACATCAAAGCCGTTGCCCGCAACATCGCCTTCTCGCTCGCGCTGTACTCGGGCCAGATGTGCACGGCGCCGCAAAACATCTACGTGCCGCGCGGCGGGATTCGCACCGCCGACGGCACGCTCGCTTTCGACGACGTCGCGCAAGCCCTTGCCGGCGCGGTCCAAAAACTGGTTGCCGACCCGGCCCGCGCCGTCGAACTGCTCGGCGCAATCCAGAACGACGGCGTCACCCAGCGTATTGGCGAAGCCGTCAGGCTCGGCCGTGTACTGGCCGAAAGCCAGTCGCTCGAACACCCGGCCTTTGCCGGCGCCCGCGTGCGCACGCCGCTGGTGCTGCAACTGGATGCCGCCACCGACTACGCGCAATTCACCAAGGAGTGGTTCGGCCCGATCTCGTTCGTGATCGCGACGGACTCGACCGCCCAGTCGCTCGATCTCGCTGGCTCTATCGCCGCCGAGCACGGCGCGCTGACGCTATCGGTCTACAGCACGGACGAAGCCGTACTCGACCAAGCGCACGAGGCATCCATTCGCGGCGGCGTGGCGCTATCGATCAATCTGACCGGCGGCGTGTTCGTCAATCAGTCGGCGGCGTTTTCCGACTTCCACGGTACGGGCGCCAACCCGGCGGCCAACGCAGCGCTGGCCGATGCAGCTTTCGTGGCGAACCGCTTCCGTGTCATTCAAAGCCGCGTTCATGTTGAACCGAAAGCGGCGCCGGCGGTAGCTGGCTGAACGTCATAAGACAAAAGCACGGCTTTCGTCCTATGACTTTCGGCCGAATGGACCGAGCCGTGCCCCCAAACTAACATGAGACATCGGATCGGCATTACGCGCAGATCCGCCCAGCAGGAGCTCATATGAACGACGCCTTCATCTGCGACGCGATTCGCACCCCGATCGGCCGCTACGGCGGCGCCCTCAAGGACGTTCGTGCCGACGACCTCGGCGCGGTGCCGATCAAGGCGCTGATCGAGCGCAATCCAGGCGTCGACTGGCACGCGCTCGACGACGTGATCTACGGTTGCGCCAATCAGGCAGGTGAAGACAACCGCAACGTTGCGCGCATGTCCGCGCTGCTGGCGGGTTTGCCGACGGATGCGCCCGGCGCGACCATCAACCGCTTGTGCGGCTCGGGCATGGACGCGGTCGGCACTGCCGCACGCGCAATCAAGGCAGGCGAAGCGCGGTTGATGATCGCCGGCGGTGTAGAAAGCATGACGCGTGCGCCGTTCGTCATGGGCAAGGCCACTAGCGCCTTCGCCCGGCAAGCCGATATTTACGACACAACCATTGGCTGGCGCTTCATCAACCCACTGATGAAACGCCAATACGGCGTCGATTCGATGCCGGAAACGGCAGAAAACGTCGCGATCGAATTCGGTATCAGCCGCGCGGACCAGGACTTGTTTGCCCTGGCTAGCCAGCAGAAGGCGGCTCGCGCACAGGAAGACGGCACGTTGGCCCCGGAGATCGTCGGTGTCGACATCCCGTTGAAGAAAGGCGACCCGGTGCGAGTCATGCTCGACGAGCATCCGCGGGCAACCTCGCTCGAAAGTCTGGGCAAGCTCAAAGGTGTCGTTCGTCCTGACGGCAGCGTGACGGCCGGCAATGCGTCCGGTGTGAACGACGGCGCCTGCGCGCTGCTGCTGGCGAATCAACAGACCGCCGATCAGTACGGCCTACGTCGGCGCGCTCGCGTGGTGGGTATGGCAACGGCGGGCGTCGAACCACGCATCATGGGCATCGGCCCGGCGCCGGCGACCCAGAAACTGTTGAAACAACTCGGCATGACGCTCGAACAATTCGACGTGATCGAGTTGAACGAAGCTTTCGCGTCGCAAGGCTTGGCCGTTTTGCGCACGCTTGGTTTGCGCGACGACGACCCGCGTGTCAATCCGAACGGCGGCGCTATTGCGCTCGGCCACCCGCTCGGCGCGTCGGGCGCGCGTCTGATCACGACGGCGCTATATCAGCTGGAGCGGATCAACGGCCGCTTTGCGCTCTGCACGATGTGTATCGGTGTGGGCCAAGGCATCGCGCTAGTCATCGAGCGACTCTGATACAAGCGCACAAACGCTGAAGCATCCATCGGTCAAAGAGACTTTGAGGAGACACCCAATGTCGTATGAAGCCATTCGCCTGGATATAGATGCATCGAGCCGGGTAGCGACCATTACGTTGAACCGCCCGGACAAGCTGAACAGCTTCACGCGTGCAATGCATCAGGAATTGAGCGCCGCGCTGGACGAGGTGGAAGCGTCCACTGCCCGCGCGCTCGTGCTCACCGGCGCAGGCCGTGGTTTTTGCGCCGGCCAGGATCTTGCCGATCTCGACTTCACGCCCGGCGCGATGACCGATCTGGGTGAATTGATCGACACGTATTTCAATCCGCTGATTCGCCGCCTGCAGGCTCTGCCAATTCCGGTGATCGCCGCGGTAAACGGTACGGCCGCCGGCGCCGGCGCCAACCTCGCGCTGGCCTGCGACATCGTCCTGGCAGCCCGCTCCGCGAGCTTCATACAGGCATTCGTAAAGATCGGCCTCGTGCCAGATTCAGGCGGCACCTGGTTCCTGCCGCAACGCATCGGCATGGCGCGCGCCATGGGACTTGCCATTACCGGCGACAAACTCGGCGCGGAAAAAGCCGAGAGCTGGGGCTTGATCTGGCAAGCGGTCGACGACGCGGAACTCGCCGGCACCGCCGCCAAACTCGCGAGCCAACTCGCGCAGCAGCCCACGCGCGCGATCGCGGCAATCAAACAGGCCATGCGGGCCGGCGCGACGCAAACCCTGGATCAGCAACTCGACCTCGAACGCGATCTGCAGCGTGAGCTCGGTGCTTCCCACGATTACGCGGAAGGCGTTAAGGCTTTCGTCGAAAAGCGTGCACCACGTTTCGAGGGCCGTTGAAATGTCCGCACAAACCAGCCAACCCAGCCAGATGACGCCGGACGAACTCGCCCGCGCAACCGCAGCCGCCATGTACGAAAACGACGCCTGCAGCAAGGCGCTCGGCCTCGAAATCCTGGAAGTCCGCCCCGGCTATGCGCGCTTGCGTATGGCTGTGCGTGAAGACTTTCTGAACGGTCATCAGATTTGTCACGGCGGCCTGATTTTCACGCTGGCCGATTCCACGTTCGCGTTCGCCTGCAATACATACAACATCAACACAGTTGCAGCCGGCTGCTCGATCGAGTTTCTGCGCCCGGTGCATGGCGGCGACGTACTGACGGCGGAAGCCGTCGAACAGACGTTGAGCGGACGCACCGGCATCTACGATATTCGTGTCACGAATCGCGCTGAGGAAACCGTCGCGATGTTTCGCGGCAAATCGGCGCAGATTAAAGGCAACCTGATTCCCGTAGGCGATTGAAAAAGACGCACGGATACGTCGCGACACACCACTCGCGGGATCGTGAGTGGTAACTGCAGCAATCCGGCGGCAAGTTCCGAGGCACAGCGTGGCGACTAGTCGACGAACTAGCGCACACGACACTCATAAACGGCAGGCCGCCCCAGTTTTTTGCGCGCAAGCGCTCCGAACATCAGACCCAGGCATTGAGGCAGCAAGGAGACATTCGATGACCACCGCCCTTCCGCTCGACCCCATCGAGACCGCCAGCCGCGACGAACTAGCCGCGCTTCAACTTGAACGGCTCAAATGGTCGTTGAATCACGCTTATGAGAATTCGCCGGTCTATCGTCGCAAGTTCGACGAAGCCGGTGTACACCCGAGCGAAGTGAAAACCCTCGCGGATCTGGCGCGCTTTCCCTTCACCACCAAGAAGGATCTGCGCGACAGCTACCCCTTCGGCATGTTCGCCGTACCGCAGGAACAGATTTCGCGGATTCACGCGTCGTCCGGAACGACCGGTAAGCCGACCGTGGTGGGCTATACCGCACGCGACATCGACACGTGGGCGAATCTCGTCGCTCGCTCCATTCGCGCGGCCGGCGCGCGCCGCGGCGACAAGGTTCACGTGAGCTACGGCTACGGACTCTTTACCGGCGGTCTCGGCGCTCACTACGGCGCGGAACGCGCGGGACTCACCGTGATTCCGTTCGGCGGCGGCCAGACCGAAAAGCAGGTCCAGCTGATCCAGGATTTCCGGCCGGACATCATCATGGTGACGCCGAGCTACATGCTCTCGATCGCGGACGAACTCGAGCGTCAGGGCATCGATCCGGCTAGCTGCTCGCTGCGCCTCGGCATCTTCGGCGCGGAGCCTTGGACCAACGACATGCGTCAGGCCATTGAAAAACGCATGGGCATCGACGCGGTCGACATTTACGGACTGTCCGAAGTGATGGGACCAGGCGTGGCATCGGAATGCGTGGAAACGAAAGACGGCCCGACCATCTGGGAAGACTATTTCTACCCCGAGATCATCGACCCCGAAACCGGCGAAGTGCTGCCCGACGGCGAACTCGGCGAACTCGTGTTTACTTCGCTGACCAAGGAAGCGCTGCCGATCGTCCGCTACCGCACACGCGATCTGACGCGACTCCTGCCCGGCACGGCTCGCACCATGCGTCGCATGGAAAAGATTACAGGGCGTTCGGACGACATGATGATCGTGCGCGGCGTGAACGTTTTCCCGACGCAGATCGAAGAACTGCTGCTCAAGCAGCACGCCCTCGCACCGCACTATCAGATCGTGCTGACCAAGGAAGGGCCGCTCGACGTATTGACGCTGAATGTCGAACCGTGTCCGGAGACGGCGCCGGATACCGCTGCGTTGAGCTCGGCAAAGCAGGCGTTGACGTACGACATCAAGGCATTGATCGGCGTGAGTGCCGTGGTGAATGTGCTGGCTGTGAACGGGATTGAACGTTCGGTGGGCAAAGCGCGGCGCGTGGTGGACAAACGCAAGTCGGGGCTTTGAGGAAGGGCGGCGTCTGACCAGCGGCAGGCTAATGCTAAAGACGGCGGTTGAAGACGGCGGGTTTCAAAACGAAATCCGCCGCTTCACCGACCGCCGAAGCTCACCGACTGACGAGGAGGCCCTGCGTCAGGCCTAAGCCATTAAACTCAACCCCAGCCCCACCCTCACGAATTCGGCAACAACAACCACATCCGGCCAGCCTGCTTCATCTTCCCGGCCAGGTCTCCGGCGTCATCGCCGAGACCCCAGAAATAATCCGCGCGCACGCCGCCCTTGATCGCGGAACCCGTGTCCTGTGCGAAGACGAGGCGATTCATCGGCGAGTTCGTCAATGGGCGCGTGGTCTGCAAAAACACCGGCGTGCCCAGCGGAATCGAGGACGGGTCGACCGCGATCGAACGCTCCGGCGTGAGCGGCACGCCGAGCGCGCCGATTGGACCATCCGCCCCGCCACCCGGCACGCTTTCGCCGGAAGGCATTTCGCGGAAGAACACGAAGCGCGGATTCGTATCCAGCAGCGCATCGACCCGGGTCGGATTGGCGCGCGCCCAAGCCTTGATACCTTGCATGGTCGCCTGCGCCGGCGTGAGCTCGCCGCGATCCAGCAGCCAGCGCCCAATCGACTTGTACGGCTGGTTATTCGTGCCGCCGAAACCGAGTCGCATCACGCCGCCGTCTTCCATCACGACCCGGCCGGAACCTTGAACCTGCAGGAAGAACGCTTCGATCGGATCGTCGACCCAGACCAGCTCATTGCCATTGAGCACACCCGCGCGTTCGAGTTGCGCACGCACCGGCAGCGGCGCGCCCGCGCGATAGCCGGACGGCCAGCGATACAGCGCGGTCTGATACACGCCGTGACGCGTGCGAGAACCGCGCAGCAAAGGCTCGTAGTAACCGGTGACAAGACCGTCGAGCGTACCGTCGTTATTCGCTAGCTGGAATGGCGTGAAATAGGCCTCGAAAAAAGTCCGTGCGCCGGTGACGTCGAGATCGTCGATCTGTGAGGCTGCGGCACATGCGCGCGCCCAGTTCGGCTGACGCGCCAGTCGCACACAGTTTTGCCGCAGCGCGGCGGTCGCGCCGATCAGCGAGTCGTCCTGCCAACCCGGCACCTGCTGCCACGCAACCGCCGTGAGCCGCGTCGAGGCAATCTGCCCGGGTATGATCGCAGCGCCCGTGGGCGGCGACACCGAAGACCGGACCGCGCCGCCGCCGCCGCAGGACGCCAGCATCACCGCAACCGAAAGCGCGCCGAGCCATGCTCCGGCCGTGCGGACAAACCGCATACAATGTTCGTTCTTGATGGAAACCGCCATGTCTGATCTGTTCGACGAATACCCAATGCTCATCTTCGCGCTGGAGTCGCTCCTCGCGCTTTTCCTGCTGGTTTTTATCGTGGTGTGGACGTCGTCCGGCAAGAAGAAAATCACGCGCGCCCACTCGACCAAACAGCATAAAAAACAGAACCCGTCGTAGAGCTGCTGCGCGAAAAGCCTGCCGCGTAAAAATTCCAGCGCGTTGGAGTGTTTAAGAGACCGCCGTCGGCGGCCTCGGTTCAATGCAAAGTACGCGGCATGCGCAGGATGAATTCCGGCACCGGCGCCTCGAAACGCTCGCCGTCTTCCGCCACACAAAAATATTCGCCGCGCATGGTACCGACCGGCGTGCCGATCACCGCCCAACTCGTGTATTCGAAGTGCTCGCCCGGTTTGAGCAGCGGCTGGTGGCCGACCACGCCCAACCCCTTCACTTCCTGCTCGTTGTTGTCGCTGTCGGTAATCACCCAATGCCGCGCAATCAATTGCGCCGGCACCTGGCCAGTGTTGCGGATGGTCAGCGTGTATGCAAACGCATACTGGCGGCGCTCCGGGTCCGACTCTTCGGGCAGAAACTGCACCTGCGCCGAGACGCTGAATTCGTACTGGCTCATCCTGATTCCAATCTGGTGAAACGGGCTGTGAAAAATCGCGGGAAAGCCCATACGCCAATGGTTTGCAGGCGCACTGGCGATGCGGTGCTTATGGATTGGCATTCTGCTTGATGCGCGGCAGGCCCGCAACCGGACAAATCCCTCTGGCCAAGGGCTCTTCAGACGTTTTGTCATCTTCACGGCGCGCATCGCGAAAGTGACGCGCGCCGTCCGCGAGCCGGTTCCCGAGCGCACAAAACGGTAAAATGACGCTTTCCCGCTTGCATCCTTCCCCGCCATGACGCAATTCCGCATTGCCCCCAGCATTCTGTCCGCCGACTTCGCCCGTCTGGGTGAGGAAGTGCGTAACGTCGTCGCCGCCGGCGCCGACTGGATCCACTTCGACGTGATGGACAACCACTACGTGCCGAATCTGACCATCGGGCCGCTCGTGTGCGAGGCGATCCGCCCGCACGTGGACGTCCCGATCGACGTGCATCTGATGGTGCGTCCGGTCGACCGGATCGTGCCGGATTTCGCCAAGGCCGGCGCGAACCTGATCAGCTTTCATCCTGAAGGCTCGGACCATATTGATCGCACGCTGTCGCTGATTCGCGACCACGGCTGCAAGGCTGGCCTGGTGTTCAACCCGGCCACGTCGCTGAACTACCTCGATCACGTGATGGACAAAGTCGACCTCGTGCTGATCATGTCGGTGAATCCGGGCTTCGGCGGTCAGTCGTTCATTCCGGAAGCGCTCAACAAGCTGCGCGAAGCGCGCGCGCGTATCAACGCGTACAAGGAGCGCACCGGCCGCGAGATTCATCTGGAAGTGGACGGCGGAGTCAAGGTCGACAACATCGCGGAAATCGCGGCGGCCGGCGCGGACACGTTCGTGGCTGGCTCGGCAATTTTCGGCCAGCCCGATCACAAAGTCGTGATCGAAAAAATGCGCGCGGCACTCGCCAACATCCAGCACTAAAACCGCACGCCCTATGACCGCTCCGCAGCAAGGCCAAGCGCACGCCACGTTTCCCGCGCCGATCTTCACCGGTCCGCGCCTGCAAGCCGCGATCATCGACCTCGACGGCACGATGGTCGATACCGCCGACGATTTCACCGCCGGCCTGAACGGCATGCTCGCGCAGCTCGACGCGATCGAAACCTCGCGTGAAGAAGTGGTCGGTTACGTCGGCAAGGGTTCGGAGCATCTGATCCGCAGCGTGCTCGCGCCGCGTTTCGAAGCGGCCCATGCGCAAGACCGTTTCGACGAAGCGCTCGCGATCTATCAGGAAGAGTACGGCAAGATCAACGGCACGCACACGCGGCTCTATCCCGACGTCGAAGCCGGCCTGCGCGCCATGCGCGAGGCCGGCATCAAGCTCGCCTGCGTGACCAACAAGCCGCACCGGTTCGCGGTCGAGCTGTTGCAGCAATACGGGCTGGCCCACTATTTCAGCGTCGTGCTCGGCGGCGACAGCCTCGCGAAAAAGAAGCCCGACCCGCTGCCCATGCTGACTGCCGCAGCGCAGTTGGGCGTTGAGCCGCAAGCCACGGTGGCGATCGGCGATTCGGAAAACGACGCGCTGGCCGGCCGTGCGGCGGGCATGGCGACGCTGACCGTGCCCTATGGCTACAACCATGGTCGCGCTATACAAGAAATAAAATCCGATGGTATAGTTGCCTCGCTGCTCGACGCCGCCAAGGCGATCGCAGCGCACCATTCAACGACCTGAAAAGTCCACCATTCTCATGTTTCTGAACAAAAAACGGAGTCTGATTAGCATCGACCGGGGAGCCTGGCCCTGGCGTCGCTGGTCGCGCTAACCTCGCCTGAGGTACGCTGAAGCTCGTCTTCGGCAACCGTTTTTTGCTTCGCTGCGCTCACGCGTTTTTTCCATCGTCCTGTTTCGCTGCATCGGTTGAATCGGCCTGCGTGTACCCACAAGGTACCGTGTTGCGCTGACACTGCTTGTACGCGTCGATGGGAAACTCGCGCCGGTCGGTATCATCATCGTGTCGAAACCGTCGAACGAACGCCCTGACCGGCCGCGCAACGCCCCGCTTTGTCCGACGCATGCTGCCGCCGGATCACCGTACAGGATCGGAACATGACCGAACTCGAATTCCAGTCCCTCGCCAACGAGGGTTTCAATCGCATTCCGCTGATCGCCGAAGCGCTGGCAGACCTCGAAACGCCACTGTCGCTGTATCTGAAGCTCGCGCAGAGCGAGCGCAACGGCGCCAACTCGTTTCTGCTCGAATCGGTGGTGGGTGGCGAACGCTTCGGCCGCTACTCGTTCATCGGCTTGCCGGCGCGTACGCTGCTGCGTACCCGCAACGGCGTCTCCGAAATCGTGCGCGACGGCAAGGTCGTCGAAACGCACGAAGGCGATCCGCTCGAATTCATCCAGCAATTCCAGGGGCGTTTCAAAGTGGCGCAACGCCCTGGGTTGCCGCGCTTCGCGGGCGGCCTGGCCGGTTACTTCGGTTACGACGCGGTGCGTTACATCGAGAAAAAGCTCGCGCACACCGCGCCGCCGGACGATCTGAATCTGCCCGACATCCAGTTGCTGCTGACCGAAGAAGTCGCGGTGATCGACAACCTCGCCGGCAAGCTCTATCTGGTGGTCTACGCCGATCCGACACAGCCCGAGGCTTACACCAAAGCCAAACAGCGTCTGCGTGAATTGCGTCAGCGTTTGCGCACGACCGTGCAGCCGCCGGTCACCTCGGCCAGCGTGCGCACCGAGACTTACCGCGAATTCGCCAAAGACGACTACCTCGCCGCCGTGCGCAAGGCGAAGGAATATGTCGCCGCCGGCGAACTGATGCAGGTGCAGGTCGGCCAGCGCCTGACCAAGCCGTTCCGCGACAATCCGCTCTCGCTGTACCGCGCGCTGCGCTCGCTGAATCCGTCGCCGTATATGTATTACTACAACTTCGGCGACTTCCACGTAGTGGGGGCATCGCCGGAAATTCTGGTGCGCCAGGAAAAGCGCGGCGAAGACCGTATCGTCACGATCCGGCCGCTCGCCGGCACGCGTCCGCGCGGCAATACGCCGGAACGCGACGCGGAACTCGCCACCGAACTGCTGAACGACCCGAAGGAAGTCGCCGAGCACGTCATGCTGATCGACCTCGCGCGCAACGACGTGGGCCGCATCGCTCAGATCGGCTCGGTGGTCGTGACCGACAAGATGGTGATCGAAAAGTACTCGCACGTGCAGCACATCGTGAGTTCGGTCGAAGGCAAGCTGAAACCCGGCACTACCAATTTCGACGTGTTGCGCGCCACCTTCCCGGCCGGCACGTTGTCGGGCGCGCCGAAGGTTCGCGCGATGGAACTGATCGACGAACTGGAGCCCGTCAAACGCGGCCTGTACGGCGGAGCGGTCGGCTACCTGTCGTTCACCGGCGAAATGGATCTCGCCATCACGATCCGCACCGGCGTGATCGCGAACGGCAATCTGTATGTGCAGGCGGCAGCGGGCGTCGTTGCGGATTCGGTGCCCGAATCCGAATGGCAAGAGACCGAGAACAAGGCACGCGCCGTATTACGCGCCGCCGAACAGGTTCAAGACGGCCTCGATAGCGACTTCTGACCGGAGACACACCATGCTGCTCATGATCGACAACTACGACTCGTTCACCTACAACCTGGTGCAGTACTTCGGCGAACTCGGCGAAGACGTGCGCACCTACCGCAACGACGAAATCACGCTGGACGAGATCGCGAAGCTCAACCCCGAGCGCATCTGCCTGTCGCCCGGCCCGAGCAATCCGCAACACGCCGGCATCACGCTCGACGTGCTGCGCGAATTCGCCGGCAAGACGCCCATTCTCGGTGTGTGCCTCGGCCATCAGGCGATCGGCGAAGCGTTCGGCGGCCGTGTGGTGCGCGCGCAGACCATCATGCACGGCAAGGTCAGCACGATCGAAACCGACTGCAAAGGCGTGTTCGCCGACCTGCCGAAGCACTTCGTCGTGACCCGCTACCACTCGCTCGCGATCGAACGCGAATCGCTGCCCGATTGCCTCGAAGTGTCGGCATGGACCGAAGACGGCGAGATCATGGGCGTGCGTCACAAGGAACTGGCGGTGGAAGGCGTGCAATTCCACCCGGAATCGATCCTGTCCGAACACGGCCACGCGCTGCTCGAGAACTTCGTGAAGCAGTCGAAACTCGCGTCCACTCAACGCGCCTGATGAAGAGAGACGAAATCATGTCGATTACGCCCCAGGAAGCGCTGCAACGGACCATCGAGCACCGCGAGATTTTCCACGACGAAATGCTGCACCTGATGCGCCTCATCATGCGCGGCGAACTGTCGCCGGTCATGTCGGCGGCGATCATTACCGGCTTGCGCGTCAAAAAAGAGACGATCGGCGAAATCACTGCGGCCGCCACGGTGATGCGTGAATTTGCCCGGCACGTCGACGTGCCGGACAACTCGAACTTCGTCGATATCGTCGGAACCGGCGGCGACGGCTCGCAAACCTTCAATATTTCCACGGCCACCATGTTCGTCACGGCCGCCGCCGGTGCGAAAGTCGCGAAGCACGGCGGCCGTGGCGTGTCGAGCAAGTCGGGCAGCGCGGACGTGCTCGAAGCGCTCGGCGTGAATATCGATCTGCAGCCGGAACAGGTCGCGGCGTCGATCGCGGAAACCGGCATGGGCTTCATGTTCGCGCCGAATCATCATCCGGCCATGAAGAACATCGCACCGGTACGGCGCGAACTCGGCGTGCGCACGCTGTTCAACATTCTCGGCCCGCTGACCAATCCGGCCGGCGCGCCGAATCAGTTGATGGGCGTGTTCCACGGCGATCTGGTCGGGATTCAGGTGCGCGTGATGCAACGCCTCGGCGCGAAGCACGTGCTGGTGGTGTATGGCATGGACGGCATGGACGAGGTCTCGCTCGGCGCGGCGACGCAGGTCGGCGAATTGCGCGACGGCCAGATCCACGAGTACGAGATTCATCCGGAAGACTTCGGCCTGCAGATGGTGTCGAACCGCACACTGAAAGTGGCGGACGCGACCGAATCGAAGGCCATGCTGCTCGAGGCGCTCGACAACACCCCGGGCGTGGCACGCGAAATCGTCACGCTGAACGCGGGCACGGCGCTGTACGCGGCGAACGTGGCGGCGTCGATCGCGGACGGCATTCAGCTGGCACGCGAAGCGATCGCAAGCGGCAAAGCTCGCGCGAAGGTGAACGATCTGATCCGCTTCACCCAGCAATTCAAGCACTAATCACGTAGCGAGACACAGATGAGCGACATTCTCGACCAGATCATCGCGGTCAAACGCGAAGAAGTCCGCGCGGCGCAGCAAAGCGCGCCGCTCGAAGAACTGCGCCTCGAAGCGGCGTCGCGCGATATGCGCGATTTCGTCGGCGCATTGCGCGCGAAGCACACTGCCGGCCTCGCCGCGGTGATCGCCGAAGTGAAGAAGGCGAGCCCGTCGAAAGGCGTGCTGCGCGAGCACTTCGTGCCCGCCGAGATCGCGCGTTCGTATGAACAGCACGGCGCGGCATGCCTGTCGGTACTGACCGACGTGCAGTTCTTCAAGGGCAGCGTCGCGTATCTGGAAGAAGCCCGCGCGGCCTGCAGCCTGCCGGTGTTGCGCAAGGATTTCATCGTCGATCCTTATCAGATCGTCGAAGCGCGCGCGATGGGCGCCGACGCGATCCTGCTGATCGCCGCCGCGCTCGACACGCCGCAGATGCAAGACCTCGAAGCGCTCGCGCATTCGTTGAATCTGGCCGTGCTGGTCGAAGTGCACGACAGCCGTGAGCTGATGGAGGCGCTCACGCTAAAAACGCCGCTGATCGGGATCAACAACCGCAATCTGCGCACGTTCGAAACGTCGATCGAGACGACCATCGGCATGCTCGAAGCGATTCCGGACGACCGGATCGTCGTCACGGAGTCGGGCATTCTGTCGCGCGTCGACGTCGAACGGCTGCGCGCGATGGACGTGCATACGTTCCTCGTCGGCGAGGCGTTCATGCGCGCGGATGAGCCGGGTGTGGAGCTTGCGCGGATGTTTTTCTGAGCGTCAATGTCGACACGCGGCAATGCGGCACACGGAGCAAGGCAGATCATGGGCATGGAACGCGAAATCAAGCTGGCGCTGCCGGCTGACCAGGTGCGGGCGGCGACGCAGTGGTTTGTCGCGCGGACAGGCGCAGAAGGATGCGACGTCAAGCTCGCGAATATTTACTTCGATACGCCGGCACTGACGTTGGCGAAGTCGAAAAGCGCGCTGCGTTTGCGTCACACACCGGACGGCTGGCTGCAAACCTTCAAGACGGTGGGCGAAGCGAAGGACGGTTTGCACAGCCGCCACGAGTGGGAAATGCCGGTTGCGGGCGAAAAGCTCGAGATTGACGCGCTACTGCGCGAGTGCGATGAGCCAAGCGCGGCTGAAGCTTTGCGTCGGGCCGCGCCGGAGCTGGTCGAATTGTTCCGCACGGACTTCACGCGCACACTGTGGAACGTCGAACTGAACGGCGCGACGGTCGAAGCCGCGATCGATCGAGGCGACGTGATCACCGAAGTGAATGGTGAAACGCGTCGCGCGCCGATTTCCGAGGTCGAACTTGAACTCAAATCCGGCGACGAAGCCGCTTTAAATGCGCTGGCAGTCGAACTCGGCAAAGCGGTCGCAGGGCTGGCGCCGGATAACGTCAGCAAAGCGCAGCGCGGGTACCAATTGCGGGCGGATTGAGCGGTGACGAACGTCGTGCCCACCCGCACATCTTGAGCCAGCGCACGTTTGCTGCGACACTTCCCCGCCATGACCTCCGCTTCCCGTAATCGCTCCGATTCGTCGCAGGCTTCGCTTTTCGGCGACGCCGCGCCCCCTCCCGCCGACGCACCGAACAATCCGGTTTCGCCTTCATCGGCTGGCGCGCCGCCGGCCCTCGAAGCCCAATTCGCCGCGCTGCCCCCCGCATGGCGCACGCATCTCAAGCCGTTCATCGAAAGCGACGCTTACGCGCCGCTGTGCCGTTTTGTCGACGGTGAACGCGCGGCCGGCAAGACCGTTTATCCCGCCGATGTATTCCGCGCGCTGCGCCTGACCAGCCCCGACGAAGTGAAAGTGGTGATCCTCGGCCAGGACCCGTATCACGGCGAAGATCGCGGCACGCCACAAGCGCACGGGCTGGCATTCTCGGTAGCGCCGAACGTGCGCACGCCGCCGTCGCTGCGCAACATTTTCAAGGAAATCGCCGCGAGCCTTGGCCACGACACGCCGCGCCACGGCTGTCTCGATACATGGGCCAAACAGGGCGTGCTGCTGTTGAACACGGTGCTGACGGTCGAGCGCGACGCCGCGGCGAGCCACGCGAAACGCGGCTGGGAAAAGTGTACCGACACGCTGATCCATGAACTTGCCATGCGTCACGACGGCCTGGTGTTCATGCTGTGGGGCGCGCACGCGCAAGCGAAACGCGCGCTGCTCGGCGGCCAATCGCACTATGTGCTGGAAGCGCCGCATCCGTCGCCGCTGTCGGCGCATCGCGGCTTTCTCGGCTGCGGGCATTTTGCGAAGGCGAACGAGTATCTCGCCCAGCACGGCCGCGCAACGATCGACTGGCGCTTGCCGGACGAAGCGCAGATGCTGGCGTAACGGTAATACGTCTAGGCGCAAATCGGCGCGCGAACCAAAAAAAACGCCACAGGTTTCAAACCCGTGGCGTTTTTCGTTGCATCGTGACATCGCGCACTACACCGCGATACGCGCCGGTTCAAACCAGCGCGTCCATCCTTTCATCGACCTTCTTACGCGGCGGCAATCGCTTCGCGCGCCGAAGCCAGCGCGGCGGTCGCTGCGTCCGGGCCCATGTTCAGGCCTTCAGCGTAAATGAAGTTCACGTCGGTCATGCCGAGGAAACCGAGGAAAGCCTTCAGATACGGCGTTTGGCTGTCGTTCGGCGTGCCCAGATACTTGCCGCCGCGTGCCGACACGACGTGGACCTTCTTACCCTTCACGAGACCTTCCGGACCGTTCGCCGTGTACTGGAACGTGATGCCGGCACGTGCGATGAAGTCGAAGTACGTCTTGAGTTGCGACGAGATACCGAAGTTGTACATCGGTGCGCCGATCACGACGATGTCGGCGGCTTGCAATTCGGCGATCAGCGCTTCGCTGCGTGCGGCGATTTCGGCCTGCTCGGCAGTGCGTTGGTCAGCAGGCGTGAAGAACGCGCCCAAAACGGCGTCGTCCAGGTGCGGCAGCGGTTCAGCTTGCAGATTGCGGACGACGACTTGCGCGCCCGGGTTTGATTGTTGCAGCTTGGCGGTCAGTTCGTTGACGAGAAGCGTCGAGTTCGCGCCTTGCGAGCGGGCTGCCGAGTTGATTTGCAGGATCGTGGTCATGAGGGTGACTCCAGTAGGGGCGCGCAGTTTTGCGCGAGTGAAGTCATTGTGTTTTTTTACCGCCACGAGAAAAAGCCATCCGGCAGCGACGGATTGTTGCACTGGTAGAACAATCCGCTGCCCTCGGCCGTCGATTAATAACGTCGACGATTACGATCAGCTTGCAAGCCAGCGCTCGCGGGCCTTGCGCGCGGCGGTCCCTTTGTCGCTGACCGCGAGCTTGTAGCGTGCCGGCTCAGGGCCGTCCAGCTTGACTTGCGTGGTGCGCAGTTCGTCGCGACGGAACGCGTGGACCGCGACTTTCGCGCCCGGCTGATAGCGTGCCAGCAGGCCGTCAAGATTCGAGCCGGTCACACGCAGGCCGTCGAGCGCGATCAGCACGTCGCCGGCCGAGAGCCCTGCTTTCTGCGCGGCGCTGCCTTCATGCACCGCCGCCAGCGTGCAATCCGCGCCGCCGCGCAAGCGCGCGCCGAGCGACGGCCGGGCGTTCTTGTCGAATTCAGGCGCAAGCGTGACGCCGAACGGCGCGAACAGCGTTTCGAGCGGCAAATCGCGCGTGCCATGCACGGCCTCGGCGAACAGCTCGCCGAGTTGCGCGCCGGTCGCTTCCGCGAACAGCGCTTCGACCTCGCTTTCCTCCACGCCGACCGGCTTGCCGCGATAAAAGTCGCGGCCGAAACGTTGCCACAGCAGACGCATCACGTCGTCGAGCGATTTGCGGTTGTTGGTCTGCGCGCGGATCGTCAGATCGAACGCGAGCGCGACCAGCGAGCCCTTGGTGTAATAGCTGACGATCGCGTTCGGCGCGTTCTCGTCCTGGCGGTAGTACTTGACCCATGCGTCGAACGAGCTTTCGGCGACGGTCTGCTTCAGGCGGCCGCTACCGCGTAGCACACCGCCCACCACCTTGCCGAGCAGGCCGAAATAGTCGTCCGGTGAAATCAGGCCGCTGCGCACGAGGATCAGATCGTCGTAGTACGACGTGAAGCCCTCGAACAGCCACAGCAGCGACGTGTAGTTCTCGTCGTTCAGGTCGTACGGCGCGAATACCGCCGGCTTGATGCGCTTCACGTTCCAGGTGTGGAAGTACTCGTGGCTGCACAGGCCGAGGTAGGTTCGGTAGCCCTCGCTGAGCGCATCGCGCCCTTGCACCGGCAAATCGCCACGATTGCAGATCAGCGCGGTCGAAGCGCGATGCTCCAGCCCGCCGTAGCCATCGGTGACGGCCTGGGTCATGAACACGTAGCGGTCCATCGGCGCTTTCTTCGACTTCGGCTCGAACAACGCGATCTGCGCTTCGCAGATGCGCTTCAGGTCGGCGGACAGTCGCGCCATGTCCAGCCCGATCACGCGGCCGGCGATCACGATGTCGTGCGGCACGCCGTGCGCGTCGAACGTTGCCAGCGCGAATTCGCCCAGCGTCACCGGGTGATCGATCAGTTCGTCGTAGTTCTGCGCGCGATATTCGCCGAAGCCGTAGCGCTTCGTGCCGCGCGCCTCCGGCAACGCCGTGGCGACGCGCCAGTTGCGATACGCGGCGCCGTCCGGTTTCTGGATCTCGACCACGCATTGCGCCTCTTCATGACCGAGCGGCGACAAAAACACGCTGGTGCCATTGAAGAACCCCGTCGTGTCGTCCAGATGCGCGGCGCGCACCGACAGATCCCACGCATACACCTCGTAGCGCAGCGTCAGCGCACCTTTGACCGGCGCGGCCTGCCACGTGTGCTTGTCGGTCTTCTCGACGCGCACCTTGCGGCCGGCGTCATTGACGGCGCGCAGCGTGACGATGTTGCGCGCGAACTCGCGCACCATGTAGCTGCCCGGAATCCACACCGGCAACATGAAACGCTGGCCGGCCGGATCGGGATCGGCGACGGTCACGGTGACTTCGAACAGGTGGGCGGCAGGTTGCTTGGGAACGATGGTGTAGCGGATCGGCTTCATCGGCGGCGATTAGGAGAGTGTGAGGCGGGGATGTTGGGGCTGAATGTGAAAGGAGGCGCACTGCGCCTCCTTGCTTCTCTATATGTTCCGAACGGTGTGCAACTCAATGCACCGCGGACATTTCCTTGTCGAGCCGGTCGGCCGGCACGGCGCCGGGCAGACGGCGGCCGTCGGCGAGGAACACGGTCGGCGTGCCGTCCACGTTCATGGCGTGGCCGAGCGCGAGGTTCTTGTCGATCGCGGCGGTGTCGCAGGTACCGGCGGCGGTGGGCGCCTGGTGGTCCTGCATCCACGATTCCCAGGCCTTGGCGCGATCGGTCGAGCACCAGATCGACTTCGACTTGGCGGTCGAATCCGGCGACAGCACCGGGTACAGGAAGGTGTACACGGTCACGTTGTCGATCGACTTGAGCGTGGTTTCGAGCTGCTTGCAGTACGGGCAGTTCGGATCGGAGAACACGGCGATCTTGCGCGAGCCGTTGCCCTTCACGACCTTCACCGCGTTGCCGAACGGCAGGCTCGCGAAATCGATGCGGTTGGTTTCCGACAGACGCGCTTCGGTCAGATTCTTGCGGGTCTTCGCGTCGACCATGTCGCCGAGCAGCAGGTAGTCGCCGTTCGCGTCGCTATAGACGATCTGCGTGCCGAGATTGATTTCGTAGATGCCGGCGATCGGCGACTTCGTCACGCTCTTGATCGTCACGTCGGCCAGCCGCGTTTGCAGCGTGGCTTTGAGTTTGTCGGTGGTCTGGTCGGCCTGCGCGGAGCAGCCGAGCGTGATGGCGGCGATGGCAAGCGCGGCGGCCGCCACGCGGAAGGTCTTTTTCATGCTGAATTCCTGGTTCATTCGCGCGGTGTGCGCGTTTTGCGACGGTTCCGGTCTGACCGGCAGGGCGCCCATCCGTTCATGATACCCGTCTCGCCAGCCCCGGCGTGCCGCGCGGCAAACGTCAACCCAGCGCGGCCGACACTAGCCAGCGCTTGATAAGCGGCTGCGCGCCGACAAACGCCATGCCGGTATTGCGCAGCACCTTGGCAAACGGACCGGGCGCGGAGAAAAGTTTCTGCAGGCCGTCGGTGGCGATCATCAGCGCGCGAATGTCTTCGCGGCGAGCGCGCTCGTAGCGGCGCAACAGCACCATGTCGCCGAGATCGCGGAACGATTCCTTGCCGGCGACGGTATCGGCGAGCGCCGCGACGTCGCGCAGGCCGAGATTCATGCCTTGGCCCGCCAGCGGGTGGATCAGGTGCGCGGCGTCGCCGACCAGCGCGACGCGCGGCGCGACCAGCCGGTCGACCGTTTGCAGCGCAAGCGGGAAGCCCTGCGCGGGCGTCACGCATTCGAGCGCGCCGAACTGGCCGCCCGTCACACGTTCCACTTCAGCCGCGAGTTGCGCCGGATCGAGTGCGACCAGCTTTTCAGCGTGCTCGGTGCGCGCCGACCAGACCAACGACACGTGGCCGTCCGGCATGGGCAGCAGCGCGACGATCTCGCCGTCCTTGAACCATTGGTAGGCGGTTTCGCCGTGTGGCTTTTCGGCCTTGAAATTCGCGACGACGCCAGTCTGTTTGTAGTCGCGGCGATTCATCTTCGAGTTGATCTGCGCACGCACCCACGAATGCGCCCCGTCCGCACCGACCACCAGATCGGCTTCGAGAATGTTGCCGTTGGCGAGGCCGACGCTGGCGCCGTCGACGGTAAAGTCCAACGCCTGCGCGCGCGTGTCGATCCATGTGAGATTCGGCTGGAAGCGCAGCGCCGCGTCCAATGCGCGTTCGATCACCGACGATTCGACGATCCACGCCAGTTGCGGCACCGACGCCTGGAATGCGGAGAAATGCAGTTCGGCGTGCGCGTCGCCATAAACGCGCATGTCGTAGACCGGCCCGAGGCGGGCCAGATCGAGCGCCTGCCAGACCCGCAAGCGTTCCAGCAGCGCCTGCGAACTCGACGACAACGCGTAGACGCGCGAGTCGAATACGGCGCCGGCCGGCAGCGCCGCGCAGGGCTGCGCGAGCAGCGCCACGCGCAGTCCGCCTTGCGTCAGCGCCAACGCCGCGGTCTTGCCGACGAGCCCGCCGCCGATCACGACGACATCAAAGGTCTGGTGGTGTGCGTTCATGCGCGCATTATAGCTGCGGGGGTTGCCGGGGACGGATCGAGGCGCGCGGCACATTTGGCCCGGAACAAGGTATCCGTCGATTAGTGCGCTACTCGTGCGCTACTGCCCTTGCGCAGCGTGCGCCGCATGGGATTCGCGCAGCAGCATGAAGTCACGATCGGACGACAGCACCCGCCACGCGTTCGACACCAGTTCGCGCTTATGGTCACGCTGGTCGCCCCGCACCATGCAGTCCGGGAACACCCGGTCATAGACGCGCCACAACGAGTCGAAGTCGTTGGTGTCGGCGAACCCGGCGATACGGCGCTTATCGTCGAGGGTGAGCGCGTTCGCCATGCAGTTGACCGTCTGGCGGTCGGTGGCGGCCTGCGCCTCGTCGTAATTAGGTAGCAGCCACACGACGACACCAGCCGCCAGCGCAATGCCCGCGCCCCATCTCAGATAGGTTGTTATTTTCATGATGCTTTCTCGGAAAGGGCTCTAGCGGCCCCGGACGGCCATCTTACATTGATCTGACGAATCGGCCGCGCGGGGTTTTCGCGGTTGACGGCCGTTTGCGTGCGTTTCGTGACGGGACAGGTTTGCCACGCCCTGCTCAGGAAGCCGATCCGAACGGGTTACAATTGCGCTTTCCGTGACGAGACTCGCCCGGGACCGTCGAGGCCCTGCCCGACCCGGTGTCTTGTCCTGCTCCGCTGCGGTTCGCCGCCACGCCAAACGCGAAGGCTTTTCGACTCCTGCATACAGCGTCGAGCGCATCACGCAACTTACTGAATCACTGAAGGATTTCCATGAGCCTCAAATGCGGCATCGTCGGCCTGCCTAACGTCGGCAAGTCCACCCTGTTCAATGCGCTGACCAAGGCGGGCATCGCCGCCGAAAACTACCCGTTCTGCACGATCGAGCCGAACGTCGGCATCGTCGAAGTGCCGGACGCGCGTCTGAAGGCGCTCGCTGAAATCGTCAAGCCGGAGCGCATCCTGCCGGCGGTGGTCGAGTTCGTCGACATCGCCGGTCTGGTGGCCGGCGCGAGCAAGGGCGAAGGCCTCGGCAACCAGTTCCTCGCGAACATCCGCGAAACCGACGCGATCACGCACGTGGTGCGCTGCTTCGAAGACGACAACGTCATTCACGTCGCGAACAAGGTCGACCCGCTGTCGGACATCGAAGTGATTAACACCGAATTGGCGCTGGCCGACCTCGCAACGGTCGAAAAAGCGCTGTCGCGCTATTCCAAGGCGGCCAAGTCGGGCAACGACAAGGAAGCCGCCAAGAACGCCGCGGTGCTCGAAAAGGTCCGCGCGCAACTCGACCAGGCCAAGCCGGTCCGCGCGCTCGATCTGTCGGACGAAGAAAAAGCGACGCTCAAGCCGTTCTGCCTGATTACCGCGAAGCCGACCATGTACGTGGCGAACGTGAAAGACGACGGTTTCGAGAACAATCCGCACCTGGACGCGGTCACGAAGTTTGCGGCAGCGGAAAATGCGCCGGTCGTGGCGGTGTGCGCGGCGATCGAAGCGGAAATCGCCGATCTCGACGAAGCGGACATGGAAGTGTTCCTCGCCGACATGGGCATGGAAGAGCCGGGCCTGAACCGCGTCATCCGCGCGGCGTTCAAGCTGCTGGGTCTGCAAACGTATTTCACGGCCGGCGTGAAGGAAGTGCGCGCATGGACGATTCATATTGGCGACACCGCGCCGCAGGCAGCAGGCGCAATCCATACGGACTTCGAGCGCGGCTTCATTCGCGCGCAGACCATCGCGTTCAACGACTTCATCGCCTTCAAGGGTGAGCAAGGCGCGAAAGAAGCCGGCAAGATGCGCGCGGAAGGGAAGGAATACGTCGTGCACGATGGCGACGTAATGAACTTCCTGTTCAACGTCTAAGTATCGGACCAGCCTGCCAGATCCATTGCGATCTTGCCGCCGTCCCGCTAAAGCCCGTTAAAGCCCGTTAAAGCCCGTTTATCGCGGGCTTTTTCTTTTTCAGCAAAGGAAAGTCAAGCCATGACCACCAGCGATCTGCTCGAACGGGTGCTTGCGTTCCGCGAGGCCCGCGACTGGAAACAGTTTCACACGTTGCGCAACCTGATCGTGTCGACCAGCATCGAAGCCGGCGAATTGCTGGAGACGATCCAGTGGAAGAGCGATGCGGAGGTAGACGCCTTGTTGCTCGACCCAACGCGCAAAAAACATCTGGAGCATGAGTGCGCGGATGTGTTCATTTACCTGATGCTGGTCGCTCACACCGCAGGCTTCGATCTGGTCGAAGCCGCCATGGAGAAAGTGGCGCTGAACGAAGAGCGTTACCCGGTGGAGAAATGCAAAGGGACGGCGACAAAGTATTCGCAGCTCTGACTACGTCGCGCAATGCGCAAACCCAAACCCAAGCCCAAGACCTTACTGACCGCCTGCTGCCGCAGCTCGTTCGCAGCGCAGCGGCAGCACAGCGCCTTCCTTGAGCGGCACCATCTTCGACGGTGAATCCGCCAGCACGGCATCGATCCCGAGACACGCGGCCGTCTGATAATCGTTCGCGTTGTTCACCGCGATCGCGACGATTCGTACGTCGGGCTTCTGCCGGAAACACGCGACGGTTGCCGGCGTCCACAACGTGGCCTGCACGTCCGACTGTCCCTCGCCCAGCGTGAATTTTTCCAGCACGGTCAAGGCGCGATGCAGTTCGAACGCGCTCATGGCATGTTCGCCCGGCGCATCCACGCAACCTTGATTCAGCAACACACGCACCAACCGGCCACGCGTGGCGTCGCGCGATTCGAACAGTTTGGCCTGCGGATATGCAGCGAACGTCTGCTGGTAATCCGCCTCGGTCGAATAGATCGACACCCTCGACCACGCCTGTTCGTCGTCCAGTACCCGCGCCACCGCTTGCGTCTGCGACTCCGCGGGCAGCGCCTTCATATCGAGGATCACCGGCATGGTCGGCGGCACGGCGCGCAACGCCGCACGCAGCGTGGGAATGCCGACGGGACGATCGCGATAGGGATAGGCGTCGCCCTGACGGAAGCTCCAACCGGCATTCAACAGTGAGAGTTCGGCTGCGGTGTAGTCCGACACCGGACCTTTCGCGTCGGTCAACGCGGACAGATCCGCCGGCCGGTACAGAACCGGCACGCCGTCTTTGCTCAACTGCACCGACAGCCACATCACGTCGGCGCGATGTTCGACCGACAGCCGGATCGCCTCCAGGGTATTTTCCGGCGCATCGCCCGTGCCGCCTCGGTGAGCGATGATGAGCGGCAACGCCGTGAACTGCGTGCCGTCGCCCGCATTGCCCGACGCCAACGAACAGCCTGCCAATACGAGAGCCGGGATCGAACCAGCCACCACCCGCTGCACTAAATCAAGCATCTGGAATCCTGATTAAAAGTAGCGTGACGTAGCGTGCCGTCCATCGCGCAAAGCACGCGCCCATTGCGCCATCCATCATGCCAACGCATCGACGGCCAAGTCCAGCGAACGTGATCGCGCGTTGACGCGGCGCAAAAACGGCCTTCAGACGATCATGTTTCCGTTTCGTGACAGCCGATGTTAAATTGCCGCAGTCGGCGCCCGCCAAAAGCGCGTCACGCCGCCCGGCCTCCGACGCCGGAATGTCATCGAACACAACTAGAATCGCGCGATTCGCAACCGCGCCCGTTCCGATCCGCAAGGATCTTGCATGGGACCAGCGTAAGCGCTAATGCGCCAACCCTGGTCGACAGGAGACCCACCGATGAGTTTGAAGCCGCTGTTCCGTACGCTTTCCGTAGCCGCCGTGTTGAGCGTCGGCGTCAGCCAGGCGGCCCAGGCCGCAACTGAAATCCAGTTCTGGCACGGCATGGAAGCCGCGTTGGGCGAACGTCTGAACGATATCGCCAACGCTTTCAACGCGTCGCAAAGCGACTACAAGATCGTGCCGGTCTTCAAAGGCTCCTACGACCAGACGCTCGCCGCCGGCATCGCCGCGTATCGCGCCGGCAATGCGCCCGCGATCCTGCAGGTCTACGAAGTCGGCACCGCCACGATGATGCAGGCGAGGAAGGCCGTGATCCCCGTCTCGGAAGTATTCAAGCAAGCCGGCGTGCCGCTCGACGAAAAGGCCTTCGTGCCGACCATTGCCAGCTATTACAGCGACGCGAAGACCGGTGGGCTGATCTCGATGCCGTTCAACAGCTCGACGCCGGTGCTGTACTACAACAAGGACGCCTTCAAGAAAGCGGGTCTCGACCCGAACCAGCCGCCGAAGACCTGGGCCGAACTGCAAACCGACGCGCAGAAGCTGAAAGCGTCGGGCATGGCGTGCGGTTATTCGTCGGGCTGGCAGAGCTGGATTCAGCTCGAGAACTACAGTGCGTGGCATGGCGCGCCGTTCGCGTCGAAGAACAACGGCTTCGACGGCGCGGATGCGCAACTCGAATTCAACAAGCCGCTGCAGGTCGCGCACATCCAGTTCCTGCAGAACATGCAGAAAGAAGGCACCTTTACCTACGTCGGCCGCAAGGACGAACCGGTGTCGAAGTTCTATAGCGGCGACTGCGGGATCATCACGAACTCGTCGGGGTCGCTCGCCACCATCAAGAAATACGCGAAGTTCAATTTCGGCACCGGCATGATGCCGTACGACGCGAGCGTGAAGGGCGCGCCGCAGAATGCGATCATTGGCGGAGCGAGCCTGTGGGTGTTGTCGGGCAAGGATCCGGCTACATACAAGGGCGTGGCGAAGTTCCTTGCGTATCTCTCGTCGGCACCGGTTGCCGCGAAGTGGCACCAGGATACCGGCTACCTGCCGGTCACCACCGCCGCGTATCAGTTGACGCAGCAGCAAGGCTTCTACGAGAAGAACCCCGGCAGCGACACCGCCATCAAGCAGATGCTCAACAAGCCGCCGCTGCCGTACACGAAGGGTCTGCGCCTGGGCAACATGCCGCAGATCCGCACCGTGATCGACGAAGAACTCGAACAGGTCTGGGCGGACAAGAAGACGCCGCAACAGGCGCTCGACTCGTCGGTCTCGCGTGGCGATGACCTGCTGCGTCGCTTCGAGAAAGCCGGCAACTAAGTGAGCAACCGGCTCGCGCGCACTACGTAGCAAGCGCGAGCCGGGTTCCGTTGCGGCCGCAGCGGAACCCGCAGTCACCGCGGAACCTTGGGAAGATTCGATGGAAAAGCGCTCCAGCTTCGGCACCAGCCTGCTGCCCTACCTGCTCGTCGCACCGCAACTCGCGATCACGCTGCTGTTCTTTTTGTGGCCGGCCGGCGAGGCGCTGTGGCAGTCCACGCAGAGTCAGGACGCGTTCGGCACGTCGAGCGAATTCGTCGGGCTCGCGAATTTCAAGCAACTGTTCGCCGATCCGCTCTATCTGTCGTCGTTCTATACGACGCTGATTTTTTGCGCGCTCGTCACCGTGTCAGGGCTGGTGATCTCGCTGCTGCTGGCGGTCTGCGCGGATCGCGTGGTGCGCGGCGCGAAGGTCTACCGAACGCTGCTGATCTGGCCGTATGCGGTCGCGCCCGCGATCGCCGCCGTGCTGTGGTCGTTCCTGTTCAATCCGAGCATCGGCCTCGTTACTTACGCGCTTGCTAAATACGGCATTGTCTGGAATCACGCGTTGAACGCGAGCCAGGCAATGTTTCTGGTCGTGCTGGCTTCGGTCTGGCAGCAGGTCAGCTACAACTTCCTGTTCTTCTACGCCGGCTTGCAGGCGATTCCGCGTTCGCTGATCGAAGCGGCAGCGATCGACGGCGCCGGGCCGGTGCGGCGCTTCTTCGGCATTGCGTTGCCGCTGCTGTCGCCGACCAGCTTCTTCCTGCTGGTGATCAACATCACCTACGCGTTCTTCGACACCTTCCCGGTGATCGACGCGGCCACCGGCGGCGGCCCCGCGCAAGCTACGCGCACGCTGATCTACAAGATCTTCGCCGAAGGCTTTCAAGGACTCGACATCGGCAGTTCCGGCGCGCAATCGGTGATCCTGATGGTGATCGTCGTCGCGCTGACCGTCGTGCAATTCCGCTTTATCGAACGCAAGGTTCAATACTCATGATCGAGAACCGCCGCGGTTTCGACCTCTTCTGTCATGCGGTGCTGCTTCTGGGCGTCGTGCTGGTGGTGTTTCCGGTGTACGTCGCGTTCTGCGCGGCGACCATGAGCGAGCACGAAGTGTTCAGCGTGCCGCTCTCGCTGGTGCCGAGCACGCATCTGTTCGAGAACATCGCGACGGTCTGGTCGCAGGGCAGCGGCAACGCGGCCGCGCCGTTCGGCCGCATGCTGCTGAACAGCCTCGTGATGGCGCTGGCGATCGCGATCGGCAAGATTTCCGTCTCGATGATCTCCGCGTACGCGATCGTGTTCTTCCGCTTTCCGTTTCGCAATCTCGCGTTCTGGCTGATCTTCATCACGCTGATGCTGCCGGTCGAAGTGCGGATTTTTCCGACCGTGCAGGTCGTCACGTCGATGCATCTGGGCAACACGTATAGCGGTTTGACGCTGCCGCTGATCGCGTCGGCCACCGCGACGTTCCTGTTCCGGCAGTTCTTCATGACACTGCCGGACGAGTTGATGGAAGCGGCACGCATCGACGGCGCGGGCGCCATGCGCTTCTTCTGGGACGTGGTCCTGCCGCTGTCGAAGACGAACATGGCGGCGCTCTTCGTGATCACCTTCATTTACGGCTGGAATCAGTATCTGTGGCCGATCCTGATCTCGAGCCAGCAATCGCTGACCACCGCGGTGGTCGGCATCAAGAGCATGATCGCTTCCGGCGACACCGCGACCGAATGGCATCTCGTGATGACCGCCACGTTGCTCGCGATCCTGCCGCCGCTTGCGGTCGTGCTGACGATGCAGCGCTGGTTCGTGCGCGGGCTCGTGGATACGGAGAAGTAACTCGCGCGACTCCGGCGGCCCGTTTTCCAGCATTGCAATCGACCACACCGGAGCAACACCGAGACAACGCCGCGTGCTACGCGGCAAGCAACGAAAGGTTAAAACGGCATGGCTGCACTGACTCTGCAAGGCGTTAAAAAAACCTACGACGGCAAACAGTTCGTGCTGCACGGCATCGACGTGGACGTTGCCGACGGCGAATTCGTCGTGATGGTCGGCCCGTCCGGCTGCGGCAAATCCACCTTGCTGCGGATGGTCGCGGGACTGGAAGGCATCTCCGACGGCAGCATTTCGATCGCCGGCAAGGTCGTCAACCGACTGGAGCCGAAAGACCGCAACATCGCGATGGTGTTCCAGAACTACGCGCTCTACCCGCATATGAGCGTGGCCGAAAACATGGGCTACGCGCTGAAGATCGCGGGTGTCGAGCGGGCGCAGATCGCGAAGCGCGTGCAGGCCGCCGCGCAGATTCTCGAACTCGAACCCCTGCTGCAACGCAAGCCGCGCGAACTGTCGGGCGGCCAGCGTCAGCGGGTGGCGATGGGCCGCGCGATCGTGCGCGAACCCGCGGTGTTTCTGTTCGACGAACCGCTGTCGAACCTCGACGCCCGTTTGCGCGTGCAGATGCGGCTCGAAATCCAGCGTCTGCATGCACGCCTCGCCACGACGAGCCTGTACGTGACGCACGATCAGATCGAAGCGATGACACTGGCGCAACGCGTGATCGTGATGAACAAGGGGCACGCCGAGCAGATCGGCGCGCCGACCGAAGTCTACGAGCGGCCGGCCACGGTGTTCGTCGCGAGCTTTATTGGTTCGCCGGGCATGAATCTGCTGGACGGCCGGGTGTCGGACGACGGTTCGAGTTTCGACGTGGCCGGCAATGGTCCGAAGCTGCCGCTGACGGACGTGCCGTCGATCGGCCGGGAAGTCGCGGCGGGACGCGAATGGTCGCTGGGCATCCGGCCGGAGCACATGACGCCGGGCGCCGCGCATGCCGCGCACGCCACCCTCACGGTCGATTCCTGCGAGCTGCTCGGCGCGGACAATCTCGCGCACGGCCGCTGGGGCAAGCACGACGTGACGGTCCGCTTGCCGCATGCGCATCGCCCCGGAGCGGGAGAAGCGCTGCAAGTGGCGCTGCCGGCGCAGCACCTCCATTTCTTCGATCCGGCGACGGGACGGCGCGCGAACTGAGCTTCGGCTTGCCGCAAGCACGGTCGCGCGCTCAGGCGCGGCCGGCATAACAACGACTTGAGAGACCATGCAAGGCATCGCCTTCAATCAAATCTTTCGCCGCGGCGCGGCCGTCGCCACGGTGCTGCTGTTCAGCCTGTCGTCCGCGTTCGCGTATGTGCCGCCCGGCACGACGCCCGACGAAGCGAACCTCAGCAACCACAATACCTACACGAATCGCGACGGCAACACCGTCCACGCGCCGGCCCGCTCGCTGTCCGGCAAGGCGCCCGAGGGCGCGAGCGCACGTTGCCGCGACGGTACCTACAGTTTCAGCCGGCATCGCCCCGGCACCTGTTCGCGGCACGGCGGCGTGGCCGACTGGCTCTGAGCGTCCGAGGCGACCCTGGCCGAACGGACAGCCCCTGCCGTCCCGCCCATTCGCCGAAGTACAATGCCACCTGAAGAACCCGCCCGTGCGCGGGGCGTCGCGCGACGACATCGCGTTCGATGCCGCGCCGGCCGGCGCCGGGCGCTCCGCCCGGCCACAACACCGATTACCCATCCACCCCGCGACGCCCGCCCCTACGCCGCCGGCGTCGTCAACGTCTATTGTGAACAAATGGCCCAATACGTCTTCACCATGAACCGGGTCGGCAAGATCGTGCCGCCCAAGCGTCAAATCCTGAAGGACATCTCGCTGTCGTTTTTCCCCGGCGCGAAGATCGGCCTGCTCGGCCTGAACGGCTCGGGCAAGTCGACGCTGATCCGCATCATGGCCGGTGTGGATAAGGAGATCGAGGGCGAAGCCACGCCCATGCCGAACCTGAACATCGGCTATCTGCCGCAGGAACCGCAACTGGACCCGAACAAGACGGTGCGTGAAGCCGTCGAGGAAGGCCTCGGCGACGTCTTCAACGCGCAGAAGAAACTCGACGAAATCTACGCGGCTTACGCAGAAGAAGACGCCGACTTCGACGCGCTCGCCGCCGAACAGGCCAAGTACGAAGCGATCCTCGCCACGTCGGACGGCAACGCCGAACAGCAGATCGAAATCGCCGCCGACGCGCTGCGCCTGCCGGCGTGGGACGCCAAAATCGAGCATCTGTCGGGCGGTGAGAAGCGCCGCGTCGCGCTGTGCAAGCTGCTGCTCGAAAAGCCGGACATGCTGCTGCTGGACGAACCGACCAACCACCTGGACGCGGAATCGGTCGACTGGCTCGAACAGTTCCTGACGCGCTTCCCGGGCACTGTGGTCGCCGTGACCCACGACCGCTACTTCCTGGATAACGCCGCCGAGTGGATTCTCGAACTCGACCGCGGCCACGGCATTCCGTGGAAGGGCAACTACAGCAGTTGGCTCGACCAGAAGGAAGAGCGCCTGAAGCAGGAAGAGTCGTCGGAATCGGCGCGTCAGAAGGCGATCAAGAAGGAACTGGAGTGGGTCCGTCAGAACCCGAAGGGCCGTCAGGCGAAGTCGAAGGCGCGTATCGCCCGTTTCGAGGAACTGAACAGCCAGGACTACCAGAAGCGCAATGAAACCTCGGAAATCTTCATCCCGGTCGGCGATCGTCTCGGCAATGAAGTAATCGAGTTCAAGAACGTCAGCAAGTCGTACGGCGACCGTCTGCTGCTCGACAACGTCAGCTTCAAGATTCCGGCGGGTGCAATTGTCGGCATCATCGGCCCGAACGGTGCCGGTAAGTCTACGCTGTTCCGCATGCTGACCGGCCGCGAACAGCCGGATTCGGGCGAAATCGTGCAAGGCCCGACCGTCAAGCTCGCGTACGTGGATCAGAGCCGCGACGCGCTGGACGGCTCGAAAACCGTGTTCGACGAAATCGCCGGCGGTGCGGACGTGCTGACAGTGGGCAAGTACGAAACGCCGTCGCGCGCGTATATCGGCCGCTTCAACTTCAAGGGCGGCGATCAGCAGAAGCTGGTCGGCAACCTGTCGGGCGGTGAGCGCGGTCGTCTGCATCTGGCCAAGACGCTGATCGCGGGCGGCAACGTGCTGCTGCTGGACGAACCGTCTAACGACCTCGACGTCGAAACGCTGCGCGCGCTGGAAGACGCTTTGCTCGAGTTCGCGGGTTCGGTGCTGGTGATCTCGCACGATCGCTGGTTCCTCGACCGGATCGCGACGCACATTCTCGCGTTCGAAGGTGACTCGCAAATCACGTTCTTCGACGGTAACTACCAGGAATACGAAGCGGACAAGCGCGCGCGTCTCGGCGAAGAAGCCGCCCGGCCGAAGCGTCTGCGTTACAAGCCGATCGCACGCTAAGGTGTTGGGTGGGCGGGCGGTTCGTCGAGCAGACGGACCGCCTGGTCGATCTTATTGTTTTGTCGAGCACGCGGCCGCAAGGCACACGTATTGCGTGCCACGATCAGCGCGAGGCCACGCGCTCAAAAACCGGCGATAGCCACACCGCGGCGCGCGGTGACGAGGAGGCGTAAGCATGGCGATGTCGAAGGGCAAGCGCTGGATCGTCGCCGTGGGCGGCGTGCTGCTGGTGCTGATCGTGGTCGCAATCGGCGCGCTGCAATTCGCGCAACGCGAAGTGAAGGCGCGAGTGATTGCGGCGCTCGGCCCTTTAGGTAGCGCCGAGCGTATCGATGTCGGCCTCACCTCGGTTCATCTCACCAATGTCGTCCTCAAGGCACCGCCCGGCTGGCCCGCCGGCGACCCGCTTCGGGCGGACGAAATCACGCTCACTCCGGACATTCGCGATCTGATCGCGCGGCGCATGCATTTGCGCAGCGTGGTGGTGCGCGGTTTCGACATGGCCGTGCTGCGCGCGAAAGACGGCACTATTGGTCTGCTGCCGAATCTGCGGCAATCGGTGAACCAGGCGGACAACCAGGCCAGCGGTGCGGCCGTGCCCGCGACACCCCGAGAAAAGCTGGTCGATCACATCCGCTTCGAACAGGGCAACTTCCACTTCTACGACATGACGGTCGGGCCGCCGGCCTTCAAGGTGACGGTGAGCAACGCCAACGCAACCGTCGACCATTTGCATCTGCCCGCGCTCACCGAACCGACCAACGTGGACCTCACGGGATCGATCAAAGGGCCGGTGCATACCGGCACGGTGTCGTTCAACGGCTGGATCAAGATCGCCACCAAGGACTCACAGACCACCAGCACGCTACGCGGCGTCGATGTCGCGATGCTCGATCCGTACCTGGTGAAAAAGACCGGCGCGAAAGCACAGATCGCGGGCGGTACGGTCGATCTGACGGTCGAGTCGACCGTGCGCAACTATCAGTTGCATGCGCCCGGTACGGTGACTGTTCATAACCTGCAACTCGCCGACAGCGGCGATCCGCTCGACACCTTCATGTCGATTCCGACCAAGGCCGCCATTGCCGCGCTCAAAGCGCACAACGGCGACATCACGCTGCATTTCGTATTGGACGGCAATTTACGCGATCCGAAGTTTTCGGTGCGGGAAGGCATCGTCAAGCGGATCGGCGCGGACTTCGCGAAGACGCTGGGGGTGAGCGTCGAGGGCGTGGCGAAAGGCGCTGGGGAAACCGTGAAAGGCTTGGGGAACGCGTTGAAGAGTCTGCTGGGGCAGTAGCCGCTATGCTGTAGTACGGAGGCGAGGCGCGCTCGGCTAGCTTTTGCCAGGCCTGCTTCTGTTTGGGCCTGCGTGGAAACCGGTACGCCTGCGCCGCCTCTAAAAAAACAACTTAAACCGGCAAACCCAGCTCGCGCAGTTTCGCTTCCGTCCGTTCAACGCTGGTGTGATGCACGCCATGCCAGCCAAGCGCCGTCGCGGCGTCAGCATTCTTCTGATTGTCGTCGATGAAAACCAGCTCGCCGGGCTCGATGCCCGGCAATTGCGCATGAATCCGCTCCAGCATGGCCGCGAAAATCGCCGGATCGGGCTTTGCCAGTCCCACCCGCCCCGACACGACCACGTCGCGAAACCGCCGCAGCACCGGGTAATGCTCCCACGCGTACGGGAAGGTCTCGGCCGACCAGTTGGTCAGCCCGAACAGCGGCACCTCGGCGGCTTCGAGCTTTTCCATCAACGCCACGCCCTGTTCCAGCACGCCGGCCACCATCTCATGCCAGCGCTCGTAGAACGCGCGGATCAGCGCCTCGTGATCGGGAAACTTCGCGATCAGTTCGTCGGTGGCCTCGGCGATCGGCTGGCCGCCGTCCTGCCGGATCACCCAATCCATCGAACAGACATGCGTCAGAAACCAGCGGCGCTCGGTTTCGTCCGGAATCAGCTTGCGATACAGATACTCGGGACTCCAATCGATCAGCACGCCGCCGAAATCGAACACCACTGCCTTGATCGCCATGCACTCTTTCTCCGTACGAACGCCGCTTCGCCGCGGCGCTTAGATGGGTTGCGTGCGCAGGTCGAGCCACGCCCTGGCGTCGCCGGAAACATGCGGCGACAGGCGCGTGCGCACCGTCTCGTGATACGCGTTGAGCCACGCGCGTTCGTCGTCGCGCAGCAGCGACAGATCGAGGCAGCGCGTGTCGATCGGGCACAGCGTCAAGGTCTCGAACTTGAGGAAATCGCCGAATTCGGTTTTTTCAGCCGGCACGTTCAGCACGAGATTTTCGATCCGTACGCCCCACTTGCCCGGCCGGTAGATGCCCGGCTCGACCGAGGTGATCATGCCCTCTTCCATGGCGGTCCACGGTTCGGCCGGCGCATAGTGCGAAATCACCTGCGGGCCTTCGTGCACGTTCAGGAAATAGCCCACGCCATGGCCAGTGCCGTGGCCGTAGTCGGCACCGGCTTCCCAGATCGGCGCGCGGGCGATCGCGTCGAGCATCGGCGAACGGATGCCGCGCGGGAATTGCGCGCGCGACAACGCCATCGTGCCTTTCAGCACGATCGTGAAATCGCGGCGTTGCGCCTCGCTGATCGTGCCGATCGGCACGACGCGGGTGATGTCAGTCGTGCCGCTCAAATATTGCGCGCCCGAATCGATCAGCAACAACCCGTTGCCTTCTATCACCGCATGCGACGCCTCGGTCGCGCGATAGTGCGGCATCGCGCCGTTCCCGTTGAAGCCCGCGATCGTCGCGAAGCTCAGCGACACGAACCCCGGACGACGCGCGCGCGCCGCCGTCAGACGTTCGTCGATGGTCATTTCGGTGAGGCTCTCGCCGCGCGCCAGCGCGCTTTCCAACCACGCGAAAAATTCCGCGAGCGCCGCGCCGTCCTGCTCCATGGTTTCGCGCACATGCTTGGCTTCGGCTTCTGTTTTGCGCGACTTGAAGAACGTGGACGGATTGACCGCCTCGACCACCTTGACCGTGCCCGGCACCGATCGCAGCGAACCGTAGGTGATCCGCCGCGGGTCGATCAGCAGCGCGCTGCCGTCGGGCAGCTTGGCCAGCGCCTCGGCCGCCTTCGCATAGGGCTTGACGCTGATGCCGTCGCGCGCCAACGCGTCGGCCAGCGCCTGCGGCACCTTGCCGTCCGACACGAACAGCGAAGCGCCGTCCGCACCGATCAACGCATGCGCGACGAACACCGGGTTATAGCTGACGTCGGCGCCACGCAGATTCAGCAGCCATGCGAGGTCGTCGAGCGTGGAAATGAAGTGCCACTGCGCGCCCTTCTCCGCCATCGCGCGACGAATCTGCGCCAGCTTGTCAGCACGCGCGACGCCGGCATGCGGCGCGGCATGTTCGAACACGGCGGCGGCCGGCAACGACGGACGCTGCGGCCAGATCGTGTCGAACAGATCGACATCGGTACGCAGCTTCACGCCGCGCGCGCCGAGCGCGAGCGTCAGCGCGCGCGCCGCCGCCACGCCGAGCACCGCGCCGTCCACGCCTACCGTGCCGCCGCTCGCGACGTTCTGCGCGAGCCACTCGAAATGCGGCGCGGTCTGCTGGCCACCGGTCATTTTCATCAACTGAACGGTCGTGCCGGCCAGTTGCGCATTGGCCTGTTCCCAATAGCGACTATCGGTCCAGACACCGGCAAAATCCGCCGTGACGATCAGCGTGCCCGCCGAGCCGGTAAAACCCGATAGCCACTGCCGGCCTTGCCAGCGCCCCGGCAGATATTCGGAAAGATGCGGATCCGCCGACGGGACGAGATAAGCGGCCACGCCTTCGCGCGCCATTGCGTCACGCAACGTGGCGAGCCGTTCGGGAATCGAGGATGTTTCGGGAAGTCGGGCGTTCATCAGAGTCACCTGCAAATATTCATCGACGGGAAAGCGAGCCGACCGTCACGGCAACGGCGATCAACGCAACGGCGGTGCAAACCGGCCATTCGAGCGTGTCGCCATCATGAAAGAGGCCGGTCACATTGCCGGCCATGAGCGCGACCGCGGCGCCTATCACGCCGGCCAGCAGCGCCATCCACCAACGAGCGCGGCTCGAGCGGCGCAACGGATGCAACCACCAGCCCGCGAGGCCGATCGCCAACCCCAGGACGACCACACCGGGCCACCCCATTAGCAGCCGACCCCGCGCGATTTCAGATTTGTCTCATGGGCGCAAGGAACCAGGGCAGCTAACATTTTTGTCTCATTAACTATAGAAGTTCAGCACGGCGCTTTCCGCATAGCGGTTGAGTTTAGGGGTCGGTGTGATGTTAGGCAAGCTGTAAGCCTTACGAATATGCCCGGTTCTCGGTCATTGCCACGCTGAAAGCGCGCCATGCGAATCGCCCTTATCGAGCCGGACCTGCCGCACGCCAAACTGGTTGGCCGGCTTATTTTTGCCGGCGGCCACGTCTGCTATCACTTCACCGCGAGCGCCCCGTTCCTGAAGCACGCCGCGGACGATTTCTTCGATCTTCTCATCACCGAAAGCTGGGCCGGCGACCACCCGGCCGAAGACGTGATTCCGCGCGCTCGCGTTGTCCTGCCGGGCTTGCCGGTGATCGTGCTGATGTCCGCGCCGCGTGAAAGCCAGATCGTCGCGGCGCTGCATGCCGGCGCCGACGACTGCCTCAGCAAGCCGGTTCGCGGTCCCGAAATGCTCGCGCGGGTCGACGCCGTGCTGCGTCGCGCCGGCTTGCGGCGGCCGCTCAACCGGCGGCGCGACGTAATCGGCGGCTACGCGTTCGACACAGCCGCGCTAGCCGTCACATTTCGTAATCTAACAGTCACGCTGACGCCGAAAGAATTTCGCTTTGCGCTGCTGTTATTCAACAATCTGTCTCGTCCGGTGTCGCGCGCGCATATTCTCGAAACCGTCTGGGCGCGCCGCCGCGACCTGAAGTCGCGGACGGTCGACACGCACGCGTCGCGCGTACGCACTAAATTGCAGTTGCGTCCGGAACTCGGCTACTGTCTGACGCCGCTTTACGGCTACGGCTACCAGCTCGACGCGATCCCGCTGGAAACTCCAGTAGAGGCCGCGGTGGAAGTGGGTTGACACGCGTCCAATGTAAGAATCTTGGAAACGCTATAATGTTGGGCTAAACCATAGCTCCCCCAAATGCAGCTTCTAACGATCGGAATCAATCACCACACTGCGCCTGTCGCCTTGCGCGAACGCGTGGCGTTTCCGCTCGAACAGATCAAGCCTGCACTGGACACCTTCACGAGCGCCTGGCTCGGTCGTACGGCCCGCACGGCGCCGGAAGCGGCGATTTTGTCCACCTGTAATCGCACCGAGCTTTATTGCGTCACCGACGACCAGGCCGCGCGCGAAGCCGCGATCCAGTGGCTGTCGAAATACCACAACCTGCCTATCGACGAACTCGCGCCGCACGTTTACGCGCTGCCGCAATCGGAAGCGGTGCGCCACGCGTTCCGCGTCGCGTCAGGCCTCGATTCGATGGTGTTGGGCGAGACGCAAATCGTCGGACAAATGAAGGACGCGGTGCGCACCGCGTCAGAAGCCGGCGCGCTTGGCACGTATCTGAACCAATTATTCCAGCGCACCTTCGCCGTCGCGAAGGAAGTACGCAGCACCACCGAAATCGGCGCGCAGTCGGTTTCCATGGCCGCGGCCGCCGTGCGGCTCGCGCAGCGCATTTTCGACAAGGTCTCGAACCAGCGTGTGCTGTTCATCGGCGCGGGCGAAATGATCGAACTGTGCGCCACGCACTTCGCCGCACAGCAGCCGCGCGAACTGGTGGTCGCGAACCGTACGGCCGAACGCGGCACGCGGCTCGCCGAACGCTTTAACGGCCGTGCTATTCCGTTGTCGGAACTGCCCACGCGCATGCACGAGTTCGACATCATCGTGTCGTGCACGGCGTCCACCCTGCCGATCATCGGCCTGGGTGCGGTCGAACGGGCGGTGAAAGCGCGTCGTCACCGGCCGATTTTCATGGTCGATCTGGCGGTTCCGCGCGACATCGAACCTGAAGTCGGCAAGCTCGAAGACGTGTTCCTGTACACCGTCGACGACCTCGGTGCAATCGTCCGCGAAGGCAATGCCTCGCGTCAGGCCGCGGTCGCGCAAGCCGAAGCGATCATCGAAACGCGCGTGCAGAACTTCATGCAGTGGCTCGACGCGCGCAGCATCGTGCCGGTGATCCGCCATATGCACACGCAGGCCGACGTGCTGCGTCGCGCCGAAGTGGAGCGTGCGCAGAAAATGCTCGCGCGCGGCGACGATCCGGCTGCGGTACTCGAAGCGCTGTCGCAAGCGCTCACCAACAAGCTGATCCACGGACCCACGCACGCGCTCAATCGCGCGAGCAGCGAAAACCGTGACACGCTCATTGAACTGATGAGCGGTTTCTACAAACACTCCGGTTCCACGGAGCGTTAGCGGCGCAGCCTCCGCCGCGCGGTCCGCGCCACCCACGGTGGCCCGCGACGTGCTTCTGACCAGGGCATCAGCCCATTCCCCTAGTCGCCGTCCTTTCCGGAGCCCGCTCCGAACCCCGTCCGATGAAAACGAGCATGCAACGCAAGCTCGACCAGCTCACTACCCGGCTGGCCGAACTGAACGACCTGTTGAGCCGCGAGGACATCACCTCGAATCTCGATCAATACCGCAAGCTCACACGCGAGCACGCGGAGCTAGGGCCCGTGGTCGAACATTACGCGCTGTGGCGTCAGGCCATGAACGACGCGGAGACCGCGCAGGAACTGCTGACGGACGCGTCGATGCGCGACTTCGCCGAAGAAGAAATTCGCGCGGCACGCGAACGCATGGAGAAACTCGGCGCGGAACTGCAAAAAATGCTGCTGCCGAAGGATCCGAACGACGACCGCAATATCTACGTCGAAATCCGCGCGGGCACCGGCGGCGACGAATCCGCGCTGTTCGCGGGCGATCTGCTGCGTATGTATCTTCGCTATGCCGAGCGCAACCGCTGGCAGGTCGAGATGATGTCGGCGAGCGAATCGGATCTCGGCGGTTATAAGGAAGTGATCGTACGGATCGCCGGCGAAGCGGCGTATTCAAAGCTCAAGTTCGAGTCGGGCGGCCACCGCGTGCAGCGCGTGCCGGCCACCGAAACGCAGGGGCGCATTCACACCTCGGCGTGTACCGTCGCGGTCATGCCGGAAGCGGATGAAATCGGCGAAGTCGAAATCAATCCGGCCGATCTGCGGATCGACACGTTCCGCGCGTCGGGCGCGGGCGGCCAGCACATCAACAAGACCGATTCGGCCGTGCGCGTCACGCACTTGCCGACCGGCATCGTCGTCGAATGTCAGGACGACCGTTCGCAGCACAAGAACAAGGATCGCGCGCTGAAGGTGCTGGCCGCGCGCATCAAGGACAAGCAGTCGCAAGAACAGCACGCGAAAGAGGCCGCCACGCGCAAGAACCTGATCGGCTCGGGCGACCGCTCCGAGCGGATTCGCACGTATAACTTCCCGCAAGGGCGCATGACCGATCACCGGATCAACCTGACGCTGTACCGCCTCGACGCGTTGATGGACGGCGATCTCGACGAACTGATCGCGGCGCTCGTCAGCGAACATCAAGCAGAATTGCTGGCTTCGCTGGGCGATTCGGACTAAAGCGCCGACGATGAACGCCACGCCTGTCACGCCCGCCGCTTTGTTGCGCGCGTCGCCGCTGCCACCGCTCGAAGCGCGGATTCTGCTCACGCATGTGCTCGGCTGGCGTCATACGCAGTTGATCACGCGCAGCGATGAAGCGCTTGAAAGCGCTGCGATCGAGCGTTATCGCGTATTGGAAGCGCGGCGGGTGGCCGGAGAACCGGTCGCGCAACTGGTCGGCGCGCGGGAATTTTTTGGCCTCGATTTCGAAGTCACGCCTGACGTGCTGATTCCGCGGCCTGAAACCGAATTGCTGGTCGAGACCGCCCTGGCGGCCATGGAAAGTCTGTCGCGACCGCGTGTGCTCGATCTCGGTACCGGCACCGGTGCCATTGCGGTTGCGATCGCGTCGACACGGCCGGACGCGCAAGTCCACGCGCTGGATCGCTCCGCCGCAGCGCTTGCGGTGGCAACGCGCAACGCCACACGTCTGCTCGACCCAAAACGTCCCGGCGGCACCATGGTTTTAAGCCAAAGCGACTGGTACACGGCGCTCGACGCCGCACTACGCTTCGACGTGATCGTCAGCAATCCGCCGTATATCCCGAGCGGCGATCCGCATCTGGCGGAAGGCGATCTGCGTTTCGAGCCGCGCAGCGCGCTAACCGACGAAGCCGACGGCCTGAGCGCGATCCGCGCGATCGTCGCCGGCGCGCCCGCGCGCCTCGCCGCGCACGGCGTCCTGTGGATCGAACACGGTTACGATCAGGCCGCAGCCGTTCGCGCGCTGCTGACGGCGCAAGGGTTCGCGCAAGTGCGCTCCGAGCGCGATCTGGCGGGCATCGAACGAATTAGCGGCGGGCGTTTGTCCGATTGAAGCCGACCTCGGGCCTGCCCTCAGGCCAGGATTCACGCTGAACTCATACAACGGTCGAAGCGGCGCTCGGCCGGCTATACCGAAATCCGCTATCATTTCAGCCTATTCCCCACACATCACGGAACCGCAAGGTCAGTCATGGATACGCAACAACGCATCAAGCAAATCGTCGACGAAAACGGCGTCGTCCTCTTCATGAAGGGCACCGCCCAGTTCCCGATGTGCGGTTTTTCCGGCCGCGCCATCCAGATTCTTAAGGCGTGCGGCGTCGCGGAAATCAAAACCGTCAACGTGCTGGAAGACGACGAAGTCCGCCAGGGCATCAAGCAATTCTCGAACTGGCCGACCATTCCGCAGCTCTACGTGAAGGGCGAATTCGTCGGCGGCTCGGACATCATGATGGAAATGTACGAGTCGGGCGAACTGCAACAACTGTTCGCCGCGGCCTGAGCGGCCCCGGTTCGACTGTTCGTTTACGACCCTCACGAGTTCATTCAAGGCGCCGCGAGCCATGGAAACACGCGTTGCGGCGCCCCGTCGGCTGATCGTCGCGATCACCGGCGCAACCGGCGCCATCTACGGTATCCGGTTGCTCGAGACGTTGCGCCGGCTGGGCGGCGTGGAGAGCCATCTCCTGATTTCGAGCGCGGGCTGGCTCAATATCCAGCACGAACTCCAGTTGAGCAAAGAAGACGTGCATCCGCTCGCGGATGTCGTCCATTCGGTGCGCGACGTCGGCGCGAGCATCGCCTCGGGCTCATTCGCGACCGACGGCATGGTCGTCGCACCGTGTTCGATGAAGACGCTCGCCAGCGTCGCGCACGGTTTCTCCGATAACCTGATCACCCGCGCCGCCGACGTCACCCTGAAGGAACGCCGCCGGCTCGTGCTGCTGGTGCGCGAAACGCCGTTCAATCTCGCGCATCTGCGCAACATGACGGCGGTCACGGAGATGGGCGGCGTGATTTTCCCGCCGTTGCCGGCGTTCTATAACCAGCCCGCGTCGATCGACGAGATGGTCGATCACACCGCGGCACGCGTGCTGGATCTGTTTGCGCTGGGGCCGGCTATGTCGCCAGTTTGGCAGGGCTTGCGGGACGCGCAGGGCTGACGCCGGGCGCTTCGCATTAACAACGCCGGCGACACAATCAATTCTGTTTTCACCCGTTTATCAAGCCGCGGTGTGAACCTATATTGATAGCAACCCAACCGTCACGCCCCGCCCTCCCGGCCGCGTTGCTGACATGAACCGCTTGCCTTCGCTTTTCCTTTCCCACGGCGCGCCCACGCTGCCGATCGACCCGTCCCTGCCGTCCGCCGAATTCGGTGTGCTGAGCGCGCAGTTGCCGCGTCCGCAAGCCGTGCTGATGCTGTCGGCCCACTGGGGCACGGCCCAGCCGGTGGCGAGCACGTCCGCCGCGCCGGAAACGATCCACGATTTCTACGGCTTTCCGCGTCAGTTGTACGAAATCCAGTACCCGGCGCCGGGCGCGCCCGAAGTGGCGCGGCGCGCCGCCGCACTGCTCGGCGAACACGGCGTGCTTACCGACGTCCAGCCGCACGGGCTCGACCACGGCGCCTGGGTGCCGATGCTGCTGATGTTCCCCGACGCCGACGTGCCCGTCGCGCAATTGTCGATCCAGCCGCATCAGGACGCGGCCCATCATTTCCGTGTCGGCCGAGCGCTGCGCTCGCTGCAAGACGACGGCGTGATGGTGATCGGCTCCGGCCAGATCACGCACAATCTGCGCGCGGCGGATTTCTCCGCGCGTCCGGAAGATGCCGATCCGCGCGTCGCCGAATTCACCGACTGGTTCGAGGACCGGCTGGCCGCGCACGACATCGACGCGCTGCTCGACTACCGCCACCAGGCGCCGCACGCGGTGCTGATGCATCCGACCGACGAGCATCTGCTGCCCGTTTTCGCGGCGCTGGGCGCGGCCGACGACGACTATTCGCTGGCGATTCAATCGCTGGGCACCTACCAGCGTTCGCTTGCAATGACGAATTACGTGTTCGGCACCGCGTGAGCCTGTAGCCGCAGCAGCGAAACGCCGAAACGCCAAATCGTCACGCCAAACAAAAAGCCCGCCTGAGTCACCTCAGGCGGGCTTTTTTCGTACAAACGCCGCAACTTAATGCGCGCCCATGCCTTCGAGCACTTCGTCATGCTCGTCGCGCTCGTCCAGATATTCCGAACGATAACCGCTGTGCACGCCCCAGTAGTAGAACACCAGCGAGAACGCGATCACGACCAGCATGTCCCAGCCGTACGGCAACCAGCCGCGACCGCCGAACTCCTTGCTGCCGATCAGCGACAGGATCGCCATGACCGGCAGGTAGGCCACCAGCCACCACGCCGCCTTCAGATCACGCCCCCAGCCGCCGAAACCCGACTTCGCCTGGAAGTAGAAATACACCGGCAGCGCGACGACCATCAGCAGGATGATTTCGCCGGTCAGCGGCCATTTTGCCCAGTACAGGATCAGCGACGCGCACACGAACGCGAACGGCGCGATCACCTTCATACCGACGATATGCAGCGGACGCTCCAGATCCGTCGCCGCACGGCGCAACGCCATCAGGCTGATCGGGCCGGTCAGGTACGAGATCACCGTCGCCACCGAAATCACCGCCGCCAGCGAACTCCAGCCGCGGAAGAAGAACATGAAGATGAACGAGACCAGCAGGTTGAACCACATCGCCTGACGCGGCACACCGTAGAACGGGTGAACGTTGCCGAACATCTTCGGCATCGTGTTGTTGCGTTCCATCGCGTAGATCATGCGGCTCGTGGTCGCCATGTAGGTCGTGCCGGTGCCGCTCGGGCTCACGAACGCGTCGACGTACAGCAGGATAGCCAGCCAGTTCAGGTTCAGCGCGATCGCCAGTTCCGCGAACGGCGAAGCGAAGTTGAAGTGGCTCCAGCCCTTCATCACGTCGGCCGGGTTCACCGCGCCGATGTAGGCGACCTGCAGCAGCACGTAGATCACCAGCGCGAGCAGGATCGAACCGATCACCGCGAACGGCACGCTCTTGGTCGGATTGCGCGCTTCGCCCGCGAGGTTGATCGGGCTCTGGAAACCGTTGAACGCGAACACGATACCGCTCGTCGACACTGCTGTTAGCACCGCCGACCAGCCGTACGGCGCAAAGCTGCTCGCTTCGCCGAAGTTTTCCCGATGAAAGCCCGTGAACATCAGACCGAGAATCGTCGCGCCGGGAATCAGAAACTTGAAGATCGTGATTGCCGAATTGGCGCGCGCGAACAGTTTCACGCCCCAGTAATTCAGCATGAAGTAAATGATCACGAGCGCGGCGGACAGCAATAACCCGTTATGAGTTAATGACCCATCCACGAATAGCGCGTGCGCCCATGGATACGGCCACGTACTCATATATTGAATGGATGCTTCAGCCTCGATTGGAATCACCGAGACAATGGCGATCCAGTTGGCCCACGCGCTGATGAAACCCACCAGCGCGCCGTGCGAGTAACGTGCATAGCGCACCATGCCGCCGGACTCCGGGAACATCGCACCGAGTTCCGCGTAGGTCAACGCAATCGCAAGAATCACGACCGCGCCGATCACCCATGCACAAATGGCAGCCGGGCCGGCAATTTTTGCAGCCTTCCACGCGCCGAACAGCCAGCCCGATCCGATGATCGAACCCAAGCCGGTCAGCAGCAGCGCGACCGGCCCGATGTTCCGTTGTATAGAACTTTTCACGTCTTCTCCTGTGTCGGCCGAAGTGAGTGCTTTAGCACCGACTCCGGACCTATGCAAATGTGCATCCGAACCATACCGGCACCACGTGACGTCGCTGGGAGCGGGACGGGGTGATACGCATGTCGATGCGGCGACGGTCCATTCTAATCAGGTGCAACCGACGCGCGGCGCGTAGTTTAACGGTTGCACCCGCACGCTGCAGGCCAACTAAGGGTTCTCCCTAGCAAAAAAATCGGGCGAACAGCAAGCTTTGTAAGCAAAATTTGCGCCCACTACCCTAAAGTGTGGAAAGTTGCCAGGAGAGTGTTGACCTTCTCTCAAAATGGCCGTATAACGTCCGGGCAGGATTTCAAGCGGCGAGTGAATTGGTCTTTCGTAGTTCGCCCATCAACGGTACTCCGGTTGGTCCCATTACCCCCTTCCTTGATTTTCATGCACTTTCTGGGCTTCGGCCTTATTTACCATCTTTAGGAACAAGTAATATGGAAACCGGTACCGTCAAGTGGTTCAATGACGCAAAGGGCTTTGGCTTCATCACGCCGGACGGCGGTGGCGAAGATCTGTTCGCGCATTTCTCGGAAATCCGCACGGAAGGCTTCAAGACGCTGCAAGAAAACCAAAAGGTTACGTTTGAAGTGAAGACGGGCCCGAAGGGCAAGCAAGCCGCTAACATCAAGCCGGCTTAAGCTTCACGCTTCCTTCTGGACGCAAAAAAACCCCGCCTCGGCGGGGTTTTTTTATATCCATTACAACGAGTCGCGGTGATTATCTTCGCGGTATGCGATTGATTAGTCCGGTTATCCGAAGATACGTCGCGCGTGAATACCGAGACCTGTCGCGACACTGGCGAGACGATCGCCGAATACCGGTTTGGCGTCCGGAAACGCCGCCGCCAATGCACCCGATAGAAACGCCAAACCCGTCGAACCGCCGGTGAAGTAAATCGCGCCGACGTCGCGCGTCGCAACGCCGGCTGCCTGAACCGTGTCGCGCGCCGCCTGCACGATGCGCTGCGTTTCGTCCTGGCCCGCTTTAACCAGCTGCGCTTCGTCGAAGGCGAGACGCAGGTCGTCTTCCACTTCGTCCAGATCGATCACGGTCTCGCCGCCCGCCGCCACGCCGATCTTGGCTTCTTCCGCGTGCGCCGCCAATGCGTGGCCAAAGCGCTGTTCCACCACGCGCATCAAACGGTCGTGGTGCTTGACCTCGGTGAACAGATGCCGCATCAGTGAGAGTTCGCTGACGCGCTTCGGTGCGTAGACGGTGTTGATCAGGTGCCAGGTCGCCAGATCGAAATAGACCCGGTTCGGAATTTCGCGGCCTTCCGGATCAAGCGCCTGATAGCCGAGCTCGCGCAGGATCGTCGCCAGTTCGACGCGGCGGTCGAAGTCCGTGCCCGCCACGTGCACGCCGTGGTGCGCCAGCACGTCGTCCTTGCGCTCCGCGCGGGTCATGCGCTGCGGGCCGACGCGCACCAGCGAGAAGTCCGAGGTACCGCCGCCAATGTCGGCCACCAGCACGAGCCCCTCTTCCGCGAGATGTGACTCGTAGTCGAACGCCGCCGCAATCGGCTCATACTGGAAGTGGATCTCCCGCAAACCGACCGAACGCGCGGCGGCTTCGAGCTGCTGCTGTGCCATCTGATCGGCGCGCGGATCGTCGTCGACGAAAAACACCGGGCGTCCCAGCACGGCGCGGCTGATCGGCGCGCCGGTGGCCTTTTCGGCCGAGCGCTTCAGATGATCGACGAAAATCGCGATCACATCCGTGTACTTGATCGCGGAGCCGTCGCCGAGATCGGTGGAATTCTCGGCGAGCGGCGAGCCGAGAATGCTTTTCATCGAGCGCATCAGCCGACCGTCGAAACCGTCGATGTAAGCCGCGAGCGCCGCCCGTCCGAACTCGCGGGTGTTTTCGTCGGTATTGAAAAACACCGAGGTGGGCAGCGTCGTGTAGGCGCCTTCGACCGGCGCGAGCCTGAGCGCACCGCCGTCGGGAACGGCCACGGCCGAGTTGGAAGTACCGAAGTCAATCGCGCAATAGTTCATGGCAGGAATCGCCGCTCACGGCTGGCGCGGACAGAAAGGGGAGCGGCTTTGTAACACGAAAGCCCAACCAGCATCAACTGACGCTTGTGGGCCGCTCGCATTCACGCGTCAGGGCCGCCCGACGGAACAAAACTTGCTGAATTCGACAGGATACGCCGCCAATTTTCGGACTTGAGGAGACTTTGGAGCAATGAGCGCGCCGCCTACCGCCGCTGTCCACGAAAAAACCGCCGCCATCGTCGAGACGGATTTGCCGTCAAGGCTCGACCGCTTGCCGTGGGGGCGTTTTCACTCGCTGATCGTCGTCGCGCTAGGCGTGACGTGGTTGCTCGACGGATTGGAGGTGACGCTGGCGGGCGCGGTGGCCAGCGCGTTGAAATCCAGTCCGTCGTTGCACTTTTCCAACGCTGACGTGGGGCTTGCCGGCAGCGCCTATATCGCCGGCGCGGTGCTCGGCGCGCTCGGCTTCGGCTGGTTGACCGACCGCCTTGGCCGTCGCAAGTTGTTTTTCATCACATTGGCGCTGTATCTGGCGGCCACGGCCGCGACCGCGTTGTCATGGAATCTGGCCAGTTTTCTGCTGTTTCGCTTTCTCACCGGCGCTGGGATTGGCGGCGAATATACGGCGATCAATTCGACGATCCAGGAATTCACGCCGGCCCGCGTGCGCGGCTGGACCGATCTCGGCATCAACGGCACCTTCTGGGTCGGCGCGGGGCTCGGTGCGGCGGGTTCGCTGGTGCTGCTCGATCCGCATCTCCTACCGGCCGACTGGGGTTGGCGCGCGTGCTTCTTTATCGGTGCGGTGCTGGCGCTGGCCATTTTGCCGATGCGCATCTGGGTGCCGGAAAGTCCGCGCTGGCTGCTCACCCACGGCGACGAGCGCGCGGCGCGCTCGATCGTCGAAAACATCGAGACACGCTTTCGTCGCGAGGGCCACGCGCTCGCCGACCACGATCTGACGCACCTGAAGCTGCGAGCGCGGGATCACACGCCGCTGCGCGAGGTGTTCCATACCCTCTTCAACGTCCACCGACGACGCGCGCTGGTCGGCCTCTCCTTGATGACCGCGCAGGCGTTTTTCTACAACGCGATCTTTTTCACCTACGCGCTGGTGCTGACCGATTTCTATCAGGTTCCGGGCGACCATATCGGCTGGTATCTGTTGCCGTTCGCGCTCGGCAACTTCCTCGGGCCGCTGCTGCTCGGCCGGCTGTTCGACGTGATCGGACGGCGCAAGATGATTGCCGCGACCTACGGCCTGTCCGCAATCCTGCTGACGATAAGCGGTTATCTGTTCGAGCAGCACCTGCTCACCGTCCTCACGCAGACGATTGCGTGGATGGTGATTTTCTTTTTCGCGTCGGCGGCGGCGAGTTCGGCCTATCTGACGGTCAGCGAATCGTTTCCGCTGGAAATCCGGGCGCTGGCCATCGCCGTGTTTTACGCCTTCGGCACGGCGCTGGGCGGGATCGCCGGGCCGGCGTTCTTCGGCCGCCTGATCGATACGCATCAGCGCAGCGAGGTGTTCTCGGGCTATCTGGTCGGCTCGGCGCTAATGCTCGCGGCCGCGGTGATCGCGGCGATCTGGGGCGTGGACGCCGAGCGCAAATCGCTCGAGAGCGTTGCCGCGCCGCTGTCGAGCGTGGTCGACGAGCAGGACGATCGGCCCACAGCGGAATAAAAAACGCGCGGTTTGAACTGCCCCCGCGCGTTTCCAACTGCTTTCCATCTTCTACGGAAGAGGTGATACGAGGGCGTACCGCCGCTCAGAACGCTTTCTTCCACCCGCCGCCATAGGCGATATCCGCCAACGGCAAACGCTGGCGCACCGACTTCTCGCGTTCGCGCAGCACCGGGTCGAGCTTGTCGACCTCACCGTAGTGACCAAGCGAGATGATCGAGATCACGTCGACGTCGTTCGGCAACTCGAACGCCGTACGGAATGCGTTCGCATCGAAGCCGCTCATCTGATGCGCGGCGAGGCCGAGCGCATGCGCCTGCAACACGAGCGCCATGGCTGCCGCGCCCGCGTCGTAAGGCGCACAGCGATTCACTTCGCCCTTGTTGGTGAGCGTGTGCGTGGTCACCGCGATCAGCACCGGCGCCGGGGCGTTCCAGCCCTGGTTGAACGGCACCAGCGTCGCGAAAGCCTTCTTGAAGGAGACCTCGTCGACGCTGCGATCGAAGACGACAAAACGCCACGGCTGCGCGTTATACGACGAAGGGGCCCAGCGAGCCGCCTCCAGCACGGCGTGCAGGTGCTCGCGGCTAACCGGCTCGCTCGAATACGCGCGCGGGCTCCAGCGGCCTGCAATCAGCTCGTGGATGGCAACTTCGGTAGGGGCGGGTTTGTTGGTCATGCGCTTCTCTCGGTCGAAATTCATGATCGACGGGCGACTGCCCGGGGCCACATAGCATAACCGGGCTTCGATGCGCGTGCTCCAACCTGTACGCAGTTAGTTTTCACGCAGGCTGCAAAGCGAAAACGGCCCCGTGGGGCCGTTGCGGCGAGGTGTTCCGACAGACATTGCCGGGCAGTTTGCTTCCGGCTTGCCCCAAGGCTCAAGCCTCACGCCACTTGCGGTTCCGGCACCTTGGCCGGCCGGTTGATACGCAGCACGATCAGCGCAGCCACGAGGCACAGGCCGCCCGAAATCATCGACGCCACGGTGTAAGTCCCGAGGCTTGCCCGCAGCATGCCGGCGCCGAGCGCCGCGAAAGCCGCGCCGAGCTGATGGCCGGCCACGACCCAGCCGAACACCACCGGCGCCGATTCCTTGCCGAAGACGTCCGTGGCCAGACGCACGGTCGGCGGCACGGTCGCGATCCAGTCCAGCCCGTAGAACACCGCGAACAGCGGCAGACCGAAGAAGTCGATACCGAACGCGTGCGGCAGGTAGATCAGCGACAAACCGCGCAGACCGTAATACCAGAACAGCAGCACGCGGCTATTGAAGCGGTCCGACAGCCAGCCGGACAACGTCGTGCCGAACAGATCGAAGATGCCCATCGCGGCGAGCAGCGAGGCGCCCTGCACTTCCGTCATGCCGTAGTCGCCGCACATGGCGATCAGGTGCGTGCCGACATAGCCGTTGGTGCTCGCGCCGCAGATGAAAAAGCTGAAGAACAACAGCCAGAAATCGCGCCGCTTGCTCGCCATGGCGAGCGTGCCGAACGCGATGGCGAGCGGATTCTGCTTGCTGCCGGCGGCGGCGATCGGCGCGTCGTGCGCTTCGCCGTACGGGCGCAGTTGCATGTCAGCCGGCCGTTCGGGCAACAGAAACGCGACCAGCGGAATCACGATCGCCGCCGCGATCGCCACGACCCATACGACGTTACGCCAGCCGTGATGCTCGGCGATGGCGGCGAGCATCGGCAGGAATACCAGTTGGCCGGTGGCGGAGCTGGCCGTGAGAATGCCCATCACGAGGCCGCGGCGCGTGGTGAACCAGCGCGTCACCACCGTGGCCGACAACGATAGCGCCGCCACGCCCGTCGAGCCGCCGACCATCACGCCCCAGATCAGCACCATCTGCCACGGATGCGTCATCAGCGACGACAGCGCGACGCCCGCCGCCATCGTGCCGAGTGCGGCCAGCAGCGTGGGACGCACACCAAAACGCTGCATCGCGGCTGCCGCGAACGGGCCCATCAGGCCGTACAGCGCAATGTTCACGGAGATCGCCAGCGAGATCGTCGCGCGGCTCCAGCCGAATTGATGCTCGAGCGGCACCATCATCACGCTGGGCGTGGCGCGCGTGCCGGCCGCCGCCAGCAACACCAGAAACACCACCGCGACCGTCAACCAGCCGTAGTGGAAACGCCCGCCAATCAGTCTCGCTGCCCAGTTCATCGGTTCTCCAATCGATGCCGGCCGGACCGGCCGCATCGTTCGCATTGTTACGACTTCGGTAAGGGACTTGTGACAGATCTGTCACAATAGTGTTGCGATCGTAGTTACTGCTCGGTAACATGTCAAGGCGTCAATTACGGCGAGGTGGTCATTCATGTCCGATAGCGAAACCCCCAAGGCGGCCGGCACACGGCGCGCGCGCAGTGCGCAGACGGCGGGGCCGCAGGCGCAGCAGCATCTGCTGCGCGCCGCGGACGAGCTGTTCTATCGCGAAGGCGTGCGCACGGTCGGCGTGGACGCAGTGGTCGAGCGGGCGGGCGTCAACAAGATGAGTCTGTATCGCCAGTTTTCGTCGAAAGACGACCTGGTGATGGCGTATCTGGCGCGCAAGGATGAGCAGTTCTTCGGCTACGTGGAGAAGAGTTTCGCCAAACATCCGGGTGATCCGGCCAGACAGTTGCAGCAATATTTCGACGACCTCGCAGTGCGGGCGTCAGTGGACGATTATCGCGGCTGTCCGTTCGTCAACGTGTCGGTGGAGTTTCCCGACGCCGCGCATCCGGCGCGGCAGTTCGTGTATGACAACAAGGCGCGGCTGATGGCGCGGCTAACCGGCCTCGCGACCGACGCCGGCGCCGACGATCCGGTCGCGCTGGCCAACGCGCTCGGGTTGATGATCGAAGGTGTGTACGCGGCCAGCCAGACTTATGGGCCGGGGTGCGGGCCGATTCTGGCCGCACCGAAGGCGGCGGCGCAATTGATTGCGGCGGCTTGCGGCGCGGCGCCCGCGGGTTGAGGTGGATCGGCATGCGTGCCGATCGGTCCCGTTAGAATGGCGCTTTCCTGCCGCTTTCCTGCTCTTACTTGCCATGCCGTTGCCCGCCGAATCTCACGATGCCGTCATCGCCGCTACTCGCCATTGGCTGACCGAGGCGGTGATCGGACTGAATCTCTGTCCGTTTGCGAAGGCGGTGCATGTGAAAGGCCAGATTCGCTACGCCGTGAGCGACGCCACGGACATGGAAGCGGTCCTCGCCGACCTGGAAGCCGAGCTTCAAACCCTGGTCGCCGTCGATCCGAACGCCGTGGATACCACGCTGCTCATCGTTCCGAATACGCTCGGCGATTTTCTCGACTACAACGACTGCCTGTTTTTCGCCGAACGGATGATCAAGCAGCTTCGACTGGAAGGCGTGATTCAGATCGCCAGTTTTCATCCTTTTTATCAGTTCGAAGGCAGCGAGCCAGACGAGATCGAGAACTACACCAACCGGGCGCCGTATCCGATCTTCCACCTGCTGCGTGAAGACAGCATCGAGCGGGCAGTTCAGGCGTTTCCCGACGCGGAGGAAATTTACGAGCGCAACCAGGAAACGCTCCGGCGAATCGGCCTGGCCGGCTGGAACGCCCTCCTGAAGCGTTAATCGACGCAGCGGTTCCGCGGCAAACCACCGCGAAATCAGGCGGACACGAAAAACCGCTCTTTCAGTTCCCCGATTCCCAGCGTTTCCATCACCTCATCGAGGCGCTCGGCCGGACGCCGTCTCGGCAGATCCTTGTACTGGGCGACGATGAGTTCGTTTTTCATCGAATGCTCCCAGCCGACCAGCTCGGTCACGCTAACCTGATAACCGTGCGCTTCGAGTTGCAAACAGCGCAGCACGTTCGTGATCTGGCTGCCGAACTCCCGCGTATGCAGCGGATGCCGCCAGATTTCCGTCAGCGCGTTCCCCAGCGACTTACCCTTGTTCTGCTTCAAGACCCCCGCCACTTCGGCCTGACAACACGGCACCACGACGATATTTTTCGCCTGCTTCTGCAGCGCGAAGCGGATCGCGTCGTCGGTGGCGGTGTTGCAGGCGTGCAGCGCCGTCACGATGTCGATCCGCGCGGGCAAGCGCTCGGACGTGATCGACTCCGCCACCGACAGATTCAGAAACGACATGCCCGCGAAGCCCAGCCGGGCGGCCAGTTCCTCGGATTTCACGACCAGATCCTCGCGCGTTTCAATGCCGTATATGTGCGATGCGCCACCCGCGGCATCCTGAAACTCCTTGAAGAAAAGGTCGTACAGAATAAAACCTAGGTATGACTTGCCGGCGCCGTGGTCGACCAGCGTCACCGCCCCCTGATCGGCCTTGTGCTCCTTGAGCAACGGCTCGATGAACTGGAACAGATGGTAGACCTGCTTGAGCTTGCGGCGGCTGTCCTGATTCATCTTGCCGTCGCGCGTGAGGATGTGAAGCTCCTTCAACAGCTCGATGGACTGATTCGGACGGATTTCGTGGGTTTTGCTGGACATCTCGGGGGACCGCTTGCAGGTAACCGCCGTCGATTACACGACGAACGTGCGACAGGCGACGGAAAAAGGGAAAAGTTGCTGCCAGTTTACCCAAAGTGCCGCCGACTCACCGAAAGGTGGCGCAAATCATGCAAGAAAGGGCAACAAGCTGGAACGTTTCCTGCTCGATTTTTACCGCGCAGGGCGTTTCCAGCGTGACGCAAAACCGGCTTCATGGCGTCTCGACCAAGCGGGCAGGCCGTATCGCCGATAACAACAAGCTGCCGGACGTGACTTCGATCACGCGAACCGAATGCATGTGGGGAGGACGGTCCCGGAACACGGACCGAACGTTACGTAACCAGCAGCGCGCCGTGATCTCGACTGGACGCGTGCTCGGATGATAGAAGAGGCAGCAATGGATACGGTACCCAACGGAAACGTCGAACAGAAGTTTCAGGAAATGCTGGCGAAGCTGATCGCCACTCCGGCCTGGTCTGAAAAACAGCAACTCGAACTGGAGATGGCCCGCGACATCTCCACGGAAATGCTGCGCCTGGCCGAAGTCATGCGCGACGGCAGCGTCGACATGGAAACCTGCCTGATCATGCTCAAGTACGCGAAAGTACTCGACTTCGTGATGACGACGCTCGCGTCGCGGCGCGATATCAAACCGCAGACGCTGCGGGTTATTTTCAAGCTGGCGGGATTGAAGGTGGATGAGGCTTACCCCGGCTAAAGAATTTGAATGCGGCGACCGAAACTAGCAGGCGGGAATGCGCCGCTCGCTAGTTTCGGTCGGTCCGGACACCGGTGCATGTTCACCTATCCGGCTGTGCTGCCGCACGCGCGAACCATGTCACGGGCTATTACGCGGCGGCCAGTCGCGCCGATCCGGGTACGCCTGAACCCTGCTTTTTTCGGCCGGCCCCGCTGCCCGCGTGTTTGCCCAACGCTGCCCGTGGTGTGAAAATAGCGCGCTTCGCGCCGCCCGCTTTCACAGCCGGGCAGGCGCCGCCTCTTCCGCTCATCCGCAGGACCGCATGCCTTTTTCCCGTGATTATGCCCGCGTCGCCGTGATCGGCGGCGGCCCCGCCGGCTTGATGGCCGCCGAGGCGCTCGCCAGCCATGGCGTGCAAGTCGACGTCTACGACGCAATGCCGTCGGTCGGCCGCAAATTCCTGATGGCGGGCAAAGGCGGCATGAACATCACGCATTCCGAGGCGCTCGAACCGTTTCTCGGCCGCTATGGCGCGCGCCGTCAGCAGATCGCGCCGCTACTGGATGCGTTCGGCCCCGATGCGCTGCGGGCCTGGCTGAAGGCGCTGGGCGTCGAGACATTCGTCGGCAGCTCGGGGCGCGTTTTTCCCACCGATATGAAAGCGGCGCCGATGTTGCGCGCCTGGCTGCATCGGTTGAGAGAGACGGGGGTGCGTTTTCATATGCGCCATAAATGGGTGGGTTGGGATGCCGAAGACCGCGCTGTCGCCGACGCCTCCGGCCGCCCCGCCGGACACACGCTGAAGTTCACGACACCCGACGGCGAGCAGCTCGTCACCTGCGATGCGGTCGTCTTCGCGCTCGGCGGCGCAAGCTGGCCGCGCCTCGGCTCCGACGCCGCCTGGGTGCCGCTCATGAGCGCCCGCAACGTGCCAGTGGTGCCGCTGCGCGCCGCGAACTGCGGTTTCGACGCCGACTGGAGCCCCTATCTGCGCGAGCGTTTCGCCGGACAACCGGTCAAGCCAGTCGCCATTTCGCTCACCGATATAGACAAAACTGTCCACAATCGACAAGGTGAAATACTTCTGACCGAAACGGGCCTGGAAGGGAGCCTGATTTACGCGTTGTCGTCGGCGATTCGCGAACGGATTCTTGCTGACGGCGACGTGACGATCGCGCTGGACCTGGCGCCCGGCTTGGCTTTGGATCGGGTGATCGTGGAAGTCACACGGCCGCGCGGCTCGCGTTCGATGTCGAGCCATCTGCAAGGGCGAATCGGGATTGGCGGGGTCAAACTCGCACTGCTGCACGAGATTCTGTCGAAGGAGACGTTCGCGGATTCGAACCGGCTGGCGCACGCGGTCAAGGCGCTACCCGTGCGGCTCACCCGTGCCCGGCCGATCGCCGAGGCGATCAGTACGGCGGGTGGTATTCCTTTCGAAGCGCTCGACTCGCATCTGATGGTCGAGCAGTTGCCGGGCGCGTTTTGCGCGGGCGAGATGCTGGATTGGGAAGCGCCGACCGGCGGTTATCTGTTGACTGCGTGCTTTGCCAGCGGACTGGTGGCGGGGCGCGGCGCGCTTGCGTATCTGACGGGCCTCGCTGGGTCGAACGCTGCGAATGCGCTGAATGGATCGGACACAACGCAAACGCCAACCGCATAACGCTCAAACGAAAACGCCGCACGTCGGGCTACCCACCGTTACCCGATGGCACCCAACGCGCGGCGGCGTTCCAACCCATCACATCGCGCCTGGGTTAACGCGCTTTCAACCGCCACAACGACGTCAACTCGGCCACCCGCGCTGTGTGAAGCGCATCGGTCTCATCGGTCGATTTCGGATGCCGCGGACGAATATCCTCACGCCCGACCACCGTCAGGCCCGCCTTGTCAATTGCATCGAGCAACCACTCGCGCGAACGCAGCCCGAGATGCTCGGCAAAATCCGACAGGATCAGCCAGCCCTCGCCGCCCGGCGATAGATGTGCTGCCAGACCGTTCAGGAAACCGAGCAGCATCCGGCTGTCCGGATCGTAGACGGCATATTCGAGCGGCGACGCGGGCCGCGCCGGCACCCACGGCGGATTGCAGACCACCAGCGGGGCGCGCCCCTCCGGAAACAGATCGGCCTTCACGATGTCGACCTGCTGGTCATAACCGAGGCGCGTGAGGTTCTCGCGCGCGCAGTCGAGCGCGCGCGGATCCTGATCGGTCGCGACGATTTTCTTCACGCCACGCTTGGCGAGCAACGCAGCCAGCACGCCGGTGCCGGTACCGATATCGAACGCCTTGTTCAGCGACGGCAGCGGCGTGCGGGCGACGAGATCCACATATTCGCCACGCACCGGCGAGAACACCCCGTAATGCGGATGAATGCGCTCGCTGAGCGCGGGAATCTCGACGCCCTTCTTGCGCCACTCGTGCGCGCCGATCAAGCCGAGCAATTCGCGCAGTGACACGACCGACGCTTCATCGGTCGCCGGCCCGTAGGTTTCGACGCAGGCCTGCTGCACCTCGGGAGCACGGCGCAGCGGAATGGCGTACGCGGCGTCGAGCGGAATCAGGATCATGCCGAGCGTGCGGGCGCGCTGCGACTGCGCCTGCCGATGCAGGTTGAAGGCGTCGATCGGCGTGTCGCCGTGCTTGCGCGGTTTGCGCTCCAGCCGGCGCGTGACCGCCTGCAGCAATTGACGGGCGTTCTGGAAGTCGCCGTTCCAGAGCAATGCCGTGCCTTCGCACGCAAGGCGGTAGGCCGAGTCGGCGGTCGTGCGGTCGTCGGCGACGACCACGCGTTTGGGCGGCGGCACCGCCGCTTCGGAGCGCCAACGCGCGGTGCGGGGGCCTTCGGCTTCGGGCCAGGTGATGAATGCGGGGCTGGTCATGGTGAGGTGGGATCGGTGTTGCGGGAAGGACGCGGTGAAAACTCGCGTCGTCGGGGGCGTTGCCCGCCGGAGTACTGGATAGTGGTGCCGACTGACTGACGCCCGAATAGTACCTCTGTCATCCGGGTTAGCGGTGCGCTATTCGCCGGTCAACAAGCTGGATACCGGTCTCAACAAATGAATATGGACAAAAAAGTCTACAATCGACAAGGTGAAAGAGATATGGTGATTTTCGACCGCTCCGCGCCTCACCGCTACGCTGAGCGGCCGATCTATTTCACACGTCGCGCTTCTAAGCGATTGCCTCGGAATGCACAGCCAGCAAGGCGCGCGCGGCATGCCAAGCTTCGCCCGCAGCGCCTTTTCGACTGGAAATCTGCACCGCCAGAGTGGCGCCGTCGAGCAGCATCACCATGACTGGCGCGAGGATTCTGGCCTGTGCGGACGAGACGAGATCCGCTAGCAGTTGCTCGATGAATTGCGTGAGACCCGCTTTCTGTTCGACACTAATTTCGTGGATGCTGCTGCCTTTGTCAGCGAATTCAGCTGCAGCATGCGTGAACATGCAGCCCGTGAAGGTGTCGCTTTCGAACCAGTCCCGATGCCAGTCGAACACCCGTTCGAGGCGGACTAGCGGCGCATCGGCCTCGTCGACAAAAGCTTTGAGCGACACCGCGCATTGCTCCTGACGCTCTCGCAATACGGCGACCACCAGGTCGGTCTTGGACGGAAAATACCGGTACATGGTCATTTTCGCCACCCCGGAATCGGCGATGATCCAATCCACGCCCACAGCGTGGTAGCCATGCTTGCCGAACAGCGACGTTGCGGTATCGAGAATCTGTTGACGCTTATCTGACACGGCGACCTTGGTAATGAATTATGCGTATTGATTATACAAGTGCAGCAAGTTGTCTAACTTGGCGTTTGATGTAACCAGGGCTTTCCCGCCAAACAATAGACAGATCCGTATCGCCCCGCTATAGTCATTCTCAACCTATGGGAAAGGCCGTACCCACTAGGACCTGAGAGACCGCGCACAGCGGCGCCGCACGGCCGCCGAAGCACTAATTAAAAAATTAAGCCTTTGATGTACTCGAGTGGCGGACATGCATTGCGTCTCCGCCACTCGTTTCGTTTACGCGCCCTCTCCAAATGCTGCCGGCGAGAACGCCAATAAAAAAACGGGGTTTCTGAATGAACAGAAACCCCGTTTTGTACTTCTGGTGCCGGCTGCAGGACTCGAACCCGCCACCTCATGATTACAAGTCAAGCGCTCTACCTGATGAGCTAAGCCGGCATGAGGCCGTGATTCTACTTCATTTTACGATCTTGAGGCGAGCCCTTCCGCCACCTTTTGAACCATCGTCGTCCGGCTGCGGGCCGTCCGTGGCGGTCTCGGCTTTGGCCGCAGCGTCGGCCGCCGACGTTTCGACCGCGCGCGGTGCGGCGGGCGCTTCGGTTTCGTCCGCCAGTTCCGCGTCGGCACCGGAATCTTGCGCCTCACCGCCTGCCGACTCGACCGGAAACGCCATGCCTTGCCCATTTTCACGCGCGTAGATCGCGAGAATATTGGCGATCGGCACCTCGATCTTGTGCGACTTGCCGGAGAAGCGCGCGCTGAACTCGATCCACTCGTTGCCCATCTGCAGCTGGCTGGTCGCCTCGAAGCTGATGTTCAACACGATTTCGTTGTCGCGCACAAACTGACGCGGCACGCGCGTCTGATTGTCGACCCGAACCGCGATGTGCGGCGTATAGCCGTTATCCGTGCACCACTCATACAACGCGCGCAACAGATAAGGCTTGGTGGAAATCTCTGGCATCTACTGTCCTCTTACCGGATGCGGGGCCGCGCCACCCTTGGCGCGCGACGCCCGCACCCTAAAGCCAAACTCAACGACGCATCACCTTTTCCGACGGCGTCAGCGCTTCGATATAAGCCGGGCGGCTGAAAATGCGCTCGGCGTACTTCATCAGCGGTGCTGCGTTCTTCGACAGTTCGATGCCGTAGTGATCCAGACGCCACAGCAGCGGCGCGATCGCGACGTCGAGCATCGAGAAATCTTCGCCGAGCATGTACTTGTTCTTGAGGAAGATCGGTGCGAGCTGCGTCAGGCGATCGCGGATCGCGAGGCGAGCCTTCTCGTGATTCTTCTCGGCGGCCTTGCCCTTTTCGTTTTCGAGCGTGCCGACGTGAACGAACAGTTCCTTTTCGAAGTTCAGCAGGAACAGACGGGCGCGCGCGCGCTGAACCGGATCGGCCGGCATCAGTTGCGGGTGCGGGAAGCGCTCGTCGATGTACTCGTTGATGATGTTCGATTCATACAGAATCAGGTCCCGTTCGACGAGAATCGGCACTTGACCATACGGATTCATCACGGCGATGTCTTCCGGCTTGTTAAACAGGTCGACGTCGCGGATTTCGAAGTCCATGCCCTTTTCGAACAACACCAGCCGGCAGCGCTGGCAGAACGGGCTAGTTGTGCCGGAATACAGAACCATCATGTTTACGTTTCCTCAAAAAGCTGAAAGGCCAGCGCGCGGAAAAACCGTTCAACAGGTTTTTCCTGGCGCCGGCCCCACGCCGCGTGACGGCGTGATTATTTGATATGTTTCCAGTACGCGGCGTTCAGTCGCCAGGCGAAAAAGCTCAGGACGCCGAGGAACATCAGTACCCACACGCCAAGCTGTTTGCGGGTTTTCTGCGTCGGTTCGGACATCCATGACAGGTACGACACGAGGTCGGCCACAGCAGAATCATAATCTACCGGCGACATCGTCCCCGGAGTGACCTGCTGGTAGCCGACAAATTTGTGTACCGTCTCACCCGTTTTTTCGTCGGTATCGTCACCGAACTTCGCGGTACGTTGCCCCTGAAGCTGCCACAGCACATGCGGCATGCTCACGTTTTCATACACCAGATTGTTCCAGCCGGTCGGCCGTGTATCGTCGCGATAAAAACTGCGTAGATACGTGTACAGCCAGTCTTTGCCGCGCGCCCGCGCTTCCACCGACAAATCCGGCGGCGTTGCGCCGAACCACGCTTTCGCGTCGTCCGGGCGCATTGCCACGGTCATGGTGTTGCCGATTTTGTCGGTAGTAAAAAGCAGGTTCGACTGAATTTCCGCCGGCTTGATGCCGAGGTCGGTCAGCCGGTTGTAGCGCATCAGGTTCGCGCTATGGCAATTCAGGCAATAGTTTACAAACAATTGCGCGCCGTGCTGCAAAGAAGCGAAATTCTCCGCGTTATCGGGCGCGCGGTCGAGAGGGAAATTCTCGTCCGCGTGCGCCGGTGTACCCAGCACCGCGAGCAGTGTCGCGCCGATCAACGCGCACTTCCTAAGCAGTTTTTTCATTTCGTGTTCTCCTGGCTTGCGATTAGTGAGGCTTGAACCGCACCCGTTCGGGTGGCTGCTTGAACGTGCCAAGCCGCGTCCAGAACGGCATACCGAGGAAAAACGCGAAATAGATCAGCGCGCAGATCTGCGCGATCAACGTGGACGCCGGCGACGGCGGTTTCGTGCCAAGGAAACCGAGGGTCAGGAAGACGACCACGAAGATCCCGTAGAACACCTTGTGAAAAAACGGCCGGTAGCGGATCGACTTGACCGGCGAGCGGTCGAGCCACGGCAGGAAGAACAGCGAGATCACCGCGCCGCCCATCACCACCACACCCCAGAACTTCGATTCGGTGAAAGCCATGGCCAGAATCACCAGCACCGCGAGCACTGGCAAGCCGAGCTTCCACTTGCCGTGCGCGCGCACCAGTGCAAGCAGCCCGAGCGCCGCGATCGCGATCATCAGCACGTACTTGAACTGATCCGTCGTGGCGCGCAACATCGCATAGAACGCGGTGAAGTACCACACTGGCGCAATTTCCTGCGGCGTTTGCAGCGGATTAGCCGGAATGAAGTTATTCGCTTCCAGGAAGTACCCGCCCATTTCCGGCGCGAAGAAGATGATCGCGGCGAAAATAAACAGGAACACCGACACGCCCATGAAATCGTGCACCGAGTAATACGGATGAAACGGAATACCGTCGAGCGGAATGCCGTCCGGGTCCTTCTTCGCCTTGATCTCGATGCCGTCCGGGTTGTTCGACCCCACTTCGTGCAGCGCCACCAGATGCGCGACCACCAGCCCGATCAGCACCAGCGGAATCGCGATCACGTGAAACGCGAAGAAGCGGTTCAACGTAACGTCCGAGACCACATAGTCGCCGCGAATCCACAGCGACAGATCCGGTCCGATGAACGGAATCGCCGAGAACAGGTTCACGATCACCTGCGCGCCCCAGAACGACATCTGCCCCCACGGCAACAGATAGCCGAAGAACGCCTCGGCCATCAGGCACAGAAAGATCGCGCAGCCGAACACCCACACCAGTTCGCGCGGCTTGCGGTACGAGCCGTACATCAGCCCGCGGAACATATGCAGATACACGACGACGAAGAACATCGACGCGCCCGTGGAGTGCATATAACGGATCAGCCAGCCCCACGGCACCTCACGCATGATGTACTCGACCGACGAGAACGCGAGCGTCGCGTCGGGCTTGTAGTTCATGGTGAGGAAGATGCCGGTGACGATCTGATTGACCAGCACCAGCAGCGCAAGCGAACCGAAGAAGTACCAGAAATTGAAATTCTTCGGCGCGTAGTACTCGGAAACGTGCTTTTTCCAGGTGGAAGTCAGCGGAAAGCGCCGGTCAATCCAGCCGACCAGCCCGGTCGTCTCTACTTCGTGTTCGATCGCCATTACGCTTCTCCTTTCTCGTCCTTGCCGATCACGAGGCTGGTGGCCGTGGTGAACATGTAGGGCGGGATGTCGAGGTTCTGCGGCGCAGGTTTGTTCTTGAAGACGCGGCCGGCCATGTCGTAGGTCGAGCCGTGGCAAGGGCATAGGAAGCCGCCTGGCCAGTCGTCCGGCAGATTGGGCTGCGCGCCCTCCTGGAAGCGCGGTGTCGGCGTGCAGCCCAGATGGGTGCACACGGCGACGGCGACAAAAAGGTTCTTGTGATCGGTGCGTGAACGGAATTCGTTGTTGCAGTACTCCGGCAACGGCATCGAAAAAGGATTCTTGGTGTGGGGATCCGCTACTTCGTTATCGGCTTTCTGGACATCGGCGAGCATTCTGTCGGTGCGGTTGATGATCCACACCGGCTTACCGCGCCAGGCAACGGTCTTCATGTCGCCCGGCTTGAGATCACTAATATCGACTTCGACCGGGGCACCTGCTGCCTTGGCCTTTTCAGATGGTGCAAACGAACTAACAAAGGGTACGACAGTGGCAACACCTCCTATGCCACCTGCTACGGTCGTCGCAATCAGCCAGGTACGGCGGCCGCCGTCGACGCGTTCATCTTCCTTGTCTCGCATCACACGCCCCACTTCTGAGTTGGATTTTTCCTTCACGTCGCTTCTACCGCCGCTAGTGTGCGCGAATGGAGTCGCCATTTACAAGGGCCGAGTGCCAAAAACCGTGCGAAGCCCTTGATAGATCAGGGTTTCTCCGTACAAATCGCAAACTTTTTCGCACCGCCTTTTAAGCGTCTTATGCGTTATTCGTACCTTTTTCTTCGCTAATACGCCGACTGCGGCATTTCGCCGCTTTTGGATTGCTTTTGCCAGGTTTTTCCTACCGGGCGATTCAAACCGGATTAGGGATATCGATAAACACGTGCTCGATATCGAATTGCTCGGACAGATGCTTGCCCACCGCCTGCACACCGAAGCGCTCGGTCGCGTGATGGCCGGCCGCAAGAAACGCCACGCCGCTTTCCGCCGACGTGTGCATGACCGACTCCGACACCTCGCCGGTCAGATAGACGTCGGCGCCCGCGTTGATGGCGGCCTCGAACATGCCTTGCGCGGCGCCCGTGCACCAGCCCACGCGGCGCAACTCGCGGTCCGGGTCGCCGAACACGAGCGGCATGCGGCCGAGCGTCTGCTCGATTTCGGCGGTGAGGTGCGAGAGCGTGATCGGCATCGGAAACGTGGCGAGCCAGCCGAGGTCGTTGTCGCCGAAGCGCGCGTCGCTGATCCAGCCCATCTTCTCGCCGATCTGCGCGTTGTTGCCGAACAGCGGATGGTCGTCGAGCGGGAGATGGTAGGCGAACAGGTTCAGATCGTTGCCGATCAGCAGCTTCAGGCGCGCGTGTTTGCGGCCCGTGATCTGCGGCGCTTCGTTGCGCCAGAAGTAGCCGTGATGGACCAGCACGGCGTCCGCGCCCCACTCGAGCGCGGCCGCCAGAAAGGCCACCGACGCGGTCACGCCGGTCGCGAGCTTATTTATGCGACGTCGCCCTTCGACCTGCAATCCATTGGGGCAATAGTCCTTGAAGCGCGCGGTTTCAAGGAGATTGTTCAAGTACAATTCAAGTTCGATCCGATCCATATAAACCTCTAGTCTTCAGATGCTTAGACGCTTTTGGCTGTTCTTTGCCCAAGCGGTGACTGTGCTGTTGGCGCTGATGTTCATCATTGCGACGCTCAAACCGCAGTGGCTCCAGCGTCAAGGGCAATTCGGCAAGCAACTCGCCGAACCGATCGTCGCCCTCCGGGAAGTGGCGCCTGGCATCGGCAGCGGCCCCGCTCAGGCGTCTTATGCAGACGCCGCCCAGAAGGCGATGCCCGCGGTCGTCAACGTGTTCTCCAGCAAGGATGGCTCACTGCCACCCGACCCGCGCGCGAAAGATCCGCTGTTCCGCTACTTCTTCGGCGACAAGAACAACCGTAAGCAGCAGCAGGAGCCCGCATCCAACCTGGGCTCGGGTGTGATAGTGAGTTCGGAAGGTTACATTCTAACGAACCAGCACGTCGTGGACGGCGCCGATCAGATCGAAATCGCGCTGGCCGACGGTCGAACCACGAACGCGAAGGTCATCGGCGTCGATCCCGAAACAGACCTGGCCGTGCTGAAGGTCAACATGACCAACCTGCCTACCATCACGCTCGGCCGTATGGACCAGACGCGCGTGGGCGACGTGGTGCTGGCGATCGGTAATCCGTTCGGTGTCGGCCAGACGGTGACCATGGGCATTGTCAGCGCGCTCGGGCGCAGCCACCTCGGCATCAATACGTTCGAAAACTTCATTCAGACCGACGCGGCAATCAATCCGGGCAACTCAGGTGGTGCGCTGGTCGACGTGAACGGCAATCTGCTCGGCATCAACACGGCGATTTATTCGCGTTCCGGCGGCTCGTTGGGCATCGGCTTTGCGATTCCCGTGTCGACGGCGCGCAGCGTGCTGGAAAGCATCATCACGACCGGGTCGGTCACGCGTGGCTGGATTGGCGTCGAGCCGCAGGACGTGACGCCGGAAATCGCCGAGTCGTTCGGGCTCGAGCAGAAGTCGGGGGCGATCGTCGCCGGTGTGTTGAAGAATGGTCCTGCCGACCGCGCGGGCATCAAGCCGGGCGACATTCTGGTGAGCGTGAACGGTCAGGAGATTACGGACACCACCCGTTTGTTGAACGTGATTGCGCAGATCAAGCCGGGCACGGCCGCGAAGGTGCACCTCGTGCGCAAGGGCCACGAAATGGATCTGGATGTGACCATCGGCAAGCGCCCCGCGCCGCCCAAGCAGCCTGCTGAAGATAACGACAATGGCGGCGGCGATCAGCAGGACGACGACGGCGGCTGAAACCACAGACCACCGCAGCAAAAACAAAAAGGGCAGTCCATTGCGGACTGCCCTTTTTGTTTGCCTTGCGGCCTTTCTGATTAAACCGCCTCGCTGCAACGAAACCTCGCCAGCGAATCAGAACCGAACTCAATTCGGCGGACTTGCCTCGTCGGTCACCGCCGCCGGTTGCTTGCCGACGATCAACCGCGCCGCGATGATCCCCGCCTCGTACAGCACGATCAGCGGAATCGCCAGAATCAGTTGCGAGAACACGTCCGGCGGCGTCACCACGGCGGAAATGATAAACGCACCGACGATCACATACGGGCGAATCTCCCTCAGCTTCTTGATGGTCAGCACATTCATGCGGACCAGCAACACCACGATGATCGGCACCTCGAACGTCACGCCGAACGCGATGAACATGGTCAGCACGAAGCTCAGGTAATTGTCGATGTCGGTCGTCATCTCCGCGCCGAGCGGCGCGTTGTAATGCGCCATCACGCGGAAGATGGTCGGAAACACCACGAAGTACGCGAACGCCATGCCGCACAGGAACAGCGTGTAGCTGCTGCCCACCAGCGGCCCGACCAGCTTCTTCTCGTGCTGATAAAGACCCGGCGCGACGAAAGCCCAGATCTGATAAAGCACGATAGGCAGCGCGATCACGAAAGCGACCAGCATGGTCACCTTCATCGGCACGAAGAACGAGCCGGTCACGTCGGTGACGATCATCTTGCCGTCCTTCGGCAAGTTCTGCATCAACGGGCGCGCCAGCAGCCGGAAAATATCCGGCGCCCAATACACGAGCCCGACGAACACCACGATGACGGCAAGGCCGGCGCGAATGATGCGGTCGCGCAATTCAACGAGGTGGGAAATGAAGGTCTCTTCAGTGCCTTCGTCCTGGGTTTGCTGGGGGTCGCTCACGCCGGCCCTCGTTTAGAGATTGTCGTTCTGATCATCAGAAGAACCGCGTCGGACGACGCATGGTGGCCGGCGTGTGACGCGCGACGCGCGCCGCACCCGACTGCACGCGCGTGCGGCGCACGGTGGCGCGCTTGTACCAGGTGGGCATGGCCCCCTGCTTGACGCGCCAGTTCTTGCGCTTCGGGCCGGCGGGCGGCGTACTGCTGGGCCACGACGTGGTGCCGACGTCTTCGAGCGCGCCGCCGGCAATGCTCGGCGACACCGACGTGCCGCTGTTCCACGCGTCGTTCAGTTCGGTTTCGTGCTTGCGCAGATTGTCCTGAACGGACGTTTCGACATTGCTCGCCGCTGCTTCGAACTCGGTTTTCATGCGACGCAGTTCGTCGAGCTCGATTTCGCGCGTGACTTCGGCCTTGACGTCGTTGATATACCGCTGCGCACGGCCGAACAGTGCGCCGGCCGTGCGGGCGACGCGTGGCAGGCGCTCAGGCCCGAGTACGACCAGCGCGACGACGCCGATCAGCGCCATCTTGGTTAGACCGAGGTCCAGCATGAAGTGGAATGTCCGTCAGTAACGCGGGTAAGCCGCGGCTTAGCGGTAATCGCCGGAACGCGGCGCTTTTTCCTTCGCTTCCACGTCCACCGCGCCGTTGCGCGGCAGTTCACGCTGCTGCGCTTCGCCTGCGGGCGTTTCGGCTTCTTTCATGCCTTCCTTGAAGCCCTTCACCGCGCCACCCAGATCGGTGCCGATATTGCGCAGCTTCTTCGTGCCGAACACGAGTGCCACGATCAGCAACACGATGAGCCAATGCCAAATGCTAAACGAACCCATGACTACTCTCCTTAACCCCGACGCCGCCCAGTGAGCGGCAAAACTCTTGCGCCTTGCGGCGTGACTCGAAGCGCTGCCGCTTCATCTATACGTTACCGCGAGCTATTCCGATTCAACCAGCGAACGGCATTGTGAGCGGCCGACCGCGTCGGCGTTATTACAATGCCGTAAAAAACCGCGGCCGCGCTATCAGCCCATGCGTTGCCATGGACGCGGCCCCGCAAGAATGTGCGCATGCAGGTGATAGACCTCTTGCCCACCGCCCGGCCCGGTGTTGATCACCGTGCGAAAACCCGTTTCGCCGCCGGTGTATGCCACGCCCAACTGGTCGGCCAGACGCGCCACCAAGACAAGCATTCTACCAAGCAGCGGTGCATCGTTTTCGGTGCAATTCGACAGCGTGGGCAGGTGCTGGCGCGGAATCACCAGCACATGCGTTTCGGCTGCCGGACGGATGTCGCGGAAGGCCAGAAACTCTTCGTCTTCGTGGACTTTGGTCGACGGAATTTCGCCGGCGGCGATCTTGCAGAAAAGGCAGTTCGGGTCGTGACTCATCGTATTCCTGACGCAGTGGGGCCAAAGCGTGAAGCGCAACGCGGCAAGAGGCAGAACTCAGGTCCGACCCATGATCGGACGACGTTCAAACCCAGCTACGCGGATTCGCAAACGGCTTGTTATCGTACAGATACAGCCAGCCCTTGATAATACGGTACAACATCCAGATGCTGACGGCCCACAGGATCGGAATGCCGACCAGCACGAACAGCAGCACGCCGCCGATCGCATAACCCACCAGCGCCGCCCAGAACGAACGGATCTGCCATTCGAAGTGAGCTTCGTACGGCGTGCCCGCTACGTCGGGCCGCTTGATGTAATTGATGATGATCGCGACCAGGATCGACACCCCACCCGTCAGCCAATGCACCGCGTACAACGCGTACAGAATGTGCGTGAGCGTGCGCAGGCTGCGTTCGCGATCCGGCTCGATGGCGTTGCGATAGGTCGGCGGCGGGTAGCTTTCGTGCGACTGTTCCATGCTGGCGTCCTCCCGTGGATGCGATCGATGTACTCAACTGCCCTATGAGCGCCGCCGCCCGCCAATTCAAGGCGAGGCAAACACTCGCGGCATTCAGTCGCCGCTCAGTCGCCGTTCTGCTCGCGCTCGCGGCTTTTGCGCAGCGCCTTTTCCTCGATACCCGACAGGCCTTCGCGGCGCTCGAGTTCGGCGAGCACGTCAGCCGGGCTCAAGTCGAAGTGCGACAGCATCACGAGGCAGTGAAACCACAGATCCGCGACTTCGCCGACCAGCGCCTTCGGCGCGTCGCCGTGGCGCGTGTCTTTCGCGGCCAGCACGACTTCGGTGGCTTCTTCGCCGATCTTCTTGAGGATCGCGTCGTCGCCCTTGTGGAACAGGCGCGACACGTACGAGACGTCCGGATCGCCGCCCTTGCGGCTGTCGATGATCGCTGCGAGGCGCATCAGCGTGTCGGTGGTAGACGAAGCGGATTCCGTGGTGGGCGTGGATTGCGTCATTTGTAGATGTGTTCAGGGTCTTTCAGCACGGGATCGACGGCAACCCAGTCGCCATCGTCCACCGAGCCTTCGAATTTCTGGAAAAAGCACGAGTGACGGCCGGTGTGGCAAGCAATGCCGGATACCTGCTCCACCTTCAGCAGCACGACGTCTTCGTCGCAATCGAGCCGCACTTCATGCACGTGCTGCACGTGGCCGGACTCTTCGCCCTTGAACCACAGCCGCTGACGCGAGCGCGAGAAATACACCGCGCGATTCGTTTCGATGGTTTTCGCCAGCGCTTCGCGGTTCATCCACGCGAACATCAGCACGTCGTTCGTCGACGCTTCCTGCGCGATCACCGGCACGAGGCCGTTCGCGTCCCACTTGACCTTGTCGAGCCAGGTCACGGCCGTTGGGTTCACCACGTTACAACCTCACCGAAATGCCTTGTTCGGCCATGAAGCGCTTGGCCTCGCCGACCGTGTGCTCGCCATAGTGGAAGATGCTGGCGGCCAGCACCGCATCCGCGTGACCGTCTTTGATGCCGTCGGCCAGATGCTGCAGGTTGCCCACGCCGCCCGACGCGATCACGGGAATCGGCACCGCGTCGGACACCGCGCGCGTGAGCGCGAGGTCGAAGCCGCTCTTGGTGCCGTCGCGGTCCATGCTGGTCAGCAGGATTTCGCCGGCGCCGAGTTCGGCCATCTTGCGCGCCCATTCGACCGCTTCGAGGCCCGTGGCCTTGCGCCCGCCGTGCGTAAAGACTTCCCAGCGCGGCGTTTCGCCGTCTGCCGAAACGCGCTTCGCGTCGATCGCGACGACGATGCATTGCGAGCCGTATTTATCCGTCGCGTCTTTCACGAGTTGCGGATTCGCCACCGCCGACGAGTTCATGCTGATCTTGTCCGCGCCCGCGTTCAGCAGACGCCGCACGTCTTCGACGGCGCGCACGCCGCCGCCGACCGTCAGCGGAATGAACACCTGCGAAGCGACCGCTTCGATGATCGGCAGGATCAGATCGCGCTGATCCGAGGTCGCGGTGATGTCGAGGAAGGTGAGTTCGTCGGCGCCCTGATCGTCGTAGCGGCGGGCGATTTCGACCGGATCGCCGGCATCGCGCAGTTCGAGGAAGTTGACGCCCTTGACCACGCGGCCAGCCGTGACGTCGAGACAGGGAATGATGCGTTTAGCTAGAGCCATGATCGTGCAATTCTGCCAATACCGCTGATGAGGCCGCTCGCGTGGGCGAGCGGCGCGGGGCCGGCGCGGCCGGTTGCGAGGTGCCGCGCCGCCGGGGTGTTTTATGCCGACGGCATGAGCGCGCTCGCTTTGAGCGGCGCGGCCACCACAGCGTCAGACGCCGGCGATTCGCCGCCGGCAAGGTCTGACCAAGGCACGCGCCCAACACGCGCGCCCGCGCAAGCGTGAATCAGGGCGCATGCCTGAAGTCCCAGCCGTGCCTTAAAAACGCGCTTAAGCGTCGTCCGATTCGCGCAGCCGGTCCGCGAGCGTCTGCGCGGCCGTGAAGTCGAGATCGCCGGAGTAGATCGCCCGACCGCAGATCACGCCTTCAATGCCTTCGTCTTCGACTTCGCACAGCGACTCGATGTCCGCGAGGTTCGACAAACCGCCGCTTGCGATCACCGGAATCTTCACCGCGCGAGCAAGACGCACCGTCGCTTCGATGTTGATACCTTGCAGCATGCCGTCGCGGCCGATGTCGGTATAGATGATCGACTCGCAGCCGTAATCCTCGAACTTGCGCGCCAGATCGGCGACTTCGTGGCCGGTCAGCTTGCTCCAGCCGTCGGTCGCGACCTTGCCGTCTTTCGCGTCGAGACCAACGATGATATGGCCGCCGAACGCCGTGCAGGCGTCCTGCAGAAAGCCCGGATTCTTCACCGCCGCCGTGCCGATGATCACGTACGAGAGGCCGTCGTCGAGATAGCGTTCGATCGTGTTCAGGTCGCGAATGCCGCCGCCCAGTTGCACGGGAATCTCGCCGCCCACTTCCTCGATGATCGCGCGGATCGCGTCTTCGTTCTTCGGCTTGCCGGCGAACGCGCCATTCAGGTCGACGAGGTGCAGACGCCGGGCGCCGCGGTCGACCCAATGTCGGGCCATCGCCGCCGGTTCCTCGGAAAATATCGTCGCCTGGTCCATATCGCCCTGTTTGAGGCGTACACAGTGACCATCTTTCAGGTCGATGGCGGGAATCAGCAGCATAGCAATCGGGTGTTGTCTGGGAAGGGGTTGATGGTCGGCGGCAGCGGCTGGTGAGCCAGCCCGCCGGAACGCCGTTTCGCTAGTTTAGTACAACTCTTTCGACGCTCCAGCCGAGCGCCGTCCGGCAGCTGGGTCTGGGTGTTACGGTCGTGGCGCGCGGCGCACGCCCCGCTTGTGGCGAAACGGCACACGGCAACAGAATGAAGAAAAGCGCTCACGGGTTCCAGTGCACGAAGTTGCGATACACACGCAGCCCCGCTTCGGCGCTCTTTTCCGGGTGGAATTGGGTCGCGAAGATGTTATCCCGCGCCACCGCCGAGGTAAAGGGCACACCGTACACCGTTTCGCCCGACGTATGGGCGGCATTGTCGGGCACAACATAGTAGCTATGCACGAAATAGAAAAAGGCGTTGTCGGCCACGCCGTCCCACAGCGGATGCGGCTGCGCCTGGCGCACGCGGTTCCAGCCCATTTGCGGGACCTTGAAGCGCGAACCGTCGTCCTGCACCTGGTCAGCCAGGTCGAAGCGCAGCACCTTGCCCGGCAATAGCCCGAGGCCGGTCGTATCGCCCTCGGCGCTCCAGTCGAACAGCATCTGCTCGCCGATACACACACCCATCAGCGGCTTGCTGCGCGACGCTTCGAGCACCGCTTCCTGCAGGCCGGACTCGCCGAGGCTGCGCATGCAGTCGGGCATCGCGCCCTGGCCGGGCAGCACGACGCGGTCGGCCGCACGGATCGCGTCCGGCTGGTCGACGATTGCCACGTCTGCTTCCGGCGCTGCTTTGCGCAATGCCTGGGCCACCGACCGCAGGTTGCCCATGCCGTAATCCACAATCGCTATCGAAGTTTTCATTTCAAGTTAGGCAGCAATGCCTTCAATCCATCGACGATGAATTCCACCGCCAGCGCCGATAACATCAAACCCATGAGCCGCGTGCCGATATTGATACCCGTGCGACCCACCCACCGGGCAATCGGTTCGGCCAACCGCAGCGAAAAAAAACAGAGCGTCGCCAATACCGCGCCGATCGCGATGAGGCTGAGCCGGTCGTACCAGTGCGCCGAGCCGGCCGCGTAAATGATCGTGGTGCTGATCGCGCCCGGCCCGGTCAACAGCGGAATCGCCAGCGGCACGACCGCGATGTTGTCCTTCTGCTCGGCTTCGTGGCGCTCTTCCGGCGTCGACCGGCTGTTGCCGATCTGCGCATTCAGCATGTTGATCGCCATCAGCAACATGATGATCCCACCGCCCACTTCGAGCGAGCCGACCGAAATGCCGAAGAAGCTGATGATCTGCTGCCCGAGCAGCGTGGTCACCGCAATCACGCAGAACACCGAAATCGCCGCGATGCGGATGGTTCTACGCCGCTCGACGTCGCTCTGATGCATCGTCAGGCTCAGAAAGAACGGGATGGCGCCGACCGGATTGATCAGCGCCAGCAGCGAGATAAACGACTTCAGAATGTCCATTGCACACGGAATGCAAGCGCCAACGCGGCGCAGCTCCCGGTCCTGGTAAAAAAGCCGGCTGACGGATGCGCGAAGCGCTTAAAGGCTGCCCTTGGTCGACGGAATCTGCCCCGCCGCGCGCGCGTCCATTTCGGTGGCCATGCGCAACGCGCGTCCGAACGCTTTGAACACCGTTTCCATCTGATGATGGGCGTTCAGGCCGCGCAGATTGTCGATATGCAACGTGACGCCAGCATGATTCACGAAGCCGCGGAAAAACTCGATCGACAGATCGACGTCGAACGTACCGATCCGCGCGCGCGTGAACGGCACATGGAATTCGAGGCCCGGACGGCCGGAAAAATCGATCACGACGCGCGACAGCGCTTCGTCGAGCGGCACGTAAGAATGACCGTAGCGGACGATGCCCTTGCGATCGCCGATTGCCTTGGCGACGGCCTGGCCGAGCGTGATGCCGACGTCTTCGACCGTGTGGTGGTCGTCGATATGCAGGTCGCCATGCGCTTCGATGTCGAGGTCGAACAATCCATGCCGTGCGATCTGGTCGAGCATGTGGTCCAGAAACGGCACACCGGTGGCCAGCTTTTGCTGACCGGTGCCGTCCAGATTGATCTTCACACGGATCTGCGTTTCGCTGGTGTTGCGAACGACTTCCGCAAGGCGCATGGTAATTCCTCGAATCGAGCTAGAAAGCGATGGGTAGGTGGGAGGGGGAAGCGGCCGGCCGCGCGCGCTTTTCCGTCAAGGAGGAAGCGCTTGCGCGGCCATTCGGCACGCCGCTCAATGCAACACGAGTTTCAGTGCGGCGATCAATTGCGCGTTTTCTTCCGCGGAACCGACGGTCAAACGCACGCAATTCGCCAGCAATGGATGCATTTTACTCACGTTTTTGATCAAAACCCGCGCTGAGAGCAGCGTTTCGAACACAACCGACGCGTCGGGCACGCGCACCAGCAGGAAGTTGCCGGCGCTCGGGAACACTTCGGCGCCCGGCAATGCCGCGACGGCCTGCGCGAGTTTCGCGCGTTCTTCGCGCAACAGCGCGGCTTGCGCGTCGAGCACCTCGATATGGTCGAGCAGGAAATCGGCGGCGGCCTGCGTGAGCACGTTGGTGTTGTACGGCGGCCGCACTTTGTCGAATTCGGTCAGCCATGCCGGCTTGCCAACCAGATAGCCGAGGCGGATACCGGCCAGCCCGAGCTTGGATACCGTGCGCATCACGACGACGTTGTCGTACGCGCCGGCGCGCGGCAGCCAGCTTTGCTGCGCGAACGGCTGGTAGGCCTCGTCGATCACCACGAGGCTCTTACTGGCCGCGGCGATGATGCGCTCCATGTCGGCGTCGTCGAACATCGTGCCGGTCGGGTTGTTCGGATACGCCAGATAGACGATCGCCGGCTGATGCTCGGCGATGGCCGCGAGCATCGCGTCGGCGTCCAGCGTGAAGTCCGGGTTCAGCGGCACGCCGACGAACTCCAGATTCGCCAGCTTCGCCGACATCTGATACATCACGAAACCCGGCATCGGCGCGAGCACCTTGGCGCCCGGCTGCGCGCACGCGATCGACACCATCGCGATGATCTCGTCCGAACCGTTGCCGAGTAGCACGTCGCAACCGGCCGGCACGCCCATCACGCCTTTGATCTTCTCGATCAAGGCTTCCGGACGCGGCGCCGGATAACGGTTCAGCGCCACGGCCGCCAGATGCTCGCCCAACTTCGTCGCCAGCGCCGGCGGCAGCGGGAACGGGTTTTCCATCGCGTCGAGCTTGATGTAGCCCGTGGCGTCCGAAACCGGATAGCTCGTCATGGCAAGCACGTCGCGGCGGATGATGTCTTGAGGTGTCGTCATAGGTCTGTGGACAGTGGACCGGTCGCGAGAAGGTCTCCGGCCTGGCGTCGGCGGCACGCGGGCTGCCTCAGGCCGGTCTGGGTTGTCTTGGTTGAACGGGAAAACAATTGAAATCTGTTGCCGAAGTTCGCGGGCATCCACTCGATGCAATGCCCGCTGCCTCGCTCCGCGCGGCCGATTCGCCGCGCGCTGCCTTGCTCTGTCTGACTCAGCCGCGGTCGTTGTTTTGCCGCATCCGGTATTCGGCGCTGCGGGCGTGCGCCTGCAGACCTTCGCCGTAAGCGAGTTCGGCGGCGATTTCGCCGAGCATCTGCGCACCTTCCGCGCTGACCTCGATGACGCTCGAACGCTTGAAGAAATCATAGACGCCCAACGGCGACGAGAACCGTGCGGTGCGTGACGTGGGCAGCACGTGATTCGGGCCCGCGCAGTAGTCGCCGAGACTTTCGCTCGTGTAGCGGCCGAGGAAGATCGCGCCGGCATGGCGGATCAACTGGCCCCACTGATGCGGCTCCAGCGCCGAGATTTCGAGGTGCTCCGGCGCAATGTCGTTGGCGATCGCACAGGCTTCGGCCATGTCGCGCACCTTGATCAGCGCGCCGCGTCCTTCCAGCGACGCCTTGATCACGTCGCGGCGCGGCATGGTCGGCAGCAGTTCGTTGATCGCGTCGTGTACGCGGTTGATAAACGCCTCGTCCGGGCACAGCAGAATGGATTGCGCGAGTTCGTCGTGCTCGGCTTGCGAGAACAGGTCCATGGCGACCCAGCGCGGGTCGGTGGTGCCGTCGCACAGCACGAGAATCTCCGACGGCCCGGCAATCATGTCGATGCCGACCGTGCCGAACACGCGGCGCTTGGCCGATGCGACATACGCGTTGCCCGGGCCGCAGATCTTGTCGACCGCCGGCACCGTTTCCGTACCGTAGGCGAGTGCGCCCACTGCCTGCGCGCCGCCGATCGTCAACACGCGATCCACGCCACCCAGCAGCGCGGCCGCCAGCACCAGCGGATTCTTCACGCCGTCCGGCGTGGGCACGACCATGACGATTTCGCGCACGCCGGCCACCCGCGCCGGAATCGCGTTCATCAGCACCGACGACGGATACGCCGCCTTGCCGCCCGGCACGTAAATGCCCGCGCGATCGAGCGGGGTGACCTTCTGGCCGAGCACGGTACCGTCGGCTTCCGTGTACTGCCAGCTATGGCTGCCGCATTCGATCTTCTGCTTCTCGTGGTAGCCGCGCACGCGCGCCGCCGCCGCTTCGAGCGCCGCGCGGCGCTTCGGCTCGAGACTTTCGAGCGCGGCTTCGAGTTCGGACATCGGCAATTCGAGCGCGTCGACACTCTTTGCCTCGAGCCGGTCGAAGCGCTGCGTGTACTCGAGCACCGCCGCGTCGCCGCGCGCCTTCACGTCGTTCAGAATCTGCGCGACCGAGCGCTCGATTGCTTCGTCTTCGCTCGCCTCGAACGCGAGCACCGCGTGCAACGACTTCTGGAAGTCGGGTGCGGTGGAATCGAGTTTGCGAATCTTGATAGACATACGGGTATCCGTTTCGGTAAGGCGCGCTTCAGGGCGTGGTCACGCTGCCACTATCGGGCACGAGCGGCACGATCGGCACTGCTCAGCCGGCTTTCGACGCGCGTTCGAACGCGTCGAGAATCGGCCGCAACGCGGCGCGCTTCAACTTCAGCGCGGCCTGGTTCACCACGAGGCGCGACGAAATCTGCATGATCTCCTCCACCTCGACAAGATTATTGGCGCGCAAGGTATTGCCCGAGCTCACCAGGTCGACGATTGCATCGGCGAGGCCCACCAGCGGCGCCAGCTCCATCGAACCGTACAGCTTGATCAGATCGACGTGCACGCCCTTGGCGGCAAAATGCTCACGGGCGGTTTCCACGTACTTGGTCGCCACGCGCAAGCGTGCGCCCTGACGCACCGCGTTCGCATAATCGAAACCCGCCGCGACCGCGACCGACATGCGGCAACGCGCGATATCCAGATCGACCGGCTGATACAGGCCGCTGCCGCCGTGTTCGAGCAGCACGTCTTTACCCGCCACGCCGAAGTCGGCTGCGCCGTATTCGACGTAGGTCGGCACGTCGGTGGCGCGCACGATGATCACGCGCACGTTGGCGTCGGTGGTCGGCAGAATCAGCTTGCGCGACGTTTCCGGGTCTTCGGCCACTTCGATGCCGGCCGCCGCCAGCAGCGGCAGCGTCTCTTCGAAGATACGCCCTTTCGACAAAGCCAGCGTGAGCGGTGCGCTCACTGCCGGCGACGACGACGTTTGCGGCATCGAGCTCATGCCTGGCTCCCGGAAATACGGCGCACCTTCGCGCCGATAGCGGTGAGTTTGGTTTCCATCCGGTCGTAACCGCGGTCGAGGTGATAGATGCGGTCGATCAGCGTCTCACCTTCGGCACGCAGCGCGGCGATCACGAGACTCGCGGACGCGCGCAGGTCGGTGGCCATGACCTTCGCGCCGGACAGCTTGTCGACGCCGGTCACGAGCGCGGTATTACCGTCGATCGTGATGCTGGCGCCGAGGCGGTTCAGCTCCTGCACGTGCATGAAGCGGTTCTCGAAGATCGTCTCGACGACCTGCGAGGTGCCGTCCGCGATCGTATTCAGCGCCATGAACTGCGCTTGCATGTCGGTCGGGAACGCCGGGTATTCGGAAGTGCGGAACGTGACCGCGCCCGGACGCTTGTCCATGCGCACACGCATCCAGTCGTCGCCTTCCTCGATCGTGACGCCCGCTTCGCGCAGTTTTTCAGTCACCGCTTCCAGAATCAGCGGACGCACCTTGCGCAACGTGACGTCGCCACCGGCAGCGGCCACCGCGCACAGGAACGTGCCGGCTTCGATCCGGTCCGGAATCACCGTGTGAGTCGCGCCGTGCAGCTTCTCGACGCCCTGAATCACGAGGCGATCGGTGCCGATGCCCTCGATCTTCGCGCCCATCGCGACCAGCAGGCTCGTGAGATCGACCACTTCCGGCTCGCGTGCCGCGTTCTCGATCACCGTTTCGCCGTCGGCCAGCACCGCCGCCATCAGCAGATTCTCGGTACCGGTCACGGTGATCATGTCGGTGACGATACGCGCACCCTTCAGGCGCGTGGCGCGCGCTTCGATGAAGCCGTGCTCGATCGCGATCTCGGCGCCCATGGCCTGCAGACCCTTGATGTGCTGATCCACCGGACGCGCGCCAATGGCGCAGCCGCCCGGCAGCGACACGCGGGCGTGGCCGAAGCGCGCCACCAGCGGACCGAGCACGAGAATCGACGCACGCATGGTCTTGACCATTTCGTACGGCGCGACGGGGTTGTCGATCTGCGACGCGTCCAGCGTCACACGCCCTTCGCTGCTCTCGATACGCACGCCCATCTGGGCGAGCAGCTTGAGCATGGTGCTCACGTCCTGCAGGTCGGGCACGTTCTCCAGATGCACCGGCTCGGCGGTCAACAGCGCCGCGCACAGAATCGGCAACGCCGCATTCTTCGCGCCCGAGACGACGACTTCACCCGACAGCGGGTAGCCGCCTTCAATGACGAGTTTATCCATGCCTGTCACTTCCTGATTGCCCTGGACTTTGGCCGGGGCTGCTTTGACTGTGTTCGACGCGCCGCTGCCGGCGTCGCGCCCTTCTTGAGTAATTCGCACTAAATTTCCAGATTACGCGGTCTGCCATTCGGCGGGCGTCAGCGTCTTCATGCTGAGCGCGTGGATTTCTTCGCGCATGCGGTCGCCGAGCGCCGCATACACGAGTTGATGGCGCTGGATCAGACGCTTGCCTTCGAAGCTCGGCGAAACGATGGTCGCAAAGAAATGCTGGCCGTCGCCTTCGACTTCGAGATGCTGGCAAGTCAGTCCAGCCGCGATGTATTGCTTGACCTGTTCGGGAGTCGGCAACATGAGAGAAGCTCCTGTCAGTGGCGCAGTTTGTAGCCGGAAGCGAGCATGCGCATCGCAATCACGGCCAGCACCACAAAGAAACCGGCAACGATCGCGAGGCTTTCGAGCGGATTGATATCCGACATCCCGAAAAAACCGTAGCGAAAGCCGTCGATCATGTAGAAAAAGGGATTCAGCCGCGACACTTCGCGCCACACCGGCGGCAGCGTATGCGTCGAATAAAACACGCCCGACAGGAACGTGAGCGGCATGATCAGAAAGTTCTGGAAGGCCGCCAGCTGGTCGAATTTCTCGGCCCAGATGCCGGCGATCAGACCGAGCGTGCCGAGAATCGCCGCGCCGAAAATCGCGAAACCGATGATGTAAAGCGGCGCACTGAAGCTGACCGGCACGAACCAGATCGTCACGATGAACACGCCGAAGCCGACCGCGAGCCCGCGCGCCACGGCCGCCAGCACATACGCGCTGAACATCTCGTAGTGCGACAGCGGCGGCAGCAGCACGAACACCAGGTTGCCGGTGATCTTCGACTGGATCAGCGACGACGAACTGTTCGCGAACGCATTTTGCAACACGCTCATCATCACGAGACCCGGAATCAGAAAACTCGTGTATTCGACGCCCGGATAGACCTCGACGTGACCGCGCAACGCATGGCCGAAGATGGTCAGGTACAGCAGCGCGGTAATGACCGGCGCGAGCACGGTTTGAAACGACACCTTCCAGAACCGCAGAAGTTCTTTGTAAAACAGCGTGCGGAAACCGCTCATGCCAGCCCCTCGATCACTTCCGGACCGTTCATCACCTGAACGAACACATCTTCGAGGTCGGCCTTGCGGACCTCGATTTCCTCGAACGTACAGCCGGCTGCGCGGCACTGCGCGAGAATCCGCTCGACGTCGTCGTAACTCGCGAGACGCAGCAGATGCTGACGGCCGTTGCCGTTGCCCGCGCCGCTTTCCACCTCGAGCGGGCGCAGTTCCGCCGGCAGCACACCTTGCGCGAAGCGCAGGAACAACTGCATGCCCGCGAAGCGCTGTAGCAGCGTGCTGGTGCGCTCGAGCGCGACCACCTCGCCGCGCCGCAGCATGGCGATGCGGTCGCACAGCGATTCGGCTTCTTCCAGATAGTGCGTGGTCAGGACGATGGTGTGGCCTTCGCGATTCAGGCGCGAGATGAATTTCCACAGCGTCTGGCGCAATTCGACGTCGACGCCGGCGGTCGGCTCGTCGAGCACGATTACCGGCGGCCGGTGCACCAGCGCCTGCGCGACCAGCACGCGGCGCTTCATGCCGCCCGATAGCGCGCGCATGTTGACGTCGGCTTTCTCGGTGAGGTCGAGATTGGCCATGATTTCGTCGATCCACGCGTCGTTATTGCGCAGCCCGTAGTAGCCGGACTGAATGCGCAACGTTTCGCGGACCGTGAAGAACGGATCGAACACGAGTTCCTGCGGCACCACGCCGAGCGCACGGCGCGCGTCGCGGAAATCGCCGACGACGTCATGGCCGCGCACCGCGATGCTGCCTTCGTCGGCACGCGCGAGACCGGCGAGGATGCTGATCAGCGTCGTCTTGCCCGCGCCGTTCGGACCGAGCAGTCCGAAGAACTCGCCTTCTTCCACCGTGAGGCTGACGCCCTTGAGCGCTTGCAAGTCCTTGTAGCGCTTCTTGACGTTACGAATTTCTATGGCTGACATGACTATGGGCCGCGTGCGTCGCGGCGCCTGAATGGGGGCGCAAAGTGCTGGGGGGGACGGAATTGGGGCCGGTAAAGATCACCGGATCTGCCCCAAAAAACGGTTGATTATAGGGCAAAAATTAGCAGCCCCATGACGGCCAGGGGGATTGGCCGCGACGCTACAGGAGCGTCAATGTCGCGACGATATCAGGGTATCGACGCCGTACGCTTGCGCGAGGCTGGCGAGACCAGCCGGCAGATTGACGATCTCGAACGGTGTGCCGCGCGCTTGCGCCGCGCGTTCCCATGCGAGCAAAACAGCCAGCGCGGACGAGTCAAACTGCGCGAGCGGCGCGCAATCCACGCCGGTCGCGCCAGCCGCGATACGCTGCAAACCCGCCGCAAGCGCGGCCTTCGCGCTCGCGTGGGTGAGGGTCGCGCCGCAGTCGAAGCGGTTCGCGACGGGGCTCAGCACTTCGCTCACGACTGCTTGCCCGCGGCGAGTTGCTGGTTACGCTGCGTGAGGAACTGGATCAGCCCGTCCACGCCCTTCTGCTGGATCTGCTCGTTGAACTGCTGCTGATACGCCTGGATCAGCCACGCGCCGAGCACGTTGATGTCATACACGCGCCAGCCTTGCGGCGTCTTGTACAAACGGTAGTCGAGTTCGATCGGCGAGCCATTGTTCATCACCACCGAGCGCACCACCGTGTCGGTGTCGTCCGGGCTCATGCGGAACGGCTTGTACTGGATCTGCTGGTCGCGCACTTGCGCGAGCGCGCCCGAGTAGGTGCGGATCAGCAGCATCTTGAACTGATCGACGATCTGCGCCTGCTGCTCAGGCGTAGCCGTACGCCAGTTGCGGCCCATGGCCAGTTGCGTGGTGCGATGGAAATCGGTGTACGGCAGGATCTTTTCGTTCACCAGCTTGGTGATGTGCGAGATGTCGCCTTGCTGGATCGACTTGTCGGCGCGTACCGCGTCGATCACCTGCTGCGTGACCGTCTTGATCATGCCGTCTGGCGAATTGGTGTCCACGGTTTGTGCCGATGCACCGGCGCTGGCGAACGAGAACAACGCAGCGAACAACGGAATGAGGAAGAATTTTTTCATATCGAGCCTTGCCTTATAAATAGTGCAACCGTTTGAGCCGACATTAACACGCGAGTTCAGCGGCAATCCACGCGCAAACTGCGAGAGTCGTGTCGAACTGTTACGGCCGCACGATCAGCGCAATTTGAATGACGGGAAATTGAAACGCGACGGCGGGACCAACTGGCCGGCCGGGATCTGCGTGGTTTCCGGGCCGCCGTTCAGGTCCAGCGGCGGCGTATCGGCGGTGCCCGAGGCGGCCTCGGGGGCCGCCGCGCCCGTCGCCGCCGCGCCCGTCGCCGCCGCGCCCGTCGCCGCCGCGCCCGTCGCCGCCGCGCCCGTCGCCGAAGCGGCCTGCGGCGCCGCCGGCTTCGCAGCAGCACCCTGCGTGCCCGAAGCGCCTGCCGGTGCGGCGGCCGCGCCGCCGTCGACGTCGTCGTATTTGGGTAGCGGTGCGTCGTCGCCGTAGTTCGGCAACGACGCGGACTGCTTGCCGTCCGACAACAGGTACTGACGACGTTGCAGATACGCGTTACGCACGAACGAATATTTGTCGAGCGCGGCGCCTTCCAGCACGTCGCTCGCGTTCAGCAGATTCGCGCGCGTGTTGACCACGTTGATGCCGTACAACGCCCAGCTCAACCCGTCCGGGTGAATGTAGCTGAGCGGGTTCACATAGTAATTGCCGATCGAGCCCACCGCGTCGCGCACCGTGCTCGGTCCGAACAGCGGCAGCACGAGGTACGGACCCGCCGGCACGCCGTAGTGGCCGAGCGTCAGGCCGAGGTCGTTGTCGTGCTTGGGCAGCTTCGCGAGCGTCGCCACGTCGAACAGGCCGCCCACGCCGAACACCGTGTTGATCACGATCCGCATGATGTCTTCGACACCGTCGGTAATCTTCAACTGCAGCAGGTTGTTCGCCGCGATGTAGACGTCGCCGATGTTCGAGAAGAAGTTCGTCACGCTGTCACGCACCGGCTGCGGCGTGATGAACACGTAACCCTTGGCAACCGGCTTCAACGCGTACTGGTCGAGCTTGTCGTTGACGGTGAAGATGGTGCGATTGAGGCCTTCGAGCGGATCGCCCTTGGTCGGCGTCTGCACCGTGGTACAGCCGGCGAGCAGCATGGCCGCGACCGCCAGCTTGCCGAACTGGAAGGCGCGCACGCCCTCGGTACGTGAGGTCTGCATTTTTTATTCTCCTTATTGGCCGGCGGTGCCGGACGCAGGCAGGCTCGCTGCCGGGGCGGCCGACGCGGCCGAAACCCCCGGCGCCGGTGCGGCCGGCGACGCGCCAGGCTTGGACGCGCCCGAATCCGCGGCCTTGCTATACAGAAACTGTCCGATGAGGTTTTCGAGCACGATGGCCGATTGCGTCATCGAGATCGTGTCGCCCGCTTTAAGCATTTCGCTGTCGCCGCCCGGTTCGAGCCCGATGTACTGCTCGCCGAGCAGACCCGAGGTCAAAATCTTCGCCGACGTGTCTTTCGGAAACGGGTATTGCTTGTCGATATCGATCGTGACGACAGCCTGGTACGCATTGCTGTCGAAGCCGATCGACGCGACCCGGCCGACCGTCACGCCCGCGCTCTTCACGGGCGCGCGGGCTTTCAGTCCGCCGATATTGTCGAACTTGAGCTTGACCGGGTACGTTGCCTGAAACGACAACGAGCTCATGTTGCCGGCCTTCAGCGCGAGAAACAGCAACGCAACGAACCCCAACACCACGAACAGGCCGACCCAGAAGTCGAGAGCAGTCTTTTTCATCGTCATCCCAAAGTGAATCCGCCACGCCGTCAACGCTGCCCGCCGCGCGCGCCCCATGACGCGGCGCCGGCTGGAAACGTGCGAACGCAGTCTTAGCTGAACATCAGTGCGGTCAGCAGAAAGTCGAGGCCGAGTACCGCCAGCGACGCATACACGACCGTTTTGGTCGTGGCGCGCGATACGCCTTCCGGCGTCGCCTTGGCTTCATAGCCTTGATACAGCGCGACGAAGGTCACCGCGAGGCCGAACACCACGCTCTTGACGACCCCGGCGCCAACGTCGCGCCAGACATCGACGCCGCCTTGCATTTGCGACCAGAACGCGCCGGAATCGACGCCGATCAGCAACACACCCACCACATAACCGCCCAGAATACCGACCGCGCTGAAGATCGCCGCGAGCACCGGCATGGCGATGATGCCGGCCCACAGGCGCGGCGCCACCACGACCTTGACCGGGTCGACGGCCATCATTTCCATGGCGGTGAGTTGCTCGCCCGCCTTCATCAGGCCGATCTCGGCCGTGAGCGACGTGCCCGCGCGGCCAGCGAACAGCAGCGCCGTGACCACCGGTCCGAGTTCGCGCACCAGCGACAGCGCGACCAGCAGCCCGAGCGCCTGCTCGGAGCCGTACCGGTTGAGCGTGTAATACCCCTGCAAGCCGAGCACGAAGCCGACGAACAGCCCCGACACGGCGATGATCACCAGCGAATAATTACCTACGAAGTGGATCTGCTTCGTGACAAGACGCGGACGACGCAGCAACGGGAAAAATTCGAGCACCAGCCGGATAAAGAAACGCGTGGCGTAGCCGGCCGTGCCGAGCCCGCCGATCACCGAGCGGCCGATCGCACTGATCATGACTGACCTCCGCCGATGCCGAAGTCCGCCGCGAGCGGCGTCTTGCTGGGGTAATGGAATTTGAACGGGCCGTCCGGCGCGCCGTCGATGAACTGGCGCACCGTCGGATCGGTGGATGCGCGCAACTCAGCGGGCGTGCCTTCGGCGTGCACGCCGCCGTTGGCGAGGAAATACACGTAGTCGGCAATCGCAAACGACTCCGGCACGTCGTGCGTGACGAGGATCGAGGTCGCGCCCAGCGCCTGGTTCAGCGCGCGAATCAGGTTCGCGGTGATGCCGAGCGAAATCGGATCGAGGCCGGCGAACGGCTCGTCGTACATCATCAGTTCGGGGTCGAGCGCGATGGCGCGCGCCAGCGCCACCCGCCGCGCCATGCCGCCCGAAATCTCCGAGGGCAGCAGGTCGCGCGCGCCGCGCAGCCCGACCGCGTTGAGCTTCATCAGCACGAGGTCGCGCAGCAGGTCTTCGGGGAGATCGGTGTGCTCGCGCAGCGCGAAGGCCACGTTGTCGAACACGGACATGTCGGTGAACAGCGCGCCGAACTGGAACAGCATGCCCATCTTGCGGCGCAGCGCGTACAGGCCGTCGCGGGTTTGCTGGCCGACGTCCTGGTCCTGGAACAGGATCTGGCCGCGCTGCGCGCGCACCAGACCGCCGATCAGACGCAGCACCGTGGTCTTGCCGCACCCCGAGCCGCCCATGACGGCCACCACCTGGCCGCGCTTGAAGCGCAGGTTCAGGTTCGACAGAACGAGCCGGTCGCCATAACCGAAGTCGACGTCGCGCAGCTCGAGTAAGGTCTCGGGGGAGGAAGACACGAAACTGACAGTCCTTTTACACGGAAACGGAAGGCCGAATTATAGGGCCATCATGCAAAAGTTGCCGTGAGGTGCCCTGTCCCTTTACCAAGCCTGACGATTATTGCGTAAACGCGTGTTGCAGTGCAGAAACGGCGGCGGCCAAATCAGCCGATTCCGTCACCGCGCGCACCACGGCCGCGCCGCCCACACCGGTCGCCAGTACGTCCGGCAACACCTGCAGGTCGATACCGCCGATCGCCACCAGCGGCACGACGCCGTCGAGCAGGCGCACATAGCGCGCCAGACGTTTGAGTCCCTGCGGCGCGGTCGGTATGGCCTTGGTGGTGGTCGCAAACACCGCACCCACCGCGATGTAGCTGGGGCGGAAATGCAGCGCTCTCAGAATCTCGTAGAAACCGTGCGTGGACAGGCCGAGGCGAATGCCGCCGGCGGCGAGCGCCGCCAGATCGGCGGTATGCACGTCTTCCTGGCCGAGGTGGACACCATAAGCGCCCGCGTCGAGCGCGGCTTGCCAGTGGTCGTTGATGAACACCTGGGCGTCGTGCCGACGACCGGCCGCCACGCTCAGCGCGATCTCGCGCTTCAGTTCGTCGGCGGGTTCGGCCGATTTGTGGCGCAACTGGATTGTCTTCACGCCGAAGCCGGCAACCCGCTCGACCCACTCCCCGCTCGGCAGCACCGGATACAGCCCGAGCCGCGGCGGGCACGACGGAAAGGCCGGCTCCGGCGCGTCCGGCAAGCCGGCGAGGCGCGGGAAATGGCCGAGATCGGACGGAAAGGCGTCGTCGGCGCGGGTTTCGTCGCCGTCACGCCAGGCGAGCGCCAGCACCAGCGCGTCGTGCGGATCGAAACCGCAATCCAGAAACGCGGCCAGTGCGGCGACCCAGTCTTCCGCCAGATGGCCTTCCAGACGGTAGGTTTCGCCGCCCAGATGCAGCACCGCCCGGTTCTGCGCGGCCTCGATTACACCGGCGCTCCGCACCTGCCAGCGCGCCACCTGCTCGCCGTGCTGCTGGGCGTCGGCGATCACGATCAGATCGCCGCCGTTCGGCTCGTCCGGCGCGGTCAGGCAGATGCGCCACGGCGCGTGGCTCGGCGGCCAGTCGCCGAGGCGGGCGCGAATCCGCTCGGCGGCTTCGGTGAGTTCGTCGGCGGGCGGCCAGAAGAGATCGCGGCCCGCCAAGGCCAAAGTCTGCGTCATGCGCCGCCCTCATCCTGATGCCAGAACGGCATGCCGACCACCGGCGTGCTTGCGTGCGCGCTTTCGCGCTCGGCCATCGGACCAGCCAGAAAGGCCTGGCGGCCTGCCTCGACGCCCAGCGCGAAGGCGCGCGCCATCGCATCGGGATGCGTGGCTTGCGAGACGGCCGTGTTCAGCAACACGCCGTCGAAACCCCATTCCATCACTTGCGCCGCGTGCGACGGCACACCGAGCCCGGCGTCGACGATCAGCGGCACGTCCGGCAGCCGCTCGCGCAACACCCGCAAGCCGTACGGATTGATCACGCCCTTGCCGGTGCCGATCGGCGCGCCCCACGGCATCAGCGCTTCACAGCCGGCATCCAGCAAACGGCGACCGATCACCAGATCTTCGGTGCAGTACGGCAGCACCTTGAAGCCGTCTTTGACGAGTTGCGCGGCCGCCTCGATCAGCCCGACCGGATCGGGCTGCAGCGTGTAGTCGTCACCGATCAGTTCGAGCTTGATCCAGTCGGTTTCAAAAATTTCGCGCGCCATGTGCGCGGTCGTGACCGCCTCGCCGACGGTCAGGCAGCCGGCCGTGTTCGGCAGCAGCGGCACACCGTGGCGCTTGAGCAGATCGAAGAAGCCGGCTTCGGCGCCGCCTTCGTTCATCTGCCGGCGCAGCGCGACGGTCACCATGCCGGGACGCGCGGCGTCGATCGAATCGGACAGCGATTGCAGCGACGGATAGCGTGAGGTGCCGAGCAGTACACGGCTTGCGAAGGTCTCGCCGTAGAGCGTGAGCGCGTCGGCGGTTTGAGGGGAAGTGGTGGGCATTGTGCTTGTCTCCGGCAGGTCGTGGCGAGGTAGCGGTACGTGGTGGTACGCGGTGGTACGCGGTGGTACGCGGCAGACTTAACCGCCGGCCACGGGTTGCACGACGTCGAGCTTGTCGCCCGGCTGCAGCGCGCGCGCCGCATGCTGGGTACGCGCCACGAAATCGCCGTTCAGCGCGACCGCGAACGGCGGGCGCGCGCCGAACGCGACCAGCGCGTCGGCGACCGTCGCGCCCTCGGGCAACGACAACGACTTCTGATTGATATGAATGTTCATGGTGTTCGAATGCGGTTCAATCGAAGGCGGGAGCAACAGAGCGTGCAGCGTTAAAACGTGTCGAGGCCCATCAAGCCACAAGGCCGAACACGGCAAAACGCGCAACGCTCATGCCGGCTCCCGCGTGGAATCCAGCTGGAACAGCTCGCTCCAGCGCGCGTCGCGTTGCCAGTCGGCGAACCCATCGGCGTCGCCGATCCGGCCGTCGAGCAGCGCCGCGGCGAAGCGCACGGCTTCGTCGGCGACTTCGGGCACGATCATGTAGCCGTGCCGGTACAGGCCGTTCACGCGCAGCGTCTGCGCGCCATCCCACAGCAAAGCCGGACGGTGGTCCGGCAACGTCGGGCGGCACTGCGAATTCAGTTCGAGGATACGAGCCTCGCCGAAGCCGGGATGCACGGAAAACGCCGCGCTCAGCAGTTCGAGCGCGGAGCGCACGCTGACCGGCGACATGTCCTCACCTTCGACTTCGGTGGCGCCGATCACGTAGAGATCGTCCTGCTTCGGCGCGATATACAGCGGGTAACGCGGATGCAGCAAGCGCACCGGACGCGTCAGTTTGATACCGGGCGCGTGCACCCGCGCGACTTCGCCGCGAATGCCGCGCAGCGTGGGCAACACCGCCTTCGCGCCGAGCCCGCGGCAGTCGATCGTAATACGCGCGGACGGCAGCGAATGATCGTCGACCGGCGTGTTCCAGTGCGTTTCGACACCGCGCAGGGCGAGGCCCGCAGCCAGCGCGGCCAACACCTGGCGGTTGTCCAGTTGACCTTCGCGCGGCAGCAGCCAGCCCTGATTGAAGCGCCCGGCCAACGCGGGTTCGGCGGCGCCGAGCTGCGCGCCGGCCAGCGTGACGAAGCCGCCGTCCAGCAAATCGGCCGGTGCATTGGAGCGCACCCGGCGTTCGAACAGCGGCGCTTCGGTGCGGTCGGCATGATGCCAGACCACCAGGGTGCCATTGCGCTGAAAGAACACCGGCTCGGGCAACTCGGCCAGCACTTGCGGCCACGTATCGAGCGAACTCGCGCCGAGACGGGTAATCAGCAACTCGGCGCTGGCGGCTTCGGCGAGCGGCGCCAGCATCGCGGCAGCGACCCATGCGGCCGCCTGCGAACCGGCGGCGTCGCCACGTTCATACAGCGCCACGCGATGCCCCTGACCGGCAAGGCGCCACGCGACCAGCCGGCCGCACAGGCCGCCGCCGAGAACAGCGAAATCGGGTTGCGCGGAACGGCTCATTGCGCACGCTCCGTTTCACTGTGATCTATCAGGCTGAACAGGCAAAAGCACAGCGCGCCGGCAGCGGCGTGACGAAGAGCAAAACACATAACTGAAGAATAGGCGGTCATCGAGTCCTTTCCGTACGGCAGAAAAACGCACGTACCCAGGACGAAACCGGCGGGTGAGGCCGGCCGGGCACGACGCGCATTCTGAAGACGCACGCCACCCCGGCGGGGAATGGAAGACTGGCTGCTTCCGGAAACTTCCCGCGCCGGTATTACCCGGATCGGGTGCAAAGGGTCTCTCTCAGCCTTGCCGCTACGGCATGAAAATCATGCGCGCCTGTGGGCAAAGCACCCCTGTTTCGTCGAAGGCCATTAGACCATAAAAGCCGCGACGCCCGCAAACCAGCGCCCGGCGCGTTTGCGCCAGGTTTGATCCGGCACCTTCTTTTATATTGCCGATGCGGCCCGACGCGGCGCTCTGGCACAATGCAACGAGCCCATGCCGCCACGGCGCGGCGCGCCCGGACGCATTCCACGATCCGCCGCCCGTGCCGTCATCGCATGGCAGCGAAGCCTTCTGGCGCAAATTAATTTTCGCTTAAGGGCTGCGCGCCAGAATCGGACACTCGCCCGGACGAGCGTTCGTCGAGCACGACGCCCGGGCATGCAGGCCAGCACTTCTTCAGGATGCTCATGACACCGAATACCTCAGCCAGCCCCGCGCTGCCGCCGGACGAAAAGATCTCCGCCTGGAGCCTGATCAAACCCTACTGGGTTTCAGAAGAACGAAAAACGGCCTGGGGCCTGCTCATCGCGATCATCGTGATGAACCTGCTGGTCGTGTGGATCAACGTGCGCCTGAACCGCTGGAGCGCCGATTTCTACAACGCGCTGCAGACCAAGAACGTGCACGATTTCCCGCACCTGCTGATGGTGTTCTCGGTACTCGCGTTCGCCTTCATCATCCTTGCGGTATATGGGCGGTATCTACGCCAGATGCTCGGCTTCCGCTGGCGCCAGTGGCTGACCACGCGCTATCTGAACGAATGGATGCACGACAGCGCCTTCTACCGGATCGAACGCGACCGCCTCGCCGACAACCCCGACCAGCGGATCAGCGACGACCTGCAATCGTTCGCCACCAGCACCCTGTCGCTGACCCTCGACCTGCTCTCCACGATCGTCACGCTGGTGTCGTTCATCACGATCCTGTGGACGATCGGCGGCGCACTGACCGTCTCGCTCGGCGGCATGCCGGTGCAGGTTCCCGGCTACATGGTGTGGGCCGCCGCGCTCTATGCAGTGGTCGGCTCGCTGATCATCCAGAAGGTCGGCCACCCGCTCGTGCCGATCAACTACCAGGCGCAGAAAGTCGAGGCGGACTTCCGTTTCGGCCTGATCCGTCTGCGCGAAAACGCCGAGCAGATCGCCTTCTACAACGGTATGGAAACGGAGAAGACGAGCACCCAGTCGCTGTTTGGACGCATCCGCGACAACTGGTGGCAGGTGATGAAGTACACCAAGCGGCTCACCTTCGTGCTCAGCTTCTACGGCCAGATCGCGATCATCTTTCCGCTGGTGGTCGCCGCGCCGCGCTATTTCGCGGGCGCCTTCACGTTCGGCGTGCTGATGCAGATTTCCAGCGCGTTCGGCACCGTCAGCGATTCGTTCTCGTGGTTCATCAACAGTTACGGCAGCCTGGTCGAATGGCGCGCCACCGTGAACCGGTTGCGTGAATTCAAGCGCATTCTGCGCTCGCCGCACCTGAAAGAATCGGTCTCGCCAGCCACCGAGCACGGCGGTATCAACCTGCATTACGTCGACGCCAACAAGCTCTCCACCGAGGGCCTCAAACTCGCGCTGCCGAACGGCAATCCGCTGTCGCGCATTCGCGATATCGCGATCGCGCCGGGTTCGCGCTGGCTGGTGCGCGGTCCGTCCGGTTCGGGCAAGAGCACGCTGATGCGTGCGCTGGCCGGCCTCTGGCCGTTCGGCGACGGTTCGATCGACGCGCCCGTCAACGCCCGCATGATGTTCATCCCGCAGGTCAGCTACATGCCGATCGGCACGCTGAAGGCAGCGCTAGCCTACCCGTCCTCGGCCGACACCTACACCGAAGACGAATGCCGCGAAGCGCTGGTCACCTGCCATCTGTCGGAGTACGCCGACCGGCTGGCGGAATCGGGGCACTGGACCCGCATCCTGTCGCCGGGTGAACAGCAGCGTCTCGCCGCCGCCCGCGTGCTGCTGCACAAGCCGGACTATCTGTTCCTCGACGAAGCGACCAGCGCGCTCGATGCCGAAAACGAAGCACGGCTCTACCGTCTGTTCACCGAGCGTTTGCCGCAGGCGGCGATCGTTAGCGTCGCGCATCGCGAATCGCTGGCGGCGTTCCATGACGAAACGCTCGACGTCGAACGTTCCGGCGAAGCAGTCGCGGCATGAGCGTGCCGAGTCCCGCCGGCGTCGATCGCGTCGTGCTGATCACCGGCGCGGGCTCCGGTATCGGTGCGGCGCTGGCCCGGCGCATCGCCGCGCCGCGCGCCGCGCTGATGCTGCACGCACGCGGCGCCGACGAGGCGTCGCGCGAACGTCTCGCGCAAGTGGCCGCCGACTGCAGTGCGAACGGCGCGCACTGCGCAACGCTGTGCGCCGACCTGGCCGAGCGTGGCGCGGCGGACCATGTGATCCATCAAACGCTGGCGCGCTTCGGCGCACTCGATCAACTGGTTGCCAATGCAGGCCACGCGCAGCGGCAAACGCTGCACGCGCTCGATCCCGATACGTTCAGCGCCGCCTGGGCCGCCATGCCGGCGGCGTTCGCGGCGCTTGTCAAACGTGCGTCGCCCGCGCTGGAAACGTCGAAGCGCGGCCGTGTAGTCGCGCTCAGTTCGTTCGTCGCGCACCGCTATCGCGCGGATACGCCGTTCGCCGCAACGGCGGCGGCCAAAGCGGCGTTGGAGTCGTTAGCGAAAACGGCGGCAGCCGAACTTGCGCCGCACGGCGTGACCGTGAATTGCGTGGCGCCGGGTTATACCCGTAAAGATCGCGGCCCGAGTGCCGATAATGCATCGGTGTGGCAGCGCGCGGCGCAAGCGACGCCGCTCGGCCACGTCGCCGAGCCGGCCGATATCGCCGCGCTGATCGCGTTCCTGCTCTCCGACGAAGCGCGGCATATCACCGGTCAGGTGATTCACGTCGACGGCGGCCTCACGCTGGGCTGAAAAACGCCCACGGCCGCAACATCCAGAAAGACCCGCGAAGAGTTCGAAAGCATTTGCGAAGCCGGCAAGCTGTTCCGCGCTTTGAAGACATGCTCCTCCAGCGACGATAGCCATGTGTGCCAAACCTCGTGCGGCACGCCACGTCATTCAACGCTACCGGAATCTTCGCTCATGTCATTCGATCGCCGCTCCTATCCTTTGACCCGCCTCGCGCGTTGAGCGTGAACCCGCACCTGAGCCCAAACCCAAACCCGAACGCGCCCAGCGCCGGCCGCCGCGATCCGCCGCGCTGCGCGTCGACCGGCCGCCCCCTTTGACCGCCACCGGGCACCGTCTCATGACATTCATGCCGAGCCTGCGCGCCGCCACCTTCACGCGAGCTTCACGCGCCACGCGCACCGCGTGGCGCGTCACGCGGCGGCCGTGCGCGCGGCTGGCCGTCGGCGCGATGCTGGCGGCCGGCCTGAACGGCTGCGCGTGGACGCTGATCCAGGCTGCCGATGCCACCGGCTCCGTGATTCAGGCCGGCTACGCGATTGCGGCGAACTACTCGTCGCCGACCTTCGTCAACGGCCGGCCGGCCGACGTGCATAACGTTTGCATCGAAGTGAATCAGACCGTGTCGGTGGGCGATTTCGTGCCGGCGCTGCAACTCGCGCTCGACCGGCGCGGCATTCGTTCGGACGTCTACAATCCGGGCACCTCGCCCGCCGGTTGCGAAGCGCGCCTCGTCTACAACGCCGCGATCGACTACGGCCGCCGCTCGTTCAGCGACGAATCGATCCAGTACCTGTCGATCATCGACCTGACGCTGATCCAGCACGGCCGCATTCTCGTCACCGCGCGCTATCAGACCGGCGGCCTCAACACCGACCGCTTTTCGTCGGCATCGACCAAGCTCAATGGTCTGATCGAACGGATGGTGGTCGATCAAACCGATTTCGCGCGCCAATCGATGCAAACCATTCAGACCTCGCAGGCGAACTAGCCGCGCCGCACTGCTTGCCGTCTCTTACATGGGAAAGGATTCGAAAGCGTTACGCGCTTGGCTCGCTCCATGCCGATCACTAAGATGGCCTGAATGAACCAATCCATTCTGGTCGTCGACGACGACCCCGTCGTACGTGAGCTCGTCAGCGATTATCTGCAGGGGCGCGGCTTCAAGGTTGTCACGCTCGAACACGGCCTGGCGCTGCAGCGCAAATTGCAGGACGAGCGTCCGGCGCTGATCGTGCTCGACATCATGATGCCGGAGCTCGACGGCATCAGTGCGCTGCGCGCGTTGCGCGTGGCCGGCGACGACATTCCGGTGATTCTGCTGACTGCGCGCGCCGATCCGATCGACCGCGTGATCGGCCTCGAACTCGGCGCCGACGACTATCTCGGCAAGCCCTTCGAGCCGAGCGAACTGGTCGCGCGAATTCGCACGGTGCTGCGCCGGCGCGGCACGATTGCGCCGAGCGCGCCGGAACAGCGCGCGCCATACCGGTTCGGACGTTTCGAAGTGAATTTCCCGGCGCGTGAATTGCGCCGCGACGGTGAGCGCATCACGCTGCGCTCGAGCGAATTCGCCATGCTCAAAGTGTTCGTCACGCATTCGATGACGGTGCTGACGCGCGCGCAGTTGCTGGAGAAACTGCACGGCAATAGCGAGGCGCATCGCAATCGCAGTCTCGATGTGTCGATCTGGCGATTGCGGCGGCTGATCGAAGTGGATCCGTCGGAGCCGCGTTACGTGCAGACGGTGTGGGGACGCGGGTATGTGTTCGTGCCGGACGGGGAAATCGGCGCGGCCGAGCGAAGCGCGGCGCCGTTGGCGTAGCGGGAAGAGGAGGCGCGGGTATCTCGCTAAATGCGCACGACGCGGGCATGGCGCGGTGCACGTCTCAGCTGGGTCACATGTCCCGCTCGTTTCGCGCCACTCACCCGCGTCTTAAAGCATCAAAACGTCAACACACTCAGGAACATGCGCTGCAGCCAACCCATCGTCGTCGCGTCGGACACCATGCCCGCCCCAGCCTGTTCGATCCGCGCATTGGCGACCTTGCTCGACGCGACATAATTGCCCGCCTCGATGTCTTTCGGATTGACGATCCCCGACAAGCGCAAGCGGTCGCTGTTACCGCTCATCGCGATCATCTTCTCGCCCGACACCACCAGGTTGCCGGTCGACATCGTGCCGATCACGGTGACGGCCAGCGTGCCGGTCATGCCGCTCACGTCGGTGAGACTGCCCTGCCCCTTGTAGTCGGTGCTCGCCGAGCCGATGTTGAACAGCCTGGCGAGCCGCGCGGCGGCGTTGGTCGATTGATCGGCGGCGGCGGCGGTGATGCTGCTCGAACGGCTCGCCGCCGCCGTCGAACTATTGTTGCCGCTATACGACTCCGACAGACGAATCGTCAGCACATCACCGATATGCTGCGCACGCGGCGTTTCGTACAGCAGCAGCGGCGTGCCGGCCTGATAGATCGCGCCTTGCGTGTTCACGTTGAGCGGCGCGGAGGCGAGTGGCGGCGCCATCGGCGTGTCGACGATAGAAGGCTGCCGACCGCCCGAGCAGGCGGCGAGACAGAACGCCGCGCCTAGCGCGAGCGTGAGAGGTAGCGTGGTCATGCAGGCTCCTTGAACGGATCGGCTTGCTTTGAACGGGGCGCCACGCTTGCCGCGCGATCGCTTCCGATGAAGACGAATGCACACGGGCCGCGAGTCATGGCGAGAGCGCGCCGCCTGGTCGAGGTCGCGCATCAACCCGCCTCGGCGCCGCTCGCCTGCCATTGCCGCACGACCGACTTCACCCACGCATCCGAACCCTTCAGCAGATAGGTGAGCGTGCCGTTGCGCGTGCCCGGCAGAAAACACAAGGTGATCGAACTCACCGCGTTTTCCCAGACATAGGTCGGCAGCGCGCCCGAGGCCGACACGTTCCGCGTCGCGAAGCGCGGCGGCCCGTAGCGGTCGGCGAGCGCGTCGCGCAAGTCTTCGGCGGTGATCTCGTCGACCACAAAGGAAATCTCGTAGAGACGCAGCGCGCTTTGTCCGTCGACGCGCGCGAAGCGCAGCACATGCTCCAGCGCCGGCGCGCCGTCCACCACGGCTTGCGACACCGCCCAGCCGTCATTGCCGCGATGCGCCCAGCGGCACGCCACCGTCAGGCTCTCGTGCGACTTCAAACGCATGCCGAGCGCGCCCGCCTGCACGTCCGTCTCGCAGACCGGCACGCTGCCGACCGGCGTGGCCCGCACGGTTGAACCCGCGCGGAATTCATCGAGCGTCATGCCGAGCGCGACGCCACGAAACGCGAACGGCGCATCTTGCGTGGTCGAGCGCCGGCGCGCCTCGGCGGAGACTTCCTTCTGCGTGGGCGCGGTTGCTGACGCGTTCGGATTCGCATCACGCGCGACCGGCTGCGCATAAGCGGCCAGCGACAACAAACCACCGAACAGCGCCAACGCACAGGCAATCCGTTTGAGTGTCATGATTCAGTCGATCGCGGATGAACACATGTCGAACGGGGCGGCCGCGGCATGGCCGACGACCGGGACGATTTTCAGCGTGGCTGAGGTCAGCCGGCACGGCAGCGCGGCGACGGCGCAGCCGCCGACCGGCAGCAGCGCCGCGCCGAGCGTCAACCACGCAACGACACGAATGAAACGGTCAATGATTCTCGGGGTCGACACACGGGCCTCGGTGCGTCAGGCGGTCGTGTTGACGTTATGCCCAACGAGTCCGCTCGGCAGCGACGGCAGCGGTTCGGCTGCGGCTTCCTGCGCGGTCGGGGCCGTGGCGAGGTTGCTTTGAGCGGCAGGCTTGGGGGCCGGCGGCGTCGGCGCCATCGAAGAAAAACGGGTTGAGCTGAAGTTGTTATGAACGGACATGATGAGCCTCGCGTGGCGCTGGGTTTCGATTTCACGCCGCTTGCCGTGGGCCCAATGCGTCAGGCTGTTTCCGGCTTGCGGCGCAACGTACTGCACGACGAATCATCGCGCCGGGCACACGTTGGCGATGCACGAAGAAAAGCGCGCTTTCCAGCGGTTCTTTCGAGCCGTTGCGAGCGGTTTCAATTACGCGCCAATTGTTTCTTCGGAGGAATTTTTGGCGATGCTTATCGAATTGAATGGGTGTGGACGGCGTGCCGCGCATTGCCAAATATGGCGTGCGTGAAATACGCTATGAGCCTTCGGCAGCGGGCCTTACGCTTCAGCCGGCAGAGGTTGTGCGGGCAAGCGTAAGCATTGGTAAGAAAACAGTCGGCCGCGCGTTGTGCGGGCCAGTCTAGAATTTCGCCATGAATCCACAGGTCCTTATCGTCGACGACGATCCGGTCGTACGCGATCTGCTATGCAAGTTTCTGCAATCGAACGGCTTCGACGCGTCGGTGCTGCATGACGGCACGCATCTTCAGCGGCGGCTCGAACGCGAGCGGCCTTCCGTCGTGGTGCTCGATATCATGATGCCGAACACCGACGGCCTGCGCGCGCTCACCGCGTTGCGCGCCGCCGGCGACGACATTCCGGTGATCTTCGTGACCGCGCGCGGCACGGTGGCCGACCGCATCGTCGGGCTTTCGCTCGGCGCGGACGACTACCTGACCAAGCCGTTCGATCCACGCGAACTGCTTGCGCGCATCCATACCGTCCTGCGCCGTCGCGGGCCGTCCACCACCAGCGCGCCGGAAGCCCGCAAGCCATACCGGTTCGGGCCGTTCGAACTCGACTTCGCAACCCGTTCGCTGTCGCGCGACGACACCAAGCTGGCGCTGCGCGACAGTGAGTTCGCGCTGCTGAAGATCTTCGTCAACAACCCGTACAAGGTGCTGTCGCGCGTACTGATTCACGATCTCGTGCATCGCGACAACCTGGCCTTCCGCGACCGCAGTCTCGACGTGCCGATCTGGCGTCTGCGCCGCGTGATCGAGGAAGATCCGTCCAACCCCTGCTACGTGCAAACGGTGCGCGGCAAAGGCTACGTTTTCGTACCCGACGCCGACGGCGCGCCCTTCGCCGACGAGGCCGCCTCCACCGCATGAGAAACCCGCTGAACACGCTGTTCGGCAGGATGGCGTTGCTCTCGACGGCGGTGTTGCTCGCGATTCAGGCCGGCTGGTTCGTGCTGATCGTCATGCAGCCGCCGCGTCATGAAATCGACGGTTTCGCGCGCGGCATTCTGCTGGTGCTGCAAGCCGTCAACGGCGAGCCGATGAAGGGGGCCGCGCTCGCGCCCGCCATGCGCGTGCATCTGGTGCCGACCTGGAACATGCCGGCGAGCGTGCATCTGAGCGAGCCGACCCGGCATCCGCTGACCGAATTGAGCCGGCAACTGCACGACAACCTGCCGCCCGGCACCCGCATCGCCGTCGACGATTTACGGCCGCCGCAACTGTGGGTACTCTTCCCCGGCAAATCGAACTGGGTGGTGGTGCCGGTCGACGTGCCGCCGCGCCCGCGCTTTCTGATCGAAGCCGTCTCGATGCTGGCGGGCGCGCTGATCCTGTCGCTGCTCGCGGTGTGGCAGATGCAGCGGCCGTTGTCGCGGGTGGCCGGCGCCGCTCGCGAATTCGGCTCGGGCGGCCGGCCTGAGCCCGTCACCGTGCAAGGCCCGCGCGAACTGCGCGATCTGATCGGTTCGTTCAACGACATGATGCGGCGTCTGAACGAAGCCGGCGACGACCAGGCCGTGATGCTGGCCGGCGTGGCGCATGACCTGAAAGCGCCGCTCACGCGCCTCAAATTGCGCGCCAGCGTGCTGGTCGCGGAAAGCGAGCGCGCCGGCCTGATCCGCGACGTGGACTCGCTCACCAACATCGTTCAGCAGTTCCTTGAATTCGCCGGCCAGTCCGCCGACGCCGGGCCGCCAGTCGAAGTCGAAGATTTTTTACAGGAACAGTTTTTCGCCGGCGACAGCACCGAAACGCCATTATTCACGCTCGACCTGCGCGCGGGCCCGGCCTTCAAATTACCGCGCACGCTGCTCGACCGGCTGGTCACGAACCTGGTGGATAACGCGCTCGAACACGGCTCGCCGCCGGTGGATATCGCGACCGCGCGCAGCGACGGACACTGGGTCATCAGCGTGCGTGACCACGGGCCCGGCATTCCGGACGACCGCATTGCCGCCGCGATGAAACCCTTCGTGCGGCTCGACGCCGCGCGGGGCGGCGAAGGTCATTGCGGCCTCGGTCTCGCGATCGTGGCGCGGCTCGCGCATGATCGCGGCGGACGCTGCCACGTGCGCAATCACGCGCAAGGCGGGTTGGAAGTGCGAATCGAGCTGCCGGTGACGGCGGCTTTAACGTGACGGAGAGGGGAAGCCGGCGTGTGCGCTTACGCGGCCTTACTGGAGGGTCTGCTGCATGGGTAGCGGCCTTATAGTCAGCCCCGGCAACCTCGATGCCGCCCTTTCTCCGTCCGCCCGCTTATCGGGGCGGACTTTTTTTGCGTGTCGCATGGCGCGTGTCACGCCGCGCTGCTCACCGCTCCACGTTCAGGTTATGAGCCGGCTGTGCAGCCTATCGATCGTCGACTGAGCGAGCCCCAAGCCTTGCGTCAGATAGTTCGTCATCGTGCCGTAGTTCGCTTGCACCTGATCGAAGCCCGCCTGCAGATAACTCTCCTGAACATTCAGAAACGGCGTTTCGACCGTGGCGACCGCGTCGCCGTCCTGCGCACGCAGCGTCTCGATCTGCGTCTGGATCGACGGCGCCAGATACACGTTGCTCAGCAGATAGTCTTGCGTGATGACGTCGAGCGGCACATTGGCGATGCTCAGCAGCAGTGCCGCGACCCAGCCGGTGCGATCCTTGCCCGCACTCGAATGAAATAACTGCGCGCCGGCCCCATCGGCCAGATGCGTCAGCAGTGCGCCGAAACTGGCGCGCTGCGCCGGGCCGGTGACATACGCACGCGCCTGCGCTTCCATGAACGCGGTCGCGGCGCCGGCGGAATCGAAAGCGGGAGCGACGAAGTCGTTGGTGCCGAGCACATTGAACGTCTGCACGATCGCGCCGCCCGGCAGGATGTCGGCGGTGCGCGCGATCTCGCCCGGCGTGCGCAGGTCGTAGACCGTGGCGATGCCGAGCTTGTCGATCGTGGCAGCGTCGGCGCTGCTGAGCGTCAGCACGTTCGCGCGATAGAACGCGCCACGGCGCATCTGTTTGCCGTCGACGGTCGGATAGCCGGCGGCAGCGCCCGCGAGGTCGCGGAAATTGGCGACCGAGGTGAGGCGCGGCGTGGGCGGCTGATCGGCGTCGAGATTGCCGCCGCCGCAGGCGGACAGCAGCGAGGCGCTCAAGCCGGACATCAGCAGCACGCTGGCCGAGCCCTTGAGGAAGGTCCGGCGCGACGCACAATCCACATCGGACACCGTTCTCGGGCCAGCCCCATTCGCTCGCGACAAGCTCGTGCTCGCGAAGCGGCGCAGTGGCGAGCAGATTTTTGCGGTGGCGGGCATTAGGCGTGGCTGGCGCGGACGTGAGAGGGTGGTTCGCAGCATGGGCACTGCCGGCGCAGTTTACCGGCCGACAATAACTTTTGCGTTACAGAGTAGTAGTTGGTAAGGAAACGAGAGGTTGGCGCCGGCGTGCTTGCGGCGGGTCGAGCGCCGTGGATGCGCCGCGAGTCGCTACCTACAGCGATTTCCCGAATGTTGCGTCTCTTATCGATTGTTACGCCGAAACGCCATTTTTGACCACAACTGGCCCCGGGACGCCTCATCCCCGTAGAATACGAACACCCCTTTTTCCAGCCGCCGGCAGGCCAAAAGACCTGGAGACCATAACAAAACATGCCTTCTCTCCAATGGTTCACCGAATTGACCCAGCGCGAGCGCCGCACGCTTTACGCCGGGTTCGGCGGCTACGCAGTCGATGCCTTCGACTTCATGATCTACTCGTTCCTCATTCCGACCTTGATCGCGACATGGGGCATGACCAAAAGCGAAGCCGGCATGATCGCCACCAGTTCGTTGATCTCGTCGGCGATAGGCGGCTGGCTGGCCGGCATTCTCGCCGACCGCTACGGCCGCATCCGCGTGCTCCAGTGGACGATTGCCACCTTCGCGCTATTCACCTTCCTGTCCGGCTTCACGCATTCGTTCTGGCAACTGCTCACCACGCGCACGCTGCAAGGCATCGGCTTCGGCGGTGAATGGTCGGTCGTGACGATCATGATGGCCGAGACCATCCGCTCGCCACAGCATCGCGCCAAAGCCGTCGGCACCGTGCAAAGCAGTTGGTCGTTCGGCTGGGCGGCCGCGGCGATCATCTACTGGGCATTCTTCGCGCTGCTTCCCGAGCAGGTTGCGTGGCGCGCGTGCTTCTGGATCGGCCTGCTGCCCGCGGCGTGGATCCTCTACATTCGCCGCAACGTGAGCGATCCGGAGATCTATCTGGAAACGCGCCGCGCCCGCGACCACGGCTTCGATACCTCGCACTTCCTGCAGATCTTCTCGGCGTCGCATCTCAAAACCACCTTGCTCGGCAGCGTGTTGTGCACCGGCATGCTCGGCGGTTATTACGCGATCACCACGTGGCTGCCGACCTATCTGAAAACCGTGCGCCATCTTTCGGTGTTCAACACCAGTGGTTATCTGATCGTTCTGATCGTCGGTTCGTTCACCGGATATATCGTCGGCGCGATTCTTTGCGACAAGATCGGCCGGCGCGCATCGTTCGTGCTGTTCGCGATCGGCTCGTTCGTGCTCGGCATGGCCTACACCATGCTGCCGATCACCGACGGCATGATGCTCGCGCTGGGGTTTCCGCTCGGCATTGTGGTGCAGGGGATTTTCGCGGGCGTGGGGGCGTATCTGTCGGAGCTTTATCCGAATGCGATACGCGGATCGGGGCAAGGCTTCTGCTACAACCTGGGGCGCGGACTCGGCTCGTTCTTTCCGATACTCGTCGGTACACTGTCGCAAACCATGACGCTGGTGAAGGCAATGGGCATCGTGGCCGGTTCCGGCTATCTGCTGGTGATCGTCGCGGCGCTCTGTCTGCCGGAAACCAAGGGCAAAGTACTCGGCGCGGCCAGCCCCGCCGCCTGACCACGCTGCACACATTCATGAAAACGATAGTTCTGGGCGGCGGCGTGATTGGCGTCGCCACCGCTTTTTACCTGCGCCAGCAGGGCTGCGACGTCACGCTGATCGAGCGCGAACCCGACGTTGCGCTTTCCACCAGTTTCGGCAACGCCGGCGTGATCGCGCCGGGTTACGTGACGCCGTGGGCCGCGCCCGGCATGCCGACCAAGATCCTCAAGTACCTGTTCAAGCCGGCTTCGCCGCTGATCTTCCGTCCGACCCTCGACCCGGCGCAGTGGCGCTGGATCGCGCGCTGGTTGCGGGAGTGCGATCTCGAACGCTTTCGCGTCAACAAACAGCGGATGCAGCGGATCGCTTATTACAGCCGCGACTGTCTGCACGAATTCCGCCGGAGCCATCCGTTCGATTACGGGCGTAGCCAGGGCTATCTGCAGTTGTTTCGCAGCGAGTACGACGTGGAGCTCGCGCAACCGGCGCTGACCGTGTTGCGCGACGCGGGCATTGCGCATCGGCAAGTCAGCGCGGAGCAATGCGTCGAGATCGAACCGGGGCTGCGCTGGGCGCGCGAGGCGCCGCTGTCGGGTCTCTACCTGCCCGACGACGAAGCCGGCGACTGCGCCCGTTTCACTCGAGAACTGCGCGCGGTGTGCGAGCGTAATGGCGTGCAGTTTCGTTTCGACACGACGATCAAGTCGCTCGATGTGCAAGGCGGTGCGGTGCGCGGCGTGCGTGTGGAAAGCAATCGCGGCGTTGAGACCATGCCGGCCGATGCGGTGGTCGTGGCGTTGGGTGTCGACAGCGCGGCGTTGCTCGCGCCGCTCGGCGTAAAGGTGCCGCTTTATCCGGTGAAAGGCTATTCGGCGACCTTGCCCATCACCGACGAAGAAAAGGCTCCGCGCGCCGCGCTGATGGACGAGTCGCTGAAAACGGCGATCACGCGCTTCGGCAATAACCTGCGCGTCGCCGGCACGGCGGAACTCGGCAACGGGCGGACCACGTTGCGCGAGCAGGCGTTGCAGACGCTGATGAAAGTCCTCAAGGACTGGTTCCCGCACGCCGCGAATCCAACCTCCGCGCACTTCTGGGTAGGCCGCCGGCCGATGACACCCGACGGCGCGCCGCTACTCGGCGCGTGCGGCGTGGACAATCTGTGGCTGAACCTCGGACACGGCTCGACGGGTTGGGCAATGTCGATGGGGTCGGGCCGTGTGGTCGCGGATCTGATGACGCAGCGTGAGCCGGAGATCGATCTGGAGGGGCTAACGTTGGCGCGGTATCGCGGATAACCACGCGCGGTCGGCAACGAAGTAAAAAGCCGGGTCACCCTCTCAGGTGCCCGGCTTTGTTTTTTCACGGCTTGAAAATCCAGCCTTGTCGTCTCCACCTCGTCCTGCAAGCAGTAGCCGGTTTTCACCGCCGTACGACGCGGCAGCGCAAACCGGCCGGAGACGTTTAACGCGGCAGTTCCGAATGCCCCATCAGGAACGCGTCCACCGAACGCGCGCATTGACGGCCTTCGCGGATCGCCCACACCACCAGCGACTGGCCGCGCCGCATATCGCCCGCCGTGAACACCTTGTCCACCGACGTGTAATACGCCTTGTCGCCTTCGGTCGCGGCGCGCACGTTGCCGCGCGCGTCCTTGTCGACGCCGAACGCTTCGAGCACCGGCGACAGCGGCTGCGTGAAGCCCATGGCGAGCAGCACCAGATCCGCCTTCATTTCGAATTCCGAGTTCGGCACTTCCTGCATCTTGCCGTCCTTCCATTCGACGCGCGCCGCGATCAGCTTCTCGACCTTGCCGTTTTTGCCTTCGAGGCGCTTGGTCGCAACCGCCCAATCGCGCTCGCAGCCTTCGTCATGCGACGACGACGTGCGCAGCTTGATCGGCCAGTACGGCCACACGAGCGGCTTGTTCTCTTCTTCCGGCGGCTGCGGCAGCAACTCGAATTGCGTGACGCTCTTCGCGCCATGGCGATTCGACGTGCCCACACAATCCGAGCCCGTATCGCCACCGCCGATCACGACCACATGCTTGGCCTTCGCGAGCAACTGGTTCGCGACCTTGTCGCCGGCATTGACCTTGTTCTGTTGCGGCAGGAATTCCATCGCGTAGTGAATGCCTTCCAGCTCGCGGCCCGGCACCGGCAGATCGCGCGGCGTTTCCGAACCGCCGGCAATCACCACGGCGTCGAACTGTTCTTTCAGCTCGGCCGGCGTGACGGTTTCCTTCGCCGTGTTGCCGATGTGATCCGGCAGCGAATCCGCGCGGCCGATGAACACGTTGGCGCGGAACGTCACGCCTTCGGCTTCCATCTGACGCATGCGACGATCGATCAGCCACTTCTCCAGCTTGAAATCGGGAATGCCATAACGCAGCAAACCGCCGATCCGGTCGTTCTTTTCGAACACCGTCACATCGTGCCCCGCGCGCGCCAGTTGCTGCGCGACAGCGAGACCCGCGGGGCCGGACCCGACCACGGCGACCTTCTTGCCGGTCTTGTGCTTCGGCGGCAGCGGCGCGACCCAGCCTTCGGCCCAGGCCTTGTCGATGATCGCGTGTTCGATCGACTTGATTCCGACCGGGTCGTTGTTGATGCCGAGCGTGCACGCCGCTTCGCACGGCGCCGGGCAAATGCGGCCCGTGAACTCGGGGAAGTTATTCGTCGAGTGCAGCACTTCGATCGCGTTCTTCCAGTCCTGATGAAACACCAGGTCGTTGAAGTCCGGGATGATGTTGTTCACCGGGCAGCCGTTGTTGCAGAACGGAATGCCGCAGTCCATGCAACGCGCGCCTTGAATCTTTGCTTCGTCGTCGCTCAGTGCGGCGACGAATTCCTTGTAGTGCTTCACACGCGTGAGCGGAGCTTCGTACGTCTCGTGGCGACGTTCGAACTCGAGAAAACCGGTTGCCTTGCCCATGTGGTTCTCTTCTCTATCTGTATCAGGTGGGGTGATCTACATCCGCCGCGGGGCACCGTTGAACGGTGACCGCGCGCGGCGGATACGGCTTAAGGGTGACGTCCCGCTGGCAACCTGCCAGCGAAGCGGCGGTGCGGCGGTGTGGCGGATCAAGCGGCGAGCACTTCCTTGTTCGCCTTCTTCGCGGCCATTTCGCCCAGCGCGCGCTTGTATTCGGTCGGGAACACCTTCACGAATTGACGGCGCGACGCGTCCCAGTTTTCGAGCAGCGCTTTCGCACGCGGCGAGCCCGTGAACTGGAAGTGACGCTCGATCAATCCCTTCAGCAGCGCTTCGTCGGTCGCGCCGGTGTGCCACAGGCTCTTGTCGACCGTGCGTTCCTGTTCGGCCTGTTGCAAGACCGGTTCGAGCGCGACCATCGACTTGTTGCACTTGCCTGCGAACGAGTTGTCCGGATCGAACACATACGCAATGCCACCCGACATGCCGGCCGCGAAGTTACGGCCCGTTTCGCCGAGCACGACGACCGTGCCGCCCGTCATGTATTCGCAACCGTGGTCGCCGGTGCCCTCGACGACCGCCGTCGCGCCCGAGTTACGCACGCAGAAGCGCTCGCCGGCCACGCCGCGGAAGAAGGCTTCGCCTTCGATCGCGCCGTACATCACCGTGTTGCCGCAGATGATGTTTTCCTCGGACTTGCCGCGGAAATCGTTGGTCGGACGAATGATGATGCGCCCGCCCGACAAGCCCTTGCCGACGTAGTCGTTACCGTCGCCGACCAGATCCAGCGTGACGCCCTTCGCGAGGAACGCGCCGAAACTCTGACCTGCGGTGCCCTTCAATTGAATGTGAATCGCGTCGTCGGGCAAGCCGTCGTGGCCATACTTCTTCGCGATCGTGCCGGACAGCATCGCGCCGACCGTGCGGTTCACGTTGCGCACCGGCTGGATGAACGAGACGTGCTCGCCCTTTTCGATCGCGGCTTTCGCCTTTTCGATCAGCACGTGGTCGAGCGCCTTGTCCAGACCGTGGTCCTGCACGTCGACATGCTTACGCGCTACATCTGCCGACACTTGCGGCTGATAGAACACGCGCGAGAAGTCGAGGCCCTTCGCCTTCCAGTGCTCGATGCCCTTCTTCATGTCGAGCAGTTCGGCGTGGCCGATCAGGTCGTCGAACTTGCGGATGCCCAGTTGCGCCATGATTTCGCGCGCTTCTTCCGCAACGAAGAAGAAGAAGTTGACGACGTGTTCCGGCTGGCCCTGGAACTTCGCACGCAGCACCGGATCTTGCGTCGCGACGCCGACCGGGCAGGTGTTCAGGTGGCACTTGCGCATCATGATGCAGCCTTCGACGACGAGCGGCGCCGTCGCGAAACCGAATTCATCAGCGCCGAGCAGCGCGCCGATCACGACGTCGCGGCCGGTCTTCATCTGACCGTCGGCCTGCACACGGATGCGACCGCGCAACTGGTTCAGCACCAGGGTCTGCTGCGTTTCGGCGAGACCCAGTTCCCACGGCGTGCCCGCATGCTTGAGCGACGACAGCGGCGAAGCGCCCGTGCCGCCGTCCGTGCCTGCGATCACGACGTGATCCGCCTTGGCCTTCGCCACACCTGCGGCGACCGTACCGACGCCCGACTCCGACACCAGCTTCACCGAGATGCTGGCCGCCGAATTCGCGTTCTTCAGATCGTGGATCAGTTGCGCCAGATCTTCGATCGAGTAGATGTCATGGTGCGGCGGCGGCGAAATCAGGCCGACGCCCGGCACCGAGTAACGCAGCTTGCCGATGTATTCCGACACCTTGTGGCCCGGCAACTGACCGCCTTCGCCCGGCTTGGCGCCTTGCGCCATCTTGATCTGGATCTGATCGGCCGACGACAGGTACTCCGCCGTCACGCCGAAACGGCCCGACGCCACCTGCTTGATCCGCGAGCGCAGCGAATCGCCTTCTTTCAGCGGAATGTCGACGATCACTTCTTCGCCGATCACGGACTTCATCGTGTCGCCATTCTTGATCGGAATGCCGCGCAGTTCGTTGCGATAGCGCGCCGAATCTTCGCCGCCTTCGCCGGTGTTCGACTTGCCGCCGATGCGGTTCATCGCGACCGCCAGCGTGGCGTGCGCTTCGGTGCTGATCGAGCCTAGCGACATGGCGCCGGTCGCGAAACGCTTGACGATGTCCTTCGCCGGTTCGACTTCGTCGAGCGGGATGGCTTTGGTCGGATCGAACTTGAATTCGAACAGGCCGCGGAACGTCATGTGACGCTTGGTCTGATCGTTGATCAGATGCGCGTATTCCTTGTACGTCTGGTACGAGTTGCTGCGCGCCGAGTGTTGCAGTTTGGCGATCGCGTCCGGCGTCCACATGTGTTCTTCGCCGCGCACGCGGTACGCGTACTCGCCGCCCGCGTCGAGCATGTTGGCGAGGACGGGGTTGTCGCCGAACGCGTCGCGATGCAGACGAATCGCTTCTTCCGCGACGTCGAACAGACCGATACCGCCCACCTTCGACGAGGTGCCCTTGAAGTACTTCTGCACCAGATCTTCAGCCAGGCCGACCGCTTCGAAAATCTGCGCGCCGGTGTACGACATGTAGGTCGAAATGCCCATCTTGGACATGACCTTCATCAGGCCCTTGCCGACCGCCTTGGTGAAGTTGTAGACCGCCTTCTCCGGCGACAGGTCGCCCTTCAGGCCGGCGGCCAACTGGCCGAGCGTTTCCATCGCGAGGTACGGGTGAACGGCTTCCGCGCCGTAGCCCGCGAGCAGCGCGAAGTGGTGCGTTTCGCGCGCCGAGCCGGTTTCGACCACCAGACCCGCGCTGGTGCGCAGACCGTGCTGCACGAGGTGCGTGTGGATCGCGGCGGTGGCCAGCAGCGCCGGAATCGCCACGTTGTCGCGGTCGGTCTTGCGGTCCGACACGACCAGCATGTTGTAGCCGGACTTGACGGCGTCGACGGCTTCCGCGCACAGCGAAGCGAGGCGCGCTTCGATGCCTTCCTTGCCCCACGCCACCGGATAGCAGATGTTCAGTTCGTACGAGCTGAACTTGCCGCCCGTGTACTGATCGATCTCGCGGATCTTCGCGATGTCCTTGAAGTCGAGCACCGGCTGCGACACTTCGAGACGCATCGGCGGGTTGATGTTGTTCGTGTCCAGCAGGTTCGGCTTAGGACCGACGAACGACACCAGCGACATCACCATGTTTTCACGGATCGGGTCGATCGGCGGGTTCGTGACCTGGGCGAACAGCTGCTTGAAGTAGTGATAGAGCGTCTTGTTCTTGTTGGACATGACTGCCAGCGGCGAGTCGTTGCCCATCGAGCCGACGGCTTCTTCGCCGGCTTGCGCCATCGGCGCCATCAGGAACTTGAGGTCTTCCTGCGTGTAGCCGAACGCCTGCTGGCGATCCAGCAAGGCAGCGGCTTCGCGGCGTTCCGTCGCGACGTCTTCGGCCTTCGGCTCGATTTCGTCGAGCTTGATCCGCACCGCGTCGATCCAGCTCTTGTACGGCTTGGCGTTCGCGAGGTTGTCCTTCAGTTCCTTGTCGTCGATGATGCGGCCGTGTTCCATGTCGATCAGGAACATCTTGCCCGGCTGCAGACGCCACTTCTTGACGATCTTCGACTCGGGGATCAGCAGCGTGCCGGCTTCCGACGCCATGATGACGAGGTCGTCGTCCGTGACGATGTAGCGCGCCGGACGCAGACCGTTACGGTCGAGCGTCGCGCCGATCTGACGGCCGTCGGTGAACGCGATCGCGGCGGGGCCGTCCCACGGCTCCATCATCGCGGCGTGGTATTCGTAGAACGCGCGGCGGTTGTCGTCCATTAGCGTGTGCTGTTCCCAGGCTTCCGGGATCATCATCATCATCGCGTGGACGAGCGGGTAGCCGGCCATCACCAGCAGTTCGAGACAGTTGTCGAACGATGCGGTGTCGGATTGGCCCGGGTAGATCAGCGGCCACAGCTTCGGCAGGTCGTCGCCGAGCACGTGCGACGCGATCGCGCCGGTGCGTGCGTTCAGCCAGTTGACGTTGCCCTTCACCGTGTTGATTTCGCCGTTGTGGGCGATCATCCGGTATGGGTGAGCCAGTTCCCACGCCGGGAACGTGTTGGTCGAGAAGCGCTGGTGCACCAGCGCCAGCGCCGAGACGGTGCGCTCGTCCTGCAGGTCGCGGTAATACACGCCGACCTGGCCGGCCAGCAGCAGGCCCTTGTAGACGATCGTGCGCGCCGAACACGACGGCACGAAGTATTCCTTGCCGTGCTTCAGCTTGAGCGCCTGGATGCGGTGGCTCGCGGTCTTGCGGATCACGTACAGCTTCCGCTCCAGCGCGTCGGTCACCATGATGTCCTTGCCACGACCGATGAAGATCTGGCGGATCAGCGGTTCGCTCGCCTTGACGGTCGGCGAAATCGGCATGGTGTGGTCGACCGGCACGTCGCGCCAGCCCAGCACGACCTGGCCTTCGGCCTTCACCGTACGTTCCAGCTCCTGCTCGCAGGCCAGACGCGACGCGTGTTCTTTCGGCAGAAACACCATGCCGACGCCGTACTCGCCGCTCGGCGGCAACACCACGCCCTGTTTGGCCATTTCCTCACGATAGAAACCGTCCGGAATCTGGATCAGGATGCCCGCGCCGTCGCCCATCAGCGGATCGGCGCCGACAGCGCCCCGGTGATCGAGGTTTTCGAGAATCTTCAGGCCTTGCTCGATGATCTCGTGGCTTTTCTTGCCCTTGATATGAGCGACGAAGCCGACGCCGCAGGCGTCGTGTTCGTTTTGCGGGTCGTACAGACCTTGTGCGGCGGGAACCGGATGAGTCGGTTGCTGGTGGTCGTTCATGGGGACACCGTCTGTAGGGGGCCGGACAGGCCGTTAAACCATTTTTCTATTGCCGCGGCTCGCAACCGCAACCGCGACGGCGCTTTGAGCGGGACACGCTGAAATGCTACGCGTATCAAAAAGCGCCGGAATTCGGAATATACGCGACGAATCAAAGGAATAGCAAATAAAACGTGATGGTCGATCCCCAATTATCAAGTTGGTGCATTGCGATGCATTTTTATTGGTGCCATATCAAAATAGTGCAAAAGAAAACGGCATACGAAGATGCCGTTCAGATACAACCCTTTGCCGCGAAACGCTTTTATTGCTGCTGGGGCGTCTCGCGCACCTTGCGCGGCCGGCCGCGCGGCAGCGGCGACACGCGCCGATTGGCAGCTCGCGCGGCCCATTCCCGATAGGAATCGCTGCCCAACACCCAGCCTTTCAGCGTGGCCTGCTGGAGTTGGCTGGCTTCGCGTTCGTCGAGCGGCTGCTCGCACAGATCGCGATACGCGCGCTGCCGTTCGAACGGCGTATTGCCGAGCGACCAGTACAAGGGGTGGTCGGTAATCAGGCTGTCGAGCGTCAGGCCGATATGATGACGGTAGCTCGACCAGCGGTAGTCTTCCGGCGCGCTGACCAGTTGCGCCCGCACCGGGCACATTTCGACGACCCGGCTCGCCAGCAGAAAATAACGCTCGCCTTCGATCACCGTGGCACGGTAGCGTCCTTCCCACAACGTGCCGCGACGGGCGTAACGTCGGTTGAAGTGCGCCACGTAGCGGCGCCCCACGGCCTGCATCGCCTTCGGCAGGCTGGATTCCTCGGTGGGTGTGACGAGCAGTTGCACCGCGCCCGGCATCAACGCATAAGCGTGAATCGATAAGTGATGGTCGCGCGAAGCCGCTTTCAAACAGTCGATGAAAAGCTCGTAGTCCTGGTCGTCGACGAACGCGGGCTGCTGATCGAGTCCGCGGAGGATGACGTGCTGCGGCTGGTCAGGGACATAGAGACGTGCAAGCCGTGCCATGCTGGAGTATCCGATAGTCGCGTTGGTACATACCCGAAGGTCCGAAAAGCCGCATGCGCTCTACGTTCGGCGCGGCGCGGCTAAGCCAGAAACCGCGCGGCGCTTAGGGAGAAAACTCTAACCGCCGCGTATGGTTTGTTTCAAACGTTGTAGTCATAATGAGCGGGCCTTTTCTGGAGGAGCACATATGAAATTAAAACAGGCCGTAACGGGGCTCGCGGCGCTAGCCTGTATGTCAACGGCAGCGCACGCGCAATCGGCCGGCAGCTTTTTCGTCACAACAGGCTGGTTCCATCTTGCGCCTCAATCGAGCAGCGACCCGTTGAGAATCACAAGTCTTGGCGGCAGCCCCGCCAACATTACCGAACCCAACACCGGTGCATCGCTGGGTTCCGCCGATACTCTCGGCTTCACCGCCGGCTACTTCGTCACTGATCACATCGCAACCGAATTCGTGATCGGCGTCCCGCCTTCTTTCGACCTGAACGGCACGGGCAGCCTCGAACAATTCGGCAAGCTGGGCCAGGCTAAACAGTGGAGCCCGACTCTGCTGTTCAAGTACTACTTCAACGCACCGACCGCCACGTTCCGCCCATATCTCGGGGTTGGCGTGAGTCGCATCTGGTTCACCGACCAGAAGATCACCAACGGTGCGTTTGAAGCCAATGTTCTGCATGGTCCGACCAGCGTGAGTACGGATAGTTCGTGGGAGCCGGTGTTTAATGCCGGTTTCACTTACGCGTTCAACCAGCACTGGTTCGCGGGCGTCTCGATCTCGTATCTGCCGCTCAGCACGACCGCCAAGCTGACCACCGCCGCCAACACGCCGGTCGGCACGCTGACGGCCACGTCGCAAACCAAGATCAAGCTGAACCCGATCGTTTCCTACGTCAACATCGGTTACCGTTTCTAACGCTTCGCGAAAATAGGGACGCGTTTAGTTAGGGTAGTCGAATTTTCGTGGCTTGGACAACGCCGTCATCGATCCCATGACGGCGTTTTTCGTTTCGTGTGTGCTCCTGGGCCGCACGCTGGCCGCGTGCGCCCGATTTTCGGGCCGGTGCGAGTGATTGTAAATTTGACCCGCAATCGCACCGGCTCTTGCAATATCTGCTGACGAATAGAAGCTGACATCGCCACCGTTCGGCGACGCAAACCACAAGGCTGCGCGCGAATCGGGCCGCGCTGACGGGTTTGGCACCAAAGTTGCGTCCGCAGGGTGTTTCCCGCGTCGTGGACGTGATGTGCGTCTGTGTGACGAGGCGTGGGACCTTTCACCTCATCGACGGAGCGACCATGACAGCACTTCCGAATACGCGAGACGCCCTCGGCGAATCCTGGACCAGCACGAGCCGCCGTGCAAAACGTATTGCACGCCACGGCCGCCACGCGGCCGAAGATATCGCGGGCGAACTGCGCACACTGATGTCCGAACTTGAATCCACTTTGGCCGACGGCACCCAGGCCGACGCGGTGGCGCTGCGCGGCAAACTGCGCAAACAACTGGAAGCCGCGCGCGCTCGTTTGAACGACACGCGCGAAGCCGTGCGTGAGCGCGCTGAAGTCGCGATCGCCGATGCCGACGATTACGTGCATGAAAACCCGTGGCAGACGATTGCGATCGTCGGCGGCGTTGCGCTCATTGCCGGGGCGTTGTTTGCCTCGCGCTTGCGGTAACGCGCAGTAGCCTGCGGTCGCTTGCCGTAATTTGTGCGGCAGGCAGGCAGCGCGCGGCGCCCGGTCCATCCCGGCGCCGCGTCCGCGAGGCGATCAGTTATCTTCGATCACGAAAAGCCGCTGATATTCCTTCAACGCGTACCGATCTGTCATCCCCGCGATGTAGTGGGCGATCAGACGAGCTTGCCGCGTTCCGTCCGCGGACAGGTAACCGGGCGGCAACAGACGCGGGTCTTCCGTGAACGCGTTGAACAGGCCGATCACGACGCGCCGCGCCTTGTTGGCCATCCGCATCACGCGGTAATGGCGATACAGGTTCTTGAACAGAAAACGCTTGAGCACCGCCGCCTGCGCGGCGATCGCTTCGCTGTGCGCGACCAGTACGGGCGCGGCACGCACTGCGTCGAGCGAGGTCGGCGCGTGGCGGACCAGATTCAGCTTGGTGGTATCGATCAGATCGACGATCAGCGTATTGATGATGCGCCGCACCGTCTCGTGAATCAGCCTGCGCCCTTCGATCCGCGGGAAATCGCGGCGTGCCGATTCGTAGTGCGTCTGCCATAACTCCACTTCGGCGAGTTGCTCGACCGTGAGCAGGCCGGAGCGCAAGCCGTCGTCGACGTCGTGGTTGTTGTACGCGATCTCGTCGGCAACGTTGGCGATCTGCGCTTCGATGGACGGCTGGCGGCCTTCGAGAAAGCGCTCGCCGAGTGCGCCGAGCTTCCGGGCGTTGTCCCGCGAACAGTGCTTGAGAATCCCCTCACGCGTTTCGAAGCACAGGTTCAGGCCGTCGAACGCGCCGTAGTGCTCCTCCAGATCGTCGACCACCGCGAGACTTTGCAGATTGTGTTCGAAACCGCCGTGCTCGCGCATGCATTCGTTCAACGCGTCCTGACCGGCATGGCCGAACGGCGTGTGGCCCAGATCGTGAGCCAGTGAAATCGCCTCGACGAGGTCTTCGTTGACCCGCAGATTGCGCGCAACCGAACGCGCGATCTGCGCCACTTCGAGGCTATGCGTAAGACGCGTGCGAAACAGGTCGCCCTCGTGATTGACGAAGACCTGCGTTTTGTATTCGAGCCGGCGGAAAGCCGTGGAGTGGACGATGCGGTCGCGGTCGCGCTGGAATTCGGTGCGGGCGCTGGGCGCGGCTTCCGCATAACGGCGACCGCGCGATTGCGCCGAATGCGCCGCGTACGGCGCGAGGTGCGCTTCGAGCGCTTCCTGGGTCAGCACGCCGAGCGTCGCCGTGCCGGCCGGATCCGCCGGGTCGTGCTTTACATCGTCGCTGCGCCTGTCTGTCACCGGGTTCTCCGAAACAAAAACGGCGCCTCGTGACGCGGTGCGTGATGCCGTGCCCGGCTAGCTCTGCCGCCGTTAAATCGCGGCAGCCAGCGTGGCCTGCACCGCGTCGTCGGGCGCCTGGGTGATGAGCGTCTCACCGAAACGCTTCAGCAGAATGAATTTGATCATCCCGGCTTCGGCCTTCTTGTCGACCTGCATGAGTTCGACGTAGCGCGACTCGCCGAGCGCGGGCGCCCGGGTCGGCAAATGCGCGGCGACGATCACGTCGACCAGCCGTTTGCGCGCGGTTTCGTCGAGATAGCCCATGCGCACGGACAGATCCGCCGCCATCACCATCCCGCAGCCGACCGCCTCGCCGTGCAGCCATTCGCCGTAGCCGAGTCCGGCTTCGATCGCGTGGCCGAAGGTGTGACCGAAGTTGAGGATCGCGCGCAGTCCGCCTTCACGCTCGTCCTGCGCCACCACCGACGCCTTGATCTCGCACGAGCGCTTGACCGCCTCGATTAGCGCCGCGGGCTCGCAGGCGTTCAGCGCCGCGACGTTCGCCTCGATCCAGTTGAAGAAACCGGCGTCGGCAATCGCGCCGGTCTTGATCACTTCGGCGACGCCCGCCGCCAGTTCGCGCGCCGGCAGCGTGCGCAATGCGCCGATGTCGGCGATCACGGCTTGCGGCTGGTAGAACGCGCCGATCATGTTCTTGCCGAGGGGATGATTGATACCCGTCTTGCCGCCCACCGACGAATCCACCTGCGACAACAACGTAGTCGGCACCTGAATGAACGGTACGCCGCGCATGTAGCAGGCCGCGGCAAAACCCGTCATGTCGCCGATCACGCCGCCGCCCAAAGCGATCAGCGTGGTCTTGCGATCCGCGCGCGAGCCGAGCAGCGCGTCGAAAATCAGGTTCAGGGTCTCGAGATTCTTATACGCTTCGCCGTCCGGCAAAACGACCGTGGAGACCTGCTTGCCGAGCGGCGCGAGCGCGGCGCGCAGCTTGTCGCCATAGAGCGGCTCGACGGTGGTATTCGTGACGATCGTGACCGAACTACCGGCAATATGCGGTGCGAACAATGCAGTCTGGCCGATCAGATCGGCACCGATATGGATGGGGTAGGCGCGCTCGCCCAGTTCGACATTGACGGTAATCATACGGTCCATTATGACGCAGGGTGTTTAGCGACGCCGACCATCTCGAGCTGCATCAGAACCATGTTGACGAGGCCGTTGACCGAAGGCCGGCCGGTTTCGATGACGAAGTGCGCGCATTCCCGATATAACGGATCGCGCACTTCGTAGAGCGCTTCGAGACGCGCTTTGGGGTCTTCGGTTTGCAGAAGCGGGCGATTTTTGTCGCGCCGGGTGCGCAGCCAAAGGTCATGCGGATTGGCCCGCAGGTAAATCACCACACCGCGATTTTGCAGCGATTCACGGTTTTCCGGCCGTAGCACCGCGCCGCCGCCGGTGGCCAGCACGATGTTTTCGCGCCCGGTAAGCTCGGAAATCACGCTCGCCTCGCGTTCGCGAAAGCCCGCTTCGCCCTCCAGTTCGAAGATCACCGGAATGCGCGCGCCCGTACGCGCTTCGATTTCGTGGTCGGAATCGAAGAACGGGCGATCGAGACGGCGCGCAATGGCCCGGCCCACGGTGGTTTTTCCTGCCCCCATGAGCCCTACAAAAAATACATTGGCGTGTGCGTCCCGCGCTTGCAACGGTGTCCTCTGGCTAATCCGGTGTAGTTCGTGCCGCAGCTTACTGGCAAAGCGGCTGCCTTGTCGAGCCTGCGCACCGCCGCTGGAGAGCGGCGGCGGCATGCCCCTAATTTATCTGAACGACGCGCGGCGTGATGAAAACCGCCAGTTCGCTGCGCTGGTCGCGATGTGCCCGATGGCGGAAAAGCGCCCCCAAAAACGGTATTTTGCCCAGGAGCGGCACCCGAGTCACATCGTCCCGGTCGTCGGTGGCGTAAATTCCGCCGATCGACACCGTACCACCATCCTCGACTTCGACCCGCGTTTGCACGTGTTTGGTGTTGATCGCGGGACCGGCGTCGGTCTGTTCGCCCACGCTGTCTTTGGCGACGTCGAGGTCCAGCACGACCCGACCGTCGGGCATGATTTGCGGCTCGACCTCGAGTTTGAGCGTGGCGCGACGGAACTGCACGCCCGACACGCCCTGCCCGACCTTCGCCTGGTACGGCAGTTCGGTGCCCTGCTCGACCACCGCCTTCATCCGGTCAGCCGTCACGACCCGCGGACTGGAGACGATCTCCCCGCGGCCTTCGGCCTCCAGCGCGCTCAGTTCGATGTTCAGGAGCCGCGTCGCGGCGGCCGCGAACAGCGTCAGGCCGGCGGTCGCGGCGTCGAAACCGGCGATGGGCCGCGCCGACAGATCATAAACAGCGCCTTCCTTGCCGCCGGTCAGGCCGCGCGCCGAGCCGTCTTCGCTCGTGGCTGCCATTGAAAGCCGCACGCCAAGATTGCGCGAGAACCCGTGTTCGCCCTCGACGATCCGCGCCTCGATCAACACCTGCCGGGTCGGCCGGTCGACGGAGCCGAGCAGCGTGGCGATCTGCGCGAGGCGGGCCTCGAGGTCGGTCACGAACAGCAGGTTGGTGCGCGGATCGGCAGTGGCGGCGCCGCGTTTGGACAGCACGCGCTGATTGCCGGAGCCGGTCAGCAGGCGCCGGACGTCCTCGGCGCGCGCGTAGTGCAGCTGGAACGTGTGGCTGGCGAGCGGTTCGAGATCGGCGCTGCGGGCATGCGCTTCGAAGCGCTGCCGCTCGCGCGCGGCCAGATCGGCCTGCGGTGCGACCCAGATCACATTGCCGTGACGCTCCATGGCGAGGCCGTTGACGTCCAGCAAGGTGTCGAACGCCGTGCGCCATGGCACCTTGTCGAGCCGCAAGGAGACGGCACCACGCACTCGTTCGCTCGCGACGATGTTCAGGCCGGTGAACTGGGCGAACGCGTTGAGCACGGCGCCCAGTTCGGCGCGCTGGAAGTTCAACGAGATCGCTTTGTCGTCGGTGGCGAGATGCGCGTCGGCAGCGGTTTTTGGCGCGTTGCCGAGGCGTGGGAGCGGCGGTAGCGGTGTGGGTGGGCCTTCGAGCGCGGTGGTGGGCGCGGTGTCTCGGGTTGGAGTTGAAGCTTGTGCGGGCAGTGGGGAGGCGTCGGCGGTGATATCGGCGCCGACGGCAGCGTCGGCCGTACCAGCCGCACCGGCCGCACCGCCGACGGCGCTACCGGCAGCGGACGCAGCCGCTTTCGACGCATCCGTCGTCTCCGCTGAGTCGTCGCGAAACGGATTCGGCACTTCGATAGCGACCTCGCGCGGCAAGGGCGGTGCGTTGTGCCGTGCGTCCGGCAACGCGACCGCATCGTCCTGCAACAGGTAGTCCGGGAGCGGCGGCAACGGCGGCGTCGAAGCCCGCGCGATACCGACGCTCAACGCCGAACCGACGACCAGCCCAAGATACGCGCTCCGCCCGCGTCGCGACCCACACGCGCGAGGTGAGCAAGACACGCCCATTGCACAATCTCCAGAAGATGAGCCGGCGACCCGAGCGCCGCGAGATACGCCACGTACGCGAGACAAGCCAAATCCGCGAGATGCGCGAGAACCACGAGAACCACGAAATACACGAGACAAGTCAGCGCCACGCAAAACGCGCGCTCCCGCCGATGCCGCCACACCCCAACACGACCGCGCGATCCGCGCCAATTTTTCCACACTCATCATGAAGCCTCCATCAGCGACAACGTGCGCGTCTCATCGCCTCTGGCGAGCGTAATCCCACGCGCGTCGAGCTTCGTGACGCGCTCGGCGCCGATCAGTTGACCGGCCACGACCGTCGTCGCGCCATCCTCCGTATCGAGCAACGCCAGGCCACGCGTGCGATCGCGCAGCAATCCGACCAGACGCAACGGCGAACCCTCGGACAAACCACCTGCGGCGAACATTTGCGGCGACGAGAACGGATCGAAGAACACGAGGTCCTCGTCGTCGTCCGAATCGAGGCTGGCGTCGACGAACGCGTCCGCCAACGTATTCAAAGGCGCCGGCCGCAGCGCGCCGAACATATTCAGCGTCGCGTTCATCACGAGCGACGCGGCGTCGCGTTTAACGGTCACGTCGACGGGAACGGTCAGCACCGGCAGATCCGACAGCCCGCGCAGAAACGCCATCAGGTGGACGAAATCCGTGCGCGCGGTGAACTGCAGCGGGCGCATGCTTTCGACACCGACGCCGCTGACGGCGCCGGGTTCCAGGCTCAGCAGCGTGACGTCGCTCTGCACAGCGAGTTCGGAAACGACGCGCACGTCGTCCGCCGAACTCCATGACGCGGATGAACGCGCGGCGCCCATCGCCGCAATCTCTTGCCGCAGCACGGGCAACTGTGCGAGTGCATGCCGCGCGTCCGCCAACCGTTGGGCGCTCGCCGCCAAGGCGGACCGGCTCGCAGCGACGCCGGACAAATCCGCCACGATCCATCCATGCGTGCCGAGCGCGAACACGATCGCGGCAATCAGCAAGGCAATCACCCAGCGACGGCGTCTGCTCCACGCCGCGAACGGCACGCGCGCACGCTTGATCCAATGCGAGAGGAACGGCCGCGTGCTGGCCGCGCCGCCAAGCTCAACGAATGTCGTGCTCATTTCACACCTCTCGATAGTTCGGACTTGATGGAAAGTGAAGGCGCCAGGCCCGCCTTGCCGGCTACCTTCAACGCCGCGTCGTCCCATCGCAAATGCGCGCCGAACTCGACTGGGCCAGACACGCCGGCGCCAAGGCCAGCGCCAGCACCTGCACCAGCGCGCCCTGCGGCACGCGTCGCCGGGCTACGCAGATCGCTCACCTCCGCGCCTTTCACGCCGCGAATCCCGCTCAAGCGTTTGAGCCACGCCGCCGACGCCGCATGTCCACGCGACGTCGCCAGCATTTGCGTTTCGTGTTCACGCTGACGCATTTGCTGTAGCACCACGCCCTCGCCCGGCTCCGAGCTCAGCGCATCGATCAGATCGCGTAAATGAGTGAGCGGGTCGGACAAACGCCTTGCATGCGCGACATTTTTGCGTTGTTCGTCCCGCGTGCGCAGCAAGGTCGCGTGCTCCGCAAGCGGCGCGCTCAGACGCGTGAACGATTGATCGATCGACGCTCGCTGCGCATCGAGCTGCATACGCTCGAACACTTGCCAGCCGATCAACGGCAGCACGGCCGCGCTGCCGACAACCGCAGCGGTGGTCCATTCGAGTAGACACCGCCGACGCGCAAGCCGGGCATTGCGCTGCCGGTAAGGCAGCAGATTGAAGCCTCCGAGCCACGACCGCACGAAACGCACACCGCGCGAAGGCGATGACGATGACGAATACACCGACGGATGCGCGCCCGCTCCCAGCAACCGGGCGCCCATCATTCGAACACCCCGCGCAACGCCAGCCCGAACGCCACCGCGCCTTCCGGCTCGTGCAACAACGCATCGGTCTGCGCCCGCTGGAGGTCGCCGAGCAGCGCCAGGTCGAAGGGCAGTACCGGACAGCTCAACACATCGGCGATATCCACCATCGAAAAGCCGACCCCGTCGAGCAGATCCACTTCGCCGCTCAGGAACGCGCAGCGGAGCTCGGTCCCACGACCCAGGTCACGCAACGCATCGGCGAGATCCGTGTGTTCGGGTGCCGGATAACGCATCTCGTGGACCAGACAGTCTTCGGCGAAACGCCATCCGTAGACGCCGTCCGTACCGATCCACAGTGCGATGTACGGCTGGTGCGGATCGAGTTCATGACTTGCCGCATAGCGCATGGCGCGCAGAGCCGCTTGCGGCTCGCCGTCGACGGCGGTCAGCGAAATGCCGGCCGCCGCCGCGCATTCCATACGCGCCTCGAGATGTTGGCGCGCGGTGGCGGCGATCGTCACCGCGCGGCTCGCGCCGGGCCTTTCGTCGACGTACCAGTCGACCGCCAGCGCATGCCGTTCGAGCCCCGCAATCCGCTCGACCTCATTCATCACCGCCGGCTCCAGCTCGACCAGTTCATGCCCGCCGTCTTCCGCGCAGCCGCTTTGTGCGGCAAGCCGCGCCAGCGGCACCGAGGTCATGACCGTGGCCGAGGCGGGCACCGCCATGGCGCAACGCAACGCCTGCGCTGCACAGGCGCGCGGCAGACCGGCGAACACTTCGCGCAAGGCACGCGCCACCGCGTGCCGGTCGGCGATCTCGGTGCCCGCCATCGCGCCGGGTGCGAGCGGCACGGTCGACACGTATTCGATCTGCAGCTCAGAAACCGGCAACGCTCGCTGACTGATCACGACCAGACGCACGCTTTGAGAACCCACGTCGATCCCCGCGGCGAAACGCGGCGAGCCGGTCTGCAAGACCTCGAACCAGGAATTTATTAACGACATATGCCCTCCCTCAGACTCGCGCTGCGAACCATTCGAACGCGAGTAACGAGGAAGAATTGTGCGCAAGCGCAGCGTTGAGCGACACTCAGCCGAATGGCTAACGTTGCGTGACACGCGCCCCCGCGCGGCATCAAAGCGGCTACAGTGAAGTCAATCCCGCGTGGCGCGCAGGCTTATCGGGCAACCTCCGTAAGCCGGCCGAAAGCTGAAAAGCGAGGCGGCTATAATCGCGGGACTGTTTTTTGGTGCCACTATGCAATCCACGTCTCCTACGTCCCCGCCGCCCGCGCCGCAGAAGCGCAAACGCCCGTTGTGGCTGAAGCTCATCATCGGCTTTGTCGGTCTGATCGTCGCAGGCATTCTGTGCGTGCTGCTGGTGCTCGGCTATGCGCTGGTCGTCGCCACGCCGAATCTGCCGTCGCTTGACGCATTGACCGACTACCGGCCCAAGGTGCCGCTGCGCATCTACACGGCAGACCATGTGCTGATCGGCGAATTCGGCGAAGAACGGCGTGACATCGTCCATATCCAGGACGTGCCGGATAGCCTGAAAAAGGCGGTGCTCGCCATTGAAGACGCGCGCTTCTACGATCACGGCGGCGTCGACCTCACCGGTATCGCGCGCGCCGGCATCGTCGCGCTGACCAACGGCCACGCCACGCAGGGCGCGAGCACGATCACCATGCAGGTGGCGCGCAACTTCTTCCTGTCGAGCGAAAAGACCTACACGCGCAAGATTTACGAGATGCTGCTCGCGTACAAGATCGAGTCGAAGCTGACGAAAGATCAGATTCTCGAGGTGTATATGAATCAGATCTATCTCGGGCAGCGCGCCTACGGTTTCGCGAGCGCGGCTCGGGTCTACTTCGGCAAGGACCTGAAGGACCTGACATTGGCCGAGTCGGCCATGCTCGCGGGTCTGCCGAAGGCGCCGTCGGCATATAACCCGGTGGTCAATCCGAAGCGCGCGAAGGTGCGTCAGCAGTACATCCTGCAGCGTATGTATGAGCTGCACTACATCACCCAGGAGCAGTACGACGAAGCGAGCAAACAGCCGCTCGTGGTCAAGGGCGCGGGCAAGGAGTTCAGCGTGCACGCCGAGTACGTCGCGGAAATGGTGCGCCAGATGATGTACGCGCAGTACCGCGAAGAGGCGTACACGCGCGGCCTGAACGTGGTCACCACGATCGATTCGGCCGATCAGGACGTCGCCTACCGCGCGCTGCGCAAAGGGCTGATGGACTACGAGCGGCGTCACGGTTATCGCGGCCCGGAGGCGTTCATCGATCTGCCGTCCGACGCGGACGACCGCGAACAGGCGATCGACGACGCGTTGCTCGAACATCCGGACAACGGCGAGATCATTGCCGCGGTCGTGACCTCGGCGAATCCGAAACAGGTGCAGGCCACGTTTATCGACGGCAACGTCGCGACCATTCAGGGCGACGGCCTGCGCTTCGCGCAAGCCGCGCTCGGTCCGCGCGCGCAGCCGAATCAGCGGGTGCGCCCCGGCGCAATCATCCGTCTGATGAAGAACGACGACGGCAACTGGTCGGTCACGCAATTGCCGCAGGTGGAAGGCGCGTTCGTTTCCGTGATCCCGCAAGATGGCGCGATTCGCGCGCTGGTCGGCGGCTTCGACTTCAACAAGAACAAGTTCAACCACGTGACCCAGGCATGGCGCCAACCGGGTTCGAGCTTCAAGCCGTTCATCTATTCGGCGTCGCTCGAAAAGGGACTGGGACCGGCCACCATCATTAACGACGCGCCGCTCTTTTTCAGCGCCGCGGAGACCGGTGGCCAGGCATGGGAGCCGAAGAACTACGGCGGCGGTTTCGACGGCCCGATGACCATGCGCACCGCGCTGCAGAAGTCGAAGAACCTGGTGTCGATCCGGATCCTGAACCAGATCGGCACGAAGTACGCGCAGCAGTACATCACGCGTTTCGGCTTCGACGCGGACCGTCACCCCGCCTATCTGCCAATGGCCCTCGGCGCAGGTCTCGTCACGCCGCTCCAGATGGCGGGCGCGTTCTCGGTGTTCGCCAACGGCGGTTATCGCGTCAATCCGTATCTGATCGCCGAAGTCACCGATCAGCGCGGCATCGTGGTCGCGCACGCGCAGCCGCTGGTGGCCGCGCAAAGCGCGCCGCACGCAATCGAATCGCGCAACGCTTACGTGATGAACAGCCTGCTGCTGAGCGTCGCGCAACGCGGCACGGGCGCGAAGACCAACGTGTTGAAACGCACCGACCTCGGCGGCAAGACAGGCACGACCAACGATTCGCGCGACGCGTGGTTCGCCGGTTATCAGCACACGCTCACGGCGATCGCGTGGATCGGCTACGACAATCCGCGCAGTCTCGGCGACCGTGAAACCGGCGGCGGCCTGGCGTTGCCGGTGTGGATCGAGTACATGAGCCGCGCGCTCAAGGGCGTGCCTGAGTACAAGATGCCCATGCCGGAAGGCGTCACCGAAATCGGCTCGGAGTTGTATTTCGACGACTTCACCCCGGGCAACGGTTTCGTTTCGACGGTAGGGGTCAGTCAGGCGGCGCTCGACGCCGAAGCGAGCGGTGCGGCGGCTGCGCCCGAGCAGGTCGGGGAGCAGGAAAAGCAGGACATCATGAATCTGTTCCGCGGGCACTGAGGCCGTTTCTTCCTGGCTTGGCGGTTTTTCAGGCCACCAGAAATGCAAAAACCGCCGCGTTCGATACGCGGCGGTTTTCGTTTACGCCTTACGCTTTACGCAGTCTGGTCGACGCCGCGCTTACGCTTCGAAGTGAACCGGCTCGCCAGCCTGTTGTGTCGCGTACTCCGACAGCGCGGAGAAAAACTCCGTGCCGTTGCGGGTATCGCGCCATGCGCCGTCGACGAAACGGAAGTGGAAACCGCCCGCTTTCGCGGCGATCCAGATCTCGCTCATGGGCGGTTGCAGGTTGACGATAATCTTCGTGCGATTCTCGAATTCGAGGGTCAGCACGTTGCCGCTGCGCTCGAGTTCGATGTCGGCGGCGATGTCGTCAACCGCGCGTTCGATGGCGGCTAGCGCGGCTTCCGCGCGGGTCAGGTAATCACTATCGGACATGCTAAACTCCATCGATTATTTATTCAGGGACAGTCATGCGAGTCGTATCTCGGATGCGCGCGGCGGCGCCCGGCCGCGCGATTGTAGCGGGTTTAGCCATTCTCGCAGGTTGTGCACTGGCTGGCTGCGGACAACGCGGTTCGCTCTATTTGCCGACCGTACCGCCGCTACCGGCGAAGCCGGCCGATCGCACGCAGGCACCACCGGCCGCGACCAACCCCACCGTGAATCCGGACACGCCGAGCCCCATGGGCGAGGTGCCGGACACCTCGGGCTCGCCGCTCTCGCTGGCGCCGGAAACCGAACTCGCCACGCCGCCCGCTTCCGCTGCCTCCGCTACGGCGGCACCGCTGCCTGCCTCTGCCGCCACACCCGTTCAATAAGACTTTCGCATGACTCGATCCGCATTTGACTACGTCGACGGCGTGCTGCACGCCGAGGGCGTGTCCGCCGTCTCCCTCGCCGAGCAGTTCGGCACACCGCTGTACGTCTATTCGCGCGCCGCGCTCACCGCTGCATGGAACGCGTATGCGGGCGCTTGCGCCGGCCGTCGCGCCACCGTGCATGTGGCCGTCAAGGCCAATAGCAATCTCGCGGTGCTGAACGTGTTCGCGCGGCTCGGCGCGGGCTTCGACATCGTGTCGGGCGGCGAGCTGGCGCGCGTGCTGGCAGCTGGCGGCAAAGCGGAAAACACCGTGTTTTCCGGCGTCGGCAAGCATGCGGACGAAATGCGCGACGCGCTCGCGGCCGGCGTCAAATGCTTCAACGTCGAATCGATTCCCGAGCTTGATCGTCTGAACGCGGTGGCTGCGGCAATGGGCAAGAAGGCGCCGGTTTCGCTGCGCGTCAATCCCGACGTCGACGCGAAAACGCATCCGTACATTTCCACCGGGCTCAAGTCGAACAAGTTCGGCGTCGCTTTCGAAGACGCGCGCGCCACGTATCAAGCGGCTGCGGCAATGGCGAATCTCGAGGTGGTCGGCATCGACTGCCATATCGGTTCGCAGATCACCGAAGTCGCGCCCTATCTGGACGCGGTCGACAAGGTGCTGGAACTGGTCGAGCAGATCGAGCAGGACGGCGTGAAGATTCGCCACATCGACGTGGGCGGCGGTCTCGGTATTACATACGACGATGAAACGCCGCCGGAAATCGGCGAATTCGTTCGCACGGTGCTGGATCGTATCGAAGCGCGCGGCCACGGCCATCGCGAAGTGTATTTCGAGCCGGGCCGTTCGCTGGTCGGCAATGCGGGCGTGCTGCTTACGCGCGTCGAGTTTCTGAAGCCGGGCGCGGAAAAGAACTTCGCTATCGTCGACGCGGCGATGACAGATCTCGCGCGTCCCGCCATGTACGAGGCGTATCACGCCATCGACCCCGTGCTGAAACGCGACGTGCCGGCTCACGTGTACGACGTGGTGGGTCCGGTGTGCGAAAGCGGCGACTGGCTGGGTCGTGAGCGCCTGCTCGCGGTCGAATCCGGCGACCTGCTGGCGATTCGCTCGGCCGGCGCGTACGGCTTCGTGATGAGCTCCAATTACAACACCCGTCCGCGTGCGGCCGAGGTGATGGTGGATGGTACACAGGTGCATCTGGTTCGCGCACGCGAAGAGGTCAAGCAGTTGTTTGCGGGTGAAACGATCTTGCCGGCGTAAACGTCGGCGTCGTGACGATATAAGTCACGAGCAAGCAAAAAAGGGCGATGCCGCGTGAAATGGCATCGCCCTTTTTCCTTTCGGCGCGCTTTGCTGATGAACGCGAAGCTCGCCGGTTATCGCGCCTTCACTCTCCGTTCGCGCAACCATACGATCAAGCGCCAGCCCAGCAGCGCCACCATGATGGTGCCGTAGATCTTCGGTAAAACCAGATCGTGTTTGCCCGCCTTCATCCACCAGAAATGCAGGATCGCGAGCGCGCCGATCGCATAGATCGAACGATGCAGCATCTGCCAGCGTCGCCCGAGCTTGCGCACCATCGCGCGCGGCGACGTCACGGCCAGCGCGATCAGCAACACGAACGCCGCGAAGCCGACCGTGATGAACGGCCGCTTGCCGATGTCCTTCAGAATCGCGGCGACATCGAACCACTTGTCGAACCAAAGGTAGGTCGTGAAATGCAGCGTCGCGTAGAAAAATGCGTAGAGCCCGAGCATGCGCCGAAACCGCACGAACGCGGCCACACCGGTCAGCCTGCGCAATGGCGTCACCGCCAGCGTGATGCAGAGGAACACCAGCGTCCATAAACCCGTGGAGCGTGTGATGAACTCGATCGGATTGGCGCCGAGCCGATCGGTCACGCCGAACAGCACGATGCGCGCGAGCGGATACCACGCGGCGATGAACACCGCGATTTTCGCCGGCACGATCCAGCGCGCGCCGCTCGCCGGACGCCTCGACGCCGTTGAAGCTGAACGCGCCGCCTTGCGTGGTTCGGTCTGAGTGACAGGTTGCGTATCGGAAGCCATATCGTCGAAGCCGTTCGCTCAAAAATTCTTCTTCAGGTCCATGCCCTGATACAGCGACGCGACCTGATCGCCGTAGCCATTGAACATCAGCGTCTTGCGCTTGGGCGTAAAGAACCCGTCTTCACCGATGCGCCGCTCCGTCGCCTGACTCCAGCGCGGGTGATCGACATTCGGATTCACGTTCGAGTAGAAGCCGTATTCGTTCGACGCGTACGTGTTCCAACTGGTGTTCGGCTGCTTGTCGAGAAAGCGGATCTTCACCAGCGACTTCGCGCTCTTGAAGCCGTATTTCCACGGCACGACGATGCGCACCGGCGCGCCGTTCTGATTGGGCAACACCTCGCCGTACAGCCCCATGGTCAGCAGCGTGAGCGGATTCATCGCCTCGTCCATGCGCAGACCTTCGGAGTATGGCCAGTCGAGCACTGGTGCCGACAGTCCCGGCATTTGCGACGGATCGGCCAGCGTAATGAACTGCACGTACTTCGCATTGCCGGTCGGCTGCACGCGCTTGATCAACTCGGCGAGCGGCACGCCGATCCACGGAATCACCATCGACCACCCTTCGACGCAGCGCAGCCGGTACACGCGCTCTTCGAGCGGCGCGAGCTTCAGCAGTTCGTCGATGTCGTACACCTTCGGATTCTTGATCTCGCCTTCGACGCTCACCTTCCACGGATGCGGCCGCAACGTCCCCGCGTTCTGCGCGGGATCGGCTTTATCGGTGCCGAACTCGTAGAAGTTGTTGTACGTGGTGATGTCCTTGAACGGCGTGATCTTGTCCAGCGCGACGAATCGGGCGTTGGTCTTCGCCGCCAGTTTCTGCGCCTTCGGATCCGGCGACGAGTACGCCGCCAACGCCTCGCCATTCACGCCGATCAGACTGCCGAGCGCCATCGCGCCGGCCGCCTGCAACACGCGCCGCCGATTCTCGAAGACGCGCCGCGGCGTGATTTCGCTGCGCGCGATATCGTCGCCGCTGAGTTGAATTCTGTCGCTTCGCTTGATCCACATCGTGCAACTCCTTACTGGTCCGCCGCCGGGTTGTTCGGCCTGTCCAGGTCGTCCAGGTTGTCAGGTCAGACGGCGCAATCGCCTGTTCGTTCGGGTCACTGTCCTGCCACACCGTAGGTACTCTCAGAGCCAACACCCTGGATGCAGCAAATATTCCGCCAGCCATAAAAAAACCGCCGGTGCGAAGCACGCGGCGGTTCTTGGTCGGTTCGAAGCGGCAGATCTTACAGCTTGCCGTAACTATGCAAGCCCGACAGGAACATGTTGACGCCGAGGAACGCGAAGGTCGTCACCAGCAGGCCGGTCAGCGCCCACCATGCCGCGACCGCACCGCGCAGGCCTTTCATCAGGCGCATATGCAGCCAGGCCGCGTAGTTCAGCCAGACGATCAGCGCCCAGGTTTCCTTCGGGTCCCAGCTCCAGTAGCCGCCCCACGCTTCCGCGGCCCACAGCGCGCCGAGAATCGTCGCGATCGTGAAGAACGCGAAACCGACGGCGATGGACTTGTACATCAGGTCGTCGAGCACGTCGAGCGGCGGCAGACGGTCGGCCAGCACGCCGCGCTCTTTCGACAGATACGCGACACCCACCATGGCCGACAGCGCAAAGCTGCCATAGCCGATGAAGTTCGCCGGCACGTGGATCTTCATCCACCAGCTTTGCAGCGCCGGCACCAACGGCTGGATCTGCTGCGCGTCGCGCGCGACCGAGTACCACATCAGGAAGCCGACGGCCGCGCTGATCACCAGCAGAACAAACGCGCCAAGCGCGCGGGTGCTGTAGTGCTGCTCGTAGTACAGATAAAACAGCGCGGTGATCAGGCTGAACAGTACGAACACTTCGTACAGGTTCGAGATAGGAATATGGCCGACGTCCGCGCCGATCAGGTACGACTCGTACCACCGCACCATCAGACCGACGAAACCCATGAGCACCGCGGCCCACGTCATCTTCGAACCGATCGCGGCGCCGGTCGGCGAGCGCGACAGCAGGCCGATCCAGTAGAACACAGTGGCGAACACGAACAGCGCGCTCATCCACAGAATCGCGGACTGGCTCGACAGGAAGTACTTGAGGAAGAACGCGTTATCCGCGCGGCTCAGGTCGCCGTGGTAAATCTGAATGGCCAGCAACGACAGCGCCGCAATACCCACCATCAGCGGACGCACCGGTTTCCAGCGCCAGCCGAGCACCATGAACACCGGCACCGCGCACACCAGCACCAGCTTGTCGTAGTAATTCATGAACGGGTGATAGCGCGACAGCGCGAACCCGGCTCCCGCGACCATCGCGAGGGCAAACAGCCAGTCGACGACGCCGAGCCGTTTCAAAAACGGCCGTTCGTCGTATTGCGCGACATTCAGCGCGTTGAACGACTCTTCCGCGCTGGCCTTTTTCGGGCGCGCGGGTGAGGAGGAGGAGGAAACCTGAGTCAAGTCCATGATCTTACCGGGTCGAATCTTGTGAGCTTGCGGACGGCGCGCCGGGGTGGCCGGGCTTGTCGGAGCCGCCGGATGCTTCAGTGAGTTTGGCGCCCAGTGCGGCGCCGACAGCGTCGCGCGTCTGGACGAACTCTTTCTCGAAGTCGAGCGTTTTACGCGCGCTCGACATGGCCATCACGACATTCGTGCCGTGATCGGTGTCTTTGAGCCAGAACCAGAGGCGCCGTTCGCGGACATAGAACATCGAGAAGATGCCCAATACGAGAAGCAGGCTGCCAAGATACACGACTTTTTTGCCCGGCGCGCGCGTCAACTGAAATACCGAAGCTTGCACCTGCTTGAATGAGTCGAGCTGTAAATAGACCGGCGAACCATACAGAAAACTGTCGGAAATCGCGTTGATCGAGCTCTGGATGAAACGGCTCGCGTCGGCGTTGGCCGTCGCCGCGGGCTCGCCGAGCTGCTGACGGGACAGTTGCCACAGATCCCAGGTGGAGCCTTCCAGCATGCGCAGCAACAGACCGGCGGCCTTTTCCTGCTCGCCCTTCGGCACTGAATGGTCGATAAACCCGGCAATCGCCTGGAAGCCGCCGACCGGTTGGCCATTCGGCAGCTTGATGCTGTTGTCCGCACCGGCAAAAAGGGTCAGCACGCGCAGCGCGCTTTCTTCGAGATGCTGCTGCAGTTCCGTATTCGAACCCGGCACCGAGCGCAGCGCGAAGCTGTGCGCGGCCGCGGCGCGCATGGCCGGATCTTCCAGCGTGGCGCGCAGGTTCATCCATTCCTTGACCGTGCCGCCGCTGTCGGCGGGAATGCGCAGGTAGCGGAACGGATCGTCCGGATTCACGCGCATGCCGGCGAGGAACATCCGCTCGCCGGAGACATCCACCGGCAGCATGTAGTTGTTGTACTCGCGCGCCTGGCCGTCCTTGTCGCGCACTTTGTACTGCACCGACGGGCCGACATTGTGCAGATCCAGCGGTTTCGACGACTTCGCGCCGGAGCCGAGCCGTTCGTCGAACGCCTCTTTCAACGTCCGATGCGCGGCGACGCCGCGCGCGTCGTTCTGGCCACTGCCGTTCGACACGTTTTCGACGTTGATCGCGCGGAAATCGGTGAATTCCACCGTCTGGCCGTCGGCCAGCGGCGTGGCCGTGCCCAACGGCGCATTGCCGCCGATCGTGCCGCCGAACGGCGCAGTCTTCGCGCTCGCGCCGCTCATCGGGAAGGCTGTCATCTGCATCTGCGAGCCGCCGTCCTGGAAGCTCGACTGATAGATCGACACGCCGTCGTAAGTGAACGGCTTGTTCACCTCGACGCGCGCCGGCACGCGCGCGCCGGTCTTGTGGTCGACCACGACGATGTCGCTCGCGAACAGCTTCGGCATGCCCGTCGAGTAATAGTCGACGATGAACTTGTTCAGCTCGATCGAGAACGGCAGGTCTTGGATCAGCGAGCCGTCCGGCTGGTTCAGGATCGCCGTGGAGACATGCTGCCCTTCCGGCACCCACGCATAGCCGCGGAACGTCGGGTTGGACTGCGACAGACGATGCTCCGGCGGAATGTCGTTGATCACCGTATTGGCGCGGATCGGCGATTTGTCGAACAGCCACATTTGCAGCTTGATCGGCAGATTGCTGTCGAGCAGACCACCAAGGCAGATCACGACGATCGCGATGTGCGCCGAGATATAACCGAACTTGGTCAACGCCCCGCGCTTCGCGGCGATCAGCGTGGCGCCTTCCGACTCACGCGTGACGAATTTGTAGCCAAGCCTGGCCGAGAGCGTGGCGAGCACCGTCGAAGTCTGCGCGCGCGTGCCGTTCACCGCGAATTCGCCCTTGTGATGGAACGCGCGCAGGCTGCCTTCGCGAACCTTGTCCTTCCAGCTTTTCGCGTCGGCAAGCATCTTCGGCGCATTGCGGATCACGCACAGCGACACCGACACCATCAGGAAACCGAGAATCAGCATGAACCACCACGAGCTGTACACGGTGTACAAGCTCAGCGAGCGGAAAATGTCCGCCCAGAACGGGCCGAACTGATTGACGTAGTTGGGATACGGATCGTCCTGCGTGAGAACGGTGCCGATGATGCTGGCGATCGACAAAATCACGAGCAACGAAATGGCGAACCGCATCGAACTCAAAACTTCGATGACACTGCGCGCAATGCGATTGCCCGACTTCGACTGCAAACCCGACGTGGTGACGCTCATTCATACTCCGACTGAACAGCAAAAAAGGGTGCAGGGCTGTCGTAGGCACGACGCCCCCACCCTTTTCTTGTTTTGTACCGGCCTCGGCGGGCCGGTTGCATTTGCGTGCGAACCCTTTAATGCAGGCCCGCGATGTAATCGGCGACTGCCTTGATCTCACTATCCGACAACCGTGTGGCAATGGCATGCATCGCCTCATTGTTGTTGCGTGCGCCCGGACCCTGCGTGAACGCCAGCAACTCCGTTACCGTGTACTCGGCCCATTGCCCCGACAGCCGCGGATACTGCGACGGAATCCCCTGACCGGTCGGCCCGTGGCAGCTCGCGCACGCCGGCACCCCCTTGTCCGCGATCCCGCCGCGATAAATCTTCTGACCGAGCGGCACGGTGTCTTTGTTGTGCGCGTAGCCGGGCTTAGGCGTCTGCGTCGAAAAATAGGCCGCGACGTTGACCATGTCCTGATCGGACAGCGCGGCTGCCATGCCCGCCATGATCGCATTGTTGCGTGCGGGCTGCTTCGCGCCGGGCTGGGTCTTGAAGTCCTTGAGTTGCTTGACGAGATATTCGGGATGCTGGCCCGCCAGCTTTGGATACGCACTGCCGGCGCTGTTGCCGTCGGCCCCGTGGCATGACGCGCACACCTGCACCGCGATTGCCTGCCCCCGATTGATGTCCGGTTTTGCCGGATCTGCTGCTCGTGCCTGAATTGCCAAACCTGAAAGACCTGCCGCTACATGAAGCACCATCAGAGTCTTGCTCAGTCGATTCATTCGCACACCCTGTCTCGTCTTGTGGGATTTTTAGAGAGTCCCTGAGGGACTTTCTTCGGGGCGGAAAACCTGGGACAGCCCAGCGTTTTCTTGAAGATTTTGCAAACTACGACAGCGACCGACAGACCCGTGAAGAGCCGCCAAGGCACGCGGGCTGGCCCCCTCAGGTTTTCAGTAAACCATCGTATTGTACAATAACTCGCTAATCGCTAAGACGCCAGTCGGGCTTGACCCGTCCCCACTCCGGGTTCCCCGGCGTCTCGAATACCGGCCTGATCATGTCCTTCCTGCTCCACCAATCCCGCTTTTTCACGACGGTCAATCACTTGCGTGATCTGCCGGCCACCGCGCAACCCGAGATCTGCTTTGCCGGGCGCTCGAATGCGGGCAAGTCCACGGCCATCAATATCCTGTGCAACCAGAAGCGCCTCGCGTTCGCCAGCAAGACGCCGGGCCGCACGCAGCACATCAATTATTTCTCGGTGGGCAAGGAAGACGAGCCAACCGCGTATCTGGTCGACCTGCCGGGATACGGCTACGCGGAAGTGCCGGGCGCAGCCAAGGCGCACTGGGAGGCGCTGCTGTCCACCTATCTGCAATCGCGCTCGCAATTGCGCGGCATGATCCTGATGATGGACTCGCGCCGCCCGCTGACGGATCTGGACCGGCGCATGATCGAGTGGTTCGCGCCGACCGGCAAGCCGATCCACACGCTGCTCACGAAATGCGACAAATTGACGCGTCAGGAAAGCGTGAACGCGTTACGCGCAACGCAGAAAGGCCTGGCTGAATATCGTACCGCCGGCTATCGGGGCGAGTTGACCGCCCAGTTGTTCTCGGCGCTCAAACGCGTTGGGATCGATGAAGCGCACGAGCTGGTTGAAAGCTGGCTGATCCCTAATGCGGCGGGCGAAGCGGACGCCGCGCAATAATCCCTGCGGCTGCCGGGAGCAAGGCCAGACGGCTTTTCCGGCCGCCCATAAAAAAACCCGCCGCTTTAACGGCGGGTCAAACAGCCTAATCGAAAAAACGACAGGCACCCGCTCAGGGAGGAGAAGCGGGGAGGTCAGCGCAGGGCGCCTTGCTCGATCGGTATGATATACCATTGTCTCGAAAAGTTTCCGGGAGCGGAGGCAGGCGTTACTTGCCCACTCCACACATCCACGATCTTCGAGTCGATATGAGCTTTTATCCGCACTACCGTCCGCGCCGCATGCGCCGTGACGATTTCTCGCGTCGCCTGATGCGGGAAAACATCCTCACCACCAACGACCTGATCTACCCCGTGTTTGTCGTCGAAGGCACCAACGTGCGGCAAGCCGTACCGTCGATGCCGGGCGTCGAGCGCGTGTCCGTCGATCTGCTGATGGGCGTGGCCGCAGAATGCGTCGAGCTGGGCGTGCCCGTGCTGTCGCTGTTTCCGGCGATCGAACCCACGCTGAAAACGCCCGACGGCCGCGAAGCAACCAATCCTGCCGGTTTGATTCCGCGCGCGGTTCGCGAACTGAAGAAGCACTTCCCCGAGCTCGGCGTGCTGACCGACGTGGCGCTCGATCCGTACACGAGCCACGGGCAGGACGGCGTGCTCGACGAAAACGGTTACGTGATCAACGACGAAACCGTCGAGATCCTCGTCGAACAGGCGCGTGTGCAGGCTGAAGCGGGCGTCGATATCGTCGCGCCGTCGGACATGATGGACGGGCGCATCGGCGCTATCCGCGAGATGCTCGAAAGCGAAGACCATGTCCATACACGGATCATGGCTTACGCGGCCAAGTTCGCCTCGGCGTTTTACGGCCCATTCCGCGACGCTGTGGGTTCTGCGACGAACCTGGGCAAGAGCAACAAGATGACCTACCAGATGGACCCGGCCAATTCGAATGAAGCGCTGCGCGAAGTGCAAGCGGACATCAACGAAGGCGCGGACATGGTGATGGTCAAGCCGGGCATGCCGTATCTGGATATCGTGCGTCGCGTGAAAGACGAGTTCCAGTTTCCGACGTACGTGTATCAGGTGAGCGGCGAGTACGCGATGCTGAAAGCGGCCGCGCAGAACGGCTGGCTCGATCACGACAAGGCGATGATGGAATCGCTGCTGGCGTTCAAGCGCGCTGGCGCGGACGGCGTGCTGACCTATTTCGCGCTGGATGCCGCGAAGATTTTGCGTTCGCAGAAGTGAGTTGATGCGGCTGCGCTTTTGGCGTGCGCTTTTGGCGTGAGCTTTTGGCGTGAGCTTTTGGCGTGAGCTTGTTGGCGTGAGTTAAGGCAGGGAGAAAAACGGAGGCGCGGCTTTGGTCGCGCCTCCGTTTTTTTGGGGCGGCTTTGCGCTCTGCGCAGCACGCTCTGGGGGAGCGATGAGCGCTGTGGGTATCGTGGGTATTGTCGGACCCTTGCAGGTGCACGCGCGTCGCGACGCTGCCATTAGGCGCTTGCTCGCAATTCGCCATGCGCCAGCCTCCTCGCCGCAACCCGCTTGTCCGCCCGGCGCCGGCTAGTCGGCCTCGACCACGATCGCCTTGCGCTCGACACGTAACTCAAGTTGCCGCGACTCTCGCTCGATCCCCAGCGTCACCGTGGTGGAAGGCTGACCCCGAATCAACGCGGTGATCTGTTCGAGCGACATCGCCGCAGTGGACTGCCCGTCGATGCTCGTGATGCGATCGCCGGGCTTCACGCCAGCGAGTTGCGCCGGCGCCCCTGGCATCACTGCGCGCACCAACGCGCCCGTGTCGTTCACCGGCCTCGCAATGCCGACTCCGATGCCTACCAGCGACTGCGTCGCCGCTGGCAGGCGTAGCCATTTATGCGGCATACCGCTGTCGCAGTCGTTACACCGCAGTGAACCGTCCGCCTCGCGCTGGAAGCGCAACAGCGGCTTCGCAGTCGATGCGCATCCCCGTACTTCAGACATGCCGCGCAGTACCAGGCCATGCTCGCTCTGGCAGGCGCGCAACGTATTGGGCATGGCAGGCAACTGCGGCCCCACCAGGATGCCGAACGACACGTAGGCAATATCGCCCTTCACCACGACTGCCGGTTGCGCGGGTTCAAGCAGTTGCCCTTTGCGCCATGCGTCCCACGCCGTTTTCAGATCCGGATACGGTGCCGCCACGTAGGTACCATTCAGCGGACCGTTCGGATTCGTGGCGCGTTCCCGTAGTCCAGGCGGCAAGACGATGCTCGGCAGATATCGGGGCGCGGCGTCCTCGCCTCGCAACTGCCCATTGCCGAACGTGAGCACGAACAACTTGCCGTCACGTTCGGCGAGGGCTTGCCCGGATTCGTCGAAATCGCCTATCGCGTCGTAGCTCGGGGACTTTGCCGGACGGCCATCGCCCTGGACGAAGCTGATTCGATCGTCTCTGCGCACCTGAATCAGGCCGATGCTGTCGAGCGTGCCGGTTTTGACGCTTTGATACACGAACGGCAGCACGACCTTGCCCGTTTTCGCGTCCAGCAGTCCGTATTCCGAGCCGAGCCGGGCTTCGGCGAGATCGGGAAAATTGTCGTGTTGTTCAATTTCGAGATCGTCGTAGCCAGTGGCGGTGAGGGGCTTGCCGTTCTGGTAGAGGTAATACTTGCCGTCGCGCTGGATCACTTCCGGGGCGGACGTTGAAGTGGTTGCGTTGGGCGATTCGGTCGGAACGGTCGATTCGCTCGCGGCAAAAGCCTGAGATGTAAACAGCACTTGCGCCAGCAGAAGGGCGACCGTCAGCGCCCCGGCAACTTTTGACGACTTCCCACAGCGGTGGTGACGCGCGGCGTTGTTTGTTTTCCTGGAGCGCATCGGTTCGTCCTTGGTCGGGTGACGCGGTTGCCTTTTCACTTTGACGTGCAGACGTTCTCGGATTCCGCGTGTTGCGACTGCACCTGAACAGAATTCGCGTGAGCGTTACGGGAGTCGAATCTGACAGCGCGGCAGGCAATTCGACGCCCTTGCGTGCCACCGGCCACGCCACGCGTGGAACTCATCAAGCTGCGCCAGTCAGCTCACGCCCCCGGCGCGCTCGCCCGGTCCAGGCTGCGCAAGAACTTATCCGCGGACTCGTACCCAACCACGCGCAGCACTTCCTTTCCGGCCTGATCGAAGAAAATAATGCCGGGAGGGCCAAATAGGCTGAAACGCTTGAGCAGCATTTGATCGTCCGAATTGTTCGCGGTAACGTCCGCGCGCAGCAGATTCATCTGCTTCAATTTGGCCTGGACACGCGGATCGCTGAAGGTGAACTTCTCCATCTCCTTGCAGCTGACGCACCAATCAGCATAGAAGTCGAGCATGGCGGGTTGAGCGGCCGTTTTAACGGCCTGGTCGAGCTCAGTCGAAGAGCGGACCGTCGCGAACGTCAGATCGTCCTGAGGCGCCGTACCAGGCTTATTGGACGCATTCGCGACAGACGCCTGCTCACCGCGCGCGGCCAACACGGCAAGCGGCCGCAGCGGGTCGGACGATCCAGCCGCCAGGCCGACCAGCAGCACCGCAGCCCAGATAGCAAGCGCCGCACCGAAACCCCGGCTCAACCGACGCCAGACCGAGGTGTCCACGCCCGGCGCCGAGAACAGCCCGAGCGACGCCGCGGCGATCAGCAGCCAGAGCGCACTCAACAGCATGGTTGCGGTCGCGCCGAGCACCGGCCAGACGATCCACAGCGCAGCCGCGAGCAACACCACGCCAAAGAAGACCTTGACGCCATCCATCCACGCGCCGGCTCGCGGCAACAGCGTGCCGGCGCCCAGCCCGAGGATCAGCAACGGCACGCCAAGGCCTAGGCCCATCGAGAACAGCGCCGCGCCGCCGAGCACCGCGTCGCCGGTATGCGCGATGAACGCGAGCACGGCGAACAGCGGCGCCGTCATACAGGCGCCGACCACCAGCGCCGACAACGCGCCCATCACGGCGACCGCAGCGAACTTGCCACCCGAGCGCCCCGTCGATGCACGCGACACACCGTCCTGCCAACGCTGCGGCAACGCGATGTCAAAGCCCGCGATCAGTGTCAGCGCGAAAATCGTCAGCAGAACACCGAACGCGCCGAGCACCCAGGGATTCTGCAGCCACGCCCCGAGACTCTGCCCGACCATCGCAGCAGCAACGCCCAGCGCGGTGTACACAAGCGCCATGCCGATCACATACGCCAGCGACAAAGCAAAGCCCCGAGCGCGCGTCACTCGCGCTCCCTCACCGATGATGATCGCCGACAGGATCGGAATCATCGGATACGAGCACGGCAGCAAGCTGAGCACCGCGCCGGCGACGAAATAAAGCCCGATGATCGCGAAGAACCCACCGCCTTGCAGCAGCGACTGCGCATAATCCGCGCTCGTGGCGCGCTCATACCAGGGCGTGCCGGCGGCTGCCGCCGATTGCTGCGCGGCGGCTGGAGCCGCCGTGCTCGCGGCTGCCTGCAACGCATCACCGCTGACGTGGTAAACGCGTTCCATCGGCGGGTAGCAAATGCCGGCATCAGCACAGCCTTGTGACGTCACGGCCAGATCAAAAGGGCCGGCCGCCTGTTTGATCGGGATGCGTATCGTCAACTCGTTACGATACGTCTCGACATTCTTGTTGAAGGTCTGATCGAACTTGACGTGTCCAGCCGGCAATTGCGGCTCACCGATCGTGGCCGTCCCATTACGGGTCGCGAAGGCAAAGCGCTCACGGTACATGTAGTAGCCGTCCGCGATCTTGTAGGTCACGTCGACCTCGCCCGGTTTCTCCGTCGCGCTGAATTTGAACGCAACGGCCGGGTCCAGAAAGTCGTCTGCCGCGCGGGCCAACGTGCCGAACTGAACGAGGACGAGGCTGGCGAGCAGCAGAAGTACGGTGTGCAGCGCCACGCGCGCACGCCGGTCAAGACCGTTAAACATGGAGGGGACGTTGGGTTTCAGCGGTGATCCACTGGCCGTAGGCGGCCGATGCCGTCGCTTGCCACGAGAGGATTTCCGGCGTGTCGTAGGGATGGTGTGTGCGAATGTACTGCTCGAGTTCCACCGCACGCGCGGCACTGGTCTTGAACAGCAACTGGATCTCTTGCGCGGACTCGATCGTGCCCTGCCAGTGAAAATTGGACTGCACGGCGCCTAGCTGCGTGACACAGGCGCATAGCCGCGCGGCCAACGCGTCCGTAGCAAGTTTCTGAGCAACGGCCGCATCCGGAACCGTTGTCAGAATCAAGGTCACACTCAGGCTCACAACAGGCTCCGGCGACGCACGATTCAGGTGCCGATATCGTATCACCTAGCCCCACGCTCTCGCAGACGAGACCACGGCGAACAGAGGACCCCGGGGTGTTTGGTCGCAAGGATATCGAGGACCCCGGGGCGTTTGGTCGCAAGGATATTGATCCAGCCGGCTTTCGGCTCCCGAAAACAAAAAAGCCAGGCCCGGCGCCTGGCTTTCTTTTGATGCTAAAAGCTTACTCAGCTTCTTGCACTTCAACTTCTTCAACTTCCGGACGGTCGAGCAGTTCGACCAGTGCCATCGGCGCATTGTCGCCATTGCGGAAGCCGAACTTCAGCACGCGCAGGTAGCCGCCCGGACGGGTAGCGTAACGCGGGCCCAGAACTTCGAACAGCTTCGTGACCGAATCACGATCGCGCAGGCGATTGAACGCCAGACGACGATTTGCCAGCGACGGCTTCTTGCCGAGCGTGATCAGCGGCTCAACAACTTTACGGAGTTCTTTTGCTTTCGGCAGCGTGGTCTTGATGATTTCGTGCGCGATCAGCGAGTTGGACATATTACGGAGCATTGCCAGACGGTGACTGCTCGTGCGGTTCAGTTTCCGCAAACCATGACGGTGACGCATGTTAATTCCTTCGATTCAGAGTTTTGGTCCAGCTCTTCTATCGCACTCGCTTCACCCGAAGGTATGAGTGCACGGGCCGGTAGTGAAAAAAGACAAGACGCGGATTTTAAAGGAAAATCCGCGTCTTTGCCAGTGCAGCAGCGGGTTCTGTCCCGGTATGACTCTCGACTTACTTGTCCAGACCTGCCGGCGGCCAGTTTTCGAGCTTCATGCCAAGCGTCAAACCACGCGACGCCAGTACTTCCTTGATTTCGTTCAACGACTTGCGACCCAGATTCGGGGTCTTGAGCAGTTCGTTTTCCGTGCGCTGGATCAGATCGCCGATGTAGTAAATGTTCTCGGCCTTCAGGCAGTTCGCGGAACGAACCGTCAGTTCGAGATCATCGACCGGACGCAGCAGGATCGGATCGATCTGCGGCGCACGCGACGGCGCTTCCGCCGTTGCTTCGGTGCCTTCCAGAGCAGCAAACACGGACAGTTGATCGACCAGAATGCGAGCCGATTGGCGGATCGCTTCTTCCGGCGAGATCACACCGTTCGTTTCGATGTTCATCACAAGCTTGTCGAGGTCGGTACGCTGTTCGACGCGAGCGCTTTCAACGGCGTAGCTCACGCGGCGAACCGGCGAGAACGACGCGTCCAGCACGATACGGCCGATGATCTTGGCCGACTCTTCGCCATAACGACGGACATTGCCCGGCACATAGCCGCGGCCCTTTTCGACCTTGATCTGAACGTCGAGCTTACCGCCCTTCGACAGATGCGCAATCACGTGATCCGGGTTGATCACCTCGCAATCGTGTGCGAGTTCGATGTCGCCAGCGGTGACTACGCCTTCGCCATCCTTGCGCAGCGTAACCGTCACTTCGTCACGGTTATGCAGCTTGAAGACCACGCCCTTCAGGTTCAACAACAGGTTGACCACATCCTCCTGCACACCGTCGAGCGTCGAATATTCATGTACGACGCCTGCGATCGTCACTTCGGTCGGTGCATAGCCGATCATCGACGACAACAGCACGCGCCGAAGCGCGTTACCCAAGGTGTGGCCGTAACCGCGTTCAAACGGTTCCATGACCACTTTCGCATGGCTCTCGCCAAGCGATTCAACTGCGATGATCTTGGGCTTCAACAAACTGGTTTGCATAGGTTTTCCTTTTCAATACCCTCGGCTCGTTACACCGATAAGGCTGACCGGTAACAACCTGAAAATAAACAGCCGAGACGCCCCCTTGCGCAACGCAATCGGGGTGCCCCGGCCATTAATCCGATTACCGCGAATACAATTCGACGATCAGGCTTTCGTTGATATCGCCAGCGATGTCGCTGCGTTCCGGCTTCGACTTGAACGTGCCTTCGAACTTCTTCGAATCCACAGCGACCCAGCTCGGCAGACCGCCTTGCTCAGCCAGCGACAGCGCTTCGAGAATACGCGCTTGCTTCTTTTTCTGTTCGCGCACGGCAACGACGTCGCCTGCCTTCACTTGCATCGACGGGATGTTCGACACGACGCCGTTCACCGTGATCGCCTTGTGGCTGACCAGCTGACGCGCTTCAGCACGCGTCGAGCCGAAGCCCATGCGATACACGACGTTGTCCAGACGCGATTCGAGCAACTGCAGCAGGTTTTCACCCGTGTTGCCCTTCAGGCGATCGGCTTCAGCGAAATAACGACGGAATTGACGCTCGAGAACGCCATAGATGCGCTTCACTTTTTGCTTTTCGCGCAGCTGCGTGCCGTAATCGGACGTACGTGCACCCGAAGTGCGGCCATGTTGACCAGGCTTGCTGTCAAGCTTGCACTTGTCAGCGAGCGAACGACGGGCGCTCTTCAGGAAGAGGTCAGTGCCTTCACGGCGGGACAGCTTGGCCTTAGGGCCGATATAACGTGCCACGTTGATTCCTTCTATGATTAATCACGTAAGTGCTTGCACTCACGCTAGTTCGAACCCTTTGGGTCGAACGGTGGGCTTAGTCAGTTCAATAGCACAAGCGGCCTGCCGCCGCACAGGGCGGCAACAGGCGCTCGTAAAATCGGCGTCTTAGATACGACGACGCTTCGGCGGACGGCAGCCGTTATGCGGGACCGGAGTCACGTCGGAGATCGCGGTGATCTTGATGCCAAGACCATGCAACGCGCGCACCGCCGACTCACGGCCAGGACCGGGACCCTTGATCCGCACTTCGAGGTTCTTCACGCCGTATTCCATCGCCACGCGACCCGCCGATTCGGCTGCCACCTGAGCTGCAAACGGGGTCGATTTACGCGAACCCTTGAAGCCTTGACCACCCGACGTTGCCCAAGCAAGTGCATTGCCTTGGCGATCGGTGATCGTGATGATGGTGTTGTTGAACGACGCGTGAACGTGAACCACGCCCTCGGCGACGTTCTTCTTGACCTTCTTGCGAACGCGTTGCGCCGCGGAGTTGTTCGAAGCCTTAGCCATTACGTTTTCCTGTAACTGTCAGTTCCGCTTACTTCTTCAGCGATTGCGCTGCACGACGCGGACCCTTGCGCGTACGGGCATTCGTACGCGTACGTTGGCCGCGCAGGGGCAAGCCCTTACGATGCCGCACGCCACGGTAGCAGCCGAGATCCATCAGGCGCTTGATGTTCATCGTCGTTTCACGGCGCAGATCGCCTTCAACGATGAACTTGCCGACTTCTTCACGCAGCTTTTCGAGGTCTGCGTCGTTCAGGTCCTTGACCTTCTTCGAAAATGCCACACCAGCAGCGACGCAAATGTCGCGCGAGCGCGTGCGGCCGACACCATAAATAGCCGTCAGGCCGATTTCGGTATGCTGGTGATTCGGGATGTTAACCCCTGCGATACGAGCCATTGTTTTTCCTCAAACAAAAAGCGCTAGCAAAAAGCGTGGCGTTCAGCCTTGACGCTGTTTGTGGCGCGGATCAGAGCTGCAAATCACGCGCACAACGCCTTTGCGCTTGATGATCTTGCAATTGCGGCAAATGCGCTTAACCGATGCCATCACTTTCATGATATTACCCTTTTTTCAAATCACTTCGCCCGGAACACGATCCGCGCACGCGACAGATCGTAAGGCGTCAATTCAACCGTCACCTTGTCGCCCGGCAAGATTCGGATGTAGTGCATCCGCATCTTGCCGGATATGTGTCCCAATACGACATGGCCGTTTTCCAGCTTCACCCTGAAGGTAGCGTTAGGCAGGTTTTCGATGACTTCACCCTGCATCTGGATAACATCGTCTTTGGCCATAAGTCCTTTCAACGCATCGGGACGCCGCCGCCTTTGAAATTAGCCTTCTTCAGCAGCGATTCATACTGTTGCGACATAACGTACGACTGCACCTGCGCCATGAAATCCATTGTGACGACGACAATGATCAGCAGCGACGTTCCACCAAAATAAAACGGCACGTTCCAGCGCAGTACCAGAAACTCGGGCAGCAGACAAACAAACACGATATAGATCGCACCGGCCAGCGTTAGACGCGTAAGGATGCGGTCAATGTATCGCGCCGTTTGATCGCCCGGGCGGATGCCTGGGACGAAAGCGCCACTCTTCTTCAGGTTGTCGGCCGTTTCTCTGCTGTTGAACACCAACGCGGTGTAAAAGAAACAGAAAAAGACGATCGCCAACGCGTACAACAACACGTACACGGGTTGACCGGGCTTAAGAGCTTCGGCCACGTTGTGCAGCGTGTCTGCGAACCAGCTGGTACGCGACCCCGAACTAAACCAGTTCAGGATGGTTGCCGGGAAGAGAATGATCGACGATGCAAAGATCGGCGGAATCACACCCGACATGTTCAACTTCAGCGGCAAATGCGAGGACTGTCCGCCGTAAATCTTGTTGCCGACTTGCCGCTTGGCGTAATTCACAAGAATCTTGCGCTGGCCGCGCTCAATGAACACCACCAGATACGTCACTGCAGCAATCAGCGCGACCACGATAATCGCCGAGATGATGCTCATCGAACCGGTTCGCACCAGTTCGAAAAGACCACCGATCGCGTTCGGGAAACCGGCCGCAATACCACCGAAAATGATGATCGAGATACCGTTGCCAAGCCCCCGCTCCGTGATCTGCTCACCCAGCCACATCAGGAACATTGTGCCAGTCACCAGCGTCACGACCGTCGTCAAACGAAACACCATCCCCGGATCGATCACTAGGCCCGGCTGATTTTCCAGTGCGACGGCAATGCCGAATGCTTGGAACGTCGCCAGCAGAACCGTGAAGATACGCGTGTACTGCGTAATCTTCCGCTGTCCCGCCTGCCCTTCCTTTTTTAACGCCTCCAGCTGCGGCGACACAATCGCCAGCAGCTGCATGATGATCGACGCCGAAATGTACGGCATGATCCCCAGCGCAAAAATCGTGAACCGCGAAAGCGCACCACCCGAAAACATGTTGAACATGCCAAGGATGCCGCCAGACTGGCTTTGGAACAACTTTGCCAGTTGGTCCGGGTCAATACCCGGCACCGGAATATGCGCGCCGATACGATAGACGATCAACGCCAGCAGCAAAAACACTGCTCGCCGACGCAGATCGCCAAACTTCGCCGCGCCGCGACCGGGTTTTGCGAGACTCGGACTGTTAGCCAAGTACCTTCTCCGATGCTAATGCTAGTGACGGCAAAATCGACTTGCGCGTTACTCGGCGAACGAGCCGCTGGCTGCTTCGATAGCAGCGCGCGCACCCTTCGTCGCACCCAGACCCTTCACAACGACCTTGCGCTTCAACTCGCCGGTTTTGATGATCTTGGCACTCGTGATCATCTCGCCAATCAGGCCGGCTTGTTTCAGAGCCAACAGATCGATTTCGTCGACCGGCAGCTTCTCGAGATCAGAGAGGCGCACTTCACCAACGAATTCCTTCGTCAGCGAGGTAAAGCCACGCTTCGGCAGGCGACGCTGCAGCGGCATTTGACCGCCTTCGAAGCCAACCTTGTGAAAGCCGCCCGAACGCGACTTCTGACCCTTGTGACCACGGCCGGCGGTCTTGCCTAGGCCGGAGCCGATGCCGCGACCAACGCGACGCTTTGCGTGCTTCGCGCCTTCAGCCGGCTTCAGGTTATTCAATTCCATTATCAACTCCTTGAGTCCTGGTCAGCCGCTTAGCTGATGACCTTAACGAGGTACGAAACCTTGTTGATCATGCCACGCACAGCCGGCGTGTCCTGCAACTCGCTAACCGAGTTGAGTCGGCGCAGGCCCAAACCACGCACCGTTGCACGATGCGTTTCACGGGTGCCGATCAGGCTCTTGACGAGCTGGACCTTGACAGTTTTATCAGACATGGTGTCCACCTTAGCCCAGAATATCTTCGACGGACTTGCCGCGCTTCGCCGCGATATCACCCGGCGTCGACTGCTTGCGCAGACCGTCGAGCGTTGCACGAACGAGGTTATACGGGTTCGTCGAACCGTGGCTCTTGGCCACAACGTTCTGCACGCCCATCACGTCGAACACTGCGCGCATCGGACCGCCAGCGATCACACCAGTACCGTCCTTGGCCGGAGCCAAGAGGACCATCGATGCGCCGTGCTTACCGTGCACTTCGTGTTGCAGAGTCCCGTTCTTCAACGGCACCTTGAACATGTTGCGGCGAGCCTGTTCCATCGCCTTCTGAACAGCAACCGGCACTTCCTTCGCCTTGCCCTTGCCCATACCGACGCGGCCATCACCGTCGCCAACCACGGTCAGAGCGGCGAAACCGAGAATCCGGCCACCCTTCACGACCTTGGTCACGCGATTGACCGAAATCATTTTTTCACGAAGGCCGTCGTCGCGTTCGTCAGCCTGAACTTTCGCTTGCATCTTTGCCATGACGAATTCTTCCCTTAGAACTTGAGTCCGGCTTCGCGCGCCGCATCAGCCAGCGCTTTCACGCGGCCGTGGTAACGGAAACCCGAACGGTCGAAGGCGACGGATTCGATGCCGGCAGCCTTAGCCTTTTCTGCAATGCGCTTACCAATCAGAGTAGCAGCAGCGACGTTGCCGCCCTTGCCCGTCTGATCAGCGAGTTGCGCACGCACTTCGGCTTCGAGCGTCGACGCGCTAGCGAGCACCTTGGTGCCGCAAGGCGAGAACACTTGCGCATAGATGTGCGTGTTCGTGCGATGCACGGCGAGACGCGCGACCTGCAGCTCAGCGATCTTGATACGCGTCTGACGAGCGCGGCGCAGGCGAGATTGAGTCTTATCCATGATTGCGCACCCTTACTTCTTCTTCGTTTCTTTGAGGATCACAACCTCGTTGGCGTAACGCACACCCTTGCCCTTGTAGGGCTCCGGCGGGCGATAGCCGCGCACTTCTGCAGCGACCTGGCCAACTTGTTGCTTATTGATCCCCTTGATCACGATTTCGGTTTGCGTCGGGGTTTCAGCCTTGACGCCTTCCGGCATCTGGTGCACCACGGGGTGCGAGAAACCCAGCGACAGGTTCAGCTTGTCGCCTTGCGCCTGTGCGCGGTAACCGACGCCAACCAGCGTCAGCTTGCGCTCGAAACCCTTCGTCACGCCGTTCACCATGTTCGCAACCAGTGCGCGCATCGTGCCCGACATCGCATTCGCTTCGCGGCTTTCGTCAGCCGGCTCGAATTTCAGCGTGCCGTTGTCGTTCACCACCTTCACAAGGCTGTTAGCAGCCTGCGAAATCGTACCCAGCGGACCCTTGACGGTAATGCGTTCGTCGCTCAGGGCCACTTCTGCGCCTTGCAGCGCGATCGGGCTTTTACCTACTCGAGACATGTTTCTCTCCTTTCGGCCTTAAGCGACGTAGCAGATGACTTCGCCGCCAACGCCCGTTGCACGCGCCTTACGGTCCGTCATCACGCCCTTCGGCGTCGACACGATTGCCACGCCGAGGCCATTCATGACCACCGGGATGTCGTTGCGGCCGCGGTACACACGCAGACCAGGCTTCGAGACGCGCTCAATGCGCTCGATCACCGGACGGCCAGCGTAGTACTTCAACACGATGTTCAATTCAGATTTCGCACCTTCGGACTTCACTGCGAAATCATCGATATAGCCTTCGTCCTTAAGGACTTGCGCAATCGCAACCTTGACTTTCGACGAGGGCATAGTCACCGAGACTTTCTCAACCATCTGCGCATTGCGGATGCGAGTCAGCATATCGGCGATAGGATCACTCATGCTCATTTACGTTTCTCCTATTACCAGCTCGCCTTGGTCAGGCCAGGGATCTCGCCGCGGAACGCGATTTCGCGAATCTTGTTACGCGCCAGCCCGAATTTACGGAACGTACCGCGCGGACGACCGGTAATTGCGCAACGATTGCGCTTACGGGTCGGGTTAGAGTTGCGCGGCAGTTGTTGCAGTTCCAGACGTGCTGCGTAATGCTCTTCGTCCGACTTGCTCATATCGCCAATGATCGCCTTCAACTCCGCACGCTTGGGAGCATACTTAGCAGCGAGGCGAGCACGCTTCTTTTCACGTTCGATCAGTGCCAGTTTAGCCACGGTAACCTCAGTTTCTGAACGGGAACTTGAAGCTGGCGAGCAGAGCCTTTGCTTCGTCGTCGGTCTTCGCAGTCGTCGTGATGCTGATGTTCAGCCCACGCAGTGCGTCGATCTTGTCGTAGTCGATTTCGGGGAAAATGATCTGCTCTTTCACACCGATGTTGTAGTTGCCACGACCATCGAACGCACGACCCGACACGCCACGGAAGTCGCGCACACGGGGGAGCGCAACCGTCACGAAACGATCCAGAAATTCGTACATTGCCTGACCGCGCAACGTCACCATTGCACCGATCGGATAGCCTTGACGGATCTTGAAGCCAGCGATTGCCTTGCGTGCCTTCGTGATCACCGGCTTCTGGCCTGCGATCTTCGTCAGGTCGCCGACGGCGTTTTCGATGATCTTCTTGTCAGCGACCGCTTCGCCAAGACCCATGTTCAGGGTGATCTTGGTGATACGCGGCACTTCCATCACGGACTTGTAACCGAACTTCTCGATGAGGCCGGGTACAACCTTGTCTTTGTAAAACTCTTGCAAACGAGCCATTTTTTTACTCCGCAGCGTCAGGCGCTCAGCTCGGCACCGGTCGTTTTAAGGAAACGGACTTTCTTGTCTCCTTCGACCTTGATGCCTACACGCGACGCCTTGCCATTCGCGTCGACCAATGCGACGTTCGAAATTTGCAGCGGCATCGTCTTGGCTTCCACACCGCCCGTCGTACCCTTCATCGGGTTCGGCTTGACGTGTTTCTTGACGAGATTGATGCCCTCGACAATAACTTTGCTTTCGCCAACGGACAGCACGACGCCGCGCTTGCCTTTATCTTTGCCGGTGATGACGATAACTTCGTCACCTTTGCGAATCTTGTTCATCGCGACTCCTTACAGCACTTCAGGTGCCAGCGAAACGATCTTCATGAATCGTTCGCTGCGCAACTCGCGCGTGACAGGCCCGAAAATACGGGTGCCAATAGGTTCGAGCTTGGCATTCAACAACACGGCGGCGTTGCCATCAAACTTGATCAGCGAGCCGTCTTGACGGCGCACGCCCTTGGCGGTGCGAACCACCACGGCGTTATAAATCTCGCCTTTCTTCACGCGCCCGCGCGGCGTTGCTTCTTTGACGGTCACCTTGATGATGTCGCCAATGCTGGCATAACGACGCTTCGAGCCGCCGAGCACCTTGATGCACATGACTTCACGTGCACCCGTGTTGTCGGCCACTTCAAGCCGAGTTTCGGTCTGGATCATGGTTTATCTTTCCCAACTTAATCCGGCCACACCACCATGGCGTACCCGGTCAGTCTTGGTCCCGTCAGCCAATCGGCTGCTTGGGTATGAACAGCAGCGACGGCAAACGAAACCCGCCATCGCAATCCGGTGAATCCTACGGAGCGGACTGGCGCCCGAACCGCTTCCCCCACCAACTTCGCCCGCGACGGGGCTCCCATAAAAGAGGGAAGACCGAGATCATATCACATAACCTCGGTCTTGCAAGCGAAACTTACTGCGATTTCAATTACTTCTACAACTTTGCGGCGTCAGATGACGCGAGCAGCCTCGACCAAGCGAGCAACAACCCAGGCCTTCGTCTTCGAAATCGGACGTGTTTCCTGGATTTCAACGAGGTCGCCCTCGTTGTACGTGTTCGCGTCGTCGTGCGCGTGGTACTTCTTCGAACGCACAACGTATTTGCCGTAGATCGGGTGCTTCACGCGGTGCTCAACCAGCACGGTGACCGTCTTGTCCATCTTGTTGCTGACGACCTTGCCGACCAGCGTCCGCTTGAGCGAGGTTTTTACGCTATCGTTCATTTCTGGTTCGCCTTCTCAGTCAGGACGGTCCGCACACGTGCGATGTCGCGACGAACCTTCTTCAGCTGGCTCGTGTTCGTGAGCTGCTGGGTCGCGAGTTGCATGCGCAGGCCGAATTGCGCCTTCAACAGGTCCGACAGCTCCTTGTTGAGCGCGGCCTGATCTTTCTGGTGAAGTTCGGAAGCCTTCATCATTTGCTCCTTAGGCGCCGAGCTGACGCACGATAAACGTCGTCTTAAGCGGCAGCTTAGCTGCAGCCAGACGGAACGCTTCGCGTGCCAGCTCTTCGGTTACGCCGTCCATTTCGTACAGCATCTTGCCCGGTTGAATCTCTGCGACGTAGTACTCAGGGTTACCTTTACCGTTACCCATCCGTACTTCAGCCGGCTTATGCGAGATCGGCTTGTCCGGGAAAATGCGGATCCAGATACGGCCACCACGCTTGATGTGACGCGTCATTGCACGACGCGCTGCTTCAATCTGGCGTGCAGTCAAGCGACCGCGACCGATAGCCTTCAGGCCGAACTCACCGAACGACACTGCGTTACCGCGGGTGGCGACACCGGTGTTACGACCCTTCTGTTCTTTGCGATACTTTCTGCGTTTCGGTTGCAGCATCGTTATTCTCCAGTCTTACCGTCACCGCCAGCACGACGAGGAGCGCCACGGCGTGCACCTGCCGGACCACCACCTTCACCATCGCGACGCGGACGGCGATCGCCACCCGGACGTGCATTGCGGCGCGGACGCTTTTCTTCGGCGACTTCTTCAACCACCGGTGCATCGTTGCGGCCGAGCGTATCGCCCTTATAGACCCACACCTTCACACCGATGATGCCGTACGTCGTCTTCGCTTCCGAAGTTGCGTAGTCGATATCAGCGCGCAGCGTATGAAGCGGCACGCGACCTTCGCGATACCATTCCGTACGAGCGATTTCGATACCGTTCAGGCGGCCTGCGCTCATGATCTTGATGCCTTGAGCACCCAGCCGCATTGCGTTTTGCATTGCACGCTTCATTGCGCGGCGGAACATAATCCGACGCTCAAGCTGTTGCGTGATCGAATCGGCGATCAGTTGCGCATCGGTTTCCGGCTTACGAATTTCTTCGATGTTGACGTGGACCGGAACGCCCATGCGGCGTTGCAGTTCCGACTTCAGCAGTTCGATATCCTCGCCTTTCTTACCGATGACGACACCCGGACGCGAGCTGTAAATCGTGATGCGCGCGTTTTTTGCCGGACGCTCGATAACGACGCGGCCAACTGAAGCGTTTTTCAGCTTCTTCTTCAGGTATTCACGAACACCGATGTCTTCCTGCAACATTGCCGCAAAATTGTTGTTGTTCGCGTACCAACGCGACGCCCAATTGCGGCTGACGGCCAAACGGAAGCCAGTCGGATGAATTTTCTGTCCCATCGTATGACCCCTTAATTCCCGACCGTCACAGTGATGTGACAGGATTGCTTCTCGATGCGGTTACCGCGGCCCTTAGCGCGCGCAGTAAAACGCTTCAGCGAGGCAGCCTTGTCGACCATGATGCTCGTTACCTTGAGCTCGTCGATATCAGCGCCTTCGTTATGCTCCGCATTCGCGATCGCCGACAGCACAACCTTTTTCACGATTCCCGCAGCCTTCTTCGGCGAGAACGTCAGAACGTTCAGCGCCTTGTCGACCGGCAAACCGCGGATCTGGTCAGCCACAAGGCGCGTTTTCTGCGCCGAGATGCGGGCACCGCGATGAATTGCTTTCACTTCCATCATGAGCCCCTTATTTCTTAGCCTTCTTGTCGGCTGCATGACCCTTGAACGTACGGGTCAGTGCGAACTCGCCAAGCTTGTGGCCGACCATGTTTTCCGAAACATACACCGGAACGTGTTGACGGCCGTTGTGGACGGCGATCGTCAGACCGATGAAATCCGGGAGGATCGTCGAGCGACGCGACCAGGTTTTGATCGGCTTCTTATCCCGCGAAGCTGCTGCCGCCTCAACTTTCTTCAGCAAATGGGCGTCGCAGAACGGACCTTTTTTTACAGAACGTGCCATTGCCTACTCCTTAACGCTTGTGACGGCGCTGGACGATCATGCTCGTCGTGCGCTTGTTGCTGCGGGTGCGATAACCCTTCGCAGGCGTGCCCCACGGGCTCACCGGATCGCGACCTGCAGCCGTCTTGCCTTCACCACCGCCATGCGGGTGATCGACTGGGTTCATTGCAACGCCACGCACCGTCGGGCGGATACCGCGCCAGCGGTTCGCGCCAGCCTTACCGATTTGACGGAGGCTATGCTCTTCGTTGCCAACTTCACCAATCGTCGCGCGGCATTCAACGTGAACGCGGCGGATTTCACCGGAGCGCAGGCGGACCTGTGCGTAGATGCCTTCACGAGCCAGCAACATCGCCGACGTACCTGCAGAACGCGCCATTTGCGCACCCTTGCCCGGCAACATTTCGATGCAGTGGATCGTCGTACCGACCGGAATGTTGCGGATCGGCAGCGTGTTACCAGCGCGGATCGGCGCTTCGGAACCCGACATCAGTTGTTGACCGACGGTGAGACCCTTCGGAGCAATGATGTATCGGCGCTCGCCGTCTGCGTACAGAACCAGCGCAATGTTCGCGCTGCGGTTCGGATCGTACTCAAGGCGCTCGACCTTCGCTGCGATGCCGTCCTTGTTGCGACGGAAATCGACAACACGATAGTGATGCTTGTGACCACCACCCTTATGACGCGTGGTGATGTGGCCGTTGTTATTACGGCCGGCGGTCGAGGATTGCGCGTCGAGCAGCGGTGCGAACGGCTTGCCCTTATGCAGATCCTTGTTGACCACCTTGACCATCGCGCGGCGACCCGGCGAAGTCGGCTTAACTTTAACGATTGCCATGATTACTTGGCCTCCGCTTCAAAGTTGATTTCCTGGCCGGGCTTCAGGCAGACATAGGCCTTCTTCACGTCCTTGCGCTTGCCCATGAAGCGACCAAAGCGCTTGGCTTTGCCCTTCGAGACCAGCACGTTGACGGAATTGACTTCCACCTTGAACAGCAGCTCGACTGCAGCTTTCACTTCCTGCTTCGTAGCATCGGGCGCGACTTCGAACACAACTTGCTCGTTCTTGTCGGCCACCAGCGTCGCCTTTTCGGAGATCACCGGCGCGAGCAGGACCTGCATCAAACGATGATCGTTCTTGCGAATCTCGCTCATGACAGCAACTCCTCGATCTGGGCGACCGCAGCCTTCGTGATCAGGATCTTCTTGAAGTAGATCAGCGACAGCGGGTCGGCGTAACGCGGCTCGACAACTGCCACGTGGGCGAGGTTGCGCGACGCGAGGTACAGGTTTTCGTCAACCGTATCGGTAATCACCAGCACGGAGTCGAGACCCATCGCCTTGAATTTTTCGGCCAGCAGCTTCGTCTTCGGCGCTTCGAGCGTCAGCTCGTCGACCACCGAGATGCGGCCTTCGCGGGCCAGCTGCGAGAAGATCGAGCAGAGACCTGCGCGATGCATCTTCTTGTTAACCTTGTGCGAAAAGTTTTCTTCCGGCGAATTCGGGAAGATACGGCCACCGCCGCGCCACAACGGGCTCGACGACATACCGGCACGAGCGCGGCCCGTACCCTTCTGGCGCCACGGCTTCTTGGTCGTGTGCTTGACTTGCTCACGATCCTTCTGCGCGCGGTTGCCGCTACGCGCATTCGCCTGGTACGCAACCACGACCTGGTGAATCAGGGCTTCGTTGTAATCGCGACCGAACACGACGTCCGACGCGCTAACGCCTGCACCTTCCTGACCATTGGCATTCAGGAGCTTAAGTTCCATTATTTCGCTCCTTTCACGGCACGAGTCTTCACGGCCGGCGTAACGAATACCTTGCCGCCCTTCGCACCCGGAACGGCGCCCTTGACCAGCAACAGCTTGCGGTCAGCGTCGATACGAGCGATCTCGAGGTTTTGCACCGTTACCGTGTCGTCACCCATGTGACCGGTCATGCGCTTACCCGGGAAAACGCGACCCGGATCTTGCGCCATACCGATCGAACCCGGCACGTTGTGCGAGCGCGAGTTACCGTGCGATGCACGGCCGGATGCGAAGTTGTACCGCTTGATGGTACCGGCATAGCCCTTACCAATCGACACGCCTTGCACGTCGACTTTCTGGCCTACTTCGAACAGCTCGGGACCGACCACGGTGCCGTTCGACAACTCGGCGGCCTTAGCGGCATCGATCTGGAATTCTTTGAGGATTTCACCGGCTTGAACACCGGCTTTGGCGAGATGACCGGCCAACGGCTTCGTCACGCGCGATGCACGGCGCGTACCGAATGCAACCTGCACGGCCGTGTAGCCGTCGGTTTCAACAGTCTTGATCTGCGTCACGCGGTTGTCGGACACGTCCAGCACGGTAACGGGAATCGAATCCCCTTCTGCCGTGAAGATACGGGTCATGCCAACCTTGCGACCTACGAGTCCAAGGCTCATCGTTTTCTCCATTCCCGACTGCGATTGGTCGGGGCTAATTTACAAAATGCCGGCGCCGTTTCGGGCATGAATCCATGCTGCAGCACACCGACTTTTTTGCGCAAATGCGCGAAAAGCCCACTATTATAGCGAGGCCTTTCGTTTTCCGCAAGCAATCAATGACTTAGCGTTGCCCTGCGGACTAGGCAACCGCTGGAAGCCTTATTGCAGCTTGATTTCGACGTCTACGCCAGCCGGCAGATCAAGCTTCATCAGTGCGTCGACAGTCTTGTCCGTCGGGTCAACGATGTCCATCAGACGTTGGTGCGTACGGATTTCGAGCTGATCGCGCGACGTCTTGTTGACGTGCGGCGAACGCAGGATGTCGAAGCGCTGGATGCGAGTCGGCAGGGGCACCGGACCACGAACGATCGCGCCAGTGCGCTTTGCCGTGTCGACGATTTCAGCTGCCGATTGATCGATCAGGCGATAGTCGAAAGCCTTCAGGCGAATGCGGATTTTTTGGTTCTGCATGACAATTCCTTGGAAAGAGCGAGGCGGTATTGCGCCGCCAGATAGCAAAAGAACGTAGAGCCGGGCGCCCGCTGTGGGCCGGCGCCCGGCTCCGGGCACCACTTACTGCAAGTTCAACCCGCGATTTTACTCGAGGATCTTGGCAACCACACCAGCGCCGACCGTACGGCCGCCTTCGCGAATTGCGAAACGCAGACCTTCTTCCATCGCGATCGGGTTGATCAGCTTCACCGTGATCGACACGTTGTCGCCCGGCATGACCATTTCTTTGTCCTTCGGCAGCTCGATCGAGCCCGTCACGTCCGTCGTACGGAAGTAGAACTGCGGACGATAGTTGTTGAAGAACGGCGTGTGACGACCACCTTCGTCCTTGCTCAGCACGTACACTTCAGCCGTGAAGTGCGTGTGCGGGTTGATCGAACCCGGCTTCGCCAGAACCTGGCCACGCTCCACGTCTTCACGCTTCGTGCCGCGCAGCAGGATACCAACGTTGTCGCCTGCCTGGCCCTGGTCGAGCAGCTTGCGGAACATTTCCACGCCCGTGCAGGTCGTCTTCACCGTCGGTTTGATACCGACGATTTCGATTTCTTCGCCGACCTTCACGATGCCGCGCTCAACGCGACCCGTCACCACCGTGCCACGACCCGAGATCGAGAACACGTCTTCCACCGGCATCAGGAACGCGCCGTCAACTGCGCGTTCCGGCGTCGGGATGTACGTGTCCAGCGCGTCGGCCAGGTTCATGATCGCCACTTCGCCCAGCTCGCCCGTGTCGCCTTCCAGCGCCAGCTTGGCCGAACCCTTGATGATCGGCGTGTCGTCGCCCGGGAAGTCGTACTTCGACAGGAGTTCGCGAACTTCCATCTCGACCAGTTCCAGCAACTCAGCGTCGTCCACCATGTCGCACTTGTTCAGGAACACGATGATGTACGGAACGCCAACCTGACGCGCCAGCAGGATGTGCTCGCGCGTTTGCGGCATCGGGCCGTCTGCAGCCGAGCACACCAGGATCGCGCCGTCCATCTGCGCTGCGCCCGTGATCATGTTCTTCACATAGTCAGCGTGGCCCGGGCAGTCGACGTGTGCGTAGTGGCGGTTAGCCGTTTCGTACTCGACGTGCGCCGTGTTGATCGTGATACCACGTGCCTTTTCTTCCGGCGCCGCGTCGATCTGGTCGTATGCCTTTGCTTCGCCGCCAAACTTCTTGGTCAGAACCGTCGTGATCGCTGCCGTCAGCGTGGTCTTGCCGTGGTCAACGTGACCGATCGTGCCGACGTTCACGTGCGGCTTGGTCCGTTCGAATTTACCTTTAGCCATGTTTCTCTTCTTTCAAAAAGTTAATCGTTGAATGACTTTGCCGCGCGATTACTTCGACTTGGCGTTGATGATCGCTTCCGACACGTTGCGCGGTGCTTCAGCGTAGTGCTTGAATTCCATCGTGTACGTTGCACGACCTTGGCTCAGCGAACGCAGCGACGTCGAGTAGCCGAACATTTCCGACAACGGGACTTCGGCACGAACGATCTTGCCGCCGCCAATCATGTCTTCCATGCCCTGAACAATACCGCGCCGGCCCGACAAGTCGCCCATCACGTTGCCCATGTAATCTTCGGGCGTTTCGACTTCAACAGCCATCATCGGCTCAAGGATGACCGGCTGAGCCTTGCGCATTGCTTCCTTAAACGCCATCGAACCGGCCATGCGGAACGCATTTTCGTTCGAGTCAACGTCGTGGTACGAACCGAACGTCAGGTGAACCTTCACGTCAACGACCGGGAAGCCTGCCAGCACGCCAGCCTTCAGCGTTTCCTGGATACCCTTGTCGACTGCCGGAATGTATTCACGCGGAATCACACCACCCTTGATCTCGTCCAGGAATTCGTAGCCCTTGCCTTGCTCATTCGGCTCGAGCGTGATGACCGCGTGACCGTATTGGCCGCGACCACCCGACTGCTTGACGAACTTGCCGTCCACGTCTTCCGCCTTGCCCCGGATCGTTTCGCGGTAAGCCACTTGCGGCTTGCCAACCGTTGCTTCGACGCCGAACTCGCGCTTCATCCGGTCGACCAGAATTTCCAGGTGGAGCTCGCCCATACCCGAAATAATGGTTTGGCCCGATTCTTCGTCCGTTTGAACGCGGAACGACGGATCTTCCTGAGCCAGACGATTCAACGCCAGCCCCATCTTTTCCTGGTCAGGCTTCGTCTTCGGCTCAACCGCCTGCGAAATCACCGGCTCCGGGAAAATCATGCGCTCGAGCACAATCGGGTGCAGCGGATCACACAGCGTGTCGCCCGTCGTTGCATCTTTCAGGCCAACGGCAGCAGCGATGTCGCCTGCGTGCACTTCCTTGATTTCTTCACGCTGGTTTGCGTGCATCAGCAGAATACGACCGAGACGTTCCTTCTTGTCCTTGGTCGCGTTCAACAGCGTGTCGCCCGACTTCGTCGTGCCGGAGTAGACACGGAAGAAGATCAACTGGCCGACAAACGGGTCGGTCATGATCTTGAATGCGAGCGACGAGAACTTCTCGTCGTCAGCTGCGCGACGCTCAGCCTTTTCACCGTTTTCAAGCTCACCCGTGACCGGCGGAATGTCGATCGGCGACGGCAGGAAGTCGAGCACGGCGTCCAGCATCCGTTGCACGCCCTTGTTCTTGAACGCGGTGCCACACAGCATCGGTTGGATTTCGCAAGCGATCGTACGGTCGCGCAGGCCTTTGACGATTTCAGCTTCCGTCAATTCGCCTTCTTCGAGGTACTTGTTCATCAGCTCTTCGCTCGACTCAGCGGCAGCCTCGACCATCTTCTCGCGCCATTCGTTGCACGTGTCGACGAGTTCTGCCGGGATGTCTTCGTACGAGAACTTCGTGCCTTGGGACGCTTCGTCCCAAATGATCGCCTTCATCTTCAGCAGATCAACCACGCCGGTGAACGTTTCTTCAGCGCCGATAGGCACCACGACCGGAACCGGGTTGGCCTTCAAACGCAGCTTGAGCTGATCGTAGACCTTGAAGAAGTTCGCGCCGGTACGGTCCATCTTGTTGATGAACGCGAGACGGGGAACCCGGTACTTGTTAGCCTGACGCCACACGGTTTCCGACTGGGGCTGCACGCCACCCACAGCGCAGTACACCATGCACGCGCCATCGAGCACGCGCATCGAGCGCTCAACTTCAATCGTGAAGTCGACGTGGCCCGGGGTGTCGATGATGTTGATACGGTGCTCAGCGCGGTCGCCGGCCATGCCTTTCCAGAACGCCGTGGTAGCAGCGGACGTGATCGTGATGCCGCGTTCCTGCTCCTGCTCCATCCAGTCCATGGTCGCAGCGCCGTCGTGAACTTCACCAATCTTGTGGTTCACGCCGGTATAGAACAGGATGCGCTCGGTCGTCGTCGTTTTGCCGGCGTCGATGTGAGCGCTAATACCGATGTTACGGTAGCGCTCGATAGGTGTCTTGCGAGCCACTTTGATCCTCTATTGGGATGACGCGATGCGAGAAAATACCCATCGCGCTGTAACACAAACGGGCGAGGCGCTTTGCAAGCGCACCCGCCCGGAATTTCTTTCCGTTTTTTGCTAACCCGAAACCGGGAAGCTTAGAAACGGAAGTGCGAGAACGCCTTGTTGGCTTCTGCCATCCGGTGAACTTCGTCGCGCTTCTTCATTGCGCCGCCACGGCCTTCGGCCGCTTCGGAGAGTTCACCTGCCAGACGCAGGGCCATCGACTTCTCACTGCGCTTCTTCGCGGCTTCACGCAGCCAACGCATCGCCAATGCCATACGACGCGACGGGCGCACTTCGACCGGAACCTGATAGTTCGCACCACCAACGCGGCGGCTCTTCACTTCGACCACCGGCTTGACGTTGTTGAGCGCTACCGTGAACACTTCCAGCGGGTCCTTGCCACCCTTGGTCTGGATCTGTTCGAAAGCGCCGTACACAATGCGCTCAGCAACCGACTTCTTGCCGGAGAGCATCAGCACGTTCATGAACTTAGCTACATCAACGTTACCGAATTTCGGATCCGGCAACACTTCCCGCTTGGGGACTTCGCGACGACGCGGCATGTTTCTTCCTTTGACTTTTCAGTTGGAGCTATTCAGCCCCGCGGCCACCAACTAACCCGATTCATCTCTTACGACTTACCAGCCTGGTCGGGTGACCACTTACTCGACAGCACCGGCGAATCCGGCACCACCGCTAATACCGCCTTTACAGGCGACCTAAAACTACGGACCGGCTAATTACTTGCCAGCCTTGGCACGCTTCGCACCGTACTTCGAGCGAGCTTGCTTACGATCCTTGACGCCCTGAGTATCCAGCGAGCCGCGAACCATGTGGTAACGCACACCCGGCAAGTCCTTGACACGGCCGCCACGAATCAGCACGACCGAGTGTTCCTGCAGGTTGTGGCCTTCACCACCGATGTAAGAAATAACTTCGAAGCCGTTCGTCAGACGAACCTTGGCAACCTTACGGAGTGCCGAGTTAGGCTTCTTAGGCGTCGTGGTGTACACACGGGTGCACACGCCGCGACGCTGGGGGCAGTCCTGCAAAGCCGGGCTCTTGCTCTTCGTCGTTTCCGACGCGCGGCCTTTGCGAACCAGTTGATTGATGGTTGGCATTGTTTATTCCTGAAATTGAACAAAATCGACGCATCTGTTTCCGGGCAAAGCAGAAACGATTGCGCATCGAACTTCCGGACCCGGTTACTCGCGCACAAATCATCTTCGCGCGCGGGCATTCCAAGAACCGGAACCTAGCATAATATTCCGAAAATACTAAGGGAGTCAACAGGTTGCGATGTTTCGCACCCCTGCCGAGCGGCAAGGACAGCAACCGGACCTTAGTCAGCCGCGACGACTTCGAGCAATTCGTCGCCGAAACGGTCGAGTTTACGCACGCCCATACCGGGTATGCCACGCAGATCCTCAATGGAATCGGGGCCGTTACGAGCGATTTCCGCGAGCGTCGCGTCGTGGAAAATCACGTAGGCGGGCACGCCGTCGCTCTTCGCCGTTTCGGTACGCCACGTGCGTAGACGCTCCCAGCGTGCGCGTTCACGCGGCCCCATACCGATAGTCGGGTCGGCGCGCTCACTGGTACGCGCGGACGACTGGCGGCTACGTGTGGGTTTCACATAGCGGCGCATGGTGACGTTCTGTTCGCCTTTGAGCACCGGCTTGCTGGCCTCGGTCAGGACCAGCGAGCCGAAACCTTCGTGATCCACGGTGAGGTAGCCGAACGCAACCAGTTGGCGGAACACCGCACGCCATTCCGGCTCGCCCAACGACGCGCCGATTCCAAACGTGGTCAGCTTCTCGTGGCCGCGCTGCATGATCTTTTCGCTGCGGTTGCCGCGCAGGATGTCAATCAGATGCCCGGCGCCGAAATGAAAGCCGCTCGCTCGCTGCGCGCGAAATACACAGGAAAGCGCCATCTGCGCCTCACGCGTCGCGTCCCATGTGTCTGGCGGCTCAATACAGTTGTCGCAATTGCCGCAAGGCTTGCTCGTCTCGCCGAAATAAGCGAGCAAGCGCACCCGACGGCAAGTCGCGGCTTCACACAGACCGAGCAACGCGTCGAGCTTGCCGGTTTGCACGCGCTTGTGGGCGTCGTCCGCATCGGATTCGTCGATCATTTTGCGCTGCTGCACGACGTCGCCGAGACCGTAGGCCATCCACGCGTTCGCCGGCATGCCGTCGCGGCCCGCGCGCCCGGTTTCCTGGTAATAGCCCTCGACGCTCTTCGGTAAGTCCAGATGCGCGACAAAGCGCACGTCCGGTTTGTCGATGCCCATGCCGAACGCAATCGTCGCGCACATCACGATGCCTTCCTCCCGCTGGAACATTTCCTGATGTTTCTGGCGGATTTCGAACTCCATGCCGGCGTGATAAGGCAGTGCGCGCATGCCCTTCTCTTTGAGCCATTCCGCCGTTTCTTCCACCTTGCGACGCGACAGGCAATAGACGACGCCGGCGTCGGTGGTGCCGTCCGGCCTCGAATGCTCGGCGCGGATGAAGTCGAGCAACTGCGTGCGCGCGTTGTCCTTTTCGACGATGCGATAGCGGATGTTCGGGCGATCGAAGCTCGACACGAAAATGCGCGCATCGTCTAGCGCCAGACGATGGATGATCTCGTCGCGCGTAATGTCGTCAGCGGTAGCCGTGAGCGCGATGCGCGGCACATTCGGGAAGCGCTCGTGCAATACCGACAGCTGAATATATTCAGGACGGAAATCGTGCCCCCATTGCGATACGCAATGGGCTTCGTCGATCGCGAACAGGCCGATACGCGTGCGCTCAAGCAATTCCTGGAAACGCGGCGTCATCAAACGTTCGGGCGCCACGTAAAGCAGGTCGATCTCGCCTTCGCGCAACGCGCGCTCGGTCGCCATTGCCTCGGCGCTCGACAGTGTCGAGTTCAGATAGGCTGCGCGCACGCCCACTTCGGTGAGCGCCGCCACCTGGTCCTGCATCAACGCGATCAGCGGAGAAACGACAATGCCCGTGCCGAATCCGCCTTCGCGGCGTACCAGGGAAGGAATCTGATAACACAACGACTTGCCGCCGCCGGTGGGCATCAGCACCAGACAGTCGCCGCCGGCCGAGACATGCTCGACAATTTCGCCCTGCTGCCCCCTGAACGCGGGATAGCCGAAGACTTCGTTGAGGATCTGGAGCGAACGGGACATGAGATAGAGGTTGGACAGCGCGATGCCGGTGGGCGGATTTTACCAACCCCTCGGCACGCCGCCCGAAACGTTTGCACGCGTTAGCCGTTCGGCTTAGGAAATCTGAAGATGCGTGTGTGCGAATCGCCCAATCTCGCCATGTCTTTTCCCATGACCATGACTGAGCGGAGACTAACAGCGCTGCGTCAAATCGACTGCCGGCAAATGACGCGCCCGATCAAAAGGCGAAAAAAAACCGCCCGGTCGAAACCGGGCGGTTTTATCAGCGTTCAGTGAAAGCGGCTCTCGCCGCCTGCACTTATTCGCCAGAGTGCTGCTGCTCGGCAGCCGGGGTTTCCGGCGTACCGAATTCGAACGACTCTTCCGCTGCGATCTGATCGAAACGCTCGCGGTCGGACAGTTCCTTGCTCTTGCGTGCCTTGTGGAACGCGAGACCCGTACCGGCCGGAATCAGACGGCCGACGATCACGTTTTCCTTCAGACCACGCAGGTCGTCGCGCTTGCCCATGATCGCCGCTTCGGTCAGCACGCGGGTCGTTTCCTGGAACGATGCCGCCGAGATGAACGAATCGGTGGACAGCGACGCCTTCGTGATACCGAGCAAGACGTTTTCGTACGTTGCCGGGATCTTGTCTTCCGCAGCCATCCGGTCGTTCTCGTCGAGCATGTCCGACCGCTCGACTTGTTCGCCCATGATGAAACGCGTGTCACCGTTATCGACGATCTGCACACGGCGCAGCATCTGACGGACGATCACTTCAATGTGCTTGTCATTGATCTTCACGCCCTGCAGACGATACACGTCCTGCACTTCGTCCACGATGTAACGCGCCAGCGCTTCGACGCCCTGCAAACGCAGAATGTCGTGCGGATCAGCCGGCCCGTCGACAATCATTTCGCCCTTGTTGACGACTTGACCATCGTGCACCAGAACCTGCTTTTCCTTCGCGATCAGGAACTCGTGCTGGTTGCCCTCGAGGTCCGTGATAACGAGACGCTGCTTGCCCTTCGTGTCCTTACCGAACGACGTCGTGCCCGTGACTTCCGCCAGAATGCCAGCGTCCTTCGGCGAGCGCGCTTCGAACAGTTCGGCCACACGCGGCAGACCACCGGTAATGTCACGCGTTTTCTGCGATTCAACCGGGATCCGTGCGAGCACTTCACCGACCTGCACTTGCTGACCGTCCTTCACGGTGATCAGAGCGCCGACCTGGAAGCCGATCTGCACCGAGTGCTCGGTGTTCGGGATCTTGACTTCGTCGCCGTTCGCGTCGAGCAGCTTGACCTGCGGACGCACCGTCTTCGCAGCTTGCGAGCCACGGCGCTTCACGTCGATCACGACCAGCGTGGAGAGACCCGTCACATCGTCGATCTGCTTCGCAACCGTCACGCCTTCTTCGACGTTTTCGAACTTCACCGTACCGCCCCACTCGGTGATGATCGGACGCGTCAGCGGATCCCACTGCGCCAATTGCGTGCCGGCCTTGATCTGCGCGCCGTCCAGTTGCAACAGCGTCGCGCCGTACGGCACCTTGTGACGTTCGCGCTCGCGACCGTGGTCGTCGGTGATCATCGCTTCACCCGAACGCGAGATGACGATCTGCTCGCCCTTCGCGTTGGTGACGTAACGCATCGTTGCCGTGAAACGCACCGTACCGTTCGACTTCGCTTCAACCGACGAAGCCACTGCCGCACGCGATGCCGCACCACCAATGTGGAACGTCCGCATCGTGAGCTGCGTGCCCGGTTCACCGATCGACTGCGCGGCGATCACGCCGACTGCTTCACCGACGTTGACCGACGAGCCGCGGCCCAGGTCGCGGCCGTAGCAGGCTGCGCACAGGCCGTAACGCGTTTCGCAAGTCAGCGGCGTACGCACGCGCACTTCATCGATGCCGAGGCGTTCGATTTCCTCGACCGCGTCTTCGTCGAGCAGGGTGCCCGTCTCGTACAACGTTTCCTGCGTTTCCGGATTGACGACGTCAGCCACCGTCACGCGACCCAGGATACGGTCACGCAGCGCTTCGACGACTTCACCACCTTCGACCAACGCCTTCATGGCGACGCCGTTGGACGTACCGCAATCGTCCTCGACCACCACCAGATCTTGCGTCACGTCGACCAGACGACGCGTCAGGTAACCCGAGTTTGCCGTCTTCAGTGCCGTATCAGCCAGACCCTTACGTGCGCCGTGGGTCGAGATGAAGTACTGCAACACGTTCAGGCCTTCACGGAAGTTCGCCGTAATCGGCGTTTCGATGATCGAGCCGTCCGGCTTCGCCATCAGGCCACGCATACCGGCCAGCTGACGAATCTGAACTGCCGAACCACGAGCACCCGAGTCCGCCATCATGTAGATGGAGTTGAACGATTCCTGACGCGTTTCGTTGCCGTCGCGATCGACTACCGGTTCCGTCGACAGCTGCTCCATCATCGCCTTGCCGACCGCTTCCGACGTTGCCGACCAGATGTCGACCACGTTGTTGTAGCGCTCTTGCGACGTGACGAGACCCGACATGTACTGGCGGTCGTATTCCTTCACCTTCTTTGCGGCGTCGCCGACGATGGTTTCCTTCTGCGGCGGCACGAGCATGTCGTCGACGCAGATCGAGATACCAGCGCGCGTTGCCAGACGGAAACCCGACTGCATCAACTGATCGGCGAAAATCACCGTTTCACGCAGACCGCACTTGCGGAACGCGGTGTTGATCAGGCGCGAGATTTCCTTCTTCTTCAGCGGCTTGTTCAGCACCGAGAACGGCAGACCCGGCGGCAGAATTTCCGACAGAATCGAACGGCCAACGGTAGTTGCATACAGCGTGATCTTCGGCACGAACGCCGGCGCGCCTTCCGACTTGTCTTCGTTGTGGACCATTTCCGTGATCCGCACGTTGACGCGCGAGGCCAGCTCGACTTCCTTGTTCTCGTAAGCACGCAGCGCTTCCGAGACGCCCGTGAACGTCAGGCCTTCGCCCTTGCCGTTCACCGCTTCGCGGGTCGCGTAGTACAAGCCGAGCACGATATCCTGCGACGGCACGATCGACGGATCGCCGTTGGCCGGGAACAGGACGTTGTTCGACGCCAGCATCAGCGTGCGCGCTTCCATCTGCGCTTCCAGCGACAGCGGCACGTGAACAGCCATCTGGTCACCGTCGAAGTCGGCGTTGAACGCCGCGCAAACGAGCGGGTGCAGCTGGATCGCCTTGCCTTCGATCAACACCGGCTCGAAAGCCTGAATGCCAAGACGGTGCAGCGTCGGCGCGCGATTCAGCATGACCGGATGTTCGCGGATCACCTCTTCGAGGATGTCCCACACCACCGGCGTCTGGTTCTCGACTTCCTTCTTCGCAGCCTTGATGGTGGTAGCGACACCCATCACTTCAAGCTTGTTGAAGATGAACGGCTTGAACAGTTCGAGCGCCATCAGCTTCGGCAGACCGCACTGATGCAGCTTGAGCGTCGGGCCGACCACGATCACCGAACGGCCCGAATAGTCAACGCGCTTACCGAGCAAGTTCTGACGGAAACGACCGCCCTTACCCTTGATCATGTCAGCGAGCGACTTCAACGGACGCTTGTTTGCGCCGGTCATGGCCTTGCCACGACGACCGTTGTCGAGCAGCGAATCGACAGCTTCCTGCAGCATCCGCTTTTCGTTGCGGACGATGATTTCAGGCGCCTTCAATTCGAGCAGACGCTTCAACCGGTTGTTACGGTTGATCACACGGCGATACAGGTCGTTCAGGTCCGACGTCGCGAAACGGCCGCCGTCCAGCGGCACCAGCGGACGCAGTTCCGGCGGCAGCACCGGCAGCACTTCGAGCACCATCCAGTCAGGCTTGATGCCCGAACGCTGGAAAGCCTCGAGCACCTTCAGGCGCTTCGCGTACTTCTTGATCTTCGCTTCCGAACCCGTGTTCTTGAGTTCGGTGCGCAGCATCTCGACCTGTTCGTCGATGTTGATCGCGCGCAGCAGCTCGCGAACGCCTTCTGCGCCCATCTCGGCACGGAACTCGTCACCGTATTCTTCGACCTTGTTGTAGTAATCCTCTTCGGTCATGATCTGCCGCGCTTTCAGCGGCGTCATGCCCGGATCGATCACCACATAGGCTTCGAAGTACAGCACGCGTTCGATGTCGCGCAGCGTCATGTCGAGCACCATGCCCAGACGCGACGGCAGCGACTTCAGGAACCAGATGTGAGCGACCGGCGAGGCCAACTCGATGTGCCCCATCCGTTCGCGACGCACCTTCGCCAGCGTCACTTCGACGCCGCACTTCTCGCAGATCACGCCACGATGCTTCAGGCGCTTGTACTTGCCGCAAAGGCATTCGTAGTCTTTGATCGGCCCGAAGATCTTCGCGCAGAACAGGCCATCGCGTTCCGGCTTGAACGTCCGGTAGTTGATGGTTTCCGGCTTCTTCACTTCGCCGAACGACCACGAACGGATCTTGTCCGGCGATGCCAGACCGATCTTGATCGCGTCAAAAACTTCGGGTTGTTGGACTTGCTTGAATAGATCGAGCAGAGCTTTCATTGCCTTCTCTCCGTAGTCCGATTAGTTGCGGTCGAGGTCGATGTCGATACCCAGCGAGCGGATTTCCTTCACCAACACGTTGAAGGATTCCGGCATGCCTGCATCGATCACGTGATCGCCCTTGACCAGGTTCTCATACACCTTGGTCCGGCCTGTCACGTCATCCGACTTCACCGTCAGCATTTCTTGCAGCACGTACGATGCGCCGTACGCTTCGAGCGCCCACACTTCCATTTCACCGAAACGCTGGCCACCGAACTGCGCCTTACCGCCCAACGGCTGCTGCGTCACGAGCGAGTACGGGCCCGTGGAACGCGCGTGCATCTTGTCGTCGACCAGGTGGTGCAGCTTCAGGTAATGCATGTAGCCGACCGTCACCGTACGTTCGAACATCTCGCCCGTGCGGCCGTCGTACAGACGAACCTGATTCTTCGACGGCGTCATGCCGAGGTTCTTCGCGATGTCGTCCGGGAATGCCAGATCCAGCGCGCGCGACATTTCCTCTTCCGTCGCACCGTCGAACACCGGCGTTGCAAACGGCACGCCTTCGCGCAGGTTCTTTGCCAGTTCGACGATTTCGTCGTCGGTGAAGCTGTCTAGCTCTTCGGCGCGGCCCGACTCGTTGTAGATCTTGATCAGGAATTCGCGCAGTTCAGCGATCTTCGCCTGACGTTGCAGCATTTCGCCGATACGCCAGCCCAGACCCTTCGCGGCCCAACCCAGATGCACTTCGAGAACCTGACCCACGTTCATCCGCGACGGCACGCCGAGCGGGTTCAGAACGACGTCAGCCGGACGGCCGTCGGCCATGTACGGCATGTCTTCGATCGGCACGATCTTCGACACGACACCCTTGTTACCGTGACGACCGGCCATCTTGTCGCCAGGCTGCAGACGGCGCTTGACTGCCAGATACACCTTGACCATCTTCAGCACGCCCGGCGGCAATTCGTCGCCCTGCGTAAGCTTCTTGCGCTTTTCTTCGAACGCCAGGTCGAACTGATGACGCTTCTGTTCGATCGAGTCCTTGATCGCTTCGAGCTGTGCCGCTGCTTCTTCGTCCGCGAGGCGGATGTCGAACCAGTGGTAGTGATCCAGATCTTGCAGGTAAGCCTGTTCGATCTTCGTGCCCTTCGCCAGCTTCTTCGGACCGCCGTTCGCGACTTTGCCGTCGAGCATGCGCGCGAGACGCTGGAACGCGTCGCCTTCCACGATGCGCAGCTGGTCGTTCAGGTCGAGGCGATAACGCTTCAGTTCATCGTCGATGATCTGTTGCGCACGCTTGTCGCGCTGAATGCCTTCACGCGTGAACACCTGCACGTCGATGACCGTGCCGCTCATGCCCGACGGCACGCGCAGCGACGTATCCTTCACGTCCGAAGCCTTTTCACCGAAGATCGCGCGCAGCAGCTTTTCTTCCGGCGTCAGTTGGGTTTCGCCCTTCGGCGTCACCTTACCGACCAGCACGTCGCCTGCTTCGACTTCCGCGCCGATGTAGACGATGCCCGACTCGTCGAGACGGCCGAGTTGCACTTCAGCCAGGTTCGAGATGTCGCGCGTGATTTCTTCCGGTCCGAGCTTCGTGTCGCGAGCAACGACGTTCAGTTCTTCGATATGGATCGAGGTATAGCGGTCGTCAGCAACCACCTTTTCCGAGATCAAGATCGAATCTTCGAAGTTGTAGCCGTTCCACGGCATGAACGCGACCAGCATGTTCTGGCCGAGAGCCAGTTCGCCGAGGTCGGTCGATGCGCCGTCAGCCAGCACGTCGCCACGCGACACGATGTCGCCGACCTTCACGATCGGGCGCTGGTTGATGTTCGTGTTCTGGTTCGAGCGCGTGTACTTGATCAGGTTGTAGATGTCCACGCCGACGTCGCCAGCAACGGCTTCGTCGTCGTTCACGCGGATCACCATACGGCCTGCGTCGACGTAATCGACCACACCACCGCGGAATGCCTGAACCGTCGTGCCCGAGTCGACTGCCACCGTGCGTTCGATACCCGTACCGACGACGGCCTTTTCAGGACGCAGACACGGCACAGCCTGACGCTGCATGTTCGAACCCATCAATGCGCGGTTCGCGTCATCGTGCTCGAGGAACGGAATCAGCGATGCTGCCACCGACACGATCTGCGACGGCGCCACGTCCATGTACTGGATGCGGTCCGGCGTGACCATCAGCGTTTCGCCTGCTTCACGCGACGACACCAGTTCGTCGGTCAGGGAACCGTCGGCAGCCACTGCCGCGTTCGCCTGAGCGATCACGTAACGGCCTTCTTCGATCGCCGACAGATAGTCGATCTGATCCGTCACCTTGCTGTCCACGACCTTGCGATACGGCGTTTCGAGGAAGCCATATTCGTTCAGGTGCGCGTACAGAGCGAGCGAGTTGATCAGGCCGATGTTCGGACCTTCCGGCGTTTCAATCGGGCACACACGACCGTAGTGAGTCGGGTGCACGTCGCGGACTTCAAAGCCAGCGCGCTCGCGCGTCAAACCGCCCGGGCCAAGTGCCGAAACACGGCGCTTGTGGGTGATTTCCGACAGCGGGTTCGTTTGGTCCATGAACTGCGACAGCTGCGACGAACCGAAGAACTCGCGAATTGCCGACGAGATCGGCTTCGAGTTGATCAGGTCGTGCGGCATCAGGTTTTCGCTTTCGGCTTGGCCGAGGCGTTCCTTCACAGCACGTTCGACACGCACGAGACCTGCGCGGAACTGGTTTTCCGCCAGTTCGCCGACGCAACGCACACGACGATTGCCCAAGTGGTCGATATCGTCCACTTCGCCCTTGCCGTTACGCAGCTCGACCAGGATCTTGATCGTGGCGAGGATGTCGTCGTCTTGCAGCGTCATCGGTCCGATGATCTCGTCGCGGCCCACGCGACGATTGAACTTCATACGACCCACCTTGGACAGGTCGTAAGCGTCTTCGCTGTAGAACAGACGGTTGAACAACGCCTCGACCGCTTCTTCGGTCGGCGGTTCGCCCGGACGCATCATGCGGTAGATCGCGATACGTGCGGCCATCTTATCCGCGGTTTCGTCGATACGCAGCGTCGACGAGATGTACGGACCTTGGTCCAGATCGTTCGTGTAGAGCGTCTGGATGTCTTTGATCTTCGATTCGCGGAGCTTTTCGAGGACGGTTTCCGTGATTTCGTCGTTCGCATTCGCGATGACTTCACCGGTGTCGCCGTCGACAACGTTCTTCGCAAGCACACGGCCGAGCAGATAATCTTCCGGCACCGAGATAAACTTGGTCTTGGCGTTGTCCAGATCGCGAATGTGCTTTGCGTTGATCCGCTTGTCTTTCTGGACGATCACGTTGCCGTCACGGTCCGAGATGTCGAAGCGCGCGACTTCACCACGCAGACGCTCGGGCACGAATTCCATCTGCGCGCCTTCCGGCATCAGCGTGAAATTGTCGAACACGAAGAAGTTTGCGAGGATCTGCTCCGGCGTCAGGCCGATTGCCTTCAGCAGAATCGTAACCGGCATCTTGCGACGACGGTCGACGCGGAAGTACAGCACATCTTTCGGGTCGAACTCGAAGTCGAGCCACGAACCGCGGTAAGGAATGATACGTGCCGAAAACAGGAGCTTGCCCGAGCTGTGCGTCTTGCCCTTATCGTGTTCAAAGAACACGCCCGGCGAACGATGGAGCTGCGAAACAATCACACGCTCCGTGCCGTTGATGACGAACGAACCAGTCGGCGTCATGAGCGGAATTTCGCCCATGTAGACTTCCTGTTCCTTAACTTCCTTGACGACTGGCTTGCTCGGCGATTCCTTGTCAAGCAGCACCAGGCGCACTTTCGCGCGCAGTGCCGAACAGTAAGTCAAACCGCGCTGCTGACATTCCTTGATGTTGAATGCCGGCGGCGACAGCATGTAGCTGACGAACTCCAGACGAGCGAACCCGTTGTGCGAAACAATCGGAAAAACGGAAGTAAACGCAGCTTGCAGGCCTTCCGGCTTGCGTTGCGTGGACGACGTGTCTGCTTGCAGAAACGTGCTGAATGATTCAAGCTGGGTAGCCAGCAGGAAAGGTACTTGGTGAACGATGGGGCGCTTCGCAAAACTCTTGCGAATACGCTTCTTCTCGGTGAAGGAATATTGCATACGATCTCCGAATCACGGCGGGCATTGTTGTCGAGGCAGGATACCTTGATGAGACAACCCGAGTGTTCACCGACTGAGACCCGATGGCCGTCCGATGGCTTGAACGAGCCTAGAAGCTTGGTGGTTGGCCGCTACCAACCGCTGGCTGACGGCAGCGGATGCCTGTGTTGCCCGCTACCCGACCAAACTTGCCTTCTGCAGTCGCTTCAGAAGACAAAGAGAAACGCCGGTCAATGTTGCCGATAGGCGATTTTCTTTGGCTTCTGGGTGTCACGTTCTTGCCAAGAACTTCATGCAAAAACGTGGCCCCCACAAAGCACAAAAAGGCCGGCGGTGGAAAACCGCCAGCCTTCGCACAACGCGCTGAAACTTACTTGATTTCAGCCTTCGCGCCGGCTTCTTCCAGCTTCTTCTTGGCTTCTTCAGCAGCAGCCTTCGGTACCGATTCCTTAACGGGCTTCGGTGCGCCGTCGACCAGGTCCTTCGCTTCCTTCAGGCCAAGACCCGTCAGTTCGCGAACAGCCTTAATAACCGAAACCTTGTTCGCGCCGACTTCCGTCAGGTTAACCGTGAATTCGGTTTGCTCTTCAGCAACAGCCGCAGCTGCGCCCGCCGGGCCCGCCACTGCAACTGCAGCTGCCGACACGCCAAACTTTTCTTCGAACGCCTTAACCAGCTCGTTCAGTTCCAGAACCGACATCGAGCTTACTGCCTCGAGGATGTCTTCTTTTGCGATTGCCATTTGAAATACTCCTAAATTGAATTCGGATACAGCCAGCGATCAATCACGCTCGACTGAAGTGCGTTACGCAGCGGTTTCTTCGCCTTGTTTCTTTTCTGCCAACGCGGCCAAAGCGCGCGCAAAGCCAGAAACAGGTGCTTGCATAACGTACAACAGCTTGGAGAGCAGTTCTTCGCGGCTCGGGATGTTTGCCAGCGCTTGCACGCCAGCCTTGTCCATCACCTTGCCTTCGTAGGAACCAGCCTTGATGATCAACTTGTCATTGGTTTTGCCGAAGTCGTTGACGACCTTAGCAGCTGCAATTGCATCTTCCGAGATGCCGTAGATCAGGGGACCAGTCATCTGCTCTGCCAGCGAAGCAAACGGGGTACCTTCAACAGCGCGACGCGCCAGCGTGTTCTTCAACACGCGAAGATAAACCTGTTGCTCACGCGCTTTCGCGCGCAGCTTGGTCAGATCGCCAACCGCGATTCCACGATACTCAGCCAGAACCACGGTCTGGGCTTTCGCGACTTGCGCGGCAACCTCAGCGACGACGGCCTGCTTGCTTTCTTTGTTAAGTGGCACGGTTAACCTCCAGATTCGATACGCGCAGCGTGCGCCTTGCGTACCGCGTTCAATAACGGCGTCCGACCAGTCAGGAGTATTTCGACCGCCTGACACCCGCATTGCTGCGGGCGTCAACCAGCTTCATCACTACAAAACTTTTTCGGGTTCGCCATCTGCGTTGGCTTTGCATTAAGGACTCGCCTACCTGATGCGTGCCCGCCAACGGTCTTTGACAACCGGTTGCTCAATGCAGACTGCCATTTCGCAACCGCCCAAAGCCCAAAAACTGCCCCGACTCTCGCCGAGGCGATGAAATTTTTTACTGTGCTGCGATCGATGCCTGGTCGACGCGAACGCCAACACCCATCGTGCTCGACAACGCAACCTTGCGCAGGTAGACACCCTTGCTCGTTGCCGGCTTTGCCTTTTGCAGCGCGTCGACAAGAGCGTTCAGGTTGCTACGCAGAGCCGTCGGCTCGAACGATGCCCGGCCGATGGTCGCGTGGATGATACCGGCCTTGTCGACACGGAATTGCACCTGACCAGCCTTGGCGTTCTTTACTGCGGTGGCGACGTCCGGCGTAACCGTACCAACCTTCGGGTTCGGCATCAGGCCGCGCGGGCCGAGGATCTGACCAAGCGTACCGACCACGCGCATCGTGTCCGGCGAAGCGATCACAATGTCGAAGTCCAGCTTGCCGGCCTTGACTTGTTCAGCCAGATCTTCCATGCCGACGATTTCTGCGCCAGCTGCTCGCGCTTGTTCGGCCTTTTCACCCTGCGCGAACACAGCGACGCGAACCGACTTACCCGTACCCGCCGGCAGAACGACCGAGCCGCGAACCACCTGGTCCGACTTTTTCGCGTCGATGCCGAGTTGCACTGCTACGTCGATCGACTCATCGAACTTCGCGCTTGCGCATTCCTTCACGAGCGACAGAGCTTCGTCGATCGCATAAAGCTTTTGACGATCAACCTTGGCTGCAAATGCTTGCAGACGCTTCGAAAGCTTAGCCATTTACACGCCCTCCACGGTGATGCCCATCGAGCGGGCGCTACCAGCGATCGTACGAACCGCCGCATCCAGATCAGCCGCCGTCAGATCAGGCATCTTGGCTTTGGCGATGTCTTCAGCTTGCGCTCGGGTGATCTTACCGACCTTGTCGGTATGCGGCTTGCTCGAACCCTTGTCGATCTTTGCTGCCTTCTTGATCAGAACGGTAGCCGGCGGCGTCTTCAGAACGAACGTGAAGCTCTTGTCCGCGAACGCGGTAATCACGACGGGAATCGGCAGACCCGGTTCCATAGCCTGAGTCTGGGCGTTAAACGCCTTGCAGAACTCCATGATGTTCAGGCCGCGTTGGCCCAGTGCCGGACCAACCGGCGGCGACGGGTTGGCTTTACCTGCAGGAATCTGCAGCTTGATAAAGCCGATGATTTTCTTTGCCATGTTGAAAACCTCGTTGGAACGCCGCTGTGATGCGTGCGAGCGTTCAGTGAGTAGTAGCGCGCGTTCGCCGAATAGCCGACTACTTGCGCTCCTCAACGGTCATTACGCGGACCGTAAGCGCGAAAGACGAGGCGCGCCAATCGGCGCACCCCGCAAAATTCTGGATCACAACTTTTCGACTTGCCCGAATTCCAGCTCGACTGGCGTTGCGCGGCCGAAGATTGTAACGGAAACACGGACGCGCGACTTTTCGTAATTCACTTCTTCGACGCTGCCGTTGAAATCCGTGAATGGGCCGTCCTTCACTCGCACCATCTCGCCTACTTCGAACAAGGTCTTGGGGCGCGGCTTTTCCACGCCTTCCTGCATCTGCGACATGATTTTTTCGACTTCTCGCGGAGATATCGGGCTCGGCCGATTACGCGCACCGCCAACGAAACCTGTAACCTTTGCCGTGTTTTTCACAAGGTGCCACGTTTCGTCCGTCATTTCCATTTCTACGAGCACATAGCCCGGGAAGAAACGACGTTCGGTCACCGATTTGTGACCGCCTTTCACTTCGACGACTTCTTCAGTCGGCACGAGAATTTGACCAAACTGGTCTTGCATGCCAGCGCGCTCGATGCGCTCCTGAAGCGCCCGCTGCACACTCTTCTCCATTCCGGAGTAGGCGTGCACCACATACCAACGCTTGCCGCTCGGGGATGCCGGAGTATCACTCATATCATTTCCAACCCAGAATCACCGAGAAAATCGCCCATTCGATGGATTTATCACTCACCCAAAGAAAGATAGCCATGACGAACACGAAGCCGAATACCACCAGTGTTGTTTGGGTAGCCTCTTTGCGAGTCGGCCAAACAACTTTACGGACTTCCTTGTACGAATCTTTGGCGAAAGCGATGAAACCCTTGCCAGGCGCGGAGAGAAGACCCACTGCAACACCCGCTACCGCACCAACAGCCAAGGCGGCTCCGCGGACGTACCATTCCTGGCCGCTGAGCCAGAAGAACCCCACGAACCCGGCCAAGACCAACAATACGCCAGCGACGAGCATCAGCTTGTCGCTGGATGTATTTACAGTTTCGACGGAAGGATTCGCCATAACACCTTAACGAAGCGTCGCATATGACGCGAGATTTGGCAGGGGCAGAGGGAATCGAACCCCCAACCTTCGGTTTTGGAGACCGACGCTCTGCCAGTTGAGCTATACCCCTAAACCACTTGGGGTTGGCGACACCGCCAACCCCGAAACTACCGATCAACGAGAACTATCTGGCGTTACTCGAGGATCTTGGCAACCACACCAGCGCCGACCGTACGGCCGCCTTCGCGAATTGCGAAACGCAGACCTTCTTCCATCGCGATCGGGTTGATCAGCTTCACCGTGATCGACACGTTGTCGCCCGGCATGACCATTTCTTTGTCCTTCGGCAGCTCGATCGAGCCCGTCACGTCCGTCGTACGGAAGTAGAACTGCGGACGATAGTTGTTGAAGAACGGCGTGTGACGACCACCTTCGTCCTTGCTCAGCACGTACACTTCAGCCGTGAAGTGCGTGTGCGGGTTGATCGAACCCGGCTTCGCCAGAACCTGGCCACGCTCCACGTCTTCACGCTTCGTGCCGCGCAGCAGGATACCAACGTTGTCGCCTGCCTGGCCCTGGTCGAGCAGCTTGCGGAACATTTCCACGCCCGTGCAGGTCGTCTTCACCGTCGGTTTGATACCGACGATTTCGATTTCTTCGCCGACCTTCACGATGCCGCGCTCAACGCGACCCGTCACCACCGTGCCACGACCCGAGATCGAGAACACGTCTTCCACCGGCATCAGGAACGCGCCGTCAACTGCGCGTTCCGGCGTCGGGATGTACGTGTCCAGCGCGTCGGCCAGGTTCATGATCGCCACTTCGCCCAGCTCGCCCGTGTCGCCTTCCAGCGCCAGCTTGGCCGAACCCTTGATGATCGGCGTGTCGTCGCCCGGGAAGTCGTACTTCGACAGGAGTTCGCGAACTTCCATCTCGACCAGTTCCAGCAACTCAGCGTCGTCCACCATGTCGCACTTGTTCAGGAACACGATGATGTACGGAACGCCAACCTGACGCGCCAGCAGGATGTGCTCGCGCGTTTGCGGCATCGGGCCGTCTGCAGCCGAGCACACCAGGATCGCGCCGTCCATCTGCGCTGCGCCCGTGATCATGTTCTTCACATAATCAGCGTGGCCCGGGCAGTCGACGTGTGCGTAGTGGCGGTTAGCCGTTTCGTACTCGACGTGCGCCGTGTTGATCGTGATACCACGCGCCTTTTCTTCCGGCGCCGCGTCGATCTGGTCGTATGCCTTTGCTTCGCCGCCAAACTTCTTGGTCAGAACCGTCGTGATCGCTGCCGTCAGCGTGGTCTTGCCGTGGTCAACGTGACCGATCGTGCCGACGTTCACGTGCGGCTTGGTCCGCTCAAACTTACCCTTGGCCATATTCGACTCCTAAGAGGATTTATCCGTACGTTGCGCCGCGCGCAAACAATCACTATGCATCACTGGTGCCCATGGGCAGGATCGAACTGCCGACCTCTCCCTTACCAAGGGAGTGCTCTACCACTGAGCCACATGGGCGCTGCTTCTATGTCACTGGAGCGGGTGAAGGGAATCGAACCCTCGTCGTAAGCTTGGAAGGCTTCTGCTCTACCATTGAGCTACACCCGCAAGGATTCATGGATTCCCAACAACTGCTACAACTTTCATTCTGGTGGAGGAGGTTGGATTCGAACCAACGTAGGCGTAAGCCAACAGATTTACAGTCTGCCCCCTTTAGCCACTCGGGCACCCCTCCGCAGAGAACTGACGATTATGAGGGAACAACCGCTTTGTGTCAAGGCCTGCTTGACTGTTCCGAACTCGTAGCTCTCACTTATAGTGAGTTTAAAGCGGCCGTAAACGCAGAAACCCCACCTTGTTGGGTGGGGTTTCTGTTTTCTGCATGGGAGCCTGACGATTACCTACTTTCACACGGGCAATCCGCACTATCATCGGCGTGGAGTCGTTTCACGGTCCTGTTCGGGATGGGAAGGGGTGGTA
>NZ_QLTK01000012.1 GCF_003269035.1 Paraburkholderia bryophila | reverse complement strand
CCCGCCCGTTGCCGAGCAGGTCAGTGTTCTACGTGGGTCAATATTCGATGCAAATTACTACGCAGGGTGGGTCAGGATTCCGTGCAAATCAACAAGCAGGCAGCATCAGTGCACGCGTTGCGCTCGGTCGTCAGCCAGTTACGTTGATCCACCTTCAGGGTAATCGGATCACTCGATTTCGCGCGGGCGGCACTGTACGCCGCTGCTAAACGCCGGTCCGCATGCGCAGTCTCAGGCGAAGAACAGATAAGCGTCTCAATCTGCGACGATGCCTTGGCACAATCAAAGGACGCGACGATGGCGGCGGATGGCACCGGTTGTGCGGCAGGTTTCGCATCTGCGTGTTCGGCAACATTCATCACCTGCGGTTGCGGTTGTGCGCCCTCAGCCTGCGACGCCACTGCTTCGGCGACAACGGGCTGAGACGCCGCTGATTGCTGGACGGCGTTGTCAGTTGCAGGAATAGCATCGGACGCGGACGTAACAGCTTCGGTTGCGGATGGACCAGACGCCGCAGGTTGCTGTTGTTCGGCAACCTGTGCATCTGACGCCGGGTTAGCGCTGGTCTGCACCGTGGACGGAGCCGCAGACGCAGACTCTGCCGTTGTTGCCTGTGGGCTCAGCACGCCTGTAACCATGCCGTTGAGTGGCAGTAGCACTGCCAGCGGCACCATCAGGACGACAAGCAAAAGACCCATGCCAACGAGTTGCGGCACGAAGTTCCAGAAGAATTGTTGATCGATGTAGTCACTGGCACTCGTAGCAACAATCACACTCGGCCTTGAACTCTTCCGAATACTATTCGCGAACTTGTACACCTTTGGTCCGAGGATCAGGTACGCAACGGCGAACACTGCGACCAGTGCGGCGTACTTGATCCCGACCGTCTTGAACGCCCAGAACGCTATGCCCACGAACGGCAATGCGCCCAAGATGGCAAAGCCCTTTGCATCTTTCTTCTCATTCTTCGCTTCCTTGACGGCGGCACGCTCCTTCGCAACTGCGGCGGCCAGATCGGCACCGCAGTGTTTGCATCGAAGCGCAGCGTCCTGAATATCCTCGGCACAGAACAAACATTTTTTCATTTAGGTCCCCCTTTGATTCTCGATTTCCCTGCTGGAAGGCCGCCAAGCCCGCTTGCGGCGATCAACGGCGTTCCAGCACCACTTGACAAACGCGCAATACTACCAAATTGGTAGCATCAGGCAAATGCCAAAAACCGACGATTCCTGTCTTCGCCCCCACTGAAGGCTGGATATGTCCGTATTTGCAAAACGGCTGAAACAGGCGCGTCAGCGTGCCGGGCTGTCACAAGAAAAGTTGGGCATCGAAGCCGAACTTGACCCGATGTCGGCCAGCGCACGCATGAATCGATATGAACTTGGTAAGCGAGTGCCGGATGCGCAGCTTGTCGAGAGGATCGCTGCCGTACTTAAAACGCCCGTGGCTTACTTCCACGCCGTCGAGGACGACGAAGCCGAACTTCTGCTGAAGTATCACAGACTGCCGAAACGGCAACGCACGAAGGTGATTGCTTTCATTGATGAGTTAGCCGGTTAGCTGTGTGACCTCAGGCGTCAGAAGCGGGTCCATCTGGCACGTGTGGTGTTCATGCGCCGCGTGACTTGCGACGGTCTGACCAGTCAATCAGTGCGCACGGCACCCCATCTGGTCCAAGTCGGCCTTGTTCGACGGATTCTTTCTCTTCAGCCAGACGCGCAGTGCCAACACTCGCATTCAAATCGGCACTTGCCACTGATAGACCTGCACGAACACGCATGATGGTTTGGCGACTGGTCCTCATCTCACGCGCAATCTGCGCGACGGACACACCGGCATTCAGTTGTTCGATAACGGTCGCACGCTGCGCTTCCGTCAGTGCGGAAGGACGCCCGAATGTCTTCCCTTCGGACTTTGCACGTCGAAGACCGGCCTGAGTACGTTCAATCAGCAAGTCGCGCTCGAATTCAGCGACGGCGCTAATCACGCCCATCGTCATCTTCCCTGCTGCGCTAGTCAGGTCTACCCCGCCGAGTGCCAGACAATGGACACGGACGCCGATGGCATCGAGACGTTCGACCGTTGCGCGAACATCCATCGCATTGCGGCCCAATCTATCGAGTCGGGTCACAACCAAGACATCGGCATGTTCCAGACGATCTACCAGCTTCGCAAATCCCTTTCGCTCGAAAGCGGGAACTGATCCCGAAATCGTTTCTGCTACGACGCGTTGCGGCGTGACAGTGAATCCGGCAGACGTGATCTCTTGGATTTGATTTTCAGTCGTCTGGTCCGCAGTGGATACGCGAAGGTAGGCGAAGAGTCTGGTCATTGGCACCTGTGTATGTCCGAAAAGGGAGTACGAATACTACCAGGTGTCCAATAGGTTTACAACCTATATTTCGGACAGGATGAACTTGGGGTGTACGCCACCGGTCGATTTCGGACATGCTCACCGGTAGTCCATTGCTCATGATTAAGCTGCGACTTCGTGATTTGGCGATCGCCTTATCCGTGGATTCCACAACGTGCGCGTCGATTGACGTAGTCACCTGAGTCTGAAGCAGACGGGACAGCAACATCCCGCGCACGACCCTGCATTGAAGTCCCGTCACACCGCTCAACTTTCTGGTGTAAAGGTATGAAGAATTCATGCCGTTATCCATGTGGGGCGCGATACACGCGCTCGTGATCAATGGATTACTAGGGGGTGGCTGAGTGGCAGTTGAATCCGGAGCTTGGGCTCCATATCTTAATAACCCTATTGTATGCGCCGCTTTCGTGGTTTCGATTGGGTCTGGCGTGGTCTTCGCCGTGCTGAAAGCCAAGAAGTCGGATAAGAAAATCATCCAACTGGCGGTGGTCTGCTTTTTCGTCATCTCTCTTGGCGTTCTCCTTGTATCTGCCGGTGCGGTTTTACGCCAGAACCGAGGTCCCGTTGAGAGCCCGCCCGCACAATCAGGTAATGGCAATGGCAATGGCAATGGCAATGGCAATGGCAATGGCAATGGCAATGGCAATGGCAATGGCAATGGCAATGGCAATGGCAATGGCAATGGCAACAGTATCGTGCAAGGCGCCTCGTCATCCATAGGGAATGTACAAATGTACGCGTCACCGCTGTCCAATAATGTACAAGTAGTGAACGGATCGCATAATAACGTTATCAATCAAGCAGGAAAACAGAAGTGAAAATGCAAATTACGCTTACCGCCCTAGCCGCCGTACTTTATTCATGCCCCTCGTTTTCCGCTGGCGCTGAAGGCGTGGCCAATGCGCAAATCGTCAAGGGTGACTGCAATATTGTGATTAATGCAGTTAATGCGGCGACACCAAAACCATTTCCCACGAAATATTGCGCCAATTTCTCTGCCACGAAGGACACGGCAGACGCGCTGGTAAAGATAGAGAAATACGTCGAAGCGTCGAATCCAACCAAACTGGACGTGGTCTCCGCACAAATTGAAAAATGGGTATCGGATGACGAGGGCTATTTAACACTCAGCTTGTCCAACATCAGCAGCTTGCCAGCAGAAAAGGTGAAGATTCGATTTTTAGCGCCAGTCAAGCCCGGCGAAAATCAATCACGCCAAATAAATTTTACCCCTAGCCGAGCCATTCCAGCGGCCATGCTAAAAAATCTTGGCATTGGAAGTAAAGATACAACAAAAATTCCTGTAGCCCCCATTTCAGAATTGATTCGATACTCAAGAGATACGGTGCCAACCGATTACGAGTTGATTGGTGCGGGTACAACTCCAGAAGCTCCGGATGATTTGATTCAAAAATACATTCAAGGCCACGGCTTAATTCATAACTATTCATTCCAGTCAACCACATCTAGTCTCGGCGTTCAGGTTTTGTATGAAACGATATTCGGCGGAAAAGTTAACTTTCTAACCGGCGTTTATCTTTATTTTGGAAAAGTCACTGTAAATCAGCCTATCGACGGAACAAAGCAGGAGAACAGCATCGAATAGGCAGCCACCTTCCAGCGGCCTACGCGGGCGCATGAACAAACATTGGTCCGTTCTCGCAATCTTATTAGCATGGTTCGCGCAGAAGCGGTCTCTTATGGGCTCTGCGCAACCGGTTCGAGGCCGTCTCGAAACGGTTCGCATGAGGCATACCCTATTGACGCTGCGAACCGGAACTGCGCACCGTTGTATTCTTCAGCTTCTACGTATTGATGGGGGAGATTCGCGTGGCGGGGACGAAGCTGATAGCAGCACGGAAAGAACTTGCATTCGCCAAAACGGCGCTTGACAACCTGAAAGTCGCGAGCGGGCCAGACGACGAAGACATTCACTGGAAGGAGTTCATCGGCAGGCTTACCCGATTCTGGAACAAGACGGAGTCCGCACTCAAGGGCGATCCCAAGTTCTATAACTCACCCCATGTGAAACGGGTCAAAGCCGCGTTGAAATCGGACGAGTTGATACGTTACTTATCTCAGGCACGCCATGCAGACGAGCACCGGCACGATGACACCACGGGCGTGATGCCGGGCGGCTTCGAGAACGTGTCCACTACAGATAGTAGCTTTCGCGTTCGAAATCCGAGAATCACGATTGGCGGCGTGACCGTTGATGTTCCACCGCCCCCCCGTTATCACAGACGAACAGTCAGGGCAGAGTTGCGCTTGAGTGCAGTGAAAAATCGGGAACAAACATACGATGTGCCGCGCTTACATGCTGGTCAAGACATTTCACTGGCGACGATCCAGACTTATGGCGAATTGGGGTTGGCGTTCTATAAGTCGATATTGGATGGTTTGGAACGAGATGGCTGGGACAGTTGACGGGAAAATCACCTACTACTACTACTTCAATCGCGAAGCCATTCATATGAGAACAATGTTGTCACTGATAGTACGGACACTGAATTCGAAGTACAGTGGCGCAACACTGATTTGTTTCATGGCCTTGAGTTTCTGGTTCGGCCAACATATGCGTGATATGAATCTGTTCGCCGCGTCTGGTGGAGTCGCCACAGTCTTTGGGCTATTTTCCCTGATCCGATTCACAACAATTGAAAAATATCTGAACCAAAATCAAATCGTTCGATCCAGTACCGGCATCACCGGAAAACCTATTGGCCCGGAAGAAGCGGAACGCATTCAACGCGAGAACATTGAACGCGCCCGCATTCGAATCAATGCTGAATTACAAAGCGAACTAGTCGGGATTGCGCTCACTGTAGTCGGGACGTTGGTATGGGCTTATGGGACCTATGTTCCCATTTTCAGGTGAAGATTGGACAGTCCCGCTATCCACAATGTCGAGCGATAGAAATACGTGTGTGCAGAAATGTATAGGTCGATGTCATCCCGCTGGCGTCACGATTCAGATGCAACGTTCACACACTGACGCATCTGTTTCGACAGAAATACGGCGCGTCTGAAGATCGTCGTTACTCGGGACTGTGTCGTCTTCAACTTCTCCGAACAAGGCTTCGGACAACGGCGTGGTTGCAGCAAGAAACTGTTTATATTGCGAAATTTGTTGTTTGATAGATATTTTCTTCATGATTGGTTTTCAATTATGTTTTTCTTTGCATCTGCGATTTAATAAGGATGACGGTCGGACCAAGTATGACGACCGCCACTCAACCGATAGGGATGGCGGATTTCTTGTTTCAGGTGCCATCAAAGTTGGCGATAAGGAGATAAAGGAGATAGATTTGACTAAATTGGTTCTGCTATCAAAGATCACGGAATAAATTACCTGAAGGACCTACTTTTATCTTCTTTATCTCCTTTATCTCCTTTATCTCCTACATCGCCCTCTACGACGCACCGGCCACGCGCCAAGTGCGTCCGTTCTTGTTGTCACTACCGATCTGCAACGACAAGCCATCGCAGATGCGGGCACGCCGGTACCTCAGCAACCTTCCGATACCAGAAGTCGATAGCTTTGGATTCGGCGATACAGCAAGCACTGCTTCGTTCAGCTTCGTGTCCGTTGATTCGAGCGACGCCGATGCGCGGTTGCATGCAGAAAAGACCTCACTGGCGGTAAACGCACGTGCCCCAAAGGATGCCTGCAATGCAAGCAACAAATCGAGTAGTCCGTCGCGATTGGGGTCCTCAGACTGGTTGTGCTCCAGCAGGCGCATCACATCACCGAACTGATTAGGTGCGAGCGTCCGTCCAACATGGATGACCGTCTGGCGCACGAACTTGTCCCAATCTTCGAACGAAGCAACGCGTCCCGGCGCTGGTTTGAAGTCAGAAGATGACAGGCAAAAGCGAATCAATGTCAGGGCAGCGACCATCATTTCGAGGCGGTGTGACCGGCAATATGAGAGTGGATCGACGTCGAATGATCGGCCAAAAGGTGTTTCCATGTTCGCGTCGATGCGGCAGACGACCACGCGTCGAGCCATATCGCCAGCTAAAACCATGTTGTTCCCGGTCAACAAGACGACCGCATTGTTGGGAACGCTCGAAACTTCGGACTTGGCAAGGACACGATCCTTGAACTGTGGTGCCGTCAGCATAGCTGCCATCGAAGCACTGTCGAACGTCCCAACAAGGTTATCCAGCACAATCGCACCATCACCAGCAAGCAGCGAAGAAAACAGACGCTTGCGCATCTCGGTGTCGTCATTCAATGGCGGAAACACGTCTGGTTTGATGCCGGTCGTCAAAAACGCAATGCAGTCAGCCAGCAAAGTTTTTCCGCTGCCCTGCGTTGGTGCGTCATATCCGAACGCCGGTGACGTGGGAACTGCCGGGCGTATCGCTGCCGTCAGCAGCGCCGAAAGATGTGCCGCACGTGCGTCTTCGTCCACGAATGGGAAGCGCTCAAACGGGTACCAAAGCTTTTGCAGGGCCTTGCGTGCTTGTTCCTGTGTCGGATACAGCGGGACGGTGATGTCGAATTCCTGATCGAAATGAAGCAGTAGTCCGGTTTTCTGATCGTAGCCGGGCGTATCCAGCGGAGTTCCGTCCGGGCGCAGTGTCGGCGCAGAAATCACGGCGCTCAGACGCTTGAAGTTGCGCGGGATGCCGGAAGACAGGATCATTTTGAAGAGCTTGTCTGACGGGTCTTCCAGAACCTCGACCTGATGTCCGTTCGCCGCTACTAATCTGTAGAACTGGACCAAGCCACCAAGCCAATATCGCAGGGAATTCTCGTTGAGTGCAACAGGCTTGCCGTCGATCACACGTACCACCGCAGTCCCGAATTCGTAGATTTCCGGGTGGTCACGCATGATCGCCATGACTTCGTCGGCCATCTCGCGTTCGCAGCCCTTCCGCTTTTCGATCTTCACGACTTTGTTGCAAAGCGCGAAGTTGACCCCGCCGTGCGCGAAGCTAAACAGATTCAGGCGGCCAGACAGGAACAGTTTACCGACAGGCCTTCCGCCGTCGTACTCAGGTTCCAGTGGATCAAGGGTCAGCATTCCGTCGTAACGCTGTGGATCGGTCAAGACCTCACCAACGGTCACCGCGTGACGCGTGCCGTCGGCATGCACAACAGTGATCGACCAGTCAGCCAGAAGCTGTTTGCGTTGCGAATCCAGCGCGAAGCCGACCATGCGCGAGACCGCTTCTGCGGACATCGCGGGATTGGTCTTGGTGTAGTACTCAAATCGCTCGTCGCGCCACTCTTGGCGCTTTTGAGCGACTGCCGATGCCATCGCTTCCTTTGCAGCAGTCTTGTGTTTGTTAGCAGCAGCAACGACCTCAGCAGACGCCGATGGAATTGCAGCATGGCTGTCAACCATGCGGTTCGTAGCCTTCTGAACCAAGGGAACGCGACGTTGTTCCAGCGGGGGTTTGCAATCGGCGCCACCGGCGAAATCGATGCGGTTCGTTTGCCATACAGTCGCGTCGAAAAGACCACGTTCCAGCAGCGAACCACTCGAAGAGACTTCGAAGTGGCCGTGACCCGCAGCCCAGAGGTGGATCAGCAATTCCTTACCGGCACGAGGAATGTCAGCCGCGTCTTCGACGATGAAGTAGATGCGCTGCCCCTTCGTTCCTACGACGCATTCGTCAATTTCACGGTTGTAGATTTCCGAGGATGTGCTGGACATCCATAGAGAATCGCACTCGGCGAGTGCCGGGCAGGCTGCATGCAGCAGCGAGAAAAGTTCGTCACGATGTAGGGGGTCCGCGCCGTCCTTCGGTGCGTCGTAGTCCAGCATCAGAATACCGGGACCAGCGGGCCACGCGAATGCCGATGTGGTGCGCGGTATCGCGTCTTCAGGACGACCGGCAGTTTCCCACGCTGATTGGGTCATCAACGTCATCTCGGGATGTGGTGCGACACCATAAATGCAACACTGCTTTGGCGTCAGAAGCCCAAGCAGTTCGGCAAATTGCTCGATGGACCCGAAGTTCTGACGAAGAAGTTTGCCGGACGAGACGTTGCCTTGTGTCTGCTTGTCCAGTTTGCCTTCAGGAGTTAACGAAAACGACTTGGTAATAGGTACTGGCGACAACAGAACTGTCAGGTTGGCTTGCGGCCACAGATCGGTCCGCTGTTGTACTGCGGCATTCGAATCGCCATCGGTGCAGTCTTGTGGCATCTTTGCGACTGATGCTTCGTCGGCAAACGCTGAAAGGATGCTGCCTTGTTGGAACTCGACGCACGCCGGTTCCGAATGAATAGATTGTTGTTGATACATGAAATGAATTGTCCCGCGCAAGTTGTGCGCGGCCATGCGACCGGTAGTGCAACGGCGAGCGGACACGGCAGATGGATTCGTGCCGATAACGCAGCAGTTGGTAAAACGATCTTTGGATTAGGTTTGCTTGCTACCGTGATGAAGTCTTGGATAGACGACATCTGCGTGCGATCAAACAAACAGGGAGACAATCATATAGACGCGGCAGAGAGAAACTTCACCGCTTAATGGGTAACTGGCACAGCGCCGGATTCCCTTCATTGATACTAGCTGCGACGGTGTTGTCAGCGGTTTGCTGCCATCACGACTAGAAACGCCATTATGCCGTAAACGACCCCTGTTGTCAATACAACTTGACGCTTCGCAAGTTTTGTGGGTACGCGCCAACAGTCTCGTTACGGGGCAGCGGATCAGCTTGCTTTTGGCAGAAATCGCATCCGACGCCCCTACCTACCACTTGTTGACTGTACCCGCTGTCACCCCCTCGCTGAAACTACCATTGGAAGCCGTGAAGGGCGACGATATCTGCGTAGTGCGTTGTGAGGACACTGTCTGCACAGTGTCTGACACCACCATTCCATCGTGCAACACCATTCCGACCTGTTGCACGGTCCGATCCAGTGTCAATGGTGCGGCGGGACAGTATCGCCGCAATGGCGCGGTTACCAGCTTTCGGGTAACAGTGGTCGCCGACAGCGTGCATATCACCGTGTCGGCATGTGCAGTACCGTCACGGCCAGTGGTAACAGTGTAGGCAACATGGTTGTCACTCGACAATGACAACGCTTACTCCGTCGTGTTTCCATCGCGATGGTCGCCACAGTGTCCGCGCAGTAGCCGTGAACGACTGCCGACGCGGCACTGGTGCGCGCACCGTCGAAGTCGGCGACTGCGACAGTATCACCATCGCGACCGTTGCCCGCACAACCAATCGCGACAGCGTGAACTATGTTGACACTACAGTGTTGCAGTCGCGACCATCGGTCCAGTCCCCGGTCCTTCGCCAGCCAGTGTGCGCTACACAGTCGCATCACCATTGCAGCGCCGCCATCAGTGGCAGCAACAGTGCAACAGTCGCGACGGCGACAACAGCACGAGTGCCACGAACCACTGCAACGGTCGCTGTCTGCAAGCGCACCGTGACACAACGGTTGATCGACTGTTGCTACCAGTGGTTCAGGTCCGCTCACTGTTGCCCCGAACCAATAGACGGACCGTTGCGACTGTTGGTCCAGTAGGCACCGTTGCCAACAGTCGCGGTGCGCAACAGTCTGCACTATTGCTTTCCACTGACCGGGTCGGTTTTACCATCGAACCACAGTGTGATGGATGCAGCACACTGTGCTGATACTGGTACACAGTCCGGTAGGCCATCGCCGAACCCGGTTGTCAGTAGCGTACCAACGGCTACTTCCGCCCTACCACCGCAATCACTGGTCAGCCGCACCATTCAGTCAGCCTGCTACCAGTGAAACCTGACTGTGCAAAAGATCGCCGTGCAGTGCCCGTACCATCGCTACAGTGCCACACAGTGATCCGCAGTCCGTTGACATACAGTCGCTGCCATTGACCGCCAGTGTATCAACGGTTCTTAAAGTCAAGTACCGAACCAATCAGTGACAGCCTCCCATCACCTGGCAATCCTCACCAGTGTGATGTGCTGCGGGCCGGTCGAAAGGCGGTCTGCTGACCATTGCAACAGTGATGCGGCACCGTTGGCCGCCAGAACCAGCACCAATGCCTACCATTGACATACCGTGTACCGACGGTCAGTCCGCTATTGGTGGTGCCGCGCGACACTGCAACAGAGAGACACAAGTACGCGTACCATGGATATAGTGTGTTGCTGCCGCTTGCAACAGGCAGCTACAGTACCAACAGCGACGATCACTGACATACGCCACGGACACTGACAGTCACCAGCAGTGAAACGGCACTATGTAACAGAACACCCTGCCGTGTCAGCACCGTTGGTACAGTGCCGCACGGCGTGACCAGGGTCTATTGGGCACTCCGTCGCTACCATTGATCGCCAGCGTATCAATCGGCCCTACAACCGAAGTGCCGCACCGATTAATGACAGTCTCGCACCACCTGGTAGTCCTCACCGGTATAAAGTACTGCGGACCGGTCGAACGACAATCGGTCTGCCACTGCAACGGTGGTGCGGTACTGTTGGCCGCCAGATTCAGCACCAGTAACTGCCGTTGACGTGCCGATTATCAATCGGTGAGGCCGCGGCTTGTATGGTTTGCACGCTGGCCCACAGTCCATTGGTCGAACGTCCAGCACCATTGAAAACAATGGACCGGCGTGACGTATGGTCGGAAGGCGCGCGTTTATTCGTCAACGGGACCGTTCGGTCCGCCGACAACAGGTGAACCGGACCTCGCAATAGCAACGCGACCATCTGCTTCACCAGTCCAAGTAGAACGCTCCTGCTGTTTGCCAGTCATCAGCCGCCACCATTTTGCAGTTGCATAATTCCTAGGAAAATCAGATACTCTCAGGTTAAGTCCCGACTCTCAAAACCATGATCGCGCCAACGACTAGCAGTACCTTACCGGTGCTTGACGACGCTCTGATCGAGCGAATGTTCGGTCAATCCGGGCTCAAATATCTTCGGAACAAGCATACCGGTGGGACGAGCGGCAAAAAAGGCACTCGCTACGAGGACCAGTTTGCGGCGTTCAAGATTGCAGAAGCCTTGGCAGACCACGTTCGACACGGCAGGCAATTGCCGGTCATCGAGGAACAGGCCCTCGGTTTTGTGGATGATCTGGTAGTGGCGGATTCGTCTGCGACTAAATATTTTCAGTGCAAAAATTCAGCGTCCGTTTCTTGGTCGGGCGGCGATCACCCTATCGGCGATGATTTTAAGTGCCAGATCGACTTGGCGACGGCGCTTCAGAAGCCTAATCCGCTAGTTGAACTTGTCGTAGCCGAGGCCCAGACTGCCGAGAATCTAGCTGACAAGATTCCTCCTGACATAGTGGCGTGTGCGTCCGTGGTCCACTTCCCATATTTTGGGAGTTTGAACCGCTTGGTCCTGACGCATGCTCCCTTGCGCGAGCATCTGCTTGCGCTTACGAGGAAGGAGAAACCGGACCTCGACGACCTAGAGGGTGCGTTTAGCGCGCTCCTCTTGGCTTGGATAAAAGTAGTCGGCGAGTCTTCGGTGGAAGCAATTGCGCAGGCGGCCCGACAACAATCGCCTCAATTGCTGAGGACGTTTCCTTTGACGGATGGCGAACAACACTTGTTGCCTCAGTTCATTGACGCTCTTGCGGGGGTAACCGATCTCCGTTACAGTGTCAAGAGAGGATTCTTCAGTTGGACTGCTGAAGGGTTTTCGGAGACATTTACTTGCGAATGCGGAAGTGAAGAGTTCGCGCGTTTCCAGCAACGAGTGATTCGGGCGAAGCCAAGCAATCTTGACGACTTCTGGGAACTGTTGCCATGAGCAGAACGTACACAAAATTCGCGGATCGAGACGCAGAGGCAAAGGCGCTGGTGGACTCGGTTGCCTTGCCGGATGTAAGCGTTGGTCAATACCGAGAACAGATGCGCCAGCTTGGACTGCATCTGGGGGAAGGAGTGCTAGAGGCACTCCCTGCTGACACTCGTCACGATATTTGCGTCGTCTGTACTGTCGAAGATGCCGATTTCCTTGCCAGAGGCCTAATTCAGTCGCTTGAACAGCATGGCTTGGGAGATCGCACTCGACTTATATGCCTGTGGAACGGTAAAGTCAGGGAAGATGGCATATCTATCTCCCCAGTGCTCCGGCAGTACAAGGAGGAATTCAATCCGTCCGGCACTGTATTCATCGTCGTAAAGTCGATCATTTCTGGTGCCTGCGTGGTCAAGACGAATCTCACGCGTGCGCTTTCATCTGGCGATCCGAGTGCAATTTTTGTCGCCGCACCGGTCATGCTGAAAGACGCAGAAAAACGGCTTGCCGCTGAGTTTCCGTCTGACGTAGCTAAACAATTCCAGTACGTATGGTTCGCGACGGACGATGAAAAGAACGGCGAGAATGTGCTGCCCGGTATTGGCGGTTCGGTTTACGAACGCCTAGGCTTTGGTGGGGAGCAAGAAAAGAACCGGCATATGCCTGCAATCGTCAAAGAGCGACGTGGCAAATATGCTGAACATCCTGTCACGGCCTAGTAGTTAGAAGATGTGCATTGAAGAAAGCCCGCCAAAAAGCGGGCTTTCTTGCTTTTTAGATGGCCTCACACGTCGGGCCGCTAGCGGCCAACGTACGGCGAATATTGCCCACATGCATTTGAAAGTTTTAAAGGCCGAATCGCTCTTTGGCGGTGCGACCTCTCTTTTTGAAATCTAAACTGGCAGCGCCGCACCTATCGATTGATGCGAAGTCGCAGCCATCCCGACCGGCTGCTGAACGCCGAGACGCGGCAGCGACCTGACAATCTTCATCGTTTCCAGACTGACCGTCACCACGCGCTGAAACAATTCAAGCGGGTAGCGGGAGTTGTTCATCGTCTCGATGGCGTAATCGTTCGCGTCGTTCACTATACCGCTGTCCTTGTCTGTCTTGACGCACTGCCGTTCAACCACCCAATCCAACGCTGGTTTGCCGTTGACTACATATTCATAGGCTTCCAACGGGATGCCCTTCATCATGATCTTGTCGTTGTAGATCAACGTGGTCAGGTCCTTGTCCTTTCCGTTCTTGCCATACTTCATCTTCTCGACGCGGTAGTCGGCATCGGTCAGCAGCAGTCCGCCACCTTCGATCTGCAACGGGTACATCTCGACCGCCTCGTAGTTGACGTGAAGGTCTGCCAGATCGCGACCAGCTTTCGAGAACGACCAGAAGTCAGCGACAGTCTTCACGCATGGGATGCGCGGCAACTCCTTGGACAGATTGTCCGCATAGCGTTCGCGATAGTCCGGCGAATGCAGCAAGCCATAGACGTAGTAGAACACGTCTTCCTTGCTGATCTGTTCGCCGGGATAGGCGGACTGAAAGTGCGCTAAACCTTCATCCGTAATCGCGTCGCGGCGAGTATGACCGCCCTTTGCCGATGCCGCCGCGTCAAACAAGCCGACTTGCGATCCATTCGCATCGCCGGATTCTTCGACGCCTTCGTAGAGATACAACGGGAAGCATTGCGAACCGTCAATATCGACCATGTGCAGGCTTGGCACCGTGTCCGCCATCAACGTACTGAATGCAACTTTGTCACCCCTACCAGAAACGCAGATAACTCGGTTCTCAGCCCTCGCATCTGGGAAGATGCTGGGCATTTGATAGCGGCTCCAAAGGAAGGTCTTGTCGTTATACAGCCAGTTCTTCGTGAAAGGTCTGTATAGACTGCTGGCGATCAGCTTCGAATCGACATTGAGAATCTGGCCCCGTTGCAGAGAATTCTTCAGATCATCGGCCCAGCTAATCTTTGTTCGATCCACCGTAATGAATTTGTCAATATTCGCGATCTTTGCGTCCGGTGATGCTAATTCGAATCGCTTGACGTGGTCGTTATAGAACTCAGCCATGCGCTTAACGTTGCTCAACAACGATTCGTTCGAAAAGTTGAAAGTCCAAGCATCTCGGTTTGTTTTTACACCCTGCGAGTAACTTTCAAAAACCTTCGGCGATTGGCCCTTTTTGTCGCCCAGAACGATGAACTGCCCGAAGCTGTTGTCACGCTGCTTTAGCCAGTCCGCGTGCGCATCAGGAATAATCGACTGCCAACCGTCAGCATCCGCGATACCTGCCAAACTGGAAAAGGCGCTGATCCGTTCCAACTTATCTTCGCGGCCCAAGTAGTCGCCGATGTCATGGAAGAAAATTTGACCGTGCTGCGCGGCATTCGGGTTCTTCACCAAAATCGAGATGGCAACCGGGGCGCGACTTCCGATACCGAACACATTGTCTTTCTCTCTGCGGCGAAGTTCCCCAGACGTGCGTGCATTTCCCCGCAGATGAAACACATAGATGCTGCTGAACTCGTCCACCAGACACCGACGCATTCCATCGGCAGAATTAGCGTCCAGAAAGCCAGCGTTAGTCACAAAGCCAATCACCCCACTGTCGCCGATACGATCGGAAGCCCAGCGAATGGCGCGAATGTAACTATCGTAGAGTGACCTTACCATCGTGATGCGCGACTTGGCCGCATAGGTTGACCGAATTCGGCCATCAAGATGCGGATATTCAACATTCTGGTTGTTGTCATTCGCGCTGTCCTGCCCGGTCGAATACGGCGGGTTCCCGATGATGACCCGAATGTCCAGCTTCTTCTGGCGCTTACGGCGGGCACTGTTGCTTGCCTGAACCGCATCAACCAAATCTTCTTTTTCGTAAAGCTGGAAGGTATCTGCGAGACAGATGCCTTCGAATGGCTGGTACGCGCCGCCGACAATGCCGTGGTAGACCGCTTCGATGTTGATCGCAGCGATGTAGTAGGCCAGCAGCACGATTTCGTTCGCATGGATTTCGTGCTTGTACTTGTGCGGCAGTTCTTCCGGCTTGATATGGCCGCTTTGCAGCAAACGGGTCACAAACGTGCCAGTGCCGACGAACGGGTCGATGATGTGAACACCCTTGCTACCCAGCGTCTGGCCGAATTCGGTCTGCAACACGTGCCCAACGCTATGAATGATAAAGTCCACGACTTCGACAGGTGTGTAAACGATTCCCAACCGTTCGGTCATCTTCGGGAAGGCATTGCGGAAGAATTTATCGTACAAATCGACGACGATCTTCTGCTTGCCCGCCGCATTGTCGATGCCTTCAGCCCGCAGTTTCACGCTCTCGTAAAACCGTTCAAGCGTGTCGGCTTCCTTGTCCAGCCGATGTTCGTCCAGCACGTCCAACACGTGCTGCATCGCCAGCGACATCGGGTTGTGCTTCGCGAAGCTGTAGTCGGCGAACAGGGCATCGAAGACCGGCTTGGTGATGAGATGCTGCGCCAGCATCTCAATGATTTCGCCGTCCGTGATGCTGCCGTTCAAGTCGTCGCGCAATTCATCGGCGAAGGCGTGGAACGCTTCCCGCTCCTTCACGCTGGCCTGGTTCTCGATGATGCCGGTTATGCGGTCGATGTGGGTACGGGCGATCTTGGCAATGTCGTTCGCCCAATCTTCCCAATGATGGCGATTGCCGACCTTATTGACCAGCTTGGCGTAGATGGCCTTCTCGATCTCGCCGATCTCGAATTCCATTTCGTGCTGTTCCTGCGTGGTCCGCTTCCTGACAGCTTCACCGATGGTGAAGCCGCCCTTACCGGCATTCTTGTTCTTCGAACCTTTGGCCTTCTGCTGCTTTTTCTCGATTTTGTCGGTGATAGCGATGACTTCCATCTTGCTGGTGTCGTTGCCGATCAGGTCCAGCTTGTTCACCATCGCATCAAAGCGGTCATCGTGCGAACGCAGGGCTTGCAGGACCTGCCAGACGACGGCATAGGTCTTGTTGTCGTTCAAGGCTTCATGCGGTTCAACGCCAGCCGGGATCACCACCGGCAAGACCACATAACCACGCTTCTTACCCGGCGCAATGCGCATGACACGACCGACCGACTGCACCACGTCAACCTGCGAGTTGCGCGGCGTGAGGAACAACACCGCATCCAGCGCCGGAACATCCACGCCTTCGGACAGACATCGGACGTTGCTGAGGATGTGGCAGGTATTCACGGGTGGTTCTGCCTTCAACCACGCGAGTTTTTCTTCCTTCTGACTGGCGTTCATGCCGCCGTCCACGTGCTTCGCTTTGCAAGTGAGTCGGACCGCCTGTTCAAATTCCTCATGTTCCTGATAAGCCTCTACGACGGCCTGGAACATATCTGCGATCTTCACCGAACTGACCTTGTGCGTCTTGGCCCCTTTCGAAACCTCGATTACTTGACAGAAGGCCACTGCACGCTTCATGGCGTCGCTGTCTCCAACTAGGTCTTCGGTCAACCCTTGCTTTGAAAGGGCCTTCCAGCAGCCAACAATCTTCGCAGCGTCGTCCACCTTCAACTGGTTATTTTCATCCCGTAGCAGGTCTTGCAGACGTCGATTGACGTGCGTTTCCTCAACTGCCAGTACTATCACCTTGTAATCGACCAGCAAGCCACGCTTGACGGCTTCCGAGAAAGTGATGACGAACAGTTCATCGCCGTAAAGCGCCTTGTCGTCCATCGAACAAAGCGCCACGTTGTCACGTTCAGCCGTTGCCTTGGCGGAATCACCATAGATACGCGGCGTCGCCGTCATGTACATGCGCTTGGCAGCGAGTATGTAATCGGCGTCGTGAACTCGGACAAACGTGCTTTCTTTATCGTCGTCTTCAAACGTTGCACCGGTTGTGCGGTGGGCTTCGTCGCAGACGATAAGATCGAATTCGGGCAGTCCGAACTCCTTCTGGGCGCGGCTGATTACGTCGATGGAGTGGTAGGTGCTGAAAACGACACTCATGTGCGACGCGTCGTGCCGCTTCGTCATCTCTGCCGCCAGTCGGGCCGAATCCGTCGTTGCTGGATAGCGCAGTTCGTGGACGAAGGTCTGAACCATGTCGTCCTCTTTCTTGCGCTTCTTACCCACGTCACTATCTGAGCAGACAGCGAAGCTATGAAGCGGCGTCTCGCTTTCTTGCGTCCATTCCGTCAAGGTCTGAGAGAGTAGCGACAGGCTTGGAACAAGGAACAGCACCCGCTTGCCCGCACCGGCCAACGTCTCCGCGATTTTCAAGCTAGTGAACGTCTTTCCGGTCCCGCACGCCATTATCAACTTGCCACGGTCGGCATCAGCCAGACCATGCACGACTGCGTTCAGGGCACTGGACTGGTGGGGGCGCAGTTGCTTCTTCGCCTTGATGACCGGTGCAGTCTTCGGCTGGTACTTGCTCCAATCGATCTGACTGTTTTCGAGATCGAACATATCGATCTTGCTAACCGGCGTCTGTTGATCGAACAAGGCAGCTTCGGCGTGTTCGCTCCAAGGGACGTTCGTCGTTGCGACTATGACCCGGCGTGCGAAAGGTTTCTTGCCTGACGCAGTGAAAAAGCTGTCGATGTCAGCCTTTTTCACAACATAGTCGGGCGAATACATCTTGCACTGGATCGCGTGAATTTCGCCGGTCCCCTGCGTCTTCGCCACAAGGTCGATGCCGGTGTCCCGTTTGTCCAGCCCCTGCAAGTTGGCCCATTCCGCATAGGTCCACACATCGCTATACAGATCACGGTACGTGGCTTCGTTCCGCAAATAACAACCGATTAACTCTTCGAAGTAGGTTCCCTTCTCCCGTTCCGTGACGGCGGCGTGGCGGAAGGTATCTAGCAGCTTTTCGAGGTCGGTCATATCGTTTGTTTTCGGCGTTTGGCGAGTGGGACTGGCGTATTATGCCCGCCGAACTCATCGTTAACCACAGGCGAAAACGATACAAAGGATTGACTCGATGCGCCTTTGTTCTGCTGGCGACGACCGAGGTCCGAGGGATGAGATGTGCCGCAATGGCGACTGTGCGTCCGTAAGATGGGTTGACCCTGCCTTAGAGCGTATGTCATCCTCACCTACGACACAGACAACTGTCTTGTCACCCTGATGTCACCCTGCGGGGTGTCAATCCAGACGACGACGGGAATAGAGCGCAAATGAAAAACCGGCCTAAGTGGCCGGTTTTAAAGGGAAAACTTGGTGGAGGAGAGGAGGATCGAACTCCCGACCTTCGCATTGCGAACGCGACGCTCTCCCAGCTGAGCTACCCCCCCAACGTGCGAACAATTCTAGCACAGGCATTTTCCCTTTTGCCTAGCCCCGAATCCCACCAAACCATCACTTCGACGGCGCCCCTTTCAGCACCCAATCCACCACCGTCCGGATATCCGCATCGCTCATCGACTGATGCGCGGGCATCGGAATCATGCCCCACACGCCGGACCCGCCATTCTTCACCTTACTCGCCAGCTTAGCCGGCGCCTGCGCATCACCCTTGTACTTCGCGGCGATCTGCTGGAACGACGGGCCGACCAGTTTACGGTCCACCGCATGACATCCCATGCAGGCATTCGAGTTAGCGATGCTCTGCCCACCCGGCGCATCGGCAGCATGCGCGCTGGATACAAACAGTCCCACTACCGCCCCAACCAGCACCGACCCGACAACGATCACACCGCGCTTCATGGCGCAGTCGCCTTCGGATTACCCGGATGCACCGCGTTCGAATTGGTGACCGGCGCCGGCGCCTGCTGATCGAGCGGCCGCGAGCTCACCGACGAATCCGGAATCGCGCCGACCGTCGGCGCATTCGCGTCCGGCTGCGACGCGGCCGGCGCCGGTGCAGTCGCTGCAGCAGCAGCCGCCGCCGCGGCTTCCTGCGGCTGAATGTACTGGAACAGCTTCACGACCTGCACCACGCCCGGCACCCGGCTCGCGACGTCGGCGCCGCGATTGCCTTCGTCCATCGTGACGAGACCCATCAGGTACACCGAGCCACGCTCGGCCACCACCTTGAAGTTGTTCGCCGAAATATTCTTCTCGGCGATCAGCGCGGTCTTCACGCGCGTTTCCAGATAGGTGTCGTTGGTGCGCGACGAGAACGAGCTAGCCGGCATGATCGCCAGTTCGTTGACGATCGTGTTGACGTTGTTCAAACCGCGCACGATCGTCTCGGCACGCTGCTTCGACACGTCACCCGCGACTTCGCCGGTCAGCAGCACGCGACGATTGAATACCGCGACGTTGACGTGCGCGTTGTCCGGCAGATTCTGGCTGATCTGCGAGAGCGCCTTCACCTGCAACTCGCGATCTTCGGTCTGCGCGCCGAGCGTGCGCCGGTCGGTCGCCACCAGCGCGCCGCCGCTCGCCGCGCCGGCGACGGCGAGAAAGCAACCTTGCAACGTCGCGGACAGCCCCGCCGCGAACCCAACCACCAGCACGGTTCTCACCAGTGTCTTCTTGACGCGGAATACGCTCATCAACTAGCTCTCCTTCGGAATCAGTCTCAGTCTTCGCCCAGCAACATGGCATCGATGCCGTCGCACAGACAATGGATGGTCAGCAGATGCACTTCCTGAATACGCGCGGTGCGATCCGACGGCACGCAAACGTGGATGTCGGTGTCGCTCAATACGTCCTGCATGCGGCCGCCGCCCTTGCCGGTCAGCGCGACCACGATCATTTCGCGCTCGTGCGCGGCTTCGATCGCGGCCAGTACGTTGGCGGAATTACCGGACGTGGTGATGGCCAGCAGCACGTCGCCCGGCTGGCCGAGCGCCCATACCTGCTTCGAAAAAATCTGCTCGAACGAATAGTCGTTGGCGATGGCGGTCAGCACGGACGTATCCGTGCTCAGCGCGATCGCCGGCAAACCCGGCCGTTCACGTTCGAAGCGGCCGATCAGCTCGGCGGCGAAGTGCTGCGCGTCGGCAGCCGAGCCGCCGTTGCCGCACGCCAGAATACGGTTGCCGTTGGCGAGCGCGCCGAACAGCGTGTCGATCGCCGCGGCAATCGGCATCGACAGGGTTTCGAGGGCTTCGAGTTTGACTGCCGCGCTGTCGCGGAAGTGTTGTTGAATGCGTTCGACTGACATCGAGTCTCTATCTTCTACCGCGAATGAGCCGCACTGCGCGGCCGTGTTGTGAAGTCGTATTGCGAGTTGTGCTGCGCCGGTGAAGCTGACCGGTAATGCGGTGCGGCAGTGTCGATGCATCGCAACGTACCAGGCGTTTCGCGTAATCCGCGTCGCCCCGTGGCCCGGACGCGAGCGCAAGTTTATCGTACTCACGCGGGTTCTCCGCGCGCGGCATCAGACTTCGTCGGCGCGAAACGCGTCACGCAACCACACGAGCCGTCCGGCTTCGAACGCGATCACGTCGAAACGGCACGCGGGTTGATCGCTCGAATAGCGCTCGCGCGCGGCCAGATAATGCTGCGCCGCGCGCACGATGCGCTGCCGCTTGCGCCAGTCGATGCTCGCTGCCGCGCCGCCGTGATGACCATGCGCCCGCGCGCGGACTTCGACGAACACCAGCGCACCGTCACGGTCGCGCATCACCAGATCGATCTCGCCGCCCCGGCACGACACGTTGCGCGCGACGAACCGCAAGCGCTGGCGCTGCAAGAACTCCTGCGCACGCAGCTCGAAAGCCGCGCCGACGGATTTGGACCCGACCGGTCTCGAAAAGTTGTGCGCAGTGGTGGAGGATGGTGATGCCACGGCCCCGCGCCCACCGTCCGCAGCGTCCAGAACCCCCGACGCTGCGTGGCACAATGGCGGCCTCTTTCCGTCTGTTTGTGTCTTCTGCCTCATGACTCCTCTCTCCGAACTCGCGCAAGGGCAGCAGTACCCCGCCGCCGCGCTGTATGTGGTGGCCACGCCGATCGGCAACATTGCCGACGTCACGCTGCGCGCGTTGCATGTGCTCGGACTCGTGGACCGCATCGCTGCCGAAGACACCCGCAACACCGGCCAACTGCTCGCGCGCTACGGCATCTCGAAGACGCTCGTCGCGGTGCATCAGCACAACGAGCGGGCCGCGGCGCAGCGCCTGATCGAACATCTGCAAGCGGGCGAGCGCGTGGCCTACGTGTCCGACGCCGGCACGCCCGGCATCTCGGACCCCGGTGCGAAACTGGTCGATGCCGTGCGCGAAGCCGGCTACCCGGTGATTCCGCTGCCCGGCGCGAGCGCCCTCGCCACGGCGTTGAGCGCGGCCGGCGATTGGGTCGCGACGTTTTCGTTCCTCGGCTTTCTGCCGCCCAAGCCGAAAGCGCGCGCCGCCGCGTTGCAGGAACTCGCGCGCCATCCGCACGCGATGGTGTTCTACGAAGCCCCGCACCGCATCGTCGAAACGGTGCAGGCGCTGGCTGACGCGTTCGGCGGCGCACGCAGGTTGCTGATCGCGCGAGAGCTGACAAAGTTACACGAAGCGCTGCACCAAGGCACCCTGGCCGAAGGGCCAACGTGGCTCGCCGCCGATCCGAACCGCCAGCGCGGCGAGTTCGTGCTGGTGGTGGAAGGCGCGCAGCCGGAAGCCACCGGCGAACACGATCACGACGCGTTGCTGGGCCTCCTGCTGGAAGAGTTGACGGTAAGCAGCGCGGCGAAGGTCGCGGCGTCGATCACCGGGGCGTCGCGCAACGCGCTGTACACCCGCGCGTTGGCATTGAAGAAAGAAGACGACGAAGCCGAAGACGACCCCGAAGAAGAATAAGCAGTCGGACAAAGAGAAAAGGGCCTCGCGGCCCTTTCCCTTTTTGACGGAGATGGCATCGACTGCCACCGCCGTCATGCTACGCGCGCGCCCATCACGCACCCACCCGTAGCCTCACAATCGATTTTCGATCACTTATCGCTGCTCGAACCCGAGTTCGACGCCAGCGTTTCGTTCATCTCGGCGCGTGCTTCCTGCTGCGTCAGACCTTCGATCTTGACGCGCGCCGTGCCGGCATGACGCATATCGAGGACGCTCGCGGCGGCCATCGACAGATCGATCACACGGCCGCGCGCATACGGGCCACGATCGTTGATCCGCACGACGACCGAGCGCGACGTGGCCGGGTTGGTCACGCGCACATACGAGCCGAGCGGCAACGTGCGATGCGCGGCGGTCAGCGCGTGCATGTCGTAGCGTTCGCCGTTGGCCGTGCGACGGCCATGAAAGCCACGGCCGTACCACGACGCACGACCGGTTTGATGAAAGTCCGAAATGTCCGAACCATCGTCCGTTAAAGGCTTGGCGTCGGCCAGCGACGAGCCCGCGGCGCTTGCGCCGGAGGCCGGCGCGCTACCGAAGGCTTGCGGCCCGAAGCTCGCTGCCTGCGCCGCTTTGGTGCTGAGCGGCGCGTCGTTGGCGGACGTGTTCGCGGTGCCCGGAGGCGTGGCGCAACCGGCCAGCACAAAAAAGGCAAAAAGAGTCCCCAGACCACGGGATAACCGAGTTTTCATAAGACGTGCAATCACAATGTCGAGCCGCATCACGCGAAGTTGAGCGTGTTGCCTGCGACTCCGGCGGCAATGGACGACAACGCGCCGCGCAAGTCTGCGCAGAACGTCAAAGCCCGGATGCGGCCCAATCGGCCGCTACCGCACGGTTAATTTTCACGTCTGGCGCAACCTGTCCCCGGCAGCCTGACCAGACCCCACATGCCGCCATCGAACGTGGCAAACACGTTCTTGCGCGCGGAACTCAGCGCACAGGAACGGCGGCGTAGGCCCCACCCAGCGTCACGGCAGTTAAGTCCGTAGCAGGCGCGTGGCACCTGGCTGGGCAAGACGTGTGCATCGAAAGCTCGATACTTGATGGCTGTCCAGCAGTGCGACAGCCCAAACTTGAGTGGCGATCCACGTGCCCATTTTTGATGGGGACGCATCGCCTTGTGGCATGCCCAGTTCCCTAGGCATGGGGTGCATTATACCCAAAAGAAATTTTCGAGATGACAAGCGCTTGAAAACCTTGATGAATTTTCACGCTTGCTGCAAAAATAGGCGCGCCGAAGCCCGCTGGGGCGGGCCTTCCGGGTCCTCGGCGGACGTGGCGCGCAGGCCGGTACAATCAACTTTTTTCCAGCGGCGCCGTCATCCATGAAAGTCACCTTGATCCCCGTCACGCCGTTTCAGCAGAACAGCTCGCTGCTCGTTTGCGAGGCAACCGGACGCGCGGCCGTCGTCGATCCGGGGGGTGATCTCGACGTCATCCAGGGTGAAATCGCGCGCCAGAACGTAACGGTCGAAAAAGTGTTCCTGACGCACGGCCACATCGACCACTGCGCGGGTGCGAAGACACTGGCCACGCATTACGGCGTACCGATCGAAGGTCCGCATCCCGACGAAAGTTTCTGGCTGGACAAGCTGCCTGACCAAAGCACCCGTTTTGGCTTTCCGGCGGCCGAGGCGTTCGAACCGGACCGTTGGTTGCAGAACGGCGAAACCGTGCAATTCGGCGACGAAACCCTCGAGGTCTATCACTGCCCAGGGCACACGCCCGGTCACGTGGTGTTCTTCAGCCGCGCGCACCGGCTTGCGCTGGTCGGCGACGTGCTGTTCGCCGGCTCGATCGGCCGCACGGATTTTCCGCGCGGCAATCATGCGGACCTGGTGCGCTCGATCCGCGAAAAACTCTGGCCGCTCGGCGACGACGTCACCTTCGTGCCGGGCCACGGACCCACGTCGACATTCGGCGCCGAGCGCCGCAGCAATCCCTACGTCGCCGACGGAGTCGAAGCATGAGCAGCGAAATTTATGTCAGCACCGACGTCGAAGCGGACGGTCCGATTCCCGGTCCCCATTCGATGCTGAGTTTCGCCTCGGCCGCCTATACCGAAGACAAGCAGCTGATCGCCACCTTCTCGGCGAATCTCCACGTGCTCGACGGCGCGAAACCGCATCCTGTGCAGGAAGCCTGGTGGAAAACCCAGCCCGAAGCATGGGCCGCCTGTCGTAAGGACCTGCAAGATCCGGCCGCCGCGCTGACCGCCTACGTGGATTGGGTCGAAGCGCTGCCGGGCAAGCCGGTGTTCGTCGCGATGCCGGCCGGCTTCGACTTCACCTATATGTTCTGGTACATGATGCGATTTGTCGGCCGTTGCCCGTTTTCCTGGTCGGCGCTCGACATCAAAACGCTCGCGTTTGCGATGACCGGCCTGCCGTATCGCAAGAACATCAAGCCGCGCTTTCCGAAACACTGGTTCGACGAGCATCCGCACACGCACGTCGCGCTGGACGACGCGATCGAACAGGGCGCGCTCTTCTGCAACATGCTGAAGGACCTGCGCGCGAGCCAGGCGGCCCTGCTCGCCGCTGCTAAAGATGGGGACGGCTCAGGGCGAAATGCCGCTGAGGAACCGGCAAATTAGGTAATCTCCCTCGACCAGGCCGTTTTACATTGCGTTTCGTTTTCGAGCCCTCTACCATGCGTTGATAGGCGACGCTAACGGAGGCGCAGTTGACACTCGATACGTTCTCACAAAAAATCCTGCGCCTGCTGCAGCTGGACGCACGCCGCTCCGTGCAAGAAATTTCCGACCAGGTCGGCCTGTCGAGCACGCCTTGCTGGCGGCGGATCAAGGACATGGAGCAGTCGGGGGTGATCCAGCGCTACACGGCGCTGCTCGATCGGGAGAAGCTGGGACTGCATGTGTGCGCGTTGGCGCATATTCACCTGACGCGCCACACCGAGGGCGGCGTCGAGCAGTTCGAGCGGGAAATCGCCACTTGTCCGGAAGTCACCGAGTGCTACAGCACGACCGGCGAATCCGATTACATCCTCAAGATCGTCGCGCCGGACATCAAGGCGTACGACAGCTTCCTGCACGAACGCATCTTTAAGATTCCCGCGGTGGCGCAGGTGCGCACGAGCGTTGTGCTGCGCGAGATCAAGTTCGACACGCAATTGCCGCTTTGAGCGGTGAGCGCCGGTCGAGCAGCGCGTGACCCGGACCGACACGCTTCTTAACGGATCTTGACGAGATCGCCTGACGGATCGGCGCCAGCCGCTTTCGCCGGGCCGCTTTCATCCAGCGTCACATCCCATTCCCGCAGCACGTTCAGCTTGCGGACGCCCAAACGGCTTTTCAGCGCAGCCAGGTCGACGCTCGTGAGATCGGGGGCGCCACCGTTAAACGTGCGCGAAGGCAGCACCAGATCGACGTCGAGCCCCGTGCTCAGGTAATGAATGTCGACTGCGCTCGCCTTCACGCCGGCCGCGGCCAGCGCCGCGTCGATCTCCGTCGTCACTTTCTCGCGGGTGGGCAGATCGACCGGCGGACGCGCCAGAGCATCGTTCTCCGGATCGACATGGATCAGCGCGTCGAGCACGCGGCTGTCGCTCAGCACACGCACGCGCGCCGACTCGGCAATGTAATGCCCCTCCGACACCGAGATCAGCGGATCGACCAGGATATGCGCGTCGATCAGCGCGAAATCGCCCATCTTGCGAGTGCGCAGTTCATGCACGTCGCGTACGCCCGGCGTGGACAGCAGTAGCACCCGCATGTCGGCGGTGGCGGCTTCGTCGAGCGCGCGGTCGGATAGATCCTGCAGCGCGTCCCAACCGAACGTCCAACCCATGCGTGCCACCATAAATCCGACGATCGCCGCGGCGATCGGATCGAGCAGGCGCACACCGGCAAGACTGCCGATAATGCCGATCGCGACCACTAGCGACGAAGCGGCGTCGGAACGCGCATGCCACGCATTGGCAATCAACATGGCAGAACGCACGCGCTGCGCTTCACGCAACATGTAGCGAAACAGGCCTTCTTTCAAAATCAGGACGAGCGCCGCGACGACGAGCGCACTCATCTGCACGGCGGGGATACTCTGCAAATCGGCCAGACGCGTGCCGGCACGCCACAACATACCGACGCCGACCGCAATCAGCAATGCGCCCAGAAATAATGACGCCACCGTTTCATAGCGACTATGCCCGTAATTGTGATCCGCGTCGGGCTTCGCGCCGCTATGCCGATTGGCAATCAACACGACAAAATCGGAAATCAGATCGGCAAGCGAATGAAACCCGTCGGCCACCAGCGCCTGCGAATGCGCAACCGTTCCGACAACGATTTGCAACGCCACCAACGCCGTATTGAGCGCAATACTGACAAAAGTACTATTGCGCGCAACGCGATGTTTTTCAGCAGACTGGTCGGCGGCGAGGGATGGCATGAAGGAGCCGTAGCAAGAACTCGATCTGCGTATTCTACCCGGCGCATCTCGCGAAGCATTGGAATGACCTTAAAAAATCCTTTTAAATCAGCCGCTTATAAAAATGAAAAGCATTCGTGTTCCGGTTTCCTGCAGCGTTGGCGACAAGCCAGCAGCGACGTTTTCAGCGGCAATAAAAAACCGCGCCCTGACCGGTGCGCGGTTTTCTGGTTCGTCTCCGTTGCGCGCTATTGGCGCAAACCGATTGACGTTATTCGTAATACCTATAGGGCGGCGGAATTACCGGCCAGCCCGCGATATTACTTCTGGATCAGAAACTTCTCACGATCCAGACCTGCGATCCAACGCGGCGGCTTGCCACGGCCGGACCACGTGCTGCCGCTATCCGGGTCGCGATACTTCGGTGCCACGCCTGCGCGCGGACGGCCTGCTTTAGCGCCCTTCGCGGCACGGCCACCGCCGAGTTCAGTCAGCGAAATGCCGTAGTCGGCCATTTTTTGCTTGATCTCATTCAACACTTCCGCGTATTCACGCGACTTCGCTTCTTCGATCTGCTTTTCAAGCTTCTCGCGCTGCGCGAGTAGTTCCTTGTAGGAAGACATAGGTTCCCTTGTGGTATGGATAAATGACTGCCAGTCTTAAGCCAGCTTGCCCTTAGAAGGTGATCATGCCTCGGAATTTGATGGCGAGATTAACACAAAATAGAAAGACTACAAAAGCGTCTGCGTAAAATTAATCCAGAAACGTTTCAAAAAATTTCCAACTCGTCGCGGCGTTACGAGTTCCCTTTCAATTCACTAATTCTGTATTCGGCTAAAAATTCCTAGTCAGCGTCTGCAATTATGGGATTAATTAGCAAAAAATGAAAATTATCAAGACGATTTGGCATAAACATTTCATGATATGAGAGCTTCAACATGAATTGCCGGAACATATTGCGACCGACGAGCCGCGCTGTTATTGCGGCATGAGTGTTTTCCCCGAACCGCAATAAAACCTAATTCGCGTAGCGCCGGATGCAATCTTCTAGCGCCCCATGCAAGGTTTCAGTATTCAGTTTGGCATCGTCGAAGACGAACCGGCTGCGCACGCCATCTCGTTTCAGATCGGCGCCATATCGATCGACGCCGAGCAATTCCAATCCGTCGACCTGTTCCGCATGCGGCGCGACGTGTTCAATTAGCGCGTTCTCTTCATCGAACGCGAGCGGCGGCAGCGGATCGAGCTCGGCACCGCTCAGCCAGCCCATCGCGCCGAAACCGCCGATATAACGCAAACGCTCGAGCCGCATTGCCCAAAATGAAAAATCGCCGAGCACCAGGTAGCGTTCCGCGTCAGGGTGATAGCGCAGGTAGCGGCGCACGATCTCCGGAGTCGAGTCGATCGGCTCGAAAGTGCCTAGCAGCGTCACGCGCTGGCCGCTCAGTACGTCGCCGTCGGGTGCGTCGACCGCCAGAAAACCGGCGCGTGGGTCGGCGTGCAGGTTGTGGGTATGCTCGGCGAGCCGGCTCACCAGAATCGTCGGCCGATGCTGCAAGTCCGGCGCGAACGGCAATACCGACGGATAAGGGAAACCTTCCGGCTGGCGCGCGTGAGTGGCTAGCGTGCCGACAGGGGCCGTGTGCAGGAGATGCAGCGGAGCGTGAGCGGGGATATTCAAGTGCGCGTTCCTCGAGAGATAAACGGCGGACGACGGTAAGGTCGACCGCTCTTTTAATGTCGTGGTCGAGACGGTTCGAGGCGGAGTCGAATTGCGCAAATCCGAAGCGCATCAATCCAAACCGTCGTTAGTGTGCAATCTTCCGGTTCCAAGCATAAGACAGCACGCTTCGTTAGAATCGAAGATTCGCTTTCAAAGCGCTTTCTCCCGCCTCAACCGTTCAAGAGATGTCCGTGTCCGACCGTTCCGCTGAATTCGCCGCCCTCCCCGCCGCTCACCGCGAGCTCACCGACACCGCTCGCCAACGCGCGCGCTTCGCCACGATGGCGGTGTTCTTCATCGCCGGCATGATGTACGCGTCGTGGGGGGTGCATGTGCCGACGGTGCGCGACCGCTTCCATCTGAACGCGGCGCTGTTGTCGTTCGCGCTGCTGGCCGTGGCGGGCGGGTCGATCGGCGCGATGGCGGCCAATGCTTCGTGGATCGCGCGGGTCGGCACACGGCGCGCGTGCCTGACCGGCGGGCTGGTGATGGCGGTGTGTGCGGCGCTGATTCTGGTCGTGCCGGCCTACTGGATGTTGCTGATCGTGCTGGCGATTTTCGGCGCGGGCATGGCCACGCTCGACGTCGCCATGAACGCCGAAGCCAGCGCCGTCGAAAAAGCGCTCGGCAAGCCGATCATGTCGTCGCTGCACGGCATGTTCAGTGTCGGTGGGATGGTCGGCGCGGCCGTCGGCGGCGCCTTGCTGGCGCGCGGCATGGCGCCCGCGCTGCATCTCGGGCTGGCCGCGACGGTCAGCGCGCTGGTGCTGCTCGCCGCCTGCCCGTCGGTGTTGCCGCACGTGCCGCACGAGGATCATCCCGACTCCGCGACGCCGCGCGCCAACCGCTGGCGCTCGCCGGCGCTGTGGGCGCTCGGCGCGATGGCGCTGGTCGCGTTGATCGCCGAGGGCGCCATGTACGACTGGGCGACCGTCTACATGCGCGACGTCGTGCTGGCCACGCCGGCACTCGCCAGCGCGGCCTACGCGGCGTTTTCCGGCGGCATGGCGGCCGCGCGTTTTGCCGGCGACGTGGTCCGCGCCCGCTTCGGCGCGCCGCAACTGGTAATGGCGAGCGCGACGCTCGCCTGCGCCGGCATGGTCGGCGCGCTGCTGCTGCCCAATTCGGTGACGGCACTGATCGGCTTTACGCTGATGGGGCTCGGCCTCGCGAACATGATGCCGGTGCTGTTCGCGGCGGCGGCGAGCGTCAAAGGCATCCACGCGGCGGAAGGGCTCGCACACGTCGCGGGCCTGGCGTACTTCGGGCTGATGCTCGGGCCGGTGATTATCGGCGCGGTGACGCAGGCGACCAGTTTGCCGATCGGGTTGTCGGTGGTGGCGGTGTGTTCCGCGTTGATCGCAATTGCCGGGCCGAAGGTGCTGCGGCGGTTGAAGATCTGAGACGCGGACGCGCCTTGCAGAGGTCGGCGCGTGTGAACGGCGGGCGAAAACACGCCGGCTTACGTTACGTTACGCAGCACTGGCGGCTTGAGGTGTTCCGCGACACATCGCGTGTATCGGGCTGCTCCGCGGCCTGGCGTCGCCGCTCTACGGCATTGATTTATATGAACTTATTCTGCCAAATGACGGTAGAAATGAAAATGGCATAGGCCTTGCAGTTAGCTCCCCCCAACAGTCTTCAAACTACGGGGGAGCAAATCATGAATCGCAATTTCAAACTGTCCGCGATCGCTATGTGCGTATCGTCGATGATCATCCTGACGGGATGCGGCAGCACGTTGACCGGCGCGGGGATGACCGGCGGCGCAGGGGCGGCTGGCGGTGGCGCTGGTGCGGGTGCTGGAACTGGCGGGGGCGCTGGAGGCGGATCGGGTGGCGGCACACCGACGCCCACGCCGACACCTACTCCGACTCCGACTCCGACTCCGACACCTACTCCGACACCTACTCCGACTCCGACTCCGACACCCACGCCCACGCCGACTCCCACGCCGACTCCGACGCCCACACCAACACCAACTCCCACCAGCGCCAATCCCATCGGCGTCGTCGTCCAGAACACCGGCAATGTGATCACCGCCACCGGCCAGACCGTCGCCGCGGTCGGCAGCCAGATCGGCCTCACACCGATCCCCGGCGCGAACCCGGCCACCACCACCGCGCTCGGCAATGTCGTGTCGAATCTCGGCAATGGCGTCACCGCGGTCGGCACGGGCGCGGCGAACGGTCTCGGCCAACTCGGTAATTCGACCGATCCGCTCGGCACCACGCTCGCGAGCAGCGGCAATCTGGTGGTCGATACCGGCCAAGCCGTCAACAGCGCCGGCCAACTCGTGACGAGTCTCGGCAGCGGCCCGACCGCGCCACTCAGTCCGCTGACCACGCCGCTCGGCAGCACGGTCTCGACGGTCGGCAACGCGGTCAGCGGCCTCGGCACGCAACTCGGTTCGCAACTGACGAACGGCCCGATCCAGCAAGTCACGCAGACCCTCAGCACGACGATCACGCCGATCACGAGCACGCTCGCGCAGACCACGCAAACCGTCGGCGATACGAGCGGCCTCGGCGCGCCGCTAAACGGCCTGCTGTCGACCATTGGTCACGGCCTCGACAGTGCCGGTGGTCAGATCAGCAGTGCGACCAGCAATCCGATCGGCCAGAATCTCGGCAACGTCGTGACCAAACTCGGCGACACGGTAACGTCGGCGGGTGGTCTGCTGACGGACGGCGGCACCGGTAGCGGCAATCCGCTGGGCGGCCTCACCGGCATCCTGAACCCCGGCAGCGGCGGCTCGGGCAATCCGCTGAGCGGCACGCCGCTCGCGCCCTTGACCAGCATCCTCACCGCCTTACCCGGCACGCTGAGCGGCGGCCTGACGGGCGGCGCCGGTAGCGGCCCGCTCGCGCCGCTGACCAACGTGATCAGCACCTTGACCGGCAGCGCCGGCGGGACGGGCAGTCCGCTTGCGCCGTTGAACGGCGTCGTGAGTTCGGTAACCGGCGCGTTGAGCGGCGCGGCAGGCAGCGGTAGTCCGCTTGCACCACTGACCGGCGTCGTCAGTTCGGTAACCGGCGCCTTGGGTGGCGCGGCAGGCAGCGGTAGCCCGCTTGCGCCGCTGACCGGCGTGGTGAGTTCGGTAACCAGCGCATTGAGTGGCGCGGCGGGCGGCGGCGGCAATCTGCTTGCGCCGGTGACGTCGGCGGTGTCGTCGCTGACTGGCGCGCTCGGCTCGGCGGCGGGCTCGGCCGGTAGTAGCGGCAGCGGTGGCAGTGGCGGCGGCAGCAACCCGCTCGCGCCGGTCACCGGCCTGCTGAACAGCGTCACCGGCACCTTGAGCGGCGCGGCGACCTCCGCCGGCGGCGCTACGGGCGGTGGCTTGCTCGGCGGCCTCGGAACCAAAAAATAACGAAGACGAATAAAGGCAGCAAATAACGACGCGTAAAAAAACAGCGTCGAAGGGGGGACGGCGAACCGGGCAACCGGTTCGCCGTTTTTTTATCGGCGCGCGCCAACGCGAGTGGTCACGTCACGCGGCTTAAGAACCCATTACGCGCTTCGGCACCCTGAGCGCCGGGTCACATCACAACTCGTGATACGTATCGTAATGCCGGGAAAAATCGTTGCCTCGCAGAAAATTGGTGAACGTCATCGTCACCGACGCATCGAGTCCTTCGACGTAATGCCACCAGCCGATCGGCAAAAACAGCAGTTCGCCGGGCGCGAGCGTGCAGTCGAGTAACTGCGCGTTTTGCATCGACGGGAAACGTTCGTAGTCGATCGCGGCGCCGTCCACCTGCGAATAACAGTGCAGATGATTCGCCATATGCGGCGTATCGAACAACGGCGCCAACCTGATCCGCTTACGGCCGATCACTTGCGCCATGAAGTTATTGGTCAGGTCATGATGAAACGGCGTGCGCGTCCCGGCCGGTCCCATCCAGAAGAAGCCGGTATCGGCGGACGCAGGATCGAGATACTCGTCAATCGCCGGCACATCGGACCATAAGGCCGCGAGCGCCGCGCGATTATGCGAGGTGTTATTCGCGGTCATGTAGAAATCGTTGGTCGGGCCGCTGCGCTCGACCAGATCGACGTAATCGGCGAACCGCATCATGCGCTTGAGCTTCGGCTGATTGATTTCGTAATTCGCATCCGACTCGCGGCCGAACTGCACTTCCACTTCGCAATCGCCGCAACGCTCGCGGAAATAATCGAACCGCCATTGCGTGCGCGCGGGCCAGAATTCGAACGCACCGGTGATGATCACCGGCCGGTTCTGACAGTAGTACTGCTCGAAGAACGCATCGCGCGACAAACGCTCGCACCGCTCGATTTCGCCGCCACCCGCACGCATGCGATCGAGCGTGCCATACACCGACAAAATCCAGTCGCGCTTACGCAAACGATTGCGCAAACGCGCGGCCCCGTGAAAATAAGGACTCGCGAGTACCGCATCGATTTCCCGCGCCGACTCCGCCGCGTCGAAACCATGTTCGAGCAGCGCGCCCTGCAAGGCGTCCGGCGGGGCGTCGAGCATCAGATTCTCGGCGATCCAGCGGCGCCAATCGTCGTCGAATGAACGGGTCACGGTCGTCACGGCGCTCTCCCTCAAAAGAAAAGGCACGCGAACCTTGCGGCGCGCGTGCCTTTTAATCAGCGGATCGAAGACAGGCACAGAGCCGTCTCCGGTCACGCGAATTTACATCTTCACTACGTCGAGCAGCGTCTTCTTGCCTGCCTTGTAGTTGTACAGCGAGATCACGCCGTGTTGAAGGTCACCCTTCGAGTCGAACGTAGTTTCGCCGATCACACCCTTGTAATCCGTTGCCGGCATCGCTGCCAGGATCTTCGCCGGATCGGTCGAGTTAGCACGCTTCATAGCGTCGACGATGATGTACACAGCGTCATACGTGAACGGTGCGTAGATCTGGATCGGCTGACCGAAACGCTTCTGATACTTGGCGAGGAACGCCGAGCCGCCAGCCATCTTCTCGAGCGCCATACCGGCTTCCGAGCAGACGATGTTGTCGGTTGCGTCACCAGCCAGGTCAGCCAGCTTGTCGGTACACACGCCGTCGCCAGCCAGCACCTTCGCACGCAGGCCGAGCTGCTTGGCTTGCTTCGCGAACGGGCCGCCGGTTGCGTCCATACCGCCGTACATGATCGCGTCCGGGTTTTCGCCCTTGATCTTCGTCAGAATCGCGCGGAAGTCGACAGCCTTGTCGTTCGTCGCGTCATGCGACATCACGTTCAGGCCCAGCGACTTGGCGGTCTTTTCGAATTCGTTGGCGAGACCCTGGCCGTAAGCGGTCGAGTCGTCGACGATCGCGACGCTCTTCACTTTCAGGCCCTTGGCTGCGTAGTTAGCCAGTGCCGGACCTTGTTGCGCATCGGTCGCGACGACGCGGTACGTCGTCTTGAAACCTTGTTGCGTGTAAGCCGGGTTCGTTGCCGACGGCGAGATCTGAACGATGCCTGCATCGCTATAGATCTTCGAAGCCGGAATCGACGTACCCGAGTTCAAGTGACCGACCACTGCGACGACCTTATCGTCGACCAGCTTCTGCGCGACTTGCGTAGCAGTACGCGGGTCGGCTGCATCGTCTTGTGCGTCGAGTTGCAGCGTGATTTTCTGACCACCGATCGTGAGGCCCTTGGCGTTAATTTCTTCAACTGCCAGGCGCGCGCCGTTTTCGTTGTCTTTACCTAGGTGAGCGATACCGCCGGTCAACGGTGCAACGTGACCGATCTTGACGACCGTGTCGGCTGCGGCCGTTGTTGCCAACGTCGCGAACAGCATCGCCGCAGCGCTGATCGGCAACAGCTTTTGAATCTTGATGTTCATGTAAGTCTCCAGTTTCGGTCCCAAAAACAACGTAATCGCCCTGTGCCCCCGCTTCCCCTACACGTGTCGCTCAGTCCCGTGGACGACCACGCCGGTTGCATCGTTCATGCACTTGGCCAGCACGCCCGCCAACCTGTTTGTGGCAGGCGGCAAACCGTACTTGCGCGCAAGTGTAGGCTATCAAATTAAATTGTGGGACTTTTTTGAGGAAGTGGGATCAACACTAATAGCGTTTATCCAACAGGCGCCGATTCCGTCTGGAGAGACTCGCTGGAGAGCACCAGCCCATGCGGGTTTCCGCTACGTCGGACTTGCGTCCAACAGCACGGCCTAAAGCTTTTCGCGACTTAAACCGTTAATGGTTCAAATAGGCTTTGTGCTTAAAAATAAGGCGCGCGGCCGCGCATTGCGGAGCGCGCCTGAGCTATGCCGAATCAGCGTTGTTGCGCGGCGATCCGCGACGTCGCCGCATGCCATTCCTGCTCGAGTTGCGCCATCAGTTCGGCGGCGCCAATCCCCTCCGGCCGCGCGCGACCAAGCGGTGCCCCCTGTCCCGACCAGAGCGACAGATAATCGGCATTCTGCGCACGGGCCGCGCTCTGCCGCAGTTCCTGCGTCAAGGCGTTTTGCACCGGGTACGGCGCGACCTTTTGCGCTGTTTCGCTCAAACGCTGGATCAACGGATTGCGTATGCCGCGCGCATGCCGACCGGTGATCGCGCGCGTCACCGTGGTCGACGTGTCCGACATTTCGCGCACACGTGTCTTCCACACCTGCGCAATCGCACTCTCGCGACAGGTGAGAAACGCGGTACCCATCGCCGCAGCTTGCGCGCCCAGCGCGAGCGCGGCGACGATGCCACGGCCGTCCATGATGCCGCCCGCCGCGAGCACCGGCAGCCCGGTCGCGTCGACCAGTTGCGGCACGAGCGCGAGGGTGCCGACCAGCGCGTCTTCGAACGCGCCGATGAACGTGCCGCGATGCGCGCCCGCCTCCGCGCCTTGCGCAGCGATCGCATCGGCGCCCGCATCGCGCCAGGCGACGCCTTCGGCGGTATGGGTTGCCGTGCCTATTACATATAGACCGGCGTCATGCAGACGCGCGACCTCCTGCGCCGGCAGCAAGCCGAAGGTGAAGCTCGCCACGGGCACGCGCAATTCGATCAGCATCTCCAGTTGCGCGCGGAAATCCGGTGCATAGCGTGCGAGCGGCTGGCCGGGCGGTAAGTCGAACTCGGCGCGCAGCGGGTCGATGGCTTCGAGTGCGCGCCGCACGGTGGCGTCGTCCGGTGCGGCCGGATCGAGCACGAACAGGTTCACGCCGAACGGTCGATCCGTCAGCGCGCGAATCGCCGCGACTTCGCTCGCGATCTTCTCCGGCTGCAACGCGGCGCCCGCCAGAAAACCGAGGCCGCCGGCGTTCGAAACGGCCGCGACCAGCGCAGGCGTGGTCGCGCCGCCGGCCATGGGCGCCTGCACGACCGGCACCCGCAACGCGAAACGTTCAGCAAACGGTGTCACAAAACGGACTTCACTCATGATCGGTTCCTTTGGGTCATGCGCTCGCGGCAACCGCGAGCCGATAGCTTCGACTGTATAGAGAGGGACTGCGGCCGGAAAATGAATAATCGAGAACGTTTCAATCGTCTTACGAGATTCATGCCGTGCGCGCTTTGTTGACGTGCTTGTCGGCCTGCTTGTCGGCGCGCTTTATCAGCGCACATTGGGGCTCGCTGCAGCGGTTTTCTTTTTTTGGCAAACTGACCGCCCGCTTCAGGCAATCCGGCCTCCGGCATTCATTCAGACCGACCTCGTGCGAAAACGCACGCGGGTCTATGGAGAGCACCATGAGCATCACGTCCCGATGGATCGACATCCCCGCCGGCAACGATAGTTTCGGCGGATACCTGGCGTTGCCCCAGGGGGGGAAAGGACCGGCCGTCATCATCATTCAGGAAATCTTCGGCGTGAACGGACATATCCGCTCGGTCGCGGATCAGTACGCGCAAGACGGCTACGTGGCGCTCGCGCCCGACGTGTTCTGGCGGGTGCAGCCGCGTGTCGAATTGACATACGAAGGCGCGGACCGCACGAAAGGCGTGGAACTGATGCAGAAGCTCAACGTCGACGAAGCCGTCTCCGACATCGGCGCGGCGGCGGCCGCCTTGCGCGCGATGCCCGAAGTGACCGGCAAGCTTGCAGCAATCGGTTACTGCTTCGGCGGACGGCTGGCTTATCTGGCGGCGGCGCAAGGCACGCTCGACGGCGCGGTCGCTTACTACGGCGGCGGCATCCAGAATCAGCTCGACGAAGCCGCGAAGATCAAGGTGCCGATGCAATTCCACTACGGCGAACTCGACGCGCATATTCCATTGTCGGCAGTCGGCCAGATTCAGGAGCGCTTCGCCGGCCGCACCGACGCCGAGTTTCATATCTATCCGAATGCGGATCACGGCTTCAACTGCTCGGAGCGCGCGTCGTATAACCAGCGTGCGTCGGCGCTCGCGCATGGGCGCACGCTGACGTTTCTCGGCGAACGGCTTTGATGTGCGGTTGACGATTGCCTGAGTCGCGTTTCAACGGCGCTTCAAAGGCGCTGAATTAGCGCTTGATTGTCCATTAACTCGGTTAATCTCCTGAAGACGGCGCGTCTGCGATTCGCCGTCTTTTTTCATGTGCGTCGATTAGCCGCGAGACCGGAGCGGCGCAACGTCCACTCGCACGGGTCGATCGCGCGCATGAACCACCGCCTGGCTCAACATTCGAAAGCGAGGACCTCACCGTCGTGCTATCAGACTATCTCGCCCATGACGCCCTCGGCCTTGCCGAACTCGTGAGAACCCGCCAGGCGAGCGCTCGCGAGCTGCTCGACATTGCCATCTCGCGCACCGAAGCCGTCAATCCCGCGATCAACGCCATCGTCCTGAAAGACTACGACGCTGCCCGTCACCGTGCATCGCGTGACGACGCGAGCCGGGCCAACGGCGCGGACCCTGCCGATAGCACGAGCGCGCAAACGGCACTGGCCGGCGTGCCGTACCTGATCAAAGACCTGGGCGCGCCGGTTGCCGGCTTGCGCATGGCGATGGGCAGCCGCCACTATCGCCACTTCATTCCCACCGAAGACGCGCCGGTCGTCACGCTCTCGAAAGCGGCCGGCCTCAACATCTTCGCCAAGACCAGCACCTCCGAACTCGGCCAGATGCCTTATACGGAGCCAGAACTGTTCGGCGCGTGCCGCAATCCGTGGAATCTCGACCACACGCCGGGCGGCTCCAGCGGCGGCGCCGCAGCGGCGGTGGCCGCCGGCATCGTGCCGCTCGCGCATGCGTCGGACGGCGGCGGCTCGATCCGCATTCCGGCTTCGTGCTGCGGACTGTTCGGCCTCAAGCCTTCGCGGGCTCGCGTGCCGCGCGTGGCGCCGCCGGGCGCCGGCGATCTCGGCGTCGACCACGCGGTTTCGCGCAGCGTGCGCGACAGCGCATTGCTGCTCGATCTGCTGGCGGGCAATGCGCAGCGGCCGCTCGGCGCGCCCGGCACTTTTCTCGGCGCGAGCCGCGAGCCGTGCAAGCCGCTGAACATCGCGTACGTCACCGAGCCGATGCTGGCGCCCGCGCTGTCCTCCGACTCGCGCGCCGCACTCGACGACGCCGCGCAGCTCGCCATCTCGCTCGGCCACAACATCGAACCCGTTTCGCTCGGCATCGACTTCGCGACGGTTCGTCACGCGTTTCTCATGCTCTGGTCGGTGACGGCGGAAGAGCTGGTCCTGAATGCCGACCGCATTACGGGCCGCAAACCGTCCCGCGGCGAATTCGAAATTTCGACATGGGCCATGGCGCACATGGGCCGCAAGCTCGGCGAGCGCGGCTTGCCTTCCGCGCTCGACGAACAACGCCGCATTACCGCACGCCTCACCGATCTGCTGAACCGCTACGACGCGGTGTTGTGCGCGACGTTGGCCGCGCCGCCGATCAAGATCGGCGAGATGCATCCCACTGCGGCCGAGCGAATTCAGATGCGCGCGGTCAGCGCGTTGCCGATCGAGGCGCTGATGAGAAAGCTGCTGACCGAGGCGTCGAACAAAGCATTCTCGTGGGCCGGCTGCACGGAACTGTTCAATCTGACGGGACAACCGGCGATGTCGGTGCCGTTGTACTGGAATGCGCGCGGGTTGCCGGTCGGCGTGCAATTCGCTGCGCGCGAAGGCGGCGAAGCGACGCTGCTGCGTCTGGCCGCGCAACTCGAAACGGCGCGGCCGTGGTTCGACAAGCGACCGCCGTTGATGCAGGCCCGGAGTTAGATAGTCGGATGGCGCAGATCACGCCTCAACGCGCGATCAGAATCGCACCACACGTCACGCCGGTTTTCGCCGCGCGTCGAGATCCGCGTGACGCTTGCCGGGTATGCATGCCACCGCAACGATCGACAACGTCAGGCCGCTCATCACGTAGTAAGTCGGCGCGAGCGGCGAGCCGGTCGACTCGATCAGCCACGTCACGAGAAGCGGCCCGAAACCGCCGAACACCATCACCGCGACGTTATACGCGAGCGATAAACCGATCGAGCGCACGTTCGCCGGAAACAGCGCGGCGATCAGCGCGCCGAACGGCTCGTAATAGCCCGACAGCGTGATCGACAGAAGCGCCTGCACGAGAATCAGTTTCGACACGCTCGGCTCTGCCGCGAGCCAGGCGAACAGCGGATAGCGGCGGATAGCAAAAAGGCGTCTGTCGCAGGGAGCGGCAGACGCCTCGATGATCGAAGCTCGATCTCGCACCGCGATGCTGCGGCGCACTTCGCACGTCACTGACCGTGCGTGCGGTTCAAACGTAATCAGGCCTTCTTGTTATATGCGCTGCACCAACCCTTGCTGGCGACCTGCTTGCCCGCGAACATCGGGCAACCGCCCCAGGCGTCGGTCGGCTTGGCTTGATAGAAGCTGCAGTTGCCGCAATCCTGGCCCGCTGCGTACTTCGCGAACTTGGCTTTGTCGACTTTGCTGGCGTCGGCCTTGTAGCCGAGTGCTTGCGCGGTCGGATCGGTTTCGGCAACTTTCGGTGCATCGGCGAACGCCGAGCGCGACAGCGCGAACGTGGACGCCACACCAATGCTGGTGATCAAAAACGTACGACGGGAAGATTTCATGGGGACTCACTCCATTTATATAGAACTGATCGCCGTTCTAGTGACAGCGGTCCCCAAGGATAGCAACGAAGCCGTCGCGCGTGACGGTCCAAATGATAGAGATAACCGAATCGGTACGCCCCTGCGCCAGAATGTCGCGCAGCTGCTCGAGCAGGGATCGCGCGCGATGAGAATCACTCGCAAAGAAAACGGCTTGCGGTCTCTTTGCGGCGCATTAAAGCGAGCGACGAAACCCGCTCGAACTACGCGCGCCCGCTCAACTCGCAGACCCGTTGCGCGATCGCCAGCGACGCCGTCAATCCCGGCGACTCGATCCCGAACAGATTGACGAGCCCACGCACACCATGCGCGGCCGGACCTTGAATCAGAAAGTCCGCGGCCGGTTCGCCCGGACCCGAAAGCTTCGGACGAATGCCCGCATAAGCGGGTTGGAGCGCGTCGTCGGGTAGCGCGGGCCAGTACGCGCGAATCGCCGCGTAGAACGATTCCGCACGATGAGGATCGACGTCGTAATTGATGGCGTCGACCCATTCGACGTCGGGACCGAAACGCGTCTGGCCGCCGAGATCGATGGTCAGATGCACGCCGAGGCCGGCTTCGTTCGGCATCGGATAGATCAGACGGCTGAATGGCGCGCGCCCCGAAATGCTGAAGTAGTTACCGCGCGCCAGATAGAGCGGCGGCACGTGACGCGCGTCGAGTCCACGAATCTGCCGCGCCAGCGCATTCGCTTGCAGACCCGCGCTGTTGACCACGCACGCGGCGCTGATCGTGGTCGGCGCGCTGCCGCCGACCTTGATGATGAAGCGGCCGTTGCTTGCTTCGATCGCCTCGACCGGTGCGTGAAACGCGCACATCGCGCCGTCGCGTTCGGCGTCGCCCTGAATCGCCAGCATCAGTTGGTGACTATCGACGATACCCGTCTGCGGCGAGAACACCGCCTCGACACATTCGAGCGCCGGTTCGAGCGCTTGCGCCTGATCGCCGTTCATCCGCAGCAGGTCGAGCACGCCGTTCTCGCGGCCCTTGGCCATGATGCTTTCGAGCTGGGGAATCTGGTTGCGCGAGGTGGCGACCAGCAGTTTGCCGCAGCGCGAATGCGGCACGTTGTGTTCGGCGCAGAAGTCGTAAAGCATCTCGCGGCCGCGTACGCAGAGCGCCGCTTTCTGCGAGCCGCGTGGATAGTAGATGCCCGCGTGAATCACTTCGCTGTTGCGCGAGCTGGTGCCCACGCCGATCGCCTCGGCAGCCTCCAGCACGATCACCTCACGACCGCGCGCGGCCAGCGCGCGCGCCACTGCCAGACCGACCACACCCGCGCCGATCACCACACATTCGATTTGGTCCATGTCCCTTGACGCGGCTGACATCACCGCGCGCTGCCTCGTTCACCCGATAGTGATGAAGACAGGATGCGGCTATCGAGTGCCGCGCACCGCTCGCTGTCGAACGTTCCTGCCGTTTCTGCAAACGCTACGCAAAATTGTACGACGCCGCACAGACGCAAATGCCCGCCGTCGGAAACGACGGCGGGCATTCGAATTCGGTCTTCAGCGGGTCAAACGTAGCGGCCAGACGGATCAGTGTACGCCGTCGAAGCGTGCGGCGCTCACTTCTTCGCGGGGTCTCGCGGCAGCCTGCGCGGCGCATGCCGCGCGCCAACGCAGAGACAACGTGGAAACAGCAAACCGCGCAAACGTTTAGTTCTGCGTGCTCACCGTACGGCGCGAGGCTTCGACCACCGAGCTCGTCGCTTGCGCGCGCGGCGGCGTGTAGCCACCCAGCGCGAGTTGCTGCTGATAGGCGGGCGCATTCGGGTTCAGATTCAGTTCACCGTTGGCGCGGGCGTCGGCCAGTTCGGCCTTCACCTGGGCGCGCGTCTTCGGGCCGTTATCCGGCGTGGCGCGCACGCTGTCGGCGGAAACCGGCGCGTACGGATTCTGATTCAGTTCGCCGTCGGCGCGCGCCTGCACCACGTCGGCTTTCACTTGCGCGCGGGTCACGCCGCTCGGCTGCGTGTACGTCGCGACTTCCGGACGATACGAGGTTGCCGGACCGTAGCCGCTCGCGAAAGCAGGGGCCGCGACAGCAACGGAAAAAAGCAGAGCGAAGGAAGCGGTTCTCATGATGGTTTCCAATAGTCGTTGAATTCGGGTTCTGTGCCTGGCGCGTGACATCTGCCGGTGAGGCGTAGACGTCATGTCGATGAAGCTCAGTGTATTCCCTAGCTATCGAAAAATTGGACCGATTGAAAGCAACTTAACGTCTCATAATCAGCAACAATTGCTGCGGCAATCTCCGCATTTGCGGCAGGGATTGCCGGTTTTGGCCGTTAAAAAAGCCGCTCGCAGGCGGCTTTTCTACAAAAAATTGGCGAAAAACCTCAAAAACCGATGGGTTTTCGCCGATTTCCGTGGTCGAGCCGAATGTCACCAGCTTCAATCCGATCCCGTCCGTCGATACGCGCCGAGCCGAAGCCGTTGAGAATCGCCCGACGCATTTCGCGCGGCGAGGCCGGCTTCAACGCATCGAGCGCGCCGTCGCCGATCTGCTCGGGAAAGCGCAGTCCCCAGTTATGCGCGGAGCGGATCTCGTCGTAGATCGATTGGGCGATGCGGCGCGCGCCCGCGTGATCCGGCGGCGGAATCTCATACACGTTCATGCGGTTCAGGATCGGCTCGGGGATCGAGCGTTCGTCGTTCGCGGTCGCGATCCAGATGACGTGCCCCGCGTTGATGGGAATCTCGGCGAATTCGTCGATGAAAGTCTGCGCCGTATCGTGCTCCAGCAGCGCGTACAACGCGCCGAGCGGATCGTATTGCGAATCGCCGGTGGCCTTGTCGATTTCGTCGACGGCAATCACGGGGTTCGCGTAGCTGCCGTTCACGAGCGCATCGAACACCTTGCCCGGCTTCGCGTTCTTCCATTGCGACGAAGCGCCCGACAGAATCCAGCCCGCCGTCAACGAACTCATCGCCACGTATTGATAGGCGGTGCCGAGCAGGCGCGCCAACTGCTTGGCAAAGTGGGTCTTGCCGATGCCGGGGTCGCCGAGCAGCAGGATCGGCATCAGTTCGAGCCGGTCTTCGGTCTCGAGGCACAACGCGACCTGCTTGCGGATGTCGTCGAGCGGCGCTGAAAAGTTGGGTAGCGCGCCGATCAGATCGTCGATCGACGGCATCCGGTTCGGCTTGACGCAGAAGCGCAGATTGCCGGTTTTCAGCATCTTTTCGTATGTGGCGCGCAGTGCCTCGTTCGCGCCTTCGCCGAGATCGTTCAGCGCGGTCTCGACCTGATCGAGGTCGTACACCTGACTGAAAGACGCCACGGCGATTTCCTGTTTGACCATTGCTGTTGTCATCGCTCACCCCGTCTGGCTGGTCTTGCTGCAGCGGCCCCTGACTGGCGCCGTTTCAAGTTCAGTGTAACGACGACATATTCGTGTGCAAGCCAGCAGTCGTGCGTCTCTGCTGCTAACAAGCGATTGTTTTCAGGGACTCAGGTCATCAACTGAAATGCAGTGTTGCTGAACCCGGCCCCGATTGGCGTGTCAGAAAAACGTTCCGCCCATCAGGCGTAAGATGACCGTCTGTCCACGCGGGCAGGTGCAGTGACCGGAGAATTCTTTTATGTGGAAAACCAGTATCCTGGCCGTGCTGCTCGGCACTTCGTTGCTGGCGAACGCGCAGCAACGTCCGGCGCAACAGGTCGTGCAGTGGCAGTTGCAGGTCATGCGCGACGGCCAGCAGATCGATTCGTTCGACGGCACCACCACGGTCGGCCAGGCGCGCACGGATACGCATCACAAGGTGGTGCAACATAACGTCGGCTGTAAAGATCAGCCCGGCGGCAGTCTCGATCTGACGCGCACGCTAACCGTGTCGCCGCTGCAGGCGGACGCGAACGAGGTCACGCTGTCGATCGAAGCGCAGGAAACCTTCGAGGAAGACGGCGCGCAACAGACCGACACCGGCTGCAAGCTGCCGCCGCAACCGCGTCAGGTGAGCGCGAGCCATCCGGGTCTGAAGGTGGCGGCGGGTCAGTGGGCGAGCTGGACGATCGTCGACAAGAATCCCAACCTGGTCTATCGCGTGAAGGCCAGTCTCGCGAATACGGCGACCAGTGCGAACTAGCCAGGCCGCTGCGAATGAGTGTGCAAACCACTACGCGCCCACCCGACCCCATCGATACGAGCCACGCGCGTGCAACCCGCTGGCGACACGGGCCTCATCGCCGAAGCCCTCAAACAGAACACGTGGATAACGCGGCATGCGAAACCCCGAAGAATTGATCCGCGAAAGCATTGCGCCGAAGGATTTCATTGCGGTGAGCTGGAACCTGCACAAGGGCCGCACACCGCTCGGCTTTCAGGCATGGCAGGCCATGCAGCGCTGGGTGCAATCCACTCACGCGGACGCGTATTTTTTACAGGAAGCGATGGCGCGGCGCATGCCGTCGCCGGTGCTGGCGAGCAGTTTCGGCGCGCCGGTCGCCGATCCGCTGAACGATGTGTGGCATTGCCAGGCCACCGAAATCGCGCGCGCGCTGGAGCTTGAAATCGCTCTTGGGCCGAACGTGTTCAAGCCGTCGTGGCGACACGGCAATGCGATTCTGTCGCCGCATCCGCTCGATCTCGGCGGACGCTGGGACATCTCCGCGCATCGCTTCGAAAAACGGGGTTTGCTGGTGGCGCGCGCCACCTTCGGCGGTCATTCGGTCACGCTGTTGTGTGCGCATCTCGCGCTGACGCGTTCGGCGCGTTTGCGGCAGATGAACTGGATCGCGCACTGGATCGCAAAGGAAGCGCCGGAGGGCCCGCTGGTGCTGGCCGGCGATTTCAACGATTGGCGCAACGACTCGGTGCCGCTGTTCGGCGAGCACGGTTTGCAGGAAGTGGCCACGCTGCTCGGGGAATCGGGGCGCACGTTCCCGGCATTTTCGCCGGCGCTCGCGTTGGACAAGATGTTCGTGCGCGGCATGAAACCGATCGAATGGATTCAGCCGACGCAGGAGACTGCGTGGCTGTCGGATCATCTGCCGTATATGGCGCGCTTGCGGGTGGAGTGAGGCGCAGCTAGCCGCGCTGCGGCGTCCACTTCACCGTTGCGGCCAACTCCTCGCCCGCCTGCAAGACACAGCCGCCCACCTGCTCACGCGGGCCGGCCGCGTTGAAACAGTCCGTGGTATTGGTGACGGGTTCCACGCACAACTGCGGATCGTTGGCCGGTGCATACACCACCATGTGGTCGAACGGCGCGTCCGCGGTCATGGTCAGTCGACGCTGTTCGTCGGGCCACGCAATCGTCGCCTCGCGCGACCAGTTCGCGAAGTTATTGTCGAGATCGAAGGCATCCGGCGACATGCCTTCACGCAAGGCATCCACCGCGGGATGCGGGCCGAGATGGGTCGGCAGTACGTCGGCGTCGGCGTGCCACATGGCCTGCACGTCGGCCTGCACGCGCGTCGACGCCGTGCGCGGATAGTACGGGTGATGTCCCATGCCGAACGGCATCGGCCGCTCGTCCAGATTCCGCGCGGACAACGTGATGACCAGCGCCCCGCCGCTCAGCGCGATGCGCTGCTGCGCGCGATAGCGAAACGGCCAGTCGCTGGGAATCCGCGTATCCGGTTCGTGTTCGAAATGCAAGTCCACCGAGCTTTCGGTGCGCGCGCCGATCCGCCACGGACGCCGCCACGCATTCCCGTGCAGCGCATGCGCGAACCGCGTGTCGTTGCCGGCGAGGTCGATCGTGACGCCATCGAACTCGAAGCGTGCATCGCGAATCCGGTTGCAATAGGGGAACAGCGGAAAGCTCGCCATTCGCAGCGGATCGCGCTCGGTGAATGCCGCCGACGTTGCCGGCCGCAGCCAATGCAGGGGGCCCTTGGGCGTGACTTCGTAGAACGCGGCGAGCGCGCCGCCCACCGCGGGCGCGAGCACCGCGCGCAGCGCGCCGGCATGCAACGTAACCAGCGTGGACGCAATGGCGGGATCGTCGAGCCACACCAGCTCGTCAGGCGCCGCCGCTGCCGCGAGCGGCCGGATCGGGTTCAGGGAAACGTCGCGCATGATTAAAAAAGGCGGGGCCTCGGACGGAGGCCGGCAGCAACGCGCATCGTTTGTCTCCTGTAGCGTGCCGCGCACTGCGCGCGGCCGGCGGACCATTCGAAGTCCGCGCGACCGAGAATCGCACGCCAAAGTGCATCGGTCAATATTATTAGTAATAAATTAACCAAAACACCGCGCTCATACGCGTATCGCACATTCCCAAATGGCGGGTTAGCGCGCGTTGCCGCGCACATATTATTAGTGGTACCGTCAGCACCACGATGCCTCGGCATATTCCCGCCTTAGCGCCGCCGCAGCGCGGCTCGCACAATGAAAAAATCGACTCAACGCCGTCCCACCATGACCGACATCGCCAAGCTGACCGGCGTGTCGCAATCCACTGTCTCGCTGGTGCTCAACAACGCCACCGGCGCGAAGTTTTCCGAGGCCACCCGCGCGAAAGTGCTGAAGGCCGCGCACGACCTCGGCTACCGCCTGTCGCTGCGCGAGGCAGTACCAGCCTCGGCCGACGAGCGCAATCTGATCGTCTATCTCGCCGACGAGATTTCCACCAGCCCGCACCCGGTCGTCAACGTCGACGGCGCGCGCGACGCGGCCTACGCGGCCGGCAAAATGCTGGCGGTCTATTCGACCCACGGCAACGCCGATATCGAAAAGCAGGTGCTCGATACGACGCTGTCCAACCCGCATGTGTTCGGCGTGATCTACGCGACCGTCTACACCCGCAAGGTGACGCTGCCGGCCGCGCTGTCGCAGGTGCCGACCGTGCTGCTGAACTGCTACACGAGCGAGGGCGGCGTTTCTTCGGTGGTGCCGGCCGAAGTCGCCGGCGGCCATCTGGCGACCGATTATCTGCTGCAGTCCGGGCACCGGCGCATCGGTTATATCAACGGCGAGCCGTGGCAAGACGCGTCGAAAGATCGCCTTAAAGGCTATCGCACCGCGCTCGCCACCGCCGACCTGCCGTACGCCCCCGAACTGGTGCGCGACGGCGACTGGAGCTCGGGCCTCGGCTTTGAACTCACGCTCTCGCTGATGCGCGAAGCCAACCCGCCCACCGCGATTTTCTGCGCCAACGATCTGACCGCGCTCGGCGCGATCGAAGCCTTGAAGCAGCTCGGTTTGCGCGTGCCCGAAGACGTCTCGGTGCTCGGTTACGACGACCAGGAAATCGCCCGCCACACGCATCCGCCGCTCTCCACGGTGGTGCTGCCGAACTACGAGTTGGGCCGCTGGGCGGTCGAAACCCTGCTGCAGGAAGAACAGAACCGCGCGGCCGGCGCACCGGTGCGGCATCGCATGGTGAAGCTCGACGGACCGCTCGTCGAACGCGCCTCGGTCAGGGTAATTACCGAGGCAAAAAAGCCCGCAATTAATATTATTAGTGATTGACCGATAATAATTCCGAGTGGAATAATCGGCACGTCCGGTTGTGATGGAACAGCGTCGGCCGGCAGGAGAAACACAAAAAGCAAATACAACCTACCTCACCAGGTACTGGAGGAAGACATGGCGTCGCTCAACACGCAGTCGCGCGCTCACGTGCGCAAGCAGCAGATTCGTCCGCTGGCGGGTTCGCTGCTGGCTCTGGCAATCGGTTTCGGCGTCGCCACCGCGCACGCCGACGACGCGTTGCCGAAGTTGCCCACCAAGACTCCGCTGAAGGTCGGCTTCGCGCAGACCGAAAGCAACAATCCGTGGCGTCTCGCGGAAACCAAGAGCTTCAAGGACATCGCGGCAAAGTGCGGCTGGCAGATGGTCATGACCGACGCCAACGGCTCCAACTCCAAACAGGTCTCCGACATTCAAAGCATGATCGCGCAGCACGTCGATCTGCTGGTGTTCCCGCCGCGCGAGGAAAAGCCGCTCGCACCGATCGTGCTGCAGGCTAAAAAGGCCGGCATTCCCGTGATTCTGGTCGACCGCGACGTCGACCAGTCGGTTGCTAAAGCGGGCCGCGACTACATCACGTTCATCGGTTCGGACTTTATCGATCAGGGTCATCGCGCCGCTGACTGGCTGGTCAAGGCGACCGGCGGCAAGGCGAAGATCATCGAGCTCGAAGGCACCACCGGCGCGTCGGCCGCGAACGATCGCAAGAAGGGTTTCGACGAAGTCATCGCGAAGAATCCGGGCATGACGATCATCGCGTCGCAAAGCGGCGACTTCGCGCGCGACAAGGGTCGCCAGGTGATGGAAACGCTGTTGCAGGCGCATCCGGACGTCACCGCCGTCTACGCGCATAACGACGAAATGGCGCTCGGCGCGATCGCCGCGATCAAGGCGGCCGGCAAGCAACCGGGCAAGGATATCCAGATCGTCACGATCGACGGCACCAAGGGCGGCATGGATGCGATCGCGGCTGGCGAACTCGGCGCGAGCGTGCAGTCGAGCCCGTTCTTCGGCCCGCTCGCCTGCGATGTGGCACAGCGTTACGCGAAGGGTGAAAAGGTGCCGACGTGGGTGAAGGTTTCCGACCGTTTCTACGACAAGAGCAACGTGCAGCAGAACATGCAGTACGGCTATTGAGCTTGCTTCGAAGCAGCGTTGCAGCAGGACGTCATCCGCCTTTGAAAACCGTCTCCGGTCCCATGCAAGATCCTGGCGCGGCAGACGGATGACGAGAAGGTTTCGAAGCGACGCAGCCGTGCCCGCACGGACCGTCGCTTCGCTTTTATGCGGCGTACCATGATTCGGCGAGGTCGCTGCAAAGCGCTTCTGCCTGCAGCGCGCAGCGACTGCCGTGCAGTCCGCTTGGATCGTCGCAGATCGTGCCGCACTCGCAGCACATGCATCAGGAGGACACCCGTGACGCCATCCGCCACGCAGACGCCAGACTCTCCCCTCAACGTATCGCCGCTGCTCGAGATGCAGGACATCGGCATCAGCTTCGGCGGCGTGGCCGCATTGCGCGGCGCCAATCTGAGCGTCGCCGCCGGTGAAGTGCACGCGCTGATCGGCCAGAACGGCGCCGGCAAATCGACCATGATCAAGATCCTGACCGGCGCCTATCGGCGCGGCTCGGGCAGCGTGCGCTTCGACGGCCGCGAGGTCGATTTCCGCACGCCGAAACTGGCACGCGAGGCGGGCATCAGCACGATCTATCAGGAGATCAATCTGGTGCCGTTCCGCTCGGTGGCGGAAAACATTTTTCTCGGCCGCGAGCCGTGCCGTTTCGGTCTGATCGATTGGCGCGCGGTGCAGCAACGCGCCGCCGCGCTGCTCGAATCGTTCGGCTTGCAGATCGACGTGAAGAAACCGGTGGCCAGCTATTCGACCGCGATCCAGCAGATGGTGGCGCTGGCGCGCGCGGTCTCGGCAGACGCCAGAATGGTCATCATGGACGAGTCCACCTCGTCGCTCGACGAACGCGAAGTGGAACTGCTGTTCACGGTGGTGCGCAAACTGCGCGACGACGGCCGCGCGGTGATTTTCGTCTCGCACCGGCTCGACGAGCTGTATGCGCTGTGCGACCGTGTCACCGTGATGCGCGACGGCCAGACCGTGGCGCAAAGCACGATGGCCGAGATGGACAAACTGCAACTCGTCACGACGATGCTCGGCCGCACGCTCGCCGCCGTCGTGCAGGACGACACCTCCGCCCGCGAAGCGAACCTCGCACGCCGCGGCAAACAGGCGCTGGCCGCCATCAATCTGGGCGCGCCGCCGAAAGTCAGCGACGTCTCGCTGGAAGTGCATGCGGGCGAAGCGGTCGGCCTCGCCGGCCTGCTCGGCTCGGGCCGCACCGAAACCATGCGGCTGATGTTCGGCGCCGATCCGCTGGAGCAAGGCTCGCTGTCGCTCGACGGCGAAACCGTCGCGCTGAAGTCGCCACAAGACGCGATCGCACGCGGGCTCGCGTATCTCACCGAAGACCGTAAGGCCGAAGGCATCGTCCCTGAACTGTCGGTGCGCGACAACCTCACGCTGGTCTGCCTGCGCACGCTGACAAAAAACGGCATCGTCGACGTGAAAAAGCAGCAGGCGATCGTCGACCGGTTCATCGCGTCGCTCGGCATCAAACTGCGCTCCGCCGATCAGCCGATCCGCGAACTGTCCGGCGGCAATCAGCAGAAGGTACTGCTCGCGCGCTGGCTCGCCGCCGAGCCGTCGCTCCTGCTGCTCGACGAACCGACGCGCGGCATCGACGTCGGCGCCAAAGCCGATGTCGCCAAGATCGTGCGCGAGTTGCGCGACGCGGGACTCGGCGTGCTGCTGTCGGCCTCGGAACTGGAGGAACTGACCGCCGTCGCCGATCGCGCGGTGGTGATCCGGGACGGCCGCACCGTCGCCGAACTGAACGGCGCCGCCATGAGCGAGACCGCGATCATGGACGCCATCGCCTACGGCAGCGAAGGCCATTCGCCACTGGCCGACGCCGCGCAAACGGCAAACGCCGCCCATATCGAAGACGCGTTGGAGGGCGACCGTCATGGCGCTTAAGCTGCATACCGAATCGTTGCAAACCGAACCGCGCCACGGCGAAAGCGCCGCGCAAATCAGCGCGGCACCGCGCGTCAAATCGGCCAGCACCGTGCAGAAATGGCGCCGCCTCGCGATGCAGCGCGAAGTGATCGTGCTGCTCGCCATGGTGCTGTTCAATCTGATCTTCACGCCGCACTTCTGGTCGCTGCAAACCTTCAACGTCAACATGACCCAGGTCGTGACGATCGTGATTGTCGGCATCGGCATGACGCTGGTGGTGGCGACGGGCGGCATCGACCTGTCGGTGGGCGCGTCGATGGCGATTTCCGGCGCGCTCGCGCCGATGCTGTTCCTGAACATCGCGGGACCCGCCGGCATCGCGCTCGCGTTCGTGCTGCCGGTGCTGGCCGCGGCGTTGTGCGGCGTGTTCAACGGCTGGCTGGTGACGCGGCTCGCGGTGCAGCCGATTGTCGCGACGCTGGTGCTGTTCATCGCCGGACGCGGCATCGCGCAGGTCGTCACGGACGGCAGCCTGCAAGCGTTCAACACCCCCGCATTCCAGTGGATCGCGCTCGGCAAGGTGGCCGGTGTGCCGTTCCAGGTGCTGCTGATGCTGGCGCTGGTCGCCGTGTTCGTGTGGGTCGTGCGTAAAACGCTGTTCGGCCAGTATCTGCTGATCACCGGCGGCAACGAAAAGGCCGCGTATCTGTGCGGCGTGCCGACTGCCACGGTCAAGCTGATCGCCTACACGCTGTGCGCGGCGCTCGCCGGTCTGGCAGGGCTGATCTCGATCTCGGTGAATTCGTCTTCCGATGCGAACGTGGTCGGGCTCGGGGTCGAACTCGATGCGATCGCGGCGGTGGCCGTCGGCGGTACGGCATTGACGGGCGGCAAGGCGTATATCGGCGGCACGCTGATCGGCGCGCTGATCATCCAGTTGCTGCGCTACACGCTGCTCGCGCATGGCATTCCCGATGCGGCGGCGCTGGTGGTGAAGGCCGGCATCATCGTCGCGGCGGTGTATGTGCAGCGGCGTTCGCGCTGAATCGCAGGACAAGGCAAGGACACTCCCGGACTCGATGCGATGAAAAAGAATCTCCCTATCCTGCTCGCGCTGGCCGCGCTCGTCGTATTCGGCCTGGTGCGCTACGACCATTTCGGCTCGGCGTACAACATCACGTCTTTCTGGCGCTACAACTCGATGTTCGCGCTGATCTCGGTCGGCATGGCGTTCGTCATCATCACTGGCGGCATCGATCTGTCGGTCGGCACGGTGGCGGCGCTGGCGAGCGTGGTTGCCGCGCTCACCAGCGTGTACGGCAGTTGGGTCGCCGTGCTGGCGGGATGCGCCGCCGGACTCGTGGTCGGCGTGCTGAACGGTCTGATCATCACGCGCCTGAAAATCCTGCCGTTTATCGTCACGCTCGCGACCAGTCTCGGCGCCCACGGCGTCGCGCTGCTGCTCGGCAAGAACGACGCAGTGTCGATCGCCGCCGATTCGAACTTCGGCAACTTCGGCAACTTCGGTCAGGGCGACCTGTTCGGGCTGCCGATTCCGGGGCTCGTCGCGGCGGCGGCCGCGCTGGCGGGCTGGCTGGCGCTGCGCAGCACGCGCTTCGGACGGCATTCGCTCGCCGTCGGCGGCAGCGAGGAAGCGGCGCGGCTGATGGGCCTGAACGTCGACCGCACGCTGGTGATGGCCTATGCGGTGAGCGGCTTGCTGGCCGGTATGGCCGGCGTGATCCTCGCCGCGCAGTTCGGCGCGGGACAGCCGAACGAAGGCGTCGGCTGGGAGCTGTTCGCGATTTCGGCAGTCGTGCTCGGCGGCACCTTGCTGAGCGGCGGCGAAGGCTCGATCGCGATGACGATTGCCGGCGTGCTGCTGCTCGGTCTCGTGTTCAATCTGCTGAACTTCGAGAACGGGCTGGGGTTCATCAGCTTGTCGGCGTACTGGCAGTCGGTGATTCGCGGCGTGTTTCTGCTGCTGGTGATCGTGCTGCAGGCGCGGGTGTTGAAGCAGCGCGGAAAGAAGCGCGTGACGGCGCCGGCGTGATCAATCGCTGAAACGCGCTTAGCGCTATCAAGCTTGGCTTCTGACCGTCCAATACGGTTTTCAGGCTAGGCCTGTGTACCAATAAGACCCGGTCTCGATCTTATTAACGAAAGACCTCCGCGCTCGCGCCAACCCTGTCGCGGCTATCCGTCGCGCCCGGACGCGTCCGCGCTTTTGCCAGTTTTATCAGCAGGGTCAATGCTGCAGCGCCCGGCGGCTTTCGGTATCATCGCGAACAAGTTGCCCGCGCGGCGCGCCTATCCGGCGCATGCCGGACAGCCGATGGCAGCCGCCCTGCGCGGCGTTCGCCCATCGCCGTTCCCTTGCTGAAGCGCGGCGGCAGCCACGCCAACGTACTTCGCGGCGCCCGACTGTATCAACGGCCGGCGCCGCCGCTTCCTGGTCCGGTACCCGCTTCACCACGCTCAACCGCCGCGTCGCCGCCCTCGGGCATCCGGCGCGGTAAAATAGCGGATTGCGCGTGATTCCCGACTCCGGGTGAACGCAGCATCGCCCTTGCCGTGCCGGCCGGCTCCAACGACTGGCCGCCTTTTTCGCACTATCCAAGAAGCCATGAGCAACCTGAACACACAGACCGTCCTGAGCGTCCATCACTGGACCGATACGCTTTTCAGCTTCACCTGCACGCGCGATCCTTCGTTCCGCTTCGAGAACGGCCAGTTCACGATGGTGGGCCTCGAAGTCGACGGCAAGCCGCTGATTCGCGCCTACAGCCTGGCGAGCGCGAACTACGAAGAGCACCTCGAATTCCTGAGCATCAAGGTGCAGGACGGCCCGCTCACGTCGCGTCTGCAGCATCTGAAGGTTGGCGACGAAGTCCTGATCGGCAAGAAACCAGTCGGCACGCTGATGGCCGACAACCTGCTGCCGGGCAAGACGCTGTGGCTGCTATCCACCGGCACGGGCCTCGCGCCGTTCATGTCGATCATCAAGGATCCGGACATTTACGACCGCTACGAGCGCGTCGTGCTGACGCACACCTGCCGCTTCGTCGACGAACTGGCGTACAAGGAATACATCACCGACCACCTGCCGGCGCATGAACACCTCGGCGAGCTGGTGCAGGAAAAGCTGCTGTATTACCCCACGGTCACGCGCGAGGCGTTCCAGAACCGCGGCCGCATCACCGAATTGATCGAAACCGAAAAGCTGTTCGCCGACCTCGGCGTACCGGGCTTCTCGCTCGAAAACGACCGCGTCATGCTGTGCGGCAGCCCGCACATGCTGCGCGACACGCGCAAGCTGCTGGACGACCTCGGTTTCGAGGAGGGCAGCAACAACGCGCCGGGTCACTACGTGGTCGAAAAGGCGTTCGTCGGTTAAACGGCGCGTCTCGCACGCCCCGATCATGCGGCGCAACGCCGCGCGATCGAGCAAAAAAGGAGCCTCCGGGCTCCTTTTTTGTTGCCGGTTACAAAATGACGCCGCCGTTTTGACATTTGGCGTCGGTATTATTCCTACAAAATTGGCCGCTTTGTCATGTTGCAATACATCAACCATTGCGTGAAATGTAGGCGCTAACCCTTGGTGGGACTGCATTTTTTCTACTTTTGAGATATGATCGCCGCGCGTGATCAGACGAATAGCTAACTCCTTCCGAAATCCGCAGTTCATGTTACTGAATGTAAATTTCGTTACGTCGCACCGTAGCAAATTGTCCGTCGCGCGCTGCGCGTCACGGTTCATCCCTGGAGGCTAGAGACCCGCATGCGTTCTTTCGTCTTCGCGCCCTGGATGCGCATCCGCTTCGCTGTCCACACCGCTTCCTGAGAGGGAAAGTCATGGATACGTCGACTGTCGTCCCTTTTACCGCGCATCTTCCCTTGTCGCCCGCTCGCGACGGCTTCGACACGTCCGGTAAGGCCGCCGTTGCCATTGACAGCGTTGCGCTGGCGTCTGCTGCCGAACGTGAGCTCGCCCAACTGCGGGCCAGGGTCCGCGAACTGTCGGCGGAACTCGTGCAGGCGCAGGAGGCGGCCTGCCGGCACGTGGCGCGCGAGTTGCACGACGGCGTGGGCGCCGAGCTGACCGCGACGCGCTTTGCGCTCGCGGGCGTCGAAACCTGGCTGCCCGCCGATGCGCCGCCGCAATGCGCGGCCGCGCTCGCCGTCGCGAATCGTTCGCTCGACGCCGTGTGCGCCGCCAGCCGCCAGGCCGTCGCGGAGTTACATGCGCCGTCGTTGGAAAGCGGCATTGTCGGCGCACTGGCCCATTGGACAGGCGACTTCGCCGCGCGCACGCAATTGCGCACGAGCTTCGTCTGCGCCGCCGACGTGCGCCTCACCCGCCTGCCGGCCGACGCCGCGCTGGCCGTGTTCCGCGTCGCACAGGAAGCGCTGAACAACATTGCCAAGCACGCCCGTGCCGAATCGGCGGACGTGCGGATCGAAACCAGCCGGCGTCATCTCACGCTGATCGTCGCCGACGACGGTATCGGCTTGACGCGCAAAGCCCGCAGCCGTCGCGGCCATTTCGGCCTGAGCGGCATGCAGGCGCGCTGCGCCGCGTTCGACGGCACGCTGCGCGTGAGCGCCAGGCGGATTGCCGCGAAGCGTGGCGACGCCGCCGACGCGTCGCGCGGCACGCTGCTGCGGGCGCGCTTCGCGTGGGACGCGATGCTGGCCGACGCACCGTGCGCCGAGCGGCGCGCCTTGCAATCGTGAGCCTGCCGACATGAGTCTGCGCATCCTGCTCGCCGACGACCACGCCGTGGTCCGCCAGGGCGTGCGTCAATTGCTGCTCGACCGCGGCGTGGCGCGCGAGGTTACCGAGGCGCAAACCGGCGCCGAAGCGCTCGACGCCGTCGTCCAGCACAGTTACGACGTGGTGCTGCTCGACATCTCGCTGCCCGACATGAACGGCGTCGAAGTGCTCAAGCGCCTGAAACGCAAGGTGCCGCGCGTGGCCGTGCTGATGTTCTCGATGTACCGCGAGGACCAGTACGCCGTGCGCGCGCTGAAAGCCGGTGCGGCAGGTTATCTGTCGAAAACCGTCGATGCCGCGCAGATGATCGGCGCGATCCAGCAGGTCGCCGCCGGCCGCAAATACGTGAGCCCGGCGATGGCCGAAGCGCTGGCCGACTACGTCTCCTTCGACGGCGAACAATTGCCGCACGAAAAGCTCTCGGATCGCGAATACCAGACGCTGTGCATGCTCGCCTCGGGCAAACGGCTAACCGATATCGCCGCCGCGCTGTCGCTGTCGGTGAAGACGGTCAGCGTGTACCGCACGCGCCTGCTCGAGAAAATGAAGCTGCGCAATAACGCCGAGCTGACCTTCTACGTGATGAGCAACCGGCTCGTCGATCTCAATCCGGCGATGGCCGGCTGAAGCGCCTTTTTCTCCCCGCCTTTTCCCGCCCGGCTCTGCGCACGCTGAATAGCGTGCCGTTCGGCGTGGCGAGCCGGTATGAGAGCGATTCCCTCCCACTTGCCCGGCATTGTGCGAAAGCCTTTTCCGCGATAGATCGCATGACGAATGGACGTGTCGCGTAAATGGTATGCGAAGGGGATTTTTCGCCTGCTCGCCGTGCCCTAAAAACCACGTTCCAAAATGGTGCAGCGGCGTGCTTCCGCTAAAATCGAGGGTTTCCCCGACATTCGGCGCGCAGCAACGCGTGCACTACTGGAGACCCCCGCCAATGTCCTTGTTCCGCAAGAAGAGCGTCGAGCAGATGATCGCTGCAAGCGCTCAGAACGCCGGCCTTAAGAAAGCGCTCGGCGCGCTCGATCTGACTTTCCTCGGTGTCGGCGCCATTATCGGCACCGGCATTTTCGTGCTGACCGGCACGGGCGCCGTTCAGGCCGGCCCGGCGCTGATGGTCTCGTTCCTGATCGCGGCAGTTGCCTGCGGTTTCGCCGCGCTCGCCTATGCCGAGTTCGCGTCCACGATTCCGGTGGCGGGATCCATCTACTCGTATTCGTATGCAACGCTCGGCGAGTTGGCCGCGTGGATCATCGGCTGGGATTTGATGCTGGAATATGGGCTGGCAACGTCGGCTGTGTCGGTGGGCTGGTCGGGGTATCTGCAGTCGCTGCTGGCGGGCTTCGGCGTGTCGTTGCCCACGGCCCTGACGGCCGCGCCGGGCGCATTGCCGGGGCATGACACGCTGTTCAATCTGCCCGCGTTTCTCGTCATGATGGTGATCACCGCGCTGTTGTCGGTCGGCATTCGCGAATCCGCGCGGATCAATAACGTCATGGTTGCGATCAAGGTCACCGTGGTGTTGCTGGTGATCGGCGTGGGCGTGTTCCACGTGACGCCGGCTAACTGGCATCCGTTCATGCCGAACGGCTGGAACGGGGTGTTCGGTGCGGCTGCGGTGATGTTCTTTGCGTTTATCGGGTTCGATTCGGTGTCGTCCGCGGCGGAAGAGGTGAAGAATCCGGCGCGCGATCTGCCGGTCGGGATTATTGCTTCGCTGGGCGTCTGCGCGGTGTTGTACGTGGCAGTAGCAGCGGTCGTGACGGGGATCGTGCCGTCGGCGCAGTTCGCGAATATTTCGCACCCGGTGTCGTATGCGTTGCAGGTGGCTGGGCAAAAGTGGGTGGCTGGGTTTATCGACCTCGGCGCCGTGCTCGGCATGCTGACCGTGATTCTGGTGATGGCTTATGGGCAGACGCGGGTGATTTTCGCGATGTCGCGGGACGGACTGTTGCCGGCGCGTTTGTCCAAAGTGCATCCGCGCTTTGCCACGCCGTTTTTCACGACATGGCTCGTGGGGATTTTCTTTGGGTTGATCGGGGCGTTGGTGCCGCTGAATGTGTTGGCTGAGCTGATCAATATCGGCACGTTGGCCGCGTTTTCGATGGTGTCGATTGCGGTTCTGGTTTTGCGGAAAACGCATCCTGAACTGCCGCGGGCGTTTCGGTGTCCGGGTGTGCCTGTTGTGCCTGTGCTGGCTGTGGCCTCTTGTCTTTTTCTTATGGTCAATCTTCAGGCTGTTACCTGGATCGCTTTTGTTGTTTGGCTTTTGATTGGGATGGCTGTTTATTTGGGGTACTCCCGGCGGCATTCCAAGCTGGCTAAATAGCGGTTTTTTTAGTCGTTCTGGTTGTTGGCCTTTCCTTGTGTTGTTAGCGGTCTATTAGCGTCGCCCCTGTGCGGGGCAGGCACTTACTCTCTTTGCGGCCGCAAAGAAAGCAGAGAAAGCCGCTTCACACCGCCAGCCCACAAGCGGGCGCCTCGCACAGCCACGTTAGTGGCGCATCTGGAATCGGTGTTCTCGCACATTCCGCCTCAGTGACACAGCAGTCATGCTTCCGGCGGCGCTTCGCGCGCCGTTGCGGTCGCTCTTTGAATCGTTGGCCGGTTTCGTGGCCTGCCGCCGGGGCATGGGCATTTCGCTCTTTCGTGCCCTGCACAAAATTTCCCCTCATAGCGCCCCCGTCTGATTTGTGCTTTACTTTTCGGCATCCCAATAAAAACAGTAGCCACGCGGACCTCCAGCACGACAGCAGGAAGACATCGACACACGCAAGAAAACGGTCCGGTCTCTCACCCCATCAGGAGACAAATTCATGACGATCAGCATCAGTCTGACAGTGAACGGCGCCGCAATTAGCGCCTCAATCGACCCCGGCACCCTGCTTGTCCAGTTCCTGCGCGAACAAATGCGCCTGACCGGCACCCACGTCGGCTGCGACACCGCCCAATGCGGCGCCTGCACAGTTCACCTGAACGGCCACGCGATCAAATCCTGCAACATTCTCGCGGTACAGGCCGACGGCGCGACCGTCACGACTATCGAAGGGCTCGCCCAGAACGGCGCCCTGCACCCGATGCAAGCCGCCTTCAAACACTGCCACGGCCTGCAGTGCGGCTTCTGTACTCCCGGCATGGTGATGAGCGCGGTGTCGCTGGTCGAACGCCAGCCCGAACTTACCGGCGACGACGTCCGCGCCCAGCTCGACGGTAATCTGTGCCGCTGTACGGGGTATCACAACATCGTCAAAGCGGTGCTCGAAGGCGCCGCGGGCATGAAGTCCGCCGGCTCGGCGAACGCAGCCGCCAACTCAGCGGCCACCGCGCCGGCCACCGCCTGAGGAGCCGACGATGAACGCACCCGACACCCATCTGATCGGCGCATCGGTCGAACGTAAGGAAGACTACCGTTTCCTCACCGGCAACGGTCAGTACACCGACGACATCGTCCTGCCGCAGCAAACCTACGCCGTGTTCCTGCGCTCGCCGCACGCACACGCCAAGCTCAACCACATCGACACCACCGCGGCCCGGCAATCGCCCGGCGTGATCGCGATCTTCACCGGCGCGGACATGGCGGCGGACAACGTCGGCGGCCTGCCGTGCGGCTGGCTGATCCACAGCACCGACGGCAAGCCGATGAACGAGCCGCCGCATCCGATCATCGCGCATACGAAAGTGCGGCACGTCGGCGATCAGGTCGCGCTGGTGATTGCCGACTCGATCAAGGCCGCGAAAGACGCCGCCGAACTGATCGAAGTCGATTACGACGTGCTGCCCGCCGTGGTCGACACCGCGCACGCATCCGACCCGGGCCAGCCCGCCGTCCACGACGAGGTGCCTGACAACGTCTGCTACAACTGGGGCCACGGCGACAAAGCCGCGACCGACGCCGCGTTCGCCAAAGCCACGCACGTCACCACCCTCGACATCGTCAATAACCGCCTGATCCCGAACGCGATCGAACCGCGCGCGGTCAACGCAAGCTATTCCGTGCAGGACGACAGCTATACGCTGTACGTCGCGAATCAGAACCCGCACGTGGAGCGTTTGCTGATGGCGGCGTTCGTCCTGTCGCTGCCGGAATCGAAACTGCGCGTGATCGCGCCGGACGTGGGCGGCGGCTTCGGCTCGAAGATTTTCCTGTACGCCGAAGACGTCGCGCTGACGTGGGCATCGAAGAAAATCCGCCGTCCGGTGAAGTGGACCGCCGAGCGCTCGGAAGCGTTCGTCTCCGACGCGCATGGCCGCGACCACGTCACCCACGCCGAACTCGCGATGGACGCCGACGGCAGGTTCCTCGCCATGCGCATCCACACGACCGCCAACATGGGCGCGTATCTGTCGACGTTCGCGTCGAGCGTGCCGACCATCCTGTACGCGACGCTACTCGCCGGCCAGTACGCGACGCCCGCGATCTACGCGGAGGTCAAAGCGGTCTTCACCAATACGGTTCCGGTGGATGCCTATCGCGGCGCCGGCCGGCCCGAGGCGACCTACGTGGTGGAGCGTCTGGTCGAAACCGCCGCGCGCGACATGAAGCTCGACCCGGCGGAAATCCGTCGCCGCAACTTCATCCGTCAGTTTCCGTACGCCACGCCGGTCGGCCTCACCTACGACACCGGCGACTACGACACCCTGCTCGCGCGCGCGCTCGAACTCGCGGACGTCAAAGGTTTCGCCGCTCGCAAGCAGCAATCCGAGCAGAACGGCAAGCTGCGCGGTCTCGGCTACTCGTGCTACATCGAGGCCTGCGGTCTCGCGCCGTCGAACATCGCGGGCGCTTTGGGCGCGCGGGCAGGTCTGTTCGAAGTCGGGCAGATTCGCGTGCATCCGACTGGTTCGGTCACCGTCTTCACCGGCTCGCATAGTCACGGCCAGGGGCACGAAACGACCTTCGCGCAAGTCGTCGCGGACCGGCTCGGCATTGCGCTGGAAAGCGTCGAGATCGTTCACGGCGACACCGGCCGGATTCCGTTCGGCATGGGCACGTATGGCTCGCGCTCGATCGCGGTGGGCGGCTCGGCGATCATGAAGGCACTCGACAAGGTCGAGAGCAAGGCGAAGAAAATCGCCGCGCATCTGCTCGAAGCGGCGGTGGAAGACATCGAGTTCAAGGACGGCGTGTTCCGCGTCGCGGGCACCGATCGCACCAAGGCCTTCGCCGAGATTTCGCTGGCGGCCTATGTGCCGCACAACTATCCGCTCGACGTGCTCGAACCCGGCCTCGAAGAGAGCGCGTTCTACGATCCGACCAACTTCACCTATCCGGCCGGCGCGTACATCTGCGAGATCGAGGTCGATCCGGACACGGGCGTGTGCCGGATTCAGCAATTCACCGCCGTGGACGATTTCGGCAACGTGATCAATCCGATGATCGTCACGGGCCAGGTGCATGGCGGGCTCGCGCAAGGCATCGGCCAGGCGATGCTGGAGCGCTGCGTGTACGACAACGAGAGCGGCCAGTTGCTGTCCGGCTCGTACATGGATTACGCCATGCCGCATGCGTCCGATCTGCCGGACTTCACCGTCGAAACCGCCAAGGGCACGCCGTGTACGCACAATCCGCTCGGCGTCAAAGGTTGCGGTGAAGCGGGCGCGATCGGCTCGCCGCCGGCCGTGATCAACGCGATTCTCGACGCGCTCGCGCCGCTTGGTGTGACCGACCTGCAAATGCCGGCGACACCGCATCGCGTGTGGTCCGCGATTCACGCAGCGGGTTCACGCAGCCAGGCCACCCCATTGAAATCCTGAGCGGAGCATTCGACATGTATTCATTCGAGTATCAACGCGCGACGGATCCCAACGCGGCCGTCGCCGCCCTCGCCGCCGACGGCAACGCGAAGTTCCTGGCCGGCGGTCAGAGCCTGTTGCCCACCATGCGCCTGCGTCTCGCGCAGCCGTCGCAATTGATCGACGTGACGCGCATTCCCGCGCTGAAATCGATCAGCGTCGACGCGCAAAAGGTCACGATCGGCGCAGCCGTCTGTCACGCCGACGTCGCGGATCACCCGGAGCTACGGCGCGTATCGCCGGGACTCGCGGAGCTTGCCGCGCATATCGGCGACCGGCAGGTGCGCGCGCTCGGCACGCTCGGCGGATCGCTCGCGAACAACGACCCCGCCGCGTGCTACCCGGCCGCCGCGATGGCCTTGGACGCGACTATCGTCACCGAGCGGCGGCGCATCGCCGCGCGCGATTTTTTCGTCGGCATGTATGAGACCGCGCTCGCGCCGGACGAGCTGATCGTCGCCGTCGAGTTTCCGGTCCCCGAGTGCGCCGCCTACGAGAAATTCCGCAATCCGGCGTCGCACTTCGCGCTGGTCGGCGTGTTCGTCGCGAAGTTCGCGAGCGGCGTGCGGGTCGCGGTGACGGGTGCAGCGGCGTCGGTGTTTCGCGTGCCGGAGCTGGAAAGCGCGTTGTCTGCCAATTTCACGCCCGAGGCGGCTCGCGCGGTGACGGTGTCGGCCGCCGATCTGAACACCGACATGCACGCGAGCGCCGACTACCGCGCGCATCTGATTCCGGTGCTGGCCGCGCGCGCGGTGACGAAGGCGATCGGTTAGCGACCATCGCCGTGGGCGGCTGACGCAACAGCGTGCTCCTGCACACCAACGTCGGCCGCCCATCCGTTCGCTCAATTCAGGACCACCATGCAGCCCGCTTCAATCGACGACACCCTCGCGCAACTCGCGAGCCAACGCTATTTCGCCAGCCGCGAACTCGCGACCGCGTTGTACCTTGCGCTGCGGATGGAGCGGCCGTTGTTCGTCGAAGGCGAGCCGGGCGTCGGCAAGACCGAACTCGCCAAAGCCGCTGCCGGCATACTCGGTACGACGATGCTGCGGCTGCAATGCTATGAAGGGCTCGACACGGCAAGCGCGCTATACGAGTGGGACTACCCGCGTCAGATCATGGCCCTGCGTCTGGCCGAAGCCGCCGGCGAACGACCCGACAACGACACGCTGTATCGCGGCGAATTCCTGCTGAAGCGTCCGCTGCTGCAAGCGCTGATGCCCGACGAGCATCATCCGGGCGCGCGGCGGGTGCTGCTGATCGACGAGATCGATCGCGCCGACGAACCGTTCGAGGCGTTCCTGCTGGAACTGCTGTCGGATTTTCAGGTATCGATTCCCGAATACGGCACGGTGCGCGCGGCGCAGCCGCCGCTGGTGGTGATGACCTCGAACCGCACGCGCGAAGTGCACGACGCGCTGAAGCGGCGTTGCCTGTACCAGTGGATCGGCTACCCGGAGCGCGATCGCGAGCTGGAGATCGTCGCCGCGCGGGCGCCGCAAACCTCGGCGGAATTGCAGCGGCGCGCGGTCGATTTCGTGCATCGGCTGCGCGGTATGGATCTGTTCAAGGCGCCGGGGATTGCCGAGACGATCGACTGGTGCCGCGCGTTGGAAGCGCTGTCGGTGACGGAACTCGATCCGCAGTCGGTGCAGAACACCTTGGGCGTGCTGCTGAAGTATCAGGACGATCTGGCGCGCATCGATGCCGCGCAAATCGCCCAGTGTCTCGCCGCGCCGGGATAGTCAGCATGACGACGCCCGTCGATACGCCCATCCTCGCCCGCAACGTCGTCCATTTCGTGCGCGTGTTGCGCGGCGCGGGCTTGCCGATGTCGCCGGCGCACGCCGTCGACGCGCTCGCCGCGCTGCACTGGATCGATCTCGGCCGCCGCGACGACGTGCGCGCCGCGCTGGCCGCGTCGCTGGTCTCCGCGCCGGACGAGCGCGAGCTGTTCAACGCCGCCTTCGACCTGTTCTGGCGCGATCCCGACTGGGAAGGAAAACTGCGCGCGCTGCTGCTGCCGAAGGTACGCGACGGCCTGCCGCCACCGAAGCGCAATAACCGTCTCGCCGACGCACTCGCCGTACGCGCGCCGCCCTCGCCGCATCGCAAGACCCCGCAGGAAACCGAGCAGCACGAACTGCGCGCGCACGCGACCTTCAGCGCGGAAGAACGGCTGCGTCACCGCGATTTCGACACCCTCACCGCCGATGAATGGCGCACCTTGCGTCACCTGATCCGCAGCCAGCGCCTGCCGCTCGCCACCGAGCCGACGCGCCGCCTGAAGGCCGCTTCGCACGGTACGCAGGCGGACTTGCGCGCGAGCGCGCGACACGCCGTGCGCGCCGGCGGCGACTGGACCGTGTGGAAGTATCGCGCGGTGGTCGAGCGCAAACCGCCGCTCGTGTTGCTGCTCGACATCTCCGGTTCGATGAGCAGCTATTCGCGCGCGGTGCTGTATTTCTGCCACGCGCTGTTGCAGTCGCGCGAACGGCTGCAAGTGTTTCTGTTCGGCACACGACTCACCAACGCGACGCGCGCATTGCGCGAGCGCGACCCCGACGTCGCGATCGCCGCGCTCACCGATCAGGTGGTCGACTGGTCGGGCGGCACGCGGATCGGCGCGGCGCTCGCGGAATTCAACCGCCGTTGGGCGCGGCGCGTGCTGACCGGCCGGGCCACGGTGCTGCTCGTGACGGACGGGCTCGATCACGAAGCGATCGACGTGCTCGACGCCGAGATGGCGCGCCTGCACCGCTTCGCGCACCGGATCGTCTGGCTCAATCCGCTGCTGCGTTTCAGCGGCTTTGCCCCGAAAGCGCGCGGCGTGCAGGCGATCCTGCCGTATGTCGACGCGCATCGTCCGGTTCATAATCTCGACAGCCTGACCGCGTTCGGCCACGACCTCGCGCAGCTCACGCGCGCGCCGCGTCCCGCCGTCGCCGCCAGGACCACCGCAGGAGCGACGTCATGGAACTGACCGACACCCACACGCTACCGGTTTCGCAGCAACGAACGTGGGACGCGTTGAACGACACGGAAATTTTGCGCGCCTGCATTCCAGGCTGCGAAAGCATCGATCCGGACGGCGAGAATGCCTATCTGGTCGCGCTGAGCGCGGCAGTCGGCCCCGTCAAGGCGCGTTTCAAGGGGCGCATGCAACTGACCGACATCGACGCGCCGAACGGCTACAGCATCGTGTTCGAAGGCCAGGGCGGCGCCGCGGGTTTCGCCAAGGGCAATGCGCGCGTCACGCTCGAAGCCGACGACGACGCAGCCGACGCAACGCGGTTGTCCTACACGGCGAGCGCGCAAGTGGGCGGCAAGCTCGCGCAGATCGGTTCCAGACTGGTGGATGGCGCGGCGCGTAAAATCGCGGGCGAATTCTTCAAGCGCTTCGGCGCGTTGGTGAGTGGCGAGAGTGGCGACAGCGCTGACGGCATTGACGCGGCGTCTCCGGAAGGCGCCGAGCCCGCGTCCGATCCCACGGCGCGGGACAATACGGCATTGAATGAGCCCGCGGACGGCGAGTCCGCCGGCGACGCAACGAAAAGGAAGAAATCATGGACAGCGTGGATCTCGAAGTCCTGAAATCCAGCGCACGTTGGCTGGCAGAGGGACATCGCGCGCTACTGGTGACGGTGGTGAAGACGTGGGGCTCGTCGCCTCGCCCCGAGGGCGCGATGCTCGCGGTGCGCGACGACGGGCTGGTGGTCGGCTCGGTCTCGGGCGGCTGCATCGAAGACGATCTGATCGATCGGGTACGGCAAAAGGGTATCGAGCAGACGCGCCCGGAAGCGGTGAAATACGGCATCACGGCGGAAGAAGCGCATCGTTTCGGCCTGCCCTGCGGCGGCACGATCCAGCTCGTGCTCGAACCGCTGGCGCCGCAAAGCGGCATCGCCGAACTGTGCGACGCAGTGGAAGACGGCCGGCTCGTCGCGCGCGAACTCGACATGGCGAGCGGCGCGGTGCAACTCGGCACGGCGCAAGCCACGGACGGCGTGCTGTTCGACGGCGAACGTCTGCTGACGATCCACGGCCCGCGTTACCGGATGCTGGTGATCGGCGCGGGGCAGTTGTCGCGCTACCTGTGTCAGATCGCGGTGGGGCTCGACTATCAGGTGACGGTGTGCGATCCGCGCGAAGAGTACACCGAGGAATGGGATATCCCCGGCACGAAGATCGTGCGCACCATGCCGGACGATACCGTGACCGACATGAAGCTCGACGAGCGCTGCGCGGTGATCGCGCTCACGCACGACCCGAAGCTCGACGACCTCGCGTTGATGGAAGCGTTGAAGACACCGGCGTTTTACGTCGGCGCATTGGGCTCGCGGCGCAATAACCAGGCGCGGCGCGAACGGCTGAAGGAATTCGATCTGAACGATACCGAACTGGCCCGTTTGCATGGGCCGGTGGGCATTTATATCGGCAGCCGCACGCCGCCCGAGATCGCGGTCTCGATTCTTGCCGAGGTGACGGCGGCCAAGAACGGCGTCTCTTTGCCGACGCTGCTGAAGGTGGAAGGCGCGAAGGCCGCGCGGGAAATTGCGGCGTCCGGCGACGCGACATGCAGCGTGTAGCGTTTGATGGCGTGCTAGCTTGAGCTTTTGCTAGCTTGAGCGCTCGATTGCCTCGTAGGTTGCGCGAGGCGGTCTTGCCGCCGCTGCGCGATACCGGCTGAAAGCCCTGACTACAGCAATCCGCAAACCACGGCGGCGATCACCGAGCCACCCACCAGCAGCACGCCCACCATGCGGCGTTTGTTCAACTCGGTCCACAGCAATACGCCGGTCAGCGACAACAGAATCATCCCGCCGGCAATCGTATCGATCAACAACACCCAACCGACGCTCAGACCCACGCCGCGATGCAGGTTGTTCATCGTCGTGAGAAACGAATTGTGGGTGCGTTTCACCGCGACGAAACCGTTGCCGACCCAGTACTCGGCTTGCACGTTCTGCGCGGTGCCGAAGATGCCGACCTGCCAGTACTCCGGCTGCATCGTGCTGCGATCGCCCCACGCCACCGGATGCGCCGGCTCACGCCTGGCCTTGCCCGGCTTGCCGTCGATCTTCAATTCGCCTTGCAGCCACTTCGCCATGTCCATCGGCGAGCGCAGCGGCTTTGACGGCACGGGAATCTGCATTTCCTCGACCTGCGGCTCCCCCGACGACACCTTCAGCGGCCCGCCTCGGTGATTCAGCAGGAAGCCGGTCGCGCCGAACATCAGGCCCAGCACCGCGCCCCACAAACCGACCCAGCCGTGCACCTTGCGCAGCCACTTGATGAAGTTCGCGCGCCGCGAACGCTGGCGCCGTGCAGCCTGCTCGGCGTCGTCCATCAGATGATGATTTCGCTGCGGCGTGCGCGCGGTGTAGTGCGATCCGCCGGCAGCAGCAGGTTTCATATCGATCGAATCGGGCGCGTTCACATCCAGTCTCCAGCAACGGCAAATTGATCGCCACCGGGCGCGGCGACATCGCGCGCTCAGGGCAGCAGTAAAGGGGATGAAGTACGAGTATCGAGAGGAGGTGCCGGACGCCCCGGCTTGCGGTCCAGGGCGTCCGGCTGAAAAGCTGGCTGGCTGGCAGTCACAGAGGAGGAGAAATGTGACGGTACGCTGGCGATGCCTTTCAATTGAGAATGGCTATCATTACATAAACAGGGCATTTCCTCAATCGCAGCGGGTGGCTACCGCTTGACATCCACGCGGCGCAAACCGACTCTAGCTGGCGAACCCGTCAACCTTGCCGCCGGAACCTTACCCGCCATGCGCCCTTCTTCCGTGGTCTGTTTCGCCTTGGCGTTATCCGGCTGCCTGGCCGGTTTTCCTTCGGCGAGCGCGAGCGTTCCAGCGAAACTGGACGATCCCTATACGAACGAAGGCGAGACGCAGACCTTCACCGTGAACGCCGACGGCTCCTTCTCCAAGCTCGACGCGATGACGCTGCGCGTCAACAACGAAGCCGGCGTGGCGCGCGTGGCGCAGCAATACGTCTGGTTCAATCGCAACATGGCGGACGTGCAGATTCTCGAGGCCTACACGACGACCGCCGACGGTGTGCGGCACGACGTGCAGCCCGAGCAGATCCGCGACGTGCAGGAAGCCCGTTCGTTCGACGCGCCAATGTTCCAGGACATTCAGGAAAAGGTGATCGTGTTCCCCGCGGTCGAGCCGGGCGCGCGCGTGCATCTCACCTATCGCAAGACGCAGAAGCAGCCCATCGTGCCGGGCCAGTTCAGCGACTTCACGCCGCCCGATCTCGCGCCGACCCACAACTTCCGTCTGATCTACGATCTGCCCGCCGACAAACCGCTCTACGCCGACGCACGCGGCTTCACCGCCTTGCAGCCGGTCACGCGCGACGGTCGCACGCGCTACGAGTATCGCTACGACAAGGCGCACTTCAGCCGGTTGGAGCGCGGATCGGTGGCGTACGTGTCGTATGGCGACCGGCTGATGGTCTCGACTTTCGCCGACTACGCCGCGTTCGCCGCGACCTACCGCGAGTCCGCCGCGGACCCCAGCGCGCGAGACGCCGCCGTCACGCGTCTCGCGCAACAGCTCACCGCTCACGACCACACACCGCGCGACAAAGCCAAAACGCTGTACGACTGGGTTCGCCGCAACGTGCGCTATGTGGCGATCAACGTCGGCCGCGGCGCGGTGGTGCCGCATAGCGCCAGCGCGATCCTCGCGAACCGCTACGGCGACTGCAAGGACCATGTCGCGTTATACGGCGCGTTGCTCGACGCGGCCGGCGTGCGTAACGAGCCGGCGCTGATCAGCAGCGGCTCGATCTACACGCTGCCGAGCGTGCCGGGCTACGGCGTCATCAATCACATCATCACGTGGCTGCCGGAATTGCAGCAATACGCCGATTCGACCGCGTCGAATGTCGAGTTCGGCTTTCTGCCTTCGTCGGATATGAACCGGCCGACCGTGCTGGTGGGCCAGGGTGTGCTGGCCAGCACACCCGCCACCGCGCTGATGACGCGTAGCAGCGACCTTTCGATGAAGGTCGAACCGGATGGTTCGGCGAGCTTCAGCTACCGGCTGGAAGCGGCCGGCGCGTCCGCCGAACAGGCCCGCGCGATGTTGCGCGTGCAGACGCCCGCGCAACGCGAGGAATCGATTCAGGCCGAGTTGCGTAGCGTGAATCTGCGCGGTACGGCCACGCTGACCACCAGCGACCTCAACGCGGTAGACGGTCCGCTGACGATCACGATGAAAGGCACGCTGGAAAGTCTCGTGGTGCCGGGCGCGGCGGCATCGATTCCGGCGCTGACGAGTCTGGCCGGTGGCTTCGAAGCGGACACGCGCTATTGGCTGGGCGAACGGCAGCGCACGCAACCGTTCGTCTGCCACAACCTCACGTTGCACGAACACGCGCGTATCGAGCTGCCCGCGAATTTCCGGGTGCTCGACATGCCGGAGGCGAAACGCACGCAAGACCGCTTCGTCGATTTTCAGTCGCAGTACACTTTCGATCCGCTCAGCAACGTCGTCACGATGACGCGCGAAGGCGCCACGCATTTCGACAGCGACGTCTGCACGCCGGACGACTTCGCCCAGATGCGTCCCGCGATGGAAGCGATCGGCCGCGACGTGCGCGCCGAGGTGATTGTCAAATCGACGCTGGTGGAATCGTCGAGCGTGGCGTCGCAGGCGCCGTGAAGCGCCTGCGGTCTCATGTATCGATGCACGCGCTCAAACCGGCCAGAGCGGCCCTTCCTGCATCGCGCCGATCTGCTCGCGCAATTCGAGAATACGGTCTTCCCAATAGCGCTGCGTGTTGAACCACGGAAACGCCGCCGGAAACGCCGGATCGTCCCAGCGGCGCGCGAGCCACGCCTGATAATGAATCAGGCGCAACGTGCGCAGTGCTTCGACCAGATATAGTTCGCGCGGCTCGAAGTCGCAGAAATCTTCGTAACCGGCGAGCAGATCCGCCAGCGCCCGCGACGCCTCGGCGCGTTCGCCCGGCAGCAGCAGCCACAAATCCTGAATCGCCGGCCCCATGCGGCTATCGTCGAAGTCGACGAAATGCGGGCCCGCGTCGGTCCACAGCACGTTGCTCGGATGACAATCGCCGTGCATGCGCAGCAGACGAATCTCACCGGCACGCTCGAACGCACGCTCCACACCTTCGAGCGCGAGATTCACCACGGTTTCCCACGCGGTGCGCACGTCGTCCGGCACGAAGCGCTGAGCCAGCAGGAAATCGCGCGGCTCGTAACCGAAGGTGTGGATGTCGAGCGTGGGACGCTCGGTGTAGTTTTGCGTCTGCCCCACCGCGTGAATACGGCCGATGAAACGCCCCAGCCATTCGAGCGTGTCGCGCCGGTCGAGATCGGGCGCGCGGCCGCCGCGGCGCTCGAAGATCGAAAAGCGGAAACCCTCGAAGCCATGCAGCGTGCGGCCTTCGAATGCACGCGCGGGCACCGCCGGAATCTCGCGCGCGGCGAGATCGGCGACAAACGCGTGTTCTTCGAGAATGGCCGCGTCGCTCCAACGCTCGGGACGGTAGAACTTCGCGACCACCGGCGGGCCGTCTTCCACGCCCACCTGGTACACGCGGTTCTCGTAACTGTTGAGCGGCAGCATGCGGCCGTCGGTGCGTACGCCGACGGTGGCGAGCACGCTGTCGAGCGCGTCGAGCACGATTTCCGGCTGGAGCCGGGCGAAGGGCGCAGCGCTGGTCGCGCTGGCCTGGGTATCGGAAGTGTCGTCGTTCATGCCCGCATTGTGCGCCGCGCCGCCGTCAAAGACGAGGGCAACGGCTCACGATGCGGTAAAGAGCGCCGGAGCGTAGGGTGCGCCGCGCGATGGGCGCGCGGCTTACAGACAGCAAACACGCAATCGGACCACCGCGTCGAACTCAAACCGGCGTCAATGAATCTGCGCACTCGACGGACGCACCTGCTCGCCCGTATCGATCAGGTCTTCAAGGAAAAAGGGTTCGGTATTCAGGTGCTGCGACGTGCCGGGCTCGCCGGCATACCACGCCACCATGGCCATGTCGCCGAGAATGCGCATGACGATTCCGCGCGCGCCCTGCGGCACGGCGATATGCACCGATCGGACAATAGAACCGATTTGCATGATGTTTCCCCGTTCTCCCATAGCCGGCTTTGTGATTTCGCGCCGGTCAAGGTAAATAAAAACGCCGCCACGCCGATAACGTTGCGTACGCACCCAATCTTTCGCGCGTCTGATGCGTGAGAGGTTCGAGTCATTGTTCCCGTTTTGCGGGGCCATGAAAAGCGCGAACTCGGGGCATTTGACCCGTCGTTTCGCCCTATTCCCATTACGCCGCGCCGGACCGATGATGCTTGGCGTAACGCGTCGTAACGAGCCCATCATAAACCCAGCTGGGGGGATATATCAAAAACGTGCATCGACACAATGATCCGCTGAATCGGCCCGGCGGGGCCGCCGGGTCGCCTTGCGGCCGTTATCCGGGTCCGCTGCGGGTCCAGCGTGACGGCGGCGTGAAGGGTATCGCGCTTGTCGGCTTCGACCGGCGCGACTAGCCATGTGGATTGTTCGCCTCGCGCTGCGGCGCCCTTATACGTTTGTCGTGCTGGCCCTGCTTCTGCTGATCGTCGGGCCGCTGACGATCCTGCGCACGCCCACCGATATCTTCCCCAACATCGACATTCCGGTGCTCTCGGTGATCTGGTCATATAACGGCCTGCCCGCGGACGAGATGGAAAAACGGATCGTGCTGAATTACGAGCGCGGTTTGTCGGTGGCGGTCAACGATATCGAGCACACGGAATCGACCTCGCTGAACGGCATTGCGGTCATCAAGATTTTTTTCCAGCCGCACGCGAATATCGATGAAGCGCTCGCCGAAGTCACCGCGCTGTCACAGACGCAATTGCGCTCGCTGCCGCCCGGCATCACGCCGCCGAACATCTTGCGTTACAACGCCTCGACGGTGCCGATTCTGCGGCTCGCGCTGTCGTCGGCCTCGCTCACCGAGCAGGAGCTATTCGACTTCGGCAACAACTTCCTGAAGACGCAGCTCGCCACGGTGCCGGGCGCGTCGGCACCGTTGCCGTACGGCGGCAAGCAGCGGCAGATCATGGTCGATATCGATTCGCGCAAGCTGCAGGAGCGCAACCTGTCGCCGCTTGACGTGGTCAACGCCGTCACCGCGCAGAACCTGATCCTGCCCTCGGGCACCGCGAAAATCGGCTCGACCGAATACTCGGTGGAGATGAACGGCAGCCCCGATTCGCTCGCCGGCCTCAACGATATTCCGATCAGGTCCACGGCCAACGGCACCGTCTATATCCGCGACGTCGCGCACGTGCGCGACGGTTTCCAGCCGCAGACCAATATCGTGCGGGTGAACGGCCAGCGCGCCGCCTTGCTGACCATCAACAAAAGCGGCAATACCTCCACGCTTGAAATCGTCGACCGTATCAAGACGATGATGCCGACGTTGCGCAATCTCGTGCCCGCTTCGCTGAATATCGATCCCGTGGCCGATCAATCGCTGTTCGTGCGCGCCTCGGTGCAAGGTGTGCTGCGCGAGGCGCTGATCGCGGCCTGCCTCACCGGCCTGATGATTCTGCTGTTCCTCGGCAACTGGCGCGCGACGTTGATCATCGCCGTGTCGATTCCGCTGTCGATGATCACCTCGATCATCGCGCTATCCCTGCTCGGCGAAACCATCAACATCATGACGCTCGGCGGCCTCGCGCTCGCGGTCGGGATTCTGGTGGACGATGCCACGGTCGCGATCGAAAACATCAGCCATCAACTCGAGCAGGGCAAGACGCTCGAACAGGCGATTCTCGACGGCGCGCATCAGATCGCAATTCCGACGCTGGTGTCGACCTTGTCGATCTGCATCGTATTCGTGCCGATGTTCTTGCTGACGGGCGTCGCGCATTACCTGTTCATTCCGCTTGCCGAAGCGGTGGTGTTCGCCATGCTGGCCTCGTATTTCTTCTCGCGAACGCTCGTGCCGACGCTCGCGAAATATCTGCTGCGTCATCACCATAAACCGGCGGACGCGCATCACGCGCCGGCGCAAACGCGCAATCCGTTCATGCGCATGCACTACGCGTTCGAAGGCGGCTTCGCGCGTTTGCGCGAGCGTTATCGCGTGTTTCTCGAAGCGCGGGTGGCGCGGCCGGGTCTGTTCGTGACACTGTTTCTGGCGTGCTGCGGCGTGTCGATGTTCCTCATGCCGTTCCTCGGCCGCGACTTCTTCCCCGCCGTCGATGCGGGCACCATCGCGCTGCATCTGCGCGCCAAAACCGGTATGCGGGTCGAAGAAACCGCCGTGGTCACGGATCGCGTCGATACGCGCATTCGCCAGTTGATTCCGAAAGAAGAGCTGCATTCGATCATCGACAACATCGGTCTGCCGGTCTCGGGTATCAACCTCTCGTACAGCAACACCGGCACGATCGGCACCTCGGACGCCGACGTGCTGATCACGCTCAATCCCGAGCATCACCCGAGCGCCGACTACGTACGCACGTTACGCCGCACGCTCACCGACGAATTCCCCGGCGTGCAGTTCGCCTTTCTGCCCGCGGATATCGTCAGCCAGACGCTCAACTTCGGGATGCCATCGCCGATCGATATTCAGATCGTGGGGCGCGATGTGGCGGGCAATCGCGTGTTCGCGGCCAACCTGCTGAACCGTCTGCGCAAAGTGCCCGGTCTCGCCGATGCGCGCATCCAGCAACCCGCCGATTTGCCGCGCATTTTCATCGACGTGGATCGCACGCGCGCGCAGCAAGCCGGTTTCACACAGCGCGATATCGCGAGCAATCTGCTGATCACCTTGTCCGGCAGCCAGCAGACCACGCCGACGTTCTGGCTCAATCCGCGCAATGGCGTCAGCTACAACGTGATCACGGAAGCGCCGCAATACACGATCGATTCGCTGCAATCGCTCGCCAACATCCCGCTGAATGCGAACGGCCGCGGCAATATTCTCGGCTCGCTCGCCACCATGAAACGCGAGGCCGGCAACGCGACGCTGAACCACTACAACGCGCAGACCACCATCGACATTTACGGCACCGCGGACGGCCGCGATCTCGGCGGTGTGTCCGACGATATCCGCAAGATCATCGACGAGGCCAAGGCCGAATTGCCCAAAACGTCGAGCATCGAAGTGCGCGGCCAGGTGCAGACCATGAACGATTCATTCTCGGGTCTGTTCGCCGGTCTCGTGTTCGCAATCCTGCTGGTGTATCTGCTGATCGTGGTGAATTTCCAGTCATGGCTCGATCCGTTCATCATCATCACGGCGTTGCCGGGTGCGCTCGCGGGCATTGTCTGGATGCTGTTCCTCACGCACACCACGCTGTCGATTCCGGCGCTCACCGGCGCGATCATGTGTATCGGCATCGCGACCGCGAACTCGATTCTGGTGATCAGCTTCGCGCGCGAACGCCTGCTCGAACACGGCGACGCGACGCGCGCGGCGATCGAAGCGGGCTTCACGCGTTTCCGCCCGGTGCTGATGACGGCGCTCGCGATGGTGATCGGCATGGTACCGATGGCGATCGGTCTCGGCGAAGGCGGCGAGCAGAATGCGCCGCTGGGGCGCGCGGTGATCGGCGGCTTGACGATCGGCACGCTGGCCACGCTGATCTTCGTGCCGGTGGTGTTCTCGATGATTTACCGTCGACTCGCGGCGCGGCGTTTGCGCGCGGCGGAACATGTGGTGCAGAAGCCATGACGTGCATCGCAGCGGCAAGCGCAACGGCAAACATGACGAGAGGCAGCGCTGACTGCCCACGCATTTTCACAGGGGAAGTTTGATGGAAGCACATCGTCCGGACGGTTCCGGCACCTCGCACGAAGCGGCGAAAACCAAACGCATGCGATTGATCACCGTGGCGGTGGCCGTGGTGGTAATCGTTCTCGCCGCGCAAGGCATCTGGTCGCGCCACGACGCGCACGCAGCGCTCGAACGCGATGCCGACCACGCGAGCCAGACCAGCGTGGAAGTCGTGCGGCCGCAGAAGTCGACGGCCGGGCTCGATCTCGTGCTGCCGGGCAATGTGCAGGCCTTTCTCGATACGCCGATCTACGCGCGCACCAACGGCTATCTGAAGAAGTGGTACGCGGACATCGGCGCTCACGTGAAAAGCGGCCAGCTGCTCGCCGAAATCGACACGCCGGAAGTGGACGATCAACTGCGCGCCGCGCGCGCCGATCTCGCGAATGCCGACGCCAACTACGCGCTCGCGAAAAGCACCGCCGACCGCTGGACCGACATGCTGAAAAGCAAGTCGGTATCGAAGCAGGAAACCGACGAGAAAGTCGGCGACATGCTCGCGAAGAAAGGCACGCTGGATGCGGCGCGCTTTAACGTTGCGCGTCTGGAGAAGACGCAATCGTTCCAGAAGGTCTATGCGCCGTTCGACGGCATCGTCACGGCGCGCAACGTGGATGTGGGCGCACTGATCGACGCGGGCAGTTCAGGCGGACCGGCCAAGGAATTGTTCCATGTTGCGCAGGCCGACCGCTTGCGGGTGTATGTGAACGTGCCGCAGGCTTACGCGCAACAGGTGCGCGCGCAACAAACCGCGTTTCTGACGCTGACCGAGACGCCGTCGAAACACTATCCGGGGACGGTGGCGCGCACCGCGGGCGCCGTCGATCCGCAACAGCGCACCATGCTGGTCGAAGTGGACGTCGACAATCGAAACGGCGATCTGCTGCCCGGCGCGTATGCGCAGGTGCACTTCGCGTTGGGTACGGGCGCGGCGCCGTTTACGCTGCCGGGCAATGCGTTTCTATTCCGCCCAGATGGCGTGAAAGTCGCGACCGTGGACGCGCAGCACAAGGTGAAGCTGGTCGCGGTGTCGCTAGGGACCGACTTCGGTACACGTGTGGCGGTCGCGTCGGGTTTGCAAGGCAACGAGCAGGTGATTCTGAATCCGCAGGATTCGATCGTGGACGGGGCACCGGTGCGGATCGTGCCGCGCCAGGCGGCGGCGGGTGCTGCGGGTGCTGCGGCGAACGGCGAAGGTGCGGCCGGCACGTCCGACACGTCCGGCGGTTCCCGTGCGGCGGCAAACGCACCGGGCGCTCGCCCTATCGCGAGTCCATCCGCGAGCGCATCGTCATGAACTCGCCCACGCCACCCTCGCGCGGCGCTCGCATGCCTCGACTCAAGCGTCTCACCTTGCGCATGCCGGCGCTGGCGCTCGCTTCAGCGTCGGCCTGCCTGTTCACCGCTTGCACCGTCGGCCCCGATTACGTCAAACCGCCCGCCGCGACCGCCGCCACCTACAAGGAGCTCGACGGCACCGGCTGGATGCCCGCGCAACCCGCCGACACGCTCACGCGCGGCGCCTGGTGGAACGTCTACGCAGACCCATCGCTCGACGCGCTCGAACAGCAGGTCGCCACCGCGAACCAGACCGTGCAGGCCGCCGAAGCGCGCTTTCGCGCCGCGCGCGCAACGGTCGCGCAATATCGTTCGACTTACTTCCCGGTGGTCAGCGCGAACGGCGACTATTCGCGCGCACGAGGGTCGAGCAACGTGCTACACAAGTCGACCGCCGGTCTCACGCTGAACGACTACCTCGTGCAGGCCGACGCCTCGTGGGAGCCTGACTTGTGGGGCCGCGTGTCGCGCAGCGTCGAAGGCGCGAAGGCCGAAGCGCAAGCAGGTGCCGCCGACGTCGACGCCGCGCTGCTGTCCATGCAGGCCGAACTGGCGACGGACTACTTCGAATTGCGCGGGCTCGATCGGGAACGCCAGCTTCTCGACGATACCCTCAAGGCCTACACGGAAGCGCTCGATCTGACGCAGCACCGCTACGCCGGCGGCATCGCAACCGACGCCGACGTCGCTCAGGCGCAAACGCAACTGAAGACCACTCAGGCGCAAGCACTCGATCTCGGCGTGCAACGCGCCCAACTCGAACACGCGATCGCGATCCTGACCGGCCAGCCGCCTTCGACGTTTTCACTGGCGGTGGCGCCGCTCGTCGCGGTGCCGGTCGTGGCCGCTGCGGGTGTGCCGTCGGCGCTGCTCGAACGGCGCCCCGACATCGCGGCGGCGGAGCGTCATGTCGCCGACATGAATGCGCAGATCGGCGTGGCGACGGCGGCGTTTTTCCCCAGCCTGATTCTGTCGGTGACGGGTGGGCTCGAAGCGACCAACTACAGCCAATGGCTGGTAGCGCCGAGCCGCCTATGGTCGCTCGGACCGGCGCTTACCGGCACGCTGCTCGACTTCGGCGGACGCGCCGCCGTGAAAGAGCAAGCTCGCGCGCACTACGACGAGAGCGTCGCGCAATACCGGCAGACCGTGCTGAGCGCCTTCGGTGAAGTCGAGGACAACCTGGCGGCGTTGCGCGTGCTCGAACAGGAAGCCGCCGCGCAGGACGATGCCGTGGCCGCCGCGCAGCGTTCGCTGGCGGTCGTCTCGAACCGCTACAGGAACGGCGCGATCACCTATCTCGACGTCGTGGTCGCGCAGACCACCGCGCTGACCAGTGAACGCAACGCAGTGTCGATCGCGCGCCGCCGGATGGCCGCGAGCGTCGCGTTGATCAAGGCGTTGGGCGGCGGCTGGGACGCGTCCGCGCTGCCCACCGGCGAGCAGATCGTGCATCCGGCAGCGGCGGCGAGCGAGGCGGCGGCGCACGGTTAGCGCGCCGCTAGTGCCCGGCTGGCCGATCCAGGCGGCTTTTTCAGCGTATCCTTAACAGCTTGGACTCACCCGCGCTCGCCCGCGCTCACCAAGGAGACTGTTTCGTGACCGCGTCGCCGGAATCCCACCGGACTGCTACTTCGGCTGTTCCCTCTTCGCCTGAATCGTCGAGCGCGTCCCTGTCCGACGCGCCCGACATCGCCAGCCTCGCCTACCTCGAACGCGGCACACGCGCCTACTGGCGCGCCAGCATCGCGCTGCTGTTCGCCGGCTACGCCACGTTCTCGCTGATGTACTGCGTGCAGCCGTTGCTGCCGTCCTTTTCCACGGCGTTCAACGTGACGCCCGCGCAAAGCAGTCTGTCGCTGTCGGTGACCACGGCGGCGCTGGCGCTCGCCATCTTCGTCGCCGGTTTCGTATCGGAGGGCTGGAGCCGTCACAAGCTGATGACAATGTCGCTCACCGTGTCGGCGCTGCTGACCATCGGCGTGTCGATCGCGCCGCAGTGGCATCAGTTGCTGGTATTGCGCGCGCTTGAAGGGCTCGCGCTCGGCGGCGTGCCGGCCGTCGCGATGGCCTATCTCGCCGAGGAAGTCCACCCCGACGGACTCGGGCTCGCCATGGGCCTGTACGTCGGCGGCACGGCGATCGGCGGGATGGCGGGGCGCGTGATTACCGGCGTCGTCGCGGATCTGTTTTCGTGGCGGGTGGCGATCGGCACGATCGGCGTGCTCGGCATTCTGTCCATGCTCGCCTTTCGCGCGCTGCTGCCGCCGTCGCGCCATTTCGTGCCGCGTCGCGGACTCGGTTTCGGCCATCACCGCCATGCATTGTTGCAGCAGTTCACGCGGCCCGGGCTGCCGTTGCTGTTTCTGCTCGGCTTCGTGCTGATGGGCAGCTTCGTGACGCTGTACAACTACATCGGCTACCGGCTGCTCGCGCCGCCTTACCGGTTGAATCAGACGGAGATCGGGGCGATCTTCGTCGTCTATCTGACGGGCGTGGTCGCGTCGCCGTGGTCGGGCCGCATGGCCGATACCTTCGGCCGCGCACGCGTGCTGACGGCGAGCCTGCTGTTGATGGCGCTCGGTCTCGCGCTCACGCTGTTGCACCCGCTCGCGGCAATCGCGCTCGGCATTGCCTGCGTGACATTCGGTTTCTTCGCCGGCCACTCGGTGGCGAGCGGCTGGGTCGGACGCCTCGCGAAAGAGGCCAAGGGGCAGGCCGCCGCACTGTACCTGCTCGCGTATTACATCGGTTCGAGCGTGGTCGGTTCTTATGGCGGCCACATCTGGGCCGACTATGGATGGAACGGTGTCGCGGGACTCGTCGGGCTGCTGCTCCTGATCGGCATGCTGGCGGCGCTTCGTTTGCGTGGCCGCGAACGCTCCACCGCTTGACGGCGGACGCTTCGATCCGCTCCGCATGAAATAGCCGCCAGGAGAAAGGCCGGCGTAAGCAAACGCTTCACCGTGTTTGCCCTATTTGCTGCGCCGCGCCAATCGCGGCAAGCCTTGACGCGCCGGGTTCAGCGCCTTGCGAATAAGCGCTGCAGCGCCGCAAGACGTCGTTACGACGGTCAAACCGTCTCCTATACTCGAACCGTCGGGCGAGGCAGTTGCATGACGCCAACATGGCGCCGCTGCCCAAGCCAGTATCAGGTTATGGAGACGACTATGACGACCTACTTCACGATCGGCGATTTCATCCTGGTGATTCCGATGGCGCTGGCCGGCGCCCTGTTTGTCGGCGCGCTGCCCTGCAAGACGGAGTTCCGGCACAACGTGCTGCGGGTGCTCGGCGCACTGCTCGGCGTCGTGTTCGCGGTCGTGCTGGTCGAAGGTCTGCCAGCGCTGGTCTAGCGAAACCGGCGCAAAAAAGCCGCCTCGCGGGCGGCTTTTTCTGTTGCTGCAACTTACGCATGCAAGCGCCGGGGATCAGATCGCCTGATCCGTCGACGGCTTTTCCCACAGGTTGATGCCGCCTTCCGTCGCGTAGCGGTCGATCTCCGCGAGCTCCTCCTTCGAGAACGCGAGGTTCTTCAACGCGCCGACGTTCTCACGCACCTGCTCCGCCCGGCTCGCGCCGATCAGCACCGAGGTCACGCGCGGGTCGCGCAACGCCCAGGCGAGCGCCATCTGCGCGAGGCTCTGGCCGCGACGCTGCGCGATGTCATTGAGCTTGCGCACGTGCTCGATGTTCTGCTCGCTCAAATGCTCCTGCTTCAACGAACCGCCGCCCGGCTTATTGACGCGCGCGTCTTGCGGCACGCCGTTCAGATACTTGCCGGTCAGCAGACCTTGCGCGAGCGGCGTGAACGCGATCGAACCCGCGCCGACCTGCTCGAGCGTGTCCAGCAACTCGTGCTCGATCCAGCGGTTGAGCATGTTGTACGCGGGCTGATGGATCAGCAGCGGCACTTTGTATTCGGCGAGCAGCTTCGCCATTTCGAGCGTCTTGCTGGCCGAGTACGACGAAATCCCGACGTACAACGCCTTGCCTTGCTGCACCGCAGTCGCCAACGCACCGGCGGTTTCTTCGAGCGGCGTATCGGCATCGAAACGATGCGAATAGAAAATGTCGACGTAGTCGAGACCCATGCGCTGCAGGCTCTGGTCGAGACTCGCGAGCACGTACTTGCGCGAGCCGCCGCCCTGGCCGTACGGGCCCGGCCACATGTCCCAACCAGCCTTCGACGAAATCAGCAACTCGTCGCGATACGGCTTGAAGTCGTCCTTGAACAGGCGGCCGAAGTTGGTTTCGGCGCTGCCGTACGGCGGGCCGTAATTGTTCGCGAGGTCGAAGTGCGTGATGCCGAGGTCGAAGGCCGTGCGCAGAATGTCGCGCTGCGTGGAAATCGGCGTGGTGTCGCCGAAGTTGTGCCACAGACCGATCGACAGCGCCGGCAGTTTGAGACCCGACTTGCCGCAGACGCGGTACTGCGTGTCCGAATAGCGTTCTGAAGCTGCTTCGTAAGCCATTGCTTGTGTCCTTGAAGTTGAGGTTGCCCAACCAGTGCGGGCGTGAGGCAATCGCATGCTGCGGGAGGCGTACTGCGCGATGTGTCGTTCGACGTGTTGTCGACGTGTTGTTATAGACGGCTGGACCGTTATGGTAGCCAATCGACGTGAACCCTGCTGAGGCCCAGTATGCGGGATGGACGATTGCCTGCCCGTCCCCTACACTTTGCGCGGACCGAACTGATGGGAGACTTGGATGGCGAAAGCGATTTCAATCGCGCTGATTGTCGGCGGTATCGTGCTGCTGTATTTCGGCGGACAGGCGTTCAACTCGGTGAGCAGCGAGGTATCGCGCGTCTTTACGGGTTCGCCGACCAACAAGGCGATCATGCTGATCGTCGCCGGCGTGGCGGCCACGATCGCCGGGCTGACCGGCGTCGCGTTGTCGGGGCGCAAACGCTAAGCTCAGAACGCCACCTCGGGCTTGGCGGCCGAGCGGCTGCCCGGCAGCGGCACATTGCTCGCGCCGTGATAGGTGTACACCAGTGAAAACTTCACCTGGTCGCTGAGGTTCTTGCCCGCCGAATGCAGCGTATTGCAGTGGAAGAACACCACGTCACCGGCCTTGAGCTCGAGCGACACTGCGGTGCGAATCCATGCCTCGTTGTCCGGCAGATCGGAGCGGAAAAACTTGGCCTCGTCGAAGCGTTCGGAGGTGAAGGCTGCAGTGTGCGACTTGGGCACCAGCCACAGCGCGCCGTTGTCGACCGTTTCCGAGCCGAGCGCCACCCACACCGACACCAGGTCGTCGCGCTCGAACGACCAGTACCGCACGTCGCGATGCCAGCCGGTCAAACTGCCGTAGGCCGGATGCTTGGTCATCACGCAGTTGTGATGCGCCCGCGACAGGCGCGGTTCCTCGCCGAAATACAACTCCATCCAGCCGCGAATTTCCGGCGCGGTGGCCCATTGTGCAAAGGCCGGCGCGCGGCCGTACGCGTCCAGCAGGCGCCGCACCGTCTGGCCGCCCGGCGCATGTCTGGAATCCGGCGCGCCGGGGTATTTCAGATCCGCTTCGAACTCGATCGGCGCCGCCGCTTCGTGCAATTGCCGCAATGCAATCTGCTTCAACTCATCGCAGCGCTCGGGCGACACCAATCCGGGCACCACGACAAAACCCTGCTCCCGCAACGTCTGAATCTGCTCTTTCTTCGAATGAAGTGACATGGTGTTCCGTTACCGTCGACTAGCTGATCCCTCGATTGTAAAGCGGGCGCGATCGGACGGTGCGCAGTTTCGCCGTGCGGGAAGACGTAGCGCAAATCGGTGAATAGCCGGTTCGTCGCGAGGTCAGCGTGAAGTCGAATTACTTCACCGACGTAATGAACCATGATCGGGGATTTCCGAATCAATCGGAAAATGCCTGAGGATTAATCGTTCAACTCGCATTCAACTCGCATTTTCAACGCGAATGGATTAAGAATCCGCGTTTTTCTGGTAACCAGTCTTAAATGCGCACCGCGTCACCCGCGACGCGTCAAAATGACCGCACGTCAAATGGGCAAACACGCACGATAATCGGTCGCAAAGGGCGCGACCCCGTCGACGCGCACCATCGCTTCACTCCGTAAAAACCCCGATCCGCAGGGTAAAAACCGACTTTCTGACGTCATGAATCACGTGTAGCCTGCATACATGTTTAACGCCATTCCCGCACCAGCGCGCCGCATACTGGCCGCCAAGGCCAATAACACCGGCCTCCGTGCCTTTTCCGATCGAATCCCGGGCATTCGCGCCGTTTCTTGCGACGTTGTCATTGGCACATTTGCTGCTCTGACTGACGCACCTTCCGACACGCGACGCGTTGCCCACCTGTGAAGCCATGCATACTCTTCTGAATACCCGCCTTACCCGCGCCGCACTGAAAGCGGCACGTCCGGCGCGCCGCCATGTCGTGCGCGCGCTGCGCCACCATGCCACGCGCACCCGCGCGATGGGCGAACACTGGCGCGATGCCAAAGCGGTCGACGGCATTCGCACCTGGTTTCACACGTTTTTCTCCGCGCTGCGTCTGCACGGCAGTTCGCGGCGTTTTTCGCTGCGCACGCTGCTGCGCAAGCCGACGCCGCTGCGCCTCGCAGCCCCGCCACGCGCGCCGGCTGCCGCGCCGCAAAACCCGAGCCGCCGTCCGCGCCGCATGTCGACGAACGGCAGCACCGGCTGGTTCGCGTTCGCGTTTGCGAGCCGCTAAGCAAGTCGTTAAGCGCGCTGCATTGCGGCTCGCCCCAACCGGCGCACAAGCAATAAAAAAAACCCCGCCAGGCTCGCGCCCGGCGGGGTTCTTTCGTCAGCGGACAGCCCGCGCTTATTCAGCCAGCGCAGCGACTGGTTCCGTACCGGCAGCTTCGGCGAGCGCCAAAGCCTTATCCATGGATTCCCACGTGAATTCCGGCTCTTCGCGGCCGAAATGACCGTAAGCCGCGCTCTTCTCGTAGATCGGGCGCAGCAGGTCGAGCATCTGGATGATGCCCTTCGGACGCAGGTCGAAATGCTCCTGCACGAGGCGCGTGATCGTCGCATCCGACACGCGGCCCGTGCCGAACGTGTTGACCATCACCGAAGTCGGCTGAGCGACGCCGATCGCGTACGACACCTGAATCAGGCAGCGCGACGCGAGGCCCGCGGCCACGATGTTCTTCGCGACATAACGGCCGGCGTAGGCCGCCGAGCGGTCGACCTTCGACGGGTCCTTGCCCGAGAACGCGCCGCCGCCGTGCGGCGCCGCGCCGCCGTACGTGTCGACGATGATCTTGCGGCCCGTCAGGCCGCAATCGCCTTGCGGACCGCCAATCACGAACCGGCCGGTCGGGTTCACGAGGAACTTGATGTCGCCCTTGATCAGGTCGGCCGGCAACGTCGGCTTGATGACTTCTTCGATCACGGCTTCGCGCAGCGTGGCCAGGTCGATATCCGGCGAATGTTGCGTGGACAGCACGACGGTGTCGATCGAATGCGGCTTGCCGTCGACGTAGCGCACGGTAACCTGCGACTTCGCATCCGGACGCAGCCACGGCAGACGGCCGTCGCGGCGCAGATTCGCCTGACGTTCCACCAGGCGGTGCGACAGGTGAATCGGCAACGGCATCAGTTCCGGCGTTTCTTCACACGCGTAACCGAACATCAGACCCTGGTCGCCGGCGCCTTGATCGAGGTTATTGTCGTGTGCGCGGTCCACGCCTTGCGCGATGTCCGGCGATTGCTTGTCGTACGCGACGAGCACCGCGCAGCCGCGGTAGTCGATGCCGTATTCGGTGTTGTCGTAGCCGATGCGCTTGATCGTATTGCGCGCGACCTGGATGTAATCGACGTTCGCGGTGGTGGTGATTTCACCGGCCAGCACGACCAGACCCGTGTTGCACAGCGTTTCCGCCGCGACACGCGAGTACTTGTCTTGCGTCAGGATAGCGTCGAGGATCGCGTCCGAGATCTGATCCGCGACTTTGTCGGGATGGCCTTCGGAGACGGATTCGGAGGTGAAGAGATAGTCGTTTGCCACGTTGCAGACTCCAGTTGTGTGGTTACGGTTGAGTTTCACGTAGCCAGCTTCGGGAGCCTTGAAGCGGCGACGCTTTAGCGGAATACCTTACTGGTTGGGGCCTATCACGTGGATCGGACCCGCCAGCTTCGCCCCGCAAGTTGTCTATTAACTCGGCGAAGCCCTTATTATAGCGGCTTCCTTTGTTTGTCACAGAGTGTCCACCCGTGTTGCATTTCGACCCGATCCAGAATTTCTTGAGTCAACCGTCGCCCGACGCCCTGAGCGGAGGGCCGGCATGCTGAGTCGTCTTGGCGCCCATCTGGCAATCGGCCTGCTCAAATTTCTGGCGCTGCTGCCCTACGGTTTCGTGGCAAGACTGGGCGACGGACTTGGCTGGCTGCTCTATCAGATTCCCAGCAAGCGCAAACGCGTCGTTCACGTCAACCTGAGCCTGTGTTTCCCGGAGTGGAGCGCGGAGCATCGCGAGGACATCGCGCAGAAGCACTTTCGCCACGCGATCCGCAGTTACATGGAACGCAGTGTCCAGTGGTTCGGCTCGGCGGAGAAGTTGAAGAAACTCGTTCAGGTGGACAGCGAGGTCGACCTGCTGGATCCGGATATGCCGCCCACGCTGTTGCTGGGCGCGCATTTCGTCGGCATCGAGGCTGGCTCCGTGTTCATCAATTATTCGCTGCACCGGCAGTGCGGCGCGCTCTACCAGCCCATGTCCAACAAAGTGCTCGACGACGTGGCGAAGGCGGCTCGCGGCCGTTTCGGCGCGGACATGGCAAGCCGCGCCGACAGCGCCCGCATCGTGTTGCGCTGGCTGCGCGACCGCAAGCCGGTCATGCTGGGCGCCGATATGGACTACGGCACGCGCAACTCCACCTTCGTGCCGTTCTTCGGCGTTCCGACCTGCACGCTTACCGCCGTGGGCCGTCTGGCGGAAGTCGGGCATGCGCAGGTCGTGCCGTTCATCGGCGAGGTGCTGCCGAACTACAAGGGTTACCGGCTGAAGGTTTTCAAACCGTGGGACAACTACCCCACCGGCGACGACGAAGCGGACGCCCGTCGCATGAACGCCTTCCTGGAAGAACAGATTCCGCTGATGCCCGAGCAATACTACTGGGTGCACAAGCGCTTCAAGACCCGGCCGCCGGGCGAACCCAGCGTGTATTAATCGCAGTTGCGGGCGAGTCACTTACAATAGCGTGATGAAACTGAAATTCACCAAAATGCACGGCGCGGGCAACGACTTCGTCGTGCTCGACGGCTACACCCAACCGGTCAACCTGACGCCGGCGCAGGTGCGCGCGCTCGCGGACCGGCATTTTGGCGTCGGTGCCGACCAGTTGCTGGTGGTGGAAAAGCCCACCGTGGCGGGCGTCGATTTCAGATATCGCATCTTCAATTGCGACGGCGGCGAAGTCGAACATTGCGGCAACGGCTCACGCTGTTTCGTGAAGTTCGTGCGCGACACTGGCCTGACCGACCAACGCACCGTGCGCGTCCAGGTGCAGAACGGCACCCTCACACTGACCATGCAGGAAAACGGTGAGGTGCTGGTCGACATGGGCATGCCGGTGTTCGAACCGGAACGCGTGCCGTTTGCCACCAAGGGGCTCGAAGGTCGCCGCGAAGGCGCCGACACGCTCTGGCCGCTCGACGTGAACGGCACGACGCGCTGGATTTCGGTGGTCTCCATGGGCAATCCGCACGCGGTGCAAGTGGTCGACGACGTCGAAGCGTTTCCGGTGCGGGTCGAAGGCCCGGTGATCGAGCGTCATGCGCGCTTTCCGCAGCGCGTGAATGCGGGCTTCATGCAGATCGTCGGCCGTAGCGAGATCAAGCTGCGAGTGTTCGAGCGCGGCGCCGGCGAAACGCTGGCCTGCGGCACGGGCGCGTGCGCGGCGGTCGCGGCCGGGATCCGGCGCGGTTTGCTCCAGGCGCCGGTGCTCGTGCATACGCATGGCGGCAAGCTGACCATCACCTGGGACAGTGCGAAAGCCGATGAACCGTTGCTGATGGCTGGCCCCGCGACGACCGTCTTCGAAGGCGAGATTGAATTGACCGATTCGTTGGCAGATTCGGTCAATACTGCGGCCGCCTGAACCCATATTGAACGATGCGCCGCCTCAAGGCGTCGCCCCGTAGTCCTTTAGCCGAAACCATGAACGATCGCGAAGTCGCCGAATATCTGCTCGCCAACCCCGAATTCTTCGCCGACCACGCGGAGACACTCGCGACCATCCGGCTCGCGAACCCGCACGGCAAAGCCGCGGTATCGCTGCAGGAACGGCAGATGGAAATGCTGCGCGACAAGAACAAGCATCTCGAACGCCGCCTCGCCGAGCTGCTGCGCTACGGCCACGAGAACGACAGCATCGCGTCGAAATTCAACCGCTGGACCATCCGCGTGATGGCTGAACGTGATCCGTACGCGTTGCCGCGCACGATCGCCAGCGGTTTGCGCGATATCTTCGACGTGCCACAAGCCGCGCTGCGCGTGTGGGACGTGGCCGAGCCTTATGCGCAAGCCGACTTCGCGCGCCACGTCGGTGAAGAAGTGCGAATTTTCGCCAATAGTCTGACCACGCCGTATTGCGGCGCGAACACCGGCTTCGAGGCGGCGCAGTGGCTGGTGCCGTCCGCGAATTCGTCGCCTGCCGCGCCAGACGAAAGCGCTGCCGGCGCAGCGCCGTCCGAAGCCGCGCACGTCACCGAATCGATCGCGCTGCTCGCGTTGCGCGACCCCGAAGGCAAGGAAGGAGCACCGACCTTCGGCCTGCTGGTGATGGGCTCCGCCGACGCGCGCCGCTTCCACGACGGCATGGCGACCGATTTCCTGACGCAGATCGGCGCGCTGGCCAGCGCCGCGCTGAGCCGTCTGCTGCCGCGCTGAGCGCCGATCGTGCAACCTCCGCAGCCGCCGTCCCAGCCGCCGTCCCAGCCGCTAGACGCCGCTAAACGTCGCTAAACGCCACTAAAAACCTATCGTGACCGAAGCCGACCCGATCGCCGCCTATCTGTCGAATCTCGAACATGAGCGGCGGCTGTCGGCGCACACACTGCGCGGCTACACCCACGAACTCGACGAACTCCGGTCGCTGGCCAAGGGCCGGCCGCTGCAAAGCCTGACCGCGGTGGATATTCGCGGCGCCGTTTCCCGCGCCCATGCGGGCGGCCTGACGGCGCGCTCGATCAGTCACCGCCTGTCGGCATGGCGTGCGTTTTACCGCTGGCTCGCCGGCCGCGTCGATCTGCCGGCCAACCCGGTCGCGACCGTGCGTGCGCCGAAGCAGCCAAAAACGCTGCCCAAAGCGCTATCCGTCGACGACGCCACGCGCCTGATGGAAAGCCCGCCGCCCGCCTCGCTCGAAGGCTTGCGCGATCATGCGATGCTCGAACTGTTCTACTCGTCGGGTCTGCGGCTGTCGGAACTGGTGGGCCTCGACGCCCGCTTCGCCGATGCCGACGGTTACCGCTCCGCCGGCTGGCTCAAGCTGGATGCCGCCGAAGTCGAAGTGCTCGGCAAGGGCAACCGGCGCCGCATCGTGCCGGTCGGCAGCAAGGCGCTGGCGGCGTTGAACGCGTGGCTAGCCGTGCGCGACCAGATGGTGAAGCACGACCCGCATCCGCTGTTTCTGTCGGCGCGCGGCAACCGGCTGTCGCCGAACGTGACGCGCGAGCGCGTGAAACGCGCGGCGCTCGCCGCCGGCATTCCCGCCAACGTGCATCCGCACGTGTTGCGGCATTCGTTCGCCACGCATGTGTTGCAGTCGAGCGGCGATCTGCGCGCGGTGCAGGAACTGCTCGGCCATGCCAGCATCACCGCCACACAGGTCTATACCGCGCTCGATTTCCAGCATCTCGCGCACGTCTACGACAAGGCGCATCCGCGCGCCAAAAAACGCGACTGATTCCGCTCGCCGTAGCGGTTGACAGTCTCCGGTTTCGCTTCACTCGCCGCGTGCGTTTTGCCGCGCGGCTTAATGCACTGCTGACACCCTGATGAATATCGTTACGCTCAAACCGTCGAAAGAAAAGTCGCTGCTGCGCCGCCATCCGTGGGTTTATGCCAACGCGATCGATCGCGTCGACGGCAATCCCGCGCCCGGCGTCACCGTGCTGGTGCGCGCGCACGACGGCCGCTTCCTCGCACGCGCCGCCTACAGCCCGCATTCGCAGATCCGCGCGCGGGTGTGGAGCTTCGACGAAAGCGAGCCGATCGATCACGCGTTCTTCAAGCGCCGCGTGCAGCGCGCGCTCGCGCATCGGCAAACCATGGTGCACGACACCGGCGCGGTGCGGCTGATTTTCGGCGAAGCGGACGGCCTGCCCGGCCTGATCGTCGACCACTACGTCGCCGAGGACGAAGGCCAGCGCAGCCAGTTGGTCTGCCAGTTCATGGCCGCGGGCGTCGAGGCGTGGAAGGACGCGATCGTCGCCGCGCTGGCTGAGGCGACCGGCTGCCCGAACGTCTACGAACGCTCGGACGTGTCGATCCGCCAGAAAGAAGGACTCGAACAGATCACCGGCGTGCTGGCGGGCGAAGCACCGTCGGACGCGTTGATCGCGAGCGAAAACGGCGTGCGCTATCACGTCGACGTGCGCAACGGCCACAAGACCGGCTTCTATGTCGATCAGCGCGACAATCGCCTGCTGGTGCAGCACCTCGCGCAGGATCGCGAGGTGCTGAACTGCTTCTGCTACACCGGCGGTTTCTCGCTGGCGGCGCTGAAGGGCGGCGCCAAACGAGTGGTGTCGATCGATTCGTCCGGCGACGCGCTGGCGATCGCGCAGCAGAACGTCGCGGCCAACGGCTTCGACGCCGAACGCGCAACGTGGCTCGACGCCGACGCCTTCAAGACGCTGCGTCGTCTGTACGACGAAGGCGAGCGCTTCGACCTGGTCGTGCTCGATCCGCCGAAGTTCGCGCCGTCGAAAGAACACGTGGACCGCGCGTCGCGCGCTTACAAGGACATCAATCTGACCGGCTTGAAACTGCTGCGGCCGGGCGGCCTGCTGTTCACCTACTCGTGCTCCGGCGCGATCGACTCGGAGCTGTTCCAGAAGATCGTCTCCAGTGCGGCCGCCGACGCGCGGGTCGACGCACGGATTCTCAAGCGGCTCGGCGCCGGCGTGGATCATCCGCTGCTCACCGCGTTCCCGGAAGGTGAATACCTGAAGGGCCTGCTGTTGCAAATCGCCTGATCGCCCATAGCTTCAGGGTTATTTCGCGCGTCGGCAGCGCGGCGTTCGAGGAACGAGCCCGAAAGCGCCTGCCTGCGCCGGCTTGACAGATATGTTTCAATAACCGGTCAGGCAGGGCTGCGCGCCACCGGCTTGCGCGCCCCGCTTCATAGTTCACGGACCACAGTTCCCGGCCCACGCTCAGATTCCGCAAGTTTCACGCACAACCAGATACAGGCGACCCTCATGATCCCAGTCACTATCCTCACCGGCTTTCTCGGCAGCGGCAAAACCACCCTGCTCAAGCGCATCCTGAACGAAAAGCACGGCATGAAGATCGCCGTGATCGAGAACGAGTTCGGCGAAGAGAACATCGACAACGAAATTCTCGTGCAGGACACGACCGAGCAGATCATCCAGATGAGCAACGGCTGCATCTGCTGCACGATCCGCGGCGACCTCGCGCGCGTGCTGGGCGATCTGGCCGCGAAGAAGCAGGCGGGCGAGTTCGACTTCGACCGCGTGGTGATTGAAACCACCGGTCTCGCGAATCCGGGCCCGGTCGCGCAAACCTTCTTCATGGACAACCAGATCGCCGACGAATTCCTGCTCGACGCGATCATCACGCTGGTCGACGCCAAGCACGCGAACCACCAGCTGGACGAGCACGAAGTGGTGCAGCGCCAGGTCGGTTTCGCCGATCGCCTGTTCATCACCAAGGCCGACCTCGTCGACGAACAGCACGTGGACGCGCTGCGCCACCGTCTGCTGCACATGAACCCGAAAGCAGCCATCAAGGTCGTCAATTTCGGCGAAGCGGACATCAAGGAAATCTTCGACCTGCGCGGCTTCAACCTGAATTCGAAGCTCGAAATCGACCCGGACTTCCTCGCCGAAGACGAACACGCGCACAGCCACGCTCACGCGCACGACGAGCACGGTCACACGCACGCCCACGACGATCACGATCATGCCGACTGCGATCACGACCACGGCAAGTGCGATCACGAAGGCCACGATCACGCGCATCACCACCATGCGCACCACGACGACAAGATCAAGTCGTTCGTCTACCGCAACGATCGCCCGTTCGATCCGAACAAGCTGGAAGACTTCCTCGGCGGCATCCTGCAGATCTATGGCGAACGCCTGCTGCGCTACAAGGGCGTGCTGTATATGAAGGGCGTCGACCGTAAAGTCGTGTTCCAGGGCGTGCATCAGATGATGGGCAGCGATCTGGCCGCGAAATGGCAGCCGATCGAGAAAAAGACCAACAAGATGGTGTTTATCGGCATCGAACTGCCGCAAGACCTGATCACCGACGGACTGGACGCCTGCCTCGTGTAACGCCCTGCCGAGGGCACCGGGTAACGCCCGCGCCTCGGCGACGCTGCGGTGCGCTATGGCGCGCACGACACCGTGGACGCGGCACGCGCCGTGCTATTGGGCTCCTAAATACGCGTGCTGCATGACGCCCGGCGCGGCAATCCTCTGCTGAATACGAGCAGATGGCGACCGAAAGCCCGCTGAAATGTCGCGCGTGTGAAAAGCGCGTGAAAACCCTGCTGTATTAAAGCGTGCACGACCATCGCTTTTTGGTCTGGCGCGCGTTATATTTTCGGGATATCGGCGCGCCGCCGGGGATTTTCGCGAGATGCGGTGCCGGATTGTGATTCAGTTACAATACGTGCCCACTGGAGAATGACAACGAATTGCCCGGTCAGCGCGTATCCCGCGCCGGGCCTGAAACGGCGCCGGAAAATCTTGTCCGGAATCACGCCGACAATGCCGGCTGGCAGCGCCTGAACAGGCGCGCTGCCGGCAAGCAATACCTCAGGAGCATTTGAGAATCGGTTTCCAGAGGAGTTCGGCCCCGCATAGGCGCTGCGACGCCCGGCGTGTGGGCGCCAGGCGCTTCGGCGTCACGACAGTCCATCGTCCGTGCCTGCCCTGCGCTCAGCGTCTTCAAGGCGCCTTTGCGGGCAATACGAAAGTGCGGGCACTATGTAAGAGTTTTGCCTCACATTGAAGAAGTAAGCCAGATGACGACGAAACGACTCTTGACCGAAGCCGAAATCCTGAAGATGAGCGACAAGGATTACATGAACGAGGATCAGCTCGCTTTCTTCAAGAACAAGCTCGAACAGTTGCAAGCGGACATTCTCCGCAATGCCGGCCAGACGACCGAGAACCTGCGCGAAACGGTAATCGTGCCGGACCCGGCCGACCGCGCCACGATCGAGGAAGAGCATGCGCTCGAACTGCGCACGCGCGACCGCGAACGCAAGCTGCTGAAGAAGGTGCAGCAATCGATCGCGCGTATCGATTCGGGCGACTACGGCTGGTGCGAAGAAACCGGCGAGCCGATCGGCATTCCGCGTCTGCTCGCACGGCCCACGGCCACCCTGTCGCTCGAAGCGCAGGAACGCCGCGAACTGCGCCAGAAGCTGTTCGGCGACTGAACGCCTGCGGCGCGGCTTCGGCTCCGCGCCCTCAAACGCTGCTTCGTCGAGAGGCGCACGGTGATCCGTGCGCCTTTTTTCTTTTGTGCGACGCTTTCATGCGTTCACTGTCAGCCCGGCCTTGCGCCGACACACCGTTTTTTGTCCTATGCCTTTTGCCGGCTCTTGATATGACCGCGTACGCCCTAAAATAAACTAAACATGCGCTGCACGAGCGCGCGCCAGGCCGGTTGATCCGAGCGCCGCGCGCCGTCCGCTTTCAGGATTCATGCGGTGGTGCATCGTGCTGCCGCGTCCTACCCGTTTTGCAAAGAGGAACGCATATGGAGCAATTTCACGGCACGACGATCGTCTCCGTGCGGCGCGGCGACAAGGTCGCGCTCGGCGGCGACGGCCAGGTGACACTGGGCAACATCGTCATGAAAGGCGGTGCGAAGAAGGTCCGGCGCATCTACAACGGCAAGGTGCTGGTCGGCTTCGCCGGCGGCACGGCAGACGCGTTCTCGCTGCTCGACCGCTTCGAAGCGAAGCTGGAAAAACATCAGGGCAATCTCACCCGCGCGGCCGTCGAACTCGCGAAAGACTGGCGCACCGACCGCATGCTGCGCCGGCTCGAAGCCATGCTGATTACTGCGGACGCAACCACCACGCTCGTCATCACCGGTAACGGCGACGTGCTCGATCCGGAAGGCGGCATCTGCGCGATCGGTTCGGGCGGCTCGTACGCACAAGCCGCCGCGATCGCGCTGGCTCAGAACACCGAGATGTCACCCCGCGAAATCGTGGAGAAGTCGTTGGAAATTGCCGGCGACATGTGCATCTACACGAACCATAACCGCGTCATCGAGACGATCGAGTAAGGACCTACGATGAGCACCATGACCCCTGCCGAGATCGTCTCGGAACTCGACAAACACATCATCGGTCAAGGCCGCGCGAAAAAAGCGGTGGCCGTGGCGCTGCGTAATCGCTGGCGGCGTCAGCAGGTTGAAGAACCGCTGCGCCAGGAAATCACGCCCAAAAACATTCTGATGATCGGACCGACCGGCGTCGGCAAAACCGAAATCGCGCGGCGTCTGGCGAAGCTGGCCGACGCGCCGTTCATCAAGATCGAAGCGACCAAGTTCACCGAAGTCGGTTACGTGGGCCGCGACGTCGACAGCATCGTGCGCGATCTGATCGAAATCTCCGTCAAGCAAACGCGCGAAACGGAAATGCGCAAAGTGCGCACCAAGGCCGAAGATCAGGCCGAAGACCGCATCCTCGATATTCTCTTGCCGAGCGCGCGCCCGGTGGGCTTCGGCGCGAGTTCGAGCGCCGTCGACACCGCGGACGAAGGCAGCACCACGCGCCACACCTTCCGCAAGCGCCTGCGCGAAGGCCTGCTCGACGACAAGGAAATCGAGCTCGACGTCGAACAGCCGCAAGGTGCCATGGACATCATGGGGCCGCCGGGCATGGAAGACATGACCGAGCAGATCCGTTCCATGTTCGCGAACATTGGCGGCGGCAAGAAAACGCGTCGCAAGCTGAAGGTGAAGGAAGCGCTGAAGGTCCTCACGGACGAAGAAGCCGGCAAGATGCTGAACGACGAAGAGGTGAAAACCAAGGCGGTGCAGAACGTCGAGCAGAACGGCATTGTGTTCCTCGACGAGATCGACAAGATCGCGTCGCGCGCCGAAGCCGGCGGCGGTGAGGTGTCGCGTCAGGGCGTGCAGCGCGATCTGCTGCCGCTGGTGGAAGGCACCACGATCAACACCAAGTACGGCATGGTGAAGACCGACCACATTCTGTTCATCGCGAACGGTGCGTTTCATCTGGCCAAGCCGAGCGATCTGATTCCGGAACTGCAGGGCCGTTTCCCGATCCGCGTCGAACTGGACTCGCTGTCGGTGAACGACTTCGAATCGATCCTGGTGTCCACGGACGCGAGCCTCGTCAAGCAATACCAGGCGCTGCTCGCCACGGAAGACGTGCACCTCGAATTCGCCGACGACGGCATTCGCCGTCTCGCCGAAATCGCGTACTCGGTGAACGAGAAGACCGAGAACATCGGCGCACGCCGCTTGTACACGGTGATCGAAAAACTGCTGGAAGAGGTCTCGTTCGCGGCCGGCAACCACTCGGGCAAGACGGTGCAGATCGACGCGGCGTATGTGGATCGCGCGCTGAACGAAGTGGCGGAAGACGAAGATCTGTCGCGTTACGTGCTGTGATACTTGTGCCGATATCGCATGGCCAATTCGCGCGCTGATTGCTTGATGTAGATCAGGCGTGAATCGCAAAAAAATGGGCTGCCCTTAATCAGGCAGCCCGTTCTTTTTTGCCCCGTCGAAACGGGAGCGAAGCTGTTCCCGCCTACCGCTACTGCTTATTGTTTGACCGGCCGCTTGGCCAGCTTGCGCTGCAACGTCCGGCGATGCATGTTCAACGCGCGCGCCGTTGCCGAAATATTGCCGCCGTGCTCGGCCAGCACGCGCTGAATGTGCTCCCACTCCAGACGCGCCACCGACAGCGGCGTGGGATGCTCGATCGCCTCTTCCGCCTGCAGCGCGCTCGCCTCGCTTTGCAGCGCCGACAGTATCGTCTCGACGTTGGCGGGCTTCGCCAGGTAGTTGTCCGCGCCGTCTTTCACCGCCTGCACCGCCGTGGCGATACTGGCGTAGCCGGTCAGCACCAGCATGCGCGCGTCGGGTTGCAGATCGCGCAACGGCGCGACGAGCGTCAGACCGGAGTCGTTGCCGAGATGCAGATCTACCGTGATCTGGCTGAATTTCTGCTGATTCGCCAGCTTGATCGCCTCGTCCGCGTTGTGCGCTTCGCTCACCGTATAGCCGCGCCGCGTCAGACCGCGAGCGAGAATGCCGGAGAACACCTCATCGTCGTCGATCACCAGAAAATTCATTTCGCTCATGCCTGTTTCTCCGTGTTGGATGGCGCGCTGCCTTGACGGCCCACGCCTGATAATTTGCGCCCGGCGAGCGGCAGCTTCAGGAGCGCTCGCGTGCCACGCGGCTTGATCGGGCTGACGTCGGTCAGATCGATCGACCCTCTCAAACGCGCCGCCGCCGAAAAGGCCAGATAGAGACCCACGCCATGTCCGCCTTGCGTGCTCTCCACCGGCATCGCGCCGAGCGAGCCACGCAGCGTCGCGGGAATGCCGGGCCCCGCGTCGCAGACTTCGAAAACGATCTGGTCGCCTCGCGCCGCCAGCGTGCAGGCCAGCGTCACGTGATCGCGGCTAGCTCGCGCGGCGTTGTCGAGCAGAATCGTGAGAATCTGACTGACGGCCACGGTATCGTCAAGACTGACCTCGGGCGGCGGCACACCGATCCGCTCGAATTTCACATGCGGATGACGCAAGCGCCACTGCTCGCCGAACGATTCGAGCCATTCGCCGACGGGCTGTCGACTCGTGGTCGTCGAGGCACGGCTGCGCAATCTGGCCAGCGCCGACGTGCACAGCGACATCTGCTGCTCGAGCAGTTCGATATCGGCGCTGTAGGCTGCGAGCCCTTTGTCGGTGCGTGCCGCGTCGCGCAATTCTTCGGACAACATTGCAATTGTAGACAGTGGCGTGCCGATTTCGTGCGCGACGGTGGCCGCCTGCACACCCAATGCGACCGCGCGCTCGTCGTGAAGCAAGCGCTGCTGCGCATCTCCGAGTGCTGCGTCACGTAGTCGCAGCGCGCGCGACATACGTGCAACGAACCACGCGATCAGTCCCACGCTGACCATGAAGTTCACCCACATGCCGGCGCGATAGTAGTCGAACAGGTTGGCAGGGTTGTCGAGATTGAGCGGCACGGAATCGAAACCGAGCACCGCGTAGCAGGCCACGGCGAACGCCGCGAGCCACGCCATCAGATGCCATGGCAACACGGCTGCGGCAATGGCCAGCGAAGGCAGATAGAGCGAGACGAACGGATTGGTGGTGCCCCCCGAGAGGAACAGCAGCGCGGACAACGCACCCAGATCGACCCAGATCTGGCCAAACAGCTCCATGTTGGATTCGGGCCGCTGCTGCGAGACGCGCCACCACGTGAGTCCGTTGAAGATCACTTCGAGCGCGATCACGAGCAGCATGGCGGGCAACGGCAGATGCACGCCGATAAAGATCTGCACGACCGCGATGGTCACCAGTTGCCCGATGATGGCCAGACTACGCAGCCAGAACAGATGACCCAGATTGACGCGACCGGTGTTGGTTATTCGATGCATGACTTGAGTGTACCTGTTCAGACTAGTCCGACTTACTGCGCAGCCTCGCGTCGGTACCATGGATTTTTTGCGATAGCGACGCCCGGGCCAATCCTTCGGCATCGGCTCTAACGGCGCACCACTCTTCCATGCTACCTACCTCCGACTGCGAGGCTGATGTCTCATCAGCTTTCCTGACTTTTCTGCGGCATGCCGCCGCAGCCCGCCACGACAACACGGCCAACACCGAAGCCCGATGGCTCGACGCCGCAGGCCAGTTGCATCCGCTCGACGACGGGTCGCTTGAAACGCTCTGCGCCACGTTGCTTGAGCAGGCTCGCCACGGCGAGGCGATCGAACTCGCCGCCATTATTGCCCAACTCGATTCACGTCGCGCTTTGACGCATTTCCGTCTCGGCTACGTTCTGCAAATGGCAAACCGGCATGGCGAGGCCATTGCCGCTTACCGCCGCGCACTTGCCATCGAACCGACTTTGCCACGGCTGCGCAGCAATCTCGCCGGGGCATTAATGCTGACCGGTGGCGACCCGAGCGAACAGCTCGCGCTGCTGGAAAGCGCGGTGCGGGACGAACCCGGCGAGGGCGATGCATGGACCAATCTCACGCATGCGTGTCGCACCGGCATGGACCTGCCGCGTGCGCTCGAAGCCGGCGCGAAAGCCGTGCAATGTGCGCCGCTCAGCCCACTGGCGCACAACAACTATGCGCTGGCGCTACGCGAAGCGCAACGCTGGGCAGAGGCCGAACAGGCCACCCAAACCGCCTGCGCGATCGCGCCTTCAAATGCGACGATGCGCTCGAATCTCGCCATGCTGCAATTGATGCGCGGCGATTGCCCAAACGGCTGGCAGTCACACGAGGCACGCTGGGACGGTTCGTCGGAACTCGGCGGCAACCGGCCCGCGATACCCGCACCGACGTGGCACGGCGAACCGCTCGCCGGCAAAACGCTGCTGGTCTGGGGCGAACAAGGCATGGGCGACGTGCTACAGTTCAGCCGCTATATCCCGATGCTGGCCGACCGCGTGCATCGCGAGGGCGGCCGCGTGATCTGGAATTCGTTTCCGCAGATGGGCGCCCTGCTCGTGCGTAGTCTCGGTCAGTACGTGGACGGTTACTCGACCGGCGTCGATCTGGAATCGCTGCGGCCGTTCGACTATGAGATTCCACTACTCAGCCTGCCGTTGATCTTCGGCACGCGCATTGCCACGATTCCCGCCGGCGCGCCCTATCTGCATGCTGACGACACGGCCAGTCAATCGTGGCGTCGGAGGCTAGCCGGCGAAACACGGCTGAAAGTCGGACTGACGTGGACCGGCAGCCTCGGCCATCAGCGCAATCCATTCCGGCGAGTCGGCTGGGAGCGCTACGCGGCGCATTTCGGCGGAATGCAAAACGTGGCGTTCTATTCGCTGCAGCCGGGTGCTGAGGCCGACGTGGCGGCAGCTCGAAACGCCGGTTTGGCCATGACGGACTACACGGCAGAATTCGCCACCTTCGACAACACCGCCGCCTTCGTGAGCGCGCTCGACCTCGTTATCACGGCATGCACGTCGGCGGCGCATTTAAGCGGTGCGCTCGGGCAGCGCACCTGGGTGCTGCTCGACGTCAATCCGCACTGGGTCTGGCTGCTCGATCGCCGCGACAGCCCGTGGTATCCGAGCGCCACGTTGTACCGGCAACCGCGGTTCGGCCAGTGGGAACCGCCACTGGAAGCCGTGGCCCGTGACCTGAGCGCGCTCGCGGCCGGGCATTCTGCGTCGTAAGCACGTTACTACGGGCGGGCTACGGGCGACTCGTCAGTCGGCTACCGACGGATCGTCCGCAAGTCCTGGGCGCCGCCGTCAGCCCGTCGCCGTCCTGCAACCTCACGGCAAAGCACCGCCGGAGGGCCGCCCATGAGTCGCTCGCGCAATCTCTGCCGCGAGGCACTCCGGACACAAGCATCCGCCGGCCGGATCCAGCCGCTCCGCCGGCAACGACGGCATTTCTCGGCACCAGCAGTCGAACGGCTGCGCATGCATCGAGCAATCGAACGCGTTACCGCAGCGCGGACAGCGCGCGCTGCTTTCGTGGCGGGAGGCGGAAAGTTTCATGGCAGGCCCGGATAAACGCGCTGAATCAGGCATCGATCCGCAGATGATGCCACTACCGGCGAAGCGCCGTTAGTCGTCCATTCGGCTAATACACAAACGCCTTCGAACCGCGTTAGGCTTGATGGTCGGCCGGCATTCGCGGGCCGTCATGGCGCGGTGCGCAAAAAGCCGCGCCGCCCGCCACCGGCGCCGCTGTCGAAAACCCTGTTGCAGCGCGCCAGTCCTGTACAATTCGCCGTGTTTTAACTGTCCGTGCCTGAGCCTGCCGCCATGTCCGAGCTTCCCGACCTTTCGCAGATCGCGCCCACCCTGAAGGCTGAAATCCTGGCCGAGGCGCTGCCTTACATTCGTCAATATCACGGTAAGACCGTGGTGATCAAATACGGCGGCAACGCCATGACCGAGGAGCGTCTCAAGCAGGGCTTCGCGCGCGACGTGATTCTGCTGAAGCTGGTCGGCATCAATCCGGTCATCGTCCACGGCGGCGGCCCGCAGATCGACACGGCGCTGAAGAAGATCGGCAAACAGGGCACGTTCATCCAGGGCATGCGCGTCACCGACGAAGAGACCATGGAAGTCGTCGAATGGGTGCTCGGCGGCGAGGTGCAACAAGACATCGTCACGCTGATCAACCATTTCGGCGGCCACGCGGTCGGTCTCACCGGCAAAGACGGCGGCCTGATCCACGCGCGCAAGATGCTGATGCCGGACCGCGACAACCCGGGCCAGTACGTCGACATCGGCCAGGTCGGCGAGGTCGAGGCGATCAACCCGGCGGTGGTGAAAGCGCTGCAAGACGACGCGTTCATTCCCGTCATCTCGCCGATCGGCTTCGGCGAAGACGGCCTGTCGTACAACATCAACGCGGATCTGGTCGCGGGCAAACTGGCGGTTGTACTGAACGCCGAAAAGCTCGTGATGATGACCAACATTCCGGGCGTGATGGACAAAGAAGGCAATTTGCTGACCGACCTGTCCGCGCGCGAAATCGACGGTCTGTTCGCCGACGGCACGATCTCAGGCGGCATGTTGCCGAAAATTTCGTCGGCGCTGGACGCGGCCAAGAGCGGCGTGCGCTCGGTACACATCATCGACGGTCGCATCGAGCACTCGGTGCTGCTGGAAATTCTCACCGAACAGCCGTTCGGCACGATGATCCGCTCGCATTGAATCCTGCCTCAATCCCGGTACATAGCGCATGTCGTAACGGCGTGCACTATGTGCCGTGCAGTTGTGTTCCGCGACCGCGAGGTTCAGAGCAGAACTCAAAACAGCTCAAGGCCGCGCTTCACGACCCTACGTCACGGCGGCTCGCAACGCGCCAGCAAGACGCTCCAGCACATCCCCCTCTCATCTCGCCGCCAGTGGCGCGAACCGCAAACGTTCGCTGCCTGACGCGACACTTCGCGCCTGAACGGCGCCGCACCTCATGCGCACTCCCACTTCGCGGCGCCGCCGTCCGCATATCGCCGGTGGCAAACCGGTCTGGTTGTTCGATCTCGACAACACCCTGCACCACGCCTCGCACGCCATCTTTCCGGCGATCAATCAGGGCATGAATCGGTACATCATCGACACGCTGAACGTGGATGTCGACGAAGCGAACCGCATGCGCCGCGTCTATACGCAGCGCTACGGCGCGGCACTGCTCGGCCTCACGCGGCACCATCCACTCGATCCGCACGATTTCCTGAAGTTCGTGCACACGTTCCCGGATCTCGGCTCGATGATCCGCTACGAACGCGGCGTGGCGCGTCTGGTCGCGGCGCTGCCGGGCCGCAAGATCGTGCTGACCAACGCGCCCGAAGCGTATGCGCGCGCGGTGCTGGCGGAACTGCGCATCGAGCGCCTGTTCGAACAGGTGATCGCGATCGAGCACATGGCCGATCGCCGCCGCTGGCGCGCCAAGCCCGACCACGCCATGCTGCGCAAGACCATGCGCGACGCCCACGTTGCCTTGAAAGACGTAATACTCGTGGAAGACACGCGCTCGCATCTGAAGCACTACCGGCGTCTGGGCATTCGCACCGTGTGGATCACCGGCCATCTGCCGCGCAAGCCGCATGTGGACGGCGTGCCGACGCGTCTGCCGGGCACGGGTCGGCCGCACTATGTCGATCAGTCCATTCGTTCGTTAAAATCGCTACGACTGGGCACCCGCTCGGTTCGATTGAAGGGACAGCAGACGGGACGACAGCCATGCAGCCGATCGACAAGCCTGACGAAGCCTTAGCCGAACACGAACCGGAGCACGAACCCGTGGCGGCGGCCGCTTCGCGCGCGCAGCGCCTGAAGCCGGGCGAGCGCCGCGTGCATATCCTGCAGACGCTCGCCGCCATGCTGGAAGCGCCGAAAAGCGAAAAAATCACCACGGCGGCGCTCGCCGCCCGGCTGGGCGTATCCGAAGCCGCGTTGTATCGTCATTTCGCCAGCAAGGCGCAAATGTTCGAAGGGCTGATCGAGTTCATCGAACAGACTGTCTTTGGGCTGATCAACCAGATCGTCGGCAAGGAAAGCAATGGCGTGCTGCAGGCCCGCGCGATCGCGTTGATGCTGCTCAATTTTCCCGCGAAGAATCCCGGCATGACACGCGTGCTCACCTGCGAGGCGCTGGTCGGCGAGCATGAACGGCTGACCGAGCGCGTCAACCAGATGCTGGAGCGGGTGGAGGCGTCGCTGAAACAATGTCTGCGGCTCGCCCAAATGGAGGCGACCGGCAACGAGAGCGCAACTGCAGTCATAGACGCGGCCGAAAACCACCCGCAAGCGCCGGCACACACCTCCGCCGCGCTACCCGCCGGCTACGATCCCACGATTCGCGCGAGCCTGCTGCTGAGCTACATCATCGGACGCTGGCATCGGTATGTGCGCAGCGGTTTTGTGCGCCTGCCCGCCGAACACGCCGATGCGCAAATCCTGCTGATTCTTCAGTAGTCCACGCGGCGCGTGGCGTTGAGCGGGCCGCGCCGGCGACGCTGTCGCTCCGGATTTTCCGCTATACTTTGCGCCTGACTGCGGCCGCCGGATGCCTTTCAGGCGCCTCCCAAGCCGCTTTCCGCAGCACCCTGAACACCTTGAATACCTATCACGCGCCGATTTGCTGACTCGATTGCGGGCGCGCGAACTGCCGGGAGTTTCTCCCACGGTTCACTATAAATGCGGCTAAAGAGGTCGTCAGCCGCGCACACAGCCGTCTCCTCCGTGCCTCGCCGACGCCATCTAGCCGCCCTGTATCTGTTAAACGGCGGAATGAATGGAATCGATCGGTATCGTCGCTCCCCAAAAAATGCATTTCAGCGAGCCTCTGCAGTTGCAGAACGGCACGTCGCTGGCCGATTACGACCTGATGGTCGAGACCTACGGCACGCTCAACGCCGCGCGCAGCAATGCTGTGCTCGTGTGTCACGCGCTCAACGCGTCGCACCACGTGGCAGGCGTGTACGAGGACAATCCGAAAGACGTCGGCTGGTGGGACAACATGGTCGGCCCGGGCAAACCGCTCGACACCGACAGGTTCTTCGTGATCGGCGTGAATAATCTCGGGTCGTGCTTCGGCTCGACCGGACCGATGAGCATCGATCCCTCCACCGGGCATCCGTACGGCGCGGCATTCCCGGTCGTGACGGTGGAAGACTGGGTCAACGCCCAGGCGCGCGTCGCCGATCAGTTCGGCATTACGCGTTTCGCCGCGGTCATGGGCGGCAGCCTCGGCGGCATGCAGGCACTGGCGTGGAGCGTGATGTATCCGGAGCGCGTGGCACATTGCATCGTGGTTGCGTCCACGCCGAAGCTGTCGGCGCAGAACATCGCGTTCAACGAGGTGGCGCGCTCGGCGATCCTGTCGGACCCCGACTTCCACGGCGGCAACTACTACGCGCACAACGTGAAGCCGAAGCGCGGCTTGCGCGTCGCGCGCATGATCGGCCACATCACGTATCTCTCCGACGACGACATGGCCGAAAAATTCGGCCGCTCGTTGCGTCGTGCGGAAGGCGCGGTGGATGCGTACAACTTCAACTTCGACGTGGAGTTCGAAGTGGAGTCGTACCTGCGCTATCAGGGCGACAAATTCGCCGACTATTTCGACGCCAACACGTATCTGCTGATCACGCGCGCGCTCGACTATTTCGATCCGGCCAAGGCCTTCGACGGCGATCTGACGAAGGCGGTCGCACACACCACCGCCAAATACCTGATTGCCAGTTTCAAGACCGACTGGCGTTTCGCGCCGGCTCGCTCGCGCGAACTGGTGAAGGCGCTGCTCGACCACAAGCGCACCGTCACCTACGCGGAAATCGACGCACCGCACGGCCACGACGCCTTCCTGCTCGACGACGCGCGCTATCACAACGTGATGCGCGCCTATTACGAACGTATCGCGAACGAGGTGAACGCATGAACCAGCGAGCACTAGATTATCTGGCGTTGCGCCCGGACTTCCGCGCGATCGCCCGCTGGGTCGAGCCGCGTGCCACGGTGCTGGACCTCGGCTGCGGCGACGGCTCGCTGCTGTCGCTGCTGACCGAGGAACTGGACGTGCAGGGCTACGGCATCGAGATCAACGACGCCGGCGTGCTGGCGTCGACGCAAAACGGCGTCAACGTGATCCAGCAGAATCTGGAAGACGGCCTGCGCCTGTTCGAAGACCGCAGCTTCGATTTCGCGATTCTGTCGCAGACGCTGCAGACCATCCATCAGACCGCGGCGATCCTGCGCGAGACCGTGCGGGTCGGCAAGGAATGCATCGTGTCGTTTCCGAATTTCGGTTACTGGGCGCACCGGTTGTCGGTGTTGAAGGGGCGTATGCCGGTGTCGAAGTCGCTGCCTTATCAGTGGCACAACACGCCGAACGTGCGGGTGCTGACCATCGAGGACTTCGAGGCGCTGGCGCCGGAAGTGGGCATCGAGATTCTGGATCGGGTCGTGCTGCACGACGGCCAGGTGGTGCGTTGGGGCGTGAACTGGCGTGGTAGTCTTGCGGTCTATCGCGTCAAGAAAAGCTAACACCAAGTTATCCACATGTCGAACCCGCCGCACGAGGCGCCTGCACTTACCGCTCACGAAGAACATCCCGGCTGGCGCGCGTTTCTGAATACCCGCATGCTGATCTGCGTCTTTCTCGGCTTTACGTCGGGATTGCCGCTGTTCACGCTCGTCTATCTGGTGCAGGCGTGGCTACGCTCCGAAGGCGTCAATCTGAAGGAAATCGGCCTGTTCGCGCTGATCCAGTTCCCCTACACCTGGAAATTCGTCTGGGCGCCGCTGATGGACCGCTACGTGCCGCGTTTTCCCGGCTGGCAGCCAGGCAGACGGCGCGGCTGGATGCTGGTCACGCAGATTCTGGTCGCCGGCGCGATCGCGTGTCTGGGGTTCGTGTCGCCGCGCGATTCGATCTGGACGGTGGCTGCACTGACGGCGCTGGTCGCGTTTTTCGGCGCGAGCCAGGACATCGTGATCGACGCCTACCGGCGTGAATTGCTAAGCGATACGCAACAAGGTCTCGGCAACGCGGTGCATGTGAACGCGTACAAGATCGCGGCGCTGGTGCCGGGTTCGCTAGCGCTGATCCTGTCGGACCATCTGCCGTGGACCACCGTGTTCATGGTGACCGCGGCGTTCATGCTGCCGGGCATGGTCATGACGCTGGTGGTGCGCGAGCCTGAAGTGCACGGCACGCCACCCAGGAATCTGCGCGAGGCGATCGTGCAGCCGTTTCGTGAATTTATTCAGCGCGACGGCTGGCGCGGCGCGCTGTTCGTGCTCGGCTTCATCTTTCTGTACAAGCTCGGCGACACGATGGCGACCACGCTGTCCACGTCGTTCTTTCTCGATATCGGCTTTTCGCGCACGCAGATCGGCGTGGTCGCGAAGACCACTGCGTTCGGCGCGAGTCTCGCGGGTGGGATCGTCGGCGGCATCTGGCTGATGAAGATCGGCATTGGCCGCGGCCTGTGGATCTTCGGCATTCTGCAGATGGTGTCGACGCTCGGCTTTGCATGGCTTGCGCATCTCGGGCCGGCTTCGCCCGGCCTCGCCGCGATTTACGACATCGCCGTGTGGGTGAGCCAAGGGACGACGAAGCTGCTGGCGCTGGTGGGCATCGACTGGACCGTGCAGCTCGAACCGCGCTCGGTCGCGCTGGCGCTCGTCTACGGCCTCGAAACCTTCGCCACCGGGCTGACCATGGCAGCCTTCACCGCCTATATCGCCAGCACCACCGACCCGCGCTACACCGCCACGCAGTTCGCGCTGTTCACGAGTCTCGCTTCGGTGCCGCGCACGCTGGCGTCGGCAGCGAGCGGTTATGTGGTCGCGAAAATCGGATGGTTCGATTATTTCCTCGTCTGCACCGCGCTCGCACTGCCCGGCATGGTGCTGCTGTTGCGCATCGCGCCGTGGAGAACCCGGTCGTGAGGGCGCGTTTTTCCACGCAGGCGGCCGATAGCGCGAGCGCTCGCGCTTCTTCCCGCAAAACCCGCAGCACAGCGTTGCGCGCATCGTTGACGTTCATCTGTGCCAGCCTGGCGACAGCGGCGACGCCGCTAAGTGCCTACGCGACAGCCATGCCGGCGGTCGCCAACAGCGCGCCCGGCGCAACGGCAACGTCGCCAACGCCGGCCACAGCCGCCACCGCTGCCGCGCCGGCGGGCAAGTCCGCCGCCGGTGCGACCAGTCCCGAGAGCGTGACATCCGCAGCGCCAGGCGCGACTAGCGCTGCCACCGCCGGCAGCGCACCCGCCACCGCCGCACCGAACTCGTCGACGCAGTCATCGGCACAATCCGCGCCGCCGGTCACCGCGCGCACACCCGCCGCCACCTCGACCCCGGCAGCCGCCGCAGCCGCCGCAAAAGCGCCCGCTGTCAACACGATGCCGGCCACCAACGCCGCCGGCTCGTACAGTTCGAGTCCGCAGTTGCGGTACGGCGGCTACATGGTGTTCCGCAACCTGATCCCGTCGCCGGTACTCGAGGCGCAAGCCGCCGAAGAGTTCAGCCAGATCGCCTACGGCGCGGAGCACGCGAACCGCCTGTACGGCGACACCGACGCGCACGTCACGCGCGTGCGCTCGATCGTCGACAAATTGATTCCCTACTCGCTCAAATGGAACGAGCGGGCGAAGAACTGGAAATGGGAAGTGGCGGTGGTGCGTTCGCCCGATATCCGCATGTACTGTCTGCCGGGCGGCAAGATCGTCGTGTACGGCGGCCTGCTCGACCGCGCTCGCCTGAACGACAACGAACTCGGCATGCTGATCGGCCATGAGATCGCGCATGCGTTGCGCGAACATGCCCGCGAGCGTCTCGGCCAGTTACAGGCCAGCCAGCTCGATTCGTCGGGCACGATTCCGCAGCTATTCGGCCTTGCCGATCTCGGCGCCGCGCCGCTCGGCATCGGCTCGCGCCTGCTGGAAATGAAGTACGCGAACACCGACGAAACCGAAGCCGACGTGATCGGCAGCGATATCGCCTCGCGCGCCGGTTACGATCCGCGCGCGGCCGTCACGCTGTGGGACAAGCTGGCGGCGGCGACGCAAAGCAACCGCAATCAAGGCTTTATCTACGTGCATCCGTACACGCCGGCGCGCCGCCAGGACATCATCAAGCGCTTGCCGGATATGCTACCGCTGTATGCGAAAGCCATCGGCAAGAGTGTCGATGCGCTGCCGGACTACGCCGGCATGGGTCGTCCGCGGCGCAAAGTACCGCGCGACTGAATTAACCCGAGCGAGCCACTCGCTGCGTTACTTCTTGACCTTATGGTCGTAGTCGACGGTCAGCGGCGCGTGGTCGCTGAACTTGATATCGCGGAACACGTCGGTACGCTTCGCCTTGCTCGCAATGCCCGGCGTCGCGATCTGATAGTCGATCCGCCACCCCACGTTCTTCGCGTACGCCTGACCGCGATTGCTCCACCACGTGTACTGTTCCGGCCGCTGATCGAGCGTACGGAACACGTCGACGTAACCCAATTCATCGAACAGCGTGTCGAGCCACGCGCGCTCTTCTGGCAGGCAACCCGAGTTCTTCTGGTTGCTCTTCCAGTTCTTGATGTCGATTTCCTTGTGGACGATATTCACGTCGCCGCACACGATCACCTCGCGCTCCCTGGCCAGTTCCGCGAGATGCGGCATGAACTCGTCCATGAAGCGGAACTTGGCCTGCTGGCGCTCCTCACCGCTCGAACCGGACGGCACGTAGACCGAAATCACCGAGAGCTTGCCGAAACGCAGTTCGACATAGCGCCCTTCCGGATCGAATTCCTTGCTACCGAAACCGATGATCACCTCATCCGGTTCATGCCGGGTGTACACGCCCGCGCCGCTGTAGCCCTTTTTCACCGCATGCTGGAAATAGCCGGTGAAGTTGTGCGGAGCCATGAATTCCGGCGTCATGTCGTCTTGCGAGCATTTGATTTCCTGCACGCACAGCACGTCGGCTTTCTGTTCGCCGAACCAGTCGAAAAAACCCTTCTTCGCCGCTGAGCGGATGCCGTTCAGGTTGGCGGTAATCACACGCAACATGTCGTTCCTTTTTGTGTTCGATTCGTTTGAGGTGCCTTCAGGCGTTTAAGGCGCTTCAGGCGTAAAAGCGCAGGGTCACTCGACCTTGACGCCCTTCAGCGATTCCTTGGCCGGCGGATAGTCGAGCTGCAACGTTTCGAAGGTGCGCAGCAGCAACTCCGCGACCATCACGTTGCGATGCGTCTTCGAGTCGGCCGGAATCACGTACCACGGCGCGTAATCCGTCGAGGTCGCCGCCAGCGCGTCGCGATACGCGGATTGATAGGCGTCCCACTGCTTGCGCGCTTCCAGATCGGACACGTCGAACTTCCAGTGCTTGCTCGGATCGTCGATACGCGCCTGCAGCCGCGCGCGCTGCTCGTCTTTCGAAATGTGCAGCATGCACTTGATGATCGTCGTGCCGCTATCGGCCAGCAACGCTTCGAACTGGCGAATGTGACGACAACGCGCCTCGAACGCTTTCGCGTCCAGCGTGCCGAGCACGGTCGGCACCAGCAGGTCTTCGTAGTGGCTGCGGTTGAAGATGGTCAGCTCGCCGGCGGCAGGTGCTTGCGAGTGCACGCGCCACAGAAAGTCGTGCGCGAGTTCGACAGGCGTGGGCGCCTTGAACGGCACGATGCGCAGCCCGAGCGGATCGACTTCGTGAAACACCGCGCGGATCGTGCCGTCCTTGCCGCTCGTGTCCATGCCTTGCAACACCAGCAGCACGCGGCGCTTCTGCTGCGAATGCAGGCGCTCCTGTTGCTGATCGAGCTTCTCACCGATCTCCGACAAACGTGCCTTGTCGGCGTCTTTCGATCCGGTCGAAAATGGCTTGGACGCCGGGTCGAAAGCGTCGAGCGAGAACTTGCTGTTTTTTTTGCCGTCTTCGAAAAACGGCACGCGGAAATCGTCGAGTTCGGGTTGCTTCGCCATCCACACACTCCGTGATCTGCGTTCAACGGGCAGGCAAAACCAGAGCCCGCAAAATAAAACGGGCCGCTGCCTTACTTTCGTTTCCGGCAACAGCCCGCGGTGGCCCGAGCGCGAAGCCCGAGCCGGTTCTGGTCAACTAAAATTCAACTCAGGACAGCTTCTTCTTCAGCAGTTCATTCACCTGCGCCGGATTGGCCTTGCCCTTGGTCGCTTTCATCGCCTGGCCGATCAACGCGTTGAAGGCCTTTTCCTTGCCGGCGCGGAATTCTTCGACCGACTTCGGATTCGCGGCGAGCACGTCGTCGAGGATCGCTTCCAGCGCGCCGGTGTCCGAAATCTGCTTCAGGCCTTTCGACTCGATGATGCGGTCGGCGGCGGCTTCGTCGGTCGCCTTCTCGTCCCAGATCGCGACGAAAATTTCCTTGGCGATCTTGTTCGAGATCGTGCCGTCGGCAATGCGTTGCAACAGCAGCGCGAGTTGCGCGGCCGACACCGGGCTCGACGCGATGTCCAGGCCTTCGCGATTCAGTTGCGACGACACTTCGCCCATCAGCCAGTTCGCCGCGACCTTCGCGTGCGCCGGGCCGACCTTGACGACCACCGCCTCGTAATACGCGGCCATTGCCTTGCTCGACGTCAGCACGTTCGCGTCGTACGGCGTCAGACCGTATTGCGACACGAAGCGCTGCTGAATCGCCTCCGGCAGCTCGGTCATCTCGCTCTTCACGCGCTCGATCCATGCGGCGTCGATCACGAGCGGCATCAGATCGGGATCGGGGAAATAGCGGTAATCGTGCGCGTCTTCCTTGCTGCGCATGGAGCGCGTTTCGCGCTTGTCCGGATCGTACAGACGCGTTTCCTGCACCACCGTGCCGCCGTCTTCGATCAGTTCGATCTGACGGCGCACTTCGTACTGGATCGCTTCTTCGAGGAAGCGGAACGAGTTCAGATTCTTGATCTCGGCACGCGTGCCGAATTCCGCCTGGCCGACCGGGCGCACCGACACGTTCGCGTCGCAGCGGAACGAGCCTTCCTGCATGTTGCCGTCGCAGATACCGAGCCACGTGACGAGCGTGTGCAGCGTCTTGGCGTACGCAACCGCTTCAGCCGCGCTGCGCATTTCCGGCTCGGTGACGATTTCGAGCAGCGGCGTGCCCGCGCGATTCAGGTCGATGCCGGTCATGCCCGCGAAATCTTCGTGCAGCGACTTGCCCGCGTCTTCCTCGAGGTGAGCGCGCGTCAGGTTGACGACCTTCTCGTACGCTTCCTTGCCGGTCTTTTCATTGGCCGGCACCTGAATCGTCACCTGGCCGCCCTGGACGACGGGGATTTCGTACTGGCTGATCTGATAGCCCTTCGGCAGATCGGGGTAGAAATAATTCTTACGCGCGAAGATGCTGCGCGGCGCGACCGTCGCGCCGATCGCGAGGCCGAATTGAATTGCGCGCTCCACCGCGCCGCGGTTCATCACCGGCAAGGTGCCCGGCAACGCCAGATCGACGGGGCTGGCTTGCGTGTTCGGCTCGGCGCCGAACTGCGTGGGCGAGCCCGAGAAAATCTTCGATTGCGTCGACAGTTGCGTGTGGGTCTCCAGACCGATCACGACTTCCCATTGCTTGGTCATGGTGCTCACACTCCTGCCGGTGCTTGACGATGCCAGTCGGTCGCGCGTTGGAACGCGTCGGCCACCTGCAGCATCCGGGCTTCATTGAAATAGTTGCCGATGATCTGCAGACCCACCGGACGCTGCGCATTCGCGCCCGCGCCGAAACCGCACGGCACGCTCATGCCCGGCAAACCGGCGAGGCTCACCGACAACGTGTAGATGTCGGCCAGATACATCTGCACCGGATCGTCGCCCTTCGCGCCAAGGTCCCATGCCACCGACGGCGCGACCGGTCCCATGATCACGTCGCATTGCCTGAACGCTTCCTCGAAGTCTTGCGCGATGATGCGGCGAATCTTTTGCGCCTGCAGGTAGTACGCGTCGTAGTAACCGTGCGACAGCACGTACGCGCCGACCAGAATGCGACGCTTCACTTCCGGGCCAAACCCTTCGGCACGCGACTTCTTGTACATGTCGAGCAGATCGCGATACTCCGCGGCGCGATGGCCGAAGCGCACACCGTCGAAACGCGACAGATTCGACGAGGCTTCCGCCGGCGCGATCACGTAGTAGACCGGGATCGACAGCTCGGTTTTCGGCAGCGACACTTCCACCAGCGTGGCGCCGAGCGCTTCGTATTGCTTCAACGCGGCGTCGATCGAGGCACGGACGTCGTCGGCCAGACCGGCGCCGAAGTATTCCTTCGGCAGGCCGATGCGCAAGCCGGCGAGCGGCTTGGCCGCGCCGTCTTCTTGCCACGGCTGGCCGAGGTAGCGCGTGTAGTCTTCGTCGTCGCGCACGAGGCTGGTCGAATCGCGTTCGTCGAAGCCAGCCATGGCGTTGAGCAGCGTCGCGCAATCCGCGGCGCTACGCGCCATCGGGCCGCCCTGATCCAGCGACGAGGCGAACGCGATCATGCCGTAGCGCGACACGCGGCCGTACGTCGGCTTGATGCCGGTAATGCCGGAGAACGACGCCGGCTGACGGATCGAGCCGCCTGTGTCCGTGCCGGTTGCGGCGGGCGCGAGACGCGCGGCTACGGCCGCCGCCGAACCGCCCGACGAACCGCCGGGCACGGCCTTGACATCCCACGGATTCTGCACGGGACCAAAGTACGAATTCTCGTTGGACGAGCCCATCGCGAACTCGTCCATGTTGGTCTTGCCCACGCACACCATGCCGGCGTTCTGCAGACGCGCGACCACGGTGGCGTCGAACGGGCTTTCGTAGTTCGACAGCATTTTCGAGCCGGCCGTGGAGCGCCAGCCCTTGGTCACGAACACGTCTTTATGCGCGATCGGCAGGCCGACCAGCGGGCCGGCGTGGCCGGAGTGCAGCAGCGCGTCGGCGGCTTTCGCCTGCGCGAGCGTCAGATCGGGATCGACCTGGATGAACGCGTTCAGGCTAGTGGCCGCGTCGATCCGCTTCAGATACAGCTGCGCCAGTTCGACTGCGGAGCATTCCCTGGCCGCCAGTGCGGCGCGCAGTTCGGTCAGACTTTTTTCATGCATTGCGTTTATCCTGGAGAGCGCGGCAGCGCAGGTCACGCTGCCGTGTAGGCATTCGAGCCCGCTACGCGGGTCTTACTCGATCACCTTCGGCACGAGGTACAAGCCGTCTTGCACCGCCGGCGCCGGGCGCTGAAAAGCTTCGCGCTCGACCGTTTCGGTCACCGCGTCGTTGCGCAGACGCAGCGCGACGTCTTCGATCTGCTCGATCGGATGGGCCAGCGGCGCGATGCCGGTGGTATCGACCGCCTGCATCTGCTCGACGAGGCCGAAAAAATCATTGAGCTGGACGAGCGTGTGCTCGGCGTCGGCATCAGCCAGTTCGAGCCGCGCGAGGTGCGCGATGCGTTTAACATCGGTCAGGGTCAGAGCCATGCAGTCACCGGAAAATGTGGTGGAACGCCGCCGCAAGGAAAAAACAATGCTGCGACAGCGGGTTACGACGCTGGAGGAAGACCTCGAAAAAGGGGTCAGCGGCGGCAAAAAGTGCCGTCCGTTTCCTTCAAAACATCCAAAATTATAAGGTATCATTACGCGTTCGACCCAAACCCGGACCGACTTACCAAGGCCTTTCGAACAATTCCCACAAGATCGTTCGGATTTCCAACCTGGCTTTGCAACGGCCTCCGGTAGACTCCCTCGCAGCTTCAAGTTCCTGTGGCGCCGCTTCCGCCCGGTTGAAGCTGTTATTTTTTCCGCTGCCGCCCTACGCATACGTTGCGAGGCCCGGCCCCAAGCGAGACAGGATTTTGAATGTTCGGTTTTCTGCGCAGCTACTTCTCCAACGATCTGGCGATTGACCTTGGCACTGCCAACACGCTCATCTACATGCGTGGCAAGGGTATCGTTCTCGACGAACCGTCGGTGGTTTCGATCCGCCAGGAAGGCGGTCCCAACGGTAAGAAAACCATTCAGGCAGTCGGCAAGGAAGCCAAGCAGATGCTTGGCAAGGTGCCGGGCAACATCGAGGCAATCCGCCCCATGAAAGACGGCGTGATCGCCGATTTCACGGTCACCGAGCAGATGATCAAGCAGTTCATCAAGACCGCTCACGAATCGCGTATGTTCTCGCCGTCGCCGCGCATCATCATTTGCGTGCCGTGCGGTTCGACCCAGGTCGAGCGTCGCGCGATTAAAGAAGCGGCGCACGGTGCGGGCGCTTCGCAGGTTTATCTGATCGAAGAACCCATGGCTGCCGCGATCGGCGCCGGACTGCCGGTGTCGGAAGCGACCGGCTCGATGGTCGTCGACATTGGCGGCGGCACGACCGAAGTCGGCGTGATCTCGCTGGGCGGCATCGTGTACAAAGGCTCGGTGCGCGTCGGTGGCGACAAGTTCGACGAGGCGATCGTCAACTACATCCGCCGCAACTACGGCATGCTGATCGGCGAGCAAACCGCTGAAGCGATCAAGAAGGAAATCGGCTCGGCCTTCCCGGGTTCCGAAGTCAAGGAAATGGAAGTGAAGGGCCGCAATCTGTCGGAAGGCATTCCGCGCAGCTTCACCATCTCCAGTAACGAAATTCTCGAAGCCCTCACCGATCCGCTGAACCAGATCGTGTCGTCGGTCAAGATCGCGCTGGAACAAACGCCGCCGGAACTGGGCGCGGACATCGCCGAACGCGGCATGATGCTCACGGGCGGCGGCGCACTGTTGCGCGACCTGGACCGCCTGCTCGCCGAAGAAACCGGCCTGCCGGTGCTCGTCGCCGAAGACCCGCTGACCTGCGTTGTGCGCGGCTCGGGCATGGCGCTCGAACGCATGGACAAGCTGGGCAGCATCTTCTCGTACGAGTAAGCGAGCCCGTCTCCATGTCAGTAGCGCGGATCTGGCACACGGCCCCTTGCGGGCCGGTTTGCCATCGGCTGGGCCACCCAGCCTCCGCGCGCTGAACGCGCGTTCCTCGCGCGCCGCCGTCTCACCCAACCGCTCACGCCCCCGGCGCCGACCATGGAATACAGTCCGCCGCCCCTGTTCAAGCAAGGCCCCTCCGCCCTCGCCCGACTGGTGTTTTTCGTCGTGCTGGCGCTGGCCCTGCTGATCTCCGACGCACGCTTCAAAACGCTCGAAATCGTTCGCGGCGTGCTCGGCGCGGGTCTTTATCCGTTGCAACGCGCGGCGCTCGTGCCGCGCGACGTCTTCATGGGCGCCGCCGACCTGGCCGTGACCAGCGCCACATTGCGCAGCGAGAACGACAAGCTGCGCACCAAAGACCTGCAACTCTCGCAACAAGCCAACACGGCGGCCGAACTGGCTGCCGAAAACGCCCATTTGCGCGCGCTGCTGCAGCTGTCGCAGCGCTCGGCCACCGAATCGTTGCCCGCCGAAATCCAGTACGACACGCGCGACCCGTTCACGCAGAAAGTGGTGATCGGCCGTGGCGCGCAGCAAGGCATTCAGAACGGCTCGCCGGTCGTCAATGAAGACGGCGTGATCGGTCAGGTGACACGCGTCTTCCCGCTGCAAGCCGAAGTGACGCTGCTCACCGACAAGGATCAGGCCGTGCCCGTGCAGATCGTGCGCACGGGTTTGCGTAGCGTGATCTACGGTACGCCGAAGGGCGACACGCTCGACCTGCGCTTCGTGCCGATCAGCGCCGACGTGCAAACCGGCGACGAACTCGTCACCAGCGGACTCGACGGCACGTATCCGCCGGGTCTACCGGTTGCCAAGGTGGTCCGCGTCGACAAGCAGGCCGATACGGCGTTCGCCCGCGTGATCTGCCTGCCGATCGCGCCGGTGCGTGGCGCACGGCAACTGCTGGTGCTGCACTACCTGAACAACGTGCCGCCGCGTCCGGCTGAAGAACCCGATGCGGCCACCGTCGCCAAAGACGCGAAGGCGAAGAAGGGCAACAAACCGGCGGACAGCAAGGCCGCCGCGGATAAATCGGCGGCAGCGGCGAAACCCGGCGAAAAGCCTGCCGCCGACAAACCCGCTCCGGCCAGGTCGTCCGAGAAAACGCCGGCCAAGCCCACCGCCGCGGAGAAAAAATCCGCCACCGAAAAGAAGCCGGCCGCTGACAGGAACGCGAAGCCGCAAGCCACTCCGGGGGCGCAGCCATGAACCGTCCGCAATACATTCTGCAGCCGGTCAATCCGTACTTCATCTCCTTCAGCCTCGCCGCGGCGTTCCTGCTGAACCTGATGCCGTGGGGGCGCCTCGTCGGCGTGCCGGATTTCGTCGCGCTCGTGCTGCTGTTCTGGAACGTGCACCAGCCGCGCAAGGTCGGCATGGGCATCGCGTTTTTCCTCGGTTTGCTGATGGACGTGCATAACGCCAGCCTGCTCGGCGAGCACGCGCTGGCGTATACCTTGTTGTCGTATGGCGCGATTACCATCCACCGCCGCGTGCTGTGGATGTCGCTCGGCGTGCAGACCTTCGCGGTCATGCCACTGCTGGTGGTCGCGCAACTGGTGCCGTTCGTGATCCGTCTGCTGACGGGCGCGGCGTTTCCGGGCTGGGGTTATCTGATCGACGGTTTCGTCGAAGCCGCGCTGTGGCCGATCGCCAGCATGCTGCTGCTGATGCCGCAGCGTCGCCCGGCCGATCCGGACGATACCCGGCCAATTTGACCCTGCTTCGAGCCTGCCGGCGGTTCCACGGGAATGGACCCTCGCTGCCGGCCCGCTCGACGCGCATCGCTGTTCATGCCTCCCGGTTCCGGCCGGATAGGCGCACACTCATGATGGCCGTCAGCCGGCCTTTTGCAGAATCGCATGACCGAATTCAAGGACACTCAGCAACAGCTCTCGAAGTTCCGCCTGCGCGTCGCGGCGGCGGGTCTGTTCGTGTTCGTCTGCTTCGGGCTGATCGGCTTCCGCTTCCTGTTCCTGCAGGTCTGGCACTACAGCAAATACTCGCTGCAGGCCGATGAGAACCGCATTTCCGTCGCGCCTATCGTGCCGAACCGCGGCATCATCACCGACCGTAACGGCGTGGTGCTGGCCAAGAACTACTCCGCCTACACGCTTGAACTGACGCCGTCGAAACTCAACGACTCGATCGAAAACGTGATCGACAGCCTGGCGACGGTCGTCTCGATCGACGCGCGCGACCGTCGCCGCTTCAAGAAGCTTCAGGAAGACTCGAAAAACTTCGAGAGCCTGCCGATCCGCACCCGCCTGACCGACGACGAAGTCGCGCGCTTCACCGCACAGCGTTTCCGCTTCCCAGGCGTGGAAGTGCGCGCGCGGCTGTTCCGCCAATATCCGCTCGGGCCGACCGCGGCACACGTGATCGGCTACATTGGGCGGATTTCGCAGCGCGACCAGGATCGTATCGACGACGCCAGCGACCAGAACGACAGCGATCCGGACCACTACGATCCGCGTCTCGACGCGAACAACTACAAGGGCACCGACTACATCGGCAAGATCGGCGTCGAGCAGAGCTATGAAACCGAACTGCACGGTCAGACCGGTTTCGAAGAAGTGGAAGTGACCGCCGGCGGCCGGCCGGTGCGCACCTTGTCGCGCACCCAGGCCACGCCCGGCAACAACCTCGAACTGTCGCTGGATATCGGCTTGCAGCAGGTTGCCGAACAGGCCTTCGCGGGTCGCCGTGGCGCGCTGGTCGCAATCGAACCGGCTACCGGCGACGTGCTCGCGTTCGTCTCGGCGCCGAGCTTCGATCCCAATTCGTTCGTCGACGGTATCGACCAGCAGACCTGGGACGACCTGAACAACTCGCCGGATCACCCGTTGCTGAACCGTCCGCTGCACGGCACCTATCCGCCGGGATCGACGTATAAACCGTTCATGGCGCTCGCGGCGCTGACGCTGCATAAGCGCACGACGGGCTGGGGCTTCCAGGATCCGGGTTCATACACGTTCGGCGGCCATACGTTCCGCAACGACGTGCGCTCGGGCCAGGGCTGGGTCGACATGAACCGCGCGATCGTCGTGTCGAACGACACGTATTTCTACATGCTCGCGCATGACCTCGGCGTCAACAACATCGCCAACTTCATGAAGCCGTGGGGCTTCGGTCAAATCACCGGCATCGACATTTCCGGCGAAGCGCGCGGCATCCTGCCTTCCACGGACTGGAAGCGCAAGGCGTACCGCAAGCCCGAACAACAGCGTTGGTATGAAGGCGAAACGATCAGTCTCGGCATCGGCCAAGGCTACAACTCGTTCACCATTCTGCAACTCGCGCATGCCACGGCGACGCTCGCGAACAACGGCGTCGTGATGAAGCCGCACCTCGTGCGCGACATCGAGAATCCGATCACCAAAGAGACCCGCCCGGTGGTGCGCGATCCGAGCGACAAGATCGCCGTCAAGCAGGCGGACATCGACTTCATTAAGCACGCCATGGCCGAGGTGGTCACCAACGGGACGGCGTCGAAACTGTTTATCGGCGCTCCGTATCAAGCGGCCGGCAAGACCGGTACGGCCCAGGTGTACTCGCTGCAAGGCGCGAACTACAAGGGTCACGCGATCGCCGAGCATCTGCGCGATCACGCACTGTTCATCGCTTTCGCGCCGGTCGACAACCCCAAGATCGCGCTCGCGCTGATCGTCGAAAACGGTGGCTGGGGCGCGGAATCGGCCGGTCCGATCGCGCGCAAGGTGCTCGATTACTACCTCGTCGGCAAGAACAAGCCGGGCGCTCAGGCGGCGGCGATCGCCGCGGCGGCGTCGGCGACCCAGGACGCGTCCGCACCGGTAGTGGGCGGCGCACCGGCTTCGGACGAAACCGCCGTGCAGCCGGTCAAGATCGCCGCTGGGTTTACGGCGCTGCCGATTCCCGGTGCGGCTTCCGCGGCGGCTGCGGCTTCCGCGGCAGAGGCGGCGTCCGCTGCGGCGTCGGCGTCGGCGCCGGCCGTTGGTGCTTCGGCTGCGGCTGCGGCCGCGAAGGGGGCTTCAACCTCTACGTCCACCTCCACCGCCACAAAAAATCCGGCGCCGCGCAAGCCTGGCGCCCCGCATAAGCCCCGCCCCGCCAGCGAGCCGGCGCCGACCGCCGCCGCGCCGTCGCGGGATGACGGCATTGAAGCCACGTCGCCACGCCAGCCGGTTGCCGGCGGCATCGACGAGTAAGGAGAAAGGCATGCAATTCGACAAGCGCGCCTGGCTCGACCGCATCAAGCGGATGTTCGCGGGCTTCGACCGCCCGCTCGCGCTGATCGTGTTCCTGCTGCTGTGCGTCGGCATCGTGACGCTGTACAGCGCGAGCCTGGACGTCCCCGGTCGCGTGGAAGACCAGTTGCGCAACATCCTGCTGACGTTCGTGCTGATGTGGGGGCTCGCCAATGTGCCACCCACCACGCTGCTGCGCTTCGCGGTTCCGCTCTATACGTTCGGGATCGCGTTACTCGTTGCAGTCGCGATGTTCGGTCTCACGCGCAAGGGCGCGAAGCGCTGGATCAACGTCGGCGTGGTCATCCAGCCATCGGAAATCCTCAAGATCGCGACACCGCTCATGCTCGCCTGGTACTACCAACGCCGCGAAGGCGTGATGCGCTGGTACGACTACCTGGTCGGCTTCGTGATCCTGCTGGTGCCGGTCGGTCTGATCGCCAAGCAGCCCGACCTCGGCACCGCCGTGCTGGTGTTCGCGGCCGGTTTCTTCGTGATTTACTTCGCGGGCCTGAGTTTCAAGCTGATCGTGCCGGTGCTGGTGGCGGGCGTGATCGCGGTCGCCGCGATCGCGACGTTCCAGGACAAGATCTGTCAGCCCGAAGTGCAATGGCCGCTGATGCACGATTATCAGAAACACCGCATCTGTACGCTGCTCGATCCGACGTCCGATCCACTCGGCAAGGGCTTCCACACGATCCAGGCCGTGATCGCGATCGGCTCCGGCGGGCCGCTCGGCAAAGGCTGGTTGAAGGGTACGCAAGCGCATCTGGAGTTCATCCCCGAGAAGCACACCGACTTTATCTTCGCGGTATTTTCGGAGGAGTTTGGCTTGGCGGGCGGCGTCGTACTGCTCACGCTTTACATGCTGCTGATCGCACGCGGGCTGTATATCGCGGCCAATGGCGCGACGCTGTTCGGGCGCTTGCTCGCAGGCTCGTTGACCATGGCGTTCTTCACCTATGCGTTCGTCAATATCGGTATGGTGAGCGGTATCTTGCCGGTGGTCGGCGTGCCGTTGCCGTTCATGAGTTACGGCGGCACCGCGTTGACTACGCTGGGGGTCGCGATCGGCCTCATCATGAGCATCGCGCGGCAAAAACGCCTGATGCAGAGTTAGCGACTCGGATCGAGAAAACAGAAGGGGCGCATCATCGGTGCGCCCCTTCTGTTTTTAACGCCCGCAGTTTTACTGCGGCTTCACTTCCTTCTGATCCCGCAACTGCGCGCTGAGCTGCTGATACTTGAGCCGCGCCGCCGGATCGCCCTGCGCCGCCGCCGCTGCGTAATACGCGCGCGCCACGTTCAGATTCTTCTCCACACCGTCGCCGCCACGCTCGTAGAACGAGCCGGCCACGTATTGCGCAGTCATGTCGCCGCCTTGCGCCGCCTTCTTGTACCAGACGAACGCCTGTCTGTTGTCGCGCTCGGTGCCGCGACCGTCGAGGAACTGGTTAGCCAGCGCCAACTCCGCCTGCACATGTCCCTGCTGCGCCGCTTTCAGAAACCAGCGGTGCGCTTCGACCGGATCGCGTCCGACGAACTCGCCATCGTCGTACATTTTGCCGTACACGTATTGCGCATGCGACATGTTGGCGTCGGCGGCTTTGCGCAGCCATTTCTTGCCTTCATCGACATTGGCCGTGGTGCCTTCGCCGTTGAGCAGCATCATGGCGTAGTTGAACTCGGCGAGCCGGCTGCCGCGCTCCGCCGCCTTGCGGAACTCGGTCAGCGCCGCGCCCAGATTGCCGGCGTTGTAGTCGGCAACCGCAGTCTGCGTCTCCGGATCGCTCGACTTCACGGCCCCGTCCGCCGCATGGGCCGTCACGCTCACCGCGCCACTCATGATCAACGCCGCGCTTACTGCCCATTTCACGACGACGCCCTGCACCTTCCCCTTCATAACCTCACCTCCTGCAGCGCCTGGCGAGTCGCGCGCAACATCCAGATGACGTCGGCGGCCAGAGCGATAAATCGAAAACCCGCATCGCGATGCTGCTTCGCACTCGCGACGTCCATGGAGAAAATACCGGTCGCAATGCCGGCTTTGTCGGCGGCGCTGACGATGCGCGCCATCGCCGCCTGCACGTCGGCGTGCTTCGAATCGCCGAGATGTCCGAGGCTCGCGGCCAGATCGGCCGGCCCGACGAACAGGCAATCGACGCCCGGCGTTGCCGCGATCTTTTCCACTTCCGCCAGGCCGCGCGCCGATTCGATCTGCACGATGGTCGCGATCTGAGCGTTGGCCGTCTGCACGTAATCGCGCCGCATGCCGTAGCCCGCCGCGCGCACCACGCCGGCGACGCCGCGCTGGCCGTCGAGCGCGTCGGCGGTCGGATATTGGGTGAGACGCACGGCGTGCGCGGCCTCTTCGGCAGATTCGATATTCGGGAACATCAGCGTGCGCGCGCCGGCATCCAGCACGCGTTTGACGAGCCACGCCTCGCTGGCGGGCACCCGCACCACCGGCTCGCTCGGCAGATGCGCGGCGGCGATCGCGCGCAATTGCGACGCGACGTCGCCACTGTCGTTCGGCGAATGCTCCATGTCGATCAGGAGCCAGTCGTAACCGGCGTGCGCGAGCGCTTCGGCCGCAGCGTCGCTACCGAGCGACAGCCATAGACCGAACAGCGGATCGGTTTCCTTCAGACGTTGCTTGAGAGGATTGGTGAAGGTGCTCATCGCCATGCTCCATGGCGATGGCGGTGACCAGACACCTCGCCTGAAACGCGGGACGGCATGCTGGCCGTGTGGGCCAGAGAAAGACCAGGGTTTGCGTTCAGGCGCGGATGGCCTGCGAGCCTGTTGCGACGCAATGCGGTGACCGGCATGTCTCGCTCCGTGTGGTTATCGGAGCGATCATACCGTGACAATAACGGGAGGGTTGGCGCGTGTCTCCGGCAGCCAGGCTACGGCGCCGCACGCGCCCGGCGCGATCAGTCGCGGACCACGTCGGCCCAGCAATTCGGCGTCTCGTACAGCCGCAGCTTGTGCAGGCGCAGGTTCACGCCGTAGTGCGCATCGTAGACGTTCGCAAGGATATCGAACGCGACGGCGGCCAGATTTTCCACCGTGGGAATGCGGTCGAGCACCACCGTCTTATGACCGGCCATGGTTTCCAGAAAGCCGCGCACTTGCGTATCGCCTTCGAAGACCAGAAAAGCGTGATCCCATTTGTCGACCAGATGCTCGTTGGCAAGCGACTTCACGTCGGCGAAGTCCATCACCATGCCGCGATCGGGCGCGCCTTCGGTGTCGACCAGATCGCCTTGCAGCGTGATTTCGAGCACATAGCGATGGCCGTGCAGATTACGGCACTGGCTGCGGTGATCGGGGATGCGGTGACCCGCGTCGAATTCGAGTTTTCGTGTAATCGTCAGCACGGCAAATCAGGGAATGTTCAGATACTTGTGGGTCTGCATCGACAGGCGCCATTGCGGATGGCGTTTACACCAGTCGATCGCGAGCTTCGTGTTGAGATCGCGCGACGGACCGTCCATCGGCTGGACGAGGAAATACTCGAAGTCGAGCTTCGCATACTCGGACAAGCGCTGGTTGTCCTGCGGAATCACGACCTTCAGTTCGTTGCCTTTGGTCACGACGAGCGGCGCGTCGGCCTTCGGGCTCACGCAGATCCAGTCGATCGTCTCGAGCACCGGCAGCGAGCCGTTGGTTTCGATGGCAATTTCGAAGCCGGCGGCATGCAGCGCGTCGACCAGCGGCGAATCGATCTGCAGCATCGGCTCGCCGCCCGTGCACACCACGAAACGTTCGCCCTCACCTTCCGGCCATTGCGACGCGATCATCTGCACGAGCTCTTCAGGCGTGCGGTACTTGCCGCCGTTCTCGCCATCGGTGCCGACGAAATCCGTATCGCAGAAGCGGCACACCGCGTCAGCGCGATCTTCTTCGCGGCCCGACCACAGATTGCAACCGGCGAACCGGCAGAACACGGCCGGACGCCCGGCATTCGCGCCCTCGCCTTGCAACGTGTAGAAGATTTCCTTGACCGCGTACGTCATGCTGCTTTCTGCCTTTGTGTTCCTGAAAATAGTTGCCTGAATTGCGTTACTGCGATGCTGGGTGCTGCGTTGGCGCGCCGTGCCGCCGACGCCCCAACCATTGAACCATCGACATCGACGTATCAAACCGGCGGCTCGGTGACCTTCTCGCCGGACAGATACGCTTCATACCCGCGCTTGCGCAGACGGCACGCCGGACACTCGCCACAGCCGAATCCCCACGCATGCAATTCGGAGCGTTCGCCGACGTAGCAAGTATGCGTTTCGACGCGTACCAGCTCGACCAGTTCGTCGCCGCCCAGCTCATGCGCAAGGCGCCAGGTGTCGGCCTTGTCGAGCCACATCAACGGCGTTTCGAGCAGGAAGCGCGTGTCCATGCCGAGGTTCAACGCGACCTGCAAGGCCTTCATCGTGTCGTCGCGGCAATCGGGGTAGCCCGAGAAATCCGTCTCGCACATACCGCCCACCAGCACCTGCAAACCGCGCCGATAAGCAATGGCCGCGGCGATCGTCATGAACATCAGATTGCGGCCCGGCACGAACGTGTTCGGCAAACCGTTGGCCGTGGCTTCGATCTCGATCTCGCGCGTCATGGCGGTATCGCTGATCGAACCGAGCACCGACAGGTCGATCATGTGATCGTCGCCGAGGCGGTCGGCCCATGCCGGAAATGCGCGTGTGACAGCGCCGCGAAATCCTTCCCGGCATTCGAGCTCGACGCGATGCCGCTGGCCATAATCGAAGCCAAGCGTCTCGACCGTGTCGTAGCGTTCGAGTGCCCAGGCGAGGCACGTGGCGGAATCCTGGCCGCCGGAAAACAGCACCAGAGCGCTACGTTTAGCGTCTTTGCGGATCACCGTGAAACTCCGTGAATGATGAGTGCCACGTCGCGCTGCGCGAGGTGCGCCATGCAAGCAACGCGGCGCGACGCGTGCCGGCACTGCTGCCGGCCCAAAGCAGTATAGGCGGCGCCTTCCGCATGCAGCGTCGCTGGGCGCTTATACCGTTAATCGTCGGGCGAAGGATTCGGCGGGTGTCGGCCTTGCGTTGGCGGCTCGGCCGCGTGGCAGTCAGGCCGCGGTACACGCGACACAATGATCGTGCAAGTCCTTGAACTGGCGCGATTTTATCACGCGATGCCAAACCTCGCCGCGCACCTGCCGGTGCATCGGAGCGGCAAGCCGAAGCAACGAGTGCCCGTCAGAAAAGGAAAAGCCCCAGGAATCTTGCGATTTCCTGGGGCTGAATCCTGGTGGCCTGGGACGGAATCGAACCATCGACACGCGGATTTTCAATCCGCTGCTCTACCAACTGAGCTACCGGGCCAACGAAGAACGAAATAATATCAAAGGGTCAGCAGCAGGGCAAGCCCCTTCTCGAAAAAATCTACGCGAATCGCATTCATCGCGCCGCGCACGAGATTCACTCGCCTTTGTTCTTGCCGAGATCGACGCCGAGCTGCTTGAGCTTGCGATACAGGTGCGTACGCTCGAGCCCGGTCTTCTCCGCGACGCGCGTCATGCTGCCGTTCTCGCGCGCGAGGTGATACTCGAAGTACGCGCGCTCGAACGCGTCGCGTGCGTCGCGCAGCGGAATGTCGAACGAGATCGAGGCGGTTTGCGCAGCCAGCGCGCCGCTGCCCATGCCGTCGGTGGAGAGCATCGGCAACGCGGCCGCCGAGGCCACCGCCGACGTACTCACCGGCAGCGCCGGCTTGGCCGCCGCGCCGCCCGGCGCACCCGCCGCATTGCCGCGCGCGAGGCCCTGCTCGACCGCCTTGAGCAGCTTCTGCAACGCGATCGGCTTCTCGAGAAAATTGAGTGCGCCGATCTTGGTCGCTTCGACTGCGGTATCGATCGTGGCGTGGCCGGACATCATGATCACCGGCATGGTCAACTGACCTTGCGCGGCCCATTCCTTGAGCAAGGTCACGCCGTCGGTGTCGGGCATCCAGATGTCGAGCAGCACCAGATCCGGCGCCTGACGCAAACGGAATTCGCGCGCTTCCTGCGCGTTTTCCGCGGCCTCCACGACATGCCCTTCGTCGCTCAGGATCTCCGAGAGCAATTCCCGGATGCCCATTTCATCATCTACCACCAGGATGGTTGCCATTTACGCTGCCCTTGTCTGCACTGTTGCTTTTGTCTTTCCCTGCGACGCACCACCGTGCGCCGGACGCGGCCCGGCTCCGGGCGCCGCGGCATCGTCTGCCAACTGAAGGAAGAGAATCGATATCTGCGCGCCTTCGATCACGTCGCCCGCTTTCATGCGATTGCGAATGTCGATGCGCGCGCCGTGTTCGTCGACGATCTTCTTGACCATCGCAAGACCCAGACCCGTACCTTTGGCCTTGGTCGTCACGTAAGGTTCGAATGCCCGTGTGAGGATACGCGCGGAGAAGCCCGGTCCGTTATCCGACACGGTCAGACGCACCGCGACATGGACCTTGCCTTCCGCGTCGGGGTCTCCGTATTCTACTGTCCTCGTTTCGAGCAGGACACGCGGATGCTCGAGCTCGGCTACCGCATCCTGCGCGTTCTGCAGCAGGTTGTGAATCACCTGGCGCAATTGCGTCGCGTCGCCGCGGATGGCCGGCAACGCGGCCAATTCCACCTGAATCGCGCCCTTGCCTTCTTCGATACCGTACAGCGTCAGCACTTCGCTGACCAGTTCGTTCAACTGCAAATGCGCAAGCACCGCCGGGGGCGTGCGCGCATAGTCACGGAAATTGTCGACCATCTGCTTCATCGCGGCGACCTGATTGACGATCGTGGTCGCGCCGCGCTTCAACACATCCGCATCCGACGGCGACAGCTTGTCCGCGAGCTTCATTTGCAAGCGCTCGGCGGAGAGCTGGATCGGCGTGAGCGGATTCTTGATCTCGTGCGCGAGGCGCCGCGCGACTTCGCCCCATGCGATCGAACGCTGGGCGGAGATCACGTCGGAAATATCGTCGAACACGACCACGTAGCCGGAGGTCTGCATGTCTTCGGCATCGCGGTCGGTGGCGGAGACGAGACGCGCGCCGCGCACCAGCAAAGTCAACGGTTCGGTTTCGCCCGGCACCTGAATCGAGAACTGCTGCTGCCAATGGCCGCGGTCGTCGTGACCGTCGCCGCTGGCCGCTTCCCGATCGGCGAACGCCTTGCGTACCATGCCGCCGAATTCGCTCAACACGCCGATCTGATCGAGCGCGGAACCCATGGTGGGCTGGAACGGCTGACGGAAAATCCGCTCGGCGCCGCGATTCGCGGTGGTGAGCCTGAACTGCCGGTCGAACACGAACACGCCGGCGGTCAGGTTCGCAAGAATGCTCTCCAGATACGCCTTGGAATGTTCGAGCGCGATGCGATTGTTCTCGACCGCCGCGCGCGCTTCCGACAACTGCCGCGTCATCGCGTTGAACGACTGCGTGAGGAAGCCCAGTTCGTCGCGCGATTTGATTTCGCGCTTCGGCGTGTAGTCGCCCTCGGTCACTTCCTTGGTGCCCTGCGCGAGCAGGAACAACGGCCGCGCCAACTGGTTGCCGAGCGCCAGCGCCAGCATCATCGCGATGAAGGTGGCGAGGAACAGTGCGAGTGTCAGCGTGCCGATATACATCTTGCGCAGACCGGTGCGGCCCAGCGCCTTCTCCTGATATTCGCGATAGGCGCGCTGCACCGCATCCGCATTACGCGCGAGCGAAGGCGACACTGGCTGCGTGAGTTGCAGGAAACGTTCGGTAGGTTGCAGCAGCGCGGCACTCGAATCGGGAATGCGCTGCACGATGCGCAGCCGCAAAGCACCCTTGCTGCCATGTTCATTCGGATCGCCGTCGACTTCGCCTTCGATCGCCGCATAACCGCGGCCGCGCGCCTGATCGATCATCAGCGGCGTGGGCAGATCGTTCGGCACCAGCGTCGCGTAGTTGCTCGAGGCTTGCGCGACGACGTGCATGTCCGGCGTCGCGCCCGACATGCTGCGCGTGGGCTCGACGATCGTCGCGTCCTGCACGCCGAACTGATCGCGCAGGCGCAGCAGCGTCAGCGTGGTGCCGGCGGCATCCGCGCTCGCGATCTGCTCGGACATTAGCCGACCCTTGGTCTGCAGATCGGACAGCGACGCGTCGAGCATGCCGCGCCCGAGATTCAGGCCCGACGTGAGCGCGGTTTCGACATTCACGTCGAACCACGATTCGATACTGCGCGACACGAATTGATACGAGACGACGTAAATGATCCCGCCCGGCACCACGCCGACCAGCGCCATGAAGAACGCGAGTTTGGCCAGCAGCCGGGTGCCGAACTTACCCTTTCTGAGCCGCGCGATGATGATGATGACGAGCGTCGTCACCACCAGCAGAAAGATCATCGCGACCACGAGGTTGGCCGCGTACAACCACTGGTAATAGCGGTCGAAGAATTCGGTATTCGCGCTGGCGGCCGCGAGCAGCACGAGCAGCAGCACGGCCGTGACGGCGACCGTCGACACCAGCACGCGCACGACGATGCTGCTGACACTGGTGGTTTGGCGCACTTTATTTAGCACGTTCGGTCACCGTGAAGGTAAAACGCTTCCACTCGGACGACAGGCTCCAGTCGCGGTTATTCACCGCGTCGATCTGGAACGGCTTGGGCATCAGCGCGATGTCGAGCTGCATGCGCACCGACGCGTTGTACGTCTCGCCGGCATGCACGTCGTTACGGTCGATCACATGCCACGACGTGACGTGTTTGATCACCGCAAGCGCGTCTTTCAACGTCTGGAAGCCGAGTTGCAGGCCGCCGGACGACACGCTCGACACCCGGTATTCGCGCGTGAGCGGCTGGAACGACAGGCGAATGCTTTGCGACACGCTGACCGGTTGCTCGTCGAACCAGTACCAGCGCGGCCGGCTCAATTCGAAATCCGTCGTGAAGTAAAGCGGAATGCCTTTATTGATCGCGTCTTCGAGGTTGCTGTTCAGGTCGAAGTCGAAACGCGCGTCGAGATTCCAGCCGGTATTGTCCGATTGCAGCGATGCGCGCTGCACCGCGATCGGGTCGGCGTGCACCATGCCCGGTGCGGCGAGCCAGACGGCCAGCGCGATCCAGAACACGGCAGCGAGCCGAAGCGGGAAGAAGCGTTTGATGGTCACCGTTTCTGAAAGCGCGCGTAGAAAAATCCGTCGTGGTCTGAGTTCGCACCGGCGCGCTCTTCAACGAGTTGTCCGGCAAGGGAACCGGCCGAGGTGTCGGCGGGCGCGCGGGCGACTGAAGGCAGCAGTTGCCCCGGCGCGTCCAATCGTACCGCATCCTGGTACTTGTCTCCAAACCACTGCGCCTGTAACTCGCCTTCTTCGGGGAAGATCGAACACGTAACGTAGAGCAACTCGCCGCCAGCTTTCACGAGCGGCCACAACGCGTCGAGAATACGACGTTGTTCGGCGACCAGCGCGGGAATATCCGACGCGCGACGCAACCAGCGAATATCCGGGTGACGCCGCACGATGCCCGAGGCCGAGCACGGCACGTCGGCGAGAATGCGGTCGAACGGCTGGTCGAGGTCGTCGTGCCACTGCGCGGGCGCGCCGGCGTCGCCGATACGCACTTCCGCTTCGAGCTTGAGCCGCTGCAAGTTTTCGCCGATGCGCCGCGCGCGCGACGCATCGCTTTCGAGCGCGACGAGTTGAAGATTGGCGAGTTCGAGCAGATGGCCGGTCTTGCCGCCGGGTGCCGCGCAGGCGTCGAGTACGCGCATGCCGTCACGCACGTTGAGCAGTGGCGCGGCAAGTTGCGCGCCGGCGTCCTGCACCGAGACGACGCCCTCGTTGAAACCGGGAATCCGGTCCACCGGCATCGGCGTGGCGAGCTTGACGGCGTAGTCGCCGGCCTGGCTCGCGGGAAGGTGATGGTTCTGCAGCACGTGCAGATAGGCGTCGACCGTCGAGTGACGGGCGTTCACGCGCAGTGTGAGCGGGCCTTGCGTATTGCCGGCGGCGAGCACCGTCTGCCAGGCGTCGGGCCAGGCGCGTTTCACTGCGTCGATCCACCACGACGGGTAGTTCCAGCGGGCCACTTCGTCGGCTTGCGCAGCGGCGAGCAACGTCTCGCGCTCACGCAGGAAACTGCGCAGCACCGCGTTGACGAGTCCCTTGGCAAACGCGAATTCGCGACGCGCGCTGATGGCGCCGACCGCCTGATCGACCACTGTGAACGGCGTGTACGCGGCGCTCGCTTCGTCGTCGACGAGCAGCGCGAACGCGCAGGCAAGCACATGGCCGACGTGCGGCGGCGGCGCTTTCTTGACCAGCTTCGCGATCAACCATTCGGCGGTCGCCAGACGCCGCATCGTGCGATACGCGATGTCCTGCACCGCGCCGCGCGCGGCGGCGGCACTGCCTTCCGGCGCGGAAACGAAGACGGCTTGCAGCGCAGCCGGCAAAGCCGCGCCGAGACGCACGGCACCGATCGCCTGGCCCGCGCAGTCGAGCGCGAACGCAAGCGATTCGGGCGCAAGGTGCAGCATCGACAAACGGGATTCGCGCGGTCGCGCCGATTGGGAAGCAGAACGCGAAGAAGGCTTTGGGGTCATGAAGAAGGCAAAGACAGGCCGCACGGTACGCGCGACACGAACAGCACACATTGTAGCGTGGCGGGCGTGGCGGCCCGCCGCTCGTGCCGCGCACAGGCATTTGGCCGTGGCCTCGAATAAAAAAGGCGAGTCCATGGACTCGCCTTTCATCGCAGCGCATAGGCGCCGCGCGGTGTTACTCGAAGCGCCCCGTGCGCGCCATTTCCATCAAACGCGCGACACGCTCTTCAGTGGCCGGGTGCGTGGAAAACAGATTGGCGATGCCGCCACCCGACAACGGATTCATGATCATCATCTGCGCGGTGGCCGGATGCTGCTCGGCCACCGGGAACGGAATGCCGCTTGCGTAGCGATGAATCTTGTCGAGCGCCGAAGCAAGCGCTTGCGGGTCACCCGAAATTTGCGCGCCGCCACGATCCGCTTCGAATTCACGCGCGCGCGAAATCGCCATCTGGATCAGCGCACCGGAGATCGGCGCCAGCAGCGCGACCGCGATACCCGCGATCGGGTTCGTGGGACGGCCGTTTTCGTCGCGGCTGCCGAAGAACATGGCGAAGTTGGCCAGCGCGGAAATCGCGCCTGCCATGGTGGCCGACACCGTCGAGATCAGAATGTCGCGGTGCTTCACGTGCGCCAGTTCGTGCGCCATCACGCCACGCATTTCACGCTCGGACAGCACGCGCAGAATGCCGGTGGTTGCGGCAACCGCCGCGTGCTCGGGGTTACGGCCCGTGGCGAACGCGTTTGGCGCGTCTTCGTTGATCAGGTAGACGCGCGGCATCGGCAAATTGGCGCGCGTGGCCAGTTCGCGAACCATGCGATAGAACTGCGGCGCGCTGGTTTCGTCGACTTCCTGCGCGTTGTACATGCGCAGCACCATCTTGTCCGAGAACCAGTACGAAAAGAAATTCATACCCAGCGCGATCACGAGCGCGATCATCATGCCGCGCGACCCACCGATCATGCCGCCGATCACGATGAAAAGGGCCGTGATCGCGGCCATCAACATCGCGGTTTTGACCCAATTGAACATGTCTGCTACTCCTTGCCCTAACGCGGGATTCATATCTAAGCCACATCATGCGGCGCCTGATTGTAAGCGTATTGTTAGATATGGGCTCGCGCGGAAAATTCAATCATCTTGATGCGGTGGCCAGCTTGATGCCCAAGCCGACAAAGGCGCTGCCGACACCGCGATCCAGCCATTTCTTCAGCGACTGTCGCCCGGAGAAACGCTTTGTCACGCTACCGGCGATCCAGGCGATGAAACTGTTCCAAATCATGCTCATCACCACGAACACGACGCCGAGGGTGAGGAATGCAAACGCTTTGTGGTCGCTGCCGGCCGTCACGAATTGCGGAAAGAACGACACGAAGAACAGCACCACCTTGGGGTTCAGCACATTGGTCCAGAAGCCTTGCAGGAACAACTGCCGCAACGACTTGGCGCCGCCGGCCGCGCGCGCTTCGCCTGCGGCCTGGTCCACTGCCGGTTTGGCCAGAAGCAGTCGCACACCGAGATACATCAGATAAAAAGCGCCGACAAACTTGATGACGGTGAACGCGGTGGCCGAGGCGGCCAGCAGAGCGGTCAGGCCGAACGCGCAGGCGAGCGAATGGACGCAGCAGCCTGCCGAGATGCCGAGCGCGGACATCAATCCCGCGCCCCGACCCTGTGCGACGCTGCGACCGACGATATAAGCGGTATCCGGACCGGGCGTCACGTTCAACAGAAAGACCGCGACGATGAAAAATTCGAAATGGGTGATGCCGAACATGAAAATCCTCGAAACGGGGGGGACCGCATGAAGGATTCTAACGCGCGGCAGGGTCGCGGCGGAGGCCTCGAGCATCGGCCGAACGGACGATGTTCAAGGACCCTGCGCGCCTGTTATTTTGCTTCGGGGAGTTGAAAACGCTGACCTGCAGCCAGCGTCGAGCCGGCCAGGAATTCGCGCACCGGCAGACGTTTGCCGCCGGGTTTCTGCAACTGCGTGAGACGCAGCGCGCCTTCGCCGCAGGCTACCAGCACGCCTTCGGCGGACACTTCGGTGATCGCGCCGGGCGCGCTGGCGCCCTGTGCGCTGGCGGCAATCACGGGAACCGCTGCCCAGAGCTTGATCGAAGTGCCGTCTTCCAGCGTGCCTAGGCCGCCGGGGAACGGGTCGAATGCACGCACCTGGCGCGCGAGGACCTTCGCCGGGCGGCGCCAGTCGAGCGCGGCTTCCTGCTTGCCGATCTTTTCGGCATAAGTCACGCCGTCCGCCGGTTGCGGCGTGGCGGCCAGCTTGCCGCTGCGCTCAAGCTCGATCAGCGCCTCGACGATCAGCTTTGCGCCGTCTTGCGCCAGACGGTCGTGCAGCGTGGCCGTGGTGTCGTCGCCGGTAATGGCGGTGCGAGCCTCGGAGATCATCGCGCCGGTGTCGAGGCCGACGTCCATCTGCATCAGCGTGATGCCGGTTTCGGCGTCGCCCGCTTCGATCGCGCGGTGAATTGGTGCGGCGCCGCGCCAGCGCGGCAGCAGCGAAGCGTGAATGTTGATGCAGCCCAGCCGCGGAATATCGAGCACTTCCTGCGGCAGGATCAGACCGTAGGCGGCCACGACCATCACGTCGTGCGGCGTGGCGCGCAGTTGCTCGATCGCGGCAGCGGCCTCTTCGGGATACTTGCCGGCGCGGCGCAGCGAAGGCGGCTGGGCAACAGCCAGCGCGTGCTCCTCGGCGTAGCGCTTGACCGGGCTTGCCTGCAATTTCATGCCGCGCCCCGCAGGCCGATCCGGCTGGGTGAGCACGAGCGGCACCGGAAAGCCGGCGCCGTGGATCGCGGCCAGTGCGGCCGCAGCGAACTCCGGCGTACCGGCAAAGATGACGCGCAACGAATGACTCATGAACGGGAACGGGTGGCGAGGTGAACGCGCATTACATGGCGTGAGCGAGCTTTTTCATCTTGCTCTTGATGCGCGTCTGCTTGAGCGACGACAGGTACTCGACGAACACGCGGCCCATCAGGTGATCCATTTCGTGCTGGATGCACACCGCGAGCAGACCCTCGCAGTCCAGTTCGAAGGTTTCGCCCTTCTCGTTCAACGCGCGCACGCGCACCTGCTCGGCGCGCTCGACGTTGTCGTAAATACCCGGCACCGACAGGCAACCCTCTTCCGACAGCTTTCTTTCGTCGCTCGACCAGATGATTTCCGGATTGATGAAGGCGAGCAGTTCGTTGTGATCGTCCGACACGTCGATCACGATCACGCGCTCGTGCACGTCGACCTGGGTGGCGGCAAGACCGACGCCGGGCGCCGCATACATGGTTTCAGCCATGTCTTTGACCAGGCGGCGAATGCGGTCGTTGACCGCTTCGACCGGCTTCGCCACCTTGTGCAGCCGTTTGTCCGGGTAATTGAGGATGTTCAGTAAAGCCATGATCTTGAGTGTGTTTTTAGGCGCCGCCAGCCGTTGTGAGGCCCGCGTTAGCCGTTCGGCCAGGTTGTGGACGCGCCGCGTTACGCACACGATAGATGCTGTCGAACCGGTTCGATTCAACGCGCCGTGTGCGTTAGACGACGAGCCCGCGCGGGTGGGCGCGGCGCTGCAGTTATTTCGGATGATGAAAATTTTAGCATGGCGCCCGCCTGCCCGCTGGCCCTGCAGGAGGATCGACTCGCAATGCACAGCTTGCCTGCAACCGATTTCGAAATCGCCGCCTGGCTGCGGCTTTCGCTCGCGCCCGGTCTGAAACCGGCGGCGCTGCGCCTGTTGTTGACCGCTTTTGGACTGCCGGAAGCGATATTCGACGAAACCCAGGCCGCGCTGGCGGCGGTCGCCGGCGAGGCCGCGGCGCGCGCGGCGTTGGCGCCGGCCGGTCCGGAATTCGACGCCCAGCTCGACGCCGTGCTCGCCTGGCGCGACCTGCCCGGCAATCAGGTCGTCATGCTCGACGACCCCGCTTACCCGCCGGCGCTGCTGACCATGCCCGATCCGCCGCCGTTGCTATATATAAAGGGCCGGCTGGATCTGCTGCATACGCGAGCGGTGGCGCTGGTGGGCAGTCGTAGCGCAACGCCGCAAGGCGTCGAAGATGCGGAGCGGTTCGCACGGGCGTTGTCGGCGGCCGGGGTGACCATCGTGTCGGGGCTGGCGCTCGGCATCGACGGGGCCGCGCATCGGGGCGCCCTGCAAGGCGTGGGGGGCACCGTCGCCGTGATCGGCACCGGCGCGGATCTGGTGTACCCGTCGGCACATCACGCGCTGGCGCGGCAGATCGCGGTGCAGGGCGCCATTCTCTCGGAATGGCCGCTCGGCACGCCCGCGCGCGCCGCCAACTTCCCGCAGCGCAATCGACTGATTGCCGGATTGGTCAGCGGCGTCGTGATCGTAGAGGCGGCGATGCGCTCCGGCTCGCTGATTACCGCGCGGTTGGCCAACGAAATGGGGCGCGACATCTTTGCGTTGCCGGGATCGATTCACGCGCCGCTGTCGCGAGGCTGTCACCGGATGATCAAGCAAGGGGCCAGGCTGGTGGAGACGCCGGACGAAATACTGGAAGACCTCGGCTTCACGCAGCGGCCGGCCGTCAAGGCAGGCTCGGCGGCATCGCTGCACACGCTTTTTGGCGAAAGCGTCGAACCGCCGAAGGCGCCTGCTCACCCCGCGGGGCCCTCAGCGGCGGAACACGCGGCAACCCGCGAAGACGCCGCGCGCGCGGTCACACAGGCCGCGGCGTCATCTGCGCAAACGCCGACCGCCGAGGCCCAGCAACTTCTCGCCGCGCTCGGCCATTCCCCCACCACGCTTGAAATTCTTGCCGCCCGCACCGAGATGGGGGACACCGCGTTACAAACCACCTTGCTGCAACTCGAACTCGCCGGCCAGGTGACCATGCTGCCCGGCGGCCGGTTCATGCGGGCAAGCCACGAGCGACCTCGCCTTGACCAGGGTTGATCACTTTCGCGGATCGACCATGCTACATTCGCGCCAAAGCACTCGACAAAGTACGTAAGGAACCACCATGCCCGCGCTGAACCTCGACACCGACCAAGACCGGATCGCCGAGCGCGTCAACGAGCCCGACACGCTGTTCGTTGCCTGCCTGTGCGCGGAGTGGTGCGGAACCTGTCGCGATTATCGGGAAGCGTTCGACAAACTGGCCGATCGTCACCCGGATATCTGTTTCGCATGGATCGACATTGAAACCCATGCGGACCGGTTCGACGATCTCGACGTCGAGAATTTTCCGACCATCCTGATCGAAGACTCAGTTACGACACGGTTCTTCGGCACGGTATTGCCACAGGCGGCGATTGTGGAGCGGATGTTGTCGGACCTGACGGCGGTGCCCGGCGTCAAAGGCGCGCCGAAATTGCGGCCGGCGCTTCAGGTAGCCTGATGGGCCAGCCGGAAACCGCCTTGCCGGACCTTGCGGCACGGGCGTTGCGGGCAGGTCACGGCGCGTTTTCCATAACTTGCCCGAGCGCGAAGCGTGCAATTATGATGGCGCGCTTTTATGGCACTTGACACGTCGCCTTCGCGGCGTGTGCTATAAAGCGGTCGTTAATGGGTCGCAAAGGTCGCAAACGAGGGTCGCGCGAATAACGGCGCACTCAAGGCCATCAACCCGGATCTACCAACCTCACATCGAGTCATGTCCAAAGCACTGATCATCGCCGAAAAGCCTTCCGTCGCGAACGACATCGCGAAGGCTTTGGGCGGCTTTACCAAGCATGACGAATACTACGAAAGCGACGACTACGTCCTTTCCTCGGCAGTCGGCCACCTGCTGGAAATCGCCGCGCCCGAAGACTATGAAGTCAAGCGCGGCAAGTGGAGTTTCGCCAATCTGCCCGTCATTCCGCCGCATTTCGACCTGAATCCCATCGCCAAGAGCGAGTCGCGCCTGAAGGTGCTGACCAAGCTGCTCAAACGCAAAGACGTCGACCGTCTGATCAACGCATGTGACGCGGGGCGCGAGGGCGAGCTGATTTTCCGCCTGATCGCGCAGCACGCAAAAGCCAAACAGCCGGTGCAGCGCCTGTGGCTGCAGTCCATGACGGCCGGCTCGATCCGCGACGGCTTCGCCCGTCTGCGTAGCGATGAAGAGATGCAGCCGCTGGCCGACGCCGCGCGTTGCCGCTCGGAAGCCGACTGGCTGGTCGGCATCAACGGCACGCGGGCCATGACCGCGTTCAATAGCAAGGGCGGTGGCTTCTTCCTGACCACGGTCGGGCGGGTGCAGACGCCGACGCTGTCGATCGTGGTCGAGCGCGAAGAAAAGATTCGCCGCTTCGTGCCGCGCGACTATTGGGAAGTGAAGGCGGAGTTCGTGTGCGCGGCCGGTTTCTACGAAGGCCGCTGGTTCGATCCGAAATTCAAGCGCGACGAGTTCGATCCGGAAAAACGCGATTCGCGGCTGTGGGCGCTGCCTGCGGCCGAAACGATCGTTGCCGCCTGCCGTGGCCAGATCGGCAAGGTCAGCGAGGAATCGAAGCCGTCCACGCAACTCTCGCCGGCACTGTTCGACCTGACCAGCTTGCAGCGCGAGGCCAACGGCCGCTTCGGCTTCTCCGCGAAGAACACGCTGGGCCTCGCCCAGGCGCTGTACGAAAAGCACAAGGTCCTGACGTATCCCCGTACCGACGCGCGCGCGCTGCCGGAAGACTATATGGATACGGTCAAAGACACGCTCGGCATGCTCAAGGAGAGCAACAACTATCTGCCGTTCGCCAAGCAGGTATTGGACAAGGGTTGGGTGAAACCGAACAAGCGTATCTTCGATAACTCGAAGATCAGCGATCACTTCGCAATCATCCCGACGGCGCAGGCGCCGAAGAACCTGTCCGAGCCGGAACAGAAGCTTTACGACCTGGTCGTGAAGCGATTCCTGTCGGTGTTTTTCCCGGCCGCCGAGTATCGCGTGACGACACGCGTCACGGAAGTGGTCGGTCATCACTTCAAGACGGAAGGCAAGGTGCTGGTCGAGCCGGGCTGGTTGCAGGTCTACGGCCGCGAAATCAGCGGCGAAGACGCGAACCTCGTGCCGGTGCAGAAGGACGAGAAGGTCAAGACCGACAAGATCGCCGCCCAGCAACTGGTGACGAAGCCGCCTGCACGCTACAACGAAGCGACTTTGCTGTCGGCCATGGAAGGCGCGGGCAAACTCGTCGAAGACGACGAACTGCGCGAAGCGATGGCGGCCAAGGGGCTCGGTACGCCGGCCACGCGCGCCGCGATTATCGAAGGCCTGCTCGGCGAAAAGTATCTGATCCGCGAAGGCCGCGATCTGATCCCGACCGCCAAGGCTTTCCAGCTGATGACGCTGCTGCGCGGCCTCGGCGTGAAAGAGCTGACCGCGCCGGAGTTGACCGGCGAATGGGAATACAAACTCTCGCAAATGGAACGCGGCAACCTGCCGCGCGACGCGTTCATGCAGGAAATCGCCCGCATGACGCAGACCATCGTCAAGCGCGCGAAGGAATACGATTCCGACACGATCCCGGGTGACTACGCGACGTTAGAAACGCCGTGTCCGAATTGCGGCGGTCAGGTGAAGGAAAACTACCGGCGCTTCGCCTGCTCGAAGTGCGAGTTCTCCATCTCGAAGATTCCGGGTGGACGCCAGTTCGAAATTCCGGAAGTCGAAGAGCTGCTGCAGAACAAGACGATCGGACCGCTGTCGGGTTTCCGCAGCAAGATGGGCCGACCGTTCTCGGCGATCCTGAAGCTGTCGCTCGACGACGAGATCAAAAACTACAAGCTCGAGTTCGACTTCGGTCAGGATTCTGGCGGCGAAGACGGCGAACCGCCTGACTTCTCCGACCAGCAGTCCGTCGGCGCGTGTCCGAAGTGCAAGGGCCGCGTGTTCGAGCACGGCATGAGCTACGTCTGCGAGAATTCGGTCGCGAATCCGAAGACCTGCGACTTCCGTTCGGGCAAGGTGATCCTGCAGCAGGAAATGTCCCGCGAACAGATGGCGAAGCTGCTCGAAGAAGGTCGCACGGACCTGCTGACGAACTTCAAGTCGTCGCGCACTGGCCGTAACTTCAAGGCGTTCCTCGTCAAGCAGAACGACGGCAAGATCGGCTTCGAGTTCGAGAAGAAGGAACCATCCGCCAAGACTGCGGCGAAAACCGCGGCGGCGAAGTCGGCTGCCAAAACGGCGCCGGATTCGGAGTCGGACGACGACGAAGGATCTGTCGCGGTGAAGGCCGTGCCGGCCGCCAAAAAAGTCGCGGCGAAGAAAGCGCCTGCAGCGAAGAAGGCGGCCACTAAAACGGCCGCAGCGGCGAAGAAAGCACCGGCCAGGAAAACCGTAGCGCGTAAAACCGGCTCCTGATCCGGAGCGCCAAGGCTGGAGGCGGCGTTTGCTTCCAGCCAGCCTGACTCATGGATTCAGATTCGCCAGGTTTCCGACATGCCACGTAAAAAAAGGCGCAGTCACATAAAGTGACTGCGCCTTTTTCTTTGTCCACCGGAACGCGGCTACTGCACGCCGCCTCCGGTTTCCGAGCCTGATCGATCCACTCGCACTTACAGCGGCGACAGAACCGTCGGTCGCGTACGGGTGGCCGTCTTGCCCAATGTCGTGGTCGGGATCGGGGATAACTCGCTGTCCAGCAGGCGAGACAGCGGCTCTGCGCCGTCGAATGCTTCCGGCGGCATAGGGTCCGTCGATTCGAACGCCGACGCCGTGTCGGGCCGTCCAAGGCCGTCCTTGATCCACTGTTCGCCGAGCAGGCTGTTCGGCGTCTGGCTGAAATGCTCGACCAGATGATCGATGAACGTGCGGACCTTCGCCGGCAAGTGACGGCGGCTCGGATACGCAATGTTGATCTCGACCTGCGGCAAACGATAATCGCCGAGCAAGCGCACCAGTCGGCCACGCGTCATGTCGCGGCCGATCAGATAGCTCGGCAGAATCGCGATGCCCATGCCGAGCAACGCGAACTGCCGCAGCATTTCCGTGTTGTTCGCCACGATCACGTTCGACGGCCGTACGCGCACCTCGCCTTCCGGGCCCGTGAACACACGCTCGTCGCCCCAATACTCGGACGGCAAGCTCAGGCACGGATGCTCCAGCAGGTGCTCGGGACGCGTCGGCGTACCGTGCTTCTCGAGATAAGCCGGCGTGGCGCACACCGTCATGCAACCCGTGGTGAGACGCCGCGTGACGATGCTCGCGCTGCGCATCTGCCGCGCGATCACCACGCCCACGTCGAAACCTTCTTCGACCAGGTCGACCTGACGATCGACCAGCGTGACATCGGGAATGACTTTCGGGTAACGCTCCGCGTACGTTTGCAGCACGGGCGCAAGGTTGTGCAACCCGAACACCACCGGCGCGACGATTCTCAGCGTACCAACGGGTTCGTGATTGCGCGCCACCACCATCTGCTCGACGTCTTCCAGTTCGTCGAGAATCTGGCGCGCGCGTTCGAGATAAACCTGACCCGATTCGGTCAGAGACAAGCTGCGGGTGGTGCGATTGAGCAGCCGCGTACCAAGACGACCTTCGAGGTCGGCAACGTGACGGGTGGCAACTGCGTTGGAAATATCCATCGCGCTCGCAGCGCGGGCAAAACTGCCGAGATCCGCCACTCTGACGAAAACTCGCATCGACTGCAAATGATCCATAAGACAACTCCTGCCGTGTTACGGCTTCCTGGCAATCGGTGAAAACCAGCGAAGCGAACTTGGAATTCTCCTACGACTCGCGAAATCGTGCAGAAGTTGCCCGCGAAAGCGGAAATATTGTCGATTTTTGTGCGACTGTCCCCACCAATGTGGGGCATGACCACTCATTATTCCTAGAAAAGAAACAATCTGCTGCAATGCAGCTTGCACTGTCTTTTTTGTTCGAACAGACGTAATGATCGTTCCGACGTTGCGGAATCGGAAAAATCGAGCTGGAGAAGGCATCAGACAAAGAAAAACCGCCCGAAGGCGGCTCTCCATGCGAAGTGAATGCTCACGTGATCAGGCAATGAGCTTCTGTTCAAGCGAGCGTTTAGCTTCCGTCAAGGCGGCCGGCAAGCCTTGCTGCAGCGTGTCAAAAAGCTCGGCATGCAACGCGAGTTCGTCGCGCCATGCCGCGTCGTCGACGGAAATGACCTGCTCGAATTGCTCGCGGCTGAAGTTCAGCCCGCTCCAATCGATGTCGTCATAGTGCGGTGAGACGCCAAACGCATGCTCTTCACCCTGAGCGGCCGTGCCCTCGATACGGCCGACCATCCAGCCCAACACGCGCATATTCTCGCCGAAGCCCGGCCAGACGAACTTGCCGTCGGCCCCTTTGCGGAACCAGTTGACGCAGAAGATTTTCGGCAGCTTCGCGTTCAGTTGCGCCAGACGGTCGCCCGTTTCCAGCCAGTGGCTGAAGTAATCGCTCATGTTGTAGCCGCAGAACGGCAGCATCGCGAACGGGTCGCGGCGCACCACGCCCTGCTGGCCGGCCGCCGCGGCGGTCGTCTCGGAGCCCATGGTCGCCGCCATGTAGACGCCCTCGACCCAGTTGCGCGCTTCGGTGACGAGCGGCACGGTCGTGGAACGGCGGCCGCCGAAGATGAACGCGTCGAGCGCGACGCCCGCCGGGTTTTCCCAGTCGGCGTCGATAGAAGGGCATTGCGCGGCCGGCGCCGTGAAGCGCGCGTTCGGATGCGCCGCCTTGCGGCCGCTCTCCTTCGCGGCGGCCGGCGTCCAGTCCTTGCCCTGCCAGTCGATCAGGTGCGCGGGCGCTTCGTCCGTCATGCCTTCCCACCAGACGTCGCCGTCGTCGGTCAACGCGACGTTCGTGAAGATCACGTTCTCTTTCAACGTCGCCATGGCGTTGAAGTTGGTCTTTTCGCTCGTGCCCGGCGCGACGCCGAAGTAGCCGGCTTCCGGATTGATCGCGTACAGGCGGCCGTCCTTGCCCGGCTTGATCCACGCGATATCGTCGCCGATCGTGGAGATTTTCCAGCCGTTCAGGCCTTCCGGCGGGATCAGCATCGCGAAATTGGTCTTGCCGCAGGCCGACGGAAACGCCGCCGCCACGTGATGCTTGCGCCCTTGCGGTGACGTGACGCCGAGAATCAGCATATGTTCGGCGAGCCAACCTTCGGCGCGGCCCATCGTCGAGGCAATGCGCAGCGCGAAGCATTTCTTGCCGAGTAGCGCGTTTCCGCCGTAACCCGAGCCAAAGCTCCAGATTTCGCGCGACTCGGGAAAATGGACGATGTATTTTGTGTCGTTACACGGCCACGGCACGTCGTTCGCGCCGGCCGCCAACGGCGCGCCGACCGAATGCACGCACGGCACGAACTCGCCGTCTTCGCCGAGCACGTCGTACACCTGGCGACCCATGCGCGTCATGATGCGCATGTTCGTCACCACGTACGGGCTGTCGCTCAATTCAACGCCGATGTGCGCGATCGGCGAACCCAGCGGGCCCATCGAGAACGGCACCACGTACATCGTGCGGCCGCGCATCGCGCCGTCGAACAGACCGTCGAGCGTGGAGCGCATGTCCGCCGGGGCGATCCAGTTATTGGTCGGACCCGCGTCTTCACGGCGTGACGAGCAGATAAAGGTGCGATCTTCGACGCGCGCCACGTCGGACGGATCGGACCATGCGAGATAAGAATTGGGCCGTTTCGCGGGATTGAGCTTTCTGAGGGTGCCCGCTTCGACCATCTGCGCGCACAGACGGTCGTATTCCTCCTGCGAGCCGTCACACCAGACGATCCGGTCGGGCCGGGTCAGCGCGGCGACACGCTGGACCCAGTCGAGCAGCTTTCGGTGTTTGACCCACGCGGGCGCCTCGATTACGGGCTGTCCTTCGAATGAGGGATGGTTCATCGACTTGTCTCCGTTTTGAAAGCGAATAGAAAAACGGTACAAGCCCAAGGGGACGCTGCATGCGAGAGGCGTTCAATTCTTGGCGCCGGAGACTGCGGTCAGCCGACGCGCGATTGTGCAGGTCATCAAGGGCCACACAGCCTGCCGGGCGGAGACATGCGCCGACGGTCGTCTGCAACCGTCTGTAAAGCGGCTTGCCTCAACACGCAACAAACTGTTAAAAACGATGTCAATCGACCTTTCCGTGGCGCAGCCGTTCTACGCGGCAGCTTCTACGGTAAGGCATCCAGCCAGTCCTGCATGTGACCTGGGTCACATGGTGGGACAGTCAGCATAACACTCCGTTCCGCACCGTCATGGTGCGCCGCAAGACACATACCATGAAGATTGCCATCCTCGACGATTACCAGGACGCCGTTCGTAAGCTCGACTGCTTTCAATTGCTGGCCGACCATGAGGTCAAGGTTTTTAACAACACCGTGCGCGGCCTCGGCCAGTTGGCGAGTCGCCTTTCCGAAGTCGACGCATTGGTGCTGATTCGCGAACGTACCCGCATCAACTCGCAACTCCTCGACAAATTGCCGCGTTTGCGCATGATCAGCCAAACTGGCAAGGTCTCCAGCCATATCGATCTGGCGGCCTGTACCGAGCGCGGCATCGCCGTGCTGGAGGGCAGCGGCTCGCCGATCGCGCCGGCCGAACTGACGTGGGCTCTCATCATGGCGGCGCAGCGGCGCATTCCGCAATACGTGGCAAACCTTAAGCAAGGGGCCTGGCAGCAGTCGGGTTTGAAAACTTCCGCACTGCCGCCGAACTTCGGACTGGGTCAGGTCTTGCGCGGTCAGACGCTGGGAATTTGGGGCTACGGCAAGATCGGCCGTCTGCTCGCGGGCTACGGCAAGGCGTTCGGCATGAACGTGTTGATCTGGGGCCGCGAGCATTCACGCGAAGCCGCGCGCACCGACGGTTATGGCGTCGCCGACAGCCGCGAAGCGTTGTTCGAGCAAAGCGATGTGCTGTCCTTGCACCTGCGTCTGCATGACGACACGCGCGGCATCGTCAAGCAGGAAGACCTGATGCGGATGAAGCCGACCGCCCTGCTCGTCAATACGAGCCGCGCCGAATTGCTCGACGAGAATGCGCTGGTGAACGCGCTGTCGCACAACCGTCCGGGGATGGTCGCGATCGACGTGTACGAAAGCGAGCCGATCCTGCAGGGCTATAGCCTGCTGCGCATGGAGAACGTGATCTGCACGCCGCACATCGGCTATGTGGAGCGCGAGAGCTACGAGCTTTACTTCACCGCGGCGTTCCAGAACATTCTGGCATTCGACGCCGGCGACACGGCCAGCGTGGCGAATCCGGAAGCGTTGCAGGGCGGGCGTCGACGGTAAGTCGAGTCGCGGGCGGGGGCGCGCGGTCGAGCCGGTCCCCTCGCCGTCCGTCAGCGCGCTGCGTGCGCGCCGGCCTCCAGCAGGGTGGGCATGCGCTCGAGGAAAGTCTCGCCGTCGCCACGGCCGAGGTTGTACGCATGCACCATCTGCGAAGGGCTCGTGTAATCCCAGCTCGAAATCGGCACCTTGCGCGACGGCTGCACGTAGAGCCGCTGCTGCACGCCATGCGGCACCACGAACATCTGCGGACGCGGATAAAGACGCGTGACCATCACCAGCACGTTGCCGGGCGCATCGGCGTCGAGCGCGCCGACCGGCACGTTGTCGACCATGCCGCCATCCAGCACGGGACGCCCGTTGCGCCGCAAAACCGGCGTGAACGGCGGCGTACTCGACGACTGCAGGATCAGATCCGCCAGATCCTCGACGCTCGCGCAGTCCTGCGCACGCACGAATTCCGGATGAAAACCAAGCGTTTGACCTAAGGTTGGGTGCAGCGTTTTGCGGACGTATTTCTCGATGTTGTACGCGATCAGCCCTGCGGCGACCGCGCTGCGCGCGCCGAGCCAGCGCGGCAAATGCGACACGCCGATGCGGATTTCCGGCGCCCCGGCGAGCATCGAAAATTTCTCGCTGTAGATGTCGAGCAGCGCCTGCCGGTAAATGCGGTAGTGCGGAAACACCGACTCGCCGCGCAGCAGATTGCCCCAGTAGGCGTTGCGGGTGTTGTGGCGGAGCGCGTCTTCGTAATAGCGCATCACCCAGTCGGAATCGCGCGTGTAGAGCATGCACGCGGTGGCGGCGCCGGCCGAAATGCCGGTAATCACGCGCGGCCGAATATCCAGTTCCGGCTGCACTACGTCCCAGAAACCTGCCTGCCACCAGCAGCGGTTGCCGCCGCCCGCGAATACGACCTGATCGAACATCCTGCTTTATCCTTTTCTTTTGACTTCGGTGGCGGCTTACGGCGCCGTGCTAGTCGAGCAGCGCGTACGTGGTGGTGGCGTGGACGGCCATATTGCCCGACTCGTCGAACAATTCGACCTCGCCGAACACCAGATTGCGGCCCATGCGCAGCACGCGCGCGGTGATCAGCACGTCGCCCTTGCGAACCGCGCGCATGAAATTGATGTTGAGCGAGACCGTGCTCATCGGCTTGAAGCCGCCGAGCGCGGCGGAAATGGCGACGATCATCGCTGTGTCGGCCGCGGCCATGAACACCTGGCCGCAAATCACGCCGCCCGAATGACGCAGGCCGCCGGAGAACGGCAGGCGCAGCGTTGCGCTTTCGTCGTCGACCTTGACGGGCGTCAGCGTCAGCGCACGGACCCAAGGAGCGAGGATGCGGTCGAGCAACTCGATAATCTCTTTGTCATCCATGGCAATCCTCGGTGAAAAGCCGCGCGATGCTTCGTGCGGCAAGGTTTCGCGACATAATACCGGGACGCGAAAAGCCGCGTGCTATTGACGGCGCGCCGCGACCGAGGGAGGCCTCAGGCCCGCCGAAGAGGATATTTTTAAGAAATCTGCTAAAGAGGCTTGGCAGGTTCGCGAAATTACTGCATAATTTCGTTTCTGTTGGGGGCGTTAGCTCAGCTGGTAGAGCAGCGGACTCTTAATCCGTAGGTCGACAGTTCGAATCTGTCACGCCCCACCAAAGATTTAAAGTAAAAAGCCCGGTCCTCGTGACCGGGCTTTTTACTTTGCGGATTCGGATTTTCGTCACCGAGCACATCTCCGCTTTGCATACCGAACGGCCGGTTCCCGCCGCCCCGCGCAAGAAAGATCCCAATTCCACTGCATTCCCGCGCAGCAATTTCCTTCAATACACCCCGCCTCACCGCCCGTTACCTTCGAGCATTGCCAATCCGGCGCACTCCTGTTTCGGGGCATCCGATGACCGCATTACTCTCCATGGCCGCATTCGCACTGGCCAGTTCCATTACTCCTGGTCCGGTGAATGTCGTGGCGCTCAGCGCCGGCGCACAGCACGGACTCGCCGCGAGCATGCGGCATGTCACCGGCGCAACCGTCGGCTTCACCGTGCTGCTTCTGTTCATCGGTCTCGGGCTGCACGAGTTGCTCGCTCATTTCCCGAATCTGATCGCAGTCGTCAAATGGGCCGGCGTCGGCTTTCTGCTGTATATGGCCTACAAACTCGCCATCGACGACGGCCGCCTCGGCGCGGATCGATCCGTCCGCGGCCCCTCGTACGGACATGGCGCGGCGATGCAGTGGCTCAACCCGAAAGCATGGCTCGCGTCGCTGGCCGGCATGGGCGCCTATGCAGCCGATGGCAACGGCCAGCTCGTCTGGCAATTCGCGGTCGTGTATTTCGTGATTTGTTATGGATCGATTGCGAGTTGGGCGTACGCCGGCACGTTCCTGCGCAAGTACTTGCAGGACCTGCGGCGTGTGAGGATATTCAATCGCGCGATGGCCGCGTTGCTCGCGGCGAGTGCGCTGTATCTGCTGGTCGAGTGACGCACCGCCGGTTCAGCTGCGATACTGCCCCGGCGTCGCGGCGACCAGCCGCTTGAACGTACGCTGCAAATGCGCCTGATCCGCGAAGCCGGCGTCGAGCGCGACGTCCGCGATCAAACGGCCGCGTCGCAATTGTGCGCGGCTGTACTGAATGCGCCGATTGATCAGATACGCGTGAGGCGTCATGCCATAGCGCTCTTTGAACGCGCGAATCAGATGCGACGGCGACAGTTCGGCCGCCTTGCAGACGTCGCCGAGTCTCAATGCACTCGTGCAGTTTTCCGCGATGAATTCCGCCGCGCGCGAGAGTTGCCGGCTGGCGTCGCGATCCGGCAAAGATGCCGGGTTCAGCTTTTGTTGGACTGCGGAGAAGAACGCAAACGTCGCGCTTTCTTTGTGGAGAAGGTCGATATCGCCGTCCACGAGAAGCGCATGCAAACGGTTCAAGTCATCGAATAGTTGTCGGTCTGTCGTCATGGTCTGCGAGAACGCGCGAAACGCGTGGTTCTCGCTGAACCCCAGTTCGTGTTGCAGATTCGTGAGCCACTCAATGTCCACGTGCAGCATGCAATACGACCAGCGCTCCTCGGCAACAGGATTGCAGGCATGCACGTCGTCCGGATTCATCATGACGACCGCGCCCGCACCGATCCATTCGCTCGCGTGACGATTCACGTAGACGCTGCGCCCGCCCGTCACGGCACCGATAGAAAACGTCTCATGTGAATGTTTGCCGTAGCAGACCTCGCGGCCGTCGTCGATGGAACGCGCCTCGATAAACGGCAACGCGTCGCTGCGCCAGAACTTTGGCGCGGACGCGTGCTTAGCTTGAATGGCCGCTTTCGTCGTCTCGCTCATCTGCCGGCTCCCCGATATGTGCGCAGGCCTCGCACACCTGCAAGGCCCACGTATCGTAGCCGCCAAACGCATCGTCAACAAGGCGACTCACGAACCGAACCCGCGAAGCGTGTTACTTCGCTGAGACGTCGATATTGCCGAGATATTTCGCCGCCAGCGTCTTCACCGTACCATCGGCCTGCACCTTGGCGATCGCTGCGTTCAACTGTTCACGCAGCGCCGTGTCGCCCTTGCGAATCCCGTACGCGATACCGCTGCCCAGAATCTTGTCGTCACGTACCGGTTGCCCGACGAACGCATAGTCCTTGCCGTTGGGCTTCGACAGAAATCCCGTCTGCCCCGCGGGCGCCAGCACGAGCGTCGCGTCGAGACGACCCGCGACGAGATCGGTATAAACCTGGTTCTGATCCTGATACGGCACCACCGTCACGCCGGCCGTTTCCCAATGCGTCTTCGCGAAAGTTTCCTGAATCGACGCCTGCAAGACGCCCACGCGCTTGCCTTTCAGCGACGCGGACGTCGGCAGCAAACCGCTGTCGCGCTTCGCAATCAACTGCGTCGGCACGCGATACACGACGGTGGTGAAATCGATCGCCTGGCGGCGTTGTTCGGTAGCGTTCATGGCCGAATTGATCGCGTCGAATTTGCGGCCCTGTAATGCGGGAATCAGGCCGTCGAACGAGGTTTCGACCCACTTGCAGGTCATGTGCGCGGCGACGCAAACGGCATTGCCGACATCGACATCGAGTCCCTGCAACTCACCATTCGGACCCTTCGACTCGAACGGCGGATACTGTGCTTCCAGTCCGAATCGCAGTGTCGCCTCGGCCGCGCCGGCCGTTGAAAAAGTCGCGATCGAGGTGAATGCGCAGGCCAATGCCAATAACGGCTTGAGCAATCTCATAACAGGTCCCTTCCCTTCTATTCCGTGTTATCGCCTTCATGCAACGCGCTGATGCATGAAGGCGCCACGATCATACTGTGGTCAAAAACGCGGTCGTTGTGCACGCAATCAAACAATGCTTCAAATTTCGCACAGACGCCGCGCGCCTTCGATCAACGTCGCGTCGTCCTTCGAGAAGCTCAGGCGGATCAGACCCGAGTCCGTGCCGTCGGTGTAGAACGCCGACAGCGGAATCGTCGCCACCCGCGCATCGCGAATCAGGCGCAGCACGAAGTCGCTATCGCTTTCGTCGGAGAAACCGCGAAACCGCGCGAGCATGAAAAAGCTGCCTTCGCTCGGCAACAATTCGAAGCGCGAATCGCGCAACGCGTGCGCGAGCAGATCACGCTTCTTCTGATAGAAAGCGGACAGGCCGAGATAGCTTTCACGATTCGCGAGGGCATCGACGAACGCGTACTGCATCGGCGTATCGGCGGAAAACACCATGAATTGATGGACTTTGCGGATCTCGTCCATCAGCGCGGCGGGTGCAAGGCAATAGCCGACCCGCCAGCCGGTCACGTGATACGACTTGCCGAACGACGAGACAATCACGCTGCGTTCCGCGAGTTCGGCATCGCACGCCATGCTCTGATGCTGGGCGCCGTCGAACACCACGTGTTCGTAGACTTCGTCGGCGAGAATCACGATATCGGTGTTGCGCGTGACGGCCTTTAACCGCGCGAGGTCGTCTTCGCCGAACACGGTCGCAGTCGGATTGTGCGGCGTGTTGACGATGATCATGCGGGTCTTCGGCGTGATCGCGGCGGCCACCTCGTCCCAATCCACGCGAAAGCCGTTCAACGAGAGCTTGATCGCCACCGGCGTGGCGCCCTGCAGCCGGACGATCGGACCATAGCTGTCGAACGAAGGCTCGAAATAGATCACTTCATCGCCAGGATGCACGAGTGCGCTGATCGTCGAATACAGGCCTTCGCTGGCGCTGGCGATCACGGTCACTTCGCTCGCCGGGTCGTAGCGCACGCCATACAGCGTTTCGACTTTGTCGGCGAGCGCTTCGCGCAGCGCCGCGATGCCGGCCATCGGCGCGTACTGGTTGTGACCGGCCCGCATGGCTTGCGCGACACCGTCGATCAGCTTCGCGTCGGGCGCGAAATTCGGCGCGCCTTGCGACAGGTTCAGCGCATCGTGTTGCGCGGCCAACTGACCGATCACGGTGAAAATCGTCGTGCCCACGTCAGGCAATTTCGAGCGAGCTTGCATGGCGCTCTGCATAAGGCTTCTCCCTTTCTTCATCCGGCAATGGATTCGCGGACGGCCAACGGCGTGGCGGTCCCATCCGGTTCGGTGATTAGGCATCAGCCAAAGAAGCGTCACAATCGAAACTTTGTCATGCGCGGCATGCGTTTACGTCATGGCCTGGGCGAGCGCGCGCCACCACCGGCGAAGCCTGTGAGATCCGGATTGACAGGGAAAAGGCGGGACCGCGCGAGAAACGCGAAGACGGCGGGAAGCGCCAAGGGTATGAAGGAATGTGATGCGGCAGGGGCTGCGGCGATCAGAACGATCACAGCTATTACATCGCCCGGAACAGCGCAGGACGGCGGGCGGGGCAAGCATGAACGCTCGCACCGCCCGCCAGCACCGATCAGGCGTCGTCCATCATGCGGACTTTGACCTTCTTGCCCTTCACCTTGCCGGCGCTGAGCTTGCGCAGCGCCTCGCGCGCAATGCTGCGTTCCACGGCCACGTAGGTCGACATTTCCGTCACGTTGATCTTGCCGATCTGCGAGCCGTCGAATCCCGCCTCGCCGGTCAGCGCGCCGAGCACGTCGCCGGGACGGATTTTTTCCTTGCGGCCGCCGAGAATCTGCAGCGTTTCCATGGGCGGCAACAGCCGCTCATTGCTCGCCGCCGTGAGTTCGGACAGCTTGTGCCATTCCACCTCGCGCTTTTGCGCCTGTTCGAGACTGCCGACGCGGCCCATCTCGTTCATGCTCGCGAGGCTCAGCGCCCAGCCTTCCTGATCGGCGCGGCCCGTGCGGCCAATGCGGTGCACGTGCACTTCCGGGTCCGGCGTCACGTCGACGTTGATCACCGCTTCCAGTTGCGCGATGTCGAGGCCGCGCGCGGCGACGTCGGTTGCGACCAGCACGGAGCAGCTACGGTTGGCGAACTGGATCAGCACCTGATCGCGTTCGCGCTGATCGAGCTCGCCGTGCAGCGCGAGCGCATGAAACCCTTGCGCGCGCAACACGTCGAGCAGATCGCGGCATTGCTGCTTGGTATTGCAGAACGCCAGCGTGCTGACCGGGCGATAGTGGTTCAACAGCAGACCCACCGCATGCAGACGCCCGTCTTCGGCCACTTCATAGAACCGCTGACGGATCTTGCTGTTGTCGTGCCGCTCGGCCAGCTTCACTTCCTTCGGGTTGCGCAGGAATTGCTGGCTCAGCTTGACGATGCCTTCGGGGTACGTCGCCGAAAACAGCAGCGTTTGCCGCTCTTTCGGACATTGCTTGACGACGGTGGCGATGTCGTCGAAGAAACCCATGTCGAGCATGCGGTCGGCTTCGTCGAGCACCAGCGTATTGAGCGACTGCAACGGCAGGCTGCCGCGTTCGAGGTGATCCATGATGCGGCCCGGCGTGCCAACCACGATGTGCGCACCGTGTTCGAGACTGGCCGTTTGCGGCCGCAGCGGCGTACCGCCGCAGAGCGTCAGCACCTTGACGTTTTCTTCGGCGCGCGCGAGGCGGCGGATTTCCTGCGTGACCTGGTCGGCGAGTTCGCGCGTGGGACACAGCACCATGGCCTGCACGGCGAAATTGCGGACGTCCAGACGCGCCAGCAGGGCCAGCGAAAACGCCGCGGTCTTGCCGCTGCCGGTTTTCGCCTGGGCGATCAGATCGTGGCCGGCGAGCGCGATCGGCAGGCTCGCGGCCTGAATCGGCGTCATCTCGACATAGCCGAGCTGCGTCAGGTTCGCGAGCGCGGCGGGCGGGAGCGGCAACTGGCTAAACGGCGCGCCGGCGGGAGTGGGACTGTTCATTGGGTGAGCTCGCTGTCGGCTGGAAACAAAAGGACTTACTCGGCCATCGGGCCGGTGGCGGGACGGCCTTCGATCTGCTCGTACAGCACCGAACCGTCTTCGCCGTCGAAGCGTTCGACGTAATTTCGCGCGCCGCACATGGGGCAGCGGAACAGCAGTCCTTGCCCTTCGTTCTTGATGACGACGTCCGATTGCTCCCACTGTGCGTCGCAGGACTGGTTTCTACAGATAAACACGTTGATTCTCCAACTGGATTCGATGATTGTTTGGACCGGCCACCGGTGCGGCGAAGCCTTTGCCGTCAAGCTGCGCGCCGCCGCCACACGGATTTCGCATGCGTGGCGCGCTTTAACCCAGATGCGTATGCCGCGCTCGCGGCGCGCTCACGTCCATATCGGTCAGACCTTGCACGATGCCGCAGTCTTCGACGGCCTGTTCGCCGTGGCATTGCTCGCGCAACGTGGTGAGTTGCACTTTCAACTGCTTCAGCTCGTCGATGCGCGTATCGACATGCGCGATGTGCTCGTCGATCAGGGCATTGATGCCGCCGCAACCCTCGGCGGGTGCGTCGGTGAGACGCAGCAGCGCGCGGATCTCGTCGTGGGTCATGTCGAGCGCGCGGCAGTTGCGGATGAAGCGCAGCCGCTCGACGTGCTTGCCGGTGTAGCTACGGTAATTGGCTTCGGTGCGGTCCGCTTCGGGCAACAGGCCCTCTTTTTCGTAGAAACGGATCGTTTCGGTCGTGCAATGGGCGATTTTCGCCAGTTCGCCGATTTTCATGGACCCTCCGGATAGCGGCCTTGACCTTGTAGTGGCTTCAAGGTGTTTACTAGACCACAAATCGAACCAGGAAGCCACCATGTCTCACGCCGACCACGCCGAAGCAGACCGTCCCGAACAGGTCAAAGCCTGTGCCCACGGGCGCGCCGGGCATGAACACGCTGATGGGAAAACCGCGAAACGCGAGCGCGTCGATCACGCTCATGGCGCGCACAACCATGGCCACGGCAATGACGGTCGCGATCACGCGGGTCACGACCACGCCGCGCACGACCACGACCACGACCACAAACGCCACGATCACGCAGGCCACGCCCACAATCACGCCGACGCAGGCTGCTGCGGATCGACAGTCGCGCCCCCGGCCGCACCGATCCATTTGCCGCGATCCGAAGCCGTCGGCAGCGACGTGCGCACCGCCATCCGCATCATGCAGATGGACTGCCCGACAGAAGAAGCGCTGATCCGCAAGAAATTCAGCCGCATGCCGTACGTGCGCAGCATGGATTTCAACCTGATGCAGCGCGTGCTGACGGTCGTGCACGCGCCGGAAGCGCTCGAATCGATCCTCGCCGCGCTGCGTTCTCTCGATTTCACGCCCGAAATGGCGGACGCCGGGCCGAACCGCTCGCCGGCGACCGCGGCAGCGGCGCCGGCCAAGCCGTGGTGGCCGCTCGCCCTCGCCGGTGTCGCCGCGGTGGGCTCAGAGGCCGCTGGCTGGCTCGGCGCGCCGGCCTGGATGGCTGCGGGTCTGGCGGTCGTCGCGCTCCTCTCCTGCGGGCTCACCACGTACAAGAAGGGCTGGCTCGCGATCCGCAACGGCAACCTGAACATCAATGCGTTGATGAGCATCGCCGTCACCGGTGCGCTGGTCCTGCGCCAGTGGCCCGAAGCCGCGATGGTGATGGTCCTCTTCACGATCGCGGAACTGATCGAGGCGAAGTCGCTCGACCGCGCCCGCAACGCGATCCAGGGCTTGATGCAACTCACGCCCGAACAGGCGAGCGTCCGACAGTCCGACGGCAGTTGGCAAGCCACCGATCTGAACGCGATTGCGCTCGACGCGCTGGTTCGCGTAAAGCCCGGAGAGCGGATCGCGCTCGACGGCGAGGTGGTCGCGGGTCGCTCGAGCGTGGATCAGGCGCCGATCACGGGTGAAAGTCTGCCGGTCAACAAGACCGTCGGCGACGCCGTGTTCGCCGGCACGATCAATCAGGCCGGTTCGCTCGATTATCGGGTCACGGCCGCGGCCAGCAACACGACGCTCGCGCGCATCATCCATGCGGTCGAGGAAGCGCAAGGCACCAAGGCGCCGACGCAACGCTTCGTCGATCAGTTCGCTCGGGTGTACACGCCGATCGTGTTCGCCGTCGCGCTGGCGGTGGCGATCGTGCCGCCGCTGCTGTTCAGCGGCGCATGGCACGAGTGGGTCTACAAGGCACTGGTCATGCTGGTGATCGCCTGCCCGTGCGCACTCGTGATCTCGACGCCGGTGACGATCGTCAGCGGGCTTGCGGCTGCGGCCCGCAAAGGCATTCTGATCAAGGGCGGCGCTTACCTGGAGCAAGGCCGCAAACTGCGCCGCCTCGCACTCGACAAAACCGGCACGCTGACGCACGGCAAACCGGTGCAAACCGAACTGGCGATCCTCGCCGATGTCGACGACGCCCGTTGCCGCTCGCTCGCGGCGAGTCTCGCGAGGCGCTCGGATCATCCGGTGTCGATGGCGATTGCGGCGGCGGCGAAGACCCACGGCGTCGCCGGCGTCACGGTCGACGCCTTCGAAGCCCTCGCCGGACGCGGCGTGCGCGGCGAGATCGACGGTTTGTCGTACTGGCTCGGCAATCATCGGCTGGTCGAGGAACTCGGGCGATGCTCGGCGTCGCTCGAAGCACGGCTCGACGCGCTGGAGCGGCAAGGCAAAACGGTCGTGATGCTGATCGATGCGGAGCGCGTGCTCGCGCTGTTCGCGGTTGCCGATACGGTGAAGGAGACGAGCCGCGCCGCCATCGCCGAATTGCAGCGCCTCGGGGTCGCCACGACCATGCTCACCGGCGACAACCCGCACACCGCCGCCGCGATCGCCCAACAGGTCGGCATCGACGAAGCGCGCGGCGATCAGTTGCCGCAAGACAAGCTCGACGCAGTCGCGCAGTGGTCGGTGGAAGGTGCGACGGTCGGCATGGTTGGCGACGGCATCAACGACGCCCCCGCGCTGGCGCGCGCGGATATCGGCTTCGCGATGGGCGCCATGGGCACCGACACCGCGATCGAAACCGCCGACGTCGCGTTGATGGACGACGATCTGCGCAAAATCCCGTCGTTCATCCGGCTCTCGAAGGCGACGCATGCGGTGCTGGTGCAGAACATCGCGCTGGCGCTCGGCATCAAAAGCGTGTTTCTCGTGCTGACGGTGATGGGCCTGGGCACGATGTGGATGGCCGTGTTCGCGGATGTGGGCGCGAGCCTGCTGGTGGTGGCGAACGGGTTGCGGTTGTTGCGGAAGTAAACCGGCAGGCGATTATCGCGTGGAGAGGTGCGGCGACGCGTGCTGCGTTCGCAGCGTGTGACGACAAGCGCGAGGCGCCAGGCACCACGCTCCATCAATGAGCGAACGAACGCTGCTCCCTTACCCCCTGCGTCGCCCCCACTGCAGCCTTCAACGTCTCCGAAGGCCGCATACCGAACAGCTTGCGGTAGTCCGTCGCGAACTGGCTCAGATGCCAGAATCCCCACGCCGCCGCAACGTCCTGTACCGAGCGTGATTCACGCGCAGCCGTGGAAAGATCGCGCCTCGCGCCGTTCAGGCGAATCGCCCGCAGATACGTGGCGGGCGCCATGCCCAGCACATCCTGGAAGCAGTATTGCAACGTGCGCCGGCTCACATGCAGCCGCTCGCACAACTCCGGCACGCTGATCGCCCGGTCGCGATTGACCAGCAGATACTCGCGCGCTTCCGACACGATCGACTGCCGGCGTGGCCGCGCCGGCATCGCCACCGGCTCCGACACCGACGCCGACAGCGCGCCGACATCGAACAGCGAAGCTAGCACCGACGCCTGCAAATTGTTGCGCGCAAACGGCGACAGCGGCGTGCCGCGCGCCGCGCCGTCGTCGAGCAGTTGCCGCAGCGACGCGCACAAATGCTCCTTGCGCGCCCGGTCGATCGGCACCACTTCCGTATGCGGTACGTGATCGGCCAGGCCGACGCGCTCGACATCCGCTGCGTAGCGTCGCAGCACCTCGCCTTTGACCACCACGCCAAAAATCTCGTAACCGGCCGACGTCAGCAGTTCGAATTCGACGCCGCCCGGACGGAACGCCAGCGCATTCCCCGCGATCACTTGCGCGTCGATACGGCCCGACCCCGCAGGGCAGGTCGGAATGCCGAACCAGTACGCGTCTTTCTGTACCTCGCAGGTTTGCCGCAACGTATGGCTGGTCGTTTCGACGAACACCTGCATGTGATCGAGGCACAACTCGGTCAGGCCGCCGACAAAACTGCCCGCGGTCAACTGGTCGTAGGTCTGGTTCCAGCCGTGCAGGTTGCGCGCCTGTTCATCGGCATCGTGAGCGACGCAGGTCTGCACGCGGAAGCTCGGCTGCGGCGTGAGCCTGGCACTTGTGTGGCCATCGGATGGAATGTCGATCGTCATACCGGATCTGCGCAAACGGATATCGAAGCGGGACAAGAAGGCAATTCCCATGCCGAACGGCTTCGCGGCCCGGCCCGCTCCGCCCGAGCGGCGTGGCCTGCGTCACGTCGCTGTTCATTTCCTGAACAGACCTGCACAGGCTGATCAGAAACGGGACGTCGCCCCATGGCCGCTTGAACAGCGACACGCCGCAGACTGTGCGCGAGTGCTTGCTGTGCGTGCACGCGTCCCCAGCGCGGTGCATTGGCACACTTCTGGCTGTAGCCTCTCGCGGCCAAGCGAAATATCGCGCCGAATATAGCCCATTCAAACATTCACCATGTGAGGAGCACACAGATGAATCACGCAGAGATGCAATTTCTGACCACCGAATTCCCGTACAAAAAGCAGTATGCGAATTTTATCGGCGGCGAATGGGTCAAGCCTGCGGGCGGTGAGTACTTCGACAACGTGTCGCCGATCACCGGCGAGCCGTTCACGTCGATCCCGCGTTCGCGCGAAGCCGATATCGAACTCGCGCTCGACGCCGCGCATCGCGCGAAAACGGCATGGGGCAAAACCTCGACCACCGAACGCGCGAACATCCTGAACCGCATTGCCGACCGGATGGAAGCGAACCTGCAGCGTCTCGCTATCGCCGAAACGATCGACAACGGCAAGCCGCTGCGCGAAACCATGGCGGCCGACATTCCGCTCGCGATCGACCACTTCCGCTATTTCGCCGGCGCCGTGCGCGCCCAGGAAGGCTCGCTGTCCCAGATCGACGACGACACGGTTGCGTATCACTTTCATGAACCGCTCGGCGTGGTCGGCCAGATCATTCCTTGGAACTTCCCGATCCTGATGGCCGTGTGGAAGCTCGCGCCCGCACTTGCCGCCGGCAACTGCGTGGTGCTCAAGCCGGCCGAGCAAACGCCCGCGTCGATTCTCGTACTGGCCGAACTGATTCACGACCTGCTGCCCGCCGGCGTGCTGAACATCGTTAACGGCTTCGGCCTCGAAGCCGGCAAGCCGCTCGCGTCGAGCAAGCGGATCGCCAAAATTGCGTTTACCGGCGAGACCACCACCGGCCGCCTGATCATGCAGTACGCGAGCCAGAACATCATTCCGGTCACGCTCGAACTGGGCGGCAAGAGCCCGAACATTTTCTTCGCCGACGTGATGAGCGCCGACGACAGTTATTTCGACAAAGCGCTCGAAGGCTTCACGATGTTCGCGCTCAATCAGGGCGAAGTGTGTACGTGTCCGTCGCGCGTGCTGATCGACGAGAAAATCTACGACCGTTTCATGGAACGTGCGTTGAAGCGCGTCGCGGCAATCACGCAAGGGCATCCGCTCGATAGCAAGACGATGATCGGCGCGCAGGCTTCGCAGGAACAACTGGAGAAGATCCTGTCGTATGTCGACCTCGGCAAGCAGGAAGGCGCCGAGTGTTTGATCGGCGGCGAACGCAATCAACTCGACGGCGAATTGAGCAAAGGCTATTACGTGAAGCCGACCGTATTCCGCGGTCACAACAAGATGCGCATCTTCCAGGAGGAAATCTTCGGGCCGGTGGTATCGGTCACGACGTTCAAGACCGAAGAAGAAGCGCTCGAAATCGCCAACGACACGTTGTACGGTCTCGGCGCCGGCGTCTGGACGCGCGACGGCACGCGTGCCTATCGTTTCGGCCGCCAGATCCAGGCGGGCCGCGTATGGACCAACTGCTATCACGCGTATCCGGCGCATGCGGCATTTGGCGGCTACAAGCAATCGGGTATCGGTCGTGAAAATCACAAGATGATGCTCGACCACTATCAGCAGACCAAGAACCTGCTGGTCAGCTATAGCGACAAGCCGCTCGGCTTCTTCTAAGCATCACGATCCTGTTCGCACGAGCCGCCTTGCGCGGCTCGCGCTTTTTTCAGCGAGGCATGGGATGGCTGACGAAAAAGAAGTGGCCCGCGTGGTCGCGACACCGGCCGCCGTGGCGTTGATCGACAAGCTGCGCGCCGAACATGGCACCGTGCTGTTTCATCAATCGGGTGGCTGCTGCGACGGCAGTGCGCCGATGATGTTTCCGCAAGGCGAATTCATGGTCGGCTCGTCCGATGTGAAACTCGGCACGATTGCCGGCGTGCCGTTCTACATGAGCGAATCGCAATTCGAATATTGGCAGCACACGCAGCTGATCATCGACGCGGTGCCGGGCAACGGCGGCATGTTTTCATTGGAGCGCCCCAGCGGTTTGCGGTTTTTAACACGCTCGCGGCTCTTTGAAGACGCCGAGAACGCGTGGCTGGAAACGCATCCGGTGGAACGGGCCGATGCGTGATGGGCTTACGTCGCCGCCGTATCGGATGGATTTGAGTTGTCGCTGACGGCGGGCGTTGCCGGGGCACTTTCCAGCAGCGCGTCGCTGTCGTCTTTCAGACCGACGCCCGTCAGACCCAACCGTCTTGCGTGCGTCAGCAGATAGTGCAACTTGTGCGCGGCGTGCGGATAGTCGAGTCCTTCCGGGCGCACATTGGAAATGCAGTTGCGCTGCGCGTCGCTGCAACCGACTTTCGGCGCGTAGGTCAGGTAGATACCGAGGCTGTCCGGTGAACTCAGCCCCGGTCTTTCGCCGATCAACATCACCACCAGCTTGCTATTGAGTAATTCGCCGATCTCGTCGCCCAGCGCGACGCGTGCCTGACGCGCGATCACGACCGGCCCGATTTTCCAGTCGGCGAGTTTCGCGCACACCGCCTGTAGCAGCGGAATGGACTGCTTCGCTGCGGCGAATGCGGATAGGCCGTCTGCGATGACAAAAACCACTTCCGGCGCATCGTTCTGCACCTGCCCGAGCGCTGCGCGGCTCTCTTCCGACAAGCGCCGCCCCAGGTCGGGACGCCGCAAATAATGCTCACGATCCGGCGCAGCGCTATGCGCGTCCAGCGTCGTGAAATTCAGCGCGCGCAACTGCGCGTGCAGTGCCTCGGCGTCGAGCGGATGATGCACGGCGTCGCGCGCTTGCGCATGCGACAGGTTGAACGCGAGCAACGGCGCGGTGGGCAAGCTGTTGCCCGCACGGCCCAACGCAATGCGCGCGTTGGTGAACTGACGCAACGCGTTCCACGGATTCTTTTCGAGGAACTCGCTCATGCGATTCCCATCCAGTCGTTCGCGCCTTCCAGCAGCGGTTGTTGCGGCGATGCGCTCAGCAATGCGCCGCGCGCGTCGGTAATCTGCATCGACTCCAGCCATTCCTCGAATTCCGGCGCACGCCGCAGGCCGAGCACCTCGCGTACGTACAGCGCGTCGTGGAACGAGGTGCTTTGGTAGTTGAGCATCACGTCGTCCGCACCCGGAATGCCCATGATGAAATTGATGCCCGCCACGCCGAGCAGCGTAAGCAGATTGTCCATGTCGTCCTGATCCGCTTCGGCATGGTTCGTGTAGCAGATATCGCAACCCATCGGCACGCCGAGCAGCTTGCCGCAGAAGTGATCTTCCAGTCCGGCGCGCGTGATCTGTTTACCGTCGTACAGATACTCCGGTCCGATGAAACCCACCACCGTGTTCACCAGGAAGGGATTGAATTTGCGCGCCACGGCATAGGCGCGTACTTCGCAGGTCTGTTGATCGACGCCGAAATGCGCGTCTGCCGATAATGCGCTGCCTTGCCCCGTTTCGAAATACATCAGGTTATTGCCGACGGTGCCGCGCTTCAGCGACAACCCCGCGTCATAGGCCTCCTGCAGCAACGCGAGCGAAATGCCAAAACCCGCGTTCGCCTTCTCGGTGCCCGCAATGGATTGGAATACCAGATCGACCGGCGCACCTTTTTCGATGGCGGCGATCGTGTTGGTGACGTGCGTCAGCACGCACGATTGCGTCGGCACCTGATACCGCAGGCGGAAGTCGTCGATCATCAGCAGCAGCCTGGTGATCGCGGCGAGATTGTCGCTAGCCGGATTGATGCCGATCATCGCGTCGCCGCAACCGTACATCAGGCCGTCGAGCATCGAGGCGGCGATGCCTTTTACGTCGTCGGTCGGATGATTCGGTTGCAGGCGCACCGACATGCGGCCCGGTAAGCCCACCGTGTTGCGAAAGCGTGTAATCACCGGACGTTTACGCGCCGCCGCAATCAGATCCTGATTGCGCATCAGCTTCGAGACCGCCGCGACCATCTCCGGCGTGAGGCCCGCCGTGATGCGCGTGAGCGCGTCGGCGTCGGTCGTGCTGCTCAGCAGCCAGTTGCGAAAGTCGCCCACCGTCAGATGCGAGATCTCGGCGAAGGCTTGCGGCGAGTGATCGTCGATCACGAGACGCGTGACCTCGTCGCTCTCGTACGGAATCAACGCTTCGTTGAGAAACGTGCGCAACGGCACCTGCGCGAGCGCCATCCTGGCCGCAACGCGCTCTTCCTCGCTCGCCGCCGCGACGCCCGCGAGCTGGTCGCCGGAGCGTTGCGGACTGGCCTTCGCCATCAAGGTCTTCAGGTCGGCAAAGCGATAGGTGCGACTGCCGATCGTTTCGGTGTAGCTCATCGTTACGACTCCCTCGCCGCTGCTCGCGCAGCGGCCCGATCCGTCATTCTTCGAGCAGGGCGTCTGACGGCGCCGCTTCGCGTTGATGACGCGTCAGCAAAAAGTAGACGTAGCCCAGCGCGAGAAAAATGGCGAACACAACCGCCACCAGAAAATTGAAGTAAACCATCGTGGCCAGACAGATGACCGCGGCAACCAGCGCAAACGCCGGAAAGAACGGAAACAGCGGCGCGCGGAACGGGCGCTCCATGTCCGGATCGCTGCGGCGCAGCTTGAACAGCGACAACATGCTGATGATATACATCACGATAGCGCCAAATACCGACATCGTCACGATGTTCGCGGTCAGCGTCTGGCCGCCGAACTGGATCAGTTCGTCGCTGTAGATCGCCGCGATGCCGACCACGCCGCCCGCCAGGATCGCGCGATGCGGCGTCTTGAACCGCGGATGCACCTTCGAAAGCCATTCCGGCAGATAGCCGGCGCGAGCCAGCGCGAAGATCTGCCGCGAATAGCCGAGGATGATGCCGTGAAATGACGCGACCAGCCCAAACAATCCAAGCCACACCAGCATATGCATCCAGCCGCTATGTTCGCCGACGATGAACTTCATCGCTTGCGGCAACGGGTCGTTGATATTCGACAGCTTGGTCCAGTCACCGGCCGCGCCGGCAAACACCATCACGCCGATGGCGAGCACGACCAGCGTCAGAATGCCGGCCACGTAAGCGATCGGGATGGAACGCTTCGGGTTTTTGGCTTCTTCGGCGGCCATCGCGACGCCTTCGATCGCGAGGAAAAACCAGATCGCGAACGGAATCGCCGCGAACATGCCGTGGAACGAACCCATGCTGAAGGTATCCGCGCCGGACCAGCCGCCCTTCGTGAAGTTGGACCACTGGAAGCCCGGCGACACCACGCCCATGAAAACCAGCAGCTCGAAGATCGCAAGCAGTGTCACGCACAATTCGAACGCCGCGGCGATCTGTACACCGACGATATTCAACGCGATGAAGACGAGGTACGCGCCCATCGCCGCATGCTTCGGCTCGAGCCCCGGGAACTGCACGTGTAGATACGCGCCGATCGCCAGCGCAATGGCTGGCGGCGCAAACACGAATTCGACCAGCGTCGCGGCGCCCGCCAGATAGCCGCCGGTCGGGCCGAACGCGTGACGCGCGTAGGCAAACGGCCCACCGGCGTGCGGAATCGAGGTGGTGAGTTCGGTGAAACTGAAAATGAAGGTCGTATACATCGCGGCAATGAACACCGCCGTGATGACGAAACCGAGCGTACCGGCGCTTGCCCAGCCGTAGCTCCAGCCGAAATATTCGCCGGAAATCACGAGGCCGACGGCAATGCCCCACAGTTGCCACGTGCCGAGCGTCTGCTTCAACTCGTGATGGGTGACTTTACCGACGTGCTGACTGTTGGATTCTGATTTCATCGGAGCTCCCTGATATGGCCGATCGCTCGACGCCGCAAGGCTTTGCGGTGCATGGGCGGACAGCTTTCAACCGATGGTAGTGAGCCATTAATCGATGTGTTATCGAAATTCGGCAAAGTTCGAGGTGGTCGTCTGCTGGCGCGTGGCGCTTTTTTGCCGGCTTAGGTTGAAGTCAGCAGGATTTGGTAAATGGGCTCGTGGTACTTTCGTTTGCATTGAACCAGCCCATTTCATTTTTTGGCATCGGCATCGTTATGAACGAATCAGCCCATCGAGCGCGCTACGAAACCCGGCTCGGCCGCGTGCTCGATCATATTTACGATCACCTCGACGAACCGCTCGATATCGATCGACTCGCGGAAATCGCGTGTTTGTCGCCGTATCACTGGCACCGGATTTATCAGGCCATGTACGGCGAAACGGTCGCGACGACGGTGCGACGTTTGCGCCTGCATCGTGCGGGGGGATTGCTCGCGAACGGTTCGATGCCGATCGCCGAGATTGCCGAGCGCGCGGGCTATAGCAGTTTGCAATCTTTCTCGCGCACGTTTCGCGCGGCCTTCGGCGTGCCGCCGGCGCAGTATCGCAAGCAAGGCACGCATAGCCGGTTTCGTCCGGCCCTTTCTGGAGACAATCAAATGACCCTGCGCGAAGTCACGATTCGACATGTGGAACAGATGGATGTGTTGTCGATCGATCATGTAGGACCGTATATGCAGATCGGTAAAGCGTTCGATGCTTTATTCGGCTGGCTGGCGAAACACAATCTGCTGGCCGGAGAGATGCGCATGATTGGGATTTACTACGACGATCCCGGCGTGGTCGACGAAAACGCGTTGCGCTCGAAGGCTGGTGTGTTATTGCCGCATCCGGTTCAGTCTTCGGTGACGGTGAGTCCGCCGGCTTCGGTCGCGCATGTGAAGGGCGGGGAGTATGCGGTGCTGCGCCACCAGGGACCGTATAGCGATATGCGTGCTGCGTATGAATGGCTGTACGGAACGTGGCTCGTGCAGTCAGGGCGCGAAGCGGCGGATGCGCCGGTGTTCGAGGAGTATCTGAACAGCCCGAAGGATACGGCGCCGGCGGATCTGATCACCGAGATCTGTTTACCGCTGGTTTGAGGCGATGGGACTTTGCGATCGCATCTTGTGGTCGCGTTCCCGTTCGCAGTTGCTTTGCCTGCTTCGTGCTCGCTTGTGCAGCGCGCTTCGCGGCAGCCTCTCTGGTTTTTATAGTCTTTGTATATGTATACGTAGTAATAGTTAACAAGCCTCGCATCCGGCTGTGGATAACTCGAAACTTCGTTTACGGATCAACACGCTGCGGAATCCATAACCCTGCGCGGCGTGTGCGGACAGCCAGGCGGAGCCTGGGAAAACTTTCGAGCGGCGAACCGTCGCGGCATCCTTATCAAGGTTTCGCCCACAACGTGTCAGATGGTTTTTACAAATGTTGTCCAGAGGGGGCTGTGGATAAGTTCGACGGTTTCTGGACGAGGCCTCGACGTTGACAAGGCGCGGCTCGCTCGCTTATCGTCGGCACGCGGGACGGCTGGTCAAGCACGCCTGAGTTCGGGCAGCATACGTTCCGGGCACTACGGGGCTACCCCGTGGATTAGCATGACCTCCGCACTTCGTCGCATGAGCGTCACTTGCGCTGTGCGCAACACGGCTCACGCAGCACAAGAAGCGTTGACTGGCCGGCCCGCCCTCTTCTCTATGCCTTCCTCTTACCTGCAGTACGTTGCCAATGCGATTGCCGACGCCATGCTCGCCGGTCCGGCCCAGCCTGCGTCGATCGTCGAGCGGATGGTGCTCGCGTTGGGCGCGCCGGCCGACTGGATGAGCGGATTGGCGCGCCGCGTTTCGCGGCGGTTTGGCAAGCGGTGGGATAGCGTCGGGCGTCATGAACTGTCGAGGGTCATTGCCGACCATGCGGCGTTTGTCTCGGCGTGGCAGAGCGACAACCGTCCGCGAGTGGTGCGTCTGCTAACGCGGCCGCCGGTTCAGCGCCAGGTGCCGCCCTGGTTGCACGGCATCACGTTGCCGCAGTTGCCCGCGCTGGCGGATCTGGCCGACTGGCTCGAAGTCGAGCCGACGGAACTTGACTGGTTCGCCGATCGCTGGCGTGCGCCAGCTCACGCAGCGGCAACCCCGCTGCACCACTATTCGTACAAGGCGATCGAGAAGCGCGACGGTCGCTGCCGAATCATCGAAATTCCTAAATCGCGTTTGCGGACCGTGCAGCGGAAAGTGCTGCATGGCTTGCTCGATCGGATTCCCGTGCACGATGCGGCGCATGGTTTTCGGCGCGGCAGAAATACGCTGAGCTTCGCCACGCCTCATGCGGCGAAAGCGGTGGTGGTTCGCTTTGATCTGACGGATTTTTTTGCCTCGGTTAATGCGGGGCGCGTTTACTCAACGTTTCGTGATTTTGGATATCCATTAGCAGTTGCTCGCTCGTTGACAGCGCTGTGTACCAACCGTGTGCCGAGTGGTCGCCTGCTAGAAGCGGATGTGCGGGAGCGGATCGACTGGCTGGAACGGCAGCGCTATCGGAACCGGCATTTGCCGCAAGGCGCACCGACCTCGCCTGCGTTGGCGAATCTGTGTGCTTACCGGCTCGACCTTCGGCTTGCGGGGCTCGCGCGCTCTGTGGGCGCGACTTATACGCGCTATGCCGACGATCTCGCCTTTTCCGGTGACGAAGATCTCGCGCGAATCGCCGAGCGCTTATCGATTCGCGTTGGGGCGATTGCGATCGAGGAAGGCTTTGCGCTTAACTTCAGGAAGACGCGCGTGATGCGTCGTGGGGCGCGGCAACATCTGGCCGGCGTGGTGGTGAATCGCCATCCGAATCTCGCGCGGCCAATGTTCGATACGCTGAAGGCGATTCTCACCAATTGCGTGAGGCATGGGCCGGAGTCGCAGAACCGTGAGGCGCATCCGGATTTCCGGGCGCATCTCGCGGGACGTGTCGCGCATCTGGCGATGCTGAACGCGCGGAGAGGGGCGAAGTTGGAGGCGATATTCGAGCGGATTGGTTGGGAGGGGGGTGAAGGCAGCGGTACGACGGTCTGACACGGATCGAGTGCCTGAAGCTGCTTGCGGTGCGTTATTCCACCACTAACACGTGTTTCCCGCTTTTCTTTTCAAGTTGGCGCGGCAGCCGGATCATGACGAGGTAGACCCGAACGATCACGCCGGCAACCCAGAGCGACATCGGCATGCCCAGAATCGCCAGCACGAGGAGTACGCCATTCGCGCCGAGACTCGCACTCAGCAACCGGTTCAACACCAGATAGAACGGCGCGATGCCAAAGACGAACCCGTAGTAGATCTTCGGAAACGGCAAGCGTTCCTTGTGGCGCTTTTCGAACTGCGTCAAGCCTGCCTGAAATTCGTAGGCAAAGTGAGATCCTTCGTCGACGAACGCGTGGTTCACGAAAGTCGTCGCCTCGATCGTATGCGAGACGCCGCGCGCCGTGATGATTAGCCAATACAGCGTCAATGCCAAGCCGCCTAGTAGTCCCGGCCATTTGAATAGAGGTGGCAGCGGCGCGAAGATGAAATAGAAAAAGTACGCGAATATGCCGAAGAAAAAGTAAACGGAAAACATACTGATCGAATGTATCAGGCCGCAGATCCACAGCAAGTTCGTACGGCGGTATCGGGCGGCAATCGCGAAGGGCGTGAGGAAGCAGGTCGCCGTGATGAATAGACCGATTTTCCATGGCCATGCCGAGACGGATAAATCGTCGGCGTAGGCGGCGTAGGAAACGCCGGTGCCGAGTAGCGGCAGCAGCAGGCTTGCGAGCGCGACTTTTTTGGCTATCGTCCAGATCGCGTCTTGAGGCTTGTGCTGTGGCTGGGGTATTGATCGAGTTCTTGGCATCGGTCAGTGGATCATTAATTAGCCGCGGCGGTGTCGTTTGAGAAACGGTGAGGTCGAATGCTGGCTTTGAATAGCGGCCGAAGGAATATAACAAATGGAACATGTAGCGCTTGCGATCTGCGGGCTTGCTGCTATCGTTCGGCTTCGCCATTGCGTTGGCTCGATAAACGAATGCGCAATTGACGGACGCTGGTTCGCGGTCCCGCCATGCGGGTGTGTGCTTCCTGATTTTTTATAACTGCCCTCATGTTGACCAAGATATTGAAATGGATCGCCGGACTCTGGCTGCTCGCCACGCTGATCATCATTTCCGCCGGTTTGCTGTCGAGGCCTCAGCAAGCCGATCTCGCGATCGTCTACGGTAACAAGGTCCACGTGGACGGCAGCCCGTCGTCGCGCCTCGCGGCGCGGCTCGACGAGGCGCGTCTGTGCTACGAGAAAGGGCTGTGTCGCGCAATCATGGTGAGTGGCGGCATCGACAAACACGGCACGGATGAAGCGCTCGCCATGAAGCGCGATCTCGTCAACCAAGGTGTTCCCGAGAACCGCATTGTGATGGACAACATGGGACGCGACACCTGGGAAACCGCGAGAAACGCGAGTGCATATATGAAGGCACATGGTCTGCATAGTGCGATTGTCGTTTCGCAATACTTTCATGTGCCGCGCGCCATGATTGCGTTGAAACGGTTTGGGGTGGGTCGGGTTAGTGGGGCTTATCCCGTGTTCTTTGAGGTGCGGGATGTTTATTCTTCATTGAGAGAAGTGCCGGGGGCGTTGTGGTATTGCGTGAGGCGCGATTTTTGAGTGGGTTGTTCGGTGCTTGTCTCATAGACGCTATGGCGCTAGAAGTTAGGGCCAACCTACGTGCTAATCCAAAACAATCTGAGTGACGATAAAACATAAGTTGATTCCTGCAATCGAATCGAAGAAGCTATTGCGAGGCGGATATCGGTTTATATGCGTTTCGCATTTTGTCTTTGGACGATCGTTGGCCCGCTAGAACAGAAAACGTGCAGTCGGTTCAATCACTTCGAGGGGTACGCTTGCATGACAAAACCTACACTGCGTCTCGCGAAACTCGCGATCTTGAGTGGCTTCGCGTTTTTCGCGCTCGGCGCTCAGGCCAAAACTGATTGCGACGCTTCCAATCTCAATCGGGATCAGCAACTCGCTTGCGCGCAACAGCAAACCGCCGTTAAGGCGGCTCAGGCCGACAAGCTCTATCAGGCTTTGCGGCGAGACGTCCCGGAAGCGCAACGCGACACGTTGCAGAAAAACCTGCTGGTGTGGACTTATAAGGTCGACACGGACTGCGCTCTGCAGCGCGATGCGTTTAACGATTGGGGCAAGAATCCCGCACCGGATGCGGAGTTCCAGTACGAGGGCTGCAAGGCTGCTGTGCGGGATGAGCAGGTGTCGTTTTACGAAAGTCTTATTTGTCCGGATTCGCTTGAGACTGGTGATAAGGCGAGTTGCGGGAAGTTGTCGGCGATTTTGAGGTCGTCGGATTGAAGCAATGATGTTGCGCGGCGATTTCCTTAAGCGACACGCCCTTTGTAGGCTTCGCGTCATGGTGAACGGCCGGTCAGCGTGATCAAGCTGGCCGGCGATCTTATCTTTCATCGAGGTACTCACCCCGTTTCGCGCTATTGAACGATGCGCCTGAAAACCCCGGCCAGATCAATCGCCAACGTTCCAATTCAGGGAAACCAGGGCAAAGTAAGCCGGTATCTCCATTAGCGTGTACATCATTCCGCCGAAACCGCGACGCATGTAGCGGCCGTCGGCGACTTCCATATACGTCGCGTTGCATGCGACCACCATGCCGAGGGATGCCGGCTCCTTGGCAATCTGCACGGGAGTCATTCTGTCAAACTGGTGGATCAGCATGTCACCTGTGGGCGGCCATGGATCTTTCGGTGGCATCCCGATGACCACCTCGCGCCAGTAGCGCTTCTGGACCAATTGGCCCCAATAGGCTTTTATCGACGTGTCATCGCTCATATTTTTTGACATGCTACTGTCGCGTTATCGAGGTCATGCTTGTATTCCCGGTCTATTGAGTGACGATGCGCCCGATGCCGACAACACGTCGATTTCAAACCGGAAAGACTCGTCCACCACTTCACGGCCGTGGAAACGCTCGACAACGAACGTTCCCGCCATCGTCGTATCCAGCTGGATCTGGCGAGTGGCTTGCGAATAGCCCTTCAATGCTGCAGCGATATCCATTCCGTCCTCTTGCGTCTCTCAAAACGTCTTGCACCTGAACCGAGCAAGGCTCGATCGATCAATTGATGTTCTCGGTCTTCTTTCTCACAACGCGAGCATTCGCCTCGTCGACCAACTGCTGGATGGAGGTATAGACCGGGTTGCTGACGCCTAGCTTTTCCTGCTTGCCCTTGCCTCTCAAGAACATCCATTCGGGCCACTGCCGTACCTGATCGACAGTCCCGACCACAAATTCGCCACATGGTGGAACATGCAGTTCCTCGGCAGTTTTCTGACCTGATGTAAAGGCTTTCCAGTCCGGACGAAACACGCGGTCCTGACAGGACTCGTGCCAAAAGATCATGGGTCGCTTTTTGTCGGCCTCGGGGAAGTCATCGAATACAAAAGCTTCTTCCTTATCCGCGACGGGGATGACGCGTAGATTCCCATGTACGTCACGGATGCCGACTTTCCAGTGTGGATTGTCGTTCTGGTCGTAGTCCTGCCACGGGTTGATTGCTTCGGAAAGAATCTCCCGGCTTCCGTGGCGCTTCTCCAGTTCGAACACCACCGTACTCTTGGGGAAGGTCGACGAATACCCCAACGTCGGATTGCTCCTGATCTTGACGATACCGTTCTCGGGAACGCGCACTTCGAGCCCGTCTTTCGTATGAGCCGGTTCGATGCCATCCGGTTGATCGAACAGCGCGACGACTGGGCCAACGTAGCTTTCGGGAATCACATAAATCATTGGCATGCGTCGACTCCTATCCAGTCCGAACCCTATTGCGGCAATGAGCAAAAGGGCGAGCAAAATAAAGTAGCGCCTCCTGATGCGGCGCTTTGGGGTATTCACCGGTACTACTTCTTCCATAGACTGGGATCCAGGTCTTCGCTATCGGGGGCGCGCCCCTCGTTGGGGTTGCGATGCAGGTGGTGCGTCGGTGAGCCCGGCGGCAGCTTGATATCGCGGATGGCGGGATAGTCATCGCGCCGGTCGGGCGTACCCTCCAAGGCCTGCGTGAAAATCCATAGTTTCGATCCAAAATTGCCATCGAGCGTTAACTCCACGCGCAATACGTTGGCCAACATGATGCGCAGGTTGTCGCCCCAGCCGAAACACCCGTTCGGAGTTGTGCCGCGAGCACGGGATGACCAGCGCGGGCTTCTACAAATGGCGCTCGAAATATGGCGGCATGGACGCGGCGCTGATGAGCCGGAGGGAGGAGCTTGAGACGGAAAACGTCAGGCTCAAGAAGATGTACGCCAAAAAGCAACTTAAGGCCGAGACGGTGCGCGAGGCGTTTGAAAAAAAGTGGCGATGCCATCCGGATACTGCAAGATCGTCGGCGTACGCGGCGTATGAAACGCCGGTGCCCAGTAAAGGCAACGAGAAATTCACCCGTGTGGCTTTCTTCGTCATTTCCCAGACTGAGTCTTTCGATTCCACCGACAACTTCGTCGTCGGTTTTGATTTCGGCATCGACGCTCACTTTCGAAGATGCGCTTGCAGGGCGTGTACTTCACCAGATAGGCATCGCGGTCTTTGAGTATCCGCTGTTCCAGGCATTTTGGCCGCCGCATGTACTGTGCTTGCCGCGCTCGAAATCTATCCAATCAAAACGACGGGTTTGCCCTGCGAACGCTCAAGCGTCAATGGTAGATGAATCATAATCAGGTATTGCCTTACCAGCAGTCCGGCGACCCAAAGTGAGACAGGAAACATGATGACGGCTCCCAGGAACAGAGCGCCGTGTGATCCGAAGTATGGAGAGAGAATGCGGCCCAACACCAGCGAAAATGGCGCGACAAGCATGACAAGCCACATATGCAATTTGCCCGAAGGACTTCTTGCCTTGATTAGCGCCTCAAGCTTCGCCATATTTGCGAGTTTGTAGTGCAGTGCGTCGCCCACGTCTTCAAACGACTGTCCGACAAACTTCGACGTTGCGAGTGCCTGGCGCACATCTCGTCCGGTCAACGTCATCCAGTACGCAGTCAACGCCACACCGCCCCCAACACCTATCACATGAAAAATCATGGGCATCGGCGCAAACAGGAAATAGAAGTAGTAGAAGGTCACCCCGAACGTGAAATAGACCGACCCGGTAGCGAAGATACCGGCCAGACCCGCCGAACGCAGGCGAGATGCTCCCTTATCAGCAAGGCCGAACACAACCGGAAATACGATGCAAGCAACCAGCATCACGACCGCGAGTTGGCCAGGCATGGGTGATGTTTTGAAAACGAGGTCGTAGAAAAAAAAGCCGATTGCTGCACAGAAGACGTTCAATACGATCGAGATTGGAACAGACCGGAAGATTAGCTTCCAGACTTCACTGCGCGTTTTCGGAGATGACATATTTAGGGCACAAACATCATAGGATAGCCATCGTAGTCTTTCGGGTAGTGCTCTTCAAGGTAATTCGCCGCGCTTCTCAGCGCTCCCGCCAGCCGCTTCGTTATGTGAAATTCGTTATCAGCCATGTTGACGAAATACCCGATGACAATCGTCAATCCGACGGTAGCGGCGGCAATGGCCCACACTGGTGCCGTCGCGATCGCACCCGTGACAAGTAAAGCCGTGGTGGCAAGTCCAACTACGGCGGTGGCTACCGCAGCCGTTAGTCCCGCCGCGACGAGATCGACGCCGATTTTGGTAAAGAGATCGAAGAAGTCCTTTGTTGGACGTCCATCCGGGCCCCTCTGCTCGTAGTCGTGATACCACTCTGCCGTATCTAGCACGATGGTGAAAACTAACGCCAAGCCCCCAGCCTTTTTGAAGGCTCCTTTCGTTGCCTCCCAAGAAGCGGCAGTCGCTGACTCGAGCGTACCGGTGCCTGCCGTGATCGCAAGAATCTTGGAGCTTTTTGCACCGTATCGCGTCCCCGTAATCACTTTCCTTAAAGCACTGTTGCCTTTGAATGCGACGTAGGTCTTCACGCCTGCTTTCGGATGGGTCATTTTGATCAGCCTGAAACTTCGGTTCCAGAGATCCCGTAATTCGCCAAAGTTATCCTTCGCGAACGCTGTACCACCGGCTAACTGGCCGATCAACCAGTTGCGCGTGGCCACCTTGTTTGTATCGATTGCAGTATCTTCGCCCCCGCTACCCAATGCATTCCAGACCTCAGCGGGCGCCGTTGACAGTTCCACCTCGAATACATGAACCACTGTCTCCTCTTCCGCGTGACCTCGCGCGGCGGCAGGTGGGTTCGCGCTCGGCTGAGTTGGAGAACTGGGAGGAGTCAGTTTCAAGGGTAACAGTGGATTCCACCATGTCCCGTCAACGCCATTCGGGTTCGTGCTACTGCAGATAAGCGGGGCGCTCTGGCCGAACATGCTCCCGGCCGTCTGCGATGTCGCAAACTGAGTTGAGGTGCTGTGTCCCACGGCAGCGCTAGGATGGGACGCCAGCGTCAGAATAATCGGCGCAGGCTTTGCCTTCGGATCCGAATTGCCCTCGACAAGGTTCAGACCAGCCATCGAATAACGCTGCAGGATTACGCCGTTTAATTTGAGCAGTAGGTAACCCTTGAAATCCCTGCTAACCCAGATGTGATAGCGCTGACCGTCCTGGAACTGTCCCTGCTTGACGCGCTTTTTCTTGGCCACGTCGTAAATCCAGTCCTCGGTTGCTTCTACGGTATAGGTTGCGCCCTTCTTCACCTGAATATCGAAGATCACGTCGCGGTGCTTGCGAAGCAGAACGGTGAGGTCAGTCTCAGCCCAGCATTCGACCGGTTCACCCGGCAAATCGATGCAGACGGTATGTTGGATCAGTGGACGATTGCCCATTGTTATTCTCCGCTTCGCTTGACTTGGTCTGCCACGAACTTGCCAAAATCGATGCCCTTCAACTCGCCTTTTCCTTCTCCGTCCAGGACGACGTTGTGCACTGCCCCGTCTTCGGACGCGAGCTTGATCGGCTCTCCCTCTGGCACATTCCCTTCAGCGTCCATGTAACGGATTCGCATATCTGCTTTCTTCCCTTCCGAGTTGTAGGTTCGATCAAGACTCGTCGGGCCACTGAAAGCGTGCTGGGCTCCCTTGATGTCGATTTTTCCCGGTGCATGAATCTCGATGTTGCCGCCGGAAATGCGTACGTAAGCGCCACCAGCCGTGAGAAGAATTTCCTGCTTGGCAGCCGCGTCGATTTTCTCGGTTGCGGAGAGCAACTTCAGCGTCTTCTGGGCGGTGATTTCAAGGTTATCGCCTTGCGCCTGGATTTCGACTTTTCCTTTTGCCGCGAAAAGCTTCATACCCGCGTTCTGTGCGAACAGGCTTATCTTTTCGGCGACGCTCACGAGCAGCGATTTGCCTGTCGCAATGTGCGTGCTCTGGCCGCTGACGAGGTTGACATGCTCGGTCGCGGCAACGTGTGCTGACCGTTGTGTCGACATCCCGATGCCCGATGGCGTCGCAAACAGCATGATCGGCTCCTTGAAGCCGTTGGCATTGCCAGTGCCACCACCGGCGGTATTGCCACCACTACCTGTTGCGCCCGCTACGCTGTTCTGCGTCGCATCGGTAAAGGTTTTGAGCGAATCGTGACCGTCTTTCAGGCTTTCGGCCTGATGGGTTTCACTCGCCTGCGAGAGCGCTTCGATCACGCTTTCGGAATTGACGAGTTGGCTATTCGCTTCGCGTACGTCGAGAGGCTGGCTCGAGGTCCCAGTCGTTGGATGCGTCGACACATACAAGCCTTGCCCAGCTCTGAGCGCACCATACGCATCGGACTTCAGATCAAAGCCGCTGCCGAGGTACTCGCCGCGCGCGTTGCCTGTTTGCGCGATCAGATAACCGAGATGCAACTGCGCATTCGTGCTGGAGCTGTAAAGCTGCACGCGGTTCTGACCGGTGGCGTCGTCCATCACCATCTGGTTGTAACCGCTGCCTTGATACTCCTTCGACTTGTAGCCCGACAGAATGCCGTTCGAATGCCAGTCCGGCTTCTTTGCGCCGTTGTAGACACGGCCGGTGACGATCGGCTTGTCGCAATCGCCATCGAGGAACGACACGATCACTTCTTCGCCGATGCGCGGTACGTGGACACCGCCGTAAGCACCACCGGCATTCGACTGCGCGACCCGCATCCAGCATGAGGCTTTTTCGTCGCCGGCATTCAGGCGATCCCAATGCAATAGGACTTTGATGCGGTTCAGTGGATCCGTGTACACCTCTTCATTGGCCGGACCGACGACGGTCGCGGTTTGCATCGACATTTCGGGCTTGTGATGCTCGAAAGGACTGCGAAACGGAATGCTTTTGCGTTGTGCTTCGACGGCGGCCATGAAGAAACCTTCGCTGCCGTCAGTCGCTTTGACGACTAGCATTGGATTGTTTGCATGCTGCGCGCGGGCCGCGGCGATCGCTTGCTTCAGGCTGTGCGGGAAGTCCGTCGTCCCGCTGGAGACGGGCAGGTTGTTCTCGATAACCCAGTCGACCGCGATCACCGCGAACTGGCGATCCTGTTCGCTGCCCGTGCTGTGGTCGGGGTGATCCTGCAGTTCGAACCAGCGGCCCGCGTCGATGCGACGGACCGCGCCTACGCCGTGGAAGCGCTTCGCGCGCGATTCCCATTCCTCCATCCTCACCTTCGACAGGTGGTCGCCGCGGTCCTGCGTTCCGTACGTGTACGCGCCCGTGTATTCGTACACCTCGGCCTGCTGCGGCAGGTCGCCCTGTGTGGCGAGTGTCGGGATCGTCGTGCCCTTCGGATTGGCCGGTGCCGACGGCGCCTTGTAGTCGAACGTACGGGTTGTGAGCGTCGTGCTCTGTAGCGTGCGCGTGCCGCTCCATTGCACGAAGGCGTCTGTTTCGCTGTTGGTGCCCGAGCGGTAAAAATCCACAGTTTGCGGCGACAGCGCCGGGAGGCTGCCGATGTCGTCCGTTATGACCAGCGTGTGCGATTTGCCGTCCGTGGCCTGTTCGAAATAGCCGAACAGCCCTTCGGTTTCCATCAGCCGGTGACAGAAATTCCAGTCGTCCTCGTATTGAACGCAGAACGAGCGCTGCGGCAGGGTATTGCGTAAAGCAAAGCGGAATGCGCCCTGCGCCTGCGGATGCATATTGAACACATCGGTGATGATTTCATCGGCCGGTTTATCCTGCCAGATCCGTGCATCTTTTCTGAAGCGCAGAAAATGCATCCATGACACAAAACCGATCTGATAGCTGGTGAGCGCACTGTCCGAGCCCAGACGACGCGCCGTATGGACATAACCGTGATGCGGGGCGTAAGACTGGTCGGTTTGCTGAACCCACAGCGTGACGGGCTGGGCAATCAGCTTCTTGAGTTCGATATTGTCGTTGGTGGAAACCGCGTCCAGCGTGAATTCGTAATCGCGGCCCAGACGCGAATGGCCCACCAGTCTTTGCGGCAACAGGACATTCGCGCCCAATGGCGTATCCAGTTTCAGCAGACGGTCGCTTTGCAACAATCCGCCTTTTATCGCCGCGATTATGTCTTGTGCCCCCATACCGCCTCTAATTTATACAATTTGCGCTCCCGCGCCATCGCGCGATATTACAAAGAATTGGGCGTTTAACGCAATCACACATTGAAGTACAAATGTCAAATCGGAATTAATTTCCTCTCATCTCATGCGATCTGGATAGAGGTAAAAATAGCTCGCCCTCTGAATGCGGTCACGAGCAATGGGCAGGCATATTTCAGGCAAGCTGCACACGCTGCCGCCAAGCGAACCGGAAAGAGCCCGTCCCGTTATGCTTCCGTCGACATCATCTGTTGTGAAGCCACTAACCGGGGTGGCGGATGACAGCCGCAAATACATAAATCATCGCTTAATGCGGCGTGCCTGCCGTCCGGCGCGGTCATGATCTGGCGCGGCCCGTCACATTGGACTTTCCCTGTTGTATTGCAAGCGGGGCATGCGACTGGGTCTCCTTCGTGGGCGACGTCTTTATCGCTCAATTGAATAGAGGTGGGGACTGCCTGAACGATGCCGTTGGCTGTCGTTTTGTCGCCGTTCAAAATTAGAAATCGTTTCATGGTGTTTTTTGTAGCTTAAGGTTTCTCGCGCATTCAATCTTGGTTTGCGAACCGTTACGTTATCCGTCTATTCTTTTTCCAAGCCGCGTGCGCAACGCTGGTCGTAACAACCATTGAGCGCAGATCGGCCCGTACCGTGAGCGTTCCCCATTTGAAGACAAACATACCGCAAACACCTTCGAAGACGATTCCGATGCGGTGGGATTCGTCGTCTTCGAAGACGGGTCGACGGGTCACGACACCCTCTGTTTTCAGCGCCCCTCTTTGTCCTGGCGAAGAAGAGTCCACTCCACGTAGTGCACCTTGCCGGCATCTGACCAGTCCTTTATCACCAGATCTGGCATAACCACGCCCTTGAGAACATGTACCTGATGTTCCGGGTGGTCCGTCGCTTGCCAATGCCCAGTGGCCGGGCATACCTCGCCCGTTCTCACCCTCGGGATGACTGGGTCCGGTTCGATGTAGGACACGGCCTCCGGCGTCGCCAGGAAGTATTCGGACTCTTCAGGGATCGTACCGTCTGTGTAGCGATCATCCTTCCAAAGCAGGCACCAGCTCACATCGACGTCTTCGGCGTGGCCACTACTCTCGTTGAAAGCGCCCGTCATGCGGGGCGCGCGCGTGCCTTGAACAAGGTAGTTAAAGCAGCCCGCGTTCTCGCTGCTGGTGGCGCCCATCGGGATAAGGCCAAGCACTTTCCCACGGGTGATCGTGACCGGTTCCCATATGCCATCGACGGGCACGGTGTCGCCCGAGCGGATAACGATACCGGTAGGCGGCGGCACAGCCGGCAATACCTCGGGGAAAACGGGATAGCTAAGTTGATAGAAGCGAAAGACGTATGCCTTGGGATTCAGCAGCGCGCCGGCAGCCGTGAAGTGTGCGGTCGCGCGCTCACTTGCGGGTACCTCGCAGGCAGCGTGTTCGCCCACATACTCGCTGGCGCGCATGAGCACGTTCAGCGCTTCGACCTTGGGCGGGTAAGGTGCCTCCTGAATGCCGCGCTCCCAATAGTCGCCATCCGGGTAGAGGTACTTGGCGACGACATGATAGTCCGTTAGTGCCTGATCGAACGCCTCGTCTCGACGCCAGATGAATCGATAGCCTCGCCGCAGTTCGTCCAAACCTTTGTTGTATGCGCTAAGGATGCCGTAGATGCGCGGCAAGTTATCCGCCAGCATCTGTTCGGGCTGGCTCGATGGCCAGGTCTTGACCGCATTCTCATAGGCACGTGCGAAGACTTCCCAGTCGTCCCGCTTCTTTGCCCAGAGGCTATAGCTTGTCAATCTCTTCAGGAGCCAGAAAACCTGACGGCGCGTCGTTTCATCGCGCATGTTGAACAACTTCATTGTGGCTCCGTGGTTTATTACCGGTTGTCTGAGTTGGCAGCACGTGCCGCCGCGGTGGCACCGCTATTACTCACCTTGGTCTGGATTTCCTCGGTTCCAAGACGGCGGGTTCGCGCAGCGCCACGTACGTTCTCGTCGAACTTGCTGTAGCCGTAAACGTCTTCGATGTTTGTCCAGTTCGTCGCTCGAAGCTCGACGATCACTCCATTTTTCGAAATGGCGGGTGGCAATTTGCCTTGCTTAAGCAACTCGCCCGCCGCCGTAATCTCGTCAGCAAGCTCACCGAGATCGACGATGAGTTGCTGGCCGCCACCTTCAAGATATTGAGTGGGGACTGCGTCGCCATATTGCTCGGCAATCTGTCCAGACCAGGCCTTCAAATCCATATGGGACGGTAAGTCCGCAGGTAGATGCACAATCGCAAGAAAGCCATTCCCGTTCCACTCGTCAAGCACGGCCGAGCGAGTGCGCCACTCCTCAGCACTTTTGGGCGCCTCTCCCAACCCCCAGAACGCGGGCTGCCGCCCCCCGGCCTTGCTCCCACCGGGGTATGGGGCATGCTTGGACGGATTGCCGAATGCGCGGTACAGCTTCTTGCCGGCCAGTTCCTGCGACCCAATAGCCGAGATCTCGCCGGAAAAAGTGGCTACCTTCGTGAAAACCTGATCTTTCCCATAGCTGGCAATCTTTCCGCGGTCTTTCAGGATATCGGGCCAGCCTTGGTCAATTTTGGACTGGTACTTAGTGGTCAACCTAGCCTCGATTTTGCCTTCGTCCGCCAAGCATTCCGAGGAAGGGAACCTGCCACGCCGGATTTCCCGCGCTAGTCGTCGTTCTTCGAGATACGCCTCCGCTTCGCGACGTACTTTCGGCATGCCGCCCGTAGCGATCTCGTGAATTTCGCCGCGATACAGCATGTTCTGCAGCGTTTTGAGCTTCGCCTCGAACTCCCGCAACGCCTTGGGAACCATGCGGTCCGCCATCTCCTGCAATGCGGCGAAACCCGCGCTGACCTGTTCAATCTTGCTGCGCCAGACTTCGGGCAACAGTTTTCCGACACGTGCCTCAAGAGACTTGCGAATGGCAAGTTGGACGGTCGCGCAGAAGTCCTTCAGCTTGGTGAGGACCTGAGATTCGTACTGCGCGATGTTCAGTGCTTGCAGCCACTTCGGCGCGTCACCGTGGCCCATGCGGTTCAGGAATTGAATGACTTCCGCGAGGAGCGCATGGTCTTTGGCGACGATACCTTCAGCGCGCAATGCCAACCGGCCCACGCCCTTGATTACGCCACCAACCACCGGTATCAAGGCAAACACCAGAATGACGAGCAGCACCCACTCCATGATCGCCTCCCGCTTTCTTGGGTCCGTGCTCAGGTGAATGGAGACGGAGAGAAGGTCGCGGGCGGCCGTCACATCGCCCACAAGCGGAATCATTCCGATGGCAGCATCCGTGATGACCTGACTTATGGTCTGCTTTTCATTGAAAGCGCCTTGCAGTGTTCCCCAGCACCACTGCCCCACATCCAGAGACGTCTTTTTGAAATCTTCCAGGCTCCAGCTCACCTTACGCTCCCCCGTGCTTGGCCAGAAGCGAATCGATATCGCTTTCAGAAAGCTGTTCGCCCTTGAAGTCAGGATTCTTCGTCAGGTCCTTGCGCGCGAATTGGCGCACATCGGGGCCAAGCTGAACCTGAACGGGGCCGACCGGCACGTTTTCAAGATGCATTTTGCCCTGCGCGTCCAATACGCCCTCGCGCGTACTGTTGTCTGATAGCGTTGCGGTGTACTTGGCACCCTGAACCGGCTCATCGTCGTGATACAGATACTGCATGGCGGCGTCATACTTGGACGTTGGAAGTGAAGGCAGAGGGTAGTCAGTCTGGGTGGGACCGTTAAACGCGTGCTGACTACCCTTGACGTCGACCTTTCCGGGTGCGTGAATTTCGATATTGCCGTCCTTGAGGCGGATATACGCACCACCCGACGTTAAGAGAATTTCCTGGCCGGCTGCGGCTTCGATTTTTTCCGTGGCGGAAAGCATTTTCACAGTCTTCTGCGCCGTGAATTCGACGCCGTCGGAATGCGCCTGAATCTCAACCTTGCCCTTTGCGGCAAAGAGCTTCATCCCAACGTTCTGCGCAAACAGGCTGATCTTCTCCGACACACTCGCGACCAGCGACTTGCCGGTCGCAATGTATGTGCTTTGGCCGCTGACCAGATTGATATGCTCGTTTGCTGCGATGTGGGTCGACTTTTGCGTCGACATGGCGATGCCCGCTGGCGTCGCGAACAGCATGATCGGCTCCTTGAACGCGTTCGCGCTGCCAGCGCCACCGCCTGCTGTGTTGCCTCCGCTGCTTGCCGCGCCCGAGACACTGTTTTGCGTGGCGTCGGTGAACGACTTCAGCGAGTCGTAGCCATCTTTGAGGCTTTCCGCCTGGTGCGTTTCGCTCGCCTGACTCAACGACTCGATCACGCTTTCCGAATTGACCAGTTGGCTGTTTGCGTCGCGCACGTCCAGCGGCTGACTCGATGCGCCCGTTGTCGGATGCGTCGACACGACCATGCCTTGTGCGGCCCGGATCGCGCCATACGCGTCTGACTTCAGATCGAAACCGCTCCCCAGGTACTCGCCGCGCGCGTTGCCCGTCTGCGCGATCAAATAACCGAGGTGCAACTGCGCATTCGTGCTGGTGCTGTAAAGCTGCACGCGGTTCTGACCGGTGGCGTCGTCCATCACCATCTGGTTGTAGCCGCTGCCTTGATACTCCTTCGACTTGTAGCCCGACAGAATGCCGTTCGAATGCCAGTCCGGCTTCTTTGCACCGTTATAGGCGCGACCGGTGACGATCGGCTTGTCGCAATCGCCATCGAGGAACGACACGATCACTTCTTCGCCGATGCGCGGCACATGCACCGCGCCATAACTACCGCCGGTGTCGGACTGTACGACCCGCATCCAGCACGACGCGTTTTCATCGCCATCGTTGAGACGATCCCAGTGCATGAGCACCTTGATCCGGTTCAATTCGTCCGTGAAGACTTCCGCGTTCTTTGGGCCGGATACGGTTGCCGTCGCCCTGTGTGGCGAGCGTCGGGATCGTCGTGCCCTTCGGATTGGCCGGTGCCGACGGCGCCTTGTAGTCGAACGTACGGGTTGTGAGCGTCGTGCTCTGTAGCGTGCGCGTGCCGCTCCATTGCACGAAGGCGTCCGTTTCGCTGTTGGTGCCCGAGCGGTAAAAATCCACAGTTTGCGGCGACAGCGCCGGGAGGCTGCCGATGTCGTCCGTTATGACCAGCGTGTGCGATTTGCCGTCCGTAGCCTGCTCGAAATAGCCGAACAGCCCTTCGGTTTCCATCAGCCGGTGACAGAAATTCCAGTCGTCCTCGTATTGCACGCAGAACGAGCGCTGCGGCAGGGTATTGCGTAAAGCAAAGCGGAATGCGCCCTGCGCCTGCGGATGCATATTGAATACATCGGTGATGATTTCATCGGCCGGTTTATCCTGCCAGATCCGTGCATCTTTTCTGAAGCGCAGAAAATGCATCCATGACACAAAACCGATCTGATATCTGGTGAGCGCACTGTCCGAGCCCAGACGGCGCGCCGTATGGACATAACCGTGATGCGGGGCGTACGACTGGTCGGTTTGCTGAACCCAAAGTGTGACGGGCTGGGCAATCAGCTTCTTGAGTTCGATATTGTCGTTGGTGGAAACCGCGTCCAGTGTGAATTCGTAATCGCGGCCCAGACGCGAATGGCCCACCAGTCTTTGCGGCAACAGGACATTCGCGCCCAATGGCGTATCCAGTTTCAGAAGACGGTCGCTTTGCAACAATCCGCCTTTTATCGCCGCGATTATGTCTTGTGCCCCCATACCGCCTCTGTTTTACGTAATTGCGCCCCCGCGCTACCGCGCGATATTACAAAATATTAGCGGGTTAGCGCAATCAAGATGGTTGCCGCAATTGTTAATTCGGAATTAATTGCGCATTTATTCGATGCCGTTTGGGTAGCGGAAAAAATATCCCGCATCAGGAACCGAGAACGACGGTCTGTGGACCATTTACCGAACGCGCGGCGCAGGCTTTCTGCGTGAACACTAATTCGCCCCGCCTAGCCTGGTTGTCTATCGCGCCTGTCCTTTCCCTATGTCTCGCCTCCGGCAGGTTGGGTAGCGGGTGCGCGAACGTTGACGAGCCATCCGCAAATCAAAGCATTCAAGAAAAAGACAGGCCCATAAGTTTCTCAACTTATGGGCCTGTCTTTTTCAGGTTATGCGTCTATCTACCGTAGGGCGCCATAGTTAATGCGACGGCGCGCACTGAAAATCAAAGACTTACATGAAACCGCGCCACAGAGGTTTAGTCGGGTGCGACGGAGTTCATGCGACTCGCCTACTGTCGCGCAAAAGTAGTAGCTTTTTGGTGCAATCCCAGTTTCAACCCGCAAGAATCGGGCGGTCGCATCGTGAGACAGAAAATCTGCCGATATTGGGAGAGTCGAACGCGGCGTCGGCGACTGGATTGTGGGGCGTGGAACTATGACTTGGCCGGCGCGGAAATTTGACGACATTGGGCATAGGGATTTCGAATCGTCACAGTGCCGGGTCCGGTAATCAGGTCAATTTCGAGCACGTCGCCAACTTCCCACCCTTGGGCGACCAGTTCGTTCCATAGCTCGTCGGGAAGCTGTAAAACGCCATCGCCACTTGCATCGACGGCGTCCTGCCGCTCTATAGTCCAACGCTTCGGAGGAGAAAATGCATACACGCTTCATGAAAAAAATGCCGCTTTGCAATTTCTTATAATTACGCGCTAGCGTGTTCGTCTGAAGTTTTGTATTATCGCGCGGCAGCGCGGGGGCGCGTATTGGATAAAAAGAGGCGGTATGGGAGCGCAAGACTATATCAGCACAATCACAGGCACATTATCGCAAAGTGACCGCCTGTTAAAACTGGACACGCCGCTTGGTGCGAACACGTTAGTGCCACAATTTGTGGTGGGCCGCTCACGTATCGGGTGCCACTTCGAGTTCACCGTAGACGTGGTGTCCACCTCAGGAAGCATTGAGCTCAAGAAGCTTATCGCCCAGCCTGTGACGCTGTGGATCCAGCAAGCGGACAAATCGTATCTCCCGCACAATGGCTACGTGCATACGGCGCGCCGGCTCGGTTCTAACAGCGGGCTGACGAGTTACCAGCTTGGCTTCGCGTCGTGGATGCATTTCCTGAAGTTTCGCCGCGATCAGTGTATCTGGCAGGATAAAAGCGTCGACGATATTGTGGCTGACGTGTTCAATAAGCATCCGCAGGCCCAAGGGTTATTCCAGTTCGCGCTTTCGAAACCGTTGCCGTCCCGTTCGTATTGCCGGCAGGACGAGGATGACTGGAATTTCGTGCATCGGCTGCTGGAGTCCGAAGGTCTGTACGGGTTCTGGCAGCAGGCGCAGGATGGTAAATCCCATACGCTGGTGATTACCGATCGGCTGCAGACGTTCGATGCCATGTCGTCGAAAACAGTGGCGTTCTATCGCGCGGGCACGCGCAGCGAGGCGGATGCGCTCACGCAATGGTCTGGCACGCGTACGCTGCAGAGCACGGCACTCACAACTCGAACGTTTGACTACAAAAACCCGGCGACCCGGTTCAACCCGAAGGGCACGAATGTGCCGACAATGCCGAATCAGGGCGCGCTGCCGGATCAGACCGAGGTGTACGAATACACAGGGGCGTATACCTACCCGAAGCAGGATCGGGGCGACCAGTTGTCCAGAATCCGAATGGAAGAATGGGAGTCTCGGGCCAAGCGTTTTCATGGCTTGGGAGGCGTGCGTGGGATTGATGCGGGGAGGCGTTTCATCCTGAGTGGTCATCCGGACCACGACCAGGATCAGGCCAACCAGAAGGAGTTCGCCGTAATTGAAGCGGCGTGGGTGATCGCAAACAACCTGCCGGTCCGCGATCAGGGAGCCGCGTTTCCGCATAGCCTGCAGCGTGAGCTAGAGGAGGTACGTGCAAGGCATGGCGGTAACGCGTTCAAGGTGTCCCACGCCGATGGCTCCGAGGGGTTTTTTCTGACGGAGATCGAAACGCAGCGTACGAGTGTGCCGTATCGTAGTCCGCTTGAGCACAGAAAACCGCAGACGCATCTGGAGTCGGCGATCGTGGTGGGCCCGCAAGGTGAAGAGGTCTACACCGACGACCTGAACCGGATCAAGGTGCAGTTCATCTGGGACCGTCTGAACGGCGGTGACGAGCGAGCGTCATGCTGGGTGCGGGTAGCGCAGTCGGATGCAGGAAATGGCTATGGCGGGGTCCATATGCCGCGGGTCGGGGAGGAGGTGCTAATCGACCACGTCAGTGGCGACTGTGACCGGCCCGTTGTGATCTCGCGCATGTATAACGGCGCGACGAAACCGCAGTGGCATTCGAACGGACTGCTATCGGGATATCGGTCAAAAGAGTATGGCGGCAATGGCTTTAATCAACTGGTAATGGACGACGCGACGGGCCAAAACCGCGTCCATCTATACTCGAGCAGCTACAACTCGCACCTGCACTTAGGCTATCTGATCCAACACTCCGCCAATGCACGTAGCGGGTTCCTCGGCAGTGGTTTCGACCTGAAATCCGATGCGTATGGTGCTATTCGGGCCGGACAAGGTATGTATATTTCGACGCATCCGACGTCGGTTGGTCAACCTTTGAGTGCTCAACCGGCGAGCGAACAATTAATCAATGCGGAAAGTGTCATCGAAGCTGTTTCCGAGGCGAGCGTCGCAGGTCAGGCGGAAAGCATGCGGACGGGCCAGGAAGCCCTGAAAAATTTTACCAATGCTACGCAGCGCAGCGTGACTGGAAGTGACTCGACGGGGGGGCGAACCGCAGGTGGCGGTACGGGTAGCGCGAACGGATTTTCGACACCGATCATGTTGATGGCAAGTCCATCGGGCATCGCACTGTCAACTCCCCAGTCAACTCATATTGGCGCGGATCAGCACATCAACGTCATCAGTGGGCAGGATACTTATCTTGCCACCGGAAAATCACTTGTACTGAGCGTTGTAGAGAAGATCAGTCTGTTTGTACAAAAGGCTGGAATCAAGATGTTTGCGTCGAGCGGTAAGGTAGACATCCAGGCGCAGAACGACGAAATGTCCCTGAGCGCGCTTAAGAATCTGACAATACGCAGTACCAACGCCCAAATGGCACTGTCGGCGGCCCAGGATGTCAAGCTAAGTAGTATCGAAAGTCAGATTACTATCGCTGCGAAGCAAGGCATCACTCTGATGAGTGGCGGAGCTTACGTAAAGATTGCGAACGGCAATATCGAGTTCGGTTGTCCCGGCGGCATCACGCTCAAGTCGGGCAATTTCCATTGGGAAGGACCCGCGCAGCTTTCAGATTCGGAGCAACTGTGGCCCGGTCAGATCCCCGCTAACTTCAGCACGAAAGTCTTTCTGGACAAGCAACTCCAGGAGCGAATCGGAATGACGGACGCGATTCCTTATCAGTTTGTTAGCGATAGCGGTGCGGTCATTGCAAAGGGAATAGTCGATGACTCAGGCGCGACGCAACGCGTTTTCCACACCAATACCGAAGCCCTAAGCGTGCTGCTCGGAGAAAAGGGCGATTGGCGCAAGACCGAACACAGCGACGACGATAAATGCGGTTGCGGCGCCGACCATGCAGCCGAGGCTTCTCCAGACTTCGCTCAACTTGTGAATCAACGACGCGATGAGACCGACGATATCGAGTCGACCGAGGACGGAAAATCGCTTCAATCATCGATCGGCACGAACTCGGCACCGCAGGTGAATGCGGAGACAAGCGAATTCCAGCGCTCGCTGATCGAACATCTCGTGTTCAATGAACCGGCAATAAAGCAGGCCATTTTGGATGGTGAGGACTGACGCATGAAGATCGTTGCACTCTTGTGTCTGGCGCTCTGTTTTTCCGGAGCTTATGGCGCCGACACCAAACCTGTCCCAGCGAATGCGGAATTGAAATTGTCGGACGGTGCGAACGATGTAGCGCTGACTGAGTCAACGGTAAGAGTCATCAAAGGCTACGTTGGCACGCTGACGGCTCACAGCTATGAGACGTTCACCAGCTACGTCCTTCCCGAAAAGTCCGGCGGCACCTGGCTTCAGATACCGGTTGATCAACCTGATGGCAGCATTTCCGAATTCCGGACAGTAGAGGCTGCGGACTCGACCGTGCAGGCAGTTGCCATGTATCGCACGGCCGGTACACTTTACGCCGTTGTAGCGACCAAAGCTGGCGGTAGCGCTCCCGATCTCTATTTAAAGCCAGCGTCGATTACCTTCAGGGTTTACCGGTTTAACGGCAGTCTCGATGTGGCTCGATTCAAGCTTGAACGAACCTCAAGCAGCAAAGCCGTCTACATGAATGCTAGCGACGCACTGACCAAAGAATTCTTCTCGAAGTAGAGGCTACATATGTTCGTCCGAGCAACCTACGATCGCGAAAAAAAGACCGTTCATTATTTCGATGCAGACGGGAATGAAACGCTCTATATAGGCGGATCGTTTGCGTGGCGCACCAGCAATCCAGGCAACCTGACAAAGCCGCACGCCTATGTCATGAAGTCGGCTATTGGCTATGCTCAGCGCACGAGCAAAGCAAAGTCGTTCTTCATCATTTTCCCCGACCGAGCAGCGGGTCAGGAGGCGCACCAGAAACTACTTAAAAGCGTCTACGGGGACAGCACGATCCGCAGCATGATCACCGTCTACGCCCCGCCGTCCGAGAACGATACAGAAGACTATATTGGGTTCGTGACAAAGAAGGCTGGCGTTTCTTCCACCGACGTCATCGGCTCTTTACCAGATGATAAGTTCAAAGCGGTGGCAGCAGCAATGGAACAAAAGGAAGGGTGGGTTCCAGGGGTAATCAAGCCTCTGGGCAAACCCGTCCAGGTTCAGATGCTAGACAAGCTGAATCAGCCTTTTGCGGGGCAGCCCATGCAAATCAAAGGGGCAAGCGCCAGTTTTGATGCAAAAACCAATGAGAACGGCGAGCTTCCCTGGATCTATAGCGGCTTGCTCGGCCAGGATGTCAATATCGTCTACAAGCGCGCGCAGGACGATCACGAGAACGTAGGGAAGATTTCCACGTCATCGGCGTCAAACGCCTTTACGTTCAATGCGCCGTACCATCTGATTCCCACGCGCCCGCGGCTACATGCAAAAGATGAATCCGGGCGCCCGCGCGTGCACATTGTTCAGCCAGGTGAAACGTTATCGTCAATTGCGGCGAAGTACGGGACGACGACTGATGCAATGGTCGGCGCAAATGGATTGAAGGATGCGAATCACATTTACGCGCAGCAGCATCTCAAGATTCCCTTGGACGGTGCTCCATCGCAATCGGCAAATCAAACGCCAGCACCGATGGCCAGTACTACACCGCACACCCCTGTAGCACCCGCTGCACCCGCTTCTGCATCCTCCACGCATGCTAACGGCGCTACCGTGACAAGCGCAGCAGCTCATAGTACGCCTGCAACAACGTCACAGGCGCCGGGCGCGACTAGCACCGGCGCCACGCCGAGTGCAGCGGGGAGTGCAACTTCGAGTCCACCGGCCAGTGCCGCTGCCTCAACTGCCGGCGTCGTGCATCAGCACGCTCCCAACGGCCATCCCCAGACTGTCGTCAGCTCCCCAACGCTAGAGCCTAGCGGTGCTGTCTGGTGCAGTAGGTTTCCAGGAAGCGCATCGCTCGATTCACTGAACGACTCTTTCAAAGCCAAGGCCAGTGCGTTTATCACAGCAATGCGGGATGCACACATTTTGGTAAGGATCAATGCCGCACTTCGCCCCATCCAGCGCTCATACCTGATGTTCCATGCCTTTGAAATTGCTAAGGGGCACGAGAGCCCGGACCATGTGGAGCCATACCCGGGTGTTAACATAGATTGGGTGCATCGCAGCGCCAACGGCAGCATGGATCTGGAAGCGTCGGTCAAAGCCGCGAAGGAGATGTGCCACGGTTATGGCATCAATATTAATTCTGCGATGCAAGCCGTCGGGAGGCCTGGTCGGTCTCGTCACAATTATGGCGCGGCGGTCGACTTGAATATTACCGGCTACGTGGGCAAGCGGGTCAAGGATGTGACAGGTAACGAAGTCGCGCTCAGTTCATTCGCTGATTTGAAGCACGTTGGCCATGGTTATGGGGTGAATTATTATCCACATGAAAACATGCACTGGTCCGACACGGGTCATTAATCAAGGAAAGTTATGAAAATAATCGTAGTGTCGGTTTTTGTCGCTTTGATCTGCAATTTTGCACACGCCCAACAAGCTCCGATTGTTGGCGTATGGGAGCAGCTTCCCGTTGCCGATGGTCATGGTGGACCCAACGCAGTGCGCCGCAATATTGTTTTCGTCGATCACAAGATTGCTGACGATACGGTGTTCAGCGGACTAGTGGATGCCGGTACAAAGAGCAGTGTTCTTTGCTGCGTGAAAGTCAGCAAGAATTCGTCTATCACTCTGCCAGAGCTGTTGAAAAAATATCAGTGGGATGAGGACATCGCAGATCATCTCAAGAAGATCACTGGATGGAAATATATCTACGAGGCGAGCCTCGTAGATCAGTCGGTTCAGAATGCGGGCATGCGAGAGTTGGTGAAAGACTTAACTATGCCCCCAGCCTTGTCCCCGTATTCCGCCGCTATCATTTCTGTAAAGATCACCGGCGAAGAAGTCAACAAGAAATTCACGACTAGTGACGGAGCGATCTCCTTTTCCACGCAATCGTCTCAGAACAGCAACATTATTCAGTACAAGTTTTCTGTCAATGGCGAGCAGGTTAAGTTGACGGAAGGGACGTTTCCCGATTGATTGATGAAGCGGGATTGACGTGCAACGTTGGCATTCGAAGACGTCAAGTCCCGCACAACTGAAGGGGAAATTATGCCGGGAGTGATACGGGTTGGTGATCGTACCAGTTCGAACGGCACGGTACTGAATGGTTCGACGACCTGCTTTTTTATGGGCAAGGCGGTCGCTAGAATCGGAGACTGTTGATTTGCACGGAATCCTGACCCACCCTGCGTAGTAATTTGCATCGAATATTGACCCACGTAGAACACTGACCTGCTCGGCAACGGGCGGGG
>NZ_QLTK01000011.1 GCF_003269035.1 Paraburkholderia bryophila | reverse complement strand
CCTGATATTCACTAAGTCCCCGCGAATGTTGGCAGAATATGGATGCCAAATTGTCGTCGATTCGGCCTTCACTGTCGACCGGCCGCTCCTGGCCGACAGTGAGCCGAACAGGAGATCGGTGGTCACTACTTCGCCGGGTCAATCCATCCCGGGCGAAGTCCGCGGACGTGTTCTTCTCGGACCTGCTCGATCGATTCCGCATTGCCTAGGTCGGCCTCAATCTCGCCGACGCAACCCCAGCAGTCACCGCCACAGTTCATCGACAAGGGGTCGTCGGGCTGATCGAGTGCTCGCCCACATATCCGGCATTTCATCGCTCGGCTTCCAGGGTGTGAATCCGCCAAATTGTCAGGGATTTACGCTGGTATGTCGAACGGCCGGTTGTGGCCGAGGCTGTGTGAAAACACGTGTTGAAAGTGGCCTTCTAAAAAATCGACCCTTTAGATGGCGCTGTATTGGTTTGGTAGCAACTCGGGAAGGGTAACGCGACACCCGAAAACCGAGTACTTTTGCGTTTTCACACAGCCTCGGCCGTACTGCGCCCGCGTCCGAGCGCGACGGTCAGTATGCAGTCACCGCTGGACCCAATCTTCGCGATCGACGCCATAGACACGCTCGCACTCGTCGTATGCCTCTTCGAGTGACGCGTAGCAATGATCCGAGGTCGGAAATGGCGCTTCTACGGATTCGTACCGCATCAATAAGAAGATTCCGTCGCTAAGCTGTTCGATCTCGACCTTCCTAGTCGTGCCAAGGCTCGTACCTCGACCATCAAGGGATTTCCGCGTCGGTGCCCAAATCAGCATAGGTAGTTCGTTTCCGTCGAAAATAGTGACTTGGGGTGCATCAATCACGGGCGCTATCCGCCGCCCGCCTAGAATTGTCGACGTTTTTGGTAGGCGTGTCGAACGGCCGAAACTGGCCGAACTGCGGCTTATGCCTCAGGACCAAACGCGTGCTTTGACCACAGTTGGTTGAACAGCGTCGACTCAATGATGCGAGCATCGAACTGGGCATCAGAATTTATCTCGATTAAAGGCGGAACAGGCAGCTCTCCGAGCTGTGTTCCCATTGCCGACTTGAGACCATCGGCGTATCCAACTCGACCGTCGCGGAAAAACTCCAGTTTGCGAACCTCATAACGCTGGTTGTCAAGCTGCGAGACAAGTCGAATTGGCTCCGCCTCGAAGTCGTGTGTCCACGCAACATCGATATATATTGGCTGGAATGCCTCGTCCATCTTTTGCTCCCCGTCCGCCTTACCCGGTTTGTCCGACACGCGCATTGTCGACGATTCGTGCGGTGAAGTCGAAGGGCCGTTCATGGCCGCCAGCCGACGCTCGCGTTCGCCGTCAACATCGGACTTAAGACGACTCCAGCTTGTGTCGGCCTCCATTGTTTTGTGTCAAGGTCTACTGTCTTGCGTCGAACTTCATTGTTCGTTCACAGCGGTCTCCGATGCCCTATCCCTCGCTTCTCGTATTGTCCGAATTTCGAAAGTGTTTGTCATGACGCCGCCCTTCCGGCCATCTACACTTGCCTCATTCCGCTGCCACGCAGCCCGAGACCCAACAGGAGCGACATGCGATGAAAGCCATTCAATTCAAGTCCTTCGGCAACCCGGAAGTGCTCGAACACACCGATCTGCCCGCCTTGCAAGCCGATGCGGACAGCGCCGTCGTGCAGGTCAAGGCCGCCTCGGTGAACCCGAGCGACGTGAAGAACGTCTCCGGCCATTTCGAACACACGGTGTTGCCGCGCACGCCGGGGCGTGACTTCAGCGGCGTGGTGGCGGACGGCCCAGCGGACTGGATCGGCGCCGACGTGTGGGGCACCGGCGGCGATATCGGCTTCACCCGCGACGGCACGCATGCCGAGTTCATCAAGATTCCGCTCGCCGCGTTGTCGCGCAAACCCAAAACGCTGAGCCACGCTGAAGCCTCCGCGATCGGCGTGAACTTCGTGGTCGCGTGGCTCGGCACCGTCGAATACGCGCATCTGCAAGCGGGCGAAACCATTGCGGTGATCGGCGCGGGCGGCGGCGTCGGCGGTGCGGTGGTGCAGATCGCCAAGGCGCGCGGTGCGCGTGTCATTGGGGTGGATCGCCATCCGTTGGACCCGGGAACACCCGCTGGCCGTCTGATCGACGCCTACGTACCGTTCGACGACCAGGCCGCCGAACGCGTGCGGGCATTGACCGGCGGCGCAGGCGCAGACGTGGTGTACGACAGCGTGGGCGGCGTGGCGTTCGAGACCGCGCTGAGCCTCGTCAAACGTCGCGGCCGGGTGCTTGAAATCAGCGGCACGGGCAAGCGACGCGTCGAAGTCGATCTGATCGATTTCTATCACAACGAGACCCAACTGCTCGGGGTGGATAGCGCCAAGCTCGGCGTCGCGGAATCGGCGCCGTTGATGACGGCCCTGGTCGAAGGCTTCGAAAACGGACAGTTGACCGGGCCGGCCATCGCGCAGACCTTCCCGCTCGCCCAGGCACGCGAAGCCTATGCCGCCGTGGCCGCCGGCACACGCGGCCGGGTCGTCATCACGATGTAACGGCTGCGGCGAGCGCGGCGGCGTAACAGCCGCCCCGCTCGCGCCGCTCATAGCAGGGACAATCGACATGAAAGCGTATCTGGTCTCGCTGGCCGCCGGTGTGGTGGTCGGATTGATCTACAGCGTAATGAACGTGAAGTCGCCGGCGCCGCCGACCGTCGCGCTGGTCGGGCTGCTCGGCATGCTGGGCGGCGAACATGTGATTCCGCTCGTGCGCACCTGGCTGACTGCGGGTCTGCATTGATCGCGCGAGCCAACGCGTGACGAACCGAAACATGCGTCACCTCGATCACGCTCACCCTGGCCGCCTCTCCACACCGGCACCTTTCCCATCCTCGGGCGTCACACGCTAAGATTGAGCCCGCCGGGCTCGCACGCCGCACTGCGGTGCGCGCGCAACGCGCGCCGCCATCCGGCGCGCCGCCCAAAGACGACTAGAAAGCATTGCCTTGGAGAATCAGATGTCTGAAGAGTTTGAAGTGCATGGCCCGCACGATCATGCAGTGGAACACGCCGGTCACCACGACGAAGACCCGTTCGCGAGCCGCATGGCCGTGATGACGGCGATCCTAGCGACGATCGGCGCGCTGTGCGCTTATCAGAGCGGCAACAGCGAAAACCTCGCGCTGTACTACAAGAACGAAGCCGCGATCAAAAAAACCGAAGCGTCGAACCAATGGAACTACTACCAGGCCAAGGGCGAGAAACAGAATCTCGCTGAACTCGGCGCGGCCTTGTCCACCGGCAATAGCGACGCTCACGCAAAATTCCTCGCCGACGTCGACAAATACAAGTCGCAGAAAGAACCGATCCGCGCGAAAGCCGAAGCGATCGAAAAAGACGTCGTGGATAACGACGCCAAAAGCGAAGCGCTATTGCACGGGCATCATCGCTGGGCGCAAGCCACCACGCTGATTCAGGTGGCGATCGCGTTGTGCGCGATCACCTTGCTGACGCGCAAGAAATGGTTGCGCAATCTGTCGTTCGTGGTTGCGGCAGCGGGCGTGATCACCGGCGCCATGGCGCTACTGTCGGCCTGATGCGCTGATGTGTCGCGCGGCCGGTTTTTCACGGCCGCGTGGCGCGCATGACAGCGCGTCATGTCGCCGATCCGTTTTGCGCCGGAACAGCCTGGCCATTAAAGAGATACCCGCTCACCCCACCTCGTGACATAAATTGAGGATGCCGGATTAATTCACACACGACTGCGCATTCCCTGCAATCGTGAAGTCCGGCGTAATCCGTCATGGAGGAATCACCGTGAGCAAAACCATTGAGCTAACTGGCGCGGGCGTCGCCCATCTCGACGAAAGCATTCTGCTGCCGCAACTCGGCTGTCCGGCGGGCAGCATCGGCATTGCGGTGGGCGATATGCTGGAGCATTCGAATCGCGCCGTGATCGAGGCGTCGTTCGAATTGCTCGACCTGCACGCCAACGACCGCGTTCTCGAAGTGGGCCTCGGCAACGGCGCGCATATCCCGTTCGTACTAGACCAGGCCACTGGGGTGCATTACACCGGCGTCGATATCTCGCCCACCATGATCGCCGTGGCACGTTGCCGCAATGCGGCCTATGTCCGCGACGGTATCGTGACGCTCGAAACCGCCGACGTCGTCGCCATGCCCTTCCCAACCGCCTCGTTCGACAAGGCGATCACGATCAACTGCACGTATTTCTGGCCCACGCTCGTGGCCGGTCTGAGGGCCATGCGCCGGACACTGCGCATGAACGGAACGCTGGTGATCGCGGCCATCACGCCGGAAGCCGCGGTTGAAATGCCGTTCGCGGACTACGGCTTCACCGTGCATGACGCGGCAACGCTGGAAGCGGCCTGCGTGGAAGCGGGCTTCGATGAAATCGGCATCACGCGTTATCTCGAACCGTTGGCCGATCCGCCGCGGGAAACCGGGCAGCGGGAGTTCTATCTGTTGCGGGCGCTTGCTGTGTAAAACCGTAGCGCGCAGCCCATGTGCTCACGGTACGCCGGGTTCCCCTCAAGACGCCATGCCGCGAGCACGATCCAGCAACAACTCCCGTTCGCGCGCGTTGCGGGTCATCGCCGCCGCGCGCTCGAACTCCGCACGCGCCTCACTCATACGGCCGAGCTTCGCCAGCAGATCGCCACGCACACTCGGCAGCCACTGATAGTTCGCGAGCGAGGCATCAGCGGCAAGCGCGTCGACGATCTCAAGTCCCGCCGCCGGACCGAACGCCATGCCCACGGCTACCGCCCGGTTCAACTCGACCACCGGCGAAGGCGCCACCTGCGCCAACGCGTCGTATAACGCGACAATCTGCGCCCAGTCCGTCTCTTCCGCGCGGCGGGCGCGAGCGTGACACGCCGCCAGCGCGGCCTGCAGCGCATACGCGCCGCTCGCGCCGCCCAGCGCGTGCGCGGCGTCGAGCGCGGCCAGCCCGCGGCGAATCAGCAGCGGGTCCCAGCGGCTACGGTCCTGATCCGGCAACAACACCGGGCGGCCCTGTGCGTCGGTACGCGCATGGGTACGCGACGCCTGAATCTCCATCAACGCGACAAGGCCGTGCACTTCGCTTTCGTCCGGCACGAGACCGCTGAGCACGCGGCCCAATCGCAGCGCTTCCTCGCAAAGCGCGGGACGCATCCAGTCGTCGCCGGCCGTGGCCGAATAGCCTTCGTTGAAGATCAGATAGATCACTTGCAGCACCGACGCGAGCCGCGCTGCGCGCGCGTCCGCCTGCGGCACTTCGAACGGCACCTTGGCCGCCGTCAGCGTGCGTTTGGCCCGCACAATGCGCTGCGCGACGGTCGGCTCGGGCACGAGGAACGCCCGCGCGATTTCGTCCGTGGTGAGGCCGCCGAGCAGGCGCAGCGTGAGCGCGACGCGGGCGTCGGTGGACAGCACCGGGTGACAGGCGGTGAATACCAGCCGCAGTAAATCGTCGCCGATATCGTCGGCACGGGCGGCATCGAGCGCGTCGACGAAATCCGGCACGAGATGCCCCTCCAATGCGTCGAGGTCATGGCCCAGCGCTTCACGCTTGCGCGCATGCAGCGCTTCCTGCCGCAAGCGGTCGAGCGCACGGTTTTTTGCGGTCGCCATTAGCCACGCTCCCGGATTGTCGGGGACGCCCGCCTCGGGCCAATGCTCGAGCGCGGCCACCAGCGCGTCTTGCGCCAGCTCTTCGGCGAGCCCCACGTCGCGCACGATCCGCGCGACGTGGGCGATGACCTTCGCGGATTCGATCCGCCAGACTGCCTCGATGGCACGATGGGTGGCCGCTATCGTCACAGCGTCAGCCCGCTGCCTTGCCGTTCGGATCCATGTAGATCAACTCCCAGATATGTCCGTCGATATCTTCGAAACCATGGCCGTACATGAAGCCATAGTCCTGCGGCGCGCGCGGCACGGCGCCACCGGCGGCGCGTGCCTTGGCCACGAGCGCATCCACCTCGCCGCGGCTTTCGCACGACAACCCCAGCAAGGCCTCGGTGCTCTCCTTCGGATTGCACAGCGGCTTGCGCGTGAAGGACTTGAACAGTTCCTTGACCAGCAGCATCGCGTAGAGATTTTCGCCGAGAATCAGACAGGCGGCCTGCTCGTTGGTGAACTGCGGATCGAAGCTGAAACCGATGGTGCTAAAAAACGCTTTCGAGCGTTCGAGGTCGTCGACGGCGAGATTGACGTAAATCTGCTTGTGCATGATGGCATCCACGAATCATGGTTATCGGATAGGCGGCAAGCGCGCTGAGCGACCAGCGCGTGAGTTGGCACTCAGCGGCCCACGCTCAGCGCCGGTTCGCTTCCAGATCGCGAAACCGCGCCAGTCCCGCGTTAGGCTCGAAGTCGTCGAGTTCGAACAGTTGCCGCACTTCGATTTCACCGTCGGCGTATTCGCCGAATGGCGCCGGATAGCGCCGCGCCCACTCCACGGCTTCTTCGCGCGAGCGCACCTGAATCAGCGTATAGCCGGCAATCAGCTCTTTTGTTTCGGCGAATGGGCCGTCGACCACGGTCCGCTTGCCGCCGCTGTAGCAAACGCGCCAGCCCTTCGAACTCGCTTGCAGACCGGTGGCGTCGAGCAGCACGCCGGCCTTGGCCAGCTCTTCGTGGTAGGCGCCCATTGCCGCCATCAGGGACGCGTCCGGCATCACGCCGGCTTCGCTGGCAGCCGTTGCCTTGACCAGAATCATGAATCGCATTGCCGTTCTCCTTGTACGTGGTGAGAAGCGGAGCCGCCCCAACAGGTGGCTTCTTACTCACACGACGAGCAACGCGCCGCCGGATCGACAGGCAAAGCCGCACGCCAGGGAAAACCCCGAACCGAACCAAAGCACGGCGGCGAGGCGAATCGCCTACATGAAGCAGGGCCCGAGCTTGCGGACTTCGACCGTACACCATGCGGCCGCCGGGCAGGCTTGGGCAATGGCAACGGCTTCTTCGCGGGTGTCGCAGTTCAGCAGAAAGAAGCCGCCGATCATTTCCTTGGCTTCGGCGAATGGCCCATCGAGCAATGTCGGCTGGCCGTCGCGCACCTGGACGCGCACGGCGTCGTTCAACGAAGTGAGCGATTCGACCGCGAGCAATTTGCCGCGCTCTTTCAGGTTCGTGGCGTAACGCACCATCTGATCGTAGACTTCGCGCCCGGCGGCTTCTCCGCGTTCGACGCGCTGATTGGTGGGTTCGACGATGAGCAGCATGTAAGACATGGCGTCTCCGATTAATCGCTGCGCTGGCGTGACCGCCCGGCAGGCGATGGCGGCAAAGGTCGCGCTTGCGGCGAGTGTGGGCAGCCAGTCTAACAAGCGTGAAAGGCTCCGGCAAACTCAATCCGGCACGGGAATGGCGGCTGTTCGTCGCCTTTACGAGGACTCGTAATATCCGTAGCGCATATGGATTTACTTTTGTCGTGCGACACGATAACGACGCTTTGAAGTATTCTCCGAAATCGTTAAAGTCAGCCGGCGAAAATGCCGTTTATGGTTGAGCGGCCGCGGTTAATCGGAGCCTTTCGGTTTGGCTACGCAATACGACAGCACGGCGGATAGCGGCGCACTCATCGGCATAATCGGCCGGCAAAAACAAACGACTCCAATAAACAGAGCATCGGGGAACCTCATGTATCGATCGTCAGTGCGCACCGCTCTCGCGGCCGCCGCGGCTTTGGCCTTTTTCCAACTCAGCGGTTGCGGCGGCGGCGGCAGTTCCAGCAGCGCCTCGTCGGGCACGCAGACGACTGCCACCGCCAGCTCGGTGAGCGGCACGGTCGCCTCCGGCAGTCCGCTCGTTGGGGCCAACGTCACGCTCATCGACGCGACCGGCGCGAAAGTCAGCACCACCAGCGGCGCGCAGGGCGCGTACACGCTCGCCGTGAAGGGCCTGACGGCGCCGTTCGTGATCGTCGCCACCGACGCCGCCGGCCTCTCCTCGCCGCTCGTCTCCGTGCTCGCCAAACTGCCCAACGGCACGGCGCCGGCGGTCGCCAACGTCACCACGCTGACCACCGCGATTGCCGCGATGCTGACCGCCTCGGGCAACCCGATCGACCTCACGGCGAGCACGGCGCTCGCCCAGGTGACGCTGCAGCAGGTGCAGATCGCCACCATCACGCTCGACACGATCCTGACGAATCTGCTCGCGCAGAACGGCATTCAGGCGGCGGGCTTCGATCCGATCGGCACCGCCTTCACGCCGAACCACACCGGCGCGGACGCGGTGATCGACTCGGTGCTGGTCGCGAGCGCACCGAGCGGCGGCCTGTCGCTGGCGTCGAACGCGGCGCCGGGTACCACCTTGTTGCTGAACAGACAGACCGGCCTGTCGACCCTGCTCGCCGCGCCGCCTGCTGCGGCCAACTATCTGGAGCCGCTCGCCACGCTGCTCACGGCCTGTGCCGCGTCCGGCACACTCAACACGTCCTGTTCGCCGGCGATCGATGCCGCGTTCGTGGAGAACGGTTCAAACGACCTCGCCACCGGCCACAACCTGCCGGACTCGCTGTTCACCGGCGCGGTCTTCGGCTCGCCGAAGACACTGGCGTTTCTCACGCGCAATGGCAAGCAGATGGCATTCGTGCAGTTGCCGTTCACGCTCGCCACCGGCAACGTCGGCGGCGTGCTGTACACGTTCGTCCAACAGCTCGCGACGCCGGTCACGCTGGCCAACGGCACGCAACTCGGTTGGGATCTGATCGGCAATCAATCGCAATTCGCGGTGTCGATCAATTCGCAGATCGCGCGCCGCACTTTCCTCGATACGCGACTCGCCGACGTCAATCGCTACGAGTCCGGTCTCACGATTTCGATTCCGGGCGCGTTGAATCCGACGGTGTATTCGGCCTCCGTCACCGGACCTGGGCTCACCGCGCCGGTCTGGCTGATGCCGCGCAACGCCGTGGGCAACAGCCTGCTAGGGATATCGGATACGCCGCTCAGCACCGCGCCGGTGTCGCCTGCCGTGACCAATAGCAACACGTCGTTGTACCGCTGGTCGTGGCAATCGCTGTCGTCGACGGCGAGCTTCACGCCGCCCGCGGCGACCGGCTATTTCGCGCCCCAAGCTATCGATGCGAGCACGGTGCCGCCCTACGCCACTTACACCGTCACGTTCTACGACAAGAACGGCGCGCAGCTCGGCCAGTCGTCGGTCGTCAATCCGGGCAGTCCGCTGAACGCGACGGCGGGCGGCTCGGTCGCATGGCCCTCGCTGCTGCCGGACTTCGCGACGCAGTTCCTCACGCCGGCCGGGTCGCTGGCGGGCTCGCAGTACGCGATGAGCGTGACGTGGTCGAGTCTCGTGAACGGTCAGAATCTCGCGTTCCCGGTGACGTCGGTGCAGATTCAGACCACCGGTATGGCCGCCGCGGGCCCGTTCGAAGTCGACGGGTTCTCCGTCGGCGCGCCGAACAACACCACGTTCGGCCAGTATCAGACCACCGTCAGCGCCGGGATCAATTCGCTCGGCGTGCAGACTTGCGTGAACTGCCAGTTCACGCCGTTGGTGACGGGCAATTCGCGGCTCGTACAGTTGAGCGGCGCGCAGAGCGGGATTAGCTATTACGACATCACGCGCTACAACGACTAGTGTTCGATGTAATCGCCAAATCAACTGGCTTGGACCTGGTTGGCGTGGACGATTGCCGAACGTTAAAACGCCCCTGCTCAGCGAGGGGCGTTTTCGTTTTTCATCGGTGTCACTGCACGTTACGTCTCAGCGGCTTACGCGTTACGAGCCACGATGTCCATCGTTAAACTCCACGGACTGTTTCCGCCGCTCGTCGACACTCAGCGCGAACACATCCGGCCGCGAGTAATGCCCCACCACGTCGAAGTCGTAACGCGCGCGAATCAGTTCGTCCGTATCGATTTCCGCGACGACCAGCCCCGTCTCGCCGAGTAACGGCCCCGCCAGAACCTCCCCGAGCGGCCCGACGATCACGCTGCCGCCGTTGATCAAACGACGGTTGTCATCCCAGTCGGGCACGTTGATTCCCAACGCCTTGGGCGACGGCTCGACCTGGCAAGCGCTGATCACGAAACAGCGCCCCTCATGGGCGATGTGGCGCATGGAGCATTGCCAGATCTCGCGTTCGTCGACCGTCGGCGCGCACCAGATCTGCACGCCCTTGGCGTACATCGCGGTACGCAGCAGCGGCATATGGTTTTCCCAGCAGATCGCAGTGCCAAGACGCCCCGCACGCGAGTCGACCACGGGCAGCGTGGAACCGTCGCCTTGCCCCCAGATCAGCCGCTCGGTGCCGGTCGGCATCAGCTTGCGGTGTTTTGCGACCAGTCCGGCGCCCGGCTCGAAGAACAGCGCGGTGCAATACAGCGTGTTGCCGGACCGCTCGATCACGCCGATCACGATCGACGCGTCGCACCGCGTGGAGAAAGCGGCGAGTTCGTCGGTTTCGGGACCGGGCACGTCGATCGCGTTGCGGAAATAATCGGCGAACGCCTCGCGTCCCTCGGGTAAGCGATAACCGAGACGCGTGCCGAAAATCTCGCCCTTCGGGTAGCCGCCCAGCAGCGCTTCGGGCAACACGACCACAGCGGCCCCCGACGCCCGAATCTCGGCCTCGTAGGCGAGGATGGTGTCGAGGGTGTCCTGCTTACCCTTGGGCGACGACCCGATTTGCAGCGCGGCGACTTTCGATTTGGACATGGTGATTGAACCGGTGATGGGATGTCCCAGATCTTGCGACCGTCATAAAATGAATGGAACGCCATTTCGAACTTTCTGATATGAACCGGAGTGATATCTCGCGCGTCGACCTGAACCTGCTGAAGATCTTCGAGGCGCTGTACGAGCCGGGCGGCCATTCGGCTGGATATGACGCAGTCGGCCGTCAGCGCGGCCCTCAGACGGCTTCGCGGCCTCTATTCCGATCAGATGTTCGTGCGCACCGGCCGGGGGCTGACACCGACCTCCCGTGCCAGCGAACTGAAGCCGCTGGTGAGCGAGGCGCTCGATAAATTCCGGCAAAGTCTCGCTATCGCCTCCCCGAACCCGACGGATTTCTCCGGTCGAGCGGTGGCGATCGGCATGTCCGACGACTTCGAGCTGGCCATCGGCCGCAAACTCATGGCGCTCATGGCGAAGCGCGCGCCGGGTCTGCGCGTCATATTTCGCCAGACCTACAGCCAGATCGTCACGGACGCGTTGGCCAACCAGGAGATGGACCTCGCGATCACGTCGGGAGGGTTTTCGTTACGCGGCTTGAGCCGGCAGGTTCTTGGCAAGGGCCGCTACGCATGTCTCGTCGACCCGGGCACCTGGCGAACCGGCAACGCCACGATTTCGCTCGACGACTTCGCGAACCGGAATCACATTCTGGTCTCGGCCGGCGGCGTAGTCGGGATCGTCGACGAGATGCTGGCGAGCGTCGGACGCAAACGCCGGGTGGCGGCATCGACCACGCATTTCGCGGGGCTTCCGTATCTGCTGAAGGGTAGCGAGGCGATTGCCACGATTCCGACGCACGCCGCACACGCTATCGCGGACATGACGGGGCTTCTGCTCTTGCCCTGCCCGCTGGCGCTGCCGGAGTATCCGATCGAGGTGGGATGGCGAATCAATGCACTACGCGATACGGCGGTCGCCAAGGTCCAAGCCGCGCTGGCGGAATGCTTCGACCCGGCGCACGTCAAGCTGGCGTGAGGCGAACGCGCAACGGCCTATCGAGGAGACGGAAACCATGGACCACGCTGCTTTTCTCGTTGCCATCCGGCAACTGTGTGCCGCGGCCGACATTGCCGCCAAAGCGGGACCGCAGGACCTCAGGTTCGACGCGCTCCAGTCACTCGCGTTCTTTCGTCGCCACGACGATGCCGGCCTCGGCCGCACGTCGTCACCGGCATCGACATCCAACGACGAACTGTTCCTGCGCACCGCCGAGGCCGCGCTGACAATGGCGGGCCGCAACGAGTTTTCCGCCTCGCTCGCGCTGCTCGAGCAGGCGAGGTCGCTATTGCACGCGACATAAAGGCCGTGGCTACGAGCGGGCGCCGAAGCCGCGACGATTCACTCAAAGCGCTTCGTGGCAAAGCGCCATCATCCGCTGGACCATCGTGCTCGATTCGTTGAGTTCCATCTCTCCCGTGAACAACGCGTTCACGCTGGACAGCCGAACCGCGACCCCGGCTTCGAGCAGATCCTGGCGGGCAATCTTCAATGCAAGCTGGCCAATGCGCACCCGGTCCAGCCAGTTCATCTTGAGGCGGTTTTTATGCAGCCACTGACGGCAGATCTGCACGACATGGTCCACCCGCCATTCGTTGGTCAGTGCGTACGAGGCCGCCGCAATCGCGACGAGAAGACACAGCAAGTCGGGGCGCGCACTGTCGCGCTCGTTGAATTCAGGTTTGATCATGTCTATCGGTGTGTCGATTGCATTTAAGCAAACCCGCACATGCGGGCAAACACAGGCAAATCAATCGTTGATGATTTACCCCCTTTTTTCCGGGGCCCGAGAGAGCAAGGGCCACCGCGCCGTGCAACAAAATCATACCAACCCTGCGCTTCGCCACCCGGTTAACGTATCTATACCGCGCGGGGGCAACCCGGCTCGACAAGCTGGTTTTCTCAGGATGGATGTCGCAGGTTGCGTGAAGCGCCGCATGAGTTGTTATGATGACCGGCTTCGTGGGCTTGTCCCATCGATAAACGCATGACGCCCCGCGAGGGGCATTTTTATTGATCGGTTACTGTTGCGTTCAAGCCCCGGCCGGCCGCCGGTCCACCCGCCGAACGTATCGCCCCTGTCGTGGTCTCACCGGGTTACGGTGAAATCGTTCCACCGTCCACCCTCCCACTCGAATCCCGATGCGCGCAACTTTCACCAAATGGCTGTTCATTGTCTATCTGCTCGGTAGCGGGACGCTGTATTCAATGATCATCCTGCCGTTGTTTCCGTTCGTCGGACGCGCCGGGCGATACTGGCTCGCCAAACAATGGTGCCGTGCGCTGGTGGGTGTGATGCGTTGGCTGCCCGGCGTGTCATGTTCGATCGAAGGGCTTGAACATCTTCCGGCAGGACCCGCGATCATCTTGTGCCGTCATGAATCGACGTGGGAAACCCTCACGTTCATGGCGCTCTTTCCGCGCCGCGTCAGTTTCGTGTTCAAGGAAGATCTGCTGCGCATTCCGTTTTTCGGCTGGGTGTTGCGGGGCCTCGACATGGTTAGTCTGAACCGTGGCTCCGCACGCCAGGCGCATCAGGCGGTAACGCAGGAAAGCGCCGAGAAACTGGCGAAGGGCGACGTCATCGTGATCTTTCCGGAAGGCACGCGTGTGGCGCACGACGCGCCGTTGCGCCTGACCTCGGGTGGCGTTCGCCTCGCATGCGCGACCGGCGTGCCGGCGGTTCCCGTGGTGTTGAATGCGGGCAAAGTGTGGCCGGCAAAAGGCTGGCCTACCGGCGGCGGACACATCCGCGTGGTGGTCGGACCCGCGTTCTCATCGCAAGAAATGTCGCAACAGGATTTGAGTCGCGCCGTTCACGAGTGGATGAAAACCGAATTGCAACAACTGTGACGATTTTCAGACGGGATCAACCGCACACCGACAGTCGCGACGCCGGCCGCAATTAATTTGCGGCGTCCGGCGTTCGCGTTCTGTCCGACACTCATTGCGCGGCTTTGGCGGTCTTCGTGGTGTCGTTGGCCGGCATGCTGGACATACCGGTATCCGTCATGCCCATATCGCTTTTCATGCCGCCGCCCGGCACGGTGCTCCACGGGCTGTTGACCGGCTCGCCGTGATACGTCATGCCGGCGGTCGCCGCGCCATGCGCGCCGCCGCTGCCATTGCCGCCGTTTCCATTGCCGCCCGCTTGCGCGACTGTCGCGGCGCACGCACAGAGTGAAACGACGGCGACACGGGCCAACAGGACTTTCAACGTGCTCTTTTCCATGATGATTCTCCGGCGATTTCGACGCGTGCAGGTGTACGCGTCGAGTTTTCATAGACCGCTAAAGGCTGACTGATTGCACAGCGGCTAAGCGCAAGCAGTTGCTCGAAGCTGGACAGGACGAACGTTGCTACTTCCAGATTCGTGGCATAGGGTTAAGTCGTGGTGCGCCACCGAAAATGACACTTCGTGGCATCCGGCTTTTTCGCGCCCAACGCCTGTCTCGTCACTTCGGCATCAACACCTTGTCGACCACCATGATCACGCCGTTGCTCTGCGTCACGTCGTAGGTCGAAATGTCCGCTGTGTGGCCGCCGGCATCCATCACGACGATGTTGTGCGGGCCGTTCTCGGTGAATGTCAGCGCTTCGCCGTTGACCGTTTTCAACTCGGCCTTGCCGCCGCCGGCTTTGATCGCCGCGTCGAGTTTGCGGAAGTCATAGCGGCCCGGAATCACGTGGTACGTGAGGATGCTGGTGAGCATCGCCTTGTTTTCCGGCTTGACGAGCGTATCGACCGTCCCGGCGGGCAACGCCGCAAAGGCCTCATTCGTCGGTGCGAACACGGTGAACGGGCCTGGGCTCTTCAATGTGTCGACCAGCCCCGCGGCTTTGACTGCGGCAACCAGCGTGGTGTGATCCGCCGAGTTAACCGCGTTGTCGACGATGTCCTTACTCGGATACATCGCCTGACCGCCCACCATGACCGTATCGCTAGCGGCAAAGGCGCCCGATACTGCAGTCGACAGTGCAACGGCGGCAAACATAGTCTTGTAGTTCATTGCCTACTCCCCCTGAGTCGCCATGCTTGATTGCCTGGCACGAACTCATATACGAGGATCCGCCGCGATTGGATTCGACTCGCCGCATGTCACGCTTTGTCACAATCGCTTGCTATACAGGTGAGGCAACCTGCGTAGGAGATCGATTTGTCCATGCGAAAGTCAGCCTTGCACATCGAAAGTCCGGCGAAACATCCGTTCGAAAGCTGTTTCGTCGACCTTGGCGGCCACTCGGCGGAACGGGCGCTGTCGGCGCTCACCGCGGCGGTACATGCGGCGCAGCGAGAGATGAACGCGTTCGTCTGGCTCGAAGAAGCCCTGCCCGGTGCAACCCTGAAGCCCGCGCTGGCGTTCGGAACGGTCGGTGAGCTCTACCGGTCGTACACGCGGCCAGCCGAATTCGGGCGACTGAAACAGGTCTGGCGAGCCTGATCCGGGGCGCGACCCGCGCGGACCAGTCCGCGCGGTGCAACGATGAGGTACCGGTTTTCGCATCGGCGCGCGATAACGTTTGCGCCCGATTTGCACGCGCTCACCCCGGCGCGGTCGGCGCCTCGTATTTCTTCGTAATCTTCGTAATACTCAAGAACTTCGCTCCGCAGGCCGTTATCCCGTCGACAGACGGACTCGAGGCCATCCATGGTAAAGCCGCATCCCAACCGCACACATAGCGGACCGTCGAGACGGCGCGACACCGCCAGCTTTGCAGGACTGGCATTGCATCGCGATCTCATCGGCAAGGCCTTTACGGCCATTGTCGTTGCGTTCATTCTCTGCGCGATCGGCCTGAATACCTTTCTGGCGCGCCGCCAGACGCACGAGCAGGAGAATTCCGTCGGCACGCTCCACGAGTGGGGCCGCCTGAAGCGCGACCTCGATCAGGTCCAGCAGATCATGCTGGACGAGCACGGCGAACTGAACACGCTGATCGGCACGCGCGCGTTTTATAAACGTGCGCCGTACTACTTTCCGATGGCGACGTTGCTCGACCTGACCAACGACGCCCGCTCCGGTTGCCGCGATCGTCAGGACTGCCTGTCACGGCTGGACGAACTCGACGATCTGATGCGTAAGCTCGGCGAACACAGCCAGGCGCTGGCGATACGCGTCAACGAGCGGCCCGGTAGCGTCAGTCTCGGCGATCCGGAACTCAACGAAATCGACGCGTATTTCTATAGCGTGCTCGAACACGTGGTCGACGTGCGGATGGAAGCGGACGCCACGCTCGATTCCGTCGTGAGCAAATCGTCGTCGGACTCGAAGTGGGTGTCCAACGCGCTGCTGGTCAGCGGCTTCACGGCCGCGGCGTTGTTGCTGGTGCTGCTGCGCTGGAACGCCCGCATCGCGCGACGGCTGCGCGCCGCGCTGCGTCTCGCCGACTCCGCGCGCGCCCGCTACCAGCGCTTCTTCGACGAACATCCGTTGCCGATCTGGATCTACGACAATGCGTCGCTTGGACTCGTCGCGGCCAATGGCGCCGCGCAGCGAAGCTTCGGCTATCAGGAAGAAGAACTGCTCGACATGTCGCTCGAAGACGTCCATTCGGCGGATGAGTTCAAGCGCCTCAAGACGTTCTTCGAATCGAGTGCCGGTGCCAGCTTCGGCGAAACTCGCGCGGCCGGCGTATGGCGCTACCGGACCCGCGCCGGCGAGCAGAAGTCGATGGACGTGCATCACCTGAACGTCGCATTCGAAGGCCGCGCGTCCACCATGGCCGTCATGGTGGACGTCACGCTCGAACTGGTGGCGCGGGCCGAACTGTTCGAATCGAAGCAGACGCTCGAATACGTGCTCGACCATATTCCGCAAGGCATCGCGTGGAAGAACGCGAAGCATAGCTACGTCGGCGGCAACGAGATCTACGCGCGCGACGCAGGCTTGCCGTCGCGAGAAGCGTTGATCGGCCTGAGCGATCACGATCTGCTGTGGGGCACCGACCCCAACGTCGCGCAGGACGAAGACGTCCGCGTCATGTCCGGCGAATTGACCCGCCGCCATTTCGAACGCAGCGCCATTGCGGTGAACGGCTCCGAAGTGTGGATTTCCGAAACCAAGCTGCCGCTCAAGGATCAGAACGGCAACATCGTCGGCGTGCTGATCGCCTATGACAACATCACCGCCCGGCGCAATGCCGAACTGGTGCTGCGCCTGCAGGGCCGTGCGATCGACGCCAGCATCAACGGCATCGTGATCGCGGAAGTGCGGGCCGAGCGCAACGTCGTGATGTTCGCCAATGCGGCGTTCGAGCGCATTACCGGCTATTCGTCCGCCGACGTGACCGGCTCGGACTGCAATGCGTTGTTCCAGCTAACCGGCGATCCGCAGAAATGGGCCGAGGTGCGCGCCGCGCTGGATCACCACACCGAGGCTAACGTCACACTCTCGTGTTTCCGCAAGAACGGCGAACGATTCTGGAACAACGTGCTGGTGGCGCCGGTGCGCGACGAGCAGGGACACGTCACGCACCATGTGGGTGTGATGAGCGACGTCACCGCGCTCGTCGAATATCAGGCCCGTCTGGAACACCAGGCGAAATACGACGTGTTGACCGAACTGCCTAATCGCACGCTGCTCGACGAGCGTCTGAGCGAAGCGATCAAACGCGCGTCGGACGCGAACAGTCAGGTCTCGGTCATGTTCCTCGACCTCGATCGCTTCAAGGAGGTCAACGATTCGCTCGGTCACCGGGTGGGCGACATGTTGCTGGCCAGCGTGGCAAGGCGGCTGCAACGGCTGGTGCGTTCCACCGATCTGGTGGCCCGCTACGGCGGCGACGAGTTCATTATCGTGGCCGCGCGTGCCAGCAGCGAACAACTGGTGCCCATGCTCGAACGCCTGATCGCCGCGATGACGGAGGCGTTTTACGTCGGTGAACGGGAGCTGTATGTGGAGGCCAGCATCGGCGTCAGCACCTTTCCGCAAGACGGCGCGGACGCCGACACCCTGATCCGCAATGCCGACGCGGCGATGTACCTCGCGAAGTCACGCGGCCGCAACGGCTACCAGTTCTACCGGCCCGAACTGAATCGCGCGGCGGCCGAACGCCTGCAACTGTCGACCCGGCTGCGCCGCGCCGCGAAAACGAAGTCGCTGCAGGTCGCCTACCAGCCGCAAATCGACATGGTGACGGGCCGCATCTTCGGCGCCGAAGCGCTGCTGCGCTGGCATGACGCGGAGCTGGGCGTGGTCTCGCCCGCGGTGTTCATTCCGATCGCCGAGGAAACCGGCCTGATTCAAGGCATTGGGGAGTGGGTATTGCGAACCGCGTGCGAACAGGCGAGCCAATGGCGGGCGCAGGGCCTGCCGCCGATCCGCGTGTCGGTGAATGTCTCGCCGGTTCAACTGGAGCGCTCCGATCTGGTCGGCGTGGTGCGCGCCGCGTTGCACGACAGCGGCTGCGACGCGGACATGCTCGAACTCGAAGTAACGGAAGGCGCGCTGATGCGCAACGCCGACGACGCCGCGCGCGTGCTGCACGATCTGCGCGAGCTCGGCGTGAAAATCGCGATCGACGACTTCGGCACCGGCTATTCCAGTCTGAGCTATCTGCAACGCTTCAGCGTGGACCGGATCAAGATCGACAAGGTGTTCGTCCAGGAGATCGGCAGGGGAACGGAATATGAAGCGCTGACGCTGGCGGTGATCGCGATTGCCGAAGCGCTGAAGTTCGACGTGATTGCCGAAGGCGTCGAAACGGATGTGCAGCGCGGCTTTCTGGTCGAGCACGGGTGCAGCGAAGGACAGGGCTTTCTGTACAGCGCCGCAGTGCCGGGCAACGCTATCGCGGGCATGCTGCGCTCCGCGGCAACCGAGGCGGATCTTCGAGAGGAAGGGGAATATGCGGACTGACTGGTAACGCTTTGCCCTGGGGACACACCAGATAACCGTATATACTGTTTATACCATTATTACCGTGGAGGCCCCATGAACGCACCGATCACCGCAAAACCGACCAAGAAAGCTTTTCATTTCCCGAAGACTGCGGACACTCAAAACGCGGTTAGCGCCGAGCCGGCAGAAGCCGCGGTTGCGGCAAAGCCCGCAGCGACCAAACCGTTTGCGGCACGAAAGGCCGCGAAGACCAAGCGTGCTTCGGCAAGCGCTGCGCCGGTGGCAGCCGCTGAGAAAGCAGTGAGCACCAAGTCGGCCAAACCGGCTTCGGCAAAGAAGGGGTCTAAAGCAAAACGCGCGGCGGCTCCGGTCAGCGCCGCACCGGTCACGGCAGCTGAAAAGCCAGCCGCAACCAAACCGGCCGCGACGAAGAAAGCCGCCAAAGCCAAGCGCGCCGTTGAACCGAAGGTGGAAAAAGTCGCCGCGCCGGTCGAAGCCAAACCGAGGCGCGCGAAGAAGGACAAGGTCGTGCGCGACAGCTTCACGATGCCCAAATCCGACTATGACAAGATCGCTTCATTGAAGCAGAAATGCCTCGACGCCGGCGTCTCCGTCAAGAAAAGCGAATTGCTGCGCGCCGGTCTGCTGATGCTCGAAGCCGCTGCACCCAAGCGTTTGCTGGCCGCGGTGGCGGCGGTCGAAGCGGTGAAGACCGGTCGACCCGTCAACGAATAAAAACGCGCCACTCTCGCAACTTTCGCGAGCCGCGTAGGGCTTGCGAACAGCGTGACACTTCACTCAGGTCCGCTGCTTCGTCAGCCCTATGAGCTGAAACACCGAATCGCTTCAGACCGCGGCTTCCGCAATAGCCTGGACCTGCGCGGAGCGCATCAAGCCTTCGATCATCCGCGCTTCCGCGCTCGCGATCTCGCTTAGCGACGCCACGGCCAGTTGCCCGTCCAGAATCGCCAGCGCCGTGCAAAGACGCGCATAGTCGCTCTCTTCGAGCGCCCAGCTACCCGTCTCGTGTTCGCGGGCGTCGAGCCGCACCATCGCCGCATGGGCGCTTTCAATTTCGGCGATCACGTCTTCGCCCAGACCGAGCCGCGCCAACTCTTGCGACACCAGCAAATGCCGGCTCAACGTCAGATGCAGATCGCGCGAACCGTGACCGCGCCGGAACGCGTCGAGAGCGGTATAGCACTGCATCAGCATCGCCGCCGTCACCGGCTCGTGGGCCGTACGGCTGAAGGTCAATGCACGCAGCAGCGGCGACATGGCCGGTTGGTGGTGCTTGCGGACTCGCGACTTATTGGGCATAACGGTTCAACCTCCATCACTCACTCTCGGCTTCGCCACCGAACGATCCAGCTCTCCGGTGGCAAACGCCGCCGGTTTCTCCGGCGGCCTGACAGGCCCTTCATGCGACTCTGTGAAGCCATCATGGCAAGCAACTATTAAGACAGACTTAAACACCTGAAAGGCGGGTCGAGGTGCGGCATGCTGCCGCCCTACCCGCTCGCGGCCGGCAATCGGGTGCGCAGTAAATTCAACGCTCGCATATCGGTGCAAACACGCTGAATACAAGTCAGGCCGCGGGTCGTCGACGAAAAAAAACCCTGTTCCCGCGAAGGAACAGGGCCGGACAGGATGGAACAGTCGCACATGCGCGTGGATGCTTGCCGACCTCTAACCATCAAAGCTAAAACGCTGTTGCTACTTGAACTGCTACTACAGAAGCGGTTGCTGCATCACATCAACATTTATTGCCTGAACTGCCACTACGTGAAAATCTGCTGCAAAAATCTTCGTTACCGACCTACCACTCCCTACCACTCAATCGCAGCCGGGTCCTTCGCCTTCAACATCAGCTAGCCGCAACCCCGTGCTACTTCGCGCGCTTATCGCACTCACTGCGCGCCGTTTTCCCTTGCTTCGACTTCCTGCTGCTTTACTGCCCTGCCGCGTTCGACAACCGCGGCACACTGCCATCAACGGTACGGTTCAAAACAACGCGGGGGGAGACCGCGTCGATGGGCTCGGTGATTTGTCGCGCCATGGAAAACAGTTTATGCGAGTCGTTGCGAATGCAATTGAGCGAAGCGAGGGGAATTGGCGGCCTAATTTGGCGAATCGGCGTAACACAATTTCAAACGCCGATTCGAACGCAAATTCGTCAGACGTGAGGGGGAAATATGAACAACGGCTTCCGTTCTTTGGTCGCGATATCGCGCAAGATAACGGCAATGTCGATGCGAGCGACAACAGCGTGATCGTCGCTCGCCAGATGGATACGCGTCTGAAACCGTGGGGCGTGAAGGCGGGCTAAAGAACCGCGATCGCAGTCAACCGCGCGCGACGAAATCGCTGATTGTCAGCAGCACTTTTTCGCCCGGGCGCGCGAGCATCTTTCTTTCCGCGACTGCGGTGATGCGTTGGCGCCCGTCCGCGAACGTCTTCAGAATGCGTGCCTCGCCCGCGCCGCGTTGCAGCCAGAAATGCTGCTCCAACGCTTCACGCGTGACGGCGCATTCGAGGTCGCGACCTCGCGTCGAAAGCTGGAAAATCACCGCGCGTCCGTCTGCCGAGACGCTGGGTTCAAGCTCGATAATTTCCATCGCCCACCTCGCAATGTTCGTTAAGCCGTTCGCCGTCTTGAACGAATGACAGCGCATAAAACTGAATGGAAACGCAGGCCAGGCGTTTCGTTATGTCGACTCGTCCTATCCGCGCGGTTCTGCCACCCCGGTCGCCGCAAGCGCCCCCACACCCACAAGCCAAGGTCGTGGCGAATGAATCCATGTCGGGATGAAGATCGGCGTGCGCGGTTCGACGTTTGGCAGGCGCGGTGTCGAACCCGCGCACGCCAATCCGCGAATCAGGCAAAAGCAAAGCCCATGCCAATAAACACCAAAGCGCTGGTGCCGACCTTGGTCACCCCGGCGGAAACGCCTCAGGTCGCGCGTGCGACCCGCCTCGCGTGCCGCAAACGCCGACCGCGCCGGGGGCCGCGCGTTTTGAATCGCGCCCGTCGGTGTCGGCGACCGTACGGCTATCGCGCCAGTGACGTCGTTAAAGCAGAAAGTTGAAAAGCCGAAACATCGCAGCATGGTAAAAAAGCGCCGCACACGCGACAATTCAGCGCCGTTCTTACCTGCCGCGTGAGCGCCGCCAACGCAATCCCCATGACCGTTCAAGAACCCGCCCTCACTTTGCGTCCCGCGACACACGCCGACGAAGCCTTTCTGTTCGAACTGCGCAAAGCCACGATGACGGAGCATCTGACCCGCGTCGGCGAAGCCGTGGACGACGCCGCCCATCGCGCTCGCCTGCTGCATCGCTACGATGCGGCGCAGGTGATCTGCATCGACGGCGCGCCGGCCGGCTTGCTGAAAGCGTACCGCACCGACACCGAGTGGGTCGTCGTGCAAGTACAAATCGTGCCGGCTCGGCAAGGGCACGGCATCGGAGCGCGCGCGCTGCAAGCGGTTTTGCGGATCGCGCAAACCGATGCGCTGCCCGTCACGCTCAAGGTGCTCAAAGGCAACCCGGCGAAGCGCCTGTATGATCGTCTGGGCTTCAAGATCGACGGCGAAGATGAGACTCAGTTTTACATGCGATACACGCCACGCGCGCCCGCGGAAACTGAAGCAGAATAAATGTCGGATAAAGACTGAACCACACCACGGACCCTGCCATGACACTTCGCGACACCTCAGCCATAGAAAGCTGGCACGCCCATATCTATTTCGACGCGAGCAGCCGCGACGCCGCGTGGGCCTTTCGCGAGATCGTGGAAGCGCACTGGAACGGCAAGCTGGAATTGGGCCGCTTTCACGAACGCCCGGTCGGGCCGCATCCTAAGTGGTCGTACCAGCTTGCGTTCGCGCCCGAACAATTCGCGGAGCTGGTCGGCTGGCTCACGCTGAATCACGGCGCGCTCGATGTTTTTCTACACCCGAATACGGGTGATGCGTTGCGCGATCATCGCGACGCGGCGGTATGGATCGGCCGTTCGCATGAACTGGTGTTGAGCGCGTTGGGGTAACGGCTCACCAGCCCGTCACATAGTCGAATACGAATCGCACCAGCCGCGCGCGGCGACCTGCTTGTCGCCGAACAGCGTGCAGCCGCCATACGCATCGGTGGCTTTGCCCTGAAACAGCGAACAGTTGCCGCAATTCTGTCCCGCCGCGTAGCCGGGATATTTCGCCTTGTCGATCTTCGAGGCGTCTTCTTTATAGCCCACGGCTTGCGCCTTGGGATCGGCCTCGCTGAGCGCGTTCGCGGGGTCGGCCAGCGCGACGCCCGACAGAACGAGCGATGAGCCGACGCCCACGCTGAGCCTCAACAGAAATTCGCGGCGCGATGTTTTCATGGTGTTCCGATAGGAAGTGGGGGACTCACTTCGAGCGCAACGATTTTAGCGCGAGCCGCCGCTTTCCCGCTGGCAAGCCCCGAGCGTCATCCGCCTAACTCAGCGGCGTTTTCAACGCATCGATCAGATCCAGCATTTCGTAGGGCTTGCGCAGCAGCATCGCGTGCGGCAATACCTTGCGCTGTTCCGGCGTCAGCACGAGGTCGTAGCCGGTCAGAAAGATCACGCGCAGATCGGGTCGTTCGCGGCACACGTCGAGCGCCAGATCCACGCCCGATTTGCCCGCCAGCCCCACGTCGGTCAGCATCACGTCGATCGCGTGATCGCGCAGTAGTTGCTTCGCGTCGTGCTCGCCTTCGGCCTCCAGAATGTCGAAATCGAACGTGCGCAGCAATTCCGCCGTGCTCACGCGGATCAGCTCGTCGTCTTCCACCAGCAGAATCCGCAGCCGCGCGTTTGCCGCAAAGGCGTCGGCACTGTCTGCCGCGAGAGGCGGATCGATATCCAGAAGATGCCGCTCCGCTTCGGCAATCTCAGCGGATTGCGGGTTCTGCGTCTGCAGCACGTAGCGGACTTTGCGCGCCAACGCCTCGTGCGTGTAGGGCTTGCTGAGCAACGCGATACCTTCGTCGAGCCGCCCGGAATGCACGATCGCGTTATCCGTGTAGCCCGACGTGAACAACACGGCGATCGCCGGCAGCCGCTCACGCGCCTTACGCGCGAGTTCGGTGCTGCGCAACGCGCCGGGCATCACCACGTCGGTGAACAACATGTCGATCGGCACACCGCTTTCGACGATCGCCAGCGCGCTCTGCGCGTCTTTCGCCTTCAGCACGCGATAGCCGAGATCGGACAGCATCTCGACCACGGTGGTGCGCACTTCCTCGTCGTCCTCGACCGCGAGGATCGTTTCCGTGCCGCCCTTGGCCGGCCCGGCGTCGATATTGGTTTCGAGGTCCTCTTCCTGGCGCACGCGCGGCAGATAAATGCGAATGGTCGTGCCATGCCCTTCTTCGCTGTAGATCTTCACGTGGCCGCCGGACTGCTTGACGAAGCCATACACCATGCTCAAGCCCAGGCCGGTGCCCTGGCCTTCGGGCTTGGTCGTGAAGAACGGTTCGAAGACGCGCTCGCGCACTTCCGGCGACATCCCCGCGCCGGTGTCCGTGACCGCGAGCATCACGTACTGGCCCGGCGTGACCTCGGCGTTACGCTGGGCATACGCGTCGTCGAGCGCGGCGTTGCCCGCTTCGATCGTCAGCTTGCCGTGCCCGCTCATCGCGTCGCGCGCGTTGATCGCCAGATTGAGCAGGGCGTTTTCGACCTGAAACGGATCGACCAGCGTATTCCACAAGCCGCCCGACACGATGGTTTCGATCTCGACGCCGTCGCCGAGCGCGCGCCGCAGCATGTCGTCGAGTCCACGTACGAAGCGGCCGAGATTGACGACCTTCGGCGCGAGCGGCTGACGCCGTCCAAAGGCCAGCAATTGCGACGAAAGATTGGCGCCGCGCGCCACGCCGGCCAGCGCATTGCGTACGCGTTGCTCGGCCTTCTCAGCGCCCGCGACGTCTTTCGCGAGCAGTTGCAGATTGCCGCCGATCACCTGCAGCAGATTGTTGAAATCATGCGCGACACCGCCCGTGAGCTTGCCGATCGCCTCCATTTTCTGAGCCATGCGCAGCGCTTCCTCAGCGTGACGCAGCGCCTCGGTGGTTTCCTTGTCGGCGGTGACGTCGCGGCCCACGCCGTGAATCCGCGCGGTGTCCGGGTCGAGCGCGAGCGTCCAGGCGACCCAGCGCCAGGTGCCGTCGATCCGCTTGAAGCGGTTTTCGTAGCGCACCGGCACGCCGGTGCGGCGCAGTTCGGCCAGATGCGCGGCGACCACGGCGATATCGTCCGGGTGCACCAGATCGACGTAAGAGCGCGACAGCAGCCAGTGCCTGTCGTGACCGAGCACCGTGCTCCACGACGGACTCACGCGCTGCAGCCGACCTTCGATGTCGGCCACCACCAGCAGATCCTCGCTCAACTCCCACAGACGATCGCGGTCCGCCACCGTTTCGATCACGCGGCGTTCCAGCGTCTCGTTCAGATCGCTCAGCGCATTCTGCGCTTTAGTGCGCTCGGCGATCTCGGATTGCGCGGCCTGATAGAGACGCGCGTTGTCGATTGCAATTGCCGCCTGCGCGGCGATCCCGGCGACGATCCGCTCGGCGCGTTCGGTGAACACGCCGGGCTCCGGGTGACCGAAGAACAGCCCGCCGACCACTTCGCCGCCGCGCGACTGCACCGGCACGGCCAGATAACTGCGTACCTTCAGATGGCCTTCCGGCATACCTTTATGCGGCGCGTTGTGGCCGTAGCGCGGGTCCTGCGTAATGTCGTCGACCCGTACAATCCCTTCGCCGCCGAACGTGGACGCGAACACCGCCGTGTTGCGCGGCATCGGAAAGCGGTCGAACGTTTCTTTCGGCACGCCGGACAGCGTGTAAAGCATGTAGCTGCCGCCGTGGTCGTCGAGCACGTTATAGAAGAACGAGCCGAACGCGGCGCCGGTCAGCTCGGTGGCCGCGTCGGTCACGATCTGCACCGCACGCTTCAGATCGAGTTCGGCCGCGACCGTCGAGCCCACGCGATTGAGAATTTCCAGCGTGCGCGATTCTTCGCGCAGCTTCATCTCGGTCTCGCGACGCAAACGGGCCAGTTGCAAATTACCGGCCACGCGAGCCAGCAATTCGCGGGCGGAGAACGGCTTGGTCAGATAGTCGTCGGCGCCGTGTTCGATACCGTCGACGCGCGCCTCTTCCCCCGCTCGAGCGGACAGCATCAGCACGGGCGTGTCGCGCAACACGGGATCGGCACGCAATTCACGCAGCAGGCCGAAACCGTCGAGGCGCGGCATCATCACGTCGGACAGCACCAGATCCGGCGGCGCCGCGCGTGCGGCGTCGAGCGCGGCCTGGCCGTCGGCGGCGAGCTGCACGTCGTGGCCTGCCGCGCGCAGAATCCGGCTCATGTATTCGCGCAAATCGGCGTTGTCGTCGACCACCAGCAGACGCGCGGCAGTCGCCGGCGCCGCGCCGGACCCTGTCGTCTCACCGAGCGGGCTGGCGGCAACCGGTGCGTCCGCGAGGATTTCGTTCTCCGGACTCCAGCGCAAAGCCGCGTCGACGTAGGTGCGCGCATGTTGGCTCATGGCGGCATGCACTGTGTCGTCTTCGGCCTGAGCCGGCACGGCGCCGCGCGGCAGCGTGACCGTGAAGCACGCGCCTTCGCCGAGTACGCTGTCCACTTGCACCGTGCCGCCATGCAGTTTGACCAGTTCCTGCACCATCGCGAGCCCAATCCCGCTGCCTTCGACCGAACGGCCCGGCGCGCCCGCCACGCGATGAAAGCGTTCGAACAGGCGCGGCACCTCTTCTTCGGCAATGCCAATGCCGGTATCCGTCACGCTGACCGCGACGCCCTCGCCTTCGAGCGCGCGCACCCTCACCCGGATCGTGCCGAAGAACGTGAACTTGTACGCGTTCGACAGCAGGTTCATCACGACCTTTTCCCACATCTCGCGGTCGATCTGCACGACCACGGGCGCCGTGGGAACCTCCACTTCGAGTTGCAAACCGGCCGTTTCGATGGCGGACTGGAACAGCGACGCGAGTTCGGCCGTGAAGGCGGCGATGTCGGTAGGCTGCGGGCGACTCTGAATGCGCCCCGCCTCGATCCGCGAAAAATCCAGTAGCGCGTTGACCAGCTTCAGCAAACGCAAGCCGTTGCGATGCGTGATCTCGATCAGCGCACGGTCGTCGATCTCGTTGCTGCTGCCGGGCGCTGCGTTTGCCGCGCCGGCCTCCCGCGGCAGTCTGGCGAGCAACTCTTCCAGCGGACCGAGCATCAAGGTCAGCGGCGTACGGAACTCGTGGCTGATGTTGGAGAAGAACGTGGTCTTCGCGCGATCGATTTCGGCCAGCGCCTCCGCGCGCCGCCGCTCTTCTGCATAGGCCTGCGCGTAACCGATCGCTGCACTGATCTGGCCGGCGGTCAGGTTCAGAAAGCCGCGGTAAGCCTCGTCGAACAGGCGGCAAGGATTCAGACCGGCGATCAGCACCACGGCTTGCGCCGTCTCGCTGCCCGGCGACACCGGCAAAATCACGGCCTGCTCGGGCGCGATATGCCACGGACCGCGCGGCGCCTCCGTGCCGAAACGCTGCGTCAAGCCGCGCACCATTTGCGGCACCTGGATCTTCAATACGTCGGCGACCGGCCACGCCGGCTGCCCCGTCAGACTCATGGATACAGGCGCCAGCGGATGACCCGGCTCGACGCCGCTCGACGCGACGAGCGTGACCGTGTCGTTACCGGGCTCGGCGGCGTACAGCAACGCGAAGGGGATATCTTGCGGATTCGACTTCAACGCACGCGCGCTCAGTTCGCAAGCCTCGCGCCAATCGCGGCCGTCCGGACTCGAGGCCGCCAGTTCCTTCAGCAGCGCCAACTGGCGTTCACCGACCACGCGCAGCGTATCGTCGCTATTGGCGCAGAGGATCCCGCCGGGCTCGCCGTCGTCGCCGGGAATTGGGCTGTACGAGAAGGTGTAATAGGTTTCCTCGGGAAAGCCGTTGCGCTCCATGATGAGGAACTGCTGTTCGACGAAGATACCTTCGGTGCCGGTCATCGCGGTGTTCAGCAGTGGCTCGATATCGTTCCAGATTTCGCGCCACACCACACGGGCCGGCTGACCGAGCGCCACCGGATGCTTGCCGCCGATGATCGACTTGTACGGGTCGTTGTAAAACTTGATGAGCTCGTCGCCCCAACCGATCCAGATGGGTTGCCGCGAAGTCAGCATGATGCGGATCGCGAGCTTCAGTCCTTGCGGCCAGCCCTCGGGCGCGCCGAGCGCTGTCTGGGTCCAGTCGTAGGCGCGAATGAGCGCGCCCAGTTCGCCGCCGCCGGACAAAAACGGCGGTACGGCGTGGGGCGTAGACGGCATATCCGACGTGAAACTGTCCGGCTCTTTCAACGCGATCTCCTCGACGCTGCGGTGTCACGACCGTGCGGCGCCCCGTTGCGGAACGGGTGCCCGAGACGATGAACGGCGGGTACCATACGGCGCAATTGTTCTAGCGCGATTCTCGCACGTCGCGAGCGGCAGGAGAAAGTCGGAAAGGCGTGTAAACGCCTGAAGCGGCGGGGTTTTCGCGCTCCGGCGCGGGCCGCGGGACAACGCTCTTCGCCGGGCGGGAGGAGATTGACGGTTGGCGGCAGGCTGTCGGTAAAACCTACTTCGACGACACGTAAGGACGAGGCGATCTTCCCGACCGAATCCCCGTCCGCGACATCGTTACATCAGCCCGACACAGACCGCCGCGACGATCGATCCGAGCACCAGCACAGCGCCTATCGTCTTGCGTTTGTTCAGTTCGGTCCAGAGCAGCACGCCGGTGAGCGACAGCAGAATGATGCTGCCCGCCAACGTGTCGATCAGCAGCACCCAGCCCACGCTCAAGCCGACGCCCTTGTGGAGATTCGTCAGCATCGCGAGAAACGTGTTGTCGCTGCGCTTGACCGTCACATAGCCGCTGCCGACCCAGTATTCGGCCGACGTATTTTCGTGCGGCGACGCAAAATTCAGTTGCCAATGCTCAGGCTGCACGACGCTGCGATCGCCCCATGCGACCGGATGCGACGGCTCCTTCTGCACGCGTCCCGGCGTGCCGGTCAGCTTCAATTCGTGCTTCAGCCATTTGCCCAATTCGCGCGGCGTTTCCGGTACGGGTTGCGGCAACGGCACTTGTATCGTCGACACTTGCGGCTCGCCGGTCGAGACTTTCAACGGGCCGCCGCGATGATTCAGCAGAAAGCCCGTGGTGCCGAACAACAGACCCAGCGCCGCGCCCCACAAGCCGATCCAGCCATGCACCTTGCGCAGCCATTTGACGAAGGTAGCGCGTCGCGAGCGCTGCTGCCGCGCCTTCAGTTCGCTGCCACCGAGCCGTTGCGGCTCGCGCGCGGCAGTATCGAGGCCCGTGGCCGGTTGAAGGTCGATTGCCTCGGGTACGCTCACGTTTCGCTCCAGGTACGCAACAGATTGTGATAACAGCCGACGAGGCTTCGGCGTGCGGCATCGTCGGCGTGAGTGGCATTGAGACGTTGAATCGCGGTGTCCATGTCGAACAGCAGCGCCCGCTGCGTGTCGCTGCGCACGAGACTCTGCACCCAGAAGAAACTGGCAAGCCGCGCCCCACGCGTGACCGGCGTCACCTGGTGCAGACTGGTGGCCGGATAGACGATCATGTCGCCGGCCGGCAGCTTCACCTGCTGCACGCCGTACGTGTCTTCGATCACCAGTTCGCCGCCGTCGTATTCATCCGGCTCGGAAATGAACAGCGTCACCGAGACGTCGGTGCGCAGCTTCACGCCGTTGGGCAATACCCGCACCGCACCGTCCACATGACTGCCGAACGTCATGCCGCTCTCGTAACGATTGAAGAGCGGCGGGTACGCCTGGTTCGGCAGCACCGCGCTGATAAACAGCGGATGCCGTTCGACCGCCGCGAGAATCACGTCGCCGAGTTCGCGCGCAAGCGGCGTGTGCTCGGCGATCTGCTGGTTACGCTTGACCGGCGCGCCCTGATAGCCCGCGGTTGCGCGACCGTCGACCCAGGCGTCGCCGGCCTGATCGAGCCGCTCGCGCACGAAGCGCAACTGCTCGGCGTTCAGTACATTCGGAATCTGCAGCAACATAAGTGTTTCCTTGGCGTGGGCTTGCCGTTTTCGAGCGAAAACGGCAAGCCTAACGCAGCCATTCGGCTTACATCAGAAGCGGTAGTCGAACGTGGCGAGCAGCGTGCGGCCGATACCCGGCACGGAACGGCCCCCGTCCGATTGAATCAGACCGTCGTAGTACTGCTTGTTGGTCAGGTTCAACAGGTTCAGGCGCACGTCGTATTTCTTCGCATGGTAAGCGGCGGTGGCGTCCCAACGCGTGTAGCCCGGCACCTGAACATAATTCGTGTTCGACGCGTAGCGCGGCGACATGTACGTCGGGCCACCGCCAATTTCCCAATGCGGCGTGATCGCGTAGGTGGTCCAGAGCGTCAGCGTGTTGCGCGGCGTATTGGCCGGCGTGTGCCCCTGCGTACCGTCGAGCGCCTTCAGAACGACGGCGTCCATGTACGTATAGCCGCCGAAAATCTGCCACTTGTCGGTGATGTGACCGGTGACGCCGGCCTGGAAGCCGTCCACGCGGATATCGCCGTCGAGTTCGTATTCGGTCGGCGACACCTGGGTGCGGGCGTTGGTCATTTCCTCGCGGAAGAACGCCGAATTCACCGACAGATTGCCGCCGAGCAGATCCCACTTGCCGCCCACTTCATACGACCTGGTCGACTCCGGCGCCAGATTCTGCGTGAGGTTGGTGACAGTCAACGCTTCGAGCGACGGATCGAACGACGTGCCGTACGACACGTAGTAGGACTGCCAGTCGGTCGGCTGATAAATCACGCCGGCGCGAACGCTGGTGAAGAAGTTGGTTTGGCTCGCGTAAGCCGGCAGACTGATCGAGTTGTGGATCTGTGCCTGGAAGCGATCCCAACGCAAACCGCCAATCACCTTCCAGTGTTGACCGAGCGAAACGGTGTCGTTCACGTAGCCGGCAATTTCATTCGAACCGGAGTTCGCGTAGTTGCCGACCGTCGTGGTGACACCCGCCGGCGAGGACAGATACGCCGGGTTCAGCATCGTTACGACCGGCAGATTGTTGCGCGTGTACGCCTGGTTCGAGTAGCTGTCGTGGCCGAGTTCAACGCCCGCGATCAGGTCGTGTTTGATCGGGCCGGTGTCGAATTTGTATTCGACCGTGGTGTCGTTGTACAGCGAGTGGTTCTCGATCACGCGGTCGTGGCTCTGCAACTTGATGAACAGTTGCGACGGCGACAACGTCGTGAAATTGCCGTTGACCAGCGCGGTGCTGCTCGACAGCGGGCCCGTCAGCACCGATTGCGGCGCGGTTTCGCGCGCGTCGGTCATGGAGTGCGAAAACTGCGTCTGGTTGGTGAGCGTGAGCGCGTCGGAGAACTTGTGCTTGATCGCGGCGGTGAACGTCTGCACGTCCTGGATCGTCCGGTCGGTGGTCAGGCCGTAGAACGTGTTCTTCGGCACCGGCGACGGCCGGCCGTTCAACGCCTGCACGCCGTAGTCGGGCATGTCGTCGTTGTGCTGGATCAGGGCGGACAGCGTCACTTCGGTCGGTGTGCCGATGCCGAAACGCACTTCCGGCGCGATGCCGTAATCCTTGTTCTTCATCACGTCGCGCGTCGAGCCGAGGCTCTGGCCGAATGCGTTCAGGCGAATCGCCGCGGTGTCGGTCAGCTTGTGGTTCACGTCGACGGTGCTGCGATAGCGGTCGTCGGTGCCGATCATTTCCGTGACTTCCGCCGAATCCTTCAGGTTCGCTTTCTTGCTGACCTGATTGATCACGCCGCCCGTAGAGCCGCGGCCGAACAGCATCGACGACGGACCGTACAGCACTTCGAGTTCTTCGAGGTCGAAGGTGTCGCGATAGTACTGGTTGCGATCGCGGAAGCCGTCCAGATAGATGTCGTTCTGCGCCGTGAAGCCGCGCAGGTTGATGTTGTTGCCGATCTGGCCGCCCTCGGCGCCGCCGATCGTCACGCCCGGCGCATTGCGCAGCGCGTCCTGGAACGACGTGGCGCCTTGCGAAGCGAGCACGTCTTTATTGATGACGGTGACCGTCTGCGGAATGTCGCGCAACGCGGTAGGCGTCTTCGCGCCGACATTCGATTTTTCCGCCTGGAAGTCCTGCTGTTCAGCCTGCGCCGCGACGCCGATGGTCGGCAGCGTGCCGCTGTCGGTGGCGGCCGTGGCGGCGCTCGCGTTCGCGGCTTTGTCGGTCGCCGGCTGCGTCGTGGCTTGCGCGGCGGTCTGCGCGACGGCCGGCGTCGCAAAAGGAATGGCAAAGGCTAGCGCTAACGCGGTCGCAAGCGGCGTGTGGTTGAACATGGAAATCCCGTCGGAGTTGCACTTGCCGGATTCGCATGTCTGCGCACGCGATCAATGACAAAGCTGCATTTGGCTGGCTGCCGGTCTCCTGAATGAAGCAGAGACGACGGGATGGCTGGCTGATGGTTAAATGAGAATCGCTATCATTCCATACGCATAAATTTGCATCAACGTCGGCGTCTCTTACTTCCTGTAATCGGTTTATTTCAGCACGTTACCAACGTAGGGATAACGTAATTTTCAACGTTATGGAGAATTCTCTTTATTACTTGTTTGTAAACTTTAGACAAGGCAGGAGTAAAGCTGATCAATATGATTGAAAGACAGTTGGCATAAGAAAGCTTTCAAATATACAACGATTCGTCAGCCCGATCGCCGACACGAAATCCCGACACGGTTTATCCTTTTTGCAACACCGCCTGTTCTCACCGTTCCGTTCACTTCGGAGTTGACCATGCAATACCGCCAGTTCGGCCGCACGGGCCTGAATGTTTCGCGACTGTGTCTCGGCACGATGACCTTCGGCCTGCAGACAGAAGAAGAGGCCTCGCAGCGCATTCTCGACACGGCCGCCGAGGCCGGCGTGAACTTCATCGATACGGCCAACGTCTATCCGCTCGGCGGCGGCGAGGATCTTGCCGGACGCACGGAAGAAATCGTCGGACGCTGGCTGAAGGGCAAGCGCGACCGCTTCATTCTCGCGACGAAAGCCGTCGGCAAGATGGGCCCATCGGCGTGGGACCAGGGCGCGTCGCGCAAACATCTGCTGGATGCGATCGACGCCTCGCTGCGCCGCCTCGGCACCGACTATGTGGACCTCTATCAGTTGCACTCCGACGACGCGAACACGCCGCTCGACGAAACGCTCGAAGCGCTGGACGTAATCGTGCGGTCCGGCAAGGCGCGCTATGTCGGCGTGTCGAATTTTCTCGCCTACCGGCTGGCGCGCGCGTTGGGCCGCGCCGACGTCTTGCGCGTGGCGCGCTTCGTTTCGGTGCAGCCGCGCTACAACCTGCTGTTTCGCCAGATCGAGCGGGAGTTGCTGCCGCTGGCTGCCGAAGAGCAGTTGGCCGTGATGCCGTATAACCCGCTCGCGGGCGGCCTGCTGACCGGCAAGCACAAGCTGGATGCCACGCCGACCACGGGGCGCTTCACGGAGACCGTCGGCAAGGCTGGCGCGATGTACCAGCAGCGCTATTGGCATCAGCGCGAGTTCGAAACGATCGAGCGCTTGCGGACGATCGTGGCGCCGACCGGCGAGTCGTTGACGCGCGTTTCACTGGCGTGGGTGTTGGCGAATCCGCAGATCACGTCGGCGATTATCGGCGCGAGCCGTGCGGAGCAATTGAGCGACACGCTCGCGGCTTCGGAGTTAGTGCTCGACGCGCAGATCAAAACGCAACTCGACGAAGCGAGCGTGGAATATCGCTGGGGCGCCGCGGCCCGACTTATCGCCCGTAGCGCAGCACCGTGCTCGACGCGGCGAGCACATGATCCTTCATGGCCGCGAGCAAAGCGTCGCGCGTCAGCCCGGCGGGCAACGCGTCAGGCGGCAGATCGAGCGCATAGACCTGCGCGACGTAGTGATGCGGCACATCGCCGACAGGCGGACACGGACCGTAGTACCCCGGGCCGCCCGTGCGATTCGTTCCAGAGACGCTGCCGGGCGGCGAACTAGCGCCGGCGTCGAGCGAGGTGGTCGACGCCGCCACGCCGTACACGATCCAATGCACAATGCCCAAGCCCTTCGCGCCGTCCGGATCGAAGATCGTCACCGCGTAACTCTTCGTGCCCGCAGGCACGTTGCGCCATTGCAGCGCCGGCGACACGTTGCCGCCGCCGCAATTGTTCGCGCTCGCGGCATGAGTCGAATCTAGCGTGCCGCCGTCGGCAAGACCGGGCGAAGACACGGCGAACGCTTCGGCCGCACGGCCATGCGTTGCCGCAAGCGCCAAGGCCGTGCACACGCCCACGGAAAGCAAACGTCGCGCGAGGTCGAAGCGGCCGTTCCGGATCATCGTGAATTCCCCTTTTTTATGCGTTCACGGCTTCAAGGTCATTTGAAGCGGCCCGTCCGCGCCGTCGCTTCCGGCAATTGCCGCGTCTCGCGGAACGACTTCGGGTGCCACAATCGCGCACCGCCTTCAATACCCGCGTCGTTGGAAACGGTGGCCACGTTGGCCGGCAAATCGAACGTGAGGCGTGCCGCGTTGCCGCCGCCGATCCACAGCTTGTCGTAGTTCACGAGCGCGCTGAGAATGCCGATCACTTTCTTAACGCGCCGGTTCCACGTTTTATTCCCGATTTTGTCGCGCGCGGCGTCGCCAATGTATTCGTCGTATGCGACGCCTTTCTTGCTGACCGGGTGATGGGCCAGTTCGAGATGCGGCATCAATTCGCCGTCGCGGAACATCGCCGTGCCCGCGCCCGTGCCGAGCGTCAGCACGAATTCCAGACCGTGACCTTCGATCGCGGCAAAGCCCTGCATCTCCGCGTCATTGATCATGCGCACCGGCAAACCGCCCAAACGCTGCGCCAACGAATCCGCCAGCGGAATGTCGTGCCACCCCTCCACGCCGAAATGCGGCGCCGTCAGGATGCGGTTGTTGCGCACCACGCCCGGAAAGCCGATCGACATCAGCGTGGGCGGTTCCTGTTCGATCAGCGGCCCGGCCAGCTTCGCCAGCGCGTCCACCAATTGATCCGGCGTACAGGGATGCGGCGTGGCGACCCGCACGCGCTCGGTTTTCATCTGCCCATCGGCGTCGATGATCGCGGCCTTCAGGCCGGTGCCACCGACGTCGATCGCCAGAATCCGCTCAGTGCTGCTCTTCACTTTCGTCTTACGCGTTGCCACGGTTTTGCGTGTTGCCACGGTGTCCCCCGATTATGTTGAACCGCGTGATGGAATCACTTCTTTTCGACTGGCGCCTGTTTCAACGGCCGCCATGCGTGACCGTCGCGTGCGAGTAGCGCGTCCGCTTGCGCCGGTCCTTCGCTGCCGGATGCGTAGCCGTGCACCGGCATCGCGCCGCCGTCTTTCGGATGCAGCACGTCCTCGACCGCCGCCCAACTCGTTTCAATGCTGTCGGCACGCTGGAACAGCGTCTCGTCGCCGAGCATGCAGTCATAGAGCAAGGTCTCGTAGCCGACGTTCGCGCGTTCGGCGAAGAAGTCCGCATAGTCGAACGACGACTGCACCGCGCCCACCTGCATGATCGGTCCCGGCGTCTTGACGTTGAAGTCGAAGCTCGTGCCATGCGCCGGATCGATACGCAAGGTCAGCACGTTCGGTGTGAGCGCGTCGACGGGCGTGTCGCGGAACAACCGGAACGGCACCGGCTTCAGTTGCACCGAGATTTCCGTGCGCCGCGCGGCCAGCCGCTTGCCGGTGCGTAGATAGAACGGCACGCCGGCCCAACGCCAGTTCTCGACGAACACGCGCGCGGCCGCATAGGTTTCCGTCGTGCTGTCGGGCGCCACGTCCGGTTCCTCGCGATAGCCGACACCCGGCGCGCCCTTTTCGTATTGCCCGAACACGACGTCGTCGGCGGTGAGCGGCTGGATCGCGTGCATGATGTCGGCCTTCTTGTCGCGCACGGCTTCGGCGTCGAACGAATTGGGCGGTTCCATTGCGACCATGCCGAGCAACTGGAACAGGTGGTTCGGCAGCATGTCGCGGAACGCGCCGGTCTGTTCGTAGAACTTGCCGCGCCCTTCCACGCCGATCGTTTCCGCCGCCGTTATCTGCACGCTGTCGATGTACTCGCGCCGCCAGATCGGCTCGAACAGGGCATTCGCGAAGCGCACCGCGAGAATGCTCTGCACGGTGTCCTTGCCGAGAAAGTGATCGATGCGGTACACCTGCGATTCGTCCGCATACGAGAGGATGTGCGCGTTCAGATCGCGGGCCGAAGCGAGATCGGTGCCGAACGGCTTTTCCACGACGATACGGCGGAAGCATCCCCCTTCGCCCTCGCCTTCTTTCAACAGACCTGCTTTGCCGAGACGCTCGACGATCGGTTTAAAGAAACGCGACGTGACGGCGAGATAGAAAATCACGTTGCCGCCTTGTGCCTGATCGAGCTTCTGCTTCAGCTTCGTGTAGACGTCGTCGGTTTCGAATTCGCCGGCCATGTATTCGAGGCGTTGCGCGACCCAGTCCCACGCTTTGTCGTCGAGCTTGCCGGCGTGGAAGGTGCTGGCCTTGTCGGCGGCGAACTGTTCGAGCGACTTGTGCAGGTCGTCGCGCCATGCGCTTGTCTCGCGCTCACCGTGATTCACGCCGACGATCTTCATGCCGTCGTCGAGCAGACCATCCACGGCGAGGTTGTAGAGCGCCGGCATCAGCAGCCGTTTGGTCAGGTCGCCGCCGGCGCCGAAAATCACCAGCGTGCAAGGCGGTGCGGGCCGCTTGCCGGCCGGCGACGCAGGGACGGACGGCGCGTCGTGCGGACTTACGCTGACTTTGCAGCTCGGTTCCTCGGCGGTGGCGGGGCGGTTGGAAGCGGAAGTATTCGGTGTAGTCGACATGGGATTCACTCAGGAAGCCAATGGAACGGACGTGGCGGTACATGAAAGACCACGCTTGAAGCCACACAGTTCAAAAACGACTCCACAAACGGGCTGGCAGGCTGGCGTGTAGGGCTTATGTAACCTGCACGTCAGGCGTCGCGACCTGCGCATTGGGCCCGGTCGGAATCGGCGCCTGGTCGCCCTCGCCCGTCAACGGCACATTGCCCGACGCCGCCATGGCACGCGGCTGCAACAGCAACGCCACCAGTCCGGTCCAGCCGGTCTGATGCGAAGCGCCCACGCCGCGCCCGTTGTCGCCATGAAAGTACTCATGGAACAACACCAGATCGCGCGAATGCGGATCAGCCTGCAACAGCGGATAAGCGCCCATCACCGGACGCTCGCCCGCTTTATTCTTGAGGAACAGCGTCGTGCAGCGGCGCGCGAGTTCGTCAGCGATCTCGCTGAGCGAGAATTTCTGCCCCGACCCGGTCGGATACTCGACACGAAAATCGTCGCCGTAATAGCGATGGAATTCGTAGAGCGATTCGATCAGCAGATAATTCATCGGCATCCACACCGGGCCCCGCCAGTTCGAATTGCCACCGAACACACGCGAGTCCGATTCGGCCGGCAGGTACTTGACGGTAAAGCTGTCGCCGTTGTGGTTGAACACGAACGGCTGGTCGCGATGAACCCGCGACAGCGCCCGCACCCCGTGATCGGACAGGAACTCGCTTTCGTCGAGCGCGCGGCGCAGCAGCGCTTTCATGCGATGCCCGCGCAACAGGGACAGCAACAGCGCATTGCTCTTGCCGGGTTCGTTCCAGCGCGAAACCAGCCGCGCCAGATCGGGACGATGCTCGAGGAACCAGGTCAACCGTTCGCGCAGCCCCGGCAAGCCGCCATGCAGACGATGCTCGAGCACGTGCACGGCGAACAGCGGAATCAACCCGACAATGGAGCGCAGCCGCAAAGGCACGTTACTGCCGTCAGGCAGACGCAGCTTGTCGTAGAAGAATTCGTCTTCCGAGTCCCAGAGGCCGGTGTCGCAGCCGTCGTCGCAACTCACGGCTTCGGCGATATACAGGAAGTGCTCGAAGAACTTCACGCCGATGTCGACGAACACGTGGTTCGCATAGGCGAGTTCCAGCGCGATACGCATGAGGTCGAGCGCGTACGCGGCCATCCACGCAGTGCCGTCGGCCTGATCGATGTGCCCGCCGGTGGGCAGCGGCGACGAGCGGTCGAAAATGCCGACGTTGTCCAGACCGAGAAAGCCGCCCTGGAAAATGTTGTGACCGTCGGCGTCCTTACGGTTCACCCACCACGAGAAGTTCAGCAGCAGCTTGTGGAACACCAGTTCCAGAAAATCGCGATCCGCCTTGCCGGTGAGCGCACGGTCGATTTCATAAACGCGCCACGCGGCCCACGCATGGACCGGCGGATTGGCGTCGCCCAAGGCCCATTCGTAGGCGGGTATCTGACCGTTCGGATGCTGATAGCGGTCTTTCACCAGCAGCAGCAATTGCCGTTTAGCAAACGCGGGATCGATCAGTGCGAAGGCGGCGGCATGAAACGCCAGGTCCCACGATGCGTACCACGGGTATTCCCACTTGTCGGGCATCGACACGATGTCCGCGTTGCACAAATGCCGCCAGTCGGTGTTGCGACCTTTTTTGCGGCTCGCGGGCGGTGTGGGTTGCAGCGGATCGCCGTCGAGCCAGCGCTGCACGTCGTACTGGTAGTACTGCTTCGACCACAGCATGCCCGCGAGCGCCTGACGCTGCACGAGGCGCGCGTCGGCATCCGCAATCTCGTGTTGCAGCGCGCCATAGAATTCGTCAGCCTCGGCGATGCGGTGCGCGAACACCGTGTCGGCATCGAGCAGCACGTCGTCGGGACTGGACTGCGGGCGCCAGCGCATGTACACCACCGCGCGCCCGTGCGGGCCCAGTTCGATCGCTGCATGCGCCGCGGCCTTGGTGCCTGTGTCGCGACGCACCGCCTGTTCGTCGCCATGGACGAGGTAGTCGTTGAAGCCGTCTTTGAACGGACCCGTGCCGTCCATATTGAACAGACGCTTGACGTTGGTGTCGTTCTCGCAGAACAGCCAGTTGACCTGCGGCGCGTCTTTCGACCAGGCCGTCACCACGATCGGCTCGTGGCCATGCTGATGGCCGACCAGTTGCGCGTTGCCGTTGTGATCCGTACCGGCCGTCAACGACGGTTTGTCTTTATTCTCTTTCCAGGACCACGAATTGCGCGCCCAGATCTGCGGCAGCACATCCAGCGAAGCGGCCTGGTCCGCGCGATTATGAATCGTTACGCGCATCAGGATGTCGTCGGGCGCGTGCTTCGCGTATTCGACCTGGACGTCGAAATAGCAGCAATCGTCGAACACGCCGGTATCGAGAATTTCATACTCCGGCATGTCGGCGCCACGGCGGGCGTTTTCCTGGACCAAATCGTTGTAGGGGAATGCGGCGATCGGATACTTGTAGAGCATTCGCATGTACGAATGCGTGGGCGTGCCGTCGACGTAGAAGTACAGCTCCTTCACGTCCTCGCCATGGTTGCCCTGCGCGTTGGTGAGGCCGAACAGGCGCTCTTTCAGGATCGGATCCTTGCGGTTCCACAGCGCGAGCGACACACACCAGCTCAGTTTGTCGTCGCCGAAACCGGCAATGCCGTCTTCGCCCCAACGGTATGCGCGGCTGCGGGCATGGTCATGCGGAAAGGAGTCCCACGCGGTGCCGTCCGGGCTGTAATCCTCCCGCACGGTGCCCCACTGACGCTCGCTGAGATACGGCCCCCAGCGCTGCCAGTGGGCACAGTCGGCCGAATGCAGGCGTGAACCTTCGAGAGTGGCGAGCAGATTCGCAGCGCGCAGCGGTGGCATGACTCCGTCCTTGCATCAGGCTTGGCAGCGGGACACACATCGTAGCGCGCTTTACACGCCAATGGGCTCCATGCGGGCAAGTAGCGTGTCGATGCGCAGCAACTCGCCGAGCGACCAGGCCTGAAACGGGGTGCCGGCCGGCGCGTGCGGGGCATCGCCGTCGGCGATTTCCGATAGATGGTCGAGCCCGGCGTGATCGAGATGCGCGACCAGCGGGTCGAGAAAGCGCGTTCTGGCTTCTTTGCGGGCGTCTGGTGCCGTGCCGTGAACCCGCAGCCACGCTTCGACGAATGGCCCGAGCAGCCATGGCCAGACCGTGCCTTGATGGTAAGCGCCATCGCGTGCGAGCGGCGCGCCGCCGTAGTGGCCGCAATAGGCGGGATCGGACGGCGCAAGCGTTCGCAAGCCAAGCGGCGTGAGCAACTGCGCTTCGACCTGATCGAGCACCGCGTGGGCCGCGGCGCCTTCGAGTAACGGAAACGGCAGTCCGCCTACCGCAAAAATCTGGTTCGGCCGGATCGCGCGGTCGACCGTGCCGTCGACGTGGTCGACGTCGATGTTGTCGAACAGCGCGTGCGTCGCCGGATCGATAAAGCGTTCACGGAACGCTTGCAATGCCCGGTCGGCGGATGCCTGCCATTGCGGATGCCAGATTGCTGCAATGCGCAACGCGTTGATCCAGAGCGCCTGGACTTCGACCGGTTTGCCGATGCGCGGCGTCACCACCCAGTCGCCGACTTTCGCATCCATCCACGTGAGTTGCACGCCGGGGACACCGGCGCTCAGCAGGCCGTCGTCAGCCGAGGCCTGAATGCCGAAGCGTGTGCCTTTTGTGTAGCCTGACAGGATGGTCTCGACGGCCTGTTGCAGGCGCTCCGTGGTGGCGGCGCTGGCGTGCTGCGTGGTCAGATAATCGTGGACGGCGACGATGAACCAGAGCGAGGCGTCGACCGAGTTGTATTCCGGCGTGTCGCCGTAATCGGGGAAGCGATTGGGCAACATGCCTTCGGACAAGGCGCCGGACCATTCGAGCAGGATCGCTTCGGCCTCGTCGAGACGGCCCGAGGCGATCAGCAGGCCGCGCATGGCGATGAACGTGTCGCGGCCCCAATCGGTGAACCATGGAAAGCCTGCAAGGATCGTGCGGCCTTCGTTGCGGGCGACGACGTAGGCGTCGGCGGAACGCTGCAGACGCGTGCCGAGCGCGGCGCGGCGTTGTTGTTCGATGCTGGCGAGCCTGGTTGCGAGTTCGATTGCGTGAGTGGCCGTGAGTTGGGCGTTCGATGCAGGCTGCCGCTGCGCCGGTGTGCTCGCGTTAGCGCTGCTTTCGGCGCTTGCGGTGAAAATCATCACCGCTTCCCCCTTCGCGAGATCGAAGCTGAACACGCCTGGCGTCGCGAGATCCTCGCTGAAATCCAGACCGCGTTCCCGCTCGCGAACGTAGCAGAAGTTGCGATACCAGTCGGGCGCGTGCGTGTACGCGCCGTTCGTCGCGGCATGGATCACCGGCACGTTGCCATAGGGTTGCCAACTGACGCAGGCATGATCGTCGCTGGTTTGCGCGTTGAAGTTGAATGCCGGGTTCTCGTGATGCAACGCGTGATAGTCGCGGCCCGAAAGCAGCGGCCTGACGTTGAGCGTCGGTGCGTTAAGTTCTGCAGAAGCCGCTCGCAAGTCCTCAAGCCGCCAACGCAACACCGTTTCGCGCGTCGCTTTGCTAACGAATACTTCTGCTATCAGCACGCTCTGCGCGTCGAGCTCGAAGCGCCACGTCGGCCACGGCGATGTGTCGAACGCGATAAGACGCGTGGTGAGGTCCGGATAGATCACGTCGGGCACATAGCGCTGCATGCTCAGCGGAAAGCGCTGCCCATTCGCTTCGACCCACGCCTCCACGCCATTGACCAGCACCATCCGCCCGCCTGGCGCGCGCGTTGCCGTCAGCAGCAGCGCGTGATAACGGCGCGTGCGCAGCGTGCCCACGGTGCCCGAAGCAAAACCGCCGAAGCCATCCGCCTCCAGCCATTCGTCTTCGAAACGCGTGATATCGAAAGGTCGTTCGATGCGTGTCATGAAGTTTTCGGTTACGCACAGCCGTCAATCGTTAGGGATGCCTCGACTGCCGGCATGTGGCGCTTCGGTGACCATTGTCCTTCTTATCACTTTCCATTTGCTTTCTAGAATCCAACGTACGTACGCAAGATTTACCACTCGCAAACGTTTCACAATTATTTCTTGAAAGGATTAGAGACTGCATCCGCTTTCAAAAAACTGGATGCCGACATGAGAAGAGACAAAAGCTTCGCGAGCGTCGTGGTGATGTCAATTGCCATACTGGCATTGACCGGTTGCGGAGCGGACGATTCCGCGCCGAACGCCGCGCCTTCGGCCTCTTCCAAGGGCATGACCGCCGCCAACGGTGATGCTGTCCAACGCGCCGCCTTACCCGCGACGCCAATCCTCAACACATCCTCAACGCTCGCCGCAAGCGCGACCGTGGCCACGTCCGATCCGATCGCGCAAAACATGCAGGCCAGCCTTGCCGCCGACAGCCAGCAGGTCGCGCCGGTCATGCATTACGCGCCCGGCGACAGCGCCACCAGCAACTGACCCGATTCAACCGGCGCGCCAGACGCGCTATTCTTCCTCCCCGCAGAAGGTGATATTCGATGACATCAACTAGCCGTCGCCGTTTCCTGCAGACCGTCGCTTCATCTGCCGGCGCTGCCGCCGCGCTGACCGCGCTGCCCGAGTCGATTCGCAATGCACTGGCCGTACCGGCGTTTTCGCGCACCGGCACGATCCGCGACGTCGAGCACATTGTCGTGTTCATGCAGGAGAACCGCTCGTTCGACCACTACTTCGGCCATTTGCGCGGCGTGCGTGGCTACAACGACCGTTTCCCGATTCCGCTGCCGGGCGGCAAGCCGGTGTGGTATCAACCGTCGAAGGAAGACCCCACGCAACCGGTGCTGCCGTTCCATCTGAACACGGCGACCACCAGCGCGCAATGCGTCGGCGATCTCGATCACACCTGGTACAAGACTCACGCCGCGATCGACGGCGGCCGCTACGACCAGTGGCCGGCCAACAAGACCGACATGACGATGGGTTATCACCTGCGCAGCGACATCCCGTTTCACTACGCGCTGGCGGATGCCTTCACGATTTGCGACGCGTACTTCTGCTCGTTGCCGGGACCGACGCACCCGAACCGTTCGTATCTGATGAGCGGCATGGTCGACCCGAGCGGCACGATGGGCGGCCCGCTGCTCGACAACAACGATTTCGTCGACGGCGACGGTCCGCCGAATTATCAATTGCTCTCGTGGACCACGTATCCGGAACGCCTGCAAGCCGCGGGAATTTCGTGGCAGGTGTATCAACAGGGGTTGACCGGCGCCGATCCGCTGAACGGCAATTACGGCACCAACATCCTGCAGAATTTCACGAACTTCATCAACGCGCAACCGGGTTCGCCGTTGTACGAGCGCGCGCAAACCGTGCGCACCATCGACGATCTGAAAGCCGACGTAATGGCGAATCAGTTGCCGCAAGTGTCGTGGTTGTGCCCGCCGGCCGCGTACTCCGAGCACCCGAGTTATACGCCGGCCTATGGCGCGGAATACACGTCGCAGATTCTGGATGCGCTGACATCGAATCTCGAGGTGTGGAGCAAGACCGTGCTGTTCATCATGTACGACGAGAACGACGGTTTTTTCGATCACATCGTGCCGCCGCAACCCGCGACGACGCCCGCGCAAGGACAGTCGACGGTCAGCACCGACGGCGAGATTCACAACGTGGTCAATCCGCAGCGCGGCGGCAGTTATACGGCGGATGGCTTGCCGTACGGCCTCGGCCCGCGTGTGCCGATGACGATCGTGTCGCCGTGGAGCAAGGGCGGTTTTGTGTGTTCGCAGGTATTCGATCACACATCGGTGATTCGCTTTATCGAGGCGCGTTTTGGGGTGTACGAGCCGAATATCACGGCGTGGCGTCGGGCGGTGTGCGGCGATTTGACGACCGCGTTCGACTTCCGCACGCCGGATTCGAAAGTGCCGCCGTTGCCGGATACGAGCAACTACAAGAGCGTTGCGGACAACCAGTGCGCGACGCAGCCTAAGCCCACCGTGCCGGCGACGCCGGGCGCAATCGATCCGCAGGAAAGCGGCATTCGTTTCGCGCGGGCCTTGCCGTACGAGTTGCATGTGAATGGTCATGCGGACGTGAAGCAGAACACGTTCGAGATTTCGATCGGCAATACCGGCGACCAGGGCGCGCATTTCTATGTGTACGGGACGAATCGTACGGATGGTCCGTGGCGTTATACGGTTGAAGCGGGTAAGTCGCTGAAGGAGACGTTCGATCTGACGACCACGAGCGGCGTGTACGCGTTCGAAGTGTTCGGGCCGAATGGTTTCGTGCGCAAGTTTGCAGGGAATGTGCAGTTGGCAACGGCGCAAACGTCTGCGGCTTCGCAGGTGGCGGGCTGGGGTGGGCATGAGAAGCCGGCGCATCCTGAAGTAAAGGCGCAGTACGACGTGGCCAATGGGAATGTGTTCCTGAAGTTCAGTAATAGCGGGGGTGGATTCGCGCGGCTGACGGTGACGGACAACGCGTATGGTGCGCGGACGCGTCCGGTGTTCGTGCCGGCTGGGGCGCATATCGAAGAAGCGTGGGTGCTGGCTTCGAGTCATCACTGGTACGACTTGACGGTGACGAGTAATGACGACGCCAGCTTCTCGCGTCGGTTGGCGGGCCATGTTGAGAATGGGCGGCCGAGTATTAGCGATCCGGCGGCGGTGGCGCCGGTTTTGGTGGGGATTTGAGGGGGTGGGCTCCGGGTGGGTGGACGGAGCCCCTTTAACCAATGGGGAAGGCGCGGATTTTTCGCGCCTTTTTTCCTGCAGCTATCTGCTCTCGACTACGGCTCGACCTTGAATTGCTCTGGCGGAGCAATAAAGAAGGGATAAAAATCCCTCGCACATTCCATGACGTCAGGCGGCCCGTAAAAGACGCCTGTGTCCCACGACCTGTCGCCGAAGGCGATCCAGTCACCCTTGATGGGCATGATCACGTAGTGTTCATGATTCACGCCTAACGCGTCGGCGATGTTGTCGCCGGGATCGCGCATCATGAGTTCGAAGAACTGGCTGTACGTGTTCCCGCTTCGGTGAACGAAGCCCGGGTATTTGCCAAAATGATGATGAAAATATTTGAATGGGTCTGGTTTAAGAATCAACGTCGCAAAGTCGGTAGCATTCTCGAAAGCGAGCAACGTCTGCCCCAACTCAAAAAATTTTAGAGTTGCAATGTCGATCGGATCGAAGTACAGCAGTTCCTCACGCGGAACGGTTGTGAGAAGCTGGACGTTGGCGGTCGCTCGCTGCCAAAGTGCCGTGAATGCCGAGCATTCATGGATGAAGTCAATTTCGGTCATTTCCGTATTCGAATTTTTGCGGATAAGAGGCCGTATGCCAACGGAAACAGCTCGGCTACCGGATATATCTGTTCGATGCGAGCGATTGCGTCGTATTGACGCTCGTATTTTGGAACGTCGTACACTGGTTTCATGAACCCGTCGTCATATCACCTGGTTGGGATTTTCGTAAAAGGCGAAAGATTCTCTTGCAAATTCCATGACGTCAGGCGGCCCAGCTAACACCCCTGTGCCCCATCCCACCCACGGTCCGCGTACATGAACCAGTCTCCCGACAACAGCAGAGCAACGTACTTCTCCGAGTAGTAACCGATTGCGTCGGCTGGACTATCGCCTGGATTGGTACAAAGCGCATCAAAGAACTCATGCTCGCCGTGGTGTGCTTTAACGATGAGCCCCGAATACTTGCCAAAGTGAAAGTGGAAATAGCTGAAAGGGTCCGGTTCCAGCACAACCACGGCAAATTCTCCATCGCCGTTGAAGTTCGCCAGTTCACGGATAAGATCGTGAAAAATTTTCATTCCCAAGTTTGAAAAATCAAAGTGAAGCAACTCGGAATCCGGGATATCCTTCAACTTTTCAACGCATTCGTTCGAACGCTGCCACAACAATCTGAACGTAACGTGGTCATGAATGTATTCAATTTTCTCCATTTTCCATCAACCACCTGGTTCCTTCCTGGACAAAGAAAAGACAGTCTGCCGCAATTTTTTGTCAAATTCTCGTGCACCTTTTATTTACGACATTTCTTCACAATATTGCCAAAAATAGAAGCAGAGCAAGCGTCCAAGAAAAAACATTTAGCCGGCTTTACACCGCTCTTATGCCGTATGGCTATACATTGATAATTAGCTAAACAGAACGAATTTCAAGAAAACTCAAGACCTATACTCTCGCAGTCGTCGACACAAAGACGGCCGGGTGTGAGAGCCCGAATGCTAGTACCCGTTCGGCCTGCGAGGCAGGTCGCACGTTTTCCTCTGCGCTTCATCCAATGGGTGGGCCCGTGGTGGGGGAGCCGCAAGGCTCACCGGTTTGGTCTAGCACCGGTCTCTCAACCTCGCTACGTGCCCGCCCACCCGTTTGCAACGAGTGCCGGGCGAATTCGAGAATCAACCGGAAATCTCGCTATGAGCAAACCCGCCGAAACACCTTATATGTACCCTCGCCTCGCGGTGAAGCCCGCCGAATTTAAACGGCTAGCCGCCGACGTATTGGAAACGACCCGCATTTACGTTGAGCGACTTTCAGCCCTGGCTGCGATGGCGAGAATTCTGCGCAACGGCATCGCGGGGAATCATTACGACCGCCGCGACCAGATTCAGCTCGCGGGGGTTCTGGAACAAACCGCAAAACACTATGAAACCGAGGCAAAAATCGAGCGCGGGAAGATGTCGATCGTCTTACACGACGCCGAGGAGAGCGAGGCCAATCTAGCGCGCCGTGAGCAAGGAACGCGTCTAGTCGCGTCTCGCACAAGCGCTCGCAAGAAGGCCGCCTTAAACGCGGAAGCGAAACCCGCTTAACGACAAGTGAGTGCGCAATACGACGTGGCAAACGGGAATGTGTTCCCAAAGTTCAGTAGTAGCGGGGGGTGGTTCGCTCGGTTGACGGTGACCGACAACGCGTTTGGTGCGTGAACGCGTCGGGTGTTCGTGACGGCTAGCGCATATATCAAAGAAGCCTGAGTGCTGGCTTCGAGTCATCACTGGTATGACTTGACGGTGACGAGTAATGACGACGCCAGCATTTCGCTTCGTCTGGCGGGTCACGTTGAGAATGGGCCGGCCCTGCTGCTATCGATTGCGGTTTGATTCGGAAACGCTGTCGGAGTCGCCCTCAATCAGGCCATGTGATTCTGCGAAGGTGCAGTGCTCACTTCCTCGCCATTGTTTCTTAGTCGACAATCATGGAGTTTGAATCGGGGCGTAAGAGATCGCGGGCCAGTCGCTTACGAGCAAACTCTACGACATTGGGCGTGCTCGAGAATATCGCGATCTCACTTGAATCATCCCCACAAGTTATCCAGCCACCTGATAGCGGCAAAACGACATAGCTCCATGTGTTGTAGGCCAACGCATCTGCAGGGCTAGCACCCGGGTCGGATTGCAGTAGTCTGCAATAGTCGGCTTCGCTGTGTGCAGGCTGAAAGACGATCGCCGGGTACTTAGAGAAATGACGGAAGAAATAGTTAAACGGATCGGGACGTAGCCCGACGAATGCGAACGGGTCGTGACTCGAATCAGTGAACCGAAGCAAATCTCTGACGAACCGATAGTAGTGGTGCGTGGTCACGATGCCTGGGTCGAAGTACACGAGATCGCTCGTAGCAGTTTCTTTGAGCAACCGTGTGCCGGCAGTGTCTCCCGTCCACAGATCATTGAACTCGCCATCGTTGTCTACAAAAATTCGTTGCTCCATATACGATTCCGGCTGCCAGAGTTAGGACGTCAGCGTTCGCCGACGCCTAACGTGGCTTAAGAGTCTCATTGCCGCGGATGTAATCCGGTAGGCTCTAACGTATCGAAAGGCGAGATCATTGGCGCATTTCGTATCGTTCATTCATGCCGCGATCAGCCAACAATCTTGAAATCCGCTGCGGGGTTCAAAAAAAATGGGTAGAAGCTCCGTGCAAATTCCATAATTTCTGACGGACCAGAAAGCACGCCCATATCTCGCTGCCGGTCCGCGTAGATGAACCACTGCCCCGGGATTGGCAACACGGCATACCGCTCGGAATTGGCCCAGAGACAATCCGCGGGGCTACCACCGGGGTCCATCATCAAGGCTTCGAAGAACTCATCGTCGGTGTGCTCAATACCGTGGACAAACCCCGGATATTTTCCAAAATGAAAATGAAAATAGTCAAACGGATCTGGCTTCAAGACCAACGTCGCAAAATCTTTAACACATTTTAACTTAAGCAGAGCTCGTATGAGATCGAATAATTTTTGCCCTGATATGTCAATCGAATCAAAATAAAGTAAATCCGTTGACGGGATATCAGAGAGCGTCGCAACTCCCTCATTCGCGCGATCCCACAGCGAAACAAAAGTTGGCGACTCACTAATGAAGTCAATAGCGCTCATTTTGGAAGCCTTATTTTGATCGTGCCGCGCGGCGCGCCGGCTGGAATATACTCAGCGGTGGGATATCCTGCGGTCGATTCGTCCCTAACCGTGTACCTGGCGCCGTCCTTTGTAAAGATATCTGCTTTACCATCTTTACTCAATGTCTGTACATAGCCGCTCTCGACAAGGTTTGCCTCAAACTCAGCTTTGCCAACATCGGTCTGAATGTTGCGCCTGCTGAAGCCCACCGTTATATCAGTGTATTCCGACGTAATCCTGCCCGGCGGAATCCCATCGACCTCCGTCTCCGCAGCAGGCTTGCACAACGCCTTGATGCGCTCCCAGTTCTCCGCCGCCTTCCTTGCGCCCTGCCCGATCCCGTATCTAACCGCCGGGTTCTGCGCGAGCCGCCAGACAAACGCAATCCCCCGAGCCGCGCCATCGATCAGCCCCGCGGAGAAATGGCAATCGCCGCAAACCGTGCCCGTCCCGGCAAAACCTCCAGCCCGCAGCATCTGCCGCACGCCCTGCAGATTCGCAGGCGGCCCAACCGGCGAATCGCCATAGTTGTAGTTATCGATCCACCGATCGGTTTCATCGCTACTGATCGGCAGATCCGTACCGTCATTCAGATCGAGGACACTGCCATTCCTTGCAACGGTCCCAACTCGCGAAACGACCTGACCATCCGGCGAATAACCCCACCGGACCTTGAATACCCGCCGAATGCCACCATTCGCCGCACTCGCGTACTCACTGAACTTGAAGAGGTCAATGCGTCCGCGACGGTCGTAATGCAGATAGAAATCACCCGTCGGGTTGTAGCCATTCAGAACGCGGTGTGCAGCGTCCCGCATGATCATCTCGGTCGCGTCCGGAATGCTCTGCTGGATCACGATCGCAAACACGTTCCCGGTCGCATCGCGCGTGACTTTCCACTGTCCCGCGACCTTGCCGTCCGCCAGTTGCTGGACGAACGCGAGCCGATTGGTCGCGTCGTACGTCATGCCGTAGGCCATCGTCGCGCCGTCGGACTTCGGCGCGTCGAACGCGCTTGCGCCGGTCAAATCGCGCGTCGGCGTTTCGGCGATGCCGGTGGTGTTGCCGTTAGCGTCGTAGACGAACGACTGGATCAGACCCGGCGATGCGATCATCGACGGACGCAGACTCGTCCCGTCCGCATAGCGCATCGTGCTAATCGTGGCGCCGGACGTATTTCTAATCGTCGCGCGAACAGGCCGCCCCACATCGTCGTAGCTATATTCGGTGCTACCTCCGCTCGCGTCCGAGTCCTTCAGCAGATTGCCGGACGCGTCCCATGTGGAAGCGGTGTTACCCGCGATCGACGAACTCCCGGTCGGCCGCAACATGCCGCCAATCGATGAGAGATTCAACGTCGTAGCACGTCGGCTGTCGGTGATAACCGTCGAGCCGGCGTTATAGGCAAACCGCACATTGCGCGACGCGTCGGGATGGCTGACCGCCACGGCCCGGCCTTGCGCGTCATAACTCCACGACGCAAGGCGATTGCCCGCTTCGTCGATCTCTCCGGTCAGCGCGTTTTTAAAACGGGTGTCGTCGTAGACATAGCGATGCACATAGCCATCGGGCCACGTGACGGAAACAAGGTTGCCGTTCGCGTCGTACCCGTACTGGGTCATTCCACCCAGCGGATCGTTCAGGCGTGACAGACGCCGCTTGTCGTCGTAGTCGAGGCGAAGGGTGATGTCCTGCTTCGCGTCCGTGCCAACGGCATGCTGCGTGATCGTGGTCAACAAGCCCGACGCTTCATAGGCGAGCGTCCGGACGAATCCCGTCTTCGTGCGCTCGGACAGCAGGACACCTTGGGCGGAATACGATTCGACGGTCTCGGAACGGAGGTCCGTTAGCGTCCAACCCGATCCATTCTGTGCGAGCGCAAGCCCCGTAAAGCCGGCTGAACGCCAACTGCCACTTGCCCATTTGAACGTGACCGGTTCGCCGTTCTCACGATAAGCAAGCACCGTCGACGAACTGCCGCTATTTGCATTGGCCAGTCCCAGACTGCGCTGCCAACTGTGGAACCACACCGGTCCCATCGCTGCAGACGAGGCACTCAACGACTTCGAGCGATAAGTCCGCGTGAACTGCATCGGCAGATCGTCACCGCTGACGAAATCGGCCTCTGTCAGCGTGACCGTGCCATTACCCGGATACACCGGATCAGCGATCGGACAACTCGCCTCCGGCTCGTTTTCCTTCGGCGCCGCGCACCATTGATCGATCAGTGCGAGGTCGTTGATACACGCGTAGTTGCCCATTCCACCGGGCGTATTGCCCACGACATCGAGACGGCACGTCTTCGATCCCGGCGTTGCACCGGACTGCGCGTAAAGCGTGAGACAGTCTGTCGCGTTCGCGCCGAATGCGATCAACAGCAACGCAAACATGGCGAAAACACGCGCCAGGTTTCCCGTCATTCCGCAAAACGGGTTCTCTTTTTTCATACGTCCCCTCCTTTGTCATGCGTCGTTAGAAATCCGTAACGAACAGACGCTGAATCAGGAGGATCAAACCCAGAATAAGAGAATTCGGAAAAACGAAAACTTGAAGCGCATCCTTACGAATATGCGAAATTAACGGGCAGCCCTCGGAAAAGAGCGGCGCGCGATGGCATCTATTCCTACACGGCACGCCCTGCAGAAAAACCCGCCCAGCGTTAAAGTAAATGCCCCCACTCCACGGCGAGAAAACCAGCATGGACCGCGAAACATTCACTGAAAGCCTGACGAAAGACGGTTTCCCAGAAGCCGTGGTGACCAGGAAAGAACCCAACGTCACGATGGCCGTCCACACGCATCCCTTCGAGGCCAAAGCCTTGATCCTGGAAGGCGAGCTGCACATCGTCTGCGACGACGAAGAACGGTTGTACCAGGTCGGCGACGTCTTCCACCTGGCGGCGAACAAACCGCATTCGGAGCGCTACGGTCCGAATGGTGTGACGTATCTGGTGGGAAGAAAAGAGTAGAGAACAACAGACCGGCAACTACGGGCGAGGCGATTCCGATTCCGGTTTCAATCTCAAACCTCGAAACACGCCACGCCCGCAGAGAGAAAACGAAGCTTTAAGCGCCCAACAACACTCCAGTCCTGAACGGACGCGTGCCTGTCACGCGTCCCAACGGCGCACCCGTCGTCACGAACCGAATCGCGCGGCGCATATAAAACACGCCTTCGGTATTGCTCGAAATCGTGGTGGTTTCATCCGTCAACGGATCGACGATATCGAACAATGCCTGCCCAACGCGGATCGTCTCGCCGATCTTCGCGCGATGAATCAGAATCCCGCTGACCGGCGCGTAAAACTGCTCACTGCCGGCGAGCGGCGTCGCCGGCGAGCGCAACGCCGGCATCGGTTTCACTTCACGCCGAATCGCCTTGCGCCACACCAGATAATCGACAATCGCATCTGCGTCCTCCTGCGCCACTTCGTAGGACACATCGCGCTGGCCGCGGCATTCCACGGTCACCGCAATCGCACCGTTTGGCACCGGTTTGTCCGCCGGCATGTCCTGCTGCAATTTCCACCACAAGAGGCTATGCGTCTCGTCGAACGATTCGCCGCCTGAGTTCGTCGCCAGCAACGACGCCTGCGCGCCGAGATATCGCGACAAAGGCTCGAACTCCGGCCACGCCGCCTCGCTGGTGTAGAGATGCATCGCTGCTTCCAGTGAGCAATGCAGATCGATCACCATGTCCGCATCGTAGGAAAGCTTCAGCGACGCCAATTGCAGCGACTCGAACTCGGTCAACGGTTTCTGCCCGGCCAGTTCCTCGGCAATCAGCTGCCGCACGAGCCGAACGTTTTCGGCAGCATCGGAACCCAACACCTCTTTCGCGCGTGCGCTCAGCTTCGTGAACTGCAGGAAATGGCGATTGAAGTTCTTGCCGCTGCCCAGATCGAAACGTCCAAGAAACTGTCCGAGCACGTATTGCCCGAGTCCCACCGGATTCGCCACCGGCACGAGCACGATTTCCGCCTCCAGTGCGCCCTGCTGGTCCAGCTCCAGCAAACGGCGCTTCAGTAACACCGTCGTCAACATGGCGGGGGTTTCGTCGGCGTGCAGCGACGACTGGATATAGATTTTTTGCCCACGATCGGTCGGGCCAAAATGAAACGACACCAGTTCGCGGTGGGTGCCAATAGCCGGCGAAAGAAGCGGAATCGATTGCCTGTTCATGAACGGAATGCCTGATGCGAAAGAGTAGGAGATAAAAAAATCAATTGCCGTACGGGTCGAAGTCGAAATACTTTTTCGCGATCTGCGCATACGTGCCGTCCTTGAGCATGGCGGCAATCGCCCCGTTGATCGAAGCCTGGAGCGCCGTCTCGTCCTTGCGTAAGCCGATGCCGACACCGTGATCGCCCATGGAAAGCGGCTCGCCGACAAACGCAAAGCCCTTGCCCGCCGGCGTGCGCAGAAAGCCGTAATCCGCTTCCACGGTGCCGAGCAGCGCGCCGTCGAGGCGGCCGTTCTGCAGGTCGGCGAAGACTTCGTCCTGGCTCTTGTACGCGACCACGTGCACGCCGTTCGGTGCCCAGTTCTTCAGCGCGTACGACTCGAACTGCGTGCCGGACTGCACGCCGATCTGCTTGCCCGACAGGGCGTTCATGCCGCCCGCGAGCGGCGAACCTTGCCGCGCAATCAGGTGCGATTTGAATTGAAACAGCTTCGACGAAAACAGAATCTGCTGCTCGCGCTTCTCCGTGATCGCCATCGACGACATGACGGCGTCGATCTTGCGCGCCTGCAGCGCCGGAATCATCCCCGAAAATTCGAGCTCCACCCACTGGCAGCGCGCGTGAATGCGCTTGCAGATTTCGTTACCCAGATCGACGTCGAAGCCTTTGACGCTGCCGTCCGGCGCCTTGGAGTCCATCGGCGGATAAGTCGGGTCGATGCCGAGGCGCAAGGTCTGGGGCTCGGCGGCGAACGCTGCGCTGCTCAAAGTCAGCGCGGCGCTCAGGATCATCAGCAGAATTTTCATGGGAGGCGGAGTGTGGGGTGGGCGGAGGACGACAGCCCTATCCTATGCCCCTCTTGCGCCTCCAAGAAGTCCCGTTCGGACTATCATGATCACTTTTACCGATCACCGACCCCGAACCGCCATGGCATTGACGATTTCCCAATTGCGCGCGTTCACCGCGGTGGCCGAGCATGGCAGCATCCGCGCGGCGTCGCGGGCGCTCGGCATTGCGCAGAGCGGCATCACGCAGCAGTTGCAGAACCTCGAAACGGTGCTCGGCGCGACGCTGTTCACCCGCACGAATCGCGGCATTGCGCTGACCGCGCTCGGTCAGCGCTTGCTGCAGCGGGCCGGCACGATCATCGGCGAATGCGAGCGCGCCGAGCAGGAAGTGCAGCAATTGCGCGGCGATTACGTCGGCGAAGTGACGTTCGGCATGACCACGGAACCGCTCGTCGACGCGCTCGCGCCGGTGTTGACGCAATTTCGCACGCGCTTTGCGCGGGTCGCGGTGCATCTGCGCACCGGCACCTCACGAATGATGATTTCGATGATTCGTGAAGGCACGCTGGACTTCGCGGTTGCGTTGGTGTCGAAGCAAACCGACACCGCCGACCTGTCGGTCACGCCGCTTTATCCGTCCGATCCGGTGGTGGTGTGCCGCCAGGGGCATCCGAAAGCGGGCGCGACATCGCTGGCCGAACTTGTCGACTGCACGTGGGTGGCCACGCGTTCGCCGAATCTCACGGACGATCCGCAGGTCAGCCGTCTGCATCACCTGCTCGCCAGTCACGGCTTGCCACCGCCGAACATCATTGCAACGATCGAGGGCCTGTACGAGACCCTGCATCTGGTCGGCGCGACGGATTGCCTGTCGCTGGAAGCGTCGGCCGTGGCCACGCGCGGGCCGTTCGCGAGCATGCTGACCGTTATTCCCTTGCGCGAGCGGGCGGTGGATCAGAACGTCTGCCTGTTGCAGCGCGCGGCGATTCCGCTCCCCCCCGCCGCGCAGGAACTCGCGACCATGATCGCGTCGTACACGCGCACCGTGAGGGCGCGTTGAGCGGCCTTTCGGCGTAGTGCGCCGTGTGGGCAGCCGCCGAGGTAGTCGAGCCGGAAATCAACCGATCGTTTCGAGCGCAATCAATTCGTCGACGGTTTGCCGCCGCCGGATCACGCGCGCCTGGCCGTTCTCCAGCAGCACTTCGGGCGCAAGCGGCCGGCTGTTGTAGTTCGATGACATCGCCGCGCCGTACGCCCCCGCTTCGTGAAACACGACGAAGTCGCCGATCTCCGGCGTGGGCATCGACCGGTTCAGGACCACACCGCCCTCCGCTTGCGTGAAGACATCGCCGGCTTCGCAGAGCGGGCCGGCAACGGCGAACGCGCGCAGCGTTGCATCGCTCAGCGTACCGTCTCGTTTCACCACGCTCATCTCATGATGACTGCCGTAGAGCGACGGCCGCATCAGATCGTTGAATCCGGCATCGACCAAAGCGAACTGCCGCGACGGGCGCCGATTCAACGCATGCACCTCGGCAACCAGCACACCCGCTTCAGCGGTCAGGAAACGTCCCGGTTCGATTTCAAGCCTCACGCGATGCCCGACCTGCGTCTCGATCTGCCGACGCGCCGCGTCCCACAACCGGAAATAGTGCTCAACGTCGATACGCGGGTCACCCTGCTTGTACGGCACGGACAAACCACCGCCGGCCGAGATCGCTTCGATATCGTGGCCTTGCAGGCGTTTGACCGCCTCGACCATCGCATCGCAAACCCGCGAGAGATGTTCGTAGTCGACGCCCGAGCCGATATGCATGTGCAGCCCAACCAGCTTCAACCCATAACGACGCACGGTTTCCAGCGCCTTCGGCAAGTCGTCGAGCCAGATGCCGTGCTTGCTGTGTTCACCGCCCGTGTTGGTCTTGTTGCTGTGCCCGTGGCCGAAACCGGGGTTGATCCGCAACCACACGCGATGACCCTCGGGCGCGTGCCGGCCGACGCGTTCAAGCATATCCACCGACCCGGCGTTGACCGTGATGCGATGCGCGAGCACGGTGGCCAGCGTCGCGTGATCGATCAGATCCGCGGTAAAAACCACGCCTTCCGGGTCGCCCTCTGGTGTGAATCCCGCGGCAAGACTGCGCGCGATTTCACCGTGCGACACCGCGTCGACCATTACACCGGCGTCGCGCATCAGCTTCAGAATGTGCAGGTTCGAACAGGCTTTCTGCGCGTAGCGAATCACGTCGAAACTCCGCAGTTCGGCGATCCGTTGATAGATCACGTCGGCGTCGTACACCCACAGCGGCGTGCCGTGCTGCTGGGCAAGGTCGACAAGTTGTAGCGGATTGAATGGCATCACGGTTCCCGGCTCTCGATAGTCAGGCGTTGGCATGCATGACATGATGCGGAGAAGTCGGCATTCAGTAAAATACCTATTTTTTTCTAACCCATTCACCGCTGATATACCCATCATGGCGCTCACCCACCGGCATATCGAAGTGTTCCGCGCGCTGATGACGGCTGGCAGCGTCACCCGCGCCGCCGAAATGCTCTTCACGTCGCAGCCCACCGTGAGCCGCGAACTCGCGCGCATGGAGCAGAGTATCGGCTTCGCGTTGTTCGAACGCGTGCATGGGCGGCTGCGTCCCACGCTGTCCGCGTTGACCCTGTTCGATGAAATCAAGCGCGCGTATGTCGGCCTCGAACGGGTGGCCTCCACGGCAGCGAGCTTGCGCGAATTCCAGGGCGGCCAGCTTTCCCTCATCGCGTTGCCTGCGTTTTCACATTCCATCCTGCCGGGTGCGTCGAAACGTTTTCACGACGCGCAGCCTGACGCGAGCCTGTCGATCGCCACGCAGGAATCGCCCTTCCTCGAAGAATGGCTCACCGCGCAGCGCTACGACCTCGGCCTCACCGAGCACGGCACGCCGCCTGCAGGCACCCGTTTGACGCCCTTGCTCGAAGTGGATGAAGTCTGCGTGCTGCCCGACGGGCATCCGCTGCTGGCGAAGCGGGTGATCGCGTTGAAGGACTTCGCGAACCAGCCGTTCATCAGCCTGTCGTCGAGCGATCCCTACCGGATCCAGATCGACGAGGCTTTCGCTCACGCCGGTATCGCGCGTCGTCAGATCGTCGAAACGCCTACCGCCGTTTCGGTGTGCGGTTTCGTGCGGCAAGGGCTCGGCGTGGCGATCGTCAATCCGCTGACCGCGCTCGATTTCGTGGGACGGCAGTTACATATCCGCCCGCTCGCCGTGTCGCTGCCGTTTCGCGTGAGCGTGGTGCATCCTGAGCATCGGCCGGGTCATCCGCTTGCCAGCGCGTTCGTTGGAGCGCTGCGAAGCGAGGCTGCCGCGCTGCGGCTACAATTGAAAAGTCACACCGGGCGCAGGCAGCCATAACGCCGTTGCCCGACCAGCGGCGCATACGAGACACACCGCCTTGACCGTCCCTTGCGGCCGGCAAGGCGCGTTAGGTCCCTTCTCAGCAACCGGCCGTTCGCATCGCGCGAACCCACGCCGACTCACCCGGCAATCAGACCGGGCACGCTTCACGCTAAGCACCGTAGCAAACCGATTGCGGATGTGGCTCGCGCATTGATTGCGCAAGCGCGCCGTATGAAGTGTTCCCAGGTAGGTCGTAGACCATCAACCGGAGTTTCCCAAATGATGAACCGAGACAATCCCGTCTGGCTGATCACAGGCTGTTCCACCGGCTTCGGCCGTGAACTCGCGAAGCTGGTGCTGGAGCGCGGCTGGCGCGCGGTGGTGACCGCACGCGACGCGTCGAAAGTGAAAGACATTGCCGAAGCGCATGGCGACCGCGCGCTGGTGTTGCCGCTCGACGTGACGAACCTCGCGCAGGTTGAGGACGTGGTCAGGCAGGCCAAGCAGCGTTTCGGCCGCATCGACGCGCTCGTCAATAACGCGGGCTACGGCTATCTGGCCGCGGTCGAAGAGGGCGAAGACGCCGAAGTCCGCGCGATGTTCGAGACCAACGTGTTCGGTCTGGTCGACATGACCAAAGCCGTGCTGCCGATCATGCGCGAGCAGCGCGGCGGCCTGATCGTCAATGTGTCGTCGATTGGCGGTATTACGAGTTTCGCGGCGACCGGCTATTACCACGCCACCAAGTACGCGGTGGAAGGTTTGTCGGAGTCGCTGGCGGCGGAGGTGAAACCGCTCGGTATCGACGTGCTGATCGTCGAGCCGGGACCGTTCCGCACGAACTGGGCGGGACCGTCGATCAAACAGTCCGCCACGCTGATCGACGATTATGCGAGCACCGCCGGCGAGCGCCGCAAGCAGACCGAAGCGCGCAGCGGCAAACAGGCGGGCGATCCGGTGCGCGCGGCGCAGGCGATCATCGACGCCGCGCTGTCGGATACGCCGCCGTTGCGTCTGCTGCTCGGCAAGATGGCGCTCGAACTGGCGCGCAAGAAGCTCGACTTCATGCGCGGCGATTTTGATGCGTGGGAAGCGGCGACCGTGGGGGCGGATTATCCGGAAGGGGCGGGTTAAGGCTGTTGGTCGGCCCGGCGTGGTTTGTCGGGCCGTTGTGTCGCTTAGGTTTTGCTGAAGCCGATCAACCTACCAACCGCTCAACCAGACTCAAAACTCAACCAGCGCAAAATCTTCCTTGCCCACGTCGCACAGTGGGCAACGCCAGTCCGCCGGCACGTCCGCCCAGCGCGTGCCCGGCGCGATGTTTTCTTCCGGCAGCCCCGCGGCCTCGTCGTAAATCCAGCCGCAGATCACGCAAACCCATTGCTTGAAGTCATCCACCGAGGCCGGCAGGTCGACGATCGGCGGGCCGTCCGCCGCTTGCGCATCCGGCGCCGCGTCGAGACTCACCACCAACGGCGCGGCAGTCCCGCCGTTCGGCCCGGCGAGACGCGCCTGCAGGTGTTCCAGCAGCCGCTGCGCCTCGGCCTGCGTCAAATCGATCCAGTACGGATCGCCGGCGCCGTCATTCAGACGCTCGGGCGAAAACTGGATCTCTACGGCTACGCCCTTTTTGTACATGGCCAATCGGAATATCGAGGAAGCCGGCAGCGCGTCCCGCAAGAAGGCTTCTCGGGGAGCACGCCGGCATAGGTCGGAAGCGTCGAGCTGAAACTTCGCGGCGGGGTCAGACGAACTGGTTCAGCACGATGGCGGCAATCAGGCCGGCGGCACCGATGAGGCCCAGCAATTGGAGCAGAGTGAGGGATTTACGCGATGCTGTAGGGATTTGTTGCGAAGTCACGGGCTGGGTCTTCAAAGTCGGAAAAAGCGAAATGGTACACGGGTCCGCGAGCGGCCCATGCCGTTTAGCGCAAACCCGCGTGCATCAGTTGCTGAAACAGATGCCATTATCGCCGCTCCGTGGCCGCTCATTACCTACCGAACGGAGATGGACTCATTCCCCGTTCGGCGCAAAGGCAACGGCAAAGGCAGCGGCAACACCCATTACGAGACCACCGCCTCGCTAGCGCGCTCCGACACCACGGCCACGATCTCGGCCACCGCCGCCGGTTCGAGCGTGAGGCCGATATGCCCGACGCCGGGCACGATCGTGACCGGCACCACTCGCCCCGCATCGGCGAAGTCATCGGCAAAAGCTTCCGCATAAAACGCTTCGTCGTTCGCGCCGACCAGCACTTCGAGCGGCCGCCGGGTCGCGCGAATATTGGCGCGGTAGTGATCGTGCGGGCGGAAATTCTGCATCAGGTTGTACGAGTACTGCGGCGTGAGTTTCGCCGCCGCCTCCGGTGTCAACGCGAAAGCCACGGTGTGCAGATGATTGAACACCGTGATACGCAGCTTGTTGAGCAGCACCAGCACGATGGTCCGCGGCAGACCCACGCTCGCCCAGCCGCCGCCGCGCACCGTGCTCGGCGCATTGTGGTGAAGCAACGGCGCAAGCAGCACGTAGCGCTCGAACGCCAGTTGCCGCGCATCGCCCGCATAACGCAGCACGAAGCCGCCACCTGCCGAAAAACCGGCCAGCGTACGCGGCCCACGCGGTTGCACTTCGTCGAGAAAATCGCTGAGGTCGTCTTCGAGCTGGCCGATATACGCGATCGTCCCTTTCCGGCCCGATTCGCCATGGCCGCGTACGTCGGGCACATAGACGTCGTAAGCAGCCGCGGCGAGCGCCTTGGCCAGCGTATGCATGCTCACGCCACTCGCCGACGAGCCGTGAATCAGCACCACGCTGCCGCGCGCCCGCTCGACGCGGCTCGGATAAAGCCGATAGGCGAGCGCGGTGTTATCGCGTGCGGTGAAACGTTCTAGAGGGGGTAAATCGGAGGTATCGATCGACTTGAACGGCGCATTGATCGAATCGAGCGGCGGCGGCGGTTTCGGACCGCCTTTCACCAGCGCCCACGCCACGAAGGCGAGGCCCACCAGGAATACGACAACCGGCATAACCGTATGCAGTTCGGTACTCATCGAATGAGCCTCTCAGGCGATTATTTATGTTTGTAGCTTTCCCGATCGATGAACCCGCGCCCCGCGCATGTGTGTTGTGCCGCCCCGCGCCGCCCGGCTCGCCGCTCATCGTCGCGGATGATTGTACGGTCCCAGGCGGCGCGAAAAAACTCGAATATCTGTTATTCGGTGGCGGCCCGGTCCGGCCGGTCGTGACGCGAATCCCAGAAGCGAATCACGGACGTGTCGCCCGTGCCGACGCCCACCACCTGATCCGGCGCACCGCTCTCGCGCAGCAACGCGCGCAGTTCGTTGATCACCGGAAACACCTCGTGATTCCAGTCCGAGCCCTGCGAATCGTGTGCGCGCTGTTCGGCTTCGACGATCTCGCGGTCTTCCTTGAAGATGCGTTCGGTGAACCACACGAGCAGCGGCCACGCCAGATTCAGCACGCCGGGAATACCCGGTTTGCGAATCGACAGCAGGCCGAACGTGCGGTTGGTGCGCTGCTCGCGATCGAGCGGCACATAGATGATCCACAGGTCCATGACCAGCGTGTTCTCCGACGTGCGGATCTGCAGCGTCTGATACGGATACTGCGTGCGGATCGTCATCACGTCTTTGTCGTTGTCGCCGCCGGTTTTGCGGCTCTGGCCGAACACGATCGCTTCGCCGATCGGCTGCTGGCCCGCCATGCGCGCGAACGTGTAATCGACCTCGACCCAGCCGTCGCCGCGCCGCCGGCCCAGCGAGCGTGCCCGCATCTGGCCCATCTGGCGGCGGTGCAGAAACTGATGGTTCATGTCCATCAGGTTCTCGTGCATGAACGAGTAATGGCAATTCACCGGACGGCCGAAACGGCGCGTCTTGTACTTCGGGTCCGAGACCGAGCCGAGCGGCGGCAACGCCCGTTCGTCGGCCAGCGCGGGATCGCCCGGAAAGACGAAGATCAGGCCTTCCACTTCGCGGCACGGATAAGCGCGCACGCCATTGGGCAGACGATCCTTGCCGAGATACGGCACGTCGATGCACTTGCCCGAGCAGTCGTAGGTCCAGCCGTGGTAACCGCAGCGAATCGATTCGCCCTCCACCACGCCCTGATGCAACGGCACCTGCCGATGCGCGCAGCGGTCTTCGAGCGCGAACGCCTTGCCGGTCTCCGTGCGCGCCAGCACGATCGGTTCGCCTGCGAACGTCACGCCGTGCGTCTTGCCGCGCTTCACTTCGTGCGACCACGCGAGCGGATACCAGTAGTCAGGGTGAATACCGACGCGGCGCAGATCGCGCACCGGCGCGTTAGTCGCGGCCTGGTCCGGCGTATGCGCGTCAGCGGACGCATGGGCGTTTTCAGACGATGCGTCATGAGCCGGCGGCGCATCGATAGTTGCTTCGACGGTGTCTTGTTCGAACGGGGGAACAGCATGCATAGGTGGGGCCTCCGTGCACGAGCGGATAGAAGGTAGCCGCCTCATTACCAGCGCGGCATCGCCCGTCAGTCTACTCGAAGCGGGCCCCGCCTGGGGTCCCCGGACGCACCCTGGGCCGCCCCGGCGGGCCGTCCAGCGATGCGAGCGCTGCCTGGCGCGCCAAAAAAGCCAGTGCTAGCTCTCGTCGTGCGCGACCAGCCCGGAGCGCCGTTGCACGCCCCATGACCTTCCTCCGCGCAGAAAATGCAGCCAGCCGAGCGCTGCGCCGACATGCCGCACCAACTGGAACGTAAAGGGTTCGGCGACGGCGGCGAGCATCGCCATGCCCAGGCTGGAGCCGCTGCGCTCGCCGGTCCAACGACGATAGAGATGAATGCTCCACAGATAGAACGCGAGGTCGATCGCCGTCTTGATGCCGATCACGCTGAAGATCGAGATGACGATCGCCCCATGCCCGCCGAATAGAAACGCGAGCAGCAAGCCGAACGCCGTCAGCCCGTAGATCGGCTGCATCGTGTCGATCGCCTTGACCGGCAGCATCAGCATGCCGAGCGTACCGTATCGCGGATTACCGGTCATGTCGCGGTTCCAGTACTGCGTTTGCAGAAAGCCCGCGAACCAGCGGCGGCGTTGCCGCAGGAAACTGCCGAGGTTGTCCGGCGCGTCGGTACGTGCATGCGCTTCGCCGACCACCCGCACATCCCAGCCGAGCCCGTGATCGACCGAGTAGCGGCGCAAACGGTGGATCAGTTCGTAGTCTTCCACGAGGCATGCCGGATCGAAGCCGCCCACGTCGACCAGCGCGTCGCGCCGGAACGAGGCGAACGCTCCCGAGATCAGCAGCAGACTGTCGGCGCGCATCCACGCAAAACGGGCGATGAAGTTGCGCATGTACTCGTAGGTCTGGAACCACTGGAACACGCGGCCCGACACCGTCTTGCCGCAGACCGGCACCAGAATGCCGGCGGCGGCGACCAGCTTCGGCTCGCTCGCGAACGCGGCGCGCATGGCGTAGGTGGCGTCGTCGTCGAGCAGTGTGTCGGCGTCGACGGTCATCACCGTTTCCGTGCTCATCAGCGTGATCGCGGCGTTCAGCGCGCGTGCTTTGCCGCCGTGCGGCACACGCAGCCAGAACAGGTTCGGATAAAGCGAACTCGGCGCGCTCAGCACACCGTCGGCGGCGGCCGTCAGCCCGAAGCGTTCGATCAGCAGCTCGCGGGTGTGATCGGTGGAGCCGTCGTCGGCAATCACGATCTGCGCGGGACCGTGCGTCTGCCGCAGCAACGCGGCCAGCGTCACCGGCAACACGCTCGCCTCGTTATGCGACGCGACGATCACGCCCATGGCCGGCAGGTCGCGCTGGTCGTAGTCGGGTTCGAGCGGCACCGTGCGGCGCATCAGCGGCAGCGACTTCCACGTGACGAACGCGAGCAGCAAGGTGTCGTACAGCACGTAGGCAATGCCGGTTGACCACGCCAATGCGCCTTTCAGAAAGAAGGCGCGCGCGAACAGCAGTACCCACAAGGCGAGCACGCTGAAATGAATCAGCGAGCTCAACGGCGTCGTGCGACGCGGCAGAATGCGTGGCGACGCGAGGGCGAGCGCCTGTTCCAGGGTTTTCTTCAAAATGACGACGAATTTTTCGAGGCTGCAGTTAAAGGGCTCAACGAAGCACGGTATCGCTCACGGCACCATGCGCTTCAGCACCGACTTGCGATCGATCCACTGATGCTTCAGCGCACCGCCAATGTGCATGGCCAGCAGCGCATAGAGCGCATAGCCGAGCCACGTATGCAGCGCGCCGAACCGATCGTGCAAGCTCTCCTTGAGCGTCGGATCGAGATTCATCACATAGCCGATACGCGGCCACGGAAACAGGTTGAACAGCCGCATGGGATGCGTAGCCGCGTCTTTCCACGCGGAATCGTGCAGCCAGCCGGACAGCGGCAACGCGATCATCAGCAGATACAGCAAAAAATGCGCGATATGAGCGGCAATTTTTTCCCACGACGGAAACTCGCGCGGCAACGGCGGCGGCTTGTGCGTCACGCGCCATAAGATGCGCATGAGCGCGAGCCCCAGCACCGTGATACCGATCGACTTGTGCGTATCGACCACCGGACGCACCCAGTCGTCAGGCAGCGAATCGGCGCTCAGACCGAGCACGACGTTGCCGATCATCAGCAGCGCGATCAGCCAGTGCAGCGTCATCGCGGTGCGCGTATAGCGGGTCGATGCCTCGTTCGAATCAGACAGAGAATTGGCGTGGGTGTTCATAGTTGTATTCCATTCGCGAGCGCAGTGCCGCGAAAGCTGTTTGAAATGCCGGCGATGCCGAAGCGATCAGGCGCTCGACTCAATTAGCCAAACGCCTAAGTGTGACCTTTTATTCCGCCGCGCGCGCAAAGGTGTGTTTCAGATTATTTCGATGCGGCGTTGAAGGCCCGGTGGACTCGTGGACTCGATGGGCTTGGCGAACTCGCCGGCTTCGACGAGATCATGACAAACGGCCGTAGCATGGTCATCGCGGCCTAAGCGGTCATGGAGCGCGCGTTTGCCGACGATGGCCGGCAATGGGCCGTAGCGAGCGGCAATTCGATCGTCGATCCGCTCCTACTGGTGCTGTATTGCCGGGCCAGTCATATCGGCTTGAAATGCGCCTGGCTTACCCAGCATGGGCCGCACATGGTATACGCGTGCTCGTGCGAGCCGCCGTCCAGCGCGTGATAGAACGTGAGGGCGTGTGCGTGGCCGTCCGACGTATCGGCGTCGGCGCACTCGCTCAGCGCTTCACGAACCGGTAGTGCCCGACGCCCCATTCGTTGCCGTTCGCGTAACCGAATAGCTCCGCGACGGCCATGTAGAACATGCGCCAGCGCTGTAACCACACGGTCGCGTCGCGCGCGCCGTAGGTGTCGACGAGCATCGGCATGACCCGTTCACGCGCGGCGTCGAGCGCGGCCAGCCAATGATTCGCCGTGCGCTCGTAGTGCGTACCGCTGACCCACCATTGCCGCTCCATCCGCAGATGGTCCTGGAAGTTCAGCAGCAGCGCTTCGGACGGCATGGTGCCGCCGGTGAAGAAGTACTTCGACATCCAGTCGCTGCCGTCCTGCACCTGGAAGTGATACGCGAGCGTGCGATGCACGAAGATATGCACGAACAGTTTCGCCTCGACATCGTCGCGCATCCAGCGTGAGATTTTCGCGAGCAGCAGGCCGTAGTTCTTCATATGCTCGAACATCTCGATCGACACCACGCGGTCGAAACCCTCACCCAGTTGCGCCTGATCGAATTCGAAGTCGACGACGTTGCCCGTGACCACGGTGAGGTTCTGCAGGCCTCGTTCCGCCGCGCGCGCTTCGATGAAGGCGCGTTGCCCATGCGAGTTCGATAGCGCGACGATGCGCGCGTGCGGATAGCGCGCCGCCAGCCACAGCGACAACGAACCCCAACCGCAGCCGAGGTCGAGAATCCGCTGACCGTCGGCGAGTTCCGCGCGTTCGGCATAGCGTTCGAGCATGGCGGCTTCGGCTTGCGCGAGCGTCTCGGCGCCGGTCGGATAGAGGCAACACGAATACTTCAGATGCGGTCCGAGATGCGCGTGGAAGAACGACGCGGGCACCTCGTAATGTTGCGTGTTGGCAGCTTGCGTTTCAATCGCGATGGGACTCGCGCGCAGTTCGTCGAGCAGACGGTTGAGCCGCTGCGCACGCACCTCGCCGTTGTCGAGCGCTTCATCGCGCAGACGCTGGCGCATCAATTGACGCATGCCGAAGCGGATCAGGCCGTCAGGCAGCCAGCCGCGTTCGCAACTGCGGATCAGCCAGTCGTCGCCGGGTTCGGCAGGCGCGGACGGCGGGATGGTGTGGTCGGTGGTGGAAAGGCTCATGAGGCTAACTCCCATCATTCATGTATTTGTCGGGACGCGCGCTAGCGCTTCGGTCGATATTTCAATGCCGCGGCGGCCACGGAATCAGCGCGCTGGTGGTACGCATGTACTCGGCGTAACCCGGTCGTCGTTTGGCCATGCTTTCTTCGAGCAGTGGAATGCCGGACAGCTTGAGCAGCAAAAACGCCATCAGCACCGGCGGCAACAAGGTGAACCAGGCCCACGGCGTCCCCACCGACAGCGCGATATAAGCCAGCCAATGCACGCATTCGAAGAAGTAATTCGGATGCCGCGAATAGCGCCATAAACCGGCACGGCACACGGCGTCGCGATTAGCCGGATCGGCCTTGAAGCGTTTCAGTTGCCGATCGGCCAGGGCTTCGCCGATCACCGAAGCGATCCACAGCGCGACAGCCAGCAACATCCAACCGATGGCCGGCGGTTCGATCCGATACGACGGCACCAGAAACGCGATCGACAGCAGCATCGACACCACCACCTGCAACTGGAAGAACCAGAACATCTTGCTCGCGGCCTCGTCGCCCCATTCCTCGCGAAAGCGGTGATAGCGTGCGTCTTCGGGCTGGCCGAAATTGCGCCGCCAGAGATGCGTGCCGAGTCGTACGCCCCACACCAGGCCGCCCAGCGCGGTCAGCGCACGCGTGAGCGGATCGCCGTTGCCGAGCACGGCGTAAAGCACGGCGACGAGACCCAGCGAATACGCCCAGATCGGATCGATCATGCCGGCGTTGTCGGTCTTCAACTGCCACGCCCAGGCGGCGCTGAAGATTGCGACGAGGCCGATCAAGGCAATCACGGCGGCGGCAAGTGGCGGCATAAGGCGCTCATTCAGTAACGATGCGGGTTATACGCGGTGCGAGCAGGATCGGATGCGGCACGCGGCATGTGACACAGGCGAGGCCAGGCGCGCCGCGAACGCGCTGCACGCGCTAGTTCTTGTCCCCCGGCGAAGCAAAGCCCGCCTTGCCCAACTGATCCGGATGCTGCGGCACGCGCCTGAAACGCGACGTGTCGTAGCCCATCGCATCGAGACGGGCGAGCATCGACCGGTAAGTGTCGTCGCTCATATCGGGCTCGCGCGAAAAAATCCAGCCGAGGTTTTTGCCCGGATAGCCGAGGATCGTGTAGCGATAGTCGGGATCCACATACAGCGTGAGTTGCGCGACGTGAACCGGCCAGAAGATCTGCACGCTCCACTCGCCGCCCTCTTTGCCCGGCACCGGCGTGTCCAGAAACTGATAGTGCTTCTCCGGCGCGTCGAAGCTTTTCTTGCGTCCGTAGTAGGAGTCGTCGATCTTGCCGTCCGGTCGCAATTGCCATTCCGCGCGGCTCCCCACCATGTCGCGTTCAGCAAAGTACGGAATATTCGCGATGATGTACCAGCGGCCCATATAACGCGGCAAATCGACCGGCACGGTGGCGAGCGGTTCGCTCGCGCGCGGGTTCGGATTGGGCGGATCGTTGGAACAGCCGGCGAGGGACAGCAACAGCACGGTCGCAACAGCGGCGGCGGAGAACAGACGGCGCATGGCAAGGGCCTCGAACGTAGCGTGAATAAACGTATTACGTTCGACGGGGCCGGATGGATGCGTGAGCTTTTCCGCACGAAGCGGTTTGACGGAATCGCCGCGCTCGGGCGAATGTCCATAGCGGACTAAAAGCCACCAGATAATGCTACATTTCGCCCATTCCAGACTTCAGTGCTCGAATCGACCGAATGGACAACCTCAGCGGCATCGTCGCCTTCGTGCAAACGGCGGAGGCCTCCAGCTTCGTCGCCGCGTCACAGCGGCTGGGCGTGTCGCCGTCCGCCGTCGGCAAAAGCGTGGCGCGGCTCGAACAGCATCTGGGCGTGCGTCTGCTGCAGCGAAGCACGCGCCGCGTCAGCCTGACCGACGACGGCGAACGTTTCTACGAGCGGTGCCGGCAAATCCTCGACGCGCTGAACGAAGCCGAATCGATGATGCTGGACGCCAACGCCGTGCCGCGCGGCCGGTTGCGCGTGAGCTTGCCGACTATCGGCTATCGCTTTCTGCTGCCGATCCTGCCGGCGTTCGCGGAACGCTATCCGGAGATCGACCTCGAACTCGATTTCAACGACCGCATCGTCGACGTGATCGAAGGCGGTTTCGACGCCGCGATCCGCAGCGGCAACCTGGCCGATTCACAGTTGATGGCAAAGCGACTCGGCCCGTTCCGCTTCGTGCTGTGCGCGTCGCCCGGTTATCTGCAACGGCGCGGCGTGCCGCTCACGCCCGCGGACCTCGCCGAGCACGCGTGCCTGCGGTTCCGCTTTCCGACTTCCGGCAAGTTGCAGCCGTGGGCGTTTCGCGGGCAGCCGGAAGAAGCGGCCGCGCGCTTTCCCACCGCGTTGACGTGCAACAACATGGAAGCGCTGCGGGCCGCCGCCGAACTCGGTCTGGGCATTGGCTATATGCCGGATTTTCTGGCCCGCGACGCGCTCCGCGCCGGCACGCTGCAAGGCGTGCTCGACGATCACCTGTCGGACCCCGGGCAATTTTCGGTGCTCTGGCCGTCGAGCCGCCAACTCTCGCCGAAACTGCGAGCCTTCGTGGATTTCCTGTCCGAACACGTATTCAGCGACCCATAACGCTCCAGGTCAGATCGCGCTATCGTGTCCGTCACGCCCGCTGCTCCCAACCAATTTGTCCACCATGTCCATCCGCTTTAACGCCGCTTTCACCGCGTTGCTCGCCGCCGCGCTGTTCGGCGCGACCACGCCGCTCGCCAAGGCGCTGCTCGGCGCGTTATCGCCATTTCTGCTGGCCGGCCTGTTCTACCTCGGCAGCGGCCTCGGGTTGGCCACGGTGATTCTGGCGCGCCGACTCAAAGGCCACGCCGCCGGACAACCCACCGATCACCCTCCGTTTCCGTTACGGGAAGCACCGTGGCTGGCCGGCGCGATCGTCGCCGGCGGCGTCGCGGGCCCGGCCTTGTTGATGTTGGGTCTGCAAACTACCCCGGCCGCCACCGGCTCACTGCTGCTGAATCTCGAAGGCGTGTTCACCGCGCTGATCGCGTGGGTCGTGTTCCGCGAAAACGTCGACGTACAAGTGTTTCTCGGCATGGCCGCGATCGTCGCGGGCGGCGTGGCGCTGTCGTGGCAACCCGGCACCGTGGGTCTGCCGCCCGGCACGCTGCTGGTGGTCGGCGCGTGCGCATGCTGGGCGATCGACAACAACCTCACGCGCAAGGTGTCCACGCACGACGCGATGTTCATCGCCTGTCTGAAAGGGCTCGTGGCCGGTTCGGTCAACGTGGCGCTCGCACTTGCCTTCGGCACGTCGTGGCCGACGGGGGCGACCGTCGCGTCGGCGATGCTGACGGGGTTTGCTGGCTACGGCGTCAGTCTCGTGCTGTTCGTCGTCGCGCTTCGTCATCTCGGCAGCGCGCGAACCGGCGCGTATTTCTCGGTCGCACCGCTGTTCGGCGTGACGCTGTCGTGGCTGCTGTGGCCGGAGTTACCGCCCGCGCTGTTCTGGGTCGCCGCCGCGTTGATGACGCTGGGCGTGTGGCTGCACATTCGCGAACGTCACGAACATGCGCATACGCATGAGCCGCTCGATCACACGCATCGTCACCGGCACGACGCGCATCATCAGCACGAGCACGACTTCGCGTGGGATGGCGACGAACCGCACACGCATCCGCATGAACATGCGCCGCTCACGCATGTTCATGCGCACTTTCCTGACATACATCATCGTCACTCACATTGATTTTCCGCGTCGCCGCACTGCGCGGCGACTTGCTGCGCCGCAAGACAAAAATCTCTGTGAAACAGTGCGCGCGATAGGGCGATTCAATTGGCATCGGCGCCGATCGCATCCTCTAATGAAACTCCCGTTGTCCGTGCCCGCTGTCCAACCCGCCCCCCCCCGGAGAGAGATTCATGTCCCAACCCGAGCCAAACGTAGACGAAGTGGTGAGAAGCATCGCAGAGGAAACCGACACGCCCACGGAAACAGTGTCGAAGATGTACGCAGACACCTTGGCCACTTATCGCGACGAAGCGCGCGTATTCGATTACGTGCCGTTGTTCGCGGCGAAAAAAGTGCGCAACCAGCTGCGCCATAACCCGCATCGCAAGCACTGACGCGGCGCGCGCGGAGACCACCGCCTGGCCGGGTTTCGCGTCGTGTCGGTCAGGGCATTCGCAGGCCGATCCGCACGAACCCTTACCGATTATTTTTTTTCCGCTGCTAGACTCTGTGCCGGAACCATCGACTCGGGGGAGTGGGCATGCGGGTGACAATCGTAGGAGCGGGTATTGCCGGGTTGAGCACGGCGTGGTCGCTCGCGAAACTGGGACACGACATCACATTGATCGAGCAAGGCTCGATTCCGAATCCACTGGCCGCCTCGGGCGACCGGACCCGCATGATTCGCCGCGCCTACGGCAACGCCGACGGTTATGCGCGCACCATGGCCGAGGCATTCGATAGTTGGGATTTGCTGTGGAACGATCTCGGCGTTTCTCACTATGCGAATTGCGGCGTGCTGGGCATTTCGCAATTCGCCGGCGACGACGCCGAACACTATCGCGCCGGCCTCGACCGTATGCAATTCGAGTACGAGCAACTCGACCCGCAAGATGCGGCGCAGCGCTACCCTTTTCTCGACCCCGCCACGTTTCGCTATGCGTACCTCGATCAGGACGGCGGGGCGCTCTTCAGTGAGCGCATTGCGCGCGACATGAAAGCGTGGCTCAAGATGCGCGGCGCCGACATCCGTACCCACACGAAAGTGCTCTCGGTCGATCCGCACACCGCTTGCGTGCGGATCGACGACGACAGCATCGTGCGCGCCGACCGCCTCGTGATCACCGCGGGCGCATGGACGCTGCAACTGTTCCCCGCGCTGGCCGAAACCTTGATGACGTTCCGCAACGTGGTTGCGTACATGGAGCCGCCCGCGGATCTCGAAGACGCGTGGGCGAATGCGCCGGCGATCGTCGACATAGGCGGATCGAGTGGAGGTTATGCCCTGCCGCCGCTCGACGGCATTGGTCTGAAGTTTGGCGCGGCCCTTCACAAGGTCCACGCGCTCGACCCGGATGCCGACCGCGTCGCGGCGCACGGCGAAGGCAACAGTGTGCGCCGGCTGTTCGCGCCGCCGTTCGGCCGCATTGGCGACTACACGGTTGCCGAAGTCAAAACCTGCATGTACACCTTCACGGCCGACAGCCGCTTCTTTTCGAAGCGGATCGGCAACACGCTGGTGGTGTCCGCGTGCTCGGGGCACGGTTATAAATTCGGCGCGGCGATAGGCCGGCGCGTCGCCCAGGCGCTGGATACCGACGACGACGCGATGTTCGCGCGCTGGCTTAGAGCCGAAGCGGCCTGAGCGCTTGAGCGGCTCGAGCGGCGTTCTGCGTCACGAAACTCACTGGGACGATGCGACAAACCTGCCGTGCCGTCACAACAAGCCGCGCACCACCGTAGCGAGTCGCGCCACCAGCGCATCCACCTCCTGCGGTTTCACGCCGGCGTAGCCGAGCATGAAGCCGTTGTAGTGCCCGGCGTCCCGCTCCGGATGCTGGCAGAACGCGCTCAACGCAGCAATATGCAATCCGTGCTCGCGCGTTGCGGCGCTCACGTCCTGATCGCGTAGCGGCGCGTCGAGTCGCACCGTCAGATGCATACCGCCGCCGTCGGACGACACCGTCACCAGATCGCCCATGTGCCGCTCGATCGCCGTCACCAGCGCACTGCGGCGTTGCTGATAAAGACGCCGCATACGCCGCAAATGCCGAGCGTACTTCCCGCTATCGATGAAATCGGCCAACGCGATCTGTTCGGCCACGCGCCCTTGCCGCGCGATCTCGCTGAGCGTCTCGTCGACCTGCGTCACGAGATGCGCGGGCACGACCATGAAGCCCATGCGCAGCGCCGGAAACATCGTCTTGCTGAAGGTGCCGAGATAGATCACCGGCGCGTGCTCGACGAGTCCTTGAATCGACGGGAGCGGCGGGCCGCTGTGACGCAGCTCGCTGTCGTAGTCATCCTCGATGATCCACGCGCCGCGCGCCACGGCATGGTCGATGATCGACCAGCGCCGCTCCAGGCTCAGCACGCTGCCGAGCGGATACTGGTGGGACGGCGTGAGATACAGCAAGCGCGGCGGCGTCTCCTGCCAGTCGGCGGGTGTCGGCGCCATCCCGGCGGCGTCGACCGGGATCGGCACCAACTGCAAACCAGCGGCCTGAAACGCCGCCTTCGCGCCGTGGTAACCCGGGTCCTCGACCCACACGCTGTCGCCGGCATCAGCGAACATGCACGCGCAGAGATCGAGGCTCGCCTGCGTGCCCGCCGTGATGAACACCTGCTCGGCGGAACAGCGCACGCCGCGCGACACGCGCACATATTCGGCAATCGAGCGACGCAGCGCGGGGTGGCCCGAGTTGTTGCCGTATCCCAGTTCGTCGGGCGCGACGGCACGCCATGCGCGCTCCATCGACGCGCGCCATTGCGCGAGCGGGAATTCGTCGAGTGCGGGCACGCCAGGACGAAACGGCGTGGGGTCGTCGGGACTGGTGCGCTCGCGCGGCAGGTCCGTGACGCGCTGCGACAGCCCGCCGCCGGACGACTGCAGCCGTCCCACAGCCTTGGAAGCGGCACTATCCGCACCGCTCACCATGCTGACGATCGAACCGTGCCGGCTCGCGGCGATAAAGCCTTCTTCAGTTAGCCGCTCGTACGCGTACAGCACCGAGTTGCGCGCAATGCCCAATTGCTCGGCGAGCGCACGGCTGGCGAGCAGACGGCTGCCGTGGCGAATCGCGCCGTCGAGAATCGCGCGGCGCAGGCTTTCGTAAAGCAGGTCCTGTTGCGTGAGCTTGCGCCCGCCCAGCGTTCGCTCGACGTTCGACATCAGCAGACCGTAGTCCAAATCGTGGCTCCAAATTTTGTTGTCATTGTGGAGCTAACAATGGTGCCACAAATTTCTTATGCTGACGGTTCGGGCGCTGCCGCCGCGCTGTACGCCTCGACACCTCCGCGCCAAGGGACGGGACCACGACGATGAATACGCAGACACGAGAAACCACCGCCGTACGGGTCAGCTACGGCGCCTCGGCAACGTGCTGCGTGGCGCTGGCTTGCGCTGCATGCATCTATGCCGCGCTCGATCCGGCCACGACCGCGCGCGCGAATCTGGACGCCTGCCTGCACGAACGTCTCTCGCAGCACGGCGACGCAGCGAATGCGGCTGCGTCGGGAGTCATCGCGCACGGTGCGCGAGCGGCCAGCCGTGATGAACGCGAGCAGGCGCTCAGCGCGGCGCTCTACGCCTGTTCGACTCAACCCTGACATCGTTTCGGCGGCTTACCCAAAAGACGTCACCCACTCACAAGGAACTCACACTCATGTCCGACCCGATCCAGATCCGTCCCGCCACACCCGCCGACTTCGACGCCTGGCTGCCGCTCTGGGACGCCTACAACGCGTTCTACGGCCGCTCGGGCGAAACGGCCCTGTCGCGCGACATCACGCGCCTTACGTGGGCACGTTTCTTCGACGCCTACGAGCCGATGCATGCCATGGTCGCCGAACGCAGCGGCCAGTTGCTCGGCATCGTGCATTTTCTGTATCACCGTCATACGACGATGTCGGCGCCCATCTGCTACCTGCAAGATCTCTATACGCTCGACACCGAGCGCGGCAAGGGCGTGGGCCGCGCGCTGATCGAAGGGGTGGTCGCGCGAGCCAGGGCGGACGGGCTGGAACGCGTCTACTGGCAAACCCACGAAACCAACCAGACCGCGATGAAACTCTACGATCAGCTCGCGGATCGCTCGGGCTTCGTGGTGTATCGCAAGGCGTTATAACGCCGCAGATTTCCGATTCCCGCCCGCCCACTGACCTCGTCGCTCAAGTTTTACGGCTGGCTTGCCGTTATCGCCATTGGACGGAGCTACTCGCAGCTCCCGCGCGGTTGATCCGCGGCAACCTGGGCGATCTCCTCATGGAGGGGCGCGAAACGGAATCGGAAACTGACCATGCCTTCGATCATCGGCATCGATCTTGGAACCACGCATAGTCTCGCGGCGGTCTGGCGCGACAACGAGGCTATGCTCATCCCGAATGCATTGGGTGAGACGCTCACGCCTTCGTGCGTTTCGATCGATGACGACGGTTCGATCCTGATCGGCCGCGCCGCCCATGACCGTTTGCATACGCATCCCGAGCGTACCGCCGCGAACTTCAAGCGCTACATGGGCACGAACCGCAGCGTGCCGCTCGACACGCAAACCTTGCGTCCCGAGGAACTGTCCTCGCTGGTGCTCAAGGCGCTGAAAGCGGATGCCGAAGCGTTCCTCGGCGAAACGGTCAACGACGCGGTGATCGCCGTGCCCGCCTATTTCAGCGACGCGCAACGCAAAGCCACGCGCATTGCCGGCGAACTGGCCGGGCTCAAGGTCCGGCGTCTCGTCAACGAACCGACTGCGGCGTCGCTCGCGTATGGCGTGCATCAGCGCGACAGCGAACGCAAATTCCTGATCTTCGATCTGGGCGGCGGCACGTTCGACGTCTCGGTGCTCGACTTCTTCGAAGGCGTGATGGAAGTGCGCGCCAGCACCGGCGACAACTTTCTGGGCGGCGAGGACTTCACCGAGGCGCTGGTCGAGCTGTTCTGCCAGCGCAATAGCCTGAAACTCAATGCCCTCTCGCCGATCGCCGCGCAACGTCTGCATCAGCAAGCCGAGCGCGCCAAACGGCAGCTCACGCAGCACGGTGCCGCCAGCGTCACGCTCAAACTCGCGATCGACGACCGCGACGCCACGCTCGAACTCGACACGGCCGCCGCCGAGCGTGCCTGCGAGCACCTGTTGCAACGGCTGCGCAAGCCGGTTGAACGTGCGTTGCGCGATTCGAAGATCGCCGTCGACGCGCTCGACGAAATCATCCTGGTCGGCGGTGCGTCGCGCATGCCGATGGTGCGCAAGCTGGTCTCGAAGATGTTCGGGCGCCTACCCGCCGGACATCTGAATCCCGACGAAGTCGTGGCGCTCGGCGCGGCCGTGCAGGCAGGTCTCGTCACACGCGACGCAGGGCTCGACGAGATGGTGCTGACCGATGTCGCGCCGTATAGCCTCGGCATCGATACCGCCATTCAGCTCGCGCCGAATCAGCTCGTGCCGGGGCATTTTCTGCCGATCATCGAGCGCAATACGATCGTGCCGGTGAGCCGCATGCAGCGGATTTTCACGGTGCGCGACCGTCAGCAGAAGCTCAGCATCAAAGTGTTTCAAGGTGAAGCGCGCCTGACCACGGACAACGTACCGCTCGGCGAATTTACGCTCGATGTGCCGCTACAGGCGGCAGGCGAAGCGGGCGCGGATGTGCGCTTTACCTACGACGTGAATGGCGTGCTGGAAGTGGAAGCCACCGCGTTTCCCGGCGGCGAAAAGCGCGCGATGGTGATTGAAGAAAACCCCGGCGTGATGACGTCGGCGGAAATTCGCGAGCGGCTGGCCGCGCTGAGCGCGCTGAAAATTCATCCGCGCGATCAACTCGAGAACCGCACGCTGTTGACGCGCGCCGATCGTGTCTATGAAGAAACGCTCGGCGACCATCGGCAGGTTCTGGCCGCGCATATCGCGCGTTTTCAGGCGTTGATCGAACGGCAACATGCCGATGAAATCGCCCTTGCGCGCAGCGACCTGAGCGCGCTGCTGGATCGCTTCGACGTGCATGTGACTTACTGATCGGCCATGACTACGAGTTCTGACAACGCCTGGCCGTGGGACGTGCTCGGCATCGATTCGAATGCCGACGAACGCGTGGTGCGCCGTGCGTACGCGAAGCTGCTGAAGCGGCAGCGGCCGGATGAGGATGCCGACGCGTTTCAACGTCTGCGGTACGCGTATGAGTCGGCGTTGCAGATGGTGAGCGGTAAGGCGTTTGCAGCCAAACCGGCGACCGCGTCGACGATGTCGACGCCGTCGCCCGAGATGCAAACCGTCCGCGAACCCGATGCGTTCGAAAGCGCGGTGCAACTCTGGCAGGATTTCGTCGCGCAACCCGATCAACTCGCGTCGCGCCGTTCATTGGAGGTGCTGTTCGGCTCCATCGTCAACATTCCGACGCGCGAAGAACTCGAATGGCAAGCGCTGTGTCACTGTCTGAACGAGGACACGCCGGCCGAACTGCGCATGAATCTGAACGCCGTGCTCGGATGGCGGGACCACACCGCGCATCTGCGCCGTCGCAATGCACCGATTGCGAATCTCGCGCTAGACCGCGTATTCGCCGACGAGGACTACAACGCGCTGCGTTTGCGCTTCACGAACGCGATGGCGCTACTCGAAGCGCCGTCGCCATCCATCGCAATTGGCGCGAGAGCGTTGCTGCGTGCCGGCATGCGCACGGAGATGGAGCAGTTGTTGACCGCGCTGGGCCGCTACCATCCGAGCGTGGTGCGTCTGCGGCTGGATCGCGAGAAGGTCGAGTTCTGGGGCCGCTGCCTGAAATTCCGCATCGGCGTGGGCCGTCTGCTGGGTCCGGCGCTCGCGCTGAATGCGTGGTGCGGCGTGCTGTTCGCCACCGCGTCGCTGAATCCCGCAAGCGACCGATGGTTAGGTCAATGGGCGCCGCCGCAACTCGCCATTCTTCTATCGACGCTGATGCTCGCGCTGGTCACGCTCGCCGCGACAAGTGTGCTTCTTTCGGAACCGCAGCAACAGCGGTTGCGCGCGTTGCGTTCCGTCGGCTGGCTGCGTTATGGCTGGATTCCCGTGTGGCTAGGCACCACCGCCGCAGCGCTGTGCGAAGACGGCAATGGCCGTTTGACCTCGATTGCGATGATCACGCTCGGCGTCTGCACAATCTGGGCGGCGCTGATCCACGGCTGGCCGTCAATCAAGCGGTTGGCGATTCTGGCTGTTGCCAACGCCAGTGCGTTCGGCTTCGTGGGCCACTGGATCGCTACCGACCCGCGTGCATGGCCGATGCCGTTCGCCCATGGCGTGCTGTTCGCGTTCTTCCTCTCGTTCGCGCAAGCCGAGTGGCGCGATTGGCTCGCGCGCCGGCCGCGTTTGTCGTGGGCTTATCTGCCGATCTGGTTTGCGGGCTTCGTCGCGTTGATCGTACTGCTGTTGCAGCGTGATGAGCGCTCGCAACAGTTCGCGTGGGCGCTCTTTGCGGTGATGTCGGCGGCGGGAGGCGTGCTGGAGGCGACTCGCTGGAATGAAATACGTGCGGCGGTGCCGGCGTTTTTTCGCGGTTATGTGAATATGTGCTGGATGGTGCTGGCGGTGGTGAAACCGGACATCGTTGCTTGTGTGGGCGCGGGGTTGATGAGTATCTGGATCATCGAGGGTGTGAGGCGGCGACGGGGGTCGGGTGGGAGTCGGCAGGAATAGCCGGGCACGGTGGCAGGTTGCTACGCGGCTTCGCTGTCCGCGTCGGAGAAACTGGTGCCTCGATCCCCTGGAGAGAGGCTAATCGACATCACACCACCCGAGTCGACAAAAACACGAATCAAAGTATCGGGATACTAGGCCCGACGATAACCGCTTCGCGCGCGCAAATGTCACAGACCTGAGACGTGCCAGTCTCGACACGATTTGCTAATCCCAAAATTAAGAAAATAAATCCCGAATCGTCAAATTTGTTTGCAGGCATTTGACAGCGTCATGGCTGCCTGATAATTTGCGGCCGCTTCCTTCCGAATATAAGTGACCACGTTTTTCTAATCAGCGGCCTCTACCTTATTTACTTCGCATGACTATTCAGTCATGATCCGGGAATCTGATCGTGAGATCCGTTCTTCAACGCGTATTTAGCGGCGCCCTGCCCTCGCAGGATAATCGGCCATTCCGTCTGTTCTGGCGGAGTTCGCAGAAACTCGCGGGTCTGTTGCTGATCCAGCGTCTCGATATCCGGGAGGAACTGTGCGATGGCATCGAGGGCCGCCTCTCCTGCATCTCGACCAGCATCGGCGCGCCTCTGGAGACATTCCTCGGCCAGCCCGTCACGGTGCAGCTTGTCACGGACCAAGGCGCTCTCCACTCGATTTGTGCAATCGTCACGGATGCCTATGAGGGCGAAGGGGATGGGTCGATTGCGACTTATCAACTGGTTATCCGCGACGCATTATCGATAATGGAGCGTCGTACCAATACGCGCATTTTCCGCACCAAAAACGTCATCGATATTATTCAGACGCTTGCGCGCGAATGGCGGCGCAAAAGCGTGACGCTTGCTAGTACGTTCGACGTCGATATATCCAATCTGGATATATCAAAATATCCGGCTCGCGAGCAGACACTTCAGTTTGACGAATCGGACGCTGACTTTATCCGCCGTCTTTGCCGTCGCGATGGCATTACCTGGTTTATTCGTGCCGGTGGGACACAAGGTGCCAACGTCTCAACGCAACCGTTTCACACACTGGTGCTGTTCGACAACGCGATCAAACTCACGCAGGCGAGCGCCGGAACGGTTACCTATCATGCCGATCCGGCGATCGGCACACGTGACGCGATCACCCAACTGTCGATGGGGCGGCAGATTGTTTCCGGTTCGATCCGGCGCGTGAGTTGGGACCTCAAGCCCAGTCGCGTCGATCAGGTCCAGGCACCCACGCGCGTCGACCAGGGAAGCGCCGGCAACGATCTCGCCGGCCTGCTGTCGGACTCACGGATCGACTCCCCGCATATGGCCGATTCATGGGGTGACTACGACCGCATCGGCATCGCGCGCCTGATGTCCCACGGTGCACGCGCGGTACGTGTCGACGGGACGAGCGGCGTGCGCGATCTTGCGATCGGCTACTGGATCACAGTGTCCGGCCATCCGGAACTCGACCAGTTACCGGAGCAGCAGCGTCGCATTGTCGTCACGACGCTGCATCACACCGGCGAAAACAATCTGCCGAAGGACCTGAACGAACGCGCGCAGGCGCTGTTTGCGGCGAGCCGCTGGCAGCCGGTGACCGCACCGGCCTCGGTCGACACACGCGAGCGCCCAACCCGTTTCGACGGCTCATCGCAGAGTCGCTATGAAAACACCTTCAGCGGTGTGCCTCAAGGCACGCCGCTCACACCCACCTACGATCCGCGCATCCACCTGCCGAAGGTGTATCCGATCACCGGCACGGTGACCGCGGTTCAGGGCGACCAGGTGCATTGCGACCCGTTCGCACGCATCAACGTGCAGATCCAGGGGCTTGACCCCGCAGACCACGACCACGCCGGCGGCGCAGGCACCAATGGCACGCCAGCGGACAGCGCGTCGGTGCGGGTGCTGTCCAGTTGGGCGGGCGACAACTTCGGGGCGCACATGGTCCCTCGTGCAGGCATGGAGGTGCTGCTGGACTTTGCGAACGGCGACCCCGACCGGATGTACGTGGCAGGTGTTTTCAGCAACGGCGACAACATGCCGGCGAGCTTCAGCCGCACGGGCTCGTTGCCGGGCAACCGCTACCTTTCCGGACTGAGGTCACGCGAAATCAATGGCGAGCGGTACAACCAGCTCCGGCTGGACGACACGCCGTCCCAGATCAGTGCCCAGCTAGCCAGTGAGCATGCTTCGTCCGAATTGAACCTGGGTTTTCTCACGCAACCCCGTGACAACGGGCAAGGCGCGAATCGTGGTGAGGGTGCGGAACTGCGCACGGACGCCGCCGCATCGCTACGCGCCGCACAAGGCATTCTGCTCACGACCTATGCGCGCGCCCAGGCGAGCGGCACTCAGCTCGACCGGCAGGAACTCGTGCAGTTGCTCGGCGAGTGTACTGAACTGTTCAAGTCCCTGGGCGACTACGCCGGTCAGCATGGCGGGCAGGCGACCGACGCGACCGGGCAAACCGCCGTTGCCGACGCCTTCAAGGAATGGCAGGCGGGCGGCAAATCCGGCTCGGACGCATCGCAGGCGCTGATGGCGCTCGGTGCACAGGCGGGGTCGGTCAACCTCACGCCGAAGACGCATGTCACGTATGCCGGTGAGAACATCGATCAGGTCGCGCAACAGAACGTACAGGTTGCGAGCGGCCAGCGGATCAGCCTTCAGGCCGGACAGGGCATCGCGATGTTCGCACAAAGCGACGGCGTATCGGCTATCGCGAACCAGGGCAAGGTGCTGGTCCAGAGCCAGGCCGACGACACTCAGATCGACTCGGCGAAGAACATCCATTTCACGGCCGCCGACGGCAAGATCGTGGGGATGGCCAGCGAGCAGATTACGTTCACCACATCGGGCGGCGCCTACCTGAAACTTCACGGCACGAATGTCGAACTAGGCTGCCCCGGTTTGTTCACCATTAAGGCGGCGGGACATAAGTGGGCCGGTCCAGCCAGCATGAGCAGCGATATGCCGACGTTTGACCAGGGGTCACTCGGACGTGTGCCGACGCTGGTGCGTCCGACCGACGGACAGGGCGTCCAGGGCATCGAGGCGGAAATCACGAAAGCATCGGGCGAACGCGTGAAAGGGCAATCCAGCGCAACGGGTGAACTCGCGCCGATCCAGGGCAACCAGTTCGAAAAGCTCGCTGTGCAATTCTTTAAAAATAAAACCTGATCGGGAAAATCGGTATGACGGACGCCACCGCCACGACACCCGGCACACCGGGAAGCGACCAGACTGCGCCGGCAGCGGACAACGACGCGGGCGCGCTCGACCCGCGCACGCCTGCCGCGTCGTCAGCAAGCGCGAGCGATAGTGAATCAAATCGCTATCGGGTCGCGAGCAGCGACGGCGTGACGCTACTCAGCCAGGCGAAACTCCTGTGCGTGTTGCAGATGCCATTGCCAAGCGTCGTGATCTTCGTGCATGGAGTGAATTCGGAGGGCGAATGGTTCAAGGCTACCGAGGAAGGGCTGTGCAAGGGCCTGAACCGAAGACTCGGCCGGATGGAGGAGCACCTGTTCTACTCCGGCAAGGCGGCGGGCCAGATGGCGCCGATGCAGTACACAGGAAGTCTCACGGCGGATGGTTTCATCAATCCGCAGATGTGGTCCGGCAACTATCTTCAGCCGACCAGCGACACCTTTTCTCCGGTGATTCACTTCCGCTGGGGTTATAAGGCGAACAAGGACGAACTCAAACGCTACGGCGACAAGATCTTCCTGAACGAGCAGGACTACTGGGGCGGCGGTCCGTTCGCGAACGGATGCGGCAGTCTGCCCGACCTGTGGAACCTGGGCGTCGATCCGCGCATCTTTGGTTTCCTCAACATCCAGGGCGTCAATCCGACCAACCGGCCGATCTTCGAAACACCGCCCCGCTCCTACAACGTGATGGCCGCGCTCCGCCTGGCCAAGCTCATCGAGTCGATCCGCAAGGCCCAGCCGGACGTGCCCGTTACGGTGGTCTGCCATAGTCAGGGAAACATGGTGGGCCTCGCCGCCGCCTTCCTCGGCGACCGGTTATCGAAGGATGCGGGTGTACGGTGCGTGGCCGATACCTATGTGCTCGCGAACCCACCGTACAGCGTGCTGGGCACTATTCCGGGCGACAACTCGCCGGCGATGGAGGTGTGGACGGACCGCATGGACAAGGACTCGTACGGTAACCGTGGTCGTGTGGGAAGCACGGCGCGAGCGGACACGCTGAAGAAATTCCTTGCTCTGATCGCGCAGGGCAAGGATCGGGAAGACCAGCGCGATCCGCTCGATTTCCGGATGACGATGGGCAACCAAAATCCCGGACCGGACGGCAAACCGTTATATGACCCGGACGCCGATCGCCAGAGCTACGGTGTACAGAATCACACCTATGGCCGCGTGACGCTGTATTCGTGCCCGCACGACCAGGTGATCTCCGCTGCGCCGTTGCAGGGCATGGGCTGGCGCGGCCTCCATCCGGACGAAGTCGCCAAGGTCAAAGGCGCCAGTCTGTTCACGCAGCGGGTGTTCGCGAGCGGCTTCAAGGTCGGCGAGTCCGGCGCCTCAGCACCGGCATCGATCCCGAGCACGCCCACGCCGGGGGTCTATCGTACCTGGCAGGATGACTGGCGCTTCACCAAGGGCTCGACGACGCTGTTCTTCTATCCGACATCGCCGCCCACCCGGTTCAATCTGGTCAAGAACCTGCGTGCGAACGAACATTGGGTCGCGAAAATCCTGGCCGTTGCGTCGGCGCCCGTGCTCTACGTCGTCACGATGGCGACGTCCGGTCTTGGACTCGCGCGTGCGAATGGCGAGCCGCCGAAGAACTGGTACGTGGTCTGTGATGCGCCGGCCTTGCCTGAGCCGTTCACGCCGCAGGCGATGCGCTTCAACAATGTTGTTCACGTGCAGGATGGAACGGCGACCAGTGACTTCAATGAGGAAAACGACCCGGCCGCCTCGTACCGTAACAAGGACAAGTCCGGCAACAAGGACGATCCTTACGACAGCTTCCAGCCGAGTACTAAAGACGCGATCTTGCAGGATCAGATGAAGCCGCAGGGTGATGTTGATTCCGAAGCAGGGCAACGCTATGAAGATCACGCGATCGCGCGGATGGAAGCGCGGCATGACAACAATCCTGATTGGGTTAAGGACGGGGTGGTGGTCGGTGAAGCGGGTCCCAATGCGCAGATGCCGGAGGGCTACAAGGCGTGGCGGGATAAAGAGATTACGCATCTTCTGGATGCTGCGATCAATAACCCGACGAATCATTCGACGATCATGACGAACGACATGCACGCCGAAAAAGCGCTCGCCTACGATGTTGCGATCGGCATTTGTAGGTTAACGGAAAAGGAGATGAACGATTTCAGAATCGAGGCGGACTGGCGATTTGGGAGCGGGCTAGATAAAGACAATCCAAATAGAATTTATTTTGAATATTTCTTGAAGGGAAAAATGAAAACCCAGTTCTTGCAAGACTGGATTAAAAATGACAGCGATGCAAAGTTCCCATCGGAAATCGACGATAAGCGCGAAGGCGGCAAGATTCTGGTTGTCGGGGAGGTCGTATGAGATTTTTGATTTCGACCTGGCCGAGACGATTGACGGTAACGTTTGTCACCGTCCTCCTGGTAACAAGTGTGGCGCTTATCAGCGCACATTACTATCGGAATGACATGGATGTCTGGAGTATGAGAGAAAGCATGAAACGACTGGTCGCATTACCGTTGCTGACAGGCATTGCCATGCTGGCGTTCACAACAGCATGGTCGGTGTCGGCCGCGCAGGCGGCGGAAGCGAGCGCAACGACGTACACAGTTCCTGTGGCGTCTGCAAAACCTTTCCTGGCGCAGGTCGTAGGTCTCGAATGGATGAATCCGTTGCAGCGTCGGGATTATCCGACCGAATGGCAATTGTTGTGGACCATGGGCCTTGTCAAGCCGAACAAGAACGACGATATGGTGAGAACAGATCCAAAGAGTTTTACAACGATCCAACCGGTTGCAGGAATTGCAAATGGCAACGACGGTAGAGAGAGTTTTGATGGTTTTTATGAAAAATACATTGAAATTCTTCTGGTCCTATTTGCCACAAAATACGTGATGAATGGCCACTATTTCTATACGGTTCAGCCCGAGAATCGTCGTCACTGGAGGGAGCTAGCGGGTATCCGTGTCGAATTAGCGATTCCTGCTCGTCTTAGCCCCAAGGAAGCGCAAGGTTATTTGGAATATCAAATAAAAGATTTTTTTGAAATCGGCAATCAATCCGCGAAAGATCTGTGGAGCAAGGATCTGCCCGCTGACGTTCGCGTGCACGTTGGTAGCGCCAACGCCGGCTTCACATCGCTGAACGCGGCGCTCGACTACCTGCAATCACACCCGCAAGAAAGCGTGTGGGTGATGAACTGGGACGCGCCGAGCTTCCCGCCCAAAGACCAGCAGATAAACGAAAACCTCACCCTACTGTTTCTAGCAGGCCCTGACCTGAAGACCGAGCGTGAGCCGCTCGCCTGGATCGGCCGCGCCGCGACAGGCACTGTGAGCGACTACGAAGCGAAGGCGGGCACGACCCGCGCTGTGCAAGCCTGGAAGAGCACGATTGCCCAGGCGGCCCAGAATGCGAATGTCGATCCCGCGAGCTTGCAGTTCGTCGTGCACGACGCGGGCAAGGGCGGCGAAGCCGCATCGACGCGCCTCGGATCGCTCTCGCAGACACTGACCGAAACGCTGCCGGAATTCGACTACGGGAAGCAGACGTTCAACACGCCGGCACTACTCGGCGACATGGGCGCGGGCACGGCCCTCACGGACATTGCGCTCGCGATCGGGCGGATCAATCACTTCGGCGGCAATGCGCTGGTTGCAGGCACCACAGACCCGAACCATCCGACCGCAATCGTGATCCTGCCGCCGTCGAAGCTCACCCCGATCGATCCGGACCAGGACTGGTTCCGCGCGCGCGGTGAAGACAACGCATACCTGCCGTGGTGGGGACGCCGCTACGACACGAAGTACGGCATGCAGGGCTATTCGTACTGAGGCGGCACACAACGAGGTCATGGCGCGGCGAGCGATCTCCCGAAAGGGTGACCGTTGTACCTACCTGCTCTCTCCACAGAATGAGCGTCGTGTTGGGTGCGTCGTATGAAATCGTTGATTTCGACGTGACCGGGACACGCAGCGATGACGCTCATCAGAGCACACCAGTATCAGAATGACATGGACGGCTAGAGCATGAGAGAAAGCATCAAACGATCGGGCGCATTACTTTTGCTTGCGGGCATTGCCATGCTGATGTTCACGAAAGCACAGGCAGCGGAAATCAGTGGGACAACGTCTGCAGTTGCCACCGCATCTGCAAAACCGTTTTTGGCGCAAGTCGTGGGTCTCGAATGGATGAATCCGTTGCAGCGGCGGGATTATCCGACTGAATGGCAATTGCTTTGGACGATGGGCCTTGTCAAGCCAAACAAGAACGACGACATGGTGAGAACAGATCCGAAGAGCTTTACGACGATCCAGCCCGTTGCAGGAATTGCGAATGGCAGCGATGGGCGGGAGACATTCCAAGGATTCTATGAAAAATACATAGATAAATTACTTGTTCTGTTTGGCACAAAATATGTGATGAATCAGCGTTACTTTTACACCGTTCAATCATCCAGAAAGAAACATTGGCGAGAGTTGGCTGGCATTCATGTCGAACTGGCAATTCCCAATAGATTGACCCCAGGCAACGCTGGACCTTATCTGGCAAAGGAGATCGCGTCTGAATTCAACATCGGTAACCCGAATTTCACGGATCTTTGGAGCAAAGACACGCCACCTGACGTTCGCGTGCACGTTGGTGGCGCCAACGCCGGCTTCACGTCGCTGAACGCGGCGCTCGACTACCTGCAATCACACCCGCAAGAAAGCGTGTGGGTGATGAACTGGGACGCGCCGAGCTTCCCGCCCAAAGACCAGCAGATAAACGAAAACCTCACCCTGCTGTTTCTGGCAGGCCCTGACCTGAAGACCGAGCGTGAGCCGCTCGCCTGGATCGGCCGCGCCGCGACAGGCAATGTAAGCGACTACGAAGCGAAGACCGGCACGACCCGCGCCGTGCAGGCGTGGAAGGCCACGATCGCCCAGGCCGCCAACAACGCGAACATCGATCCCGCGAGCCTCCAGTTCGTCGTGCACGACGCGGGCAAGGGCGGCGAAGCCGCATCGACGCGCCTCGGATCGCTCTCGCAGACACTGACCGAAACGCTGCCGGAATTCGACTACGGGAAGCAGACTTTCAACACGCCGGCACTGCTCGGCGACATGGGCGCGGGCACAGCCCTCACGGACATTGCGCTCGCGATCGGCCGGATCAATCACTTCGGCGGCAATGCGCTGGTTGCGGGGACCACGGACCCGAATCATCCGACCGCAGTCGTGATCCTGCCGCCGTCGAAGCTCACCCCGATCGATCCGGACCAGGACTGGTTCCGCGCGCGTGGTGAAGACAATGCGTATCTGCCGTGGTGGGGACGCCGCTACGACACGAAGTACGGCATGCAGGGCTATTCGTACTGAGGACAAACCATGCGAGGCATTATTCGTGTCGGCGATCCGCATAGCCACGGCGGTCGCGTGGAAACCGGGGCGGCCCACAGCGAGGTCATGGGGCGAGCGGTTTCCCGCAAGGGCGATCGCTGTACCTGTCCTCTCCACGGAGAATGCGTCATCGCCGAGGGCGATACGGATTTCATCGTGGACAACGAACCGGGCGCTTTCGAAGGTCATAAAACATCATGCGGCGCGACGCTGATCTCGAGCCTGCCGTCTTCCGGGCGAGAGTGACCGCCCTGCTCCCGCCCACCTTGATTGATGTTCCCACAGACACCGCGCTAGCGTGCCGCTCATCATCGGGTTGCACGTCGTCACGGTGCGCCGTCCACGTTCGCAAGATGCAGCTTTCCTGTGTCCCGATGCGCCCTGACACGCCCTGACGCAATTCCCGATGGACGAACTGTTACCCGACTACGAACACGAGCTGGCGCTGCTGCGCGGCTCCCTCGGCAGATTTGCACAGCACTTTCCCAAGGTAGCAGCGAGACTCGCCATATCGGGTGATCACTCGGAAGATCTGCATGTCGAACGGATGATCCAGTCGGCCGCTCTGCTCAATGCGAGGAGTAACGCCCGGATCAATGACGAGGTTCCGGAGTTCGCCCGCGCGTTACTGGAAGTCCTCTATCCCGAATACCTGCGCCCGTTTCCGTCCTGTTCGATCGCCCAGTTCATGGGCAGCAGCGCGCTGGAGAAGCTGACGGAGCCCTTTGTGATCAGACGTGGCGTTGAGCTCAAGGCGCGGGGCAGCGAGTACTGTTTCCGCACTGCGCACCAGGTGGTGCTGGCGCCCTTGCGCATTTCGCACGCGCGCTATGATCCGAACGCGACCGCGCCGGCCAACGTGCAGTTGTCGCAGAACACGACCGGGGTGATGACGCTCAGCCTCGCCGCACTCTCACCTGGGCAGCAGCTAGGCACGGCGATTCCGCAAACGGTCCGGGTGTTCGTGGAAGGGCCGCGAACTACGGTCGCCGCGACAATCGACACACTGCTGCAGCGCGCGAAGGTCGCCTTTGTCGAAGCCGACGGTAACGGGCGCTGGATCGAACTACCCACCGTACCGCTGTCTGCGGCGGGTTTCGGCAACGATGAAGCACTGATCGAACGAGCGGACGGCGGGCAGTCCCCGTTCCGGCTTCTTCTCGAGTATTTCGCATTCCCAGACCGGTTCGACTTCATCGACATCGATTTCGCCGCACTCCGACGAAAGACCGGTCCGTGCGAGCGGTTGAGCCTGCACTTGCCTGTCAGTGGTCTTCATCGGGACAGCGCCACGGCGCGCGCCATGCACTGTCTTGCCGCCGCAAATTTCAGGCTCTTCTGCACACCGGTCGTCAACCTGTTCAGACGGCCCGCCGAACCCGTCTCCCTGAAAGACACCCCGATGTCTTTCTATCCGGTTGTGCCGCAGGCATTGAATGCGCTGGAGGTAGCGGTCTATTCGGTCGATGCCGTTCGCGCCACCCAAGGTAGCGTGGTCACCCACATCGAGTCGTACCCGTCCCTATCCCATGGCGGGAACCTCTACTGGCTGGCCGAACGCGATACGCGGCCCGGCCGTTTCACTGCCGGGCAGGGCACGCTGCTTTCGCTGATAGACCGTGACGGTGAGCCGGTGCAGCCTTCCGCGGAGCAGATCGATGCCGAGCTGACGTGCACGAATGGCAATCTGCCGGCGTCGCTCTCATTCGGCAATCCCGCTGGTGACCTGATCTATGGTGACAAGGCACTGGCGGGCTCGATCATGATGTTGCGACGTCCGGGCGCAAGTCTGCCGCTTGCCGTCACCCGGGGAAGGCTGTGGAAGCTGCTTTCGATGATCTCGGCCGGACCCGTGAGCCTCGACCAGTCCGGGTTGCCCGCGCTGAAGGGACTACTCGCCCAGCACGTATCTTCGCCCTCAACCGCCACCGCCAGGCATATCGAAGGGATCGTCGGGCTCGCGCGCGAATCCGTCATGGAGTGGATGCCGATGAAGCCGTCGCCGATGATGGTGCGGGGTATCCGCGTGCGGGTCACAATCGACGACGCCGCCTTCGCCGGCCATGCGATCAGCACCTTCGTGCGCGTGCTCGAAAGCGTACTCGTGCGATACGCGCCGATAAACAGCTTCGCACAACTGGTCCTGATATCGCAACAGAACGGCGCTGAACTGGCGCGCGGTAGTCAGCTACCGGGGCAGATTCCGATGATCTGATCAGAAAGTAGTCGAACCACGAGTGAGGATCACCCCAAAAACAAAGGGCGCACCACCCGGTGCGCCCTTCGCCTTCCTACCATTGCGGTACAACACATCACCGCCCACCAAACTCATTACACGACCAAACCTCAAGCCTCCAACTGCTCTAGCACCTTCCCCTTGGTCTCGATCCCCAGAAAATGCACCGCAATCGCCGCGACGAAAGGCACCGCCGCGAGAATATAAAACGCCACCTGCAAGTTACCGCCGATCATCGTCTTCGACACGATAGCCGGCGCGAAAATCGCCGCCACCTTGAGCCACGCGCCGCCAACGCCGCAACCCATTGCACGGATACTGGTCGGATACAACTCCGGCGTGTACACATACGCCGTGATAAAACCGCAAGCCAGGAAGCCGAGCGAGAACGCACAGCACGTCGCCACCACGTACACCGACGCATCGTGGAACACGCCTGCCAGCAGCAACGAAATCGCGCAGGCCACGAACGACAGATTGATAATCGGCTTGCGGCCCACCTTGTCGACCAGCAACGCACACGTCAGCGACCCCACTACGCCCAGCACAGAAGCCGCCACCGCCAGGTTCAGCGCCAGTTGCAGCGGCGCGTGATAAACCGTGCGATAAATCGTCGGCAGCCAAGTCGACAGACCGTACTGAATGAAGCCGCAGGTCACCCACAGCATCGCCACGGCAAGCGTGCGCTTCAGATACGCCGGACCGAACAGGTCGCTCATGCGGCGCTTCGGGTGACGATTGACCATCGCTTCGAACTCAGCCGACTGCGTCACCGGCGGCAACGGCCCCTTCGCGGCACGTTCGAACGCATGCACGGCGGCGTCGGCGTCGGCCATCCGTTCACGTTCTGCGAGCCAGCGCGGCGATTCCGGCACGAGCTTGCGCAACACGAAGAACAGAATCAACGGCATGCCACCGATAAAGTACATGACCTGCCAGCCGAAGCGCGGCACGATCCACGCGCCCAACGCATTCGACGCCAGCAGTCCCACCGGAAAAACGATTTCATACAGCAGCACGAAACGGCCACGTCCATGCGCACGGCTGATCTCGTTGATGTAAGTCGCGGCCACCGGCAGTTCGCCGCCAAGCCCCAAACCCTGAATCACGCGCAGCACCAGGAAGGCGGCAAACGTCGGCGCAAAACCGCACGCAATACTGGTAACGCCGATAATCCCCGAACTCAACGCAATCGCCTTCACGCGACCTTTGCGTTCGGCATACCACGGAAACACGAACGCGCCGATCAGTTGCCCGACCGAACCGGAGCCGATCAGAAAGCCGATCTCCCAGGGCGTCAGATGCCACTTCGCGATCAGGATCGGCAAGGTGGCCGCGATGGCGATCACGTCGAAGCCGTCGAAGAACGTCGCGAGGCCGATCAGAATGCGCGCGCGTACCTGCATCGCGTTGCCGGGCAAACGCTCCAGACGCGCGATGATCGAGCCCCGGGTCACGGGGCCTGAGACACCGGCGCTGCTGCGGTCCCCCATGGTGTTGTCGATGGTTCTCATGCCGTGGTGCCGTCCGTAGGTGTGGTTAGGCAAGCGCCGTCGAGGCGTCGGTCAGGGTCGCGAGGTCGATCGTCCGGCCCTGGTTCATCCATTTGCGCGACAGTTTCAGTTCGCGCGGCGTGTTGATGGCGATCACGCCGCGAATCGCGCCGTCTTCCAGATGGAACAACGTGGCGCGTTTGCCCGGCAAATCGCCGCGTACGGCGAGTTGTGCATCGGCGGGAATGTCGCCGAGAATTTGCAGATTGACGTCGTACTGATCGGACCAGAACCACGGAATATCCGCGTAGGGTTCGAAGTGGCCGAGCAGCGCTTTCGCCGCGGAGATCGCCTGGTTCTGCGCGTTGGCCCACGATTCGAGCCGCACGCGGCGCTTCAGCCACGCGCTCGGATGATTCGCCACGTCGCCGCACGCGAAAATGCGCGGGTCGTCGGTCGCGCCGAAATGATCGACCACGATGCCGTCTGCCACCTTCACACCCGCCGCTTCAGCCAGCGCGGTATGCGGCGTCAGACCGATGCCAGCGACGGCAAAATCGGCGTCCAGCGTCGAGCCGTCCGCGAACGTCGCGCGAATCCGGTTAGCGTCGTTCGGATGATCGTCCAGCTTTACGAGCGACGCATTCAGGCGCACGTCCACGCCATTCGCGCGATGCAGGTCGAGCAGGAAACCGGACACCAGCGGCGGCAGCGAGCGCGCGCACAGACGCGGCGCGCCTTCGACCACCGACGCCTCCACGCCGAGCTTGCGCGCGGTGGCCGCGACTTCGAGGCCGATCCAGCCGCCGCCCACCACCAGCACGCGCCGGCTGGCGCGCAGCCGTTCGCCGAGCGCGACGGCTTCGTCGAGCGTGCGCAGATAGGCAATGTGCGAGGTCTTGACGAGCGCGTCCGGCAAGCGGCGCGCCGCGCCGCCGGTGGCGATCACCAGACGGTCGTACTGCACTTCGCGCCCCGACTGCGTGCGCACCACGCGCTGTTCGCGATCGATCGAACTCGCGCAATCCGGCTGCCACGCTTCCACGTTCAACGCGTCGAAGTCGTCGGGCTTCACGAGACGCACGGTGTCGATATCCGCTTCGCCGGCCAGCACGGCTTTCGACAGCGGCGGACGTTCGTACGGCAGATGCACTTCGTCGGCGATCATCACGAGACGGCCGTCGAAGCCTTCCTTGCGCAGCGTCTTGACGACCCAGCCGGCCGCCTGGCCGCCGCCTATCACGACGATCGTGCGCGGCGCTTCGAGTCCTGCGTGCGCGGCTTGCGCTTTGGCTGCAGCAGCGTCAGTCATTTTTCCGCTCCGTCATGAACTTGCCTTCCGGCGCCTTCGCGTTCTTTTGCCGGCGCGTATTGCCGTCGATACCGCCGTCGATCGCCCATTCGGCGAACACGGTCGGACCCGGTTCGAAATCACGCGGCTGCCATTCAGGCGTGAGCTGGTCTTCGTCGGCGTAATACTCGATCAAGCCGCCAGCCGGATTCTGGAAGTACCAGAAGTACGCAGACGACACCGGATGACGCCCCGGACCCAATTGCGTGTCCCAACCGCAACGGCTGATATGCATGCCGCCGCCGAACACTTCGTGGATATCGCGCACGGTGAAGGCGACGTGATTCAGACCGCGCTTACCGCCCGGCAACGCCAGCAGGAAAATGTCGTGGTGGCCGCCGTGCGGCGCGCAACGCATGAACGCGCCGCGGCCCGGATAGCGGTCCGACATTTCGAAGCCGAGCAGTTCCTGGTAGAACTTTTCCTGTTCGGCGAGCTGGTTCGTGAAGAACACCACGTGCCCCACTTCGACCGGTTCGGCGCGCTCGTAAATCGTCGACGGTTGATCGACGCGCAAGGTTTGCCCCCACACGTTCGACGGCGACCCATGAATGTCGAGCGCGCGCTTGCGAGTCACTTCCACGCGAATCGCCATCCCGTTCGGATCGATACAGCCGACCGCGTCGTCGGTTTCGAAGTGGCCCGGCTGGCCTGCGAAACGGCCGCGCAGTGCGTCCAGTTCCGCTCTCGTGGCGACGCCCCAGGTGACTTCGCGCAAGGTCGGGCCTGCTTCGAAAGCGGGCGGCAGCGATGGGTCATTCGCGTCCACAGCGAGCACCGTGCAACCGTTCAGCGTTTCGAAGCGCGCGTGCGTTTCGTCGTGCGCGACTTCCTTCAAGCCCCAGTCCGCGAAAAAGCGGCGGCAGGCGGCCAGATCCGTCACGCCGTAAATAATCTGTTCAATGCCGAGAATCGTCATAACGTGCCTCTTGCGTATCTTGCGTGTCTAGTTCGCGTGTCTGTTTAGTTGGCCCACGCCAGCGGCGCGTCGTTCAAGCCCCAGTAAAGGCTCTTCTGCTGCATGTATTCACGGATGCCGAGTCGGCCTTTCTCGCGACCCATCCCGCTCTCCTTCCAGCCGCTGAACGGCGTCGAGATCGAGAACAGCTTGTAGGTGTTGATCCAGATGGTGCCGGCTTCGAGCGCGCGGGCAATCCGGTAAGCGCGCTTGTAGTCGCGTGTCCAGATACCGGCGGCGAGACCGAACACGCTCTGGTTCGCGTCTTTCAGCAGCGAGGCTTCATCGTCGAACGGCATGGCGACCAGCACCGGGCCGAAGATTTCTTCCTGGCAGATGCGCGCGTCGTTCGTAAGCCCCTCGATAATCGTCGGCTGAAAGTAGGTGCCCTGTTCGCGGCCGTCGCCGACCGGACGCTCGCCGCCGCACAGCAGGCGGCCGCCCTCCTCGAGACCCAGCGCGACATAACGCTCGACGGTTTCGCGATGCGCCGCCGTAATCAGCGGACCCATCTGCGTTTCAGCGCGCGATGGATCGCCGACGCGCAACTTGCGCGCGCCTTCCGCGAGACGCTTCATGAACGCGTCGTAAATCGAGCGCTGCACGAACAGCCGCGAACCGGCAATGCACGCTTCGCCCGACGAACTGAAAATGCCGTACAGCACGCCGTTGACCGCATGATCGAGATCGGCGTCGTCGAACACGATGGTCGGCGACTTGCCACCCAGCTCCAACGACACCGGCATCAGCTTGTCCGCCGCGATACGCGCAATGCCGCGACCTACTTCGGTGCCACCCGTAAACGACACTTTCTTCACGAGCGGATGACGCACCAGCACATCGCCGATCACCGAGCCCTTGCCCGGCACCACGCTGACAACACCCTTCGGCACGCCCGCTTCTTCGCAGATGCGCGCCAACGCCAGCGAGATCAACGGCGTCACTTCGGCGGGCTTCAATACGACGGCATTTCCGCCCGCCAATGCGGGCGCCAGCTTCTGCGCGTCGGACGCAATCGGCGAATTCCACGGCACGATGGCCGCGATCACGCCGATCGGTTCGTAAATACTCATGGTCAGATAATCGCCGCGCGAGGGCGTGACTTCTTCGTCGAGCGTTTCGAGGCAGGCCGCGAAATAGCGAAACGTGTTGGCGGCGCTCGCCACCAGCACGCGCGTTTCGCCGATCGGCTTGCCGTTGTCGCGACGCTGCAAGTGCGCGAGCGCTTCGTGGCGCGCCATGATCAGATCGGCGATGCGGTACAGAATCAGCGCGCGTTGATGCGGCTTCAATCCCGACCAGTCCGCTTTGCGCCATGCAACGTCGGCGGCTTCGATGGCGTCGCGGGCGTCGTCGGCATTCGCCGTCGAAATTTCCATGTTGACCGACTGATCCGCCGGATACAGGCTTTTGTACGGGTTGCCACGCCCTTGCCGCCATTCGCCGCCGATGAAAATATCGCCGTTGGGCACGAGGCTGGTATCGAAGTGAGTCATGTCGGTCATTCCGGTTTGCTTGCTTCTGCTAAAGGCTGATGGCTTTAAGGCGTACGGCTCAAATCACGCAGCGTGCCGCGCGATTGCGCAGCGCGCGAATCGCGCTATAGGCGGTCAGCGCGGACGTCTTCGGGTTATCCGGCAACGGCTTGCCGCACATTTCCAGCGACATCTCACCGAATGCGCCGCGCGCGAGAATGCGGTGCACGTTGCGCGTCACGTTCGGGTCCGCGATCAGGCGCACCGTCGTGTGGTCCAGGCCGAGGCCAGCCAGCGCGATCGTCGCGGCAACATTGGCGTTCTTCGGATACAGCCGCGCCGCTTCGCGCGCGCTGCCTTCGAAGATCACCGTCTCTTCCGCCAGCGTATGCAGATCGCAGACCTGTTCGGCCGGCGTGCCGAGCCAGCCGGTGGGCGGCTTGCGGCCGGTGTACAGCACTTCGTCGAGGCCCCCCAGTTTCGCGGCGGCCAGCGCATCCACGCCGCCAATCGCGCCGGAAAGCAGCGTCAGCGTCGCGTCGCCTTCATCGGCGGCGGCAGACAGCGCGTCGAGCAACAGCATGTCGGACAGCGCACCGATCGAGGCCACCGCGCAATCGGTGCCGGCCTTCAGCAACGGCACCACGTGATCGACCAGCGCGCTGTGCCCCGCACATTCCAGTGCGAAATGCGGCTGGCTGCTCAACGCGGCCACGGAGGCCACCACGTCCACGGACGACCCCACCACTTCCCGCACCGACGCCATATGACGTTCCGGCACGATCACGTGCGACACGCGCACGGTCGGATCGGCGGCGACCGAGCGATACACCGCCTGGCCGATCGCGCCGAAGCCGATCATCGCGACGTCGACGGGTGCGTGATGCCCCGCGTAGCCGGCGTCATGCATGTTCCGGCTCCTCTTTCTTGACCGGCGGGCCGGCGAACGCGGTGGCGAACGAGCCGACCGACAACATGTCCACTTCGACCAGCACGGGGCCGGCCTTCGCCATTCCTTCGCGAATCACCGCATCGACCTGTTCGAGCGATTTGACGCGATAGTGCGTGAGCTTCAGGCTCTCGCAGAACTGCGCGAAATCCGGTTGATGCAGGTCGACGTAGCAGCGGCGGCCGCCGTACTGCGCGTCCTGAATGTTGCGGATCACGCCGTAGCACTGGTCGTTCATCAGCACGATCATCACGTTGGCGTTTTCCTGCACGGCCGTGGCGAGCTCGCCGACGTTGACCATCAACCCACCGTCGCCGACGAGACACACGGTCTTCGCCGCACTCCCCGCGAGCGCCGCGCCGATGCCCATCTGCATGCCCTGGCCAATGCCGCCACCCAGCGCATGCACGCCCGCGCGCGGCGAGAAGATCTGCAGCATCCGGTTGCCCCAGGTGCTGTTCGAGATCGTGACGTCGCGTACCCAGTTGTAGTCGCGGCCCACCGCGCCTTGCAACGCATCGACGAGTTGTTTGTACGGACCGAGGCCCTTGCCCACGTCGGCGACAGCGCTCACGCGCGCGGCGGCCAGATCGGCGGCGAAAGTCGGATCGACTTTCAGGCGGCCTTCGAGCAGCGTCGCCAGTTCGTCGAGCACGGCGGAGGCATCGCCGTGGATGAACATTTCGTTGCGATAGCCACGGTTGTCGGCAAGTGCGTCGGCGTCGATGCGATACAGCGGTTGAGGCAACGCGAGCTTGTACTTCAGCGTTTCATTGCCACGCAGACGCGAACCGACTACCAGCAGCGCGTCGCAGGTCTTGTAGAAACTTTCGACCGCCGCGTGCACATTGAACGCGCCGAGCGTCGCCGGATGGTCTTCCGGCAATACGCCACGGCCTTGCACGCTGGTCACCACGCCGAAGCCGAGAGCCACCAGTCGCTCCACCGCCTTGACCGCGTGACGCGTGCCGCCGCCGAGCCACAGCAACGGGCGCTTCGCGTTGGCCAGTTGCTCGGCGAGTTGCGCGACGCGCTGCCGGCAATGCGTGAGCGTCGTGATGTGCGGCGCGGCCATGTCGGCAGGCCATTCGACTTCCGCCGCTTGAATGTCGATCGGAATCTCGACGCTCACCGGGCCGCTCGGCGCGGTTTGCGCAACGCGCACGGCTTCGCGGATGGTCGGCAGCGCGGTGTCCACCGAGCGCACGCGAAACGCGGCTTTCGAAATCGACGACAGCATCGCGAGTTGATCCGGCGCTTCGTGGATATACGCGAGGTCCTGATCGAGGTATTCGGTTTCGATCTGACCGGTGACGTGCAGCAACGCAGTGCCTGCCGTCAGCGCTTCGACCATCGCGCCCGCTGCGTTGCCTGCCGCCGTGCCCGTGCTGGTGAACGCGACGCCGAGGCCGCCCGACACACGCGCCAGGCCGTCAGCCATATTCACCGCGCCGGCTTCGCCGCGCGCGCCGACGTAGCGGATCTTGCCGCGGTTATGGATCGCGTCGAGGATCGGCATGTTGTGGATCGAGATCACGCCGAATGCGGTTTGAACGCCGCATTGCTCGAGAAAGGCGGCGATCAGTTCGCCAACGGTGGTTTTATTAGACATGTCGTGCAACGCCTCCAGAAACATCGATATGACTGCCCGTCGTATAGGACGACAGCGTCGTAGCCAGATAAAAGAGTGCTTGAGCGGCTTCTTCGGGGCGACCGAAGCGGCCTAGCGGAATGTTTTTCTTGCGCGCCAGTTCGGCGGTCCAGTCTTCCCAGCTCTGGCCCGGCTGCGCTTCTTTCGCGTAACGGCGGCGCCACTGACCCGATTCGACAATGCCGATCAGAATCGAATTGACGCGGATACGTTGCGGCGCGAGTTCCACCGCGAATGACTTGATCAGGTTCTGCACACCGGCGCGTGCCGATGACGTCGCCACCATGTGCGGCTCCGGCTGCTGTGCCAGCAACGAGTTCACGCAGACGATCGAGGCGTTGCCGGCCGCGTCGCGCAGCATCGGCAGGAATGCGCGGGTCGGGCGGATCACGCTGAAGTACTTCAGGTCGAGTTCTTCGCGCCAGGCGTCGTCGGTGGTGTCGGCGAAAGTCGATACGCGACCCTGGCCCGCGTTGTTCACCAGCATGTCCGTGCGGCCGAAGCGCGCTTGCACGGCTTGAGCGAATGCGCCGACGTCGTCGGCATCGAGCACGTCACAACGGCGTGCGAGAAGCGATGCGTTAGGGAATTGCGCGTTCAGCGCGATTTCCGCTTGCGCGAGACGCTCGGTGTCCCGGCCGCAGATCGCAACCGAGGCGCCGGCTCGCAGAAACAGTTCGGCGGTCGCGAGGCCGATACCGGACGAACCGCCCGTCACCACCGCCACCTGCCCGGTCAAGTCGATTTGAATCATCAGAGCCCCAGTGCCTTCATGTATTTGCTGCCCGCATTCGGCCCGTTCTTCGGCCGGTAGTTGAGCCGCTGCGAGAGTTCTTCGGCTGCGCGGCGCACCTTGTCGATCAGTCCGCTGTCCAGCAGCGACGCGTCGATCTCGTGGCGCGGAATCGTCGTCGTGATCACGGCGACGATGCGGCCCGTGTCGTTGCGCACCGGCGCGCTGACCACCGAAATGCCGCGTTCGAACGACGACTCGCTGATCGCGAAGCCGCGCTTTGCGTCGTCGCGAATCCGTTCGTACAGGTCTTCCAGCGTGATCGGCGTCTGTTTCGTGAAGCGCTCGAGTTCCGGTTCGGGATACAGCTTCTTCAAATCGTCGAGCGTCATGTCGCCCATCAGCACCTGGCCGTGCGTCGTTGCGTACGCCGGCAGACGCGTGCCGACATTGACCTTCACCGAGCTGAAAATCGGCGCGTGGCTTTGTGCCTTGGCGACGAACACCACATCGCGTCCATCGCGAATCACGATATGGCTCGTCAAACCGGTGTCGTCGCGCAATGCTTCGATGATCGGCAGGCCGAGGTCGGTCAATTCGAGCGAGCTCAGATATTCGAAACCGAGTCTCAGCACCGCGACGCCGAGGCGATAGTTGCGGTCCTTGTCGGCGCGTTCGAGAAAGCCGAGCGATTCGAGCGTTTGCAGCAGACGAAACACCGTCGTGCGGGGAATCTTCAGGCGCTTCGATAGTTCCGGTGCGCCGAGAACCGGCTCGCGTGGCGAGAATTCCGTGAGGATCCTCAGACCGCGTTCGAGACCCGGCACCCGGTAGCTGGCTTCGCTACCGGTGTCGTTGCGGTCGTCGTCCGCGTCGCGCTCGGCGTTGATGAGGTCGGGCGTCATTCAGGGCTCCGTTGTCCGTCGCTCGCGCGGCAGAACGTGTCGATGATCGCGGTAAACGCGGCGGGAGCTTCGATATAGCCGGCATGCCCCGCGTGCGGCACGACCTGCAGTGGGATGCGCGCCGCCAGCGCGAGTCGCTCGCAGACGGCCGGGGGCGTAATGGTGTCGTCCGCGCCGACGGCGACATCGATGCGGCCCGTGCAGCGCGCGAGGTCGGCGGCGAGATCGGCGTTGGCCAGCAGATGCGTGGCCTGTGCGTAACCGTGCGGAATCACGCGCGACATGTTCCAGCGCACCCAGGCGCGCGCATCGTCGTTTGCTTGCGCGGACAACATGTTGGTGCTGCGTTGTTCGGCGAGGCCTTGCGGGCCGAGTTCGTTCAGCATCGCGAGGCGCTGATCGCGTTTTGTGTTGCGTACTTCGGCGGAAGCCGCGCCGTAACCGCCAGCGGGCGACAACAGCAGCAGGCCGGCCACGCGCTGCGGATAGGCAAGCGCAAACGCACCGGCGATGATCGCGCCCAACGAATGACCGAGCAGCACGCAGCGCTCAATGCCGAGGGCGTCGAGCCATCCGTTCAGGACGGTTACGTAATCCACGGCGTTCGGCGATTCGGCCGCGACCGGCGTGGACGCGCCATAACCCGGCGCGTCCCAGGCCAGTACACGGCGCGTCGCACCGAGCACTTCAAACTGCTGCACCCACGAAGCGGCGCCCGAACCGATGCCGTGCAACAGCACGAGGGGCAACGCGCCGCGCTTGCTTTCGCAGCCCGCGCACTCCGCTTCGCGATAATTTACCGCGCGTTGCGAAGCGAGCCAGATCTGCTGCGCCGGAAAGCGCGCAGCGCGTGCTTCGAGCGAGGCATGCTGATCGGCGGTTGCGGTCGGGACTGCGGACATGATTTCCTTCGCGAGTGTGTTCAGTGCAACGAGACGGGCTTAGCCAAGCTTAAAAGCCTTAACGCTTCAGCTTGGCAAGCGGCGAATCCGGCGGATACGTCGGGGTGATCGGCTTCGGCGAACCGAGCATCACGCACATCAGCGCGTCTTCTTCGCCGACGTTGATTTCCGTGCGGTAGACGCCCGGCGGCACCGAGATCAGATCGCGCTCGCCGAGCACGGCTTCCCACGTTTCGCCGTCTTTCTCGCAGACCACTTTCATCTTGCCGCGCAGCACGAAGAAGATTTCCTCGACGTCCATATGGATATGGCTCGGGCCGATGTTGCCCGCCGGAATCACCATCGTCGAAAACGTGAAGCCGCCCGCGGGCACCGTGTTCATGTCTTTCGCGACGCCCGTGCCGCCCGTGCCGACGTAGCGCATTTGCGCGCGGCGGTACTTCGGGTCGTAGTCGGCCTGGAACTTCAGCGCGTCCCAGTCGTAGCGACGCGTTTCCAGGCGCGCGACGCGGCTGTCCAGCCATTGGTCAAAGCTCGCGTCCGCGGGTTGTTCCCACGATTTGCGTTCGAGTTCGGCGTCCGCCATCTCTTTCTCCTTTCGATTCGACAAGATCAATTCATCACGAAGCCGCCGTTCACCGGCAGCAACTGGCCGGTCACGAAGCGCGCGGCATCGGACAACAGGAACAGCACGGGCCCGGTCACGTCGTCGGGCACTTGTGCGCGTGGTAGCGCGCGGCCTTGCAGGTAATACTGATGCCGCTCAGCGGGCACGTAGGCGGTCGCCTCGACTTCGGTGAGGCCCGGCGCGATCGCGTTGACGGTCACGGCGTGCGCGCCGAACTCACGCGCGAGCGAGCGGGTCATCGAGATCACCGCGCCCTTGCTCGCGACGTAGGCGAGCAGCTTCGGCGCACCCCACATCGCCGTGTCCGACGCGATGTTGACGATGCTGCCGCGGCCCGAGTCGCGCAGATACGGCAGCGCGGCGGTGCTCATCAACCAGGTGCCGCGCACGTTGACGTTCATCACGGCGTCCCACGTGTCGACCGACAACTCGTCGGCGAACTTGCCGCCGGAGTGGGTGATCGCCGCGTTGTTGATCAGCGCGTCGAGACCGCCGAGCTGCGCCACGGCCTGCTGCGCGAATTGCGTGATGCTGGCGGGATCGGCGAGATCGAGCGGCAGATAAGTCACCGCATGCCCTTGTTCGACAAGCGATGCAGCCAGCGCCTGACCTTCTTCGTGCAGCACGTCGCCGAACACCACGCTCGCGCCGGCTTGCACCAGCGCGCGCACAAACGCCGCGCCGAGACCGCGCGCGCCGCCCGTCACGAGGACGCGCCGGCCGGTGAGCGCTGCGAGCGCGTCGTTATGCATGGCTGTGGCCCGCTTCGGCTTGCGCCGCTGCTGCTGCCAAGCCGGACGCAGCCTCCGCCGCTTGCGCGCGATGCGCCTCCAGCGCGGCAAAATCCTGTTGCGCGCGCTGACGCAGCATGCGGCGCACACGCGTCATGCCGACGTCGTGCTGATAGAGGAATTCCTGATCGCGAGCGTTCGGCGCCATGCTTTCCAGCACGTAGCGGTCTTGCTCCAGCACGGCCCAGTGCAGGCCTTCGAGACGATTGCGATACATGAAGCGCCACGCGTCGCGCTGCCAGCCCGACACTTTGCGCGTGCGCCAGAAGTACACCTGGCAGTTGTTTTCATCGACGGGAACGGCGAAGCCGATGATCCCGAAGTTGCCGCCCGGGCCGAACTTCTTCTTGTACGGAATCGCGAGGCGCATCCACAGGCAGCCGGTTTCGCCGAGTTCCACCCAGTCGAAATTCACGTCGCGCTGGCCGACCTTTTCGAACATCAAACCGGTTTCGGTTTTGCGCACACGCATATCGGCCTGCTTGTCGCCTTCGGCCATGGAGTGCGACGTCGCATGGAGATACGCACCGTGCATCGGGTCCATCACGTTGTCGATCGCGTACTGGTAATTGCACTTCCAGTTCGACATGCACAGGAAGTTCGCGTACTCCTCGCCGACCAGTTCTTCCGGCAGCGCGAGCGGTGCAGGCTCTTTATGCGCGTCGTCGCCGAACCACAAGAAGATCGCGCCGGCATGCTCTTCGACCGGATACGACTTCACGCACTTCTGGCCTTCCAGCGGACAGTTCGACACCGCCGGCACTTTGGTGACCTCGCCGCTGCCGTCGATTTCGATGCCGTGATACCAGCAGGCGACGCTGCCGCCGAGATTCCAGCCGAGCGACAGACGCGCGCCACGATGCGGGCAGCGGTCTTCGAGCGCGCGAACCCGGCCTTCCTTGTCGCGCCACAGCACGATCTGATCGCCGAGGCGCGTAATGCCGACCGGCGCATCGCCGACTTGCCAGCTCGGCGCGACGGGATACCAGTAATTGCGCAGACCTTTGTCCAGATAGGACTGGATCGGATCGGCTGCGCCGTGAGTCGTTGTATTGGGGGACGTCATCAAAAGACTCCGGAGACGAGAGCGAAGAAACGTGTTCGGGAAAGCGCGCTTATTCGGCGAGCAGGCGGAATTCGGCGGCGAGGCGGTCGGCGTCCCACGTATTGCCTTCCGGCGTACGGAAGCCGACGCGATTCAAACCGTCCACCACTTCCTGCAACTCCACCGCGCCGGCGTCGAACACTTTTTCGAGTGCGTCGCCGAAGTCGTTCTCGTATTGGGTCGGCTCGGCCTTACGGGTTTGCCAGATGAAGTTGCCCGTTTCGCCCGGCTTCTCGATCACGCCCTTGCCGGCGACGTTGTTCGGCTGCGGCGCGAGCCACGGCTTCAGGAAGGGATTGAAGTTCACGATTTGCTCTCGCATGTCATTCCACCTTGATCTGGATTTCTTCGCCGGCGAGTCGCACCGAGTACATCTTCAGGTCGCGGCCACCGGGCTCTTTCAGGCATTTGCCGGTCGGAATATGGAACACGGCTTCGTGCAGCGGGCATTCGACGGTGTCGCCGTCGATAAACCCCTGCGTCAGCAACGCGTACGCATGGGGGCAGACGTTTTCCAGCGCGTATAGCGCATCGCCCACCTTGTAGATGCCGATCTCGGTGCCGTCGAGCTTGAACTCGATCGGCGCGTCGTCGGACAGGTCGCCGGCATGGCCGGCGCAGCGCCATTGTTCAGTCATTTCTCGCCTTCTCCTGAAGCCTTATGTTCCATATAAGGAACATCAGTTCGTGTATGGATAATTATAGGAGTGGCTTTCGCGAGAAAAAATAAAAATCTGGATCGCCTGGGGAAAACACCGACTGTGGCATTCGCAACACAGCATTGCGCAATCCGGCCGGAATCCTCGAATCGTGCGCAGCGCCTTCTGGCGTCTGGTTCAGCGCTTATTGGCAGACAAATCGGAACGGCCCGATGCGGGTTTGTACGGGGTCCGAAAATTTATTTTGACCACTTCTAGACTCACTATACTTTTCCATAGGCGATACAAACGCCCATAGGTGGAACACAAAGCGGTGCGGTTTTGGCGCATAAACCCAGAGCTGCAATCAACCCCAAAGCAAGGATCAGGGACGACGACATCGGCGCAGGCCAATCCGTCGTGAGATCAGGAGAACCAACGGTGAAGCACATCATTGCGGCCGGCTTGACGGCAATCTGCGCAACGACTGGCGCATGGGCGCAGAGCAGTGTGACGCTATACGGCAGTCTGGACGCCGGTATCGCGTACATCAGCAATGCGGGCGGCAGTTCGAAATGGATCGAGGAACAGGGCAACATGCAGCCGGACCGCTGGGGCCTGAAAGGCGTCGAAGATCTGGGCGGCGGACTGAAGACGGTTTTCCAGCTGGAAAACGGCTTCTATACGAACACGGGCGCCTTCGCTAAAACGGGCGTGCTATTCAATCGGCAGGCGTTCGTGGGATTGAGCTCGGACAAGATCGGCACGGTGACACTCGGCCATCAGACGCCATTCAGCTTCGACGTCCTGGGTCCGTTGAGCACGGCTTATCTCGCCGCCAGCTGGTATGCGTTCCATCCGGGCAATATCGACGAACTCGCCGACACGGGCGTCGTACCGTTCGACAACTCGGTGAAATTCCGCTCGGCGAGTTTCAACGGCTTCTCGGTCGGCGCAATGATGGGTCTTGGCAACACGACCAATTTCTCCACCGGCAAGACGCTGAGCTTTGCGCTTAGCTATGCGAACGGCCCGTTCAAGGCGGGCGCAACGTATGCGAACGAGCACGACCGTACGCCGTCGATCGTCACGACGGGCATTACCAACTTCCAGGGCGTGGCAGCGGCGACCTACACGGCGGACAAGGTGGAGAACATGGGCGCAGGCGCGTCCTACCAGTTCGGCAAGCTGCTGGTGCACGGTCTGTACACGCGGGTGAAGCTGGAATACGCCGGTCATTCGAACACGTATCAAAGCTACGATGCGGGCGCGAATTATCAGTTCACGCCGTTCAACAGCATTGCCGGCGGCGCCGCGACCACGACGCTAGCAGGACACCGCTGGACGCAGTTCGAGATCGGCGATATTTACGCGTTGTCGAAGTCGACACAGTTGTACGTGAATGCGCTATATGAGCGCGCAGGCTCGAACACGGACGCCGCGTTCTTTACCGCAGGTGTGTCGAGCGGTCGCAATCAGACGATTTTCCTGACGGGGATTCATCACTCGTTCTGATGCGCTGATCGTCGGATGCAGGACGACAGCGAACAGGCAAAAGCGCGCGAGTCGGCTGTGAACTCAGCCTGACTCGCGCGCTTTTTTTCGTTGATCCAGCGGCTAGATCAGTTCGCCGCAACCGGCCTGCGGCGAGCTTGCGCCGCGGTCGGATCGTCCGGACGCGGACGATAGCTCAGACGCTCGGACAATTCGAGCGCCGCCTGGCAGACCGCGATGACGAGCGGCTCGCGCTCCTCCGCCTCGCCGATATCCGAACGCGGAATCGTGACGGTCAACGCGGCGGCAATCTTGCCGCTCTGATCGCGCACCGGCGCACTCACCACCGAAATACCCCGCTCGAACGACGCTTCGCTCAACGCATAACCCAGCGCCGCGCTTTCGCGCACTCGTCCATACAGTTCTTCGACGGTGTTCGGCGTGCGCTCGGTGAAGCGTTCGAGTTGCGACTCGGGATACAACTGACGCAGTTCGTCGAAACTCAGATCGCCCATCAGCACCTGGCCATGCACGGTGGCATGCGCCGGCAGACGCGTGCCGACATGCACCTTGACGGAGCTGAACATCGGCTCGTGGGTTTGCGCCTTGGCGACGAACACCACGTCGCGCTGATCGCGAATCAGCAGATGCGTGCTGAGGCCGGTCGCGTCGCGCAGACGTTCGAGAATCGGCGTGCCGACGTCGGTCAGTTCGAGCGAACTCAGATACTCGAAGCCGAGCCGCAACACCGCGACGCTCAGCCGGAAATAACGATCGCCATTCACGCGTTCGAGAAACCCGAGCGCTTCGAGCGTCTGCAACAAGCGGAACGTGGTGGTGCGCGGAATGCCGATCCGCTTCGACAATTCGGGGGCGCCGAGCACCGGTTCGCGCGCGCTGAACTCAGCGAGAATCCGCAGGCCGCGCTCGAGACCCGGCACGAGATAAGTCGATCCGCCGGCGCTCTCTTCGTCGGTGGAATCGGAGGACTCGGCGCCTTCCATCTGGGCCCGCGACAACGCGTCGTGCTGCGAAATCGAGGCCGCCGCGCCGCGTGGCTTTGCCTGCTTGCGTCCCACTCCTGTTTGCTCTTCTTTTGCCATCTTGGCTGCCGTTTCTGCGGTTCATCGTAGTCAGATCAGCATCATAGCGCGAAGCACCCGGCGGTCATTTATCGGCGCCGCAGCCCATTCGCGCGGTGCTATCCTTTGATGCGGTCTACTGCGCGCCGCCTCAGCGCCGCGCTTTCGCTCCGCTCAAGCGTACGGAGGCCACGCTCATGTCCGATTCCATCCAGATTCAGGTTGCCGACTCGCATCTTTACCCCGGCTGCGCGGTCCGCATTCCGCATTTGCCCGAGTCGGCCCGCGAGGCAACCGCCGTCATCGAATTCGCAGATGGCTCGGGCGCGAATGCAACCTGTCACCGCCGCGCGCTCGACGAACTCGAATTGGCCGTGGACCGCTATGCGACACAAAAACGTCACCCTATTGATAGTAGACAATGGCTGCTGCTCGCCGTCGATGCAACGCACCATAGTTGGCGCGTGAAGCGCCGATTGCCTTAGGCCGCCTCTTGCGGCTCGCCCGGATCCGCCACCGTTGGCGCACGCACCCGTTTTCGCGGTGCGACGCCCCAGCGCCCGTCACGCCCACTTCGGAAACGACCGATGAACGACCACGACTCCACCCTGCCGCCCCACGCCAACAACGCTGATCACACCGACAACGCCCCCGACGATCCCGACCGCAGGCGCGTTCTCACCGGGCTCGCGGCGGTCGGCCTCGGCATCGCGCTGGCGGGTTGCAAGACCGAGCAAGGTTTGTCGAGCGACGGCGCGCCGCGCAGCGCCGCCGACTTGCGTCTCGACGCCGCGCTGCACGACCAGGTCAAGCACATCGTGGTGATCTACGCGGAAAACCGCAGCTTCGCGAATCTGTACGGCAACTTCCCCGGCGTGCAGCATCCGCTCGACGCCGTCAGCGCCGAGCGCTATCTGCAAGTCGACCGCGACGGCAAAACGCCGTTGCCGCGTTTGCCGGCCATCTGGGGCGGCCTCGTGCCGCAAGCGCAGGAAGTGGACGGCAAGCGTTACATGATCGCGCAGAAGGACATCGGCAATCTGCGCAACCAGCCGTTTCATATCGCCGACGCGCAAGGCGCACCGCTGCCCAATGGTGTGATCACGCGCGACCTGGTGCACCGCTTCTATCAGAACCAGATGCAGATCAACGCCGGCCGCAACAATCAGTTTGCCGCGTGGGGTGATTCCGGCGGCCTCGTGATGGGGCATTACCGCAATTCCGCCGACACGCTGCGTCTGTGGAATCTGGCGCAGCAATACACGCTGTGCGACAACTTCTTCATGGCGGCTTTCGGCGGTTCGTGGATGAACCACATCTTTCTGATTTCGGCACAGCCGCCGTTCTATCCGGACATTCACAATAGTCCGGCGAAAAAGCTGGCTTCGGTGGTGGAAGGCGACGATCCGACCGGCACGCGGCTGAAGCTCGCGGAAGACTCGCCCGCCTCCGCGCTCGACGGTCCGCCGAAGTTCGTGAACGACGGCGCGTTTACCGCCGACGGCTACGCCGTCAACACGATGGCGCCGCCCTATCAGCCGAGCAACGTGCGGCCGGCCGAAGGCGGCAATCCCGCGTTCGCGGATCTGTCGAATCCGCGTGTGCTGCCGCCGCAAAATTACGCGACGATCGGCGACCGGCTGACGGACAAGGGCGTCGATTGGGCGTGGTACAGCGGCGCGTGGCAATACGCGCTGGATCACCAGGACACGGGCGCGGTGCCCGACTTCCAGTATCACCATCAGCCGTTCAACTACTTCGCCAATTACGCGCCGGGCACGGCCGCGCGCCGCCAACATCTGCGCGACGCGGGGCTCGGCAACGACGCGGCGAGCAATCGTCTGATCGCGGATATCGACGCGGGCCGTTTGCCCGCGGTCGCGTTCTACAAGCCGCAAGGCGACCTGAACATGCACGCGGGTTACGCGGACGTCGAATCGGGCGACCGCCACATCGCGGCGGTGATCGACCATATCCAGCGCGGGCCGCAGTGGGCAAATACGGTGGTGATCGTCACCGTCGACGAAAACGGCGGCTGGTGGGACCCAGTGGCGCCGCCGAAGGGCGACCGTTGGGGTCCGGGTTCGCGCATTCCGGCGCTGGTGGTGTCGCCGCTCGCGAAGAAGGGCTACGTCGATCACACGGTGTATGACACCAATTCGATTCTTCGGCTGATCACGCGCGTGCATGGGTTGACGCCGCTGGATGGCGTGGTGGCGCGCGACCGCGCGTTCGCGAGTAATGGGCTCGCGCCGCTGGGGGATTTGACGGGGACGTTGGATCTGGCCTGAGCGAGCGGGTTAGCGCGGGGTTTGGTTTTTCGCGCGTTGCGCCTGCGGCAGTGCCGCAGGCGCGTCACGTCACGTCGCGCTATTGCGCCGCGCCACGCAATTTGGCGATCACCGCGTCCGAGATTTCCTGAGCGGTTTTCTCGATCGTCTTTTTCTCGTCGCCTCTCGACATCATGAACTTCGCGGCGATCACGTAGGGATTCAGCTTGATGACCGCGCCCGGCTTGTTCTTGCTGTCGGCCTCTTCGACGGCCTGGTAAAGCGGCGGCAGATCGGCCGCGCCCAGGCTATCGCACGACACCGCCACCTGAATGTCGTTCTGACCGGCGCCGAACCCGACCATCGCCCGACGCAGGCGATTGCCGTCGTCGACATTCAGAAACACGCCGCGTACTTGCCAGCCCGCTGCCGGCAACGGTTGACCGGGCGCGCTGCGACGCGCATCCGCGCCGCCCTTTTTCAAATCCTCGGTCAGCGCATCCGCCATTTCGTCGACGATGTGTTTCGCGTGGTCCTGCGGATTCTTATCCTGCCCCAACGGGCCCGGCCCGCTCGGCAGCAATCCGCGCAGGCGACGCACGCGCTGCCCTGGGCCGCTATCCGGCGACACATTCGCGACGTCGAGATCGAAGTCGGCCACGTAGACAACCGGCGCCGGCGCGGCGAACGGCGCATTGTTCGCTGCGACGCCAGGAATCGCTGCCGCAGTCAGACATCCCGTCACCACCGTGTACCGCAACAATCGATGCAGCATGGCGCGCCTCCGCAGACGTCATCACGACGCGGCTATCGTACCGCCGCGTGCGTGGCGCGTTCGTTTTTTTCGTGTCGGAACCTGATACTTCCAGACTTGAATAACACACGCCGCCGCCTAGACTGGTATAGCCAAACTTCGCAATCTGTACGGAACTGCCATGCGCCTAACCATTCTCATCAACGGTTCGGATCCCACCGTCAGCCACGACTACGCCGTGCTCTGGCTCGACACCGAAGAACATCGGTGGTCGAGAGAGGCGCATCAAGGGATCGATCTTCCGCCGTGGGGCGAATTGCACGACGAGGACGGCGTGACGACGCTCTGTGCGCCCAGCACGGACGCACCGCTGTGCACGCTGCGCGGCTTGCATGTCGACCGCAAGCAGCGTGTGAGCGCGGCGCAAGGCGCGGCCGCATGGACCGCGCTGCCCACGCGCGCACCGACGAGCGGGTTCTGGCGTCTGCAGGCGGTGGATCGTCAGACGGTTCGCGCTGAGAATAGTGTGTTCGGTAATTGAGCTCTGGCGCTTTCTTTCTGTCGGTCGGAATTGCTTCGTGACGGTGCGTATGAATGAGATTTGAGCGGCGAGAAATCGCACGCGCGTTCGCGCCTTCGCTCGCCGAACCTCTCTTGTTGAATTTCGCCATTTATGCGTTTAAGCCCATCTTAAGTTTCCATCCGTAGAGTTGGAACTCCACGCATTAGGGTCGCTGCAAAGCGGCCCGTTTTTTTTGCATGACGCGCTTGCGATCGCGCCACCCACTTCGCACCTGCGCCGCTTTCTTAACGCGACGCACGGCACACCACTCCACCTTTCTTCTTCCGGTTTTTCGCAGTGTTTGGCTTCGCTCGAATCGCGCTTACGACGCTATACTTGCGCCCCCATCCCTCGACCGATCGACACATGAAGAAGTGGTTTGCCTGTCTGTTATTCGCTGTTGCCGCGCACTCGAACGCGGCGCCCTCCTGCACCGAGTTCACGCCAAACGCGCAATGGCCGGTTCTGACCAATCAGAAGATGGCGCCGAAAACGCGCATGCTTTGCTATAGCGACTTCGCGGTACTCCATTCCGGTCTCACTCACGGTCCGTTGTGGTCCGCCGAGCATCTGACGGCCGACCATATCGAAGCGGCCAAAGAAATGGTACGCACCAACAAATTCTTCGAAGACGCGCGCTTGCCGGACGGCGAAGGCGCCACTCTCGCGGACTATAAGCGCAGCGGCTTCGATCGCGGTCACATGAGCCCGGCGGGAAACCGCTGGAACCAGGAAGCCATGGCGCAGTCGTTCTCGCTGGCCAACGTCGTGCCGCAGAATCGCGAAAACAATCAGCGGTTGTGGGCGCGTATCGAAACCGCCGTGCGCAAAATCGCGGTGTCATATGGCGATACGTACGTGGTTACGGGGCCGCTCTTTAACGGTCAGCAGTTGCAGACCATCGGACCGACGCGCGTGTTCGTGCCAACCCAATTGTTCAAGGTCGTCTATGTGCCGTCGCGCAAACTGGCCTTCGCGGTGATGGTGGACAATGTGTCGACCAACCGTTACGACATCAAGACGATTCACGAACTCGAAGCCGCATCGGGCATCCGTTTTCCGGGCATTCCGGAGAACCTCAAAGATCAGCGACCGGGAGGACTAAAAGGTGTTTAAACCCTATTCGAACGACGACGACGTGCTCAACATTCAGGGCGACGCGTTCACCATCAGCAATGGCACCACGCGCGTCGTGCTGAACGGCACGCTGGAATTGACGCAGGATCAAGCGGGGCTGAAAGCGGCGCTTGCGCTTAAGGCCGCGGCGGATGCGGTCGTCGCCGCGTTGCAGGCGCAAGCGAATCTGCCCGCGAAAGTGAAAGACGAGCCGGATGTGAAACCGGGCGTGGTGCGCAATCCGTTTCAATAAGGCGAAGGCTTAGCACGGCGATGGGTGGACCCGTAGCCAATCACCGCCGTCGCGTTGATTGGCTCGTGCCACGCCCCTTGATTCAGTACCCCGACATGTTTCAGCCGTTACGTTTTGTCACCAGAGCGTCGTCAACTCCTGTCTTCCGGCCAACGTTAAACCGGCAGCGCTGAGCAAAATCAGCCGCGATACAAGAAACCACCGGTTTAACCAGGAGTAACACCATGAAGACGCTTTTCGCCGCTCTCGCTTCCGCTCTCGTCGTGTCGACCGCATTTGCTCAAACGGCCGCACCGTCCGCCGCGCAACCGGCACAACCCGCGCAAACGCAGGCCGCCGGTCAAGCGAACCTGAAGGCCAGCACCGCCGTGCAAACCGGTGCAACGGACGAAGGTGCCGCGACCACGAAAGCGCCGGCCAAGGCCGCGAGCAAGTCGCATGTGAAGAAGGTTGCCGCTCACCACACGGCCAAGCCGCATAAGGTCACCAAGAAGGCCGCAGTCGAAACAAGCGCCGCGAAGAGCAAGACGGAGAGCGCGAAAGAGGCCAGCAATGCCCCGGCGAAAGTCGACGGCGCAAAGACCGACACGACCAAGACGCAATAACACGTGATCGGTTTCGGCACGCATCGGCCATGCATGGGTAGTTAGTCGAAGCCGCACCGTGCCGTTCAGGGAGGGCGAGTCCAAGGACTCGCCTTTTTTTTTGTGCGTCTCGCGAGAGAGCACGCGTTCATCGCGCGGCGAAAAACGCCGCATGATTTTTTCAGTCGATGGGTGAATCTTTGCACCGCGTTTACCTGCGGAAGTCTAATCTCGAACTGTCTTGATCAACCCTGGCGTCGACGAACGCCGGATTAAATGGCACTCACACAAACCATCGATAGCTTCGCTCGACAGCCGTTCAACGCGCCGCCGGCCCCATCGCGCAACAACGTGATTCCCTTTCCCTCGGCGCGCGTGCGCCTGCAAGTCGGTCTGCCGCATCTCGCGCATGATGTTCCCGGCGCCCAGTTGCGCGCACTGCTTCATTCCCCGCTCGGCGTGTACGTGGTCAGTACCGAAGCCGATCGTGACGAAGTACGCGTGCAACTCGATATCGCGCACGCCGACCTCGACTTCACCCTGCATACGCTGATCTCGACCCTCCCCGCCGCGTTGATCGGCCCCGTGAAGCGCCGCAGCGCGGCCGCAAAGGTGCGCTGATCATGTTCTCCGGTATCTGGCTGCCTATCGTTACGCCGCTGCGTAACGGCGAGGTCGACGTCGACGCGTTGCAGCGCCTCGCCGACTACTATCTGCGCACCGAAATCAGCGGCTTTGTTGCGCTGTCCACGACAGGCGAAGCCGCTTTGTTACAGGAAGCCGAACGCCTCACCGTGCTGCAGGCGCTCACGGAAGTGGTGGGCCAGCGATTGCCGATGCTGATCGGCGTCGGCGGCTCGAACACGCGCGATGTGCTGCACGACATTCAGCGCTACGAGCGCTGGGACTGCGCGGGCTATCTGGTATCCGCACCGTCGTATGTGTGTCCCGATCAAGCCGGTGTGCAATGGCACGTCGAGCAGGTGGCGCTCGCCACCGAACGCCCGATTGTGTTGTACAACGTGCCGCACCGAACCGGCGTGACGATCGCACCGGAAACGGTCGCGCGGCTCGTCGAACACGCGAATATCGTCGCGATCAAGGAGTGCGTGAAGGAACACTTCGAGAAGCTGAGCGTACTGCCCATCAACGTACTTTGCGGCACCGACGAAGCCTTCGACGACTGCCTGCATCATGGCGGCGCAGGCGGCATTCTGGCCAGCGCGCACGTCTGCGCGGATCTGCTGGTGGCGGTGCAGGAACTGATCCATACCGATCGCGCGACGGACGCGCGCACGCTATTCGCCAGTTTGCTGCCGGTGTTGCGACTGCTGTTCGCGGCGCCGAATCCGTCGGCGATCAAAGCCATGCTCGCTTTCGATCATTCGCTCAGCGACGAGACACGCATGCCGATTACGCGTGCATCGGCTCAACTCGTCGAGCGGTTGAGCACGGCGCGCGACCGCTTGCAGGATCTGCGCGCCGAGTTTGCCGGGGCGACGAGCTAACCAATAACGCGCCGCGAATCGCTTCTTCAGTCGCGGCGCAGACTTGCGTCGAAACGTTGCATGCGCAACACGACACGCCGCGCGTAGCCGCGGCCGCCACCGCTGTAGCGCAGCAACGCCGCGTCGAGATCGCCACCGCTCGCGTCGAGATAGTCGCGCAGAATCGTCGTGCCGATGCGCACGTTGATCGCCGGATCGGACAGATCGGTGGTGCCGGCGATCAATTGCGGATGTGCCGCGGGCAGCACCTGCATCAAACCGCGCGCGCCGGCGACGCTCACCGCGTGGCGATCGAAGCTCGACTCGACCGACATCACCGCGAGCAGCAATACCGGCGAGATCGCATGGCGGTCGGCTTCGGTCAACACGGCACGCGCGATCTTCATCGATTCCACCGGTGCAACGCGGAATTGCGCACGTAGCATCGCGGTGATATCGCTGAGCGAAGGGAGTGCGGACTCGGGCGTCGACTCGCCCGGAGAGTTGCTCATCGATGCGCTGATCGGATTGCTTGCGACCGCAACCGCCATCGGTACAGCCACCGCCGATTGTGCTTCGACCGTCTGTGCGGCAACGCCGAACGACAGCGCGATCGCCGTGAGCATCGTCGTCACGCGGGCTTTTCGTTGTAGTTGCACAGCATCCAGAACGCTATTTCCATGCATGTTTTCGCTTCCTGACCCGGAGTGTCTCGACCTTACCGGGCTTGGTATAGCGAATCGCCAAAGAAACAGGGGTGCGCCGTAAAATGCGTATAAAGACGCTGCGCGCCGCGGCACACGACGTATACGCATCTTTTGCGCGGTGTAGTGCGTTATTGAGGCATTCGATATTTCAGGAATGTCAGACTTCGATGATCGGTTATCGGGAGATCATCATGTCCAGTCTGAACGTTCGTCCGTACGCCGCCGCATCACAAGGCAGCCTCGACGACACGCGGCATCGCGCCTCGCTCGTCGGACGGCAAGCGGCCCGGCGACGGACACTCACCCTGGCATTAGCAAGCAGCGCGGTGGCCGCGATTGCGATTGGAGCGGGCTTGCCTTCAATGGGTATCGCGGTTTATCTCGCCGCAACGCTGCCGTTCGCATTCTTCTCCTGAACGGTGGCGGCGCGTGTTTCACCCGGCGGCCGGATCGAGCTCCGCTAGTGCGCCGAGTTTCTTCACATCGGTGATTTCGATCTCGGCGTAGCCGAGCTTCAACGCCCCTTGCGTTTCGAACTGCTTCAGCACCTGGTTGATCGTCTGTCGCGACAACGCCAGCATCATCGCCAGATCCTCCTGCGGCACCTTCAGCACGCGCCGCAGTGCGCCGGGTTCACCATAGCCGCCGGCCATCAGCAGCAGGCGGCGCGCTACGCGCTGCGCAGCAGGCAGTAACGCGGCTTCTTCGATAGCCTCGAACGCGAGGCGAAGCTTTTGCGTCAGCAGCAAACCGAACACGTGCCAATACGCGGGCGTGCGTTCGAGCATCGCGGCAAGCACGGCGCGCGTCACATGAAACAGCACGGAATCGCGTTCGGCATACGCGTTATGGGTTCGCGGCCGATTGTCGAACAGCGCGATCTCGCCGAACCAGTTCACCGGCTCGATCACCGCCAGCAACGCTTCCTTGCCGGCCGAACTGGCCGCGCCAATTCTCACCAGACCGTCGAGCACGCAATAGAGGCCGTCGTCGGTATCGCCGCGCGTGAAAAGCCGCTGCCCGGCAACGAGACACTCCACGCGCCCCGCCTCGATCAGCTGTGCCTGCATGTCGGCGGGCGCCGAGCGGAACCACGCGCTACGCGCCAGCAGCGCGGTCAATTCATTCTCGTTCGGTGAAAAACTCGCAGTCATAAGACGGCATCCGTGTCCGATTGTCGGCTACCCGATGGTTTCAAATTCCGCTGCCCGCGATTATGCTGACTTTGACGGACGAGGGGCATCCATGAGAACGCTGACGCAACAACTGACGCAATACGCGGCTTACCATCGCGACCGGCGCAATATCGCCACGCATTTCATCGGCATTCCGATGATCGTGCTGGCGCTCGCAGTTTTGCTGAGCCGTCCCGCTTTCGCAGTCGGCGCGCTGCCGTTCATGGCGTCGCCGGCGTGGCTGTTATTCGGCGCGGCGACCGTTTATTACCTCGTGCTCGACGCGCCGCTCGCCGTGATGATGGCCGTCGTTTCGGTCGCGTGTGTCACGTTCGGGCAATGGATCGCCGCGCAATCCACGTTGATCTGGATCGCGACCGGTGTTGGTTTGTTCGTGGTCGGCTGGGTGTTCCAGTTCATCGGCCACGTGGCTTATGAACACCGCAAGCCGGCTTTCGTCGACGACGTGATCGGCTTGATGATCGGCCCGCTGTTCGTTCTCGCGGAGGCGTTGTTCGGCTTGGGCTGGCGTCCGACGCTGCGCGAGGCGATCGAGGCGCAAGTCGGCCCGACACGTATCAACGCGGAGCGGGCGGCGGCGCATCGCTAATGCGGCATGGCGTAGCGCGGCGCCGCGCGACCCGCCAACGCGGGTCAATTCGGTGCGAGTCGAACCAGCCGCACACTATGCAAGGCCGTCAATGCGACTGCGATCCAGATCGGGATATACGTGGCCAGTTGCGCGGCGTTCAGCGTTTCGCCGAGCAGCATGATCGAAACCAGCACGAGCAACACCGGCTCGACATAGCCAAGAATCCCGAACAACGCGACCGGCAACAAGCGGCTCGCCTTCAGATACGAAGCGAGCGCGAGCGTACTCAATGCACCGAGACCCGGCAGCAATAAAAACCACATATCCAGACGGCCGCCAATCACCGTCAGCGAACCGCCGCTGATGGCGAACGCGATCGCCGCCGGCAATAGCAACGCCATTTCGACGGTGAACATGCCGAGCGAATCCTGATTGATTCTGCGGCGCAGCACGAAGTACGGCGGGTAGCCGAGCGCAACGAGCAAGGTCGGCCACGAAAAAGCGCCGGTCATCCACAGTTCATGGGCGACGCCCGCCGCGGCGCAGATCACCGCGAGCCACTGCAAACCGTCCAGACGCTCGCGATAGTAGAAGCGGCCAACCAGCACCATCACCAGCGGCAACAGAAAGTAGCCAAGCGAGACTTCAAGCATGCGCCCGTGCAGCGGCGCCCACAGAAATACCCACAGTTGCGCGCCGAGCAGAACGGCGCTGACGATCATCGCCACGCCGAGTTTCGGCTCGGTCACCATGCGGTAAAGAAGCTGCCGGAGAATCGGCAGGCGCTTGCGCAACGCGACCAGCAAAAGCGCGCCGGGCACGGTCCAGATGATTCGCCACGCGAAGATATCGAGGCCGCTGAGCGGTGCGAGCAGCGTTGCGTAAGCGGACAGTAATGCGAACATCGCGGACGCGCCGACAGACAACGCAATGCCGCGCTTTGGGTCATACTGGTTCATTGCATTGTCCGTAATGCGATCGCGATTACCGGCCAGGCAGTTGCGAGCAAGGTTGTTTGCAGCGCAGTATCCGGCAGCGCGGCGTGGAGGTTCTTCATTGGCGAGGTGTCTGTTAAGCGGGCAGCGCAAGCCGGCATTCTAGACGGGTTGGTCGTACGCGGCTTTGCGCGTTCCCGTCGACAGGCTGCAAATTATTCCGTGCGCATCGAGTATCGATGCACTAGAACTTAACTTCACGCGCGACGAGCCACGCGAGGCTGTTCGACCGGCAGCGTCTCTCGCAGCCGCCCAAGCCGGCTCAAGCGCGAATCTTGCTACGAAGTCTTGCGACGCTGTTCGCCCTGTCGTTCGCAACGCCCCGCTGAAATGTCCCATGGGCGACACAGCTTGTGCAGCATCCCTGAGCCGGGCCGGCCAACACGTCCAACCGACAAGCCCGCCCGCCTCTTCCGCGGCATGCCTCGACAGCGCGTCCAATGCGCCCGTCGCTGCCCTGCCGGCCACTCCGCTCATCGAATGTGACTACTGGAGCCACCATGACCCAGCCAGCCCTCTCGCACGACGCCTCACCCGACTTTCGCACCACGTTCGCCGCCGAAGTCCGCGCCGGACTCACCCACACGCCGCAAAAAGAACTGCCGTCGAAGTATCTGTACGACGAAGTCGGCTCCGCGCTGTTCGAAGTGATCACCGTGCTGCCCGAATACGGCGTGACGCGCGCCGAAGAGCGGCTGCTCGCCAAACACGCGGCGGATATCGTCGCGCATTTGCCGCATGACGTGACCGTTGCCGAACTCGGCAGCGGCAGCGGCCGCAAAACGCGGCGCATTCTGGAAGCGCTGTGTAAAAAGCGCCCCACTTCCTACTGCCCGATTGAAATTTCGCGCAGCGCGTTGCAGTTGTGCCGGCGCGAACTCGGGGACATCGAGCGGATTTCGATTGTCGGTTATGAACGCGATTACCTCGCCGGCCTGGCCGAAGTCAGCAAGGACCGCGCGGCGGATGACCCTCTGCTCGTGCTGTTTCTCGGCAGCACGATCGGCAATTTCGGCCGGCTCGCGGCCACGCGTTTTCTGCGCGACATCCGCAACATGCTCGCCCCCGGCGACGCGCTGCTGCTCGGCACCGATCTGATCAAGCCGACGCCCGTGCTGATCGCCGCGTACGACGACGCGGTCGGTGTAACGGCATCGTTCAATCTGAATCTGCTGGCGCGCATCAACCGCGAACTCGATGGCGATTTTCCGCTCGATGCGTTCGAGCACGTGGCGCGTTTCAATCCGGACGCGCGCAGCATCGAAATGCATCTGCGCGCGAAGCGCGATCTCACAGCGCACGTCGGCGCCGCGCAGTTGACCGTGTCGCTGAAAGCGGGCGAAACGATCTGGACCGAGAGCAGCCACAAATATCGCGCGGAAGAAATGCCCGCGATTGCCGACGCCGCCGGCTTCGTGTGCAGCCATCAGTGGGTCGAGGATGAATGGGGGTTTGCGGAGAGCCTGCTGGTGGCACGCTGAGCGCGGCAGCGGATACCGATGTCGATGCCTACGCTCGCTGAACCCCGCAGCGAAGCCGATTCACCTGCGCAATGAAAAAGGCGGGCCGCCATCGGTGTGATGGCGGCCCGCCTTCTTCATTCAGCGCGGTGGCGACTCGCTCAGTGCTGCTCGAAACGCTCGTAACGCTTTTCGGTCGCGCGCTCTTCGCCGGCCACCTCGGTGACGCGCGCCGCCGGCGGCCCATGCCGCAGCCACGACAGCATCCGGTCGACCTGATTGGCCGAGCCCTGCAACATGGCTTCGACCGATCCGTCGTCGAGATTGGCCACCCATCCTTTGATACCGAGCGCGTGAGCCTGGCGCACGGTCGCGTGGCGAAAGCCGACGCCCTGCACGGTGCCGCGCACGCGCACGTAATACGTTTCGATCCGCTGATCCAGATCCGGGGACATGCCGTGTTCTCCTCTATCGACCCGGAATCAGCTCGTCAACGCTAACTCCGGTTCCATGCGACGCAAAACTTTCAAGCCGGCATTCTAGCTGCGTCGCGACGAGCTTGCTCGGCAATGTCCGTCCTCCACCCGCCTGTCCGGCGCACCCGGCGCGACACATGGCGCGCGCGGCACGTACAATCCGTCGACTGTCATGCAGGGAATGGAAACAGAATGAGCGAACAGAATCGCGATCTCGTGCTCGTCACCGGCGCGTCCGGCTTCGTCGGCTCGTCGGTGGCACGCATCGCGCAACAGAAGGGTTTCAAGGTGCGCGTGCTGGTGCGCGCCACCAGTCCGCGTCAGAACGTCGAGGCACTGGACGCGGAAATCGTCGTCGGCGACATGCGCGACGAAGCGTCGATGCGCAACGCGCTGCGCGGCGTGCGTTATCTGCTGCACGTGGCGGCGGATTATCGGCTGTGGGCGCCGGACCCGAGCGAAATCGAGCGCTCGAATCTCGAAGGCACCGAAGCGACCATGCGCGCGGCGCTGAAGGAAGGCGTCGAACGCATCGTCTACACGAGCAGCGTGGCGACGCTGAAGGTGACCCATTCCGGCCAGTCCGCCGACGAAACCTCGCCGCTCAAAGCCGATCAGGCGATCGGCGTGTATAAGCGCAGCAAGGTGCTGGCCGAGCGCGCGGTGGAACGCATGATCGCCGAAGACGGTCTGCCGGCGGTGATCGTCAATCCGTCGACACCGATCGGTCCGCGCGACGTCAAGCCGACGCCGACCGGCCGCATCATCGTCGAAGCGGCGCTCGGCAAGATCCCCGCCTTCGTCGACACGGGCCTGAATCTCGTGCACGTGGACGATGTGGCCGCCGGCCATTTTCTGGCGCTGGAGCGCGGCAAGATCGGCGAGCGCTACATTCTCGGCGGCGAAAACCTGCCGTTGCAGCAGATGCTTGCGGATATCGCGGCCCTGACTGGCCGCAAGGCGCCGACGCTGAGCCTGCCGCGCTGGCCGCTCTATCCGCTCGCAGTGGGCGCCGAAGCGGTCGCGAAGATCACCAAGCGTGAACCGTTCGTGACCGTCGACGGTCTGAAGATGTCGAAGAACAAGATGTACTTCACGTCGGCGAAGGCGGAACGCGAGCTCGGTTATCGCGCGCGGCCCTACCGCGAAGGCTTGGGCGACGCGCTCGACTGGTTCAGGCAGGCGGGCTATCTGACGCCCGGCTCGAAGCGCTGAAGCCCGCTTCATTAAGCGGCCCGCGCCCGGCAAACCGGCGCGGCCGCCAGCATTTTGTTACAACGTCACTGTGTTTGCGACAGGTAAAAGCCTACGCGCAGCAGGTAAAATCGTAGGTCTTACCAGAGAAACCTCGCATGAATCTTCACGAACAGCTCGGCGCGCTGGAAATGGGCGTCGACCAGCTCATTCAGGCTGTCGTGGCCCCGCAGGCCGACACTACTCCCAAGACACCCGCAGAGACCGTTGCGCCGCAGGCGTCGGCGGAATACGTTGCGCCTGAATCGCACGCGCATGAAGCTGCGGTGCTCGAGCAAGCGCTGGCGGCGGTGGCCGAAGAACCGGCCGAACCGGTTCAACCCACGCTCGAAATCAATCGTCCCGGTCAGAATGAGATCACCATGACGATCGGCGGCCAGACCGTCGCATTGCGTCCGGACCAGATCGGCAAATTGATCGAAGAACTGTCTAATGCTCGCGCGTCGATGACGCCGGAACCGCCGCCGGGTATCCCGCCGGGCTGGCGTTTCGTGTCGACCAAAAACCCGGTCATGGCGGTGCAGAAGCAGTCGAACGGCGACCGTTTGCTAGTCATGCGCCATACGGGGCACGGTTGGGTGCCGTTCACATTCTCGCCCGACATGGTGATTCAGCTTTACATGATGCTCACGCAGAGCAAATAAAAAATGGCGCCTTAAAAAGGCGCCATTTTCTTGCTCACTCGCTGCTTAGTCTGGACAGACCCACATCAGCGTTCCTGCACCGGCGCCTGAACCCGCGCCTTCCATTGGCCTCCCTTGCCGCGCCAGTAACGCACCGCCGACGCAAACGTCGCGCCGACGTAAAACAGCGCGATCAGCGGCAGAAACGGCGCCCACAAGGGCGAACGGCGGTAATAACTGAGCATCGGTGCATACGCGCAGCACATGGCTGCCCACGCGAGCCACGCGGGCCAGCCCATCGGCCCCAGCACCAATGCGGCGAACGGCGGCATCAGATAGATGATCGTCATGCCCAGCAGCGTGCCCGCGAGCAGCAGCGGCGAGTAGTGAAGCTGCGTGAAGGCCGTGCGTGCAATCATGTTCCAGATCTCGCGCCAGCTATCGTACGGACGCAGCGAGACGCTGCGCGCCGCCACATCCAGCCGGATCGGATGAAGTCCCGTACCGCGATGTTTAATACGCGCGGCCAGGCTGCAGTCGTCGATCAGTTCGGCGCGGATCGACTCGATGCCACCCGCTTCCTCGAGCGCGCTGCGCCGCACCAGCATGCAGCCACCGGCCGCCGCCGCCGTGCGATTGCGCGGGTTGTTGACCCACGCGAACGGGTACAGCTTGGCGAAAAAGAAAACGAACGCCGGAATCAGCGCCTTTTCCCAGAACGAATCGCAACGCAAACGCACCATCAGCGAAACCAGATCGCGCTGTTCCGCGTCTGCCCGCGCGACGAGTTGCGCGACCGCGTCCGCGGGATGACCGATGTCCGCGTCGGTCAGCAGCAGGAAGTCCGCCGGCAGCCCGAGCGTGCGCACCGCCTCGATACCTTGCGACTGCGCCCAGACCTTGCCCGACCAGCCCGGCGGTAACGGCTTCGCGCTCAGCACCGTCAAACGGTCGGGGCATTGCAACTGCAACGCCGCGGCGCGCGCGGCGTCGGCCGTGCCGTCGGTGCTGTGGTCGTCGACCACGATCACGTGGAAGTCGCCGGGATAGTCCTGCTGCAGCAGACTCGTGACCGCCTCGGCGATCACCTCGACTTCATTGCGCGCCGGCACCACGGCGGCCACCGCCGGCCAGACTTCGCGCGGCGCAAGCGCCAGCGGCGCGGCAGGCCGCGCGCGCCAGAAACCGCCGCGCGCGAACAGCAGCACGCACCAGATCAACAGGGAGAGACACGAAAGAAGAAACAGAACCACCGCCATTAAGCATTACCCTCGATTGAACGCGCCGCCACACCGACGCGCCGCGATAGCCACATCACCACGGTGCGCGCCGCGACGACGCACCAGTCAAACGTATTGAGTTCCAACCGCTCGCGAAACACGTTGTAGCCCGCGCGCTCGATGCGCTCGAGAAAGCGCAGGCCGCCGTGCACGGCGCCGCACAGCTCGAACCCGAGCCGCCCCGGAATCCGCAACGCGAGCGGCGCGCCGCGCACCAGCGTGCTCCGGACAAACGACACCTCATGCGCCATCAGCGCGCGCCAGGCGTCGTCGGCGAGGCCTTGGGCAATCTGCGCCTCGGTCACGCCAAAGCGCTTCAGATCTGCGAGCGGCAGATACAGCCGATCGTTTTTCCAGTCGTCGGCGACTTCGAGCCAGAAACTGATGAGTTGCGACGCGGTGCAGATCGCATCGGCGTCGGCGAGATTCTCCGGCGTGGCCGCACCCACCAGATGCAGCATCAGATGCCCGACCGGATTCGCCGAGTGGCGGCAATAGTCGAGCAGCGCGGCCCGATCCGCATAACGGCGACTGTCGATGTCTTGCGCGCACGCTCGCAGTAGGTCGTAGAACGGCGCGAGCGGCAGTTTATACTGCGCCACCACGCCGGCAAGCTTGCCGAACAAAAGCGGATGAACCGGCGCCGCACGCCGCTCGGCAACCGCGTCGAGACCGGCGCGGAAGTCGGCGAGCCGGGCGTGTCGCTCGGCGGCGCTCCAGTCGCCTTCGTCGGCGATGTCGGCCGCCGTGCGGACAACTTGATAGATAATGCCGACGGGCGCGCGCAGCGCCTTGGGCAGCAACACGCTCGCGACCGGAAAATTTTCGGACTGATCGACTTCCATCCAGCGAGCCTCGAAACCATTCTGTAATGTGGGCGCCCGAGCGCGCCGCAGGACCACGTAGTTTAAGGGTTCCGCCAATCCGGCGCAGCGTGTAATCATTGCCGCATGCACCGGCGGCGGCGCCGAACCCAAGCTGGCAATGCAGCGCTCGCCCAACACCGGGCGGGCCCGCCAAAGCAAAGCCGGCCCGATAGCGTTAGAATGCGCGTTTGGTTTTGCTGTACCGGCGGTCGCCGGGGCTCAAGACGTCAACTAATTAGATGGTCGCGGCGATAAAGTCAGACTTACCGACTTCTTCGAAACCCGCGTCAGTCGGAGTTCGCCAACTTATGCGAGTCATCCTTGCTCAACCCCGCGGCTTTTGTGCGGGTGTTGTTCGTGCAATCGAGATCGTCGATCGCGCGTTACAGCAACACGGCGCCCCCGTGTACGTACGCCACGAGATTGTCCACAATCGTCACGTGGTCGACAATCTGCGCCAGAAGGGCGCGCGCTTCGTCGAAGAACTCGATGAAGTGCCGCAAGGCGCGGTTGCCATTTTCAGCGCACACGGTGTTGCGCAAACCGTCGAACGTGACGCGGAAGCGCGCGGTCTCGACGTGCTGGACGCAACCTGTCCGCTGGTCACCAAAGTGCATGTGCAAGGCCGCCAGTACGTCGGCGCCGGTCGCACGCTGATCCTGATCGGCCACGCCGGGCATCCGGAAGTGGAAGGCACGATCGGTCAAATCCCCGGTAAGGTGATGCTGGTGCAGAGCGAAGCCGAGGTCGCGCATCTGGACCTGCCGCTCGATACGCCGCTCGCTTACGTCACGCAGACCACGCTGTCGGTGGACGACACGCGTGGCATCATCGACGCCTTGCTGCGCCGCTTTACCGACATCGTCGGACCGGACACGCGCGACATCTGCTATGCGACGCAAAACCGCCAGGCCGCGGTGCGCGAACTGAGCAAGCAGGTCGAAGTGCTGTTGGTGGTGGGCGCAACCAATAGTTCAAACTCGAACCGGCTGCGCGAGATCGGCAGCGAAAGCGGCGTGGCGAGCTACCTCGTCGCCGACGGTTCGGAAGTGAAGCCGGAGTGGTTTGCGAATGTGCAGACGGTGGGCATTACGGCCGGCGCTTCGGCGCCGGAAGAGATGGTCAGAAACGTCATCGATGCGCTGAGCGCATTGGGGCCCGTCGATGTCACGACGATGTCGGGTCGTGAAGAGAAAGTCGAATTCAAGTTGCCGGCGAAACTGCTGCAACCGCTCGCCGCACGCGAGGTTTAAAGACAAGCTGTTGGCTGTTCCGCTGCGGCAAAAACGTGCGGACCGCGACAGCGGCAACACACTTTAAGCTTAAGCGGTACATCGGGCGGCTTTGCGCCGAGTCTGATCGATCGTGATGCCGGAGACATAAAAAAAGCGCGGTGGCTTTCGAGCCACCGCGCTTTTTCTTTGGCCGCACCGCCAAGGCGCTACGTTTAAACGTAGTCGGCCTTATATATAGGCCGAAATGCTTGGCCTCACCTTATCCCGCGCTACGCGCGTTATGCGCGGTGAGGAACTTGATCAGACCGTCGATGCCGCCCTTCGAAATCTGATCGGCAAACTGCGTCTGATAAACCTGGATCAGCCAGGCGCCCATCATGTTGATGTCATAGACCTTCCAGCCGGACGGACCCTTGGTCAAACGGTAGTCGATTGCGTCGTCACCGCCGTTGCTGATCACGTGCGACTGCACGACGATGTCTTTAGCACCCGCCGACGCATCGACCGGCAAGAACTTGAACTTCACGTCCTGATCGCGCAATTGCGACAGCGACGCCGCATAAGTGCGAACCAGCAGTAGCGTGAATTGGTCATAGAGCTGCTTCTGTTGCTCGGGCGTGGCGGTCGACCAGGCTTTGCCGACGGCAATCCGCGTGGTGCGCTGGAAATCCGTGGCTGGCAGGAAGCGGGTTTCCACGAGTTGCGTGATTTTGCCCATGTCGCCGCCGCGCGCTTGCGGGTCGGCCTTCATGGCAGCGACGGTGCCCTCGACGGCACCTTTTACCACCGTATCAGGCGCGCTTTGCGCAAAAGCTGCCGTGGAAACAAGGGCCGCGGCCAGAAAAGCAGACAGATAACGTTTCATACGCTCGTCAAAACCTGAAAGAAGTAAGTGCCGGCAGCCTTGTCAGCCGTGGCGAAAGCAGGATAGACCAGTATACCGATATTGCGTTCCCACCCCGATGCGCCGCACCGGGCGCCGTACTTGCTACCGAATACGGCCCGGATCCCTCGGGCTCTGTATACTTGTGCACTTTCGTCAAAAACAACGTCCCGTGATAAGGCCAGTTTCGCCTACATGCTGAAGTCATCTATTGTCCGTCTCGTCGCCTACTCGGTGCGGTATCCGCTACGGATCGTCGCCGCATCGCTCGTGCTCGCCGTTCTGAGCGGCATCTACGTCGCCCATAACTTCAAGATCAACACGGATATCAGCCGTCTGATCGACACGGACAAGCAATGGTCGTCGCTCGAACACGCGATGGACCAGGCGTTCCCGGATCGCGGCGACACCGTGCTGGTGGTCGTCGAAGCGCGCGCGCCCGAGTTCGCCGACGCCGCCGCCAACGCCCTGACCACCGCATTGAAAGCCGATCCGAAGGAGTTCGTGCAGGTATCCCAGCCGGCCGGCGGTGCGTTCTTCGACCACAACGGCCTGCTGTTTCCGTCCACCGAAGAAGTCCTGTCCACCACCTCGCAACTCGTGCAATCGCGCCCGCTGGTCAATGCGCTGGCGCACGATCCGAGCCTGACCGGCCTCGCCGGCACACTCACCACGAGTCTGTTGCTGCCGCTGCAATTGGGTCAGGTGAAGCTCGCCGATATGAGTCATTTGCTGTCCACCAGCGCAACCACGCTCGATCGCGTACTGGCGGGACAGCCGGCGGCGTTCTCGTGGCGCGCGCTGGTCGACAAGGGCGTCGCCACCAACCCGGCGCGCGCGTTCGTCGTCGTGCAGCCGGTCGTGAACTACGACGCGCTGGAGCCGGGCGCGAGCGCGTCGAAGTCGATCCGCGCGACCGCCGTGGCGCTGCACCTCGAAGCGCGCTATGGCGCGACAGTCCGCCTGACCGGCGAACAGCCGCTCGCGGACGAAGAGTTCGCCTCGGTCCAGGACGGCGCGGCGCTGAACGGCATCGGCACCTTTGTCGTCGTGTTGATCATTCTGTGGCTTGCGCTGCGTTCGGGCCGCATGATCGCCGCCGTGTTCATCACGCTGTTCGTCGGGCTCGCGATCACCGCGGCGCTGGGTCTGATGCTGGTGGGCGCGCTGAACATGATTTCGGTCGCGTTCATGGTGTTGTTCGTCGGGCTCGGGGTCGATTTCGGCGTGCAGTTCGGCGTCAAATATCGCGAGGAGCGCAATCGCGACAATCGTCTTTCCGCCGCGCTCATGCATACGGCGCACAGCATCGGCGTGCCGCTGACGCTCGCGGCCGTGGCGGTCGCGTTGAGTTTCTTCTCGTTCCTGCCGACCGCTTATCGCGGCGTCTCGGAGTTGGGAGAGATCGCCGGCGTCGGTATGTTCGTCGCGTATTTCACCAACATGACGCTGCTGCCGGCTCTGCTGAAGCTCTTCAATCCGCCGGGCGAAGCCGCGTCGCCGGGTTTCAAGCAGCTCGCGCCCGTCGACGATTTTCTCGATCATCACCGCAAGCCGGTGCTAATCGGCACGCTGATCGTCGTGATCGGCGCCTCGCCGCTGCTCACGCATCTGCGCTTCGACTTCAACCCGCTGCATCTGAAGGACCCGCATACGGAATCGATGGCAACGCTGTTGTCGCTGAAGGATTCGCCGGAAGCCGCGGTCAACAACGTGCATGTGCTGGCGGCGTCGCTCGCCGACGCGGACCAGAAGGCCGCGCATCTGCGCACCTTGCCGGAAGTGGGCCGCGTCACGACGCTCGATACGTTCGTCCCCACTGAACAGCAGCAAAAAATGATGCTGGTCGCCAGCGCCGCGCAGCAACTACTGCCGGCTCTGCAGCAGCAACCCGCGCCGGCCGCCACGGACGCGGTACGCGTGGCGACGCTCAAGCGCGCGGCGAACCAGCTCTCGCTCGCCGCCGAAGATCATCCGGGACCCGGCGCGGCCGAAGCCCAGCATCTGTCCGCGACACTGCAAAAGCTCGCCGCCGCCGACGCCGCCACGCGCGACCGCGCCGAAACGGCGCTGTCCGAGCCGTTGCGCATCGCGCTGAAGCAGTTGGCGGATCTTTTGCAGCCGACTCCCATCACCCGCGAGAATCTGCCGAAGGAAATCTCCAGCGGCTGGGTCTCGAAAGACGGCCGCGCGCTCGTCGACATCGCACCGAAAATCAAACCAGGCGCCGATCCGAACGACGACACCGTGCTCGCGAGCTTCGTCCATGCGGTGAAGAAGGCGGAGCCGGACGCGATCGGCGGGCCAATTTCGATCCTGCATTCGGCCGACACGATCATCAAAGCGTTCCTGCAGGCCGCCTGCTGGGCGCTGCTGTCCATCGCGATCCTGCTGTGGATCGCGCTGCGGCGCGTCGGCGACATGCTGCGCACGCTGGTGCCGCTGCTGGTCTCGGCGCTCGTCACGCTGGAGTTGTGCGTGGTGTTCGGCATGCCGCTGAACTTCGCGAATATCATCGCGCTGCCGCTCATGCTCGGCGTCGGCGTAGCATTCAAGATTTACTTCGTGATGGCATGGCGTAACGGCCAGACCGGCCTGTTGCAGTCGAGCCTGACGCACGCCGTGCTGTTCAGCGCAGCGACTACGGCGACGGCGTTCGGCAGTCTCTGGTTGTCGCATCATCCGGGGACGTCCAGCATGGGACGTCTGCTGGCGCTCTCGTTGTTCTGTACGCTGATCGGCGCGGTGGTGTTCCAACCTGTGTTGATGGGCAAGCCGCGTCCACGTCGCTCGAAGCACAAAGGAATCTAAGCATGAAGCTGCGTAACACCGTGTTGGCGCTGGCCGCTACCGGTCTGATCTCTGGCTGCGCCACCGGTCCCGACCGCAAGCCCGGCGACCCATTCGAACCGGTCAACCGCGTGGTGTTCAAATTCAACGACGGACTGGACACCTACGTTGCGCGGCCCGTCGCGCAGGGCTATCAGAAAGTGACGCCGCAGCCGTTGCGTACCGCCGTCAGCAACTTCTTCTCGAACCTGGGCGACCTGAGCAACGCCGCGAACGCGTTGTTGCAATTGAAGATCACGGATGCGACCGAAGACCTCGTGCGTTTCGCGTTCAACTCGACCTTCGGTTTGGGCGGCCTGCTGGACTGGGCAACGCCGGCCGGGCTGCCGAAACATCATCAGGATTTCGGGCTGACGTTGGGCCACTGGGGTGTGCCGTCGGGTCCGTATCTGGTTCTGCCGCTGTTCGGTCCGAGCACGGTACGAGACAGCATGGGGCTGGTGGTCGACGTGAAGTTCAACCCGTTGAACTACATGGAGCCGGCCCTGCGCAATCCGCTGTACATCCTGCAGTTCGTGAGCGTGCGGTCCGACTTGCTGGGCGCGACCGATTTGCTGCAGCAGGCGGCGCTGGATAAATACTCGTTCGTGCGGGACGCGTATACGCAGCAGCGCAAGGCGCGTTTGCGCGGGACGAGCGACAACGCGGCGCCGTTGCCGAACTACGACGATCAGGGCGATTCGGGCGCCTCGGCCGCGCCGAAGGGCACGGCGGGCGGATTGCCGAACTATGCGGACCCGGGCGATGCCGCCGAAGCGCCGAATGCGGCGTCTGGAGCGGCTACGGGCGTGCCTGCGGGCGTACCGAACTACGCCGACCCGGGCGATGCGCCGGCTAGCGGTGCGGCGGGCGCTATGCCGGCAGCGCCGGCGGCGGCTTCGGGCGCGGTAGCGCCGACGCCGCAACCTGTGCCGGAAGTGGGTAAGCAGCCGGCGGCGGTGCCCAGCACGCAGTAGGGAACAAGAGATCGTCGTAGTTCACTTTGGCGGATTGTAAAACGGCTTCCTTCACTTATAAGGAAGCCGTTTTTTATTGTTTTCTGGAAATTCAAAGTGATCCCTCGCGCCGTACTGGCTATCTTTTTTCACCAAACCACCCATATTGTTATCGGGATACCGCATTTGCATAACGACACTACATTTACCAGTTAAGATGAATTCTTCACCGCCATCATTTCCATGCAAAAATGCCGAACAGATATGCGGCCGAACGCGGAATACCGACCGTTCCGAACTGCGCGCGATCGCAGATATCGCTCAGGTTTGATGGCCGCTTTCTATCCATGATTGGTCTCAATGGGCGAGCTTATGCAGTCGTTTCTGGGAGTCCCAAATATAACGGTGCGTTCGACTACTCTGTCGGTCGGCAACGTGAAATCAATGCAGGTCCCATCCCGCAAGGTCAGTACTGGATTCAGCCGTCGCAAATGTGGACAAATCGTTGGTACAGCCTTGCGCCTCGAGCAGCATGGGGAAATCATCGGATCACTATTCACGTTTTTCCCGGCACCCAAACGTATAATCGCGAAGGCTTTTTTATCCACGGTGGCACCCATGCGGGCAGCGCTGGCTGCATTAATCTGCATGGCCGAATGGAAGATTTGTTGCGTGACCTAAAGGCAGCTACCTCGTCATCTCCAGATTGTTATATACCGCTGAACGTCAGGTATTAATATGGTTCGCAATAAAATTTTTAATATTATTCTGGGTGGCCTTTTGCTACTCCTGCTGTCGCTAGTCATCGCGTTCAACGTACTTAATCTGCAAGAAGCGTATGGCGGCGGTCCTCCGTTTTACTCACGGACGACCAATATGGACAAGTGGACAAATCCCCTACCCACACTCGGAATCATTGACGGAATTACCGTACTGATCATTACCGCCTATGTCTACGCCCAAAGAACAGCACAAAGAAAGCGCTAAACGCTGGCGTGCTGCGCTGAGCGCCGTAGAAGGCGGACAAAGAAAGAGCCCCGCGCAAAGCGGGGCCAAGCTGAAACGGTAAAACGGGCGTGACGCCTTCCGAATGCAACGCCGCGCGGCCGGCCAGCAAAGCGCCACCGGTTGCGCATCCAGCCTCAATGCAGGCTATCCACCTCGGCTCTCGCCCCAGCCATTTCTTCTTCAGCGGCTGCCACCCCTTGCGGTACCGCCACCGGCCGCGACCCTTCGCGATACCTCGCAAACGCCTCTTCCGCATAACGGATCTGCGTACGTCCGTGGGGTGCCGGTTCGCCGTTTTCGTCCAGATTGACGAACACCATCTTTTCGACGGTCAGGATGCTCTTGCGTGTGATTTTGTTGCGCACTTCACAGCGCAGCGTCAGCGAGGTGCGGCCAAAGTGCGTGGCGGTCATGCCGAGTTCGATAATGTCGCCTTGCCGCGCAGAGCTGACGAAATTGATTTCAGACATGAACTTGGTCACCACCCGCTGGTTGTCCAGTTGGCAGATTGCGTAGATCGCGGCTTCTTCGTCGATCCAGCGCAGCAGGCTCCCGCCGAACAGCGTGCCGTTAGGGTTGAGATCTTCGGGCTTGACCCACTTTCTGGTATGGAAATTCATTTGGTACTCCGTGTTCGAGGCGCCAGGTGGAGGCTCGCCGCCTCAACCTAGGGTTAACACTGACATTGTACCAAATATAAGGGTTTTCCCTAGTTATTCAATATCTACTGAATTCTTAGGGAAAATCAATCGACGCCAAGCCCAGCGGGCGAAACCGCCTGCTCACACCGCCGCGACCATCCGCAAAGCACCCGCCTCGGTCATCGCGCGCCGCGCTTGAACCAGCGAACCTCGCGCCGCCCGCGCATCCACCGCCACCTGGATCAGTGCGCCAAGCTGCGACGGCTGGCGCAGCAATTCCCGCAGAATCGGCCCGAGCGCCGTGCTGCCATCGTCGCGCAGACCCGCGGTCGCGGCCGACGGCAGTGTCCGCCAGGCTGGATCGACGATCGCGCGGCACACCGCGAACGGCACGCCCTGTGCGGCAGCCGTCGCACCGGCAATGTGCGACTCCATATCTACCGCCAACGCGCCGGTCGAGCGGTGCAGCACGCTCTTGTCGTCCGCGCTCACCAGCGGAGCAGTCACGGCAGCCACGAGACCGCGTTTCAGACGCGCCTTGAGCGGTCCAGCCGTCAGCGCGGCCGCCAGCCTGTCAGCCCACGCCCGATCGGTCTGGAGACGCCCTAACGGGCCCTCCACGGCATCCGCGACGATGATCGAACCCGGTTCCAGATCCGGCGCCAATCCGCCCGCAGTGCCAAAACTCACGATACCCGCGCAACCGCGCGCCACCGCCGCGCTCAACGCGCGCTCCAGCAGATCGGCGCGCGCCGCGTAGACCACCTCGACGCCCTCGCCGCGCGCGATGCGCGCCTCGAACGCCATGCCCGTCACCACGATCACCGGCAAGCCGGCGTGGCCAGCCGCGCCGGACGGCGTTGTCGAAAGCGGCATCCGTTACATCCCGACCGCGACGCGCGTGAGTCCGTTGCGCTTCAAATGACGGAAACGCGCCAGCGCCCACAGCGGGAAGAACTTGCGATAGCCGTGGTAGCGCAGATAAAACACGCGCGGGAAACCGGTTGCGCTGAAGCGCGTTTCGTCCCACAAGCCGTGCTCGCGCTGTTCGCGCTGCAAATACGCGACGCCGCGCGCCACCGCTTCGTGATTGACCTCGCCGACGGCCATCAGCCCCAGCAGCGCCCACGCGGTTTGCGAAGCGGTGCTCGGCGCGCGTTCGTAACCGCGATAGTCGAGCTTGTAACTCTCGCCGCCTTCGCCCCAGCCGCCGTCCTCGTTCTGGATCGACAGGAGCCACTGCGCGGCGCGCCTCATGCGCGGGTCGTCGTGTGGGAAGCCGGCTGCGTTCAGCGAACACAGCGCGGTCCACGTGCCATAGATGTAATTCAGGCCCCAGCGGCCGTACCAGCTACCGTCCGATTCCTGCTCCTTCAGCATGTAGTCGAATGCGCGTTGTGCCGGCTCGCTGTCCTTCGGCAATTCGCCGAGTTGCGCGAGCATCGACAAACAGCGACCCGACACGTCCGCGGTCGGCGGATCGAGCAAGGCGCCGTGATCGGAGAACGGAATGTTGTTCAGGTAGTACTGGGTGTTTTCCGGCTCGAACGCGCCCCAGCCGCCGTCGCTGCTCTGCATGCCGACCACCCATTCGCGCGCGCGCGCAATCGCTTCGCGATCCACGTCGGATTGCGTGAGCGCGGCCGAGCGCTGCATTGCCATCGCGACCACCGCCGTATCGTCGACGTCCGGATAGTGCGCGTTGTTGTACTGGAACGCCCAGCCGCCAGGACGCACGTTCGGCCGCCGCGAAATCCAGTCGCCGCGCACGTCGAGAATCTGCAGCGGCCGCAGCCATGCGAGCCCGCGTTCAGCGGCCTGTTCGGCATGCGCCTCGCCGGTTTCGAGCAGCGCGTGCGCCACCAGCGAGGTGTCCCACACCGGCGACAGACACGGTTGGCAATACGCTTCGTCATCCTTGATGACGAGCAGCTTCTCGATCGACCGGCGCGCGATCGCGCGATTCGGATGATCCGCCGGATAGCCGAGCACGTCGTACATCATCACCGAATTGGCCATGGCCGGGAAAATCGCGCCGAGGCCGTCTTCCCCGTTCAGCCGTTCGTCGACGAACGCCACGGCCGCGCGCACCGCACGTTCGCGCGTCGCTTTCGGAAACAAACCGTCGACCGCGCGCAGCAGTACGTCCACACCGCTGAAAAAGCGGAACCAGCCGAGGTGCTGGTGCGGCGCCCGATCGCGCGGGCCGACGTTGACCGGCGCGCCGCGGAACAGCTCGTCGATCCGCACGCGCCGCGGATTGCGCGCCACCGGCCGCTTCGCGTTGAGCACCAGCAGCGGCACGATCACGGTCCGCGCCCAGTACGACACCTTCGACAGATGGAACGGGAACCATGCCGGCAAAAGCGTGATTTCAACCGGCATCATCGGCACCGCGCGCCACGACACCACGCCGAACAGCGCGAGCAGAATTCGCGTGAAGACATTGACCGTTTCCGCGCCGCCATGGGCCAGAATCGCCTCACGGGCGCGGACCATGTGCTCGGCGTCGACCGGGTCGCCGATCATCTTGAGCGCGAAGTAGGCCTTCACGCTCGCGCTGATGTCGAGCGCGCCGTCGGTGAACAACGGCCAGCCGCCCTCCGCCATCTGGATGCGGCGCAGATAACGGCCGATCTTCTGCTCCAGTTCCAGGTTCGGCGTTTCGCCGAGGTAGTGGACCAGCAACACGTATTCGGCGGGAATCGTCGCGTCGGCTTCGAGTTCGTAGACCCAGTGGCCGTCCGGTTTCTGCGCGGCGAGGATCGCGTCGGTCGCGCGCGTAATCGCGGCGTCGAGCGAGGCGTCGAGCGAGGCGTCGGGCGCTTGCGCGACCGGCGTCGCGACCGCGGCGGCGTCGGTGCCGGCGATTTCGGGCAGGACGGCGTCCAGCGGCTGAGCTTGAGATAAGTCGTTCATCGGCGTTCCATCGGTTCATTCAGCAACGTATCCGCGGCCTTCTGGCCGGAGCGGATCGCGCCTTCAATCGTCGCGGGCAGGCCGGTGGCCGTCCAGTCGCCCGCGAGCATCAGGTTGTTCCAGCGAGTGCGCGTGCCGGGACGCAGCGTTTCCTGGTCCGGCAGCGCAGCGAAGCTCGCGCGTGGGTTCATCACGACCTGCCAGGCCGGCATCGGCGTGGCGGGCAGACCGGCTGCCTGGGCGACTTCGGCCCACACGGTCGCCGCGAGCGCTTCGTGCGGCGTGTCGAGCAGGGCTTCAGGGTGGCCGACGGTCACGCAGAGGCGTCCGTCGGATGCGAACAGCCATTCGCCCGTTGCGTTGAGCAGTCCGGTGAGCGGCGGCAAGCCGAACGGCGGCTCGACCGCGAAATGGACGCTCGCGGCGGCTGCGAAGCGCGTCGGCGCGCGCATGCCGGGCACCAGCGTCTGCGCGATCTCCGGCGGCACAGCGAGAATCACGGCCTGATTGGCCTCGACGGCAATCTGTTCCTGCGCGAAAGTCAGCGTCTGCACGCGGGGCTGGTCGGCGGCGAAACCGATTGCCGTCAGACCCGAATCCAGCCGGATGGTCGCGCCGCCATGCTGCAGCAGTCGCAGCGCCGGGTCGACGAAAGCGCTACCGAGGCCATTGCGCGCCATCAGCGGACGCCATGCGAGGCCGCCGGCGAGCAAAGTCTCCCGCACCATGGCAGCCGTCAATTCCGCCGATGCCTCACGCGGCTCGACCTGCAGCAGCGCATGAAACAGCGGCCGCAGCAGGCGGTCCCACAACGGACCATTGGCGCGCATGGTTTGCGCGACGCTGCGTCCGGGCCTGGCGAACAGCAACGGCACGAGCGACAGATAATCGCCCGGCCCGGTGTTCGGCACGCGCGCGTTCGAGTCGAAGATCCACCAGGGCAAATGGCCTGGTGACATGCGCACGGTCCAGCGCGCCCGCGTGGCCAGATCGACGAACGGATAGTCGGGCTGCGCCGGACCGTCCAGTTGGTCGGCGGCGCCGATCGCCCGCATGTAGTTCAGCGTCGCGGCATGGCCTGCCAACACGATGTGATTGCCGCTGTCGAGCGTTGCGCCCAGCTTCGCGTCGTAATACGAACGGCAACGTCCTCCTGCGTAGCTCGCTGCCTCGTGCAGCACGACTTGCGCGCCGCGCCGCTGCAGTTGCACCGCGGCGGCCAGGCCGGCAAGGCCCGCGCCGACCACGTGGACGAGCTTCGGCATCAACTCAGAAGAGCGCGTAACGCGCGACGATCCACAGCATGCGCAGCTTCGGCTTGCTGACCTTCGTGCGCGGAATGTCGAAGCCGCGGTCCAGCGTGCGGTCGAGCAGCAGGCGATAGACGCCCGACATGATGCGCGGCGCCTTCACGTGCACCCGCGATTCGCGGTCCATGATCGCGTCGGACGCAGCAAAGTGCTCCTTGGCGCGCTCGGCGAGCGTGGCGCAGACACGCGGCAGCGAGGGATCGTCGGCGATCTGCGTCGGGCTCGTTACCGCGATGCCTTCGCGCGCCAGCAATTCGTGCGGCAGGTAGCAGCGATTGATGCCGGCGTCTTCGTCGATATCGCGCAGGATGTTGGTCAATTGCAGCGCGCGGCCCAGATGGTGCGCGAGCAAACGGCCGGGTTCGTCCTGCATCCCGAATATCCTCACCGATAGCCGGCCTGCCGCACTGGCGACCCGGTCGCAGTAGAGGTCGAGCGTGGCTTCGTCGGGCGCGCAAATGTCGGCGGCGGCGTCCATCGCCATGCCGTCGATCATCGCGTGAAAATCTTCGCGTTGCAGATGAAACGTATGAATGTGCCGCGTCAGCGCGCGCAGCGAAGCGCGCGGCGCGCCGGCATAGCACGCGTCGATATCCGCCCGCCAGCGCTCGAGCGCGGCGGCGCGTTCAACGCGCGGCATGTCGCTGTCGGCGATATCGTCGACAGCGCGGCAAAAAGCGTAGACCTGATACATCGCATCGCGCTGCGCAGCCGGCAGGATGCGCATGGCGAGATAAAACGAGCTGCCGGACGTGGCGGCAGCGGCGTCGATTTCTGGTTCGTCCACGACAAGATTGGAAACAGCCAAGACGATCTCCGCTGGAGGCGCCCGCTGAAAGGCGTTCAAGAAGTTTGATGCTCACCCGCAGGGCGAGCGGCCCGCGCGCGCGGACACGCGCGAAACATCCGGCAGGGAGGCCGGAAACGGCGAAAAGTATATCAACGTTTGTGAGATGCCGCAGTTTCGCGGGTGAATAAGGGGCCGGAAGCGGGGCCGGTAGGACAGCCGTTCACGAGCCGTTCATGCCGCGTAGTGCGCCGCGCGCGCTTCCACGCGATAAGCCGGGCCGGCCGAAACCGCGCCGTACCGCTCAGACCTCAGACAAACGCGATCGAGCGGTTGCGTCCCTGCCGTTTCGCGCTATACAGCGCAGCGTCGGCTTCATTGATCAGCACGTCGTACGCGGGCACGCCCGTACGCGCCGCCGCGCCGCCGACGCTCGCCGTCACCGGCACGCTCACGCCTTGCACTTCGACCGGCGTGTCGGCGATCGTGCAGCGGATCTTTTCCGCGACGCGCATGGCGTCTTCGAGCGGCGTGCAAGGCAGCAGCAACGCGAACTCCTCGCCGCCGAAACGCCCGAAGGTATCCTGCGCGCGCACCACGCCGGCCACGCGCTGCGCCATGACGCGCAGCACCGTGTCGCCCACGCCGTGGCCGAACTGGTCGTTGATTTTCTTGAAGTGATCGAGATCGAACAGGAGCACCGACATGTCGCCGCCGTAGCGCTGCCAGCGCGTGAATTCGTCGCGCAGACGCGCTTCGAAATAACGGCGGTTGGCGATTCCCGTCAGACCGTCGCGGTCCGCGTATTCCTGCAGCTTGGCGACCGCCTCTTCGCGTTCGCGTTGCACGATGCTGACGTGCGTGACGTCCGAGATGGTCACACACACGGCCACCACTTCGCGATCGCGCGTCAGCGGCATAAAGGTGCAGTCCTGCTGCATGAAATCGACGCCGCCGGTGATCGGCCGGTCGTGATCGAACTTGAACAGATACGGGCGCTGCTCCCACGAACTGAACGCGAAACTGCCGAGCTGAAAGACGCTTTCGATCTTGCGCGACAGCCACACGCGCGGCAGTTCGGGGAAATACGTGTACAGCGACTGGCCGACTGCCTGTTCGGCCGTTATGCCGCTGTGGTCCTGCATGAAGCGGTTCCACATGAGGACGTTCATATCGCGATCGAGCACGAAGATGCCGAAACCGACACGTTCGACAACCAGATCGCTCAACGACTCCACGGGCACATTCATAGACTGGACAGCAGCTCGTCGAGCGCTTCGTTCATGTGACGGATCGAGTCTTCCGCCATCAGCATCACCAGATGGGCGCGGAAGCTCTGGTCTTCCAGCGCGAAATTGACTTCGACCAGCAGGGCGACACCCCATTGCAGCACGCCCGGCTGGAACACTTCGTCGAGGGTCATGGCTTCGCCGAGCAGACCGGGCGCCGAAAACACCGGCGTGCGGCCGAGCTGGTCGAGAATGCACGATACGCACGCGCCCGTCAGCACATTGGCGACGTCGAACACCAGCTCGCGCTGGCTGACCGCCTCGTAGGCCGAACGCGAGTACGGATCGCTGACGAGCGAACAGAGTTGATCGACGCTATCGCTGCGGCAAATCACCAGCGCTTCGCCCTTGATGTCGGAACGAAAGCCCTGCCGCACCGCGCTAACCGTATCTTCGATGCCGGTCATCTCGCGCAGCGCCTGCGCCGCCTCGCTCACCGCCACGACCCTCACGCGCGGCACCGACAATTCGATGAACGCATCGAGCAGCCGCGCCAGACGCGTCGCGGCTTGGCCCATCGCCAGGTTGGCGACTTCTTGCAGCGCGTCGCGCTGATCTTCGGTGAGGACTGGCTCAGACATACAACCCGTACTCCTTGAGGATGGGAAGTACCGCCTCGGGCGTCACGGGCTTGGCGATGAATGCGGCGGCGCCGAGCGCGCGCACGCGCGACTGGGCCATCGGCTGGACATCGGCGGAGACGACGATCACGAAGGTGTTGAGATCCTCATGCTGCAAAGCTTCGAGCACCTGATAGCCGGTCATGTCCGGCATCGTCAGATCGAGGAACATTACCGACGCTTTGCCTTCGCGATACAGACCGAGCGCTTCGCGCCCGTTCGTGGCGTAGGACACATCGACATCCCAGTCCGGCGGCAATGCCTTGGTGAGCACCTTGCGGGCAAGCAGCGAATCGTCGGCGATCACAATAGGCAAAGGCATGGGCGGGTCGGAAAGCGAAATTAGCTCTGGCGCGTTAACGGCGTTTACAGGCGAGTTCTTTAGCAGGCGGTCTGTCGACCAGCGGCAAAGTGCGCTGAAGCGTAGGGGAATGCAGAGTGCGTGCGAGCGGGGAGCACGCGCGGCGCGGTGCGTGTGGCGGAACCCGTGGGCGGGCATGAATGCGTGCTCGCACGGTGAACGACGGCTATGACCGGCATGTTCGAAGCCTACCCCGTAGATGAATCTGCGCGGCCTCGTGGATCGGGCTGGTCCCTTGCCGCGCGCGTGTTTCCGCGAACGCCTTCGGCATGCGTGGTACGCACGGTCTGGCAGCCCTCGCGGCAGATGCCTCCGAACATGGCGGACGCATTTTTTATCGTGGCATCGATTTTCGAAGTAAATCAATGGAAAGGCAACTCGCCAATTCCGCGTTCATTAAAGAGATTTTTCCCATAAGTACTATTTTTGAAAATATTTTGATAGATATGGGAAGTCATCTTTGATATTTATGCTTTTGTGTACGTTTGCGCTTGCCGATTCGTCGCTGTTTCAAAAAGCAGACGAATAGCGCGATGCACGCCGCGCGACGATTCGCCAAGGTAACTTCTACCGTGGCCGTGTGTCTATGCTTCTCGTATGACGCCTTCAACGCACCTTTTCTGCTCCGCACGAAGCTGGCTTTAACACCATGACACCCGACCGGTTCGACCCGCCACCCGAGCACCGCCTCGCTGCCAGCCAGCAGGACGAGACGATGTTCCCCGCCGTGCCGGAACAGAACTTCCATGTACGGCGCATGACGCTGATTGCGCTGCTGATCGCCGCGATCGCGCTGCCGTGCGTCTATGTCGCGATCATGGCGTTGAGCGATTGGCGCTCGCGGGTCGCCGACGCCACCGACCTGACGCTGCGCACCGTGCGGGTGGCCGACGAACACGCGCTCAAAGTGTTCGACATGAACGAGACGCTCGACGCGCGGGTCGTCGATCTGACCGAAGGTCTCGACGACGACGGCATTCGCGCCCGTGAAGCCGCGATTCACGAGAAGTTACGCACAATGGGCGGCGGCTATCCGCAAGTGGCCGCAGTCTCGATCTTTGGACACGACGGCAGTCTGCTGGCCACCAGCCGTTTTTATCCGGCGCCGGTCATGTCGATCGGCGAGCGCGACGATTTCGTCGGCATTCGCGGCGGCAAGGATCTGGAGCACGTGTCGAAAGTCATGACGGGGCATGTCGCCGGCGAACAGGTTTTCAACACCGGCGTGGCGCGGCGCGATGCGGACGGCGGGTTTGCCGGCGTGGTCTCGGTGGCCTTGCGGCCCAGCTATTTCGACGCGTTTTACCGCGAACTGCTCGGCGGCAACGACATCACGCCGATCACGATGAGTCTGGTGCGCACGGACGGCGCGATTCTCGCGCGCTATCCCCGCAACCCACGGAACCCGCGCGAGCCGGCCGCGGTGGCCCCGCATTCGCCGTTCGCCGAAGCGTTGGCGCAGGGACGGCGGGCGGGCGTCGTGACCATGCGGTCCGACCTCGACGGCGACGACATGATCGTCGCGTTCCGGCGGGTCGGCTCGTATCCGGTGTATGTGGCGTGCGGCTATCGCACCTCGGCGATCTGGGCCGCGTGGTATCGGCACCTGAGCGTGCTGATTCTGTCGATCTTTACGCCGTCCATCGCGTTGTGGTGCGTGATCTGGCTGTCGCTGCGCCGGCTCGGCGCCGAAGAGGAAGCGTGGGAGCGCTGGCAGGCCGAAGCGTCGATGCGCCGCTCGATCGAATCCGCGTACCGCCAGTCGCGCAAGATGGAAGCGCTCGGCACGCTGGTCGGCAGCGTCGCGCATGATTTCAACAACCTGCTGATGATTCTCTCGTCCAACGTGCAGATCGCGCGACGGCGCGGCACGCCCGGCCTCGATCGCGAACTGTCGGCCATGGAACGCGCGCTCAAGAGCGGCCAGTCGCTGACGCGGCAATTGCTCGGGGTGGCGCGCAAACAGCCGTTGCGCAACGAGACGCTGTCGCTGGAGCGCTGGCTGCCGGCCTGCCGCGAATTGCTGCGCGCGTCGCTCGGCGCGAAGGTGTCGCTGGTGATCGATATTGGCGTGGAAGTGTGGCCGATGCACGTCGACGTCGCCGAACTCGAACTCGCGCTGATCAACGTCGCCATCAACGCGCGCGATGCGATGCCGAACGGCGGCCGATTCACCGTACGGGCCGCGAATATCCATTTTCGCCGCGACGATGGCTTTCCGCTGAGCGGCGAGTTCGTGCAGCTGTCGCTCGAGGATACCGGCGTCGGCATGGCGCCCGACGTGCTCGCGCGGGCCTTCGAGCCGCTCTACACGACCAAGTCGCAGGGCATGGGCACGGGCCTCGGGCTGCCGCAGGTGTTTGCGTTCTGCGAACGCTCGGGCGGGCTGGCCGCAATCGACAGCGCGGTCGGCGCGGGCACGTCGGTGCGCCTGTATCTGCCGCGCGCAACCGACGAACCCGCCGCCGACACCCTCGCTGAGACGAGCGCCGACGAGAGCGGCGCGGCGCAGGGGCTGCGCATTCTGCTGGTCGAAGACAACGAGGAAGTCGCAGCCGGCACGGAGGCGCTGCTGCAGATGATGGGCCACCAGATCACCTGCGTATTTAATGCCGATACTGCACTGCGCCTGTTCGACGACGCGCATGCGCGGCGCGCCCGCACGGGTGAACCGTTGCCGTTCGATCTGGTGCTCTCGGACATCCACATGCCGGGGAAAATGAACGGTATCGATCTGGCCGAGGCGGTGCTGGCGTTCGACACGCAATTACCGGTGATTCTGGTCACGGGCTACGCGGAAGAGCTCGACCGCGCTCGGCACGTGGACGTGCGGGTGCTTTCCAAACCCTTCGATATCGGCTTGCTGGAACAACTGCTGCGAGCGATTCAGCACGATTTGTCGCAGACGGGGACGGGGCCGGCAGTGCAGCCGGCGGATTGAAGCGGGCAATGGCGGGTTTGCGGTGTGACTCAAGGTAGGCGACATCCGCGCCATTTACCGGCGTTGTAAAAGCGCCGCCCCGCTTTCCACTGGTCCCGCGCATGCCGGCATCACCGCTTCTTCGGCGCTGACCGGCTGCTGGATTGGCGTAACGGCGCGCGAGCCACCGCGCCGGCTCCGGCACGATCGTTGCGACATGCAAGGGATAGAGGGCCACGCGTACCGCGTCGCCCGTCGGTCCCTTCAATACGCCGGGAGACAGCCATGCGACATACCGTGATTGGTTTATTCGACACTTATTCCCAAGCGGAAAGCGCCCGGGACACACTCGTTCAAACCGGCTTCGCCCGCGAAACGATCGAATTGCAGGCCTCGCCTGAACCGTCCGTCGGCTCGGCAACCGACGAAGTAGCCGGCTCGGGCGTGCTGGCGAATATCGAGCGCTTTTTGTCGAGCCTGTTCGCCACCGGTTCACGCGCGCCGGATACGGCGCGTTATGCCGAGGCCGTGCGGCGCGGCGCCGTGCTGGTATGCGTGAACGCTGCGAGTGAAGCGCATGCCGATCTGGCGCGCGAGACGTTGACGCGCCTTGGCGCGCTCGATATCGGCGAACGGGTCCCGGACGGGAATGTGGATGCGGCCCCGGGTCGCGAACATTCGGTGCTCGACGAACTCGGCATTGGCACCATAAGGTCGGGGACCCCGCATTCGTCTAGCGTGGCGCCTTCGGCAACAACGGGCGCTGGCGTGCCGGCACCTGGCGTCGTCACCCCGGACCCGGGCATGCCGATGGCCGATCCGCTTTACACCATGCCGCCGGGCAACATCGACGCCGAGCCGTTCGTGCCGCCACCGATCACCGAGCGACCCGTGCTCGATCCGGTCAATGAACCGGTGACCGATCCGCTGGTTGGCGATGCGGGGCGTAGCGCGATCGCAGCCGGCTCGATCGGCGGATCCGGCGCGGTGATGCAGCCGTCGGAGCCGGTCCCCGACAGTGCGCATCCGACCTCGGGTTTGAGCGGCCAGATTCCGAACGAATACCTCGAGTACGAGGAAGATTTTCGCTCGCATTACGACGAACAATACGCGGAGGAAAATTCGCGCTATGAGGACTATGTCCCGGCCTATCGCTACGGCGCGGAAATCGGCCAGGACGCGCGCTTTCGCGATATGCGGTGGGACGACGCGGAGCCGGAAGTACGGCGTCAGTGGGAAACGACGGCGCCGGATAGCGGCTGGGAGCGATTCAAGCTCGCCGTGCGTCATGGCTGGGAACGGGTGACGGGACATCACCACGTGTAGCGTGCGACGGCGGCTCGCCCGTGAACCGATGGCGGCCGCCGGGTACCGCGCGCGTGCATGGCAGGCTTGTGATGCGCCGGCGATCCGGTCGCGCGCCAGCACGAAGAACGGAGGCCGTTACGCCGTCTGGCGTTTAACCCATGCAACGTAGCGGTCGACGAAGGTCTGCAGAAATTTGCGCGTGCCATCGCTGACGATCTCGCCTTTTTCGTTGATCAGCGACAGGTCGTGTTTGATAAAAACCTCGGGCTGCCCCAGCGTGGCGACGTCGAGATAGGTCAGCACATTACGCAGATGCTGCTGGGCCAGCGCCGTGCCCGTCGCGCCGACCGACGTGCCGATCACCGCACCGGGTTTGTTCCCCCACGAGTTCGTGCCCCACGGGCGCGAACCCCAGTCGAGTGCGTTCTTCAGGACGCCCGGGATCGAACGGTTGTATTCCGGGGTGACGAACAACAGGCCGTCGGCCGCCTCGATACGCTGCTTCAATTGCTTGCCGGCTTCGGGATAATCGGCATCGTAATCCTGGCTGTAGAGCGGCAGCGAGCCGATGTCGATGAACTCGAACGTGAAGTCGGATGGGGCAAGCGAAATCACGGCTTGCGCCAGATGACGGTTAAACGACTCGCGACGCAAGCTGCCGACGACGACTGCAATGTGATAAGCCATGGTTCGTGTCCTCGAGTGGGATGCGCGGAACGCGCAAGCAGGTAACGCATGTTCATCATAGGCAAAAGCCGCGCGGGGAGCCACGGCGCGGGCGATGAGGACCGTCGCTGAGCGCCACTGACTGACCGCCTGTCGCGGGAGCGACGGCGAGGCGCCGCGACCGGTGGATAACTTTATCGGTCGCAAAAAGTTATCCACAGAATCACTGAATAACCTTGTGGATAACTGGTACTTTTGCCTTGTCAATCAAGCACGCTTTCGGGCTAGGACGATTTGAGGCAAATCGTAGGCTTCCAATGGATGGACGGCAGAAAGGCACGCTGGCGCGAGTACAAATGACCGGTATCGGAAAATTCTGCGGGACGATGTCGCTGTGGGGGAGATGGCAATCGACGACGGTTTGAACTCGCAGCCCGAAACACGCGCTTGATAAAAAGGCGCGCGGATTACCCGTCCGGCGCCACCACAGTACGAGCGCGCCGACTTCGCATCTGCGTAATCAACGGCTTACTCGGGCACGGCGATGTCGCCATCCACCAATTGCCAACCGTACCGCTCGGCGTAGGACTGCGCGTCGTCGGCTTCGTCGAAGAAGGGCATGTCCGCATGACCCTGGAACGGATAGATCACCCGATCGTCGCTCAAGCGGATCACTTTTAGCGTCGGCACGGTGCCGCTCGACGTCCGCCGTGAAGACGCCGACACCTGATAATTCTCGCGGCCGACTAGCGCCGGAACCTGCGCTCCTTGCGAGCGTTTGGAAAGGTGACTTGCCATCGGTGCGCGCTTTAAAGCCCAGCGACCGACTGATCGGCAATCATGCCGTCGATCACCCGTTCGGCGTAGCTCGTCGACGCAATCCGCGCGGCGCCGGCAGCGTCGAACGGGGAAGCGCTCGGTACCTGAAACAGGCGGCTGCCGGTCACGACATGGTCGCTGCCGCGTCGGCAGATTCGCACGGCGGCGTCGTAGTGGCGGGCGCCGTCGCGATCCCTCGGCTGGTGCGGATAAACCAGCGGATAGATCTCGAGTCCTCGATAGTGTCGAATCGTATTGTTCATGACGGTCGTCTCCGGTGAGGGCTTTCGTGGAACGCTATCGCAACAGCAAACCGAGCGACTGGCAGACGACGTCTTCACGAAAACACGGTAATTGATCGACGATGCGCGCAAGCGGCGGCCGCTTTCAACCAGGCCGCCTGACGACACCGCAAAGCCGAGTAGGAGGAACGGGACCCTGTTCGGAGCAGGGCGCGGTGATGCGAAGCGTTTGCGTCGGGGACTGCGCGAGCGCGCAGGAGAACTGCAAGCTGTTGACCCACTGTAACACGTCGATAGAGTGAGCATTGGACGCATTTACGCATCAGGCGCGAGTGTTGCTTCGTAGTGCCGCGTAAAGAGTACCGTCCGGTTTCACGGGCGGATGCTCTTCTTACGTCCGCCGTTCAAACGAAAAAAGGGCGCCGCTGGCGGCGCCCTTTGCTTCGAAAATCCTCGACAAAACTTTGCTGCGGACAGTCTGGCGCTGGACAAATGAAACGTCTGGCGGCAAGCCGTTCGCCGTTCGGCTTAGTTACCGAAAAACACGTTGCAATACGATGCCGGGCCGTTGCATTGCGCCGGTGCGGCTGCGTGCGCAGCGCCGGAAGCGGCCGCAAACAGGGCGACGGAAGCGATCAGGGCAGACAGAATGCGTTTCATGGTGCTACTCCTCTTCAGCGTTTAGTTCGCGATCAGGGCGATCGATGGAGGGGAGGATAGCGATTCAGTGTCCGCCTAAAAACATCAAAGTCGCGAAGACATCTTTTCGCAAAATGAAACAATTAGAATTAGCATGCGTGCTGGATCAATTGCTGTCGTGCTGGTCAGCTTGTGGGCTGTAGGCGAATGACGACAGCGCATGCTCACGAAATTGATTTCAATTTTCGCAATAATGTTTTTTCTGTCATAACTTCCTGCCGTGGCTCGACTAACTTCATCTATCGTGCGTCGGCGGGACATATGTTCAATACCGATTCGACTGCGTTGGGGCTTGGAGCACAATGGCGCTCGACTCTCCCCATTGCGCAAAACATCCCCCTCTATGAACCACCAAGACGCAAGAGAAAGCGCGCGACACCCGCGAGCACGGCGACGGAGCATGCCATGGCGCAAGTAAGCGGGCCGGCGCTCGACGATCCCGTTTATCTGACGCAATTGCGGCGTGACCTGGTGCGCTTCGCGCGTTTGCAGTTACGCGATGCCGCAGCCGCGGAAGATGCCGTCCAGGAAGCACTCGCCGCAGCGTGGACGCAAGCCGATCGCTTCGCGGCGCAGTCGGAGCACAAGACCTGGGTGTTCGGCATCCTGCGACACAAGCTGATCGACACGCTGCGCGCCCGGCAACGGACAATCAATTTGTCCGCGCTGGAATCCGAACTCGATGGCGAAGCATTGCTCGATCGCGAGTTGTTCAAGGACAACGGCCACTGGTCGCGTGAAACCAAACCGCGTCCATGGCCGACGCCGGAAACCGCGCTGCGTCGGCAGCAGTTCTGGACGCTGTTCGAAATGTGTCTGGAACACCTGCCGGAACAGATCGGGCGCGTGTTCATGATGCGCGAATTTCTCGATCTCGAAACCGATGCGATTTGCACCGAACTGAACATGACCGCCAATCATTGCAGCGTGCTGATTTACCGCGCGCGCTTGCGCCTGCGCACTTGCCTGAGCGAAAAAGGCCTATCCAGCGAGGATGCGAATGGGGAAGTGTAAAAACATCACGCGCTTGCTGTCGGATGCGCTGGACCGCCGTTTAACGACCGGCGAATGGGTCGCGATCCGGCTGCATCTGCCGACCTGCAGCGGCTGCCGCAACTACCGCAAACAGATTCGTTTGCTGCGTGTGGCCGCACGTTCCATGAGCGGGATTGCTACGCCGGGCGCCACCAACGGCGACGATTGACGCGCGGCGTAGTGCAGTAGCGACGCGCCGAATGAGCGGTGAGCTCGATGTCGGCACGCGCGTTCGTGATTCACCGCTCGGTGGGCGGTGTGTTCCGATAACGATCGAAATAGTTAGCGTGCGCCGCCTCGTCGATCGAGATGGGAAACGGTTCGATACGCGCGGGATGCTTCTGGAGCTGCGCGCGCGTGCGTATCGGCCGATGCTGGAAATTACCGCCGCAGTTCGGACACACGTTACGCAGCGTGCTGAGCGCGCAGACCTCGCAGAACGTGCATTCGTAAGTGCAGATCATCGCGTCGGGCGCGTGTGGCGGCAGTGACTTGCCGCATCCTTCGCAGGAGGGTCTCAGTTCAAGCATGGCGGCTCCGTGTCGACAGGGGAGCGAGGTGCGCCGCACCTCGCCTGGCCACGCAGTGTACGTCGCCTTCTCACGCAGGAATTGACAGCCGTGCCGCAATTCCTGCCAATCCGGCCGCGACTAGCCTATTGCCACCTCACGTCAGCACACCCCACAGCACCAGCGTAAGCGCCAGGCCGACCACGGAGACGATGGTTTGCAAGACCGACCAGACGAGCACGGTCTGCTTCAGTTGCAAGCCAAAATACTCGCGCACCATCCAGAAGCCGGCGTCGTTCACGTGACAGAAGAACACCGAACCTGCGCCGATAGCGAGCGCCATCAGCGAATTGTGCGTCGCGCTGAGGCCGGCAACGACAGGGGCGACGATCCCCGCGGTCGTCGTGGTGGCGACCGTTGCCGAACCCGTCGCCTGCCGCAGCGCCACCGCGATAAGCCACGCCAGCAGGATCAGCGGCATGTGCGCACCGACCGCGATCTTGCCGATCGTCGTGCTGATGCCGGCCACGACGAGCGCCTGCTTCAGTCCGCCGCCGGCACCGATGGTCAGCAGCAGCGCGGCGATGGGCGGCAGGCTCTTGCGCAGAATGCCACCGACGCGGTCGCGCGCCATGCCACGCGACCAGCCTAATGCGACAACCGCGAACAGCACGGTGAGGCCGAGCGCGATCAACGGTTCACCGAGGAAATTCAGCGCGTCGAACAGGAACGTTTCGGGGTGAAGCAGCAGCTTCGCGACCGTGCGGCCCAACATCAGCACGACGGGCAGGAGAATCGTGATCAGCGAGATGGCGAAACCCGGCGGCTCGGCGGTGTCTTGCTGCGCGGTGAACAGCTTGCCCATTTCTTCGGGCTCGGCGACATGCATCCGCTTCGACAGCCAGATGCCGTAGAGCGGACCCGCGAGAATCACAGCGGGAATCGCGACGATCAGGCCAAGGCCGAGCGTCAGGCCGAGATCGGCGTGCAATGCACTGACGGCGATCAACGGGCCCGGATGCGGTGGCAGCAAAGCGTGCAACGTGGTCATGCCGGCCAACGCGGGGATCGCGATACGTAAGATGGGTTGTTGCGAGCGGCGCGCCATGACGAAGATGATCGGCACCATCATGACGAGGCCGACTTCGAAGAACAGCGGCAACCCGATGATCAGCGCGACGAGCGCCATCATCCACGGCAGTGTGCGCGGCGTCGAATGTTTGAGGATGGTCGAGACGAGCCGATCGGCCGCGCCCGATTCGGCCATCAGCGCACCGAGCATCGCCCCCAGCGCGATGATGATGCCGACGTCGCCGAGCAATGCGCCGGCGCCTTTGCTGAACGCGCTGGCTACCGCCTCGAGCGGCAGCCCCGCGGCAAAACCCGCAGCAAACGTGCCGACCAGAATCGACAGGAACGGCGCGAGCTTCAGCACGCTGATGAAAACGATGATCAGTGCGAGCCCGAGCACGCACGACAGAATGAGTTGGGTGTCGTGGGATGACCACGGCGCGAGTGTTGTCGTCAGATGCACGGTGTCCCTTTTAAACGATTGACGCATCCACGGCCGCCCGCGGATGACGGATTGTAGCGGGGCGCGAGTGCTCGTTGCAGGGAGCGCGGCGGATTGGTGAGTGGGGGTGGCCTTTGCGGGTTTTTCGGGCGAAGCGGTAATTGGGTTATATGAATTTAGCGGCTTGGACGGCAAATTGAGAAATTAACGTTGGCGTCGGTGGGTTTGTGGTCGCTATTGTTTGGGTGCATTTTTTTGTGTGCGTTTTTTATGTGCCGCTAGCGATGGGGCGCTCGGCGTGCTGGCCTTCCGTGGTGGTGTGGGCGCTTTGGCTTTGTTGGACGCGGCTGGATTGTCTGCTGTGTCCAAAATCGGTTTGGGCCGCTGATGCGCTTCATGCTGCGGAATGTCGAATCGGCGATGGTCGTGAAGATGGTGACGGAGGATGCCGCGTTGGTGACGGAGGGACGCTGCGTTGGTGACGGAGGGACGAAGCTGCGGCTAGGGCACGCTGCTTGAACGGCGCGCTTTGCTGGTGTGCCAAGTCCGCAGGTCCGGTGATGCGTTTTCCCGCCGATGTGCTTTCGTGACCCGTCAGGCGAAAAGCGCCGCGATGTTTTCTGGCGGCCGGCCGATTACCGCGCGACCATTTCGCACGACGATAGGTCGTTGCAGCAGGATGGGATGTTTAGCCATTGCTTCGTATAACTCCTCGTCGGTGAGCGCGGCGTCGGAGAGTTGGAGTTCTTTGTATTCGGCTTCCGTGTCTCGAATCATCTCGCGGACCGGGCAGCCTAGCTCGGCGTTCAACTGCTTGAGTTGCGCGACGGTGAGCGGCTGCTTCAGGTACTCGACAATTTCCGTTTGTTCATTTGCGACGTTGTAGGTGCTGGTGAGCAACTCGCACGCGGCGCGCGATTTTGAGCAACGGGGGTTGTGGTAGATGGTGATCATGGTCGGGTGATTTGTTGCGGTTGGTGTTCTGGTGGCGCGGCGCTTTCTTCTGATGGATTTTAGCGGGTCGATTGGTTTCGGCGCGGCAGAAGGTGGGCGGTGGTTGTCGGAGGCTGGATTCTATTGGGGTGTCGCGATGGCAGTTCGCGCAGGCGAGAGGTGGGTCGGTGGGTGGGTCGATAAGCTGTGTGGGCGATCTCGCGAATTGGTTTTTTTGTGATTCGTCCACAAACTATTTGCGGAATTTCGTGTTCCGAGTGATGTTCCGTGTTCCAGCGTGAGATACGTGGACGACTGTGTTTGGTAATTGAGGTGCGCATCGCGCCATAAGGTGCGGCTGTTAGGAGGCATCAGGCCGCCCGGCGAAATTCCGATCGACGGCGTGGACCTAGTCACTGCATGCGTGGCTCGTTTTGAGCTGCGAAAGTGGGAGGGGCAGTTGTATTTTCCCGTACTCGGATGCCCGCGGAGAGGGCGTGGACGATGATCGTCTGGTGTGTGTCGTCGTTTCAGTCCGACAGCGCTTCGACAGTGCCACTTTCGGTTTATGCGCATAAAGCGATCGGCGGCGGTCCGCCGTTTCTTCTAAACGACACGCCTTCGCCGCCGAAAGATGGTCGCATATGGCTATGCCACGTGCTCCGTGCAGGTGGCGAGCACAGTGAGGTCGCAGGAGACTTTATGCGCATAAAGCGAGTGGCCCGCATCTGCCGCCGCGAACCTGTCCGCATTTTTGTGTGCGAGGCGGGTCAAAGATTTCTAGCCGCATGCGAGCGTGAATCGCTCACCAAACGGAATGGCAAACTGGTTCATCGCCGCTGCCTTCTCCTGCCAGCTCTTCGAACACGCGCACAACCGCGCGCCGCGCACGCCAATATTCGACAGAGCCATCGCTCTCGTCATCTAGGCGGGAGAGCCCGACGCGTCGACGAAAATCGGCACCGGCAACACTCCTCCTGGCGTCGTCAGATCCGGCGACAACTGCGATCGTCACCCCGTTATGCACCACGGGCCTAACCAAGCACAGCCAGCCTTCCGTGCGTTCCAATCTCCGTCCCACGATTACCCGCTCAAGGCCCTCGCGCCGCTTTATGCGCATAAACCTATCCCGAACGGTTAATTCAATTTAGTTTTATCAAAAACGATTGAATTGCGAATTCATCCAGGTAAAATCCTTTTGCGTCTAAAAAGAGGAGGTGAAGATTGGCAGCAGAAATCATCGCGGTAACTCAGCAAAAGGGTGGGGTCGGGAAGAGCACGATCGCGATGCACCTCGGCGCTGCGTTTCATGAGAAAGGCAAACGCGTCCTCGTCGTCGACGCAGATGGTCAAAATACCCTGATCCACTGGGCCAGCGCATCATCGGACGGCGACACTGGCATCCCATTCCCGGTCGTCAACCTGTCCGAAGCCGGCAGCCAGATCCATCGTGAGATCAAGAAATTCGTTTCTGACTACGACATCATCGTGGTCGATTGCCCGCCATCCATCACAGAGAAGGTGTCGGGCGTCGTGCTATTGGCAGCGAGTGTCGCGGTAATTCCCACTTCGTCATCGCCAGCAGATTATTGGTCGAGCATCGGCTTGGTGAAGCTTGTTCAGCAGGCTCAAGTCATGAACGAAGATCTCCGCGCCGTCTTTTTGCTCAACAAGACCGAGGAAAAACGGATGCTCACGCGCGAACTGAAGCGCGCGCTGGAAGAACTCGGATTCCCGCTGCTGAAGACACAGATCCCGACGCGTGAGGCCTACAAGCAGGCCATGGCGCTAGGACAAACAGTCCTTCAGATGAACGATCGCGGCGCCAAACTGGCCGCCATCGAAGTACGGGCGTGCGCGAACGAGATCGCCGCCCTGCTCCCGTGAAATTTATGCGCATAAAGGACCCTGAATGAAACCCTCCCAATTCGCCAAAGGCTTTCAAGCACGTCCTGATACGACCAGCAGCGAAAAGCGAACCGCGCTCGATCGTTTGAATGCCATCGACGGTCTGGTCAAGAACGGCCCGAAGGGCGGTGAAGTGCCGAGCCGTCCAATGCCATCCGTCATGCCGCAAGGCGTCTCGGAAGTCGACACGATCGATTCCCCCGATGAATCGGCGGCCTATCGCGCGTGGCGGCTCGAGCATGGTTATCGGCCGGGCCAGGTGATCGATCTTGCGCTCAAGACGATCAAACCAAGCCCGTTCAATCCGCGGCACTTCTATCTGAAGACATCGATCGCCGAGCTCGCCGTGAATCTGGCGAAGCAGGGACAGCAGCAGGCGATTCACGTCATTCCCGATTACGACAATCCCGGCACCTACTTCGTCAGCGACGGTGGCCGGCGTGTACGCGCTCTGAAAGAAGCGAACAAGGAATCGGTGAAGGCGATCGTCATCGATTTGCCGATCGGTATTGAGAGCTACAAGCTCGGCTACGACCTCAACGTCCAACGCGATTCGCAAACGGTGTTCGACAACGCCGTCGTCTGGAAACGCTTTCTCGACGACCGCCACTTTCAAAGCCAGAAGGAGCTGGCCGAGCATCTCGGCCTGGACGAATCGACCGTTGCGGTCGCCCTGTCGATCGCCAAGTTGCCGGAGGTCGTCATGCATGAGATGGTCGCGCGCCCGGACCGCTTCGGCTCGAACATGGCCTATCAGGTCGGCCGTTACCACGGCGCCCGGGGCGCCGATGCGACGCTGCGTCTGATCAACAAAATTCTCTCGGACGATCTCAGCACCCGGCAAGTTGCGGACATCGTCAAAGGTCGGGCAAGCGCGCAGGAAAGCACCAAGCCGGCTGGCCGGCAGCGCTACGCACAGCGCCTCGAGATCAAACTCGAAGGCGTCTCGGTCGGCGATCTCAAATCGTATGGGGATGATCGAATCGAACTGCGCCTGAAGGGGCTCACGCGTGAAAAGCGTGACGACATCCTTCGGCAGATTGAAAAGATGTTGAAGTAACGGTCAGGAAATTCACAGCGTGGAAAGGGGACCAGAGTGAGCAGCAAGTTGCAAACTCTGGTCGACAGATAGCAAGCAGTCAGGCCGCCGTTCCGCTAAATAATTACGCCGCGCGCGATTGGCTCAGCGTGAAGGCAAGCAAGTCGCCATCGGTAGGCTCACCCCAGGTCTTGCGGGCCAGCCAGTCGAAGAATGCCGTCTCGACGATCTTCGAATCCAACCCGCGACGGCGCCAGTCGTCGCGCATGTGAGTGCCCAGGCCCGGCAATTCGTCTTCTTCAAACGACTGCCGCGCGATATCCCGCTCCGACTCACCTTGCTCGTTGTACAGCTCGTACGCTTCCTTGCGACGATGCGCAGAATATTCGCTGAGCAGCCGGGCCTTGAGATCGTCGGCCGGCGCCGCGACCGCCGCCTTGCCACCGGAGCCGGAAGGCAGCGCTTCGACCGGCGGCGCATAACCCTTTTTCAACGCGTCCTTGAACAGCGCCGGCGCACTGCGCACAGCCGGTAACGACGTGCTGCGCATGCGCTGCTCGGTCATTTGCAGCGCGGCGCGAATCCGGTTTTCCTCGCTGTCGGCATACAGCGTCTGCGCTTCTTTCAGCGGAATGCCGATCTTCACCATCCGGTCGACCAGCGTGCTGTCGAATACGTTCGGGTGTTCGTCGAGCGCGAGCATAGGTTGCTTGCGTTCGGTCACGCGAAACTGGATTTCGGCAACGCGCCGTCCTTCACGGTGTTCGATCAATTCGACGAAGATGTTCGTGACAGCGTTGACCTCGGCAATCGCCGGGCGTAAGTAATCGCGCTTGAAGTACTTGTATTCGCGCTTTGCTTCGTCTCCGGCTTCCGTGTCCGGCGTACCGGACAGGATAGGGCGCCACCATTCCCAAGTCTCGCGCATGGTCAGGTGACTCGGGTTGGTCAGATAGCGCACGCAAATTTCATAGAGCGCCAACCCCGCGCTACTACGCAACTGGCTCTGAAACTGCAGACTCAGCCGGGCGTATTGAACCGGATCGAGCAACTTCTTCTTGATCTTCGGCGCGAACGAAAACTCAACCCACACGCGACGCGTAGTGGGATCTTCGAGAATTTCCGCGTCGGCGATCAGCGTGGAAATACCCCACTTGCGGCCGGGCTTCTGGCTGGACGTGCCGGTGCTCCATTCGACTTGCACCGACACCATGCGCCGCAGATGTTCTTTGACGAGTGCCGTGTCGTTGGAATCGAATGCCGAATTGGCAACGATGTCGGACAGCAAAGCCCGATACGTGTCGCCCGACTCGTCAGCTTGTTGAGCGACGGCGAGCAGCACGTTGAATAGCTTGCGGGTCAGGAGGGTGATTTTGCCGCTTTTGGGCTGAATCGCGATCGCCTCGACGGCTTTACGCAATTCCGCCGAGCTCGGGCTGACTACATCGGTCTTCTTCGCGCGCTTCGTGGCCATGCGTCAGGTCGAGGAGGGATTTGGCGAGAGCATACCGGCTGTGGTGATACCCGTCTATAGCGTGCGTCTCACCGTTCCGGGTGAAGTGAGTTTACGACGCACGACTCACCTCGAGCGCCTCCCGAAAAGCCTCACCTCAGCTGTCAGGCGCCAGGTTGGGGCTGTCCTTGCAGGTCGCGGCCCTGGCAAATTCCGGCCTTTTCCCTCGCCGGCGCGAACAGTGGTGACTTGATCCCGAATCTCCTCACCTTAAAAAATTTCCGGAAATTTTGCCGCTCGCACACCGGACTGAGCCAGACGAACTGATGCCGATCCGTTTGGCCGAAGCGCCCCTCCTCGAAGAGACTCACGCCTTCGGTAGGGGAGGGGACGGCCCCGCCTGAACCACATCAAAGGCGAACCCCGACATCACATTCGGTGCGACGGACGGCTGGAGTAAATCCACAACACGAAACCGTCTGCAAGCCTTCTAACTACGCGCTGCCAAGTCTGCAACGCCTGTACCGGCGGAGCCCCGCCCCGCAGGGCGCTCGCCCGCGACCAGTCAGCAAGCTCGGATTGAGCCTCAGACGGTGCTGGCGATGAATCGTCGGTACGCGATTCATTTGCAGCGCATCGCGCTATCGCAGCAACGCAAGCGCTCCGGCCACGCGACGTCGGCCGCAGACAGCGCTGCGCAGCGGTCACTTAAAGCTGCCGCAAAAGCCGTCTGCCACTCATGCGCCGGCAGCGAATCGACCAACGCCCCCCGAAAAGTCTCACCTTACCGGCGGCACAAGACACGGAACGACGCGGCCTCTAGCGTGGTGGGGCGCAAGGATCGCGAAAAAACTCTCCCGAAAACTCTCACCTTTGAGCCACGCGGGTAATAAAAAGCTTGCCTCAAAAAGCCTCCCGAAAAACCTCACCACTCCAAAATTCCGTGAAAATAGTACATATATTCAATAGGTTACGAAATCACGCCTGTGAGGAATTTCGCTTCCACCTCCCGTAAAACCTCACCTAAAACGACTTTCTCGTCGAAATAGAACACATCCGATCCAGCCACAAAGGTCCCGAAAAACCTCACCTTTGAAATCCAACGGACAAAACACCCGGCGCAATTCATCTACGTGTGTAGGGCATTTCCGAGCGATTCGGGCCGTTTTGATCCTGTATTTCCTCACCTCAGCGATCCAAACCAGCTCAAAACACTCCCGAAAAACCTCACCTTTGGCAAAAATCGGAAGATCTGAAGTCTGGTCGATCGCGTCGATTCGTATCTCCCGAATTTCCTCACCTTTGTCAAGCGCGGCACCAGCAACTCCGTCGAGCTTGCAGTCGGAAAACGGCAGCAACGGCCGTTGGGCTCCCGCAAACCCTCACCTTAAGCCTCGCAATGCACAAAAAATTGGCAAAACGGTACCTCGGCCCCGTAAAATCTCACCTTCGGTTCGCGTTTTCTCCCGTCTTGACTCACCGAAGGGGTTTACGCGCCCCGTATACCGCCAAAAATCGGGAGCAAAGACGGTCCTGAAAGCGCTCACCTTCAGGTGGGCCGGCCCTGGAACGCACGATCAAGCGCCGTCGGGCGATCCCCGACGAGAAGGTCCCGCAAAACCTCACCTTTGAACAAACCTGGTTTTTGGGGTGTCTCCCGAACCCGCTCACGTCCTGTCCCGGACCTGCTCACCAAGGCCCCCGAACTCCATCACTGAACCCTCCCGCAAGACCTCACCACCTCTCCCGGAAAGCTTCACCTTAGCGCCCTGAAACCCTTACCAGGTATAGCTTTGCCGTGGCGTTAACGTTTTTAACATGGGTTCAAAGGTGTTTACTTTTATTACTCTCTAGAATCTCCACCCCGTGCGTCCTTCAGACAAGGCCTCCAAACCACCTCGCCGCCATGACACGGTCGTGAAACAGTGCGCGATCGCTGAAAACACCGTAAATCCTCTTTCTTTACAAAGACTTGTTGGCTATTCTTCGTTTTGTTTCACGGAAAATCCGGCTGCATGATGTTTCCGCGATGCTTCCTGGGTGTTAACTGACGCCGATTCAGCAAAGACAGCCCCATGTCGATAAAAACGTAGCAAACGTTACGTAAATTGTTATGATTCATGCAATTCGAGCGACATCGAGGTATACATGAATCTGGATCAGTTACGGCAAACCATTCGCGACGAGCTCGACTCGATGCGAACCAGCGGCGCCCGTCGGCAAGAATTGTCGCTCCATGCCTGCAAGCGGTTGTTTTTTGATCTGGGTATTCGTCCGTCCATGGCGACGGTTCGCGACCTCACGCAGACCGGCAGCGCGAGCGATATCCCAAAAGACATCGACCATTTCTGGGAGCGCATCCGAAGCGTGTCGCGTGTCAAAGTTGGCGCCGGCGCCATTCCCAAAGCCTTGGAAGATCGTGCCGGCGAACTGTTGGGCGCTCTTTTCGAGGAGGCGGTCGTTCATGCGAGAACCGCGTTGGACGACGAACGTGCCGAAGTCCGCAACCAGATCACGGACGCCGATCAACGCGCTCGAGACGCCGAAATCCGGCTGGAAGCGTCCGAGGACGCGATCAAGCGCAGCGAATTGCGGGCCGAAGCCGCATGGGAAAAGGTCCGCGAGCTCGAAACCCGGTTATCCAGTGCGACCACGCACGGCAATGTTCACCAGGAAGGCTTGCAGGCAACGGTTCGGCGGCTTGATCAGGAAAACGAGACGCTTCGCCAGCGGCTCGACAATGAATGTGCGACCAACGCGACACTTCGCGACCGGATCGACGCATTGCACGTCGAATTGCGGCAAAACACCGAGCACTATGCGCAACAGATCAAAGACGCGATCGCCGAAGCCGAGCGACGCGTGAAGCCCATGCTGGTCGAGTTGGACTCCCTTCGCACGATGGCGGCGACTTATCAGTCAGCCGTACGCGACGCCAGTCGCAAGGAATTCGAGTTTATTCAGCAGATCGCCGCAGCCAAGGCGCGTGGAGACCGGCTCGATGCGCAACTGCGCGAACAATCGGATGACGTCGATACATTGACAAAACAAGTCACCGTGCTGCGTAGTCAGCAAGGGATCGCCCCGGAAATTGCCGGCTTGCTGTGTTCGCTGGTCGAAGCTGGGCGGCTTAGCAGCGAAGAGTTACGGGAAATCGGAACTGCCGCGGACGGTCACGTCGCTCTGCCCTTGCGATGCCCGAAATGTGAGGAAGGTGAGCCGGAGCTGTCGCAGGTCGATCACCGCTTCGAACTGCAATGTCCAGAATGTGATCACTCTTCCGGCCTCGGCGAATCAAGGCTGGAGGCGGTTAGTCGGTTTTTGTCGAATGACCCGATCGCCGGCTCGGCGTGGCGGTCCGGCGTCCCGCAATAACGGACAACAGCTAAAGGTGAGGAAATTCGGGACCCGAGAGGTGAGGATGTTCAGGGCTCGTTGCCTCCCCTTCTCCTCGTTAAACGTCCGTCACGCCTGGGTTCTGGCAAGGATGGCGCCGCAGGATCCGGTTTATCCAAAGCAGGTGAATCCTGCTGATCCGCCCACGTTTGCCACGCGCGATACAACCGGTTCGCCGATACGGCTTGAACAAAGCCGAGCCATTGCCCCACCAGTTCCGCCTCCACCCCGCTCTCAAAAAGATCCGCCGCGAACGTGTTCCGCAAGGTTTGCGGACTGGCTCGCGACGCACGCGACGCCGCGATGCCCGCCGCGTCGATCAGCGCGTCGACCGAACGCAGCATGGTGGCCTTGTGCATCGGCCGCCCGGATGGCGACGCGGGAAAAACCAGATTGCCGGCCAATTCCGACAGACGCCGCTCGGCAAGCCATGCGTCGAGTAGGGCTGTGGCGAAGGGCGCAAGCCGGGTGCGCCGCATCAACATGGGATTGGCCGACTCGATCGTGACCCAGGGCGATCCGACATTCACGCAACTAACCGAAAGCGCGCCAGCTTCCCCGGTCTTCAATCCACCGCCGAGAAACACGGCAATCAGCGCGCGATCGCGTCGTTCCCGCCAGCGCTGCGCGGCTGACAAATCCGGCAACGGCGAAAACAGATGCGCAATCAGCGCGGTACGTTCGGCATGGTTGAGAAAACCGGTAGGCTCATTGTCGCGTGCGTTTCGCCAGGCCGCTTCGCCATCTTGAGCAATGAATCGGGCGGGGTTGGTCGACGCGGACTCGATTTCACGCACATGGTCCAGCACCCGCTCGATCAAGCGCAAATAGCGGATGCGTTGAGGTTTACGAATCTCAAGGCCGCCGACAAATTCGGCGATGGTGTGCGTGTCGACCGTCACGAGACTCTTCTGGCGTACAGCCAGCCAATCGAGAAAGAGTCCCCATTGTGCCTGGTAGACTTCAGCGGACGAACGCCGGAAATGTTGATTGGCGAGCCATGCGTCGAATGCGATTTGCGGATCGCGGCGCCAGTCTTCGCGCTGCTGATCGAATAGATCGGTCGACGGCGTGGGCCGTGGAACCGGGTCGGACAGATGGTGAGGTGACATAAGCTATTCTTCCGTTAGTTGCGCACATTGTAGGTGGCAACCAGCGAAAAATCAGCCCTGAGTCAGTCGCCCCAAGCCCGCGCGCGTTTCAGCGGCGCGGCTTGCGCAACAGGTTGCGCGGCGCGGCGAGCCGCTTCTTCATAGGCGCAGACCGCGAACGCGAACACCGCGGGCAAGGCGGTAGACGTACCAAAGTCCACGCCATCATCGGTCTCGGGATAAGGCAGATCGGACGGGCGCTGAAACAGCCCGAGCATGATCGCGTCGTGCCGGCTGGCAAAGCCGAGGTCGGCCAGCGCCTCGGCCTCGACGGCATGCAGCAGTCGCCACGTAAGCGGCACCTCTTGCACGATGTAGCGCGCGGCGATATTGCGCACGATGCGTTCGAGATCGCGCGCTGCGGTTTGATAGCGCAGCGCGGCCAGAGCGTGGTCGGTTGTCAGGTCGTTCATTGTCGGCTCCAGTCGATATCCAGTACTGTACAAACATACAGTGTTTGGTGCAACCTCATCCGCCGAACAGCCACTCTCGCCACGCGCGACTAACGGTGAGCGGCCGCGTCAGCCGTGAATCACCACCAACAGGGCTTTCGCCTCGCCCTTGCCGGTGTTGCGGATCGCATGCGGCTCGTCGGCGACGTAACGCGCCGTGTCCGCCGTCTTGAGCCGTTTCGTTGTACCGGCCGCCTCGATTTCAATCGAGCCATGCAGCACAGTCAGATGTTCACGCGTACCGGGTTCGTGCGCGTTCGACACCAACGCCCCGCCCGCTTGCAGCGTCAATTCGTACCACTCGAACTTGCCGGCCAGCTCGATCGGCCCCCACACCCGCAATTGATACTTGGCTTCGTGCCCGCTCAGCGTGGGAATGTCGTGCGGACCGGAGACGGCGATCGCCTCCGGCGTCTTTTGCGGCGCGAACAGCGAATCGAGACTAACGCCGAGCGCATTGGTCAGCCGCCAGGCGACCGCGATAGTCGGATTCGCCTTGTCGCGCTCGATCTCAGATAGCATGGACTTCGACACGCCGGCTGCGCGCGACAGATCGTCGAGCGTCATGCGCCGTTCGGCGCGCAGACGCTGAATGTGTTCGCCGACACGCGGCGGCGCCGCGATTGCGGCCACCGGACCCGCGGCCGCGCCCGCAACAGACGCCGCAGCGGCCGCGGCGCGGCGAATACCCGAACTTGCCATTTCCTGACCCATCGTTTAGAGTTGTTCGATATATCGGATTTTAGTTCGAAAAAACGAAAATATCCGCTAAAACTGACAGCCGACTATAACAGGCCGCCTCGTGGTCGCACATGCCGAACACGCTGACCCGGGCGCTCTCACCCATTTCAGGAGTCTGGTTCATGCGTGACCAATACCTCGCCCATCTGCGCGGCACACTCGAGCAGATCCGCGCTGACGGCTTTTACAAGAATGAACGCGTGATCGCCAGCCCGCAGTCGGCCGATATCCGTCTCGCCAACGGTGCGGGCGTGTTGAATTTCTGCGCGAACAACTATCTGGGACTCGCCGACGACGCGCGTCTGATCGAAGCCGCCAAGCAAGGCCTGGATCACGACGGCTTCGGTATGGCGTCGGTGCGTTTCATTTGCGGCACGCAAAGCGTGCACAAGGAACTCGAGTCGGCGCTCGCCGCGTTCCTGCAAACGGACGACTGTATTCTCTACTCCAGTTGTTTCGACGCAAACGGCGGCCTGTTCGAAACACTGCTCGACGATAACGACGCGATTATTAGCGACGAATTGAACCACGCCAGCATTATCGACGGCGTGCGGCTGTCGAAGGCGAAGCGCTTTCGCTACAAGAACAACGACCTCGCCGATCTCGAAGCGCGGCTGAAAGAAGCCGACGCCGCCGGCGCTCGCTTCAAACTGATCGCGACCGACGGCGTGTTCTCGATGGACGGCATCATCGCCGACCTCGCCGGCATCTGCGATCTGGCCGACCGCTACGGCGCACTGGTGATGGTCGACGATTCGCACGCGGTGGGTTTCGTCGGCGAACACGGCCGCGGTACGCCGGAACATTGCGGGGTGCTGTCGCGCGTCGACATCATCACGGGTACGTTGGGTAAAGCGCTGGGTGGTGCATCGGGCGGTTACGTCGCGGCGCGCAAGGAAATCGTCGAGCTGTTGCGCCAGCGCTCACGTCCCTATCTGTTCTCGAACACTTTGACGCCGAGCATCGCCGCCGCGTCGCTGAAAGTGCTCGAACTACTCGCCAGCGAGGAAGGCGCGCAACTGCGCGCACGCGTACGCGAAAACGGCGCGCACTTCCGCGGCAAGATGAGCGCGCTTGGCTTCACGCTCGTGCCCGGCGAACATCCGATCATTCCAGTCATGCTCGGCGACGCGCAACTCGCCTCGAAGATGGCCGATGCCTTGTTGAAGGAAGGCGTCTACGTGATCGGCTTTTCGTTCCCGGTGGTGCCGAAGGGTCGCGCACGCATCCGCACGCAGATGAGCGCCGCGCACACCACGGAGCAGATCGATCGCGCCGTGGATGCGTTCGCACGCGTTGGCCGTGAACTTGGCGTGATCTGATCCGGAGCCGCACATGAAAGCATTGGCAAAACTTGAACGCGCACCGGGCCTGACGCTCACGGATGTCGCGAAACCTGAAGTCGGTCACAACGACGTGATGATCCGCATCACGCGCACCGCGATTTGCGGCACCGACATTCACATCTGGAAGTGGGACGACTGGGCGCAAAAAACGATTCCGGTGCCGATGCATGTCGGTCACGAATACGTGGGTGAAATCGTGGAGATGGGCCAGGAAGTGCGCGGCTTTGCGATCGGCGATCGCGTGTCGGGCGAAGGGCATATCACGTGCGGGTTCTGTCGCAATTGCCGCGCTGGTCGTCGGCATTTGTGCCGCAACACGGTGGGTGTCGGCGTGAATCGCGAGGGCGCGTTCGCCGAATACCTGGTGATTCCGGCCTTCAACGCGTTCAAGATTCCGCCCGAGATTTCCGACGACCTCGCCGCGATTTTCGATCCGTTCGGCAATGCCACGCACACGGCGCTGTCGTTCAATCTGGTCGGCGAAGACGTGCTGATTACCGGTGCTGGACCGATCGGCATCATGGCGGTGGCGATCGCGAAACATGTCGGCGCGCGCAATGTGGTGATTACCGACGTCAACGATTACCGGCTCGAACTCGCGCGCAAGATGGGCGCGACGCGTGCGGTGAACGTCTCGCGCGAAACGCTGCGCGACGTCATGGCGGATCTGCACATGGCCGAAGGTTTCGACGTCGGCCTTGAAATGTCCGGCGTACCGAGCGCGTTCACCAGCATGCTCGAAGCGATGAACCATGGCGGCAAGATTGCGTTGCTCGGTATTCCGCCGGCGCAGACCGCGATCGACTGGACGCAGGTGATTTTCAAAGGCCTCGAAATCAAGGGCATTTATGGCCGCGAGATGTTCGAGACCTGGTACAAGATGGTCGCGATGCTGCAGAGCGGGTTGGATCTGTCGCCGATCCTGACGCACCATTTCAAGGTGGACGACTATCAGGAAGCGTTTGCCACGATGCTTTCAGGCGAGAGCGGCAAGGTGATTCTCGATTGGACGACCGCTTGAGTTAGCCCAGCAATAACGCAGCGCAACACAACGCAACGACACCAAAACGCCCGCAGCGCGCTCACCCGCCTGCGGGCGTTTTCACGAACTCCGCCTGAATGCGCACATGAATATCGTCGCCCACGGCCGGATACCATGTCGCCAAACCAAACTTCGCGCGGCTGAAATGCCCCTCGGCTGAAAAACCGAGCGTGTCTTGCTTCGTCAACGGATCGGGGGCGAAGCCGTTGAACGTGACATCGAGCGTCACGGGCTGCGTGACGCCGTGAATCGTCAGATCGCCCGTCAACGTGCCGCGCGATTCACCCGTGCGCTCAAAACGCGTGCTCACAAAGCGAATCTCCGGATAGCGCTCCACGTCGAGCAGGCTGGCGCTTTTCACCATCTTGTCGAGCAGCGGCACGTTCGTATCGATGCTCGCGGCGTCGATCGTGATCGATGTCGTGCTCTTATCCAGGCCGCCTTCGTTCCAGTCGAGTTGTCCCTTCTTGCGATCGAAGCGGATCTGAAAGCGCGTGTACTTGAAGTGGTCGATGTCGAACGTCACGCTGGTATGGTTCGGGTCGACCTCGTAGCGCCCGGCCGGCACGCGGGCCTCGTTCTGGCTGACCGAATGCGTGAGCACCTGAATCGGCGTGCAGGCCGCCGCGCCTAGCAGTATTGCGCCGAGCAAGCCTCGCTTTAAGGCGCGCGCCAAGCTGACGCGCACTGTCGATGAGTTCATGACGTTCATTCCGGTTGACCGATCACGATCAAGATAGCAGGTCGCGTTCCTCATCCGCAAAACACATCGACACTTGACGAAGGAGAATGATCGTTCTACTCTTCGCACATGGCTAACGACCCTCAATCAGAATCCACGGCGTCAGGCAGCGCGCGCGACCGGTTGCTCGACGCGGCCGAGGCGTTGATTTACGCCGGCGGCATCCATGCCACCGGTGTGGACGCGATCGTCAAGCAGTCCGGCACCGCACGGAAAAGCTTTTACACGCACTTCGAATCGAAAGATGCGCTGGTGACGGCGGCACTCGAACGGCGTGACGAACGCTGGATGAACTGGTTTATCGCCGGTACGCAGCAACGCGGCAGGACGGCTCGAAAACGTCTGCTGGGCATGTTCGACGTGCTGCGCGAATGGTTCGAGTCGGCGGATTTTCACGGCTGCGCGTTCCTGAACGCGGCCGGCGAAATTGCCTCGGCGGACGATCCGATCCGGATCGTCGCGCGCAAACATAAAGAGCGCCTGCTCGAATTCGTGCGGACTCAGTGCGATGAGTTCGCGGCGGAGTCGGGCATGGAGGGCCGCCGTGTCGCGCGTCTGTCGCGTCAGTGGCTAGTGCTGCTCGATGGCGCGATTGCCGTGGCGCTGGTGAGCGGCGACTCCGATGCGGCACGCGATGCTCAGGCCGTAGCGCGCACCGTATTGGAGGCGGAGTCCGCCAGCAACGCCGACGCGCCCGCAGGGAAAGCGACCACAGCGTCTTCGAGCCAACCCGGCACGCCAGGCAAACCGACCAACCCAAGTAAACGCCCGCGCGTCCCGCGCACCGCAACCTGACCGAGTGAGGAAACATCATGGCCGACCCGACCGAAACCCGCCCGCCGCTGCCGCCGTTCACGCGCGAAACCGCGATCCAGAAAGTGCGTGCCGCTGAAGATGGCTGGAATACCCGCGACCCGGAGCGCGTGTCGCTCGCCTATACCGTCGACAGCATCTGGCGCAATCGTGCTGAGTTCACCAATGGCCGCGCGGAGATCGTTGGCCTCTTGCGCCGCAAATGGGCGAAGGAGCTCGACTACCGTCTGATCAAGGAACTCTGGGCGTTCACCGATAACCGTATCGCCGTCCGCTTTGCCTACGAATGGCACGACGATTCGAACAACTGGTTCCGCTCCTACGGTAATGAGAATTGGGAGTTCGACGAGCATGGCTTGATGGCGCACCGCCACGCGAGCATCAACGACATGCCGATCCGCGAAGCCGACCGTCTGTATCACTGGCCGCTCGGACGTCGTCCGGACGATCATCCGAGTTTGTCCGACCTCGGTCTTTAACCGCGCCTTCGAGAAAGCCGCCGCGTCTTCACGGCTCTGCCATCGGTTCTCCGGTATTGTTCTGCTTCCAGGCGGCAGGGGACGACTTGTGCCCGCGCGTCCGAGCGTGTCCTCCACATGGTCCGTGCGGGTTGAGGTACAGTGCGCGACGGGCGGCAAGCACGACTATCCAGAACATAGATGACGCCGGCGCTCGACCGGTGGCGGAGAAGACATGTATTTTCGGCAGATCAGGAAGACTATTCGACATACCGCGATTGCATTCGTCGCGAGCCTCGCCGCGGCATCCGCGGCGCACGCCGGAAGCTGGTGCGACGGTGGCGTGTGGGTCGACGCGATGCTCGGCTCGTATCACATCGATCCCGATCCCGGCACTCACTTCGAGCAATTCAACCCAGGCCTCGGTGTCGAATGCTGGCTGAACAACCAGTGGGCGCTGACGGCCGGCGGCTTTCGCAACTCGCTGCGCCGCCCTTCTTATTACGGCGGCGGTGTCTGGGCGCCGGAGTTCGCGCACTGGGGCATCGTGCGGCTCGCGGCGATGGGCGGGATCATCTCCGGCTATAACTATGGCAACTGGGGCTTGGGCCGCGATCATACGATCGGGCCGGTGCTCGCGCCGATCGTCATGGTCGAGTACAAACGCGTGGGCGCGAACTTCATCGTGATTCCACCGATTCCGTCGGATCATCTTCCGTTCACCATTGGGTTTCAGGTGAAGGTGAAGTTCTGATTGTGTGGCGTGGTTCTTCACCGTGAATAGGTGAACGTTTCCAGGATGGTGAGGAATTCCAGGAGATACGCCATTTCGACAAGCGGTGAGGATTTCCAGGGAAACGGCGTCACCGCGCTCACTGGTGAGGAATTCCAGGAGATCGCACCGTTGCCCTATGCGGTGAAGATTTCCACGGAAACGAGTTCACCGTGACTAGCGGTGAGACGTTCCAGGAGATGAGATCGCCTCAGCAAGCGGTGAGCGTTTTCGAGTCAGTGACTTCACCACGACGAACGGTGAGGCGTTCCAGGAGACGGCATCGTCGTGACTCGCGGTGAGATTATCCAGGAGCCAGATTTAACCTGATTTGACGAAAGTGGCTTGACGTAGCCCCTATTTCTTCGTGAGGCAGCCCGTCGCACGAAGAATCGCCTGACACCTTTAATACGCACCAACCGAATTGAGGTGAGACGTTCCAGGAGGTCGCTTGCAAAAGGTGAGCGATTCCAGGAGGTGAGTCAACTTCGCTCGGAGCCCGCACCTTCGATAGGGTGAGGATTTCCAGGGGGTCTCTTCGTCGCTATCAGAAAAGGCGGTGGCAAACCGGAACGGCCTCAACTCCAAAGGTGAGAAGATTCGGGATATGGCGAGGTGAGAATATCGCTACCTGTCCGCGCACTTTAAATCCAAAGGTGAGGGAATGCGGGAGCATGTGGTCCGCTTGTTCGGCGGCGATCCGCATAAACGAACCGGTCGGAAACGAACAGCCTGAGATCATGCGGCAGCGCTGAACGCAGTCAAAAAATTCACGTGGAGTGCTTTCTCCCATGACACCCAAGACCTTCGCCAAAGAGATCAAAGCCGCGCTCGGCCCGCTCGCCGACGCGCAGCGAGCCCCTGCGATGCGCGCCTACATGCGCGATCAGTTCGTTTTCATCGGCGTGCCCACGCCGCTGCGTCGACAAGCGGTGCTGCCGGTATTCAAGCGGCTGGAGGTGGAGAACGCCGAGCATTTACTGGCGTGCGCGCATGCCGTGTGGACGATGCCGGCGCGCGAATATCAATACGTCGCGACCGACCTGCTGGCGCGCAAGTGGAAGACGCTGGCGGTGGCGGATATCGAGCCGCTACTGGCGATCGTGCAGCGCGCTTGCTGGTGGGATTGCGTCGATCCGCTCGCGGGCGTGATCGGCGACGTGCTGAAGGCGGCCCGAACGCACACGCCGCAGGCCCAGGCCATCATGGATGCGGCGCTTCAGCACGAATCGCTGTGGGTGCGACGTGTGGCGATGATTCATCAACTCGGCTGGCGCGATCACACCGACGAAGCGCGTCTGTTCGGCTATGCGCAGTCGCTTGCGGCCGAAAGCGATTTCTTCATCCGCAAAGCGATCGGCTGGGCGCTGCGGGATTACGCGTGGCACGCGCCTCAAGCGGTGAGCGGCTTTCTGTCGGCTTCCGGCGACCTCATGTCACCGCTCACCGTGCGCGAGGCGTCGAAGCATTTGCCGGCGCATCGCTGACGAGCGGATTGACGAAACGCGGCAACCACCAGAACCTGTGGTGCCGCTCACGGCTTACGTATCCCCGCACGCCCCGACTCAATCCCCCCCGTTCGCCAGCGCAACCCGCGCCTTCGCCTCCGGGCTTCCCGCAACGAAATACTTCTTCGCCCACGACCCATCCGGCGCCAGCATCAATCGCTCGTGCGTGCCGTCGACCTTTTGCCGGATCGCCAACGCGCGTGCCCGGTAATGCTCATACAGCCGCAGAAACTCGGCAAGATAAATACCTGCAATGCGCCGATCGCGGATCTCCAGCAGGTTCTCGTCGTTGAAGTGTTCGGAGTTGTTGCTCATATTCGCCGAGCCGGTATAGACGATCGGATTCGCGCCCTCCGCGTCGATCACCAGAAACTTGTGGTGGATGATGACCGGCGCGTAGCTCGGCGCATGCTCGCCGGGAAACACGCGCATTTCCGGTTCGAACCCTGCCGGCACGGTGGCCGGTGAAAAATACTCGGCGTCGATCACGTCGTGCTTGTCGCGGCCGCGGTGGTACAACGCCATGTTGGCCAACGCCGTGGTCGCGACAGTTTTGCCCGCTCTCTGCGCGGCATCGGCTTCGTCGGCCGACTTCGCGCTGATGTGATTGACCAGGCCGAACATCATCTTGCCCTTGTCGCCCGCCGCGAAGCAGGCATCGCGCAGCGGCGCGTCGGTCGGCATGAACAGGCAGAACACCACCGAATGCTTCGCGTTGTCGATAGCGTCGACGATCGTATCGATCTGCATGCGCGACGTCTTCGGCTCCGGCGAAAAGCAAACGCGCACCTTGGCGCTACCTACCTGAATCGAGTCGGACCAACCCGGCGTGAGGTTCGCGGTGTCGGCAATTCCCGGATTACCCGCGAGCGCTTCGGCGCGATCACTGTAAAGCGTGGCCAATTCCGGCGACTCGAACAGATGCAGCACGTTGGCCTGTTCGGTGATGCCTTCGGTGGTGAAATTGGCGGAACCTGTGAGTACGCGCGCGGGCGATGCGTGCCCATTACCGTCATCCACGACGATGAACTTGTCGTGCATGATGTGCGTCTTGTCGCGTGGCGCAAAGGTGGCGACGTCGGCGAGTTGGTCGACGGCGGGCTGGTTCGGCGAAGGCGCCGGCGGCTTACCCTTCTGCTCCACCTCATGTGAGTCGTACACGATCGCCAACGCGGCCTTGCCTGCCTTCTTGCCGAACGCTTCGAAAGCGGGAATCGCCCACAGCGGATCGGTCAGGTGATACACCGCTGACGCCGCGCGATGCGCGTGGCCGAGCGTCAGCGCGAAGACGTCCTGCAAGTCGTTCGCGAGCCAGGTACGCAGGCTTAACGCCTGCTCGGCCGACGGTGCCGCATGCGGCGCCAGATGCAACGCGGCAACCTTGCGCGAGAACGCTTGTGAACTGACCACGGCGCGATTGAACCACGAGCCGACATTCGCTTCGATGTGCGCCGGCAATGTCAACCGGCATTCGGCCTTTTGCGCGTCCAGCAATTGCGGCGCGCCCGCTGTACCGACAACCGGATAGACAAGATAAGTGAATGACTTTTGCCGATCCGCTTCGTCGATTCGCGCATCCCACCACATGAATTTCTGAATAGGCGCCTCATTCGAGGGCGCGTCTTTTTGCGTGTCCGGCACGACGCCGGTGAACGTGAGCCGATTGGGCAGCCAACTGCTCGCCTCCCGTTCCTGCCCATCGGCCGACAGAAAGCCCGGTGTCCGTTTGATCGCGAAGCCGAGGAAATCTCGACGTATCGCGCCGTCGGGCCAGTCAAAGGCGAGCAGAACAAGGGTCGGGGACAGGTAGCTGCGGACGCTGACGTTCATCAGTGGACTCCACGATAACGAATGGCGTTTCAGTCTGGCCGCGCAGTTTGTTGGAATGGTGACAATCGCAAATATTGCCGGAGAAGGGTTATCGGCTTTTCATTCAAAAACTTTAGCTCTTTTTTTAGCAATTCTTAATGCGAATCGCAACAGGAGTGTAGTCATCGCTTAGTAACAAACCTCGGCAATACTCCGCAGCGCTGCAAGTCAGTCCATATTCCGCACAAAACGCGCTGCTCCGATCGAGGGTTGACGCGAAGGCCAGACCCCGGGGGGTTCAAATGACTATCCGTCATCGCATTACGCTATTGGTTGTTTTGATGTTCGTCGCCTTGTCGGCGATCGGCGGCTACGCCGTTTATCAGACGCGCGGCAGCGCGGCTGAAGTACGCAAGGTGACGGAAGGCGTGGTGCCCAGCGCGCTCGCTTCCGCCGACCTCGTCTCGCAAGTCAAGGACGTGCAACTGGCCACCATGACGCTGGTCTACGCGCCCGACGCCAACATGGTGACGCAGGCGCAGGACGAGTTGAAGAAGAAGAAAGCCTCGTTGCAACAGGCGCTCGCCGTGCAGGCGAAAGACGCCGCGAGCCATGCGCAGCAAGGTCTGGTTTCGCAAGCCAACGACAGCCTCGAGAACTATTTTTCCGCGATCACCGAAACGGCCAAGATGAAGGCCGACGGCAAGAACGAACTCGCCCAGGCCTATCTGTTCGCCAACGTCGCGCAATATCGCGATGAACTCGAAGGCATTGTCGAGACCTTGCGCGTCGAGAAGAATCGCCAGAAAGACGACGCGATCACGGCCTTGAACGCCACGTTGTCCACCACGACCACGGCGATTGCGATCGTCACCGGCATCGCGATCATTCTGCTGACGTCGATCGGCTCGCTGCTGTACCGCCAGATCACCCGTCCGCTGAGCCGCATGCAGGCCATGATGAGCGAGATCGCGTCGAGCCAGGACTTCACGCGCCGCGTGCCGGTGGGCCGGCTCGACGAGATCGGTCATTCGATCGTCGCGTTCAACGGCATGATCGAGAAGATTCAGGAAAGCTCGGCGCAACTGAAGCAGAAAACCGCCGACATTCAGGCGATGTTGCAGAACATGCAGCAAGGTATTCTGACCGTGGTCGACGGCGCGGTGATCCACTCGGAGTACTCGGCGTATCTGGAAGACATCTTCGAAACGAAAGATATTGCCGGCCGCGGCCTGATGGACCTCGTGTTCGGCGATACCGATCTCGGTTCGGACGCGCTCTCGCAGGTCGACGCCGCCGCGCATGCGTGCCTTGGCGAAGACTGCATGAACTTCGTGTTCAACCAGCATCTGCTGATCGGTGAGATTTCGAAGCGCATGCCCGACGGTCGCGCGAAAATCCTCGACCTGAGCTGGTCGGCGATTACCGACGAAAACGACGTGATCGTGCGCCTGATGCTGTGCGTGCGCGACGTCACCGAATTGCGCAAGCTCGCGGCGCAAGCCAGCGAACAGCGTCGTCGCCTCGACATGATCGGCGAGATTCTCGCGGTCAGCGAAGAGAAGTTCCATCACTTCATCGAAAGCTCGGCCGGGTTTATCAGTGAGAACGAGCGCATTATCCGCAAGCATTCGGAGGCGGATCACGCGGCAATTGCCGAGCTGTTCCGCAACATGCACACCATCAAGGGCAATGCGCGCACGTATAACCTGCAGCATCTGACCAACGTCGTGCACGAAACCGAGCAGAGCTATCACGAGCTGCGCCAGCCGGACGCGGACCGCCCGTGGGATCAGGATCACCTGATGCAGGAACTGACGCGCGTGCGTGAAGCGATCGAAAGCTACGCGAAGATCAACGAGCATAGCCTCGGCCGCAAGGGTAAGGGGCCGGCCAACGAAGCGGGCAACGCCGGCCGCTTCGTGATGGTCGAGAAAGACGACATTCAACGCACGCTCAGCATGCTGGACCAGACCAACGCGGGCGAACTGCACGAACTGCAATCCATGCGCGATGCGATGCGCCGCACGCTGCGGGGGCTGGGCAGCGAGAGCGTGGCCGACGCGCTGTCGGGCGTGCTGGATTCACTGCCGTCGCTGGCAAGCGAATTGGGCAAGCCGGCGCCGGAGGTGCGGATCGACGACAACGGCTACCGTCTGCGTGGCCAGGCGGGCCGCACGCTGAACGACGTGTTCATGCATCTGCTACGCAATTCGATGGATCACGGCATTGAAACCGCGGACGTGCGCGCTGCGCACGGTAAGACGCCGGCCGGCACGATCGATATCGAAGTCGGCGTGGATAGCGGCGCACTGCAGATCACGCTGAGCGACGACGGCCGCGGCCTCGCGCTCGAACGGATTCGCGGCATCGCGGCGGAACGCGGCTGGATCGACAGCGACGAACCACTCAGCGACGAGACGATTGCCGATTTCATTTTCCGGCCGGGTTTCTCGACCGCGGAAACGGTCACGGAAGTCTCGGGCCGCGGTGTTGGCATGGACGCGGTGCGGGCTTTCCTCAAGCGCGAGCACGGCAGCATCGAACTGCGGTTCACCGACGATCACAAGGGCGCGGCATTCCGTCAGTTCCAGACGATCGTTTGCCTGCCGGACAGCTTCGCGGTGGATACGCTCGGCGTGAACGCGCGCGGTGAAACCGGCGAACTGAAACTCGACGCGATGGCGGACTGAGCACGGGTCGATACGTGTCGCGATGAACTTCGCAAGGAATGGTTGTGATTCAACAGTATGGTTTAGCGGCAGCAGCAGCCGGCAGCGCGATCACCGCACTGCTGGCGTTTGCCCTCCACAAGCTGCATAGCGCGAAGCTGGCCGCACGTCTGCGTGCCGAAGCGGAAGCCCGGATCAATACGCTGATGGCCCAGCAGGTCGACCATGGCGACGTGCTGCGTCAGCGCGAGCAGGCCGAGCAGGAACTGCTCGCGCTGACCGACCAGTTGCGCGACGAGTTGCGGCAGCAGTCTGCCAGCGCCGAGGAACTGCGCGCGACACTCGACGCGCTCGCCGGCGACAAGGATCAGTGGACCCAGCAGGCTCAGCGTATCGCCAGCGAAGCCGCGCGTCTGAAAGGGCTGGGCGCGACCTTCGAGCGCTGGCACGAGCAGATGATTTCGCTGATGACGCAGAACCACGACATGCACGCGAAGAATCAGGAGTTGTCGTCGATCGTGCGGCATGTAGTGATCGTGTCGCTGAACGCGTCGATCGAAGCGGCGCGTGCGGGTCCGGCGGGCCGCGGTTTCGCGGTGGTGGCCAGCGAAGTGCGCGCGCTCGCGGCGCGCTCCGAAGAGTTGTCGAAGAGCTATCGCGACAGTCTGCATCGCAACGACCTGACCACCACGTCGACGTTCCAGGACATTCAGGCGGGCGGCAAGATGATCTCGGCGTCGCTGGCGAGCGTCGAGTCGCTTGCCAATCAGTTTTACGCGAAGCTGCATCAGGTGCCGGCGTGATTTCGGACCACGCCAAGGACAGCTTCGACCGCATTTTCCGCAAGGCGGCGCAGGCGCGCTTGCCGCTGGATTCGGGCGACCTGTTCGAGATCGCACCGATCGACGACGCGAGCGCCGGCACGACCCAGGATACGCAGGTGGTCGTTCTGACCATTTCGTCGATCGTGTACCGGCTGTTGCTGATTCTCCATTTCGACGAAAACGACAGCGCGCGCCAGTACTACCTGAAAGAGGCCGACGAGCGCTCGTTCAAGGAAGTCTTTCTGGAAATCTGCAATCTCTGCTGCGGGGCGATGAATCAGGAATTGCTGAACCACTTTCCCGACCTCGGCATGTCGACGCCGTATGTGCTGAACGCGCGTTGCCTGCCGCATCTGCATGAATTGAAGCCGGGGCTGCTGTCGTCGTACGCGATCACGCTCAACGGCGACGTGCGTCTCGCCGCGACGGTGTGCGTCTGCGCGCATGCGCCGATCGATTTCGTTGCGGATACAAGCGCGCTTGAAGAAACCAGCGGCGAGCTGGAATTGTTTTAACGACCCGGCGATTTGCCGCAGTGAGCAGGAACGCGACATGAACATGAACAAGCCGGTCAGCAAGGTGCTGGTGCTGGACGACTCGCCGGCGCACAAAGAAGCGCTGAAGCGGTTTTGCGACGAGAACAATCTGGTCGGCGTGAAAGTCGGCAAGAGCCGGTTGCAGTCGGTGCTGCGCTCGAATATCGATCTGGGCGCGGTGCTGTTCTCCGAGAGCTATGGCGGCTCGCTCGAAGCCAGCGCCGAGATCGCCATCCGGATCAACGCGGTGCGCCCCGAGTTGCCGATCATCATGCGGCGCGATAGCGAGGCCAGTGTGGACAGCTTGCCGGAGAGTCTGCGCCGGGTGATCTGCGCCGCCTATGTCGGACACGACATGGCGCCGCTGCGCCAGGTGATCGACGAATACATTTTCAGTCTGGACTACCCGAACGCGCTGGTGCGCGGTATCGCCGACATGACGCAGGCGATTCTCGGCGACGTGTTCAAGGATCTCGTCATTACGTGCGACACGCCGTATATCGTGCGCGACCGCATCATCTTCGGCGAAGTGTTCAGCCTGATTCCGCTGGAAAGCGCGTGGTGTCGCGGCTACATGATGATGCAGGCCGAAGAGGCGCCGATCCTCGACCTGCTCGATCGCTACCGGATGGTCGACCAGGCGCCGGACGGCGAAGCGGACTTCCGCGATCTGAATGGCGTGCTCGGCGAGGTGACGAACCTGATCTGGGGGTCGTTCAAGAACCGCTATGTCGGCGACGCGGACGCCTGGCAGCGCAGCCAGGTGCAGGTGCCGCTGCTGGTGAATCACAAGCACCGCTACATCTCGTTCGGCAGCGGCAATCCGCAATTGTGCTTCATGTATTGGCTGAAGGACCCGCAGTCGGGTCGCTCGGTCAAATTGCATCAACGTTTTGTGTTCAGCCTGAGCTGGTCGCCGGAAGACTTCAAGGAAGTCACGGACGACGTCGGCGCCATGGTCGAAGCGGGCGAACTGGATCTGTTCTGATTGTTGTCATAGGAAAAATCATGTCGAAAATTCTGGTGGTGGATGACTCGAGCACGGTGCGCGACGAAGTGGCCGGCTTTCTGAAGAAGAACGGCCTGGACGTCGATACGGCCGTGGACGGCAAGGATGGCCTCGCCAAGCTGAAGGCCAGCCCCGGCATAAAGCTGGTGATTAGCGACGTCAACATGCCGAACATGGACGGCCTGACGATGGTCGAGAAGATTCGCGGCGAACTCGCGAATACGACCGTCAACGTGATCATGCTGACGACGGAAAGCAGCCCGGCCATGAAGGAGCGCGGTAAGGCGGCGGGCGTCAAGGGCTGGATCGTCAAGCCGTTCAAGGGCGACGCGGTGCTGGAAACGTTCCGCAAGCTGGCGAGCTGAAATCGGTAAGAGCGGCGGCAAAAGCGCGGTCAACGCGCGGGGTTTCGCCAAAGGTGAGGTTTTTCGGGAGCCGCCCGCCCGTGATTTGCAAAGCATGATTCGCTATAACGGCGGCGGTTGAAACACGCTAGTCTCCCAATGACTGTGAACGACCCGGGACGACGAGTGATGGCCGCGATACCTTCAGGCAGTGCTGGCGCCGTAATGGCGGATGCGGTCGCCTCGTTCGTGGCTGGGGCTGTGCCAATGCCCATGCCCATGCGTCTGCCGGCGCAGGCCGCTTGAGGCGAGGCCGACATGTGCCAATTGCTCGCCTTGAGCTGCGCCGAACCCACCGACGTCAGTTTCTCGCTGACGGGTTTCGCCGCGCGCGGCGGTCTCACCGACCATCATGTCGACGGCTGGGGCGTGGCGTTCTACGAAGACCGCGCGTGCCGCGTGTTCGTCGACGAAAAGCCGGCGTATCAGTCGCCGGTCGCGGCCTTTCTGAAAAACTATCCGATCAAGTCACGCAATGTCGTCGCGCATATTCGCAAGGCGACGCAGGGTGGCGCGCGCGTCGAGAACTGCCATCCGTTCATGCGCGAGTTGCGCGGCCAGCAATGGGTATTCGCGCATAACGGCGATTTGCGGCCGCTCGGCGAACCGGAGCCCGGTCCCTATGCGCCGGTCGGCACGACCGACAGCGAAGCCGCGTTCTGCTTCATCATGAACCGCCTCTACGCGCATTTCGCGGCGAATGCAGACACCAGCGCCGACAACGTCGACGCCCTGTTCAACGTCATCGAACAGGCGACGCGCACGCTGAACACCTTCGGCATTTTCAACTTCGTGTTGTCGAACGGCCAGGCGCAATTCGCTTATTGCTCGACGCGACTCTCGTACGTGATTCGCCATTGGCCATTTTCGAGCGCACGCCTGGTCGACGGCGATCTGAGCGTTGACTTTGCCGAGCGCGGCACGCCTGCCGATCGCACCGCGGTGATCGCCACCACGCCGCTAACCGACGAAGTGTGGACCGCCTGCCAGCCGGGCGATCTGCTGATGTTCCGCAGCGGCGCGCTAGTGCGCCGCGCCCACGTCGCCGTTCCCGGCGACGTGCTCGCCACGTCGAAATACGCGCTCTCCGAGCAGTCCGCCGTGCCGGCCTGACCGCTAGCGGGGTCGCGCACGGTTGCGTTCATATTCATCGAAGATTTAGTTAGTTTGCCGACGCCCGCTCGTCTCGTATCGTTTCGCCAGTTTTAAACAAATACAACATCGATACGGGAACACACGAACCATGAAGCGTCTTACTCTCCTCGCATTGCCCGCCGGTCTTCTTCTGGCGGCAGGCGCACAGGCACAAAGCAGCGTCACGCTGTACGGTATCGCCGACGCCGGCATCGCTTACGTCCACAACGCACAAGGTGCGAACGGCCAGAACCAGTCGTCGCTGGTGAAGTTCAGCAGCGGTAACGTCTCCGGTAGCCGTTGGGGCCTCAAGGGCACCGAAGACCTGGGCGGCGGTCTCGCCGCGGTGTTCCAGATCGAGAACGGCTACAACCTCGGCACCGGCACGCTGGGCCAGGGCAGCCGCGAATTCGGCCGCAAGTCGGTGGTCGGTCTGTCGAGCAGCACGTTGGGTACGGTCACGTTGGGCCGCCAATACGATCCGATCGTCGATCTGGTTCAAGGCCTCACCGAAGACAACTACTTCGGCGGTACCTTCGCTTCGCCGGGCGACCTGGATAACTACGACAACAGCCTGCGCGTCAGCAACTCGATCAAGTACGTGAGCCCGCTGTTCGCCGGCTTCCAGGTCGAGGCGTTGTATGGCGTGGGCGGCGTGGCCGGCGCGAGCGGCAACGGTCAAACCTACAGCTTCGGCGCGGCCTATGCGAACGGTCCGCTGTCGCTGGGCGCCGGTTATTTCTACGCCAACTGCGGCAATACGACGACCGGCAACGTGCGGACGTGGACCAGCAGTTCCGACTCGCTGTTCAACACGGTCATCAACTCGGGCTTCGCGAGCGCGAAGTCGATTCAGATCGTGCGGGTGGGTGGACAGTACGTGATCGGCGCGGCAACGCTCGGTCTTGCGTATTCGAACACGCAGTACGCGACCGACGCGTTCTCCGCGTACCACAGCACGGCGAAGTTCAACAACGGCTCGGTGTTCTTCAACTATCAGATCACGCCGGCGTTGCGCACGGGGGTGGGCTACAACTACACGTCGCTGACGGGCCCGAGCTCGGCGCATTACAACCAGGTCAACCTCGGTGCGGATTACGCGCTATCCAAGCGCACCGATCTGTATGCGCTGGCCGGGTACCAGAAGGCGAGCGGCAACACGTTGAACGCGAGCGGCAAGGTGGTGAGCGCGCAGGCCTCGATCGGCAGTTTTGGCGTCAACTCGGGGACCAGCAGCCAGGAGCTGGCGGTGGTCGGCATCCGTCACAAGTTCTGATTGTTTGCATGAGCGCACCGGCCGTCGCCACGGCGGCCGGGCTCGCGAATGGCTTCATCGCGGTCAAAGGTGAGGATATTCGGGAGCCGACGGATTTCACGCCATCCGTGAGTCCGTCACGTCATTCCGCCTCACCTTCCAGCAATTCCGACGACGATTCCCGCAAGCAGTCGCTGAACAGATCCGCTGCCGGCGCCGACGTATCCGCGCGCCACACCAGCACCACTTCACCCAGCGGTTCGAGCGGCGCGAGGGGCAGCACGCGCATGCGCCCACGGCTCACGTGATGCCGCGCGACCGAAAGCGGCAGGATCGACACGAAGTCCCCGCGAATCAGCAGCGACAGATTCAACGTGAGCGAACTGGATTCGAGCGCACCGCGATCGAGTGCAATGCCCTGCGCGGCGAGCGCTTCGACGAGCGTCGCAAAGGCGGGCGAGCCGCGTAACGGCGTGATCCAACGCACTGAGCGCAGATCGTTCCAGCTCACCGGCAGATCGACCTTGCCGAGCGGATGACTCGCGCCCACCACGAACACGAACGGCTCGCGATGCAGCGTCTGCTGGCTCAGCACGTCCTGATTGTCGGCGATGCGATTGCGTCCTAACGCGAGATCGAGCTCGCCTTCGTCGAGCATCCTGACCAGCTTGTCGAGCGTCGTTTCGACGAACGACAGCGTCGCGCTCGGCGCACGCCGCATGAACAGTTCGACCGCGTGCGCGATCAACGGCTGCGGAATCGTCGTGACCGCGCCGAAGCGCACGTGACCGGCCGTGCCGGTGGTCAACGCGCTGACGTCGCGGCGTGCCAGTTCGATATGCCGCAGAATCTCGCGGCCGCGCGCGGCTATCACGTTGCCGATGCCGGTCAGCTCGACCGCATTGCCTACCCGCCTCGCGACGGGCACGCCCAACGCTTCCTCGATTTCACCGATCTGCTTGGAGATGGCCGGCTGCGTCACGTGAAACGCGGCCGCCACGCGGGTGACCTGGCCGAGCTCGGCGAGGCTCACCAGTATGCGCAAATGCGGTAGTTTCAGACCGCTGCGGAAGAAGCGGTCGATAGAGTCGTTTTCAGGCGTTGCCACCCGGATTGCCTCATGAACATAACTAAACGGTAATGACCTGCGCCGAAACAGTGATTTGCAGCGCAGTGCGTAACGCGGCTACGCTTCACTATCGGCAGGACGGTTGGGCGTGAAGCGAGTGAGTCGAGCATAGCAGCTACGCCTCGACCGCATGACTCAGGGTATAACCGGAGTCGCTCATGCACCGCACGCCGCGACCACAGCGCGCCACCAAGCGCGCGGAAGGAGACAAGCATGAGCACCCCCCTCTACGGCGGCGCCGCACGGCCCGCTTCGCCAGCAGAAACCGGCGGCACCGGCGAACCCGTCGAATCCGCCGAACGCGCGGCGCTCTACCGCAAGCTTGCGTGGCGCATCGTGCCGTTTCTGTTTCTCGCGTTCATCGTCGCGTATATCGATCGCGTGAACGTGAGCTTCGCCAAATTGCAGATGCTCACCGATCTCTCGTTGAGCGAAACCGTGTATGGCGCGGGCGCGGGCATTTTCTTTCTCGGCTATTTCATCTTCGAGGTGCCGAGCAACCTGATCCTGCATCGCGTCGGCGCGCGGATCTGGATCGCACGAATCATGGTGACGTGGTCGATCGTGTCGTGTCTGACCATGTTCGCGAGCGGCGCCACGTCGTTTTACGTCTTGCGCTTTCTGCTCGGCGTGGCCGAAGCCGGCTTCTTTCCCGGCATCGTGCTGTACCTGTCCACCTGGTTCCCGTCGAACCGGCGCTCGCAGATTATTGCGCTCTTCATGGCGGCGATTCCGGTGTCGGGTGCGATCGGCGGTCCGGTGTCGGGCTGGATCATGCAGCAACTGGCGGGCGTGCAGGGATTGGCCGGCTGGAAGTGGTTGTTCCTGATCGAAGGGATTGCCTCGCTCGTGGTCGGCATCGTGGCGTTCTTCGTGCTGCACGATCGTATCGAGTCGGTGAGCTGGCTGTCGAAAGACGAGAAGGCCTTGCTCGCGCGCGATCTCGACGCCGATGCGCAGACCCGCGCGCATCAAACGGTGCGCGGCGCGTTCACCAACCCGAAAGTGTGGCTGCTCGGTCTGCTGTACTTCTGCATTGCGATGGGCAACTACGGCCTCGTGTTCTGGCTGCCGACGATGATCCGCGCCAGTGGCGTCGTCAGCGTGGCGAATATCGGCTTGCTATCGGCGCTGCCGTCGCTGATCAGCGCGGTCGCCATGATTCTGATCGCACGCCACGCCGACAAACACGACGAGCGGCGCATTCACGTTGCGGTGTGCGCGGTGCTCGGCGCGGCCGGCATGCTGGCGTCGGTGCTGCTCGGCCAGCACGTGTGGCTTTCGATGGCGGCACTGGTGGTCGCGGCCATCGGCATCAATTCGATCGCGCCGGTGTTCTGGGGCATTCCGACCGCGCTAATGGGCGGCGTGGGCGCGGCGGCGGCGATCGCGGTGATCAATTGCACCGGCAATCTGGCGGGCTTCGTGAGCCCGTATGTCATTGGATTTCTGAAAGACGCGACCGGCACCTTGCTGCCCGGCATGATCGTGCTCGCCTGCGCGCTGGTGCTGGCAGCGGTGATCGTGCTGGCCATGCCGGCCGCGCGCAAGTCAGCATGAGGGGAGCAGGATGACGCAGCAGGTTTGTATGGTGACCGGCGCGGCGACCGGGATCGGCGCGGCGACCGCGTTGCGCTTCGCGGGCGCCGGCTGGGCGGTGGCGCTGGGCAATTTCGACGACAGCACGCGCGGCGCCGCCCTGGCCGTCGAAGCGCAATGCCGGAGGCTCGGCGCCGAAACGCTGATCTTCGACGCCGACGTGGGTGCCGACGCCGACTGCGTGAAGGCCGTCGACACGGTGGCGAAGCGTTGGCAGCGCATCGATGCGCTGATCAACTGCGCGGGGACCACGCGTTTTATCCCGCACGGCGATCTCGCTGCCGTCGACGACATGGAGTTCGAGCGCGTGTATCGGGTGAACCTGATCGGCATGTTTCAGATGACGCGCGCCGCGGTGCCCGTGCTGCGCGAATCGTCGACGTCGTCGCACAGCACCTCGGTGATCAATATCTCGTCGCTGGCCTCGCTGAACGGCACGGGGTCTTCCATTGCCTATGCGGCGTCGAAGGGCGCCGTCAACACGCTGACGCTCTCGTTGGCCCGCAATCTCGCGCCCCACATTCGCGTGAATGCGTTGGCCCCGGGCATGGTGGACGACGGCTTGCCGCGCCGCGTGCTCGGTGAAGCGGCCTACGCGAAGATCGTCGACAGCATGACCGAGGTCGCGCCGCTCAAGCGCGTGTCGCAGCCCGGCGAGATCGCGGACCTCGCATGGTTCATCGTCGCGCATGCACCGGCGATGACCGGCCAGGTGATCGCGGCGGAGAACGGCTTGCTGTTGAACGGGTGACACCGGCTGAAGTCGCTTGGAACCGCTCGAGGCTGCCTGAAGCCGCTTGAAGCGACGACGGCCTAACCCACCGCAACACCGCCCAAACCACGCATAGGACCCACCATGAGCAATCTCCACAAACACCGCTCGCGTACCGTGACCGAAGGCATCACGCGCACGCCGCATCGCGCGTTCCTGCGTGCGACCGGTATGGACGACGCCGCGATCGAGAAACCGTTCGTCGCGATCGTCGATACGTTCGGCGAAAACACCCCGTGCTCGATGTCGCTCGCCGCGGTCTCCGACAACGTGCGGCTCGGCGTTGCAGCGGGCGGCGGCGTGCCGATTCGCGGATCGGCGATTTCGGTGTCGGACGGCACCTCCATGAATCATTCCGGCATGCGCTTTAGCCTCGTGTCGCGAGAGATCATTGCGGACAGCGTCGAGGTGTTCGTACGCGCGCATTGCTATGACGCTTTCGTCGGCGTGGCCGGTTGCGACAAGACGCTGCCCGGCATTCTGATGGGCATGGTGCGGGTGAACGTGCCGGGCGTATTTCTGTTCGGTGGCGCGATGTTGCCGGGCATCGCGCCGGACGGCACACAGGCCACGATCCTGACCGCGATCGAAGCCGTCGGCGCGGCGCAACGCGGCGACATATCGCTCGACACGCTGCGCGGCATCGAAAAGCGCTGCACGCCGGGCGCCGGTTCGTGTCCGGGCCAGTTCACCGCGAACACCATGGCGATGGTGGCCGAAACACTCGGTCTCGCACCGCTCGGTTCGGCGATGGTGCCGGCCGTGTATAGCGAGCGCATTGCGATTGCGCGCCGCGCCGGCGAAACGGTGATGAACACGCTGAAGCACGGTGGTCCGCTGCCGCGCGATCTGGTCACGCGCAAGAGCCTGGAGAACGCATGCGCCGCGGTCGCGGCGACCGGTGGCTCGACCAATGCCGCGCTGCATATTCCGGCGATCGCGCATGAAGCAGGTATTCGCTTTACGCTCGACGACGTTTCCGAGGTGCTGGCGCGCACACCGTTGATCGGCGATCTGCAACCGGGCGGCCGCTATCTCGCGCTCGATCTGTATCACGTCGGCGGCGTGCCGGCCGTGTTGAACGCGTTGCTTGCCGGCGGTTATCTGCACGGCGATACGCTGACGCAAAGCGGCGAAACGCTCGACGTCGCGTTGAAGGCATTCGCGGGTCCGGATGGTCGCGTCGTACGCGCGCATAACGAACCGTTGAGTGAGAACGCGGGGCTGGTTGTGCTGCGCGGTAACCTCGCGCCTGACGGTGCCTGTCTGAAGACCGCCGGGTTGAAATCACTCGTCTTCAGCGGCACCGCGCGCGTGTTCGAAACCGAAGAAGCGTGCATGTCGGTCGTCTCGAAGCGCACCTATCGTGAAGGCGACGTGCTGGTGATCCGTAACGAAGGGCCGAAGGGCGGTCCCGGCATGCGCGAGATGCTCAGCGTGACGGCAGCGATCTACGGGCAGGGCATGGGCGAGAAAGTCGCGTTGCTGACCGACGGTCGTTTTTCGGGCGCGACGCGCGGCATGTGTATCGGCTACGTCGGACCGGAGGCCGCGGCGGGCGGCCCGATTCGTTTGCTGAAAGACGGCGACCGGATTCATATCGACGCGCACAAGGGCACGCTCGACGTCGAGCTGAGCGAAGCGGAACTCGCGCGCCGTAGCGCGGAGGCGGTGCCGTTCACGCGAGGGCGTCTGGGCGGTGTGCTGGAAAAATACGAAGCGCTGGTGCGGCCGGCGAATCTCGGCGCGGTGACCCATTCGGGCGCGGTCGAGTGGCCGTACGAGGCGTCCATCGGCGAGGATGAGGTATGAGTCATGGCGATTTGCCTGAGACGCCGCGCGTCGGCTTCTGCGGAATCGGCAAGATGGGCGAGCCGATGGCCTGGCGGTTGCTCGCGGCCGGGCATGCGTTGCGCGTGTGGAACCGCTCGGCGGCGAAGTTGGCGCAGCTTGAGGCGCATGGCGCGGTAGTCGACGACTCGCCCATGCTGTTGGCCGCGCACAGCGACGTGGTGATGCTGTGCCTCGGCGATGCCGACGCCGTCGAAGACGTCGTGTTCGGCGCTGAAGGACTCGCGCGGGCGCTTCACGCGCCGCGTTTTCTGATCGACCACTCGACCCTCGCACCCAGCCAGGCGCGACACTTCGCGCAGCGCTGGCATGAGAGGACCGGCGCTGCGTGGATCGATGCGCCCGTGTCGGGCGGTACGGCAGGCGCTGCTGCGGGCACGCTCGCGATCATGTGCGGTGGCGGTGCGCCGGAGATCGCTGCCGTCGAGCCGCTGTTGCGTGCTTATGCGTCGCGTGTGACGCACATGGGGGCGAGCGGTGCCGGACAAGCGACCAAACTCGCCAACCAGGCGATCGTCGTGACGACCATTGCGGGTATTGCCGAAGCCTGCGTGCTCGCGCAACGCGCGGGCATCGACGCCGCGTCGATGCCCGCCGCGTTGGCAGGCGGTTGGGCCGATTCGGTGCTGCTGCAAACCTTGCTGCCGCGCATGCTGACGCCGCCGTCGAACCCGTCGGGCACGATCAGGACCATGTTGAAGGACCTCGACGCGGTTGCCGAATTGGCGCGCGAGTCGCGTGCGCCGCTGCGCGCCGTCGGCGAAGTGCGCAAGCTATTGCAGGAAGCGGTGGAGCAAGGACTCGGCGACGAAGATATTTCGCAGATCGTCCGCGTTCTGCTCAAGCCGCCCATGAGTGAAGCGTGAACGAAAGCGGTATGGGCCGTGGCTCATGCCGACGCACCTGGTGGCCGCTAACATTCGCTGCCGCCACGGTTTCTTACCTGGGTATGCAAATTACCCCGGCACCTCTAAAGGTGAGGGTTTGCGGGAGTAGCCGGTTCGACACCTCCCGCGCCACGCCCAGCATGCCTTTGCGCCCTGCCCCCAAGCTCGAAAGGTGAGGGTTTTCGGGAGCAGGACAAGCCCACCTTGCGCCTGGCCCCGGTCGCTTCGCATCAAAGGTGAGGTTTTTCGGGAGCCTGTCTTGCACATTGACGCGCGCGCTCGCGTAATCCCATATCACGTTCCAGATTGAAAGAGTTGGAAAGAAATTGCCAACCTTGGGGGCTGTTCCGCGCTTTGAGATGAGCCGCATACAGGGAAGATGGCGACGCGGACGACAAAGTCTGCGGCTTCGCTATACCTGCAAGCCGGGCCCTGTCTCTGAAAAACGATCGTCTCCTGGAATCAGTTGGATGAGTCAGCATATTCTTTTCGTTGGCGCCGATGCCGGCTTGACAGCCGTGGTGGGCGCATCGTTGCGCGGGCAAGGCTGCGGGGTATCCGCACGGCCACCGGTCGTCGGTCTCAAGCACGTGGTCGAGATGGAGCGGCCGGCGTTGCTGGTGCTCGACATCTCCGCGCCGCATGGCGACGGACTGGCGGTGTTACGCGACCTGCGCCTGAGCGGTAACGACGTGCCGGTGATTCTGCTGTCGGCGGGCAGCAAGGCGATCGATCGCGTGATCGGTCTCGAACTGGGCGCCGACGATTTCATGAGCAAGCCCGCCGATCCCGCCGAACTGCTCGCCCGTATCCGCGTGTTGCTACGACGGCGCGGCGCGCTCGCGCCAGGCGCGCCGGAAACGCGGCCGCCTTATCGCTTCGGCCGCTGCGAGCTGAACTTTTCGGCGCGCGAGTTGCATCGCGATAACGAGCGCTTCGCGCTGCGCAGTTCCGAGTTCGCGTTGCTGAAAATCTTCGTCAATCACGCCATGACCGTGCTCACGCGCGTGCAACTCAACGAGCAACTACGCGGCAGCAGTGTGGTGCATCAAGGGCGCAGTCTCGACGTGTCGATCTGGCGCTTGCGTCGACTGATCGAGATGGATCCTTCCGAACCGCGTTACGTGCAGACGGTGTGGGGACGCGGCTATGTGTTCGTGCCGCACGGCGAGATCGGTGCGGCCGAGCGCGGCGCGATGGTCGCGCCCGGCGTGTGAAGCGGATGTTGGGTCCGCGATTCCGCGGCGTTAGTGCCCGATTTGCCCGAATCCGCTCAAAGGTGAGTGTTTTCGGGAGCGCCGGCGGTGCGCGTCAAACCGGCTTCGCGATCTCGCGAATGTCGGCCACCGGCGTTTCGGCGAAACGCTCGCCGAGTGCGTAATCGAGCAACTGGGTGGCGCATTGTTCAGGCGTCGCAAGCTGGCCGTTGCGCTTGAGGTCTTCGAATTTTTCGCGCAGCGGGAACTGCTCGGCGCCGCTGCCGCGAATTTCCGCCTGCATATTCGTGTCGATCACGCCCGGCGCCAGGCTGCAGATGCGCAGTGCGCGATTCGCGTCGAGCGCGACGGCGCGCGCGTGATGATCGAGCGCGGCTTTGGTCGCGCAGTAGATGCTCCAGCCCGGATACGCATTGCGTGCCGCGCCGCTCGAGATATGGACGATGCGCCGGTCGGCGGCGTCGGGGCTGGCGGCGGCGAGCGCGCTCGCCAGCAACAGCGGCGTGGCGACGTTCAGGCTCACCGCGCTGGCAATCGCCGTGGGATCCTGGCCTTCGATCGGTCCGATGGGCTGCACCATGCCCGCGTTATTGATCAGCAGCACCGTTTGCGCGCCCTTGAGAAACGCATGCAGCGCGTCGGTCGCGATCCATTGCGCGACCCGCGCGGGGTCGTCCAACGTCAGTTCGATTTCTTCGATCTGCGTGGTAAAACGCGCCTTGAGCGTGGCGTGACGCGAGCGGGACAGGCCCAGCACCGCGACGTCGCGCGCGAGCAGTTGCTCGGCGAGCGCGGCGCCCAGACCGCGTGTGTGGCCGGTGACGATCGCGCGAATCGGAGAAGAGGGAGTCATGTCGTTCCTTGGGATCGGTGGCTTGGGGAGCTCGCTATTTTCTCACGCGGGTTGCATGCGTGCCGAGCGGCGCGGCTTCGGCGCCGGGTTTGAGCGATGCGCTCACCGCTCAACTTTCAACTCGAACGGAAGCGCTCGCGATACTGCATCGGCGTCGCGCCGATGCGCTTGGTGAAGACGATCCGCATCCGGTCGGCGGTGCCGAAGCCGCAGTCGTAAGCGATCGTCTTGAGCGCCGTGCCGCTGCTTTCGAGCAGTTTGCGCGCCGCGTCCACACGCGCACGTTCGACGAATTCGTGCGGCGTGACCTGTGTCTCCTGCACGAACACGCGTGCGAAGTTGCGTGCGCTCATGCCCGCGACATCCGCCAGTTGCTTCACCGTGAAGCTTTCGCGAATCCGCTCCATGACGTGCGCCTGGACCTTGGCGACCGGCGAGGTTTCGTCGGCCGGGGCGGTGAGATACGGACTGAATTGCGACTGGCCGCCCTGGCGCTGCGCGAACACCACCAGACGTTTGGCGACGGCCAGCGCGGTGTGCGGACCGTGATCTTCGGCGACCAGCGCGAGCGACAGATCGATGCCGGCCGTCACGCCCGCCGACGTGACGAGCGGGCCATCGCGCAGATAGATGCGGTCGAAGTCGACACGCGCCTTCGGAAACCGTGCCGCCAGTTGCGCGGCGTGCTGCCAGTGCGTGGTGACGTTGCATTCGTCGAGCAAGCCTGCGTGGCCCAGCGCGAATGCGCCGGTGCAGATCGACCCGTAACGGTCGCATTGCGCGGCGACGTTCGTCAGCCAGTCCAGCAAGCGGTCGTCTAACGCCTCGCTGTCCGGCAGCGCCGGGCCGCCTGCGATCAACGCCAGATCGAATGGGCGGCGCGCCTCGCCGAAGGTTGTATCGGCAACGAGCGTCATGCCGTTGGACGCGCGCAGCGGCGCCGCCTCGGCGCTGATCAGCTTGACCTCGTAGCGTGCGGACGGAGCAACGAAGCGGTTGGCTTCGGAGAACACGTCGACGGGCCCGGCGACGTCGAGCGCCTGGACGCCGGGAAAGATCGCGATCGCGACGGTAGACATCGAAAGACTTCCTTTGACGATGGACGGCATCCGCCAGCCGCGGCGGTCAGCGTGATGCGTTGGGCAGAGTGTAATTCGACTGATGCCAGCAGGTCACGTCCGTGCACGCGCACGCGTCCGCATGGTGCGTATTCCAGCGAAGACATCGCACTCATTTCCGCATTCAGCTAAGGCCTACCTGAGTCGTTGCGTCGGAAGGATGCCGCGAGCTGAGCGGCGTCGCGTCGCTGAAGCATCCTTCGAATAATTTTTTGCGAAGTACGTCATTTTCAGTCAGCGGTGGCGACTAAGTCCACGAAACATCCGGACGATCGTGCATGGCGGCCAGCCCCGGATGTTGCGTTGCCGGGTATGGCATGGGTAGTGGATCGACCGCTGCCCGGTGCGTCCAGGCGTTTGAACGTCGCTGCGTGTCCCGCTATCGAAGCGTGGCCACCGGCCTGAAACTGGAGATGACATGAAATCGATCCGAGCCGCCATGGTGTGCTGCCTGTTGCCGCTTGCCTTTGCCGCGGGTTCCGCACAAGCGCAGGGCATTGGTCACGCCGGCATGTATCTGATGCCGCCGAACTACAGCATGATGATGGACAAGCTGACGCCTGAGCAGCGCACGCAAGCCATCGGCATTCAGCAAAAAATGATGCAGATGGAAATGGAGTATCAGGACAACGTGGCCCAGATGGAGATGAAACATACCCACGACATGATGCAGATGCAAAGCCAACTGCTCGATATCTTCAAGGGTCACTGACCGTCAACGAAGCGCTTCCCGGTGCGCGCGTGGCGAAGATGCCTCGCACGCATCGGTCATCCTTTGCCGTGTGTCGCGGCGATTTCCTGCAGATCCAGATCGTGCTCGAGAACGCTCAGAAGTTCGTCGTGAATCTGCCCCGTTCGGTGCAGACGCAACAATTCGACGCGCGCTGCCGCGACCGCCGCCAATACGACGTCGTAGTGTGCGGCGCGGACGTCCGACGGGTAGGCGGCTTCGCTTTGATACGCCTCGGTCATGCTGGCGCGATAGGTGTACTGCTCCAGCAGCCTGGGATGAATCACGCTGCCATCTGGCCCATGCGCGAGCGGTAGAACGGCGGCGAGTTGCGCCGCTTCGAGCCTGGCCCACGCTTGCGGTTCGGTCAGATGGCGGGCGTTCTGTTCGTCCGCGTGATCCGGATTGATCCAGTGGATCAGTGGTCCGATCGTTGTGCCTTGACCTAACACCGTCACGAGAATGACCGCGAAGGACGCGACCAGAATCAGATCGCGGCCGGGCATGGCTTCAGGCAGCGACAGTGCGATCGCCAGCGTGACCACGCCCCGCATGCCGGCCCAACTGGTGACCGTTGCCGAGCGCCAGTCGGGTGTGGCGCCTTCGCGCCTTGCCCACTTGCAGATCAGTGCCTTCAGCCATTCCGTCGTGAAGACCCACACGAAACGCGATAGTACGACCGCCGCCAGCACCGCGCCGACTGCGGGCGCCAGCGCGGTGAGCGTGTCGCCGACGCCGCCCAGCCGCGCGATCACACCGCGCAGCGAGAGGCCGATCAGAATGAAGACCAGTGCTTCCATCAGAAAGATCACGACCTGCCAGAAGGCCGTGCCGCGCATCCGGACGGCGGCCGAGAAGACCTCGTGCTGATACCAGCCGAGCATCATGCCGCAGCTCACGGTCGCGATGACACCGGACACGCCCAGCATGTCGCCGGCAATGTAGCTGATCCACGGAGAGAGTATCGATGCGGTGATGATGAGGTAGCTGTCGTCGAGAAACCGCAACAGCCGCACGACGACAAAGCCGATCGCCACGCCGACGGCGACGCCGCCGAGCGCCAGCAGGGCGAAACGTCCCGCCGCGTGTTGTGCGCTGAACGTGCCGGTCAGCGCGGCCGCCACGGCGAAGCGGAATAGCACGATGCCGGCGGCGTCATTGAGGAGACTCTCGCCTTCGAGCAGCACCATCAGGCGGCGCGGCAGCGCGACGCGTTCGAGCACGGCTTTCGCGGCGACGGCGTCGGGCGGCGAGACGACCGCGCCCAACGCGAAACAGGCGCCCCACGGCAACGCGGGCACGACCCAGTGCACCACCAGGCCGACCGCGAGCGTGGTGAAGGCGACCGCACCGATCGCGAGCAGCAGGATGCCGCCGAGGTTGCGTTTGAACTCGTCCCATACCGAGAAGTACGCGCCGTCCATGAGAAGCGGCGGCAGGAACACGATCAGGATCAGCTCGGGATCGAGATTGAAGGTCGGTAATCCGGGCACGAAGGCCATCGCAGCGCCGCCGACCAGCAGCGCGGCGGCGGGCGGCAGACGCAGCCGTTTGGCGAGCAGTTCGAGACCGATGATCGCGACGAGCGACAGCAGGACGAGTTTGAAGCCCATGACGGAAGACATGCGCGGTCTCGATAGGTGGCGGGGGAGTTACTTTTTATCACAGGGGCGGGCGGGGGCTTGGGGCTTTGCCTGTGCCTGTGCCTGTGGGGGAACCGGCGGGGGATTGGTTTGTTGCGTCAATGAGTTGGGTGGGATGTGCCCAGGTTGTCCACAGGCTTATGGACAAAATGTGGGGATAACTAGGCAATCGGAAACGCGGTTAGTGGAGATGAGCTGACAGGAGACGTGTTTGAGCGTCGCCGACGGTGCAACGACGCGTGTTGCTTATGCATGAACCGCAAGGCGAAAGTTCTGTAGGGTCAAGCACTTGGTTTTGATGTCCGAAGGTTCTCCACAGGTTTGCGAACAATTTACGTGGACAAGTTTCGTCCTCGTACGGTCTTTGTTTGCTCGACATGGCGAGTGGACTACTGAAAAAACCGTCCCCTACGACTTCTGTCACGGAGCAGTTGGTTCACGCCAGCGCAACGCCTCCTCCCATTCCGGCGACGGTTGCTTGTCGCGCATGAACTTGTCCTGCTCGGTAGTCGCCAGACTGTGCCAATACGGGTCCCAGATATTTTCGTACCAGTATCGAGCGTCTCCCTGGCTTACGCGTATCGGTAGCCCCAGTTCTGGGAATAACGGGCTCAAGCGCCGTGATATTGCTGCGATTCACCTCGCCAGCAAGACGCAGCTCTTGACGCTTTGCAGCTCGCTCACGCATGAAAATCAGAATATCGTTGAAAGAGAGCATGGGAACAGTTCGGTTATCCGACTTCTGGTCGGCGACTGCGCCACACGAATGAATGATGGCGGCCGCTTTGATACACGCTCAAACGCCGGTGCGTTGCCGGGGCGAGCTATAGCAGCGCGAGACTGATCGTCCTCCCACGCCATGCCAAGGCGCTATCGGGGAACTTCGATAATTAAATAGGGAAATTTCGGAACGGAGGGGGCGCCGAAGAGTGCGAGGAGTGAATCGCCAGGTTCTGGCGTGGGGGCTCGCCGGCGGAGTTGTTAAGCGTCGGTGATTTCAACGTGACGTGCGATGGACTGCTAGGTAGAGCACGATGGACAAGGAAATCGACAAACACGTCGCGTCAGAAGTCAGCAAGAATCTGATGGACGCGTACCTATCGGTCGAAAACGCGACGCGGATAATTCAGGCGCGGTGTTCAAAAGATGAATTCGATGGGTTTCGATCTGAGGCAGGGAAGATCGCTGGAGGGCTATACCTTCTTCTTGAGCCGCTGTGGAGAGCTTACCCAGACCTTGCGCCGGAAGGTCTGGTGATGACGCAGCCCAAGAAGAAAGAACGTAGGCGGGGAGCTGACCGCCAAGACTGAGAATTACTAAGTCGCGGCAACATTCAGTGGACGCGTCAAGCGCTCATCGGGAGGGCGGCAATACGTTGTCCAGGCGAATTAGGGAGGCCGAAGCAGATCACCACAGGCCAACCGACGCATCGATTAGCACAAGCGTATTTGCGTCAATGGCTTGGCGCCATTTCGGGGGTGTTGTCCACAGCCTTGCCAACAAATTCTGTGGACAACTGGAGGTGAATGTTCGGAGTCTTGGACACGCTACCCGCGGGCGCGGACCTATCCGTGATTTTGTGGGCGAGGCATATCATGAAGGATGAATATCATGGATATGCCGATCATGAAAAAGAAACGTACTGTGGCCTCTCAG
>NZ_QLTK01000010.1 GCF_003269035.1 Paraburkholderia bryophila | reverse complement strand
CGGTAATGCAGATCGTTGCCGGTCTTGCCGACCGTGCACAGGGCGGTATTGCCCGCCGTCACGCCCGACAGCGCCACGGATTTCTTCGGTTTGAAGCCGCTTTTGGGTTCTTCGCTACCTTGTACACCGGCGCTTTGCGTGGTCTCGCTCATCTTCCGCAATCTCCTTTTTGCCTGCTCGTTGCTTCAGGTTGAACCGCGTGTTCGATGTGTGCTGCTTGCTGTCCGATCTGATCTCGCATGCCGATTGCCCGGCGCCGGCGCGTGCCGGCGCCGTTCAGCGACGCGAGGCCGACGACATGACGGCGCACCACGCTCACGATGCGGCGTGCCCGTTAGCGCCCACTTCCACGAAGAGCGGCGCGGCGTCTTGCGCGATCGCGCGACCCGTGGCTCGCGCACGGCGCAGCACCGACCAGTAGTAACGGTAGCTGGCGCGATCGTGCAGCGTGTCGTGATGGCGCGTTGGTCCCCACTGGGCGGACTGCGCGGCCAGCAGGATCTCGGTGGCCGTGGCGATTTCCTCGTCGCGCGGGGCGAACGCGGCGACGATCGCCTCGATCTGCGCCGGATGGATGCTCCACATACGCGTGTAGCCGAATTCGTTGCGCGCGCGCGTGGCGTCGTTCGCCACCACGCTCATGTCGCGCACTTCCGTGCTGACGTTATGCGACGGCACCTTGCCGTGCGCGTGACACGCGGCGGAGATTTCCAGCTTGGCACGCCGCACCAGCGGATGATCGAACTGACCGGGCGAGCGCATCGCGGTATCGGGAATCGCGCCGTTGTGCGCGGAGACGAAGTCCATGAGGCCGAAGCTCAGGGCTTCGACGCCCGGCAGCGCGGCCAGATCGAACACACGCGCGAGCGCGCCGTGGGTCTCGACCAGCAGTTGCACCGGCACCGGTTGCGCAATGCCCAGCTCGCGGCGCATCGCCTCGATATACGCGACCATTTCGGCGGCGTCGGCGACATGGCGGATCTTGGGCAGCGTGATGTAAGCAGGCGCTCGCTTCGCGGCCCGCAGAATGAGACGGACGTCGTCGCGCCAGTGCGCGTGATCGAAGTCGTGAATCCGTACGCCGACGCGGCCGAAGCGGTCATGCTCGCTGCCCAGCAGCGACGCGACCAACTCCGCGTGTTCCGCCTCGCGGCCCACCTGGGCGCCGTCTTCGCAGTCGAGCGTGATATCGAACACCGGCCCGAGTTGCTGCTGCAACGCGAGCGATTTCAGCATCAGCTTTTCGCTGCCGGCGTAGTGATCGCAGGCAGGCAGCACAGCGGGCGGCACTTCGCCGTCAAACAGCACTTCGGCGGGTGTGAGGGCGCGCATCTTCGGCGTCAGGAGCGTGGGAAATGTTGAGAGAAAGCTGATTCGGACGCGCTCTGCCGGCTGTGCGGCGTGTCTTGCCGTGAAGCCGCAACGCAAAACGCGTTCGAATCAGGTGCGAACCGCCGTGTCGGCATGGTCATTCGCACGTAAAAAACCGGAACCCGCCGCGGTGTGACTACGGAGGAGTTCCGGCTGATCTGCATGGGCGCTTAGCCGAGCAGGTGTTGAACGCCTTCGCGCTCTTCCAGCAGTTCGTTCAGCGTGCCGTCCATCTTCTCGCGCGAGAACGCGTCGATTTCCAGGCCTTCCACACGCTTGTATTCGCCGTTTTCGCACGTAACCGGCACACCGTAGATGATGTCTTCCGGAATGCCGTACGAACCGTCCGACGGGATACCCATGGTGACCCACTTGCCGTTCGTGCCGAGCACCCAGTCACGCACGTGGTCGATCGCAGCGTTAGCCGCCGACGCTGCCGACGACAGGCCGCGCGCTTCGATGATCGCTGCGCCGCGCTTGCCGACGGTCGGGATGAACGTGTTGCGGTTCCATTCTTCGTCGTTGATCAGCTTGGTCAGGTCTTGACCTTCGGCCGTTGCAACGCGGAAATCCGGGTACATGGTCGGCGAGTGGTTGCCCCACACGGCCAGCTTTTCGATCGACGCGACCGGCTTGCCCGACTTGGCGGCCAGTTGCGACAGCGCGCGGTTGTGGTCCAGGCGCAGCATGGCGGTGAAGTTCTTCTTCGGCAGATCCGGTGCCGACTTCATGGCGATGTAGGCGTTCGTGTTGGCCGGGTTGCCGACCACCAGCACCTTCACGTCGCGGCTCGCGACTTCGTTCAGCGCCTTGCCCTGAACCGTGAAGATTTCAGCGTTAGCCGACAGCAGGTCTTTACGCTCCATGCCTTTCGAACGCGGGCGGGCGCCGACCAGCAGGGCCACGTCTGCATCTTTGAACGCGACCTTCGGGTCGTCCGTGATCACGACGCCCGACAGCAGCGGGAATGCGCAATCATCCAGTTCCATCACGACGCCTTTGACGGCGCCTTGCGCTTGCGGCAGGTCGAGCAGTTGCAGGACAACCGGTTGGTCCTTGCCGAGCAGGTCGCCATTGGCGATGCGGAACAGCAGGGAGTAAGCGATTTGACCTGCGGCGCCGGTGACGGCAACGCGCTTTGCGGGCTTAGCCATTGAGAAATCTCCAGGACGATGCGTTAGACGCTAGGGAAAACGCCATTCTATATGGGCGTTCAGCGAAGCGTTGTGAAACACGGCGGAATTCACTCTTCGCGGACGACCCCGTAATCGTGACGAGGCCGGGTGGCGCGCTGCGACAAGACCGCCATGCCGGAAACCTGACTCTGTAACACCGAGCGGGGAGCGGAATGACGAGGCGCCGAGTAGCCGCTGCACGGTGCGGGCTCCTGCAAACAGCGCGTTTCGGCAAGCGTCTGACCAACGAATGGCGGGCGGATCGAAACCTGAACTGCGAGGGAACAGCATGGTGCAGAGTGGCCGCCGGTGCGTCGCGGCGCTGCCTTCAGCAGCCTCCAAAAAACCCGCAAACCCTTGCTCGACAGGGAGTGTAGGAGTCGTCAGACACAAAGTCAACATTATCTTATGTCTTATATAAGACATATCTGTTGCGGGGAAATCCCTAGACGCGGCCTAGGCCTTTATGATGAAATGCGCGCATGAATTCGAACCCGGCGAACACAACGAATCCGAACGGCCAGGCGGCCGCGGGCGAAGGTGTACCCGCTGCTGTTCCCGCCACGTCGCCGACTTTCAGCCCCTTGTATCAGCAGATCAAGGGCTTGATTACGCAGAGCCTGGAAAGCGGCGAATGGAAGCCGGGCGAGATCATTCCTAGTGAAGTCGAATTGGCGGCCAGATACAAGGTCAGTCAGGGTACGGTGCGCAAAGCGATCGACGAACTTGCCGCCGACAACCTGTTGGTCCGCCGCCAGGGCAAGGGCACGTTTGTTGCAACGCACAACGAAGACCGCGCCCAGTTTCGCTTCCTCAGATTACTGGCCGATGACGGCGCGGAGCATCCGCACGTCAGCCGCCTGCTGGAGTGCCGGCGCTTGCGCGCTTCCGCGGACATCGCGCGGCAACTCGATCTCAAGCCCGCCGATCCGGTGGTGTTGATCAAGCGCTTGCTGCAGTTCGACGGCGAAGTCACCGTGCTCGACGAAATCTGGCTGCCCGGTGCGGTGTTTCGCGGCCTGACGCTCGAACGGCTGTCGGAGTATAAAGGTCCCCTCTACGCCATGTTCGAGACGGAATTCGGCACCCGCATGATCCGCGCCACGGAGAAGATCCGTGCGGTGGCGGCGGAGCCCGCCGTGGCCGACCTGCTGAATGTGCCGGCAGGTTTTCCGCTGTTATCGGTCGAGCGCGTGTCCTATACATATGGTGACCGGCCGGTTGAGGTGCGCCGTGGTTGGTATGTCACAACCGGGTATTACTATCAGAACGATCTAAGCTGAACAGGCTGGAAAAAGGCGCGGTGTCCCACACCCGCGCCTGTTTAAAGGTGTCTTCATCGCGTGTGCTGTAACGGACCGGTCGTGGTTTTCGCTGCAGCGCGATATAAAAAGGCGCTAAAATTGCGGATTAGTGTGACTACATAGTAGGGGTCTAGCATGGCTGAAGCCGTAAAAAAACCGAGGCCGGAATTCCGGAACATCGGTATCGGGCAGATTTTGACGGCATACCGTCTACCACTAGCGGGGCGAGTATCGATCTTGCACCGCGTGAGCGGTGGTCTGCTTTTTGTTTTTCTTCCGTTCCTGCTGTACCTCTTTGATCAGAGCCTGACGTCCGAGCTCAGTTTCGACGTTTTCAAGGGCTTCCTCTCCAACATCATCGTCAAGCTCATCACGCTCGTTCTCGCGTGGGCCTTCCTGTTCCACTTCTGCGCGGGTGTACGTCACCTGATCATGGACACGAGCCACGGCCTCACGACCAAAGAGAAGGGCAAGCAAACTTCCATCGTCGTCCTGGTCGTTTCGTCGCTGCTGACGATTGTCTTCGCGCTCAAACTTTTCGGAGCATTCTAAAAAAATGGCAAGTCATAACCGAATTGGTCCGAAGCGTCTCGTCGTCGGCGCGCATTACGGTCTGCGCGACTGGCTCGCGCAACGCATCACCGCCGCCATCATGGCGGTCTACACGGTCATCCTGCTCGCCTGGTTCTTCGGCGCGCGCGATTTCTCGTACGACGGCTGGGCGTCGATCTTCGCGACGCAATGGATGAAGCTCGCCACGTTTGTCACGCTGCTCTCGCTGTTCTATCACGCGTGGGTCGGTATCCGCGACATCTGGATGGACTATGTGAAGCCCGTTGGCACGCGCCTGCTGCTTCAAGCGCTGACGATCGTCTGGCTGCTCGCGTGTGCGGGCTACGCTGCGCAGATTCTCTGGAGAGTGTAAAAGAATGGCTGCAATCAAGAATTCTCTGCCGCGTCGCCGTTTCGACGTGGTTATCGTCGGTGCTGGCGGCTCGGGAATGCGCGCTTCGCTGCAACTCGCGCGCGCCGGTCTGTCGGTCTGCGTACTGTCCAAAGTGTTCCCCACGCGTTCGCACACGGTTGCTGCTCAAGGCGGCATCGGCGCTTCGCTCGGCAACATGAGCGAAGACAACTGGCACTATCACTTCTACGACACGATCAAGGGTTCCGACTGGCTCGGCGACCAGGACGCGATCGAGTTCATGTGCCGTGAAGCACCGAACGCCGTCTACGAACTCGAACACTTCGGCATGCCGTTCGACCGTAACGCCGACGGCACGATTTATCAACGCCCGTTCGGCGGCCACACCGCGAACTACGGCGAAAAGCCGGTGCAACGCGCTTGCGCGGCGGCGGACCGTACCGGTCACGCGCTGCTGCACACGCTGTATCAGAAGAACGTCGAGGCCAAGACGCAGTTCTTCGTCGAATGGATGGCGCTGGATCTGATCCGCGACGCCGACGGCGACGTGCTCGGCGTGACCGCGCTGGAAATGGAAACCGGCGACGTCTACATTCTCGAAGGCAAGACCACGCTGTTCGCTACGGGTGGCGCGGGCCGGATCTTCGCGGCGTCCACGAACGCGTTCATCAACACCGGTGACGGCCTGGGCATGGCCGCGCGTTCGGGCATCGCACTGCAAGACATGGAATTCTGGCAATTCCACCCGACCGGCGTGGCCGGCGCGGGCGTGCTGATTACCGAAGGCGTGCGCGGCGAAGGCGGCATTCTGCGTAATTCGAATGGCGAGCGTTTCATGGAACGCTACGCGCCGACCTTGAAGGATCTGGCGCCGCGCGACTTCGTGTCGCGTTCGATGGACCAGGAAATCAAGGAAGGCCGTGGCGTGGGTCCGAACAAGGACCACGTGCTGCTCGACCTGTCGCACATTGGCGCCGAGACGATCATGAAGCGTCTGCCGTCGATCCGCGAAATCGCCATGAAGTTCGCGAACGTCGATTGTATTAAAGAGCCGATCCCGGTCGTGCCGACCATCCACTATCAGATGGGTGGCATTCCTACGAATATTCACGGCCAGGTCGTGGGTACGTCGAAGGGCGCGGAAGATCCGGTCAACGGTTTCTACGCCGTGGGCGAATGCTCGTGCGTGTCGGTGCACGGTGCGAACCGTCTCGGCACGAATTCGCTGCTCGACCTGGTGGTGTTCGGCCGTGCGGCCGGCAACCACATCGTCAAGCACGTGAAGGAAATCAAGGAGCACAAGCCGTTGCCGGCCGACGCAGCCGATTTCGCGCTGTCGCGTCTGGCGAAGCTCGATAGCTCGTCGTCGGGTGAGTACGCGCAATCGGTCGCGAACGACATTCGTGGCACGATGCAGAAGCACGCTGGCGTGTTCCGTACGTCGGCGCTGCTGTCGGAAGGTGTGGAGCGCATTCGCGAAGTGGCGGAACGCGTCGACAACATCCATTTGAAGGACAAGTCGAAGGTGTTCAACACGGCGCGCGTCGAAGCGCTGGAAGTGGCGAACCTGATTGAAGTGGCCCGCGCCACGATGGTTTCCGCCGACGCACGCAAGGAAAGCCGTGGCGCGCACGCGCAGAACGACTTCGAACATCGTGACGACGAAAACTGGCTGCGTCATACGCTGTGGTTCAGCGAAGGCGATCGCCTCGACTACAAGCCGGTTCACATGCAACCGCTCACAGTCGAATCGGTTCCGCCGAAAGCGCGGACCTTCTAAGGCACAGGCTAAAGGAATTCAGAAATGGCAAAGCGTACATTTGAAATTTATCGCTACGACCCGGACAAGGACGCAGCGCCGCGCATGCAATCGTACGAGATCGAAATCGACTCGCACGAACGCATGCTGCTCGACGCGCTCGTCAAGCTGAAGGCTATCGACGAAACGCTGTCGTTCCGCCGTTCGTGCCGTGAGGGCGTGTGCGGTTCGGACGCAATGAACATCAACGGCAAGAACGGCCTGGCCTGTTTGACGAACCTGAACGATCTGCCGCAAAAGATCGTGCTGCGTCCGCTGCCGGGTCTGCCGGTGGTGCGCGACCTGATCTGCGACTTCACGCAGTTCTTCAACCAGTACCACTCGATCAAGCCGTACCTGATCAACGACACGCCGCCGCCGGAAAAGGAACGTCTGCAGTCGCCGGAAGAGCGCGACGAGCTCGACGGCCTGTACGAATGTATTCTGTGCGCGAGCTGCTCGACGTCGTGCCCGAGCTTCTGGTGGAATCCGGACAAGTTCGTCGGCCCGGCTGGCCTGTTGCAAGCCTACCGTTTCATCGCGGACAGCCGCGACGAAGCAACGGGTGAGCGCCTCGACAACCTGGAAGATCCGTACCGTCTGTTCCGTTGCCATACCATCATGAATTGCGTCGACGTGTGCCCGAAGGGCCTGAACCCGACCAAGGCGATTGGCAAGATCAAGGAATTGATGGTGCGTCGCGCTGTCTAGGATGATGAACCCAGAAACATCGCATCAGTCCGACCCTCTTCGCCGCGCGCGCCTTCGCTGGCGCGCGCGGCGCGGCCTGCTGGAAAACGATCTGATCTTTGAACGTTTTTTCGGCCGATATGAGCATGACCTCAGCGATGCCGACGTGGGCGCTCTTACGCGCCTGCTCGAGCTGAGCGATAACGACCTGATGGACTTGCTGCTGGCCCGCAAGGAACCGGAAGGCGACCTCGCGGACCCGGATGTGATCCGGGTGCTGGAGCTGCTGCGCAACGCTTGAGCGCCGCTAGTCCGTTGTTCCAGGCGTGCAATTATCGAAACCCTGTTTCCATACTTCGATTGAGGATGTGCTATGACCCCGTCAGATGTTAAAGCCACGCTATCGTTCAGCGACAATTCGCCGAGCGTTGAAATGCCGATTTATAAGGGCACTCTCGGCCCGGACGTGATCGACATCCGCAAACTGTACGGCCAGACCGGCAAGTTCACGTACGACCCGGGCTTCATGTCGACGGCGGCTTGCAATTCGGCGATCACCTACATCGACGGCGACAAGGGCGAGCTGCTGTACCGCGGTTACCCGATCGACAACCTCGCGCAAAATGCGGACTTCCTCGAATCCTGCTATCTGCTGCTGAAAGGCGAATTGCCGAACGCGCAGCAGAAAGAAGAGTTCGTGAATACCGTCACGAAGCACACGATGGTGCACGAACAGATGCACTTCTTCTTCCGTGGCTTCCGTCGCGACGCACACCCGATGGCCATTCTGGTCGCGGCTGTCGGCGCGCTGTCGGCGTTCTATCACGATTCGCTCGACATCAACAATCCGCGTCATCGTGAAGTGTCGGCTATTCGCATGATTGCGAAGCTGCCCACGCTGGTCGCCATGGCGTACAAGTACAGCATCGGTCAGCCGTTTGCGTACCCGAAGAACGACCTGTCGTACAGCGCGAACTTCATGCACATGATGTTCTCGAACCCGTGTGAAGAATACAAGGTCAACGACGTGCTGGTGCGCGCACTCGACCGTATCCTGATCCTGCACGCGGATCACGAACAGAATGCGTCGACGTCGACCGTGCGTCTCGCCGGTTCGTCGGGCGCGAACCCGTTCGCGTGTATCGCGGCCGGTATCGCGTGTTTGTGGGGCCCGGCGCACGGCGGTGCGAACGAAGCTGCGCTGAACATGCTCGAGGAAATCGGCTCGGTCGACAACATCCCTGAGTTCATCAAGCAGGTGAAGGACAAGAACTCCGGCGTGAAGCTGATGGGCTTCGGTCACCGCGTCTACAAGAACTACGACCCGCGTGCGAAGCTGATGCGCGAAACCTGCCACGAAGTGCTGGAAGAGCTGGGTCTGCACGACGACCCGCTGTTCAAGCTGGCCATGGCGCTGGAAAAGATCGCGCTGGAAGACGAATACTTCGTGTCGCGCAAGCTGTACCCGAACGTCGACTTCTATTCGGGTATCGTGCAGCGCGCGCTGGGCATCCCGACGTCCATGTTCACGTGTATCTTCGCGATGGCACGTACGGTGGGCTGGATTGCGCAGTGGAACGAAATGATCGCCGATCCGGAACAGAAGATTGGCCGTCCGCGCCAACTGTTCGTCGGCGATACGCAACGCGAAGCCAAACCGATCGCGCAACGCTGATCGACTGGTTTTAGCAGGATCGAAGCCCCGGCAATTGCCGGGGCTTTTTTATTGCTGCGACCGTGGTCCTGATCGTTCCAACGAAGTGGGACGTGTGTCGAGCCTGGCCGATGCGGGGACACCTTCTGTCGGCGTGCGCCCGTGAGTGTCGAAAAAACGCCGGTACGCACGCGGCGTCACGCCGTGCGCTGCAAGAAATTGTCGATTGAAATGGGCGAGGCTGGCGAAGCCGGCTCTGGTCGCAATCAGCGCGATCGGCCAGCCGGTGTCGGTCAATTGCCGTGCGGCATAACCGATGCGTAACCGGGTCAGGTAGCGCCCGACGCTTTCCCCTACATGCCGGACAAAATACCGGTGCAGCGAACGTTCCGACAGATTTGCCACGTCGCAGAGCTCGGCGATCCGCAACGGTTCGTGAAAGCGCCGATCCAGCAGATCGAGCACACGGTTCAGGCGCTCCGCCTCCGATGCGCTACCGCCTGCCGCCGCCGTGAGCATTGGCGTGCCGCTGCCTGAGGCCGCGACTTCTCGCGTCACCTTCTTCGGCGCGTTCGCGCCGGCTATCCCCGTGCGTGGCCCCCTTTGGCGATAAACCGCAGGCGACGCCAGTGGCGCCGACTCAGCGCCGGACAACTCGGACAAAAACGCCAGCACTTCCAGCACCGCGCCTAACCGCACGCGCGGCGATTCGTCCAGCAACGCAGCCAGCCGGTCGCGCATCAGCGCAGTGGCTTCGCCCGCGAACCGCAATCCCGGCGCGGCGCGCCTGAGCAGCGTGCGCAACGCGGCGAATTCCGGGCAGCAATCGGCGACACGCCGCGCCCAATCGCCGCTGAACCAGACCACGATCGCCACTTGAGGCTCACGCGGATCGATCGGCTCGATGGAGGCCCACGTATGCGGCATATCCGGCGGCACGAGCACGAGATCGTCGCCGTCATATTCCGCGCGATGATCGCCGACAAAACGCCGCCCGCGGCTGTTCAGGGTGAGCGTGAGCTCGTATTCCGGATGGTGATGCCATTCGAACGGAATCTGCGCGAGCTGGCGATGGTAGACGCGCACGGAACAGCCATCGGGAATGGTGACGCGTTCGTATTGAGGTTTCATGTGACGCAACCTGGCCGTCAGCAAGAGAGGGCGGTGAATGGCCAAATTGTATCGATAATTGGCCGGATAGGATGCGCGTGGATGTTCCGAGGTCCTTAATCTGGTGGCGAGTCAGGACACACAAAACCGATCCACGGAGCTGAGGAGACACGCCATGCCGTTCGTCATCGACAACCTTCCAGAGGCGATTCGCGCCACCAAACGCGCGCTGCGCGCCGCGTTGCCTAACTACGCACAGGTATTCGACGAAGTCGAAGGCGCGATTCGTCAACAGGTCGACGCGATTCGCCGCGACCGCGCGCAGGGGCGCGAAGCGATTCCGGTGTTCGACTACGCGTCGATCGTTTCCGGCAACGTGGACCCGCGCACGATCGCCGGCATCAAGACCCGCGGCGCCTGCGTCGTACGCCGCGTTTTCGATCCACGTCAGGCGAGCGACTGGAACGACGAAATTGCCGGTTACGTCGAGCGCAACGATCTCGACGGCAAGCTCGCGCACCGGGCCGAAGACAAGTACTTCGGCAACTTGTCGTCCAGCAAGCCGCAGATCTACGGCGTCTATTGGTCGAAGCCGCAAACGGCCGCCCGGCAATCCGAGCCACTGACCAACACGCGGGTGTTTCTGAATCGCCTGTGGGCCTCGGAGAGCGAGGGGGCGACTCACTTCGACCCGGCACGTGTGCCGGTCTACGCGGACCGGATTCGCCGTCGGCCGCCGGGATCGGAGTCGCTGGGTTTGTCGCCGCATGTCGACGGCGGCTCCGTCGAGCGCTGGCTCGATCCGAATTTCCAGAAGGTCTACCGGCACGTGCTGTCGGGCAACTGGCGCGCCTACGATCCCTTCGACGCCGCGTTTCGCCCCGATGTGCAGGAGATTGCGTCGCCGGCCGTGTGCTCGATGTTCCGCACGTTTCAAGGCTGGACCGCGCTTACGCCGCAAGGCCCCGGCGACGGCACGCTGCAACTGATCCCGATCGCCAACGCGATGGCCTACGTGGTCCTGCGCGCGTTACAGGACGACGTGCCCGACGACGAATTGTGCGGCGCGCAACCGGCTCGCGCGCTGTCGATCCTGCCGGCATGGCACCGCCTGCTGCTCGAGGCGGTCGTGCCGATCCCTCACATGCAGCCCGGCGACGCCGTGTTCTGGCACAGCGATGTCGTGCATTCCGTCGAAGACACGCATCGCGGCAGCGGCTATAGCAATGTGATGTACATCGCGTCCGCACCGTGGTGCGCGAAAAACGAGGCGTATCTGAAGCGCCAATTGCCGAGCTTCTTGCGCGGCGACAGCCCGCCGGACTTCCCCGCCGACCACTTCGAAACCGATTTCACAGGACGCGCTCAGCAGAGCGATCTGACGTCACTGGGACGTGCGCAACTCGGGTTCGATCTCGAACGCTGAAGCGCGTCGGGTCGTGATCGCGGCTGCATGGTGGCATCCATACAGGTATCGCCACTACCACCCAACTCCCTGTTTTTTATCGGTTTTCTCCGTGGGTGTGCGGCCCAAAGCGGAACGCTGCGTGGCATAATCGACCGACACAGTCAGCCCGCAGTCATTACTATCCCGCATACACCATGGCACAGACTCTCTACGACAAATTGTGGAACACGCACGTGATCCACACGGAAGAAGACGGTACGACGATTCTCTATATCGACCGTCATCTGCTGCACGAAGTGACCAGCCCGCAGGCATTCGAAGGCCTGAAGCTGGCTGAGCGTCCGGTGTGGCGCATCAGCGCGAATCTGGCGGTCTCGGACCACAACGTGCCCACTACCGACCGCAGTCACGGCATTGCCGATCCGGTTTCGAAGCTGCAAGTCGACACGCTGGACACAAACTGCGACGCCTACGGCATCACGCAGTTCAAGATGAACGACCTGCGTCAGGGCATCGTGCACATCATCGGGCCGGAACAGGGCGCCACGCTGCCGGGCATGACGATCGTCTGCGGCGACTCGCACACGTCCACGCACGGCGCGTTCGGTGCGCTCGCGCACGGCATCGGCACATCCGAAGTCGAGCACGTGCTGGCCACGCAAACGCTCTTGCAGAAGAAGAGCAAGAACATGCTCGTGAAGGTCGAAGGTCCGCTGCCGCGCGGCTGCACCGCGAAAGACATCGTGCTGGCGATCATCGGCAAGATCGGCACCGCGGGCGGCACCGGTTACGCGATCGAATTCGGCGGCTCGACGATTCGCGCGCTGTCCATGGAAGGCCGCATGACGGTCTGCAACATGGCGATCGAAGCCGGCGCGCGCGCCGGTATGGTGGCGGTAGATAGCACCACGGTCGAGTATCTGAAAGGCCGTCCGTTCTCGCCGGAAGGTGTCGAGTGGGATCACGCGGTCGAATACTGGAAGCAGTTCAAGTCCGACGACGGCGCGCAATTCGACCGCGTGGTCGAGCTGAACGCCGCCGAGATCGTGCCGCAGGTCACCTGGGGCACGTCGCCCGAAATGGTCACGGCCGTCGACGGCCGCGTGCCGGATCCGGAACGCGAAAAAGACCCGGTCAAGCGCGACGCAATGGAACGTGCGCTGAAATACATGGCGCTCGAACCGAACGCGCCGATCGAATCGATCAAGCCGGATAAAATCTTTATCGGGTCGTGCACCAACGCGCGCATTGAAGACATTCGCGCCGCGGCTTACGTCGTCAAGAAGCTGGGCCGCCGTGTCGCACCGAATATCCGCCTGGCCATGGTCGTACCGGGTTCGGGGCTGGTGAAGGCGCAAGCGGAACGCGAAGGCCTCGACAAGGTCTTTACCGATGCCGGTTTCGAATGGCGTGAACCCGGTTGCTCGATGTGCCTCGCCATGAACGCCGACCGGCTGGATCCGGGCGAGCGTTGCGCGTCCACGTCGAATCGTAATTTTGAAGGTCGTCAGGGCGCCGGTGGCCGTACCCACCTGGTCAGCCCGGCGATGGCTGCGGCTGCGGCCATCGAAGGGCATTTCGTCGATATTCGCAAGCTTGGATAAACCGCATGATGAAGAACATGAATCGCACCACTCTATTGCGCCGCTTCGCGCTCGGTACCCTGGCTGGGCTATTGCTCGGTCTGGCCGGCTGCAACACGGTGCACGGATTCGGCGAGGACATGTCACACCTCGGCAATTCGATCAGCAATCACGCTGATAAATAAGCGGTTTTTGATTGTTGCAGGCAGTGCGGCGAGCGGCATTCCAGCCGTCGCGCGCATTGCCCGCTTTTGAAACAGGCGCAAGCGTCATGGATAAATTCATCGTACATACCGGCGTCGTGGCGCCGCTCGATCGCGAGAACGTCGACACGGACGCGATCATTCCGAAGCAATTCCTGAAGTCGATCAAGCGCACGGGTTTCGGCCCGAACGCGTTCGACGAATGGCGTTACCTCGATCACGGCGAACCGGGCCAGGACAATTCGAAGCGTCCGCTGAATCCGGATTTCGTGCTGAATCAGCCGCGTTATCAAGGCGCTTCGGTGCTGCTGGCGCGCAAGAACTTCGGCTGCGGCAGCTCGCGGGAGCATGCGCCGTGGGCGCTGCAGCAATACGGTTTCCGCGCGATCATCGCGCCGAGCTTCGCCGATATTTTCTACAACAACTGCTTCAAGAACGGCGTGCTGCCGATCGTGCTGACGGAGCAGCAGGTCGAACATCTGTTCAACGAGACCTATGCGTTCAACGGTTTCGAACTGACGGTCGATCTTGACGCGCAAGTCGTGCGCACCGCAGACGGCGGCACCGCGTATCCGTTCGAAGTCGCCGCCTTCCGCAAGTACTGCCTGCTGAACGGGTTCGACGATATTGGCCTGACGCTGCGCCACGCGGACAAAATCCGCCAGTTCGAAGCGGAACGCCTGACGAAACAGCCGTGGCTGAATCACCGCATTGTCGGCTAACGCACGCGTTCCACTTTCTCGAAGCAAACCTCAAGGAATTCGCATGAAGATCGCAGTCTTGCCGGGCGACGGCATCGGTCCCGAAATCGTCAAGGAGGCCGTCAAGGTCCTGAACGTACTCGGCGAAAAGTTCGAACTCGAAGAAGCGCCGGTTGGCGGCGCGGGCTACGAAGCGAAGGGCCACCCGCTGCCCGATTCGACGCTGGCGCTGGCGAAAGAAGCCGACGCGATCCTGTTCGGCGCCGTCGGCGACTGGAAGTACGACAGCCTCGAACGTGCGCTGCGTCCGGAGCAGGCCATTCTGGGTCTGCGCAAGCACCTGCAACTGTTCGCGAACTTCCGTCCGGCGATCTGCTATCCGCAACTCACCGGCGCTTCGTCGTTGAAGGAAGAGATCGTGTCGGGCCTCGACATCCTGATCGTGCGTGAGCTGAACGGCGACATCTATTTCGGCGCGCCGCGCGGCGTGCGTTCGTCGCCGGATGGTCTGTTCGAAGGCGCGAAGGAAGGCTTCGACACCATGCGTTATTCGGAACCCGAAGTGCGCCGCATCGCGCACGTCGCGTTTCAGGCAGCGCAAAAGCGTCAGAAAAAGCTGACGAGTGTGGACAAGGCGAACGTGCTGGAAACGTCGCAATTCTGGCGCGACGTGATGATCGACGTCTCGAAGGAATATGCGGACGTCGAGCTGTCGCACATGTATGTCGACAACGCGGCCATGCAACTCGTGAAGGCGCCGAAGGCGTTCGACGTGGTCGTGACCGGCAACATGTTCGGCGACATCCTGTCCGACGAAGCGGCCATGCTCACGGGTTCGATCGGCATGCTGCCGTCGGCCTCGCTCAACAAGAACAACAAGGGCTTGTACGAGCCGTCGCACGGTTCCGCGCCGGACATCGCCGGCAAGGGCGTGGCCAATCCGCTGGCAACCATCCTGTCGGCCGCCATGATGCTGCGCTATTCGCTGAACAGGGCGGAGCAGGCGGATCGCATCGAATCCGCGGTCAAGAAGGTGCTCGAACAGGGCTATCGCACGGGCGACATTCTGACGCCGGGTTGCAAGCAGGTCGGCACGGTCGAGATGGGCGACGCAGTGGTCGCGGCGCTGTAAAGCGGGCGCGGTTTAGCAGCGATCAGGCGCGTTGAAACGCGGCCTTTAAAACGCGAATCGGCCTTGAAACAGGCCGATTCGCGCGTAATACGGACGATAGCGACGGACTTTAGCGTCGCCGGATTCAGGTTTTCGTGTATATTGTAGCGATGGCACACGTAGCTCAAATCTCCTCGATTTCGACATTGCACGGCACAACGGCCCGTGTGGTTAAGCTCGCCATTACCACCAAAGCAATCACCAAAACGATTACCCCGAAAACGATCACGAAACGCTGATCGTCCGTCGTGCCCGCTCATCTTCCCCGCGCGGTCACTGCGGGCAAAGATGCGGGGAAGTTTCCATTCGAAGGGTATGAAGTCATGAACGTAGGTCTCGTAGGTTGGCGCGGTATGGTCGGCAGCGTCCTGATGCAACGTATGCAACAGGAAGGCGATTTCGACTTGATCGAACCGGTGTTTTTCAGCACCAGCAACGCGGGCGGCAACGCGCCGTCGTTCGCCAAAAACGAGACCAAGCTCAAAGATGCGACAAGCATCGAAGACCTGAAGAAGTGCGAAGCGATCATCTCGTGCCAGGGCGGCGACTACACGAACGAAGTGTTCCCGAAGCTGCGCGCGGCCGGTTGGAACGGCTACTGGATCGACGCGGCTTCGTCGCTGCGCATGAAGGACGACGCGGTCATCATTCTCGATCCGGTCAATCTTGACGTGATCAAGAATGCGCTGGTTAAAGGCCAGAAGAATTTCATCGGCGGCAACTGCACGGTCAGCCTGATGCTGATGGCGCTGGGCGGTCTGTTCCGCGAAAACCTCGTCGACTGGATGACGGCCATGACGTATCAGGCCGCTTCGGGCGCGGGCGCGCAAAACATGCGCGAATTGCTGCAGCAAATGGGCACGCTGTACGGTGCGGCGAAGGAAGACCTGGCTGATCCATCGTCGGCGATTCTGGATATCGACCGTCGCGTGCTGGCGGCCATGAACAGCGACCGCATGCCGACCGACAACTTCGGCGTGCCGCTCGCCGGCTCGCTGATCCCGTGGATCGACAAGGATCTCGGCAACGGCATGTCGAAAGAAGAGTGGAAGGGCGGCGCCGAAACCAACAAGATTCTCGGCAAGCCGGCCATGGGCACGCAGGGCTCGATCCCGGTAGACGGCCTGTGTGTGCGGATCGGCGCAATGCGCTGCCATTCGCAGGCGTTGACCATCAAGCTGAACAAAGACGTGCCGCTGGACGAAGTGAACAGCATCCTCGCGTCGGGTAACGACTGGGTCAAGGTCGTGCCGAATGAGCGCGAAGCTTCGATGCGCGATCTGTCCCCGGCGGTGGTCACGGGTACGCTGACGGTGCCGGTCGGCCGGGTGCGCAAGCTCGCCATGGGTGGCGAATATCTGTCGGCTTTCACGGTCGGCGATCAACTCCTGTGGGGCGCGGCGGAACCGCTGCGTCGCATGCTTCGCATTGTGCTCGACAAGTAAAGTAAACTACGCGCTCACGACGCGTAGAAAACTCAAGAAGCGTCGCGCTTGCGCGGCGCTTTTTTCATTGTGTGCTCCGATTATCTTGTCTCTTTCCAACCGCAAAAAAGGGCTGCGCGCTGACGCGCCAGGGGTCCCGATGAACCTTCGACTCTCATCCCTTCGGGCTATGTTCATTCATCAGGGCAAAGGCCGCTTGCCGGCTACGGCAACTGCGGCCGCGGTCGCCGCGGTGACGTTCGCGCTGGCCGGCGTCGGTATGAGCAACGCGCTTGCCGCGCCCGGCGCTGCCGCGAGCGCGCCCGATGCTGCGTCCGTTTCGTATGCGAACGGCGGTCAATTCACGGTGAAGCCGGGCCAGTCGTTGAACGACGTCGCGATCGCCGTCACGCAGTCGCACGACCGGGCGACGCTCGCACGCGCGTCCCGCGCGTTGTTCGATGCGAACCCGAACGCGTTCATGAGTCACGATCCGAGCCGCATGCGCCTCGGGGCAGTGCTGACGGTGCCGGTGCTGGATGCGTCGGGGGGGCTGGCGGCCTCGGCGGCTTCGGCTTCGGCTACAGCTACGGCTTCGGGGGCTTCGGCTTCGACTTCGACCTCCGCTCCCGCTGCGGCCGCTGCTTCTACACCGGTTGGGACCATGGCCGTGACAGGTGCGGCTGCCGCGACCGGCGCTTCAAGCGCTGTGGCGCAGGTCAATGCCGCAGCGGCTGCGGCGGCCAGCGCGGCCAGTGCCGCGACTCACGCTGCGGCGCCGGCTACGCCGGGGACCGCCAGCGCGGTCACTGAGATCGGTTCGGCGACGCCGGGTAGCGGCGCCACAACCGCAGGCGGCGCGGTTGCATCCGCGCCGGTGGCGGGTTCGCAGACGGCAGCGCCGGCCAGCGGCGCGCATGAGTGGTCGGGGTCGATTCAGCCGTCGGCTAGCGAGTCCGCTGCGGGCGCTTCCGCGTCGGCGGCCGTTAGCGCGGCGGCGACTGCGCAGGCGGCATCGCAGCCGCGTGCGCAAGTGTCCAGCTTGCAGCAACTGCTCGCGCTGAAAAATCGCGTGCTGATGGAATTGCAGAAGCACGGCATCGGCGGTACGCCGGCGGCGACGCGTGCTGCTTCGACGGGCGCTGCGGCGTCGGCGGGCGCGTCGTCCGCCGCAGCCGTGTCGGGGCATGGCGGCGCGGCGACTGCCGTGTCGAATGACGGCGGTATTTCGCCGGTCGGCTTGAGCATCGCGGCGGCAGTCGGCGCGGCGTTGGTAGTCTTGCTGGCGGCGCTGCGCATGCGTCGACGTAAGCGCAATGCGAACGCTGCGGCCGAGGTCAGCGCAGCGGATGGCGACACAGTGGCGTCGGCGCAAGCTAATGAATCGCGCGACGTTGCATCGGCACGCGAGCAGGGTTCAGCGCGAGATACATCTGACGATAGCGTCGACGTATCGCTGTCGCATGCGGCCGCATTGGCCGCTGCCGAACGTGAAGCGGCGGAAGGCGCGGCGGCTGCGCGCGAACAGGCTGAACGCGAGGCTGCGGAGCGTGACGCGGAGATTCGCGAGGCGGCTGCGCGGGACGCGGAGCGCAAGGCAGCGGAAAGTGCTGCTGTGGAGCGCGCTGAGTCGGAGCGCGTGGCGAAGGAACAGGCCGAGGCGGAGCGTGCGGCAGCGGAATTAGCTGCGCAGCGAGCCGCGGCGGCAGAGCACGCAGCGGCAGAGCGAGCAGCGGCTGAACGCGAGGCGGCCGAACATGCAGCCGCAGAACGCGCAGCATCAGAACAAGCCTCTGCCGAGCGCGCGGCAGCAGAGCGCGGAGCCGCAGAACGCGACAGCCTCAACGGCGCAACCACCGCCGCAAGCCTCGCCGCCGCCGCCGAGCTCGGCGCCGAAGCTCTCCCGCTCACCCCGCTTGATCCGGTCGACGAATCTTTCCAGCACGAACCCCCGGCCCATCGTCTGCAATGGGATGACGAACCCGCGCCGAGCGCACCCGCCGCGGAAATCCAGAACCCGCTGAACGTCCCGCCGCCGGCTATCGACTTCACCCAGCAACCCGTCGAGCCGCGCGACACGCCGACACCGTTCGGCCAGCCGTACGCCGACGCATCGGCGCATCCGCTCCCCGACACGACGTTACCCCCCGTGCCGCTGACGCATCCGGACCCGGCACGCGACGAAGCAACCTATCAACCGTCCTACGAACTGCACCAACCGATCCAGGCCGCAACGCCTGACGGCGCATCGACCTTCTCAGAGCCAACACCGTTGTCGCAAGCGCAGCACACCCTCACCGCACCGACCGAATTCCCGCGCGACGCCGTCGACGCCTTCAGCGCGCTCGACATGCCGCTGCCGCCGCGCATCGAATCGCCGTTCGAGAGTCTGGGTACTCCCGCGTCGCTGACCACGCAGCCGGTTGCGTCGCCGGAAACGACCGCGCAGCAAGCCCTCGCGCCGCACGACCCGGACGACGTCCCGCATATCGCCGACCAGATCACCGCCGGCACGGCGGGACATGCGGCCGTCGCAGGCCTTGGCGCGACCGGCTTCGGCGCGGCGGGCGGCCTGGGCGCCGCCGGCTTCGGCGCGCTGAAGCTCGACTTCGACCTCGAGTTGCCGCCGAGCCCGGCCCAGCCGTTGCCGGCATTTACGCCGGCGGACCTCACCCGCATCGCGCGTAACAAGCTCGATCTGGCCGCCGAGTACATCGATCTGGGCGATCTGTCCGGCGCGCGCTCGCTCATCAACGAAGTGATCGAAGCGAACGATCCCGCCACGCGCACCGAGGCCCGCGCGTTGCTGTCGACGCTCGCGCCGTTGTCGTGAAGCGGATTGCCTTAGGCGTTCAGTACGACGGCTCGGCGTTTTGCGGCTGGCAGTCGCAACCGCACGGCAATACCGTGCAGGACGAACTCGAACGGGCGTTGAGCGAATTCGCGCGGACGCCCGTGCATATCACCGTCGCCGGCCGCACGGATACGGGTGTGCATGGGCTCGGCCAGGTCGCGCATTTCGATACCGAACTCGACCGCACGGAAGTGTCGTGGGTGCGCGGCACGAACGCGTTCTTGCCGAAAACCATCTCCGTGCAGTGGGCCAAGCCCATGCCGGACGAGTTTCACGCACGTTTTGCCGCGTTTGAACGAACCTATCACTACGTGCTTTACGTCCATCCGGTCCGCTCGCCGATGCTAGCGGCGCGCGTCGGCTGGATTCACACGCCGCTCGACGTCGACGCCATGCGTGCCGGCGCGGCGCATCTGATCGGCGAGCACGATTTTTCGGCGTTCCGTTCGTCCCAATGTCAGGCGAAAACGCCGGTCAAGCACCTGTATCAGATCGACATCCGGCAGCAGGGCGATTTCGTCCACTTCCGCTTCCGGGCCAACGCGTTCCTGCATCACATGGTGCGTAACCTGATGGGTTGCCTTGTGTATATCGGCCGTGGCCGTCATCCGGCCGAATGGATGGCCGAGGTGCTGGCAAGCCGCGACCGCGACGTCGCTGCGCCGACCTTCATGCCGGACGGCTTGTATCTGGCGCAGGTGGGCTATCCTGAGCAATTCGCGGTGCCCGCGCCGCACACCGGCAGCGTGCCGTGGAGTACCGTATGGACCGAGCAAACGGAATCATGAACAGCACCGACAACCTCGCCACCGAAGCCCAAGCCGGCGCGCAGCAGACCGCCGCGCCGCATCGCACGCGCATCAAGTTGTGCGGCCTGTCGAAACCGGAAGACGTGAGCCACGCGATCGACCTCGGCGCCGACGCGATCGGTCTTGTGTTCTATCCGCCGAGCCCGCGCTCGGTGAGCATCGCGCAAGCGGTCGACCTGGTGCACGACGTGCCGCCGTTCGTGTCGGTCGTGGGCCTGTTCGTCAACCCCACGCCAGACTGGATTCGCGAGGTGGTCAGCAACGTCGGGCTGACGCTGTTGCAGTTCCACGGCGACGAGACCGCGGCGCAGTCCGAAACGCTTGCCGGCGTTGCGGGTTTGCCTTGGTTGCGCGCTTTGCGAGTTGCAGCGGATACTCAACCGGCTGATTTGGTAAAATCAGCGCTTAACTATTCAGCAGCCAGCGGCCTTCTGTTCGACACCCATGTCGAAGGCTATGGCGGCGGCGGGAAGGTTTTCGATTGGTCACTTATTCCAGCAGAGCTCGCGCGTCGGGCCGTTTTGAGTGGTGGGTTGAACGCGCAAAACGTCAGTGATGCGATCCATCGCGTGCGCCCGTACGCGGTCGATGTCTCGAGCGGCATCGAAATAGCGGGCGCCCGGGGCGTGAAAGATCACGCCCGGATGGCGGCTTTCGTCCGCGCCGTGCGCGCGGCGGACGCCGAATGATTCCGGCCACGCGGTTTTCTCCTACGAAAATTGCGGGCCACACTGAGAAGAGTGATCACCATGTATAACTTGCCAGACGAAAGAGGCCATTTCGGCCAATATGGCGGCGTGTTCGTTGCTGAAACGCTGGTTCACGCGCTTGACGAGCTGCGTGCTTCGTACGAAAAATTCCAGAAAGACCCTGAATTCGTTGCCGAATACGAGCGCGAGTTGAAGTATTTCGTTGGTCGTCCGTCGCCGATTTATCACGCGAAGCGCTGGAGCGAAATGCTCGGCGGCGCGCAGGTTTTCCTCAAACGTGAAGACCTGAATCACACCGGCGCGCACAAGATCAACAACGTGATCGGTCAGGCTCTGCTGGCGAGGCGCATGGGCAAACCGCGCGTGATCGCCGAAACCGGCGCCGGCCAGCACGGCGTGGCGACGGCAACCATCGCGGCGCGCTTCGGTATGGAATGCGTGGTCTACATGGGCGAGGAAGACGTGCGCCGCCAGGCCGCCAACGTCTACCGCATGAAGCTGCTCGGCGCGACGGTCGTACCGGTCCAATCGGGTTCGCGCACGTTGAAAGACGCGCTGAACGAAGCCATGCGCGACTGGGTCACCAATGTCGAAAACACGTTCTACATTATCGGCACGGTCGCGGGTCCGCATCCTTACCCGATGATGGTGCGCGATTTCCAGCGCGTGATCGGCGACGAATGCAAGGTGCAGATGCCCGAGTTGGTCGGTCGTCAGCCGGACTCCGTGATTGCGTGTATTGGCGGCGGTTCGAACGCGATGGGTATCTTTTATCCGTATATCGACGACACTTCCGTGCAGTTGATCGGCGTCGAAGCAGCCGGCGATGGGCTCGAATCCGGTCGTCACGCGGCTTCGCTGATCGGCGGGAGCCCCGGGGTGCTGCACGGTAATCGTACCTATCTGTTGCAGGACGAAAACGGTCAGATCATCGAGACCCATTCGATCTCGGCCGGCCTCGACTACCCGGGCGTCGGTCCCGAGCATGCGTGGCTAAAAGACAGCAATCGCGCGCAATACGTCAGCATCACCGACGAAGAAGCGCTGAAAGCGTTCCACGATTGCTGTCGCATCGAAGGCATCATTCCGGCGCTGGAGTCCAGTCATGCACTGGCCTACGCCGCGAAGCTCGCGCCGACGCTGGCGAAGGACAAAGTTCTTCTGGTCAACCTGTCGGGCCGTGGCGACAAGGACATGCATACGGTCGCCGAGCGATCGGGCATTCAGTTCTGAGCGCCGCGACGATGCGTGACGAGTTCGACGAGCCGCAGCCGGCGATTGAAACCCTCGATCCGGCCGCCAAAGTAGCGGCCGCCGTGGCATCTGAGGCGTTACTGCCGCAGGTGCCGGCCGGCATTCAGCTGTTGAACCGCGATTTTCTGACCGATGTGGCGAACATTCCCGACGGGTCGATCGACCTGATCGTGTGCGATCCGCCTTATGGGCTCGGCAAGGATTATGGCAACGACTCCGATATGCGGACCGGCGACGCATTTCTCGCCTGGACGCGTAGTTGGCTCGAGCTGGCTGTTCCCAAGCTCAAGCCGTCGGGTTCGCTGTATATCTTCTGCACGTGGCAGTACTCGCCGGAAATCTTCAGCTTTCTGAAGACAAAGCTCACGATGATCAACGAAATCATCTGGGACCGGCGCGTACCGAGCATGGGCGGCACCGTGCGCCGGTTTACTTCGGTGCACGACAACATCGGCTTTTTCGCGGTGTCGAAGGATTATTTCTTCGATCTCGATCCCGTCCGCATCCCGTACGATGAAGTCACGAAGAAGGCGCGTTCGCGTAAATTGTTCGAGGGCAGTAAGTGGCTGGAGGTTGGCTATAATCCGAAGGATGTCTGGTCGGTGTCGCGACTGCATCGGCAACATGCCGAGCGCGTCGCGCATCCCACCCAGAAGCCTCTGGAAATTGTCGAGCGGATGGTGCTGGCGAGTTGTCCGAAGGGCGGGCGCGTGCTCGACCCGTTCATGGGCAGCGGCACCACCGCAGTCGCTTGCGCCCGACAGCAGCGCGAATTCGTCGGCTATGAGATCAATGAAAGTTACTGTGCGATAGCGCGTGAACGCGTCAGTATCGCTGCGAATCCCGCGCCGGTGAAGGCGCAGCCGGTTAAAGCAAAAGCTAAACGGCAGACCGAAACGCAGTGAGCCGCAGTGAGCGTTATCCAGCACGCGCCGCGTAAGCCGCGCGCAGTGGCTTAAATTCGAGAAATTTCCATGTCCCGTATCAAGAATACATTTGCCGCGTTGTCCGCCCAAGGTAAGAAAGGCCTGATTCCATTCATGACGGCCGGCGACCCGGACCCGGCCCGTACGGTCGAATTCATGCATGCGCTCGCTGCCGGCGGCGCGGACGTAATCGAACTGGGCGTGCCGTTTTCCGACCCGATGGCCGACGGTCCCGTGATCCAGCAATCGTCCGAGCGCGCATTGGCGCACGGCGTGTCGCTGCGTCACGTGATCGCGGACGTCAAGCGTTTCCGCGAAGCCGACGACAAGACGCCCGTTGTGCTGATGGGCTACGCCAATCCGATCGAGCGCATGGGTGTCGAGGCGTTCGCGAAAGCCGCTCAGGAAGCCGGCGTGGACGGCGTGCTGGTGGTCGATTACCCGCCGGAAGAGTGTGCTAACTTCGCTGAAAAGATGCGATCCGCCGCGATCGATCCGATCTTCTTGCTAGCGCCCACGTCCACGGACGAGCGCATCGCGGAAGTCGGCAAGATTGCCAGCGGCTACGTCTATTATGTGTCGTTGAAAGGGGTGACCGGCTCCGCGAATCTGGACGTTTCCAGCATCGCGGGTAAAATCCCGGCCATCAAGTCGCGCGTACCCCTGCCGGTGGGCGTTGGTTTCGGCATCCGCGACGCGCAAACCGCGCGTTCGGTGGCCGAAGTGTCCGATGCCGTCGTGATCGGCAGCCGTATCGTGCAATTGCTCGAACAGGCGCCGCCCGAGACCGCGGCTGAAACGCTCACGCGTTTCATCGCCGAAGTGCGCGAGGCGCTAGATAGCGTCGCGACTGCCCGATAACAGTTATTTTTGTCGTCTGTAATGTGAGCGGCGGGTTTATCCCGCCGTTTGCGCAACCGCCGACCCCAGAAGGATGGAATATGAGCTGGCTCGATAAACTGCTGCCGCCGAAAATCAAACAAACCGACCCGAAGAGCCGCAAGGGGATTCCGGAAGGCCTGTGGATCAAGTGCCCGTCGTGCGAAGCCGTGCTGTACCGCAACGACGTCGAGGCCAATCTGCACGTTTGCCCGAAGTGCGACCATCACATGCGCATCGGCGCGCGTGAGCGGCTCGACGGCCTGCTCGATCCGGAAGGCCGCTACGAAATCGGCCAGGAAATCGTCCCGGTCGACGCGTTGAAGTTCAAGGACAGCCGTAAATACCCCGATCGCCTGAAAGAGGCAATGGACGATACCGACGAAACCGACGCCATGGTCGTGATGGGCGGCGCAATCCACACGCTGCCGGTGGTCGTGGCCTGCTTCGAGTTCTCGTTCATGGGCGGCTCGATGGGTTCGGTGGTCGGCGAGCGCTTTGCGCGCGGCGCGCAGAACGCGCTCGAACAGAAAGTGCCGTTCGTCTGCTTCACCGCTTCGGGCGGCGCGCGTATGCAGGAAAGCCTGCTGTCGCTGATGCAAATGGCGAAAACCACGGCCATGCTGACCCGGCTGGCCGAAGCCAAGCTGCCGTTTATTTCCGTGCTGACCGATCCGACCATGGGCGGCGTGTCGGCGAGTTTCGCGTTTCTCGGCGACGTGGTGATCGCCGAGCCGAAGGCGCTGATCGGCTTTGCCGGCCCGCGCGTGATCGAACAGACGGTGCGCGAAAAGCTGCCGGAAGGTTTCCAGCGCGCTGAGTTCCTGCTGACGAAGGGTGCAGTGGACATGATTGTCGACCGTCGCAAGCTGCGTGAGGAAATCGCCCAGTTGATGGCGTTGCTGAGTCACCAACCGGCGGATGCCGTCGCTTGAGCAGGCGCTAAAGCGGTAGACAGCCCGGGCTCCGCCGAGCGCGGTGGCAGTCAAAAAGCAGTCAAAAAAGCAGGCAAAAATAACGCGCCGCGTGAGTGATCAAGCGGCGCGTTGTCATTTCCAGGATAATCACGGCGCACCACCGCCTAACCGATTTACTCGCGATTCATTCGATGACGACATTCCCCACCCTCGACGCGTGGCTCACGCACCTTGAATCCGCGCATCCGGTCGGCATCGACATGGGTTTGGGCCGCATCTCGCAGGTACGCGATGCGATGCAACTGTCGTTTGCGTGCCCGATCATCACGGTCGGCGGTACGAACGGCAAGGGCTCGACCTGCGCGATCCTCGAATCGATTCTGCTGCGCGCCGGCTTCACAGTGGGTTGTCACACGTCGCCGCATCTGCTCGCATTCAACGAGCGCGCGCGCCTGAACGGCGAAATGGCGACCGACGCCGAACTGCTGACGCACTTCGAAGCCGTCGAAGCCGCGCGCCTGAGTCTCGCCGAACCGGTCACGCTGACCTACTTCGAATTCACGACGCTGGCGATCATGAGCCTGTTCGCCTCGCGCGGGTTCGACGCGGTGATCTTCGAAGTCGGCCTGGGCGGCCGTCTCGACGCGGTCAATATTCTCGATACCGACTGCGCAATCATCACCAGCATCGACATCGATCACACGGAATATCTCGGCGATACGCGCGAAAAGATCGGCTTCGAAAAGGCCGGCATTTTCCGTCCGGGCAAGCCGGCGATTTGCGCCGATCCGGTGCCGCCGCAGTCGTTGATCGATCATGCGGAGAAGATCGGCGCCGAATTGTGGCTTTTCGGCCGCGATTTCCGCTATGAGGGGCAGGCGGGCAGCGAGCGCCAGCAATGGAGTTATGTCGGCCCGACCATGCGGCGCTCGGCGCTGGCCTATCCGGCGTTGCGCGGCGCGAACCAGTTGATCAATACGTCGGCGGCGCTGGCCGGACTCGAAGCGCTGCGCGACCGTTTGCCGGTGTCGGCGCAGGACATTCGCCTCGGCCTCGCCAACGTCGAACTGCCCGGTCGTTTTCAGGTGCTGCCCGGCAAGCCGGCCGTCGTGCTGGACGTTGGCCACAATCCGCACGCAGCCGCCGTGCTGACGCAGAACCTCGGCAATATGGGGTTCTTCCCGTACACCTACGCGGTGTTTGGCGCGATGCGAGACAAGGACATCGCCGGCGTATTGGCGCATCTGAAGGGCGAAATCGACCATTGGTGCGTGACCGATTTGCCGCTCGCGCGGGCCGCCACGGCGGAGCAGCTCGAAGCGGCGCTGCGCGAGCAGGGCGTGGACGAAGCTGCCGACAGCAGCGTCACGCGCTACGCCACACCGGCCGAGGCGTACCAAGACGCGCTAAAACGGGCGTCAGAGAATGATAGAATCGTGGTTTTCGGCAGTTTCTATACGGTAGCCGGTGTGATGGCCTACCGTAAATCGCAGCAACACTGAACGGGCGCCAGGCTCGAACCAAGCGATTCATGGGAATTTTCTCGTTCGGCAAGAAAGACGACGCGCCCACCCGGCGCGGCGCAAATACCAGTTCCACCCGGGCCGCCCGTGGCGAGCGCGTGGAGCGGCGAACCCGCCGCACGGAGCGCCCCGTCGACGCCGACGCCATGCTGCTCGACCCTACGCTGCCGGAAAAGCAGCGTGCGCGGCGCCGCCTGGTCGGCGCCATCGCACTGGTCGTCGCCGCGGTTGTCATCCTGCCCATGGTGCTGGACTCGCATCCCAAGCCAGTCACCGACGACATCGCGATCGACATCCCCAACCGTCCCGCGCCGAAGCTCGCCAAGGCTGACGAAGACACGCAGGCCGGCGTAGCACCTGACAACCCCACGCCTGACGCGGCACTCGCCGCTTCGAGTCTTGCGCCGACAACGGCCGCGAAGCAAGGCCAGTCCGGCAGCACGCAAGCACAAAGCACGACCACAAGCGCCGCGGCGCCCGCAGCGAGGCCGGCGGCGAAACCGGCGGCATCGGCCGTTGCGGCGAACACCGCACCGGCCACGCCGGCAGCGTCTGCAAAACCCGTCAAACCGCCGGTCACGCATAACGCCGCAGCCACACCGGCCCTAAGCGCCGCCGACGACACGAACACCACCGCCGCCAGCGCGGACGCGAATTCCGGCACGCCGGCATCGCCGCCGGGCAGCCGTTTCGCGGTGCAACTGGGCGCATTCGCCAACGACGCCAACGCACGAAACTGGGCGGCCAAGTTGAAAGCGGCGGGCGTGCCCGCATATACCGAACATCGGAAGCAGGCTGACGGCTCCACGCTCACGCTGTTGCGGGCCGGTCCGTTTGCGGATCGTGCCGCGGCCAGCGCCGCGATTGCGAAAGTTCGCGAGGCCGGCTTGACGTCGGGCGCGAACAGCGGCACCGCACAGTAAGCGAGCGATGTTCACCGCCTTCGACTACGCTGTAATGGCGGTGATCGGTTTGTCGGCCTTGCGCGGCACATGGCGCGGGTTTTTGTCCGAGATATTCGGGTTGATCGGCTGGATCGCGGCGTTTTTCATTGCGTGCCGGTTTGTCGGGTTTGTCGTGCCGTTTATCCCGTCCACGTGGCCGGGCGGCGCGTTGACCCAGTGGCTGCTGGCCTTTGCGCTGGTGGTGATCGGTGTGGTGCTGGTGGCGAGCGTGCTGAATGCCCTCCTGAGCCGCATCGTGCAGGCAACCGGCTTGAGCGGCGTGGACCGCTCGCTCGGTTTGATGTTCGGCCTCGTGCGCGGGGTCATTCTGGTGCTGATTCTGGTCGCCCTCGCTGGCTTGACCGAACTGCCCCAACAGGAATTCTGGCGCAACGCCTTGCTGCGGCCCTATGCGGTCGAGGGCGTGCACGTAATGAAACCGCTGCTTCCCGAGACGCTTGCTGCTTACGTCCGCGTGTGACGATCAGGCGAGTGTTTCAAGGGATGCGGCAGGACTCCGGCGCAAACCGGTTGCCGCTACGTACCAGCAGGTCAGGGCGCGTACGCAGGCACCGGCCGCCACGACGAATTTCGTACCTTTGAAGGACATGCCATGTGCGGCATCGTAGGCGTAGTTTCCCACTCCCCGGTCAATCAGCTGATCTATGACAGCCTGCTGCTCCTGCAGCATCGCGGTCAGGACGCCGCCGGCATCGCAACCGCGAACGGCAGCAATTTCCACATGCACAAGGCCAACGGCATGGTGCGCGACGTGTTCCGCACGCGCAACATGCGCAGCCTGCCCGGCACGACCGGTATTGGTCAGGTGCGTTATCCGACGGCCGGTTCGGCGTCGAGCGAAGAAGAAGCCCAGCCGTTCTACGTGAACGCGCCGTTCGGCATCATCCTCGCGCATAACGGCAACCTGACCAACTGGCAGCAGCTGAAAGATGAGATGTTCCGCATCGATCGCCGCCACATCAATACGAATTCCGACACCGAGGTCATGCTCAACGTGCTCGCGCACGAATTGCAGCTGTCCAGTTCGGGCCTGCAACTCGATCCGGCCGCGCTGTTCAAGGCGGTGTCGGGCGTGCATCGCCGGGTGCGGGGTTCGTACGCGATCGTGTCGCTGATCGCCGGTTACGGTCTGCTGGGTTTCCGCGACCCGTTCGGCATTCGCCCGCTGTGCCTCGGCAAGCAGGAAACGCCGGAAGGTGTCGAGTGGATCCTGGCGTCGGAATCAGTGGCGATTGAAGGTATCGGCTTCGAATTCGTGCGCGATATCGCACCGGGCGAGGCGATTTTCATCGACATCGAAGGCAATCTGCATTCGCAGCAATGCGCGACGAATCCGAGCCTGAACCCGTGTATTTTCGAACTCGTGTACCTCGCGCGTCCGGACTCGGTGCTCGACGGCGTACCGGTCTACAACGTGCGTCTGCGCATGGGCGATTACCTTGCCGAGAAGATCAAGCGCGAACTGCCCGACGTGCCGATCGACGTGGTGATGCCGATTCCCGATTCGTCCCGTCCGGCCGCGATGCAGGTCGCGAAGAAGCTGGGCGTGGAGTATCGCGAAGGCTTCTTCAAGAACCGTTACGTCGGCCGCACGTTCATCATGCCGGGCCAGGCGGTGCGCAAGAAGTCGGTGCGCCAGAAGCTGAACGCCATGGGCATCGAGTTCAAGGGCAAGAACGTGCTGATCGTCGACGATTCGATCGTGCGCGGCACGACGTCGCACGAAATCGTGCAGATGGCGCGCGACGCCGGCGCGAACAAGGTGATCTTCGCTTCGGCGGCGCCGCCGGTGAAATTCCCGAACGTCTACGGTATCGACATGCCGACGCGCGGTGAGCTCGTCGCTCACGGTCGCACGGACGACGAAGTCGCGCGCATGATCGGCGCGGACCATCTCGTGTATCAGGACGTCGAAGCGCTGAAGCAGGCCGTGCGCGACATCAACCCGGCGCTGAAGGGCTTCGAGGCGTCGTGCTTCGACGGCAACTACGTGACCGGCGACATCACCACCGAGTACCTGGACCGCATCGAAACCGCGCGTCTGGCGCCGTCCTCTCAATCGGATCGCGACGCCGCGAGCGAAGCGATCGACGGCGGCGCGCCGGCGCGTTCGCAATTGCATCTGCAGTTGTCGGTGGGCTGAGTAAGCTGGCCTGAACCATGATGCTCATGGCGTGGCGTGGCGCGGTGCACGCCGCGCCGCGAGCGTGTTAGGATCATGGCTTGCGTCGATTTGATCTCAGCTTGCGGACGCGGGGTAACCCGAAACAGCTAAAGCGAAAGGTGGGAAACGCCGCATTCATCCGCCTCCGCTCCAGCTTTCCCCGCACATGAAGCCCGCTTATGCCGACGCAAAAGCGGGCTTTTTTGTTGCTGTCGTCTGGCGTTGCGCTCTCTTTTCACACGAGGCGCGCCGAACGCAGCCATGGAACATTGGAAACCAGAACCAACATGGACGACTCCCTGAACTTCGACACGCTGGCAGTCCGCTCGGGCACGGCGCGTAGCGACTTCAACGAACATTCGGAAGCGATTTTCCTGACCTCGAGCTTTGTGTTCGCGAGCGCCGCGGACGCCGCCGAGAAATTCAAGAACTCCGAAGACAACTACACCTATTCGCGCTTTACCAACCCCACGGTCACGATGTTCCAGGACCGCCTGGCCGCGCTCGAAGGCGGGGAAGCGTGCATGGCGACGGCGTCGGGCATGGCCGCGATCATGTCGGTGGTGATGTGCGCGCTGCAGGCCGGCGACCATCTGGTGAGCTCGCAGGCGCTGTTCGGCTCGACGCTCGGCATGTTTTCGCAGATTTTCACGAAGTTCGGCATTACGACCACCTTCGTCGATCCGACCGATCTGGACGCGTGGAAAAACGCCGTGCGCCCCGAGACGAAGATGTTCTTCCTCGAAACGCCGTCGAATCCGCTGACGGAAGTGTCCGATATCGAAGCGATCAGCAAGATCGCCAAGGCCGCGAACGCGCTGTTCGTGGTGGACAACTGCTTCTGCAGCCCGGCGCTGCAGCAGCCGCTGAAGCTCGGCGCGGACGTGGTGATGCATTCGGCCACCAAGTTCCTCGACGGCCAAGGTCGCGTGTTGGGCGGCGCGCTGGTCGGCTCGAAGCAGTTCATCATGGAAAAGGTGTTCCCGTTCGTGCGTAGCGCCGGGCCGACGCTGTCGGCATTCAACGCGTGGGTGCTGCTCAAGGGCATGGAAACACTGTCGCTGCGCGTCGAAAAGCAGTCGGCGAATGCGCTGGAAATCGCGCGCTGGCTGGAGACGCATCCGGCCGTGAATCGCGTGTTCTATCCGGGGCTGGAGTCGCATCCCCAGCATGCATTGGCCATGCGTCAGCAGAAGGCGGGCGGCGCGATTCTGTCGTTCGAACTGAAGGGCGACACGCCGGAGCAGATGCGCGCGAACGCGTGGCGTGTGATCGATAGCACGAAGATTTGCTCGATCACTGGCAATCTCGGCGATACGCGGACCACGATCACGCATCCGGCGACCACCACGCATGGTCGCGTGACGCCGGAAGCGCGCGCGGCAGCGGGTATTAGCGAAGGCTTGATCCGGCTGGCGGTGGGTCTGGAAAACGCCGTGGATATTCGCGGCGATCTGGAACGTGGTCTGGCGGGTTAAGCGAAGCGGGAGTTAAAGCAGGTCATGCGGGCCGCGAACTCAACGCGGCTCGCGCGACAACGCTACGTTCAGTGGCGCAGCGCACGCCATTGGCCGGGCGCCAGCCCGAAACGCCGCGTGAAGGCGTGCGTGAAAGCGCTTTGATCGCCGAAGCCGATATCCAACGCGATATCGGTCAATGAACGGCGCGGGTCCGCGAGCAACGTAAGCGATGTATCGAGCCTCAAGCGCTGCAAATAGCGATGCGGCGTCTCACCGAACGCCTCGATAAACACCTGATGAAAGCGGCGCATGCCGAGGCCGCAGTGCGCGGCGAGGTCGGCAATGCGCAACGGTTCCGACAAATGCGCGCGCAACCAACGGTCGATGCGCGCGAAGTCGAGACCGGCGCCAGGTGCAAGCACACCTGCCGTGGTGCCCGAATCGGCCACTAAAGCAGCGCCCAGGCGGGCCGCTGCATTCCAATGAAAACGACGGGCGTCCAGATCGTCGCTCTGAGCGCCGCCGGTAGCGTGCGCCGCGATCCGATGCACGAGCTGCGTCAATGACGCATCGACCGTTACGGCCCGCGCGCGGTCGAACAGGCGCTCCGGCACGGCCAGCGACGTCGCCGGCAGATCCAGCACCAACTGCCGGTTCTCGCCGATGCCCGCGTAGTCGTGCCGCGCGCCCGCCGGAATGAGCCACGCGGAACCGGCGTCGATCTGTTGCGCGACGCCGTTGACCGCCATCACCATCGCGCCGTCGAGGCCGAGCACGACCTGATGAAAGTCATGCACGTCCGACGCTTCGACCGCGCCGTAACGGCGCAGCGAAACGCAAGGGATGGTGGCGGTGGCGTGGTTCATCGTTAAAGCGCGGTCATCGGCAAACGGGCCGGTCACCCGAAACGCGAACGGCTCAAACGCCGAGCAATTCGACTTCGAACACGAGCGTCGCATTCGGCGGAATCACGCCGCCTGCGCCACGCACGCCATAGCCGAGTTGCGGCGGAATCGTCAGCTTGCGCGTGCCGCCGACCTTCATGCCTTGCACACCCTCGTCCCAACCCTTGATGACCATGCCGCCGCCCAGCACGAATGCGAACGGATCGTTGCGGTCCTTGCTCGAGTCGAACTTCTGGCCGTCGGTCAGCCAGCCGGTGTAGTGCACGCTGACGCTCTTGCCGGCAACCGCTTCGGCGCCGGTGCCTTCCACGATGTCTTCGTACTTCAGGCCGGATTCGGTAGTGACAGTCGACATGTAACGCTCCTCGGTTCAAAAACGTAAAAACCGACATTGTAGGCGTGTTGGCGGTGCATCGCCGAGGATTGCGGCGTGGCACGCGGATTGCAATCAGATTGGCCGTCCGGCCAGGCTGGTCGCGCCGGATGCCATGCCTATAATGGGGCTTCTTTCAATCATCATGCACTGCCTGAGAGGGCTCGATCGTGACAACCTCTTCAAGCGGAACCGCCGGCGCGCAGCCGGCGCCTTCCGGCTTCGCCGTCTCCGAGCGTACGGCGCATCTGTGCGCCGAAACCGCGCTGTTCATGCGTGACCACGTGTTGTCACTGGTGTCGCACGATTTACGCGGTCCGTTGAACGCGATCCATAGCTGGGCCTACGTGCTCGAGCGCAAGCTCGACGCGAACGACCCCAACGCGCAGCGTGCCGTCACCGGCATTCGCAATGGCGTGGACCAGCAGGTCAAGCTGCTCGAAACGATCGTGGATGCCACGCGCGCCGAAACCAAATCGCTGGCACTCGCTTATGCGTCGTTCCCGCTGCATCCGTTGCTCGACCAAACCGTAGAGGACGTGCGCACGGGTCTGGCTCGCACGCGCCAGGTCGAGATCGGGCTCGACTCGCAACTCGGCACCGAGCAACTCAACGGCGATCGCGGGCGCCTCGCCGCCGCACTGTGGCTGATGCTCACGTTCGCCGTCGAAGCCAGCGCTGAAGGCGCCACCGTCACGCTGGCCACGCGTGCGGACGCGACCGCATGGCACGCCGCCGTCACGTACGACAGCAACCTCGCCGCGTTGAGCGATCCCGCCTTGCCGCATCTGCTCGAAGCGTTCGCTCGCAAGCAGGCCGCCGAGCCGCGCGAAGCCAAGCGCATTGCGTGGGTGTTCGCACTCTGCAAGCGCGTCGCGGAAGCGCACGGCGGCGGTTTCGAGCAGATCGACGCTAGCGAAAGCGAAGCGGCCAGACTTGCGCTACGCATACCGCTGAGTGCGACCGCGCCGAAGTGAGCGCTCCACGTCGGCGTATGACTGCGCGCGGTTAGCTTTTCAGCGAGCTTTCACCCTCTATACTGACAACTTTTGTTGCCGGAGCCCTTCGCTTTGATCCAGGTTGTCGCCCTCATTGGCGCGTTGTTTCTCGTTGCCCTCAACGGTTTCTTTGTTGCGGCTGAATTCGGTCTGGTCAAACTGCGGGCTACCCGCGTGCAGAGTCTCGCCGCGAAACACGGCATGCGCGGCCGCTTGCTAGCCAAGGTGCATGGCCGTCTCGACGCTTATCTCTCCGCCTGTCAGCTGGGCATTACGCTGGCGTCGCTCGGGCTTGGCTGGATCGGCGAGCCCGCGTTCGCGCAACTGCTCACGCCGGTCTTCACCCTGCTCGGCGTGGAGTCGGAGAAGCTGATTCACGGCATTTCGCTGTTCTTCGCGTTCTCGTGTATTTCGTTCCTGCATATCGTGGTGGGCGAACTGGCGCCGAAGTCGCTGGCCATCCGCGAGGCGGAGAAAGTCTCGCTGTGGGCCGCCACGCCGCTGTATGGCTTCTACTGGGCCATGTATCCGTTTATCTGGGTGCTCAATTCGAGCGCCAACGCGGTGCTGAAGCTGGCCGGCCTGGATGCGGACCACGGCCACGACTCCCATTATTCGACCGACGAACTCAAGCTGATCCTGCGCGGCCGCCGTGCCAATGTGGCAAGCGAGTTGGGATCGGCGGACGGCGGCGCGTACAGCCAGGACGAATGGAACACGATCGCGCATTCGCTGGATTTTTCGCGCATGACCGTGTCGGACCTCATGCGCCCCGCTTATGAAATGGTCGGCTTGCGGCGCGATGTACCGTTGCGCGACAACATGCAGGTGGTGGCGCGGCATCGCTTCAGCCGTTACCCGCTGTTCGAAGACGCGGCCGGTGAACGCGTGGCCGGCATGATCCACCTGAAAGATCTGCTGCTGGCCCGTCATGCGGGGAGCACGCTCGACGATCTGTCGAAATACGCGCGGCCCGTGCAGTACGTGAAGCCGGACATGCCCGCGCTGGAACTGTTTCGCCGCTTCCGCAAGGGTGCGCCGCATTTCGCGCTGGTCGGCCATAAAAATGCGAAGCCGATCGGTTTTCTGACGCTCGACAATCTGCTCGGCGCGTTGGTCGGCCAGATTCACGACGAATTCCGTCAGGGCGACGCCGACTGGACGCGCATGGACGACGGCACCTTGATGGGCAAGGGCAGCTTGCCGGTGGTGTCGCTGGAGCGAGCCCTGGGTATCGATATCGACGAAGGCAAGGCCGAATCGGTCGGCGGTCTCGTGATTCAGGCGCTCAACGATCTGCCCACCGAAGGCCAGCGGGTGGAATTCGACCGCTTCGACGTGGTCGTCAAGAAGATGAAAGGGCCGCGTATCGTGCTCGTGCGCGTGTATCCGAAGACTTTCGACGACGAAGGCGGTTGAAGGCCTTTTCCGCTGAATCCGTCACAGCGCAGGTCCGCACTGCTCGCGTAGAATTGTCGTCCACACCGAGGGGGCGACATGGGGTATCTGCTGGTGCTGTGCGTGGGCTTGCTGGCGGGCACGCTGAGCGGCGTGATCGGCACCGGTTCGTCCATGCTGTTGATGCCCGTGCTCGTGATGCTCTACGGTCCGCAACAGGCGGTGCCGATCATGGCAATCGCCGCGATCATGGGCAACTTCGGCAAGGTCCTTGCATGGTGGCGCGAGATCGACTGGCGCGCATGCGGGGCCTACTGTGCGACCGCCGTGCCGGGCGCGGCGCTCGGTGTGCGGACCCTGCTGGCGCTGCCGCCGCACGCGGTTGAAATTGCGCTGGGATTGTTCTTTGTCGCGATGGTGCCCACGCGCCGCTGGCTCGCGCGGCGGGCCGTCAAATTCTCTCTGTGGCACCTTTCGCTGATTGGCGGCGTGGTGGGTTTTCTCACCGGCATCGTGGTGTCGACCGGGCCGATTACCGTGCCCGTGTTCATGTCCTACGGCCTCGTCAAAGGCGCGTTTCTCGCCACGGAAGCCGCCGGCTCATTGACCGTGTATGCCGCGAAAGTGGCGGTGTTCAATCACTTCGGCGCGTTGCCTTTGCGGGTGGTGATCGATGGTCTGATCACCGGCTCCGCGTTGATGACAGGCTCGTTCGCGGCGCGGAGCATCGTGGTGCGAATGAGTCCCGCCACCTTCAAGCTGGTGGTCGACGGGTTGATGTTGTCCTCGGGGCTCTCGCTGCTGTGGGCGGCAGGACGCTAATACACGGCGGCGTTGGGGCGCGCCGATTACCCCACCGAAGCCTCAAACACCCGCCGGTAATTCCCACCCAGAATCGCGCTCACTTCTTCATCCGTGAACCCGGCGACGCGCAGCGCGCTTGCCAGATCGGGCAACTGTTCGTAGCTGCGGAACACCGGCGGCGAAATGAACCCGAGCATGTCGCTTCCCAGCCCGACATGCGCCACGCCGACCACATCCGCCATGCGCTTGATGCCTTCGGCCATGGCGTGGATATCCTTGAACGACCCTGAACTCGGCCATACGCCGATCACGCCGCCCGTGCCGGCAATCACACGCGCATGGTCCGGCGTGATGAGCCGGCTGCGCGACGAAGGGTGCGTGGCCAACGCCGAATGCGACAACACGAGCGGCCTGGTGGACGTGTTGGCAGCGCGCTTTACCAGTTCGTAAGTGCCGTGCGCGACATCCACGACGATACCCAGCGCGTTGCAACGGCGCACCACTTGCGCACCGTTATCGGTCAGCCCGCCATGTACCGGCGGCTCGGTCTGAATATCGCCAAGTTCGTTCACGCGATAGTGCGTGAGCTGCAAATGCCGCAACTGATGCTGCGCGTAGGCCTCGTCGACGCGATCCACCTGACCTTCGAGAAAATCTCCGCCCTCGGCCGAGATGATCGCGCACGGCCCGAGTGAACCCTGCGCCGCGAGCGACGCCGCATTCGTGACCACCTGCATCCGCTCACGCTGGATCAACTGATGCGCGCGCTGGAATTCGGCTTGACCGAGCGCGTACAACTCACCCGGTTGCGGATCGCGCCACGCTTCGAAGCGCTTGCGGTTCTCGGCGACGCGCGTGACTGTAGTATCTGTGACGATCGCGAGACAGATCACGTTCATGCCACCGTTGCGCATCGGCGCGGCGAGCGGCAGAAACGGCCGACGCGCACCGATCGCCGGATCGCGCGACACGGTTACGCGGCCGGCGTGGCTGTGCATGTCGATGGTGAGCGTGCCGGACGGCGCTTGCCATGAAACTGCGGGCGACGAAGCCGTTTGCGACGCAGCCGCGCTGTCGCTCTCGGCCAGCGCGGCCGGATCGTCTTGCGCGTGGGGATCGGTGTAGCTCGCGAAACGGCCGGGTGCGCACGCCGCGAGTCCTAACGCCGCGCCGGAGGAAAGAAACGCGCGCCGGCTAAAGGTGCGCGGCAAAGACGGCGGACGTTCGAACGCGGTCGCTTCGACCAGTCGATAGCGCCAACCCGCGGGATCGTCGACCAGACGCAGCAGCCGGCCGCGTAACCTCAGCGCGCCGGCTTGCGGCGCGAGCGGTAGCGCCGCATAGACCTCGATCGATGCCGCCGGATTGCGCGGCACGCACCCTCCGCAGCAGGGTTCATCGGCGCTGAGCAGAAAGTAATCGACCGACTCGGCTTGCGGATCCAGCGGAATCATCCAACCCGTGATGTCGACGGTTGTGTCATGCAGCGTGTCGGCATTGCCATCGCGAATCGTCGACCAGTCGAGTGTCATCGGCATTCCTGTTGGGGCGATTTATTTGTGAGAACTGCGCCGCCTCGCACACCATGCTGCAGATCATGCGCGCGGCAAGATAAGCGTGGCTCCTAGCCTTTTCATTATCACCCGCCGGAGCGGCCAGCGCGTCGGTTCGACTTTGCTTGCAGCGTTGAAAGACGGACGCACGACCCGTAGGTAGGCAATCCAATCAGGAGCAGACCAGAATGACTCAAGCAGAGTAATACCTTTCACACACTGAAGAGCAGCTTCCCAATGCGCGCAAAGCCGTGCAACGGTTCGCCACGGAATGGCAGAACCCGATCGCGAAGGCGTGGTCGAGCATTTTCGCCAGGTGCTGACGCAACTGCCGGATTTGAAAGTCGACGTCTTGCAGTGGGCGCCAACCGGCGACGCCGTGATGATCGAATGGCAGCCATCGGCCACCTTAGCGGGTCAGCCGCTGCGGGTTAAGAAAGCATTGCGTTGCATGACGCCGGCAAGCCAGTAAAAAGGCGGTTAAAGCTCGCGTGCTTTAACCGCCTTTTCATCTGCCAGGAGCGGCGGCACAATCAACTACGCGGCACGCCATCCTCCACCAGCACCGCGATCGGCATCGCACTGAGCGCATCGCGCAAATACAGCAGGCCGTTCTCGTCGACCTTCGGCGCGGCGGGACTCAGCCAGTCGAACAACGCTCGCGCCGACAGATCGGACGGCATTTCAATCGCCGTGTCCGCCCAAGTCGTCGGATCGACCATCGGCAGATCGCTGGCGTCGGGATGGTTATCGAGCAAGCCAGACGCCAACCGGCTCGCGATCACCACGGCCCACGCGTTGCCATGCCGCCGCGCGAACGCAATCACATTCGCGGCGTGCGTGCCGCGCACGGTAAGCGGCAGGTACTCGCTCTGACTCAACAACTCCGGCACATGCGCGCGCAGCGCCAGCACGCGTTGCACGACCGCAAGCTTGACGCGGCCGTCGCGCCAGCTCGGCAGAAAATCGGAGGGCGGCGTCTGCACGAGCCACGCCTCACGCTGAGCGAAATCCACCGGCCGGCGGTTGTCCGGATCGACCAGACTGAAGTCCCACAATTCAGTGCCCTGGTACAGATCCGGAATCCCCGGCGACGCCAGCCGCAACACGGTTTGTTGCAGGCTATTGAGCGCACCGGCGCGGCCTATTCGCGCGACAAACGTCGATAGCTCTTTCAGGAAACCGTCGCGCTGCTGCGGCGCGAGGATCTCGAACAGGAAATCGCGGCAGCCCGCTTCATACGCTTCGTCGGGTGCGAGCCAGTTGGTTTGCAGCTTCGCTTCGCGCAGCGCCTTCAACTGCCATTGCGCGACACGTTCGGCCAGTTCCTTGACGCCCGCTGCGTCGTCCGGTTTCAACGCCGGCGGCCAGCAGCCCACTAACGTTTGATACAGCATCGCTTCGGCGGCGGGGCCCGGCGACCAGTCGTCACTCGTGTCCTGGCCGATCGGCTTGCCGTCGAGCGTACGGCGATGCGGGGCGTTCAACGCCGACCACGCGCGCAATGTCGCGCTCCAGTCGCCCGCGATTTCGCTCAACACCGCGAGACGGGCGCGCACGTCTTCGCCGCGTTTGTGATCGTGCGTGGCGGTGGCGAGCAACGCGTGAGGAAAGCGCTGCGCGCGCTCCAGATTGGCGGCATGAAACTGCTCGACCGACAGCGCGAATTCACCGGGGTCCGCACCGACTTCGTTACGCGATAACAACCGCCCGTAGCGATAGCACGCCGTATCTTCGACGGCCTTCGCGGCGACCGGCGCGGTTAATTGCGAAAACAGCGTTTGCGCGGTGCGCCGCGACGAACCGGCGTGGCTGGGCGGCGCGCTGTTCTGACCTTGCTGCGGCGGCGCGCCGGGGCGTCCGCTCGGCGCGTCTTCCGCGCTACCGCCGAGCCATGCATTCACGCGTTCGAGCACGACGAGGTCGGCCCGCGACAGCGACTGTCTCGCGCCATCGAGCGCCTGGTCGAAATAGACATTGTCGGCGGCGCTGCGCAAGCCGTTCTGCGGATAGACGCGATACACCGGAAAATGCACGACCAGTTCGGTCAGGACACGGCGCAGGGACGTGAAGGTGAAATCGCGCGTGGTCAGCGAATCTCGCGCAATGCGATGCAACGCTCGCGCGGCCCGATCCAGCTCCGCCGACAGATTCTCCGCGAGAATCTTGCGGCGCGCGCTCAACGCTTCGTCCGCGAAACGCGGGCTGCGGCCCGTGAGTTCGGCCCACGTCTGCGCCAGCGGTTCCGCGCCGGCGGGATCGTGCAGCAACGCGCCCACGTCGTTCATGAAGTCGTAACCGGTCGTGCCATCGACTGGCCAATCGTCACGCAGCGGTTCGCCACGGCCGAGAATTTTCTCGACGACCACGTACGGCGCGGTGTCGCGCAATTCCGTGAGTCGCTGCCGCAAGCGCTGCGCGTATTCGCGCGGCTCGGCGAGCCCATCGACGTGATCGATCCGCAGCCCGTCGACCACCCCCTCCTGGTAGAGACGGAATATCAGCGCATGCACCGCATCGAACACCTCGGGACGTTCCACCCGCACGCCGGCGAGCGTGGAGATGTCGAAGAAGCGCCGCCAGTTGACTTCGTCGGACGCGGTGCGCCACCACGCGAGCCGGAAATGCTGCCGCTCGATCAGCCGATGCAGGCGGTCGCGCGTCACCGGATCGCCAGGTGCATACGCTTCGAGCGCGGCATCGACCGAGGCACTGCCCTGTTGTGCGACGAACTCGCGCAACGTCTCGCGCCCGTCGGCGGCACGCGCATGGTCCGAGGGTTGCGTCGTCAGCCCGTTGAAGCGTTCGGCGAGCGCGTTGAGTTCGGCACGACCCGCGCCTTGCAGGATCGACGCGTAATCGATCGGACATATGGGGAATACATGCGGCCCATAGCCGATATAAAAGCGCCCGCTAGCCGCGTCGAAATGCAGCGCGATGCGGCCCGCCGCGAGTTCTTCGCCATACGGCGCGCCGAGCGTCGGCGCCAGCACTTTGCCGCGCAACGCCGGATCCGGCGAATGCCAGTCGACGTCGAAATGACGCGCGTAGGCACTGTGCCGGCCCCATTCGAGGATATCGAGCCACCACGCGTTGCTGGCGCCGCCCACGCCCATATGGTTCGGCACCATGTCGACGAGCAGCCCCATGTCGTGCGCGCGCAGCTTGTCGACGAGGCGTTTCAGGCCCGCCTCGCCGCCGCATTCGGCGCTGACCTGGGTGTAGTCGACGGTGTCGTAGCCGTGCATCGATCCGGGCTCGGCCGTGGTAATCGGTGACGCGTACACGTGGCTGATGCCGAGCGCGGCGAAATAGTCGACGTGCTTCGCGGCGTCGTCGAAGGTAAAGCCTCGGTGAAACTGGAGGCGAAGCGTGGAGCGCGGGACGGTCATGGCGTATCAGGCTCCGCAGAAGCGTTGGAAGAAGGAACAGCGGCGCGCGCGGCGCGGCGTTCGCGATCGACGGCCAGCAGGCGGTCGCAGAAAGCGTCGTCTTTGAACAGTTCGTCGATGGGCAGATTCACGCGGCGGCGCCAGTTTGGGTGCTCGTCGATCGAGCCGGGCAGGTTCGGCTGCTCGACTTGCCCGAGCAGGTCCTCGAGCGGAAACGTCACCAGCGGGCCCGGCGTGGCGCAGACGAAAGCCAGCGCTTCATCCACCGGTGCGTCGTCGGGCGGTGGGGCTTCCACACCCTGTGCGGCCACGCCGGCCAACTGAAACGCGCGCCACATCTCAGCGCGGTCGCGCGCGCGTTCTTCCTGCGCGACCTGTTCCGGATCGCGGCCGTCGGCGCGTGCCATGGTCTGGCCGATCCGGTTGCGCCACACGATGTCGCTGCCGCGCCACCAGCCGGCCACGGTCGGCAGATCGTGCGTGGTGGTGGTGCCGACCGCGTTACGGTCCCACTCGTGCGGCGGCTTGAACCCTTTGCCGCCGTGCGCGCCTTCGAACCACAGAACGCGAATGCCGGCGAGACCGTGTTCGTCGAGCCGCTCGCGAAAACCGGGCGGCACGGTGCCGAGATCTTCACCGATCACGATCGAGCGAAACCGCCACGATTCGAGTGCGATCAGGCGCAGCAGGTCTTCGAGTGGATAACGCAGATACGCGCCGTTGCGCGCGCTTTCACCTTCCGGCACCAGCCACAGCCGACGCAAGCCGAGAATGTGATCGATGCGGATGCCGCCGGCGTGCGCGAACGCCGCGCGCAACATGTCGATGAACGCGGAAAAGCCTTGCGTGCGCATGGCGCGCGGCGAGAAGGTCGTGAGGCCCCATGCCTGCCCGGCCTGGTTGAACAGGTCCGGCGGCGCACCGACCGACACGCCCTGCAGCATGTCGTCGCGATACGACCAGGCGTGACTGCCGGCGCTGTCGCACCCCACCGCGAGATCGGCGATCAGGCCGACGGCCATGCCGGCATCGCGCGCGGCATGTTGGGCGTGCGATAACCCTTTGGCGGCCAGCCATTGCAGAAACAGATGGAAATCGACTTCGCGGCGATTCGCTTCGGCGAAGGCTTCGACCTCGGCGCTGCGCGGATCGCGCAAGGCTTCCGGCCAATTGCGCCAATGACCGTTGCCGCCTTCCTGCGACAGTTGCGCGGCTTGTAGCGCTTCGAAACGCGCGTGGTCTTCGAGCGCGCGGCCGGCGCGTTCGCAGAAGCCATGAAATTCCAGCGCGCGCGGTGTGCCGTGTGCGAGGTCCTGCGCGCAGAAATGTTCGTAGAGTGAGCGCAAGACCTTCAGCTTCAATGCGACAGCGTTCGGCCAGTCGATCAGCGGCAGGTCTTCCAGCGCCGACCAGCTCTGCGCGCCTTGAGTGCCGTGAGTGCCTTGCGCGGCTTCGAGCGCACTGCGTGCCGCGTCCGCGCCTAACACGGCGGCGGGATCGATATGCGTGACGTTCAACCACAAGCGTGAGGACGGCGAATACGGGCTGAAGCGATCCGGCTCCGCGCTGAACATTGCGTGCGTCGGGCTGACGGCGAGCGCATGCGCGCCGCGTCGTGCGCTTTCGATGGCGAGTTGCGCCAGCGCCGAATAATCGCCGATGCCGCCGTCGCCGACGCGGCGCAAGCCGTACAGTTGCGCGGCGATGCCCCACAAAGGCGGCGCGTGTGCAGTGCTGTCGTCGGCTTTGCCGCTGTCGCCGTCGTCGCGGTGGTTCAACGTGCGCCACGCATCCGCCACTGTGTAGCAGCGCGCCGGCGCCACCGCCAGCGTCATCCGTTGCTCGTTGAGCACGAGCGTGTGATAGCCGGGTTCGTCGATCGGGGCGAGCAGCGCTTCCTCGCCTTTAGGCACGGTAAAGCGTCCGTCGATGATCGAGCCGCTTTCGAGTTCGATCCTGTAGTGACTGCCCGAGCGGATTGCCGCAGCGGGCAGCGCGATGCCGCGTCCCACTTCGGCGGTCATCAGCGGCGGTAGTTTGCGGCCCGATAATTCCGCTTCGAGCGCCGCCGCGCTTTGGCGGATTTGCGTCGCGTTGCCGCACGGCAAGCCCATGCGGTCCAGCAGCACGGCCAGCGTGCTTTCCGGCACATGTTGGGTCGTGTGGTGTGCGTCCTGCCACTCCACCTCGAAACCGGCGCGCGTGGCGAGGGTGACGATCGTATCGTTGCGTCGAGTGCTCACGCGTGGCGCTCCTGTTGGCTGGCAATGCGGGCGTCGTGGCCGGCCGCGTAATGGCTGACGTCGCCGGTCAGCCACGCGACGAACGCGTTCGACGGCAACGCCTGGGTGTCGATCTGCTCGCGCACGCGCGGCGGCGTTTCGAAAACGATCTTGCCGGCGGGTATGTCGTTGAACGCCACGCTCTCCTTCGACAGATTCAACGCGATCGACAAGGTCTCGCCGTCGCAGAGTTTCCAGCGTGCCACCAAAGCGTTGGCGTCGCCACCGTTCGCGTCGGTCAACACGGTCGCGCCGAGCGCCTTGCCATGTTTCAGGCGTGGCGTAATCAGCCTGGCGCGCACGGCTAGCGCGGATTTGTAGAAGTGCATCCAGTCGAGCCGGTCTTTTGCTTCGTCGCCGGACGACGCGTCGGGCGCGGGCGGCGACGAAGCCGCGAACGTCTTGGCATCGTTCGGATCGGGAATCTGCGCGCGCCGCTTTTCGTCACTGAACGCGGAAAAGCGCGCGAATTCGCGGCGGCGTCCTTCGCGTACCGCATCGGCGAGATCGCCCGCGTAGTCGGTGAAAAACAGGAACGGTTGCGTCGAACCGTATTCCTCGTCCATGAACAGCAGCGGGATTTGCGGCGACAACAGCAGCAAACCGGTGGCGGCGCGCAACGCGTCGTCCGAGGTCAATTTGCGCAGACGCTCGCCGAATGCGCGGTTGCCGATCTGATCGTGGTTCTGCAGGAACATCACGAACGACGTGGGCGGCAAATGCCCGCTCGCTTCGCCGCGCGGCTTGCCGTCGTGAATCGGCGAAGGATCGCCCTGGTACGCGAAGCCTTCTGACAACACACGTGCAAGCCGCCGAATCGGCTGGTCTTCATACGCGTGGTAATAGCCTTCCGTTTCGCCGGTTAGCAGCACGTGCAAGGTGTTGTGCGCGTCGTCGTTCCACTGCGCGTCGAAATGCGCTTCGAGCAGATTCGCGCTGTTGTGCTCGTTTTCCAGCACGAGATGCACATACCGGCCGTGCTGCACTTTGGCGCGGATATGGTCGGACAATTCGCGCAGCCATGCATGATTGTCGATCGCATGCACCGCGTCGAAACGCAGCCCGTCGAAGCGATATTCGTTGAGCCAGTAGATGGCGTTATCGGTGAAGAAGTCGCTTACCTCGCTCCGCGCGAAATCGATTGCCGGGCCCCACGGCGTATGCGTGCCCTCGCGGAAAAACGGGCGCGCGTACTGGTGCAGATAATTGCCGTCCGGGCCGAAGTGGTTGTAGACCACGTCGAGAAACACCATCAGGCCAAGACCGTGCGCGGCGTCGACCAGCGCCTTGAGTTCTTCGGGACGGCCATATGCCGAATCGGGTGCATACGGCAACACGCCGTCGTAGCCCCAGTTGCGCTGGCCGGGAAAATCGTTCAGCGGCATCAACTCGATCGCGGTCACGCCGAGCGCGGCCAGCGCCGGCAGGCGCTGTTGAACGCCCGCATAGCCGCCCATCGCGCCCACATGCAGTTCGTACAGCACGGTCTCCTCCCACGGCCGTCCGTGCCAGTGTGTGTGTTCCCAACGGTAGGCGCGCGGGTCGATGACTTCGCTCGGGCCATGCACGTCTTGCGGCTGAAAGCGTGACGCCGGATCGGGCACCGCGTGCTCACCGTCGAGCCGGAAGCGATACAGCGTGCCCGCGCCGCTCTCCACGGTCGCTTCGAACCAGCCGTTGCCGGTGGCCGTCATGGCGTGCGCGCCTTGCGCGGGGCCGCTTTCGACGTCGACCTGAACCTGTTCGCACGACGGCGCCCAGAACCGGAAGCGCGTGCGCGGTTTGGCCCCCGCGGCGCCCAGCAGCTGGGCGCCGAACGGCAGGCAATGCGCGTGATGATGCGCGTGAGGATCAATCGGACTTTGGGACATGATTCTTCACCATTCGAATGTGCTGTCGAGCCGCGTTTTACGCGCGGATCGCATTGGCGGGATCGTGCGTTTCAAGCGCGTTACAAACCAGCCGCCTTGCGTGCCGTCGCATCGTGCGACGTTGTTGCCGTCTACGTGGTCGGCGACGTATCGCTACGCGGCGGATGCGCGCCCGGATCGGGCGGCAGCGCCGTCAACAGCCGTGGGCCGTGCTGCGCGCCGGCCTTCCAGCCGGCCTGCCAGTCCGCATCGCCCACCGGTTGCGCGGCCAGCATTACGAGGCTATGCGCGCCCACTTCGACCTCCGGCGCCGCCAGCCGGTACGGCCCGCTTTCCGGCTCGGCCGTGTCTATTAGCACGTGCCATTCCAGATGCGGCGCGGGCGGCGTAAAACGCAACGTGTCCTGATTCGCGTTGAGCATCATCAACAATACTTCGGTTTCGCCATTCAAGCCTGGACCGGCGCGCCGCAGCGTGAACGCGCGGCCTTCAGGGTCCTGCCACGCTTCGATGGTGAGCGGATCGCCGTGTTCGTCGAACCAGCCGACATCGAACAGACCCGGCAACACTTCGCGGTCGCCGAACAGAAAGCGCGTCTCGCGCAGCAACGGATGGTGTTTCCGCAACGCGATCACGCGTGCGACGAACTCGGCCATGTGCTGCCCGTCCGGCGTTTGCGCGCGCTCCCAGTCGATCCACGAGATCTCGTTGTCCTGGCAGTAAGCGTTGTTGTTGCCGTTCTGGGTGCGCAGCGATTCGTCACCGGCCAGCAGCATCGGCGTGCCGAGCGCCATCAGTAAGGTGGCGACCAGCGAGCGGGCCACGCGTTTGCGTGTGGCGAGCACGGCGGGATCGTCGCTCGGACCTTCCACGCCCCAGTTGCGGCTGCAATTTTCGTTGTGGCCGTCGTTGTTGCCTTCGCGATTGACCTCGTTGTGCTTCTGCTCGTAAGCGGTGACGTCGGCTAACGTAAAACCGTCATGCGACGTGACGAAATTGACCGATGCCCACGGCTTGCGGAAGCGGCGGTTGAACAGATCGGCCGAGCCGGTCAGGCGCGCGGCGAGATCCGGACGCAAGCCGGCGTCGCCGCGCCAGAAACGGCGTACCGTGTCGCGGAAACGATCGTTCCATTCGGCGAAGCCTGGCGGATGATTGCCGAGCTGATAGCCGCCAGGACCGATGTCCCACGGCTCGGAAATCAGCTTGCGTTGCGACAGGATCGGGTCTTGGCGCAAGGCGTCGAAGAAACCGGAGCCGGGATCGAAACCGTGCTGTTCGCGCCCGAGCGTGACGCCGAGGTCGAAACGGAAGCCGTCGATATTGAACGCCGTGGACCAGTAACGCAGCGAGTCCATCACCATCTGCAGCACACGCGGATGCGGCAGGTTCAAGGTGTTGCCGCAACCGGTGTCGTTGATATGGTGACGTTCGTCGCCGGGAATCAACCGGTAGTAGCTGGCGTTGTCGAGGCCGCGCCACGACATGGTGGGGCCCGCCTCGTTGCCTTCGCAGGTGTGGTTGTAGACCACGTCGAGAATCACTTCGATGCCGGCCGCGTGCAACTGGCGCACGGCAATGCGCATTTCGTCGAGCCGGTGCGTGCTCAGATACGAGGGCTCCGGCGCAAAAAACGCCGCCGTGTTGTAACCCCAGTAGTTGCGCAGCCCGCGCTCCACCAGAAAACGGTCGTTGAGAAACGCGTGAACGGGCAGCAGTTCGACCGCGGTCACGCCGAGCTTCAGCAGATGTTCGATAAACTCCGGCGACGCCAGCGCGGCGAACGTGCCGCGCTCGTGCTGACGCAGATCGGCGCGCAGCATCGACGCGCCGCGCACATGCGTTTCGTAGATCACGGTCTCGCCCCACGGCACGTTGGGGCGCTTGTCGTGCGACCAGTCGAACGCTTCGTCGATCACCACGCATTTGGGCATGGCCGGCGCCGAATCGCGCCGGTCGATGGACAGGTCCGCGCGATTCGAGTGCACGCGATAGCTGAACAGCGCGTCCGACCAGCGAAACTGACCGACCAGCTTGCGCGCGTACGGATCGAGCAGCAGCTTGTGCGGATTGAAGCGATGCCCGTGCTGCGGCTGATACGGCCCATGCGCGCGAAATCCATACGCGGTGCCCGGATGAGCGTTCGGCAGGTAGCCGTGCCAGACTTCGTCGGTGCATTCCGGCAGCGTGAAGCGGCGGATTTCCTTGCGGCCGGTCGGATCGAACAGGCAAAGCTCGATTTTTTGCGCGTTCGCCGAGAACACCGCAAAGTTGACGCCCAGGCCGTCCCAGCTGGCGCCGAGCGGGTAGGGCGAGCCGGGCAGAAGCCGGTCGGGCATTGCATGCGACATGATTCCCCTTCCTTTGTTCTGATTGTTGAACGCTCGCCTGGGTCTTCATGCAACGAGCGCGCGGCTTGTCACGCCGCGCGCTCGATCTACAGCATTTTCGTCAATCCGCGCGTAGCACGATCGTCGCGAGCGGCGGCAGCGTGAGCGACGCCGAATGCGGCCAGCCATGGCTCGACATGGCGTCGGTCTGAATCAGGCCGCCATTGCCCATGTTCGAGCCGCCGTACACGCCGGCATCCGTATTCAACACTTCGACCCAGCGCCCGCCGCGCGGCATGCCGAGCCGGTAGCCGACGCGCGGCACCGGCGTCATGTTGCAGACCACGACCACTTCGCGGCCCGCGCCGTCGGTGCGGCGATAGGCGTACACGCTGTTGCCGTTGTCGTCGCCGACCAGCCATTCGAAGCCGCCCGATTCGCAGTCGAGCAGGTAAAGCGCGGGTTCGTCGTGGTACAGACGGTTCAGATCGCGCACCAGCATCTGCACGCCATGGTGGTTCGATTCGTCGAGCAGATGCCAGTGCGGCGACGTGTCGTGATCGAACTCCGCCATCTGGCCGAATTCGCCGCCCATGAACAGCAGCTTCTTGCCCGGATGCGTCCACATGAAGCCGAAATACGCGCGCAGGTTGGCGAACTTCTGCCACGTATCGCCGGGCATCTTGCCGAGCAGCGAGCCTTTGCCGTGCACCACCTCGTCGTGCGACAGCGGCAGCACGAAGCGCTCCGAATACGCGTACACCATGCCGAACGTCATCATGTGGTGATGGTACTGGCGGTAGACCGGGTCTTCTTCGAGGTAGTGCAGCGTGTCGTGCATCCAGCCCATGTTCCATTTGAACTGGAAACCGAGGCCGCCGTCTTCGACCCTGGCCGTGACGCCCGGCCATGCGGTCGATTCCTCGGCGATCGTGATTGCGCCCGGCACACCCGGCACATAGCCGACTTCGTGATTGAGCCGCTTCAGGAACGCGATCGATTCGAGGTTCTCGCGGCCGCCGTAAATGTTCGGCACCCACTGATCGGCGGCGCGCGAATAGTCGCGGTACAACATCGAGGCGACCGCATCCACACGCAGCCCGTCGACGTGATAGCGCTTCAGCCACGCCAGTCCCGAGGCGATCAGGAACGCGCTCACCTCGTTGCGGCCGAGGTTGTAGATCATCGTGTTCCAGTCCTGGTGATAGCCTTCGCGCGGGTCGGCGTGCTCGTAGAGCGGCGTGCCGTCGAAGTCGACCAGACCGTGCGCGTCGTTCGGGAAATGCGCCGGCACCCAGTCGAGAATCACGCCGAGACCGGCCGCGTGCGCCTTGTCGACGAAGCCGGCGAATTGTTCCGGCTTGCCGAAGCGTGCCGACGGCGCGAACTGTCCGAGCGGCTGATAGCCCCACGATCCACCGAACGGATGCTCGGCAATCGGCATGAACTCGACGTGCGTGAAGCCCATGCTCTTCGCGTACGGGATCAGCCGGTCGGCGAGTTCTTCCCAGTTGAGACCGCGTTGGCCTTCTTCGGCGACGCGCAGCCAGGATTCGGCGTGGACTTCATAGATCGAGATCGGCGCGCGCGGCGTTTGCTTCGCGGCGCGCGACTGGATCCACTCGTGATCGCTCCACGGAAACTGTTCGATCTCGTCCACATGCGCGACCACCGACGCCGTGCCCGGCGGCTTCTCCGTTTGCATCGCGCACGGGTCGGCCTTCAACGGCAGCGGGTGGCCGTCGCGCGACAACAGCTCGTACTTGTAACGCGTGCCGGCTCCGACGCGCGGTACGAACAGCTCCCACACACCGGCCTGATGACGCAGCCGCATCGGATGACGGCGGCCGTCCCACGCGTTGAAGTCACCCACTACGGAGACGCGCCGCGCGTTCGGCGCCCAGACGGCGAAGCGCACGCCGGGGTCACCGTCCACTTCCATGGGACGCGAGCCGAGCAGTTCGAGCACCGCATACGGATCGCCGCCGGCCAGACGCCCGAGCGGTTCGTCGCCGAGTACAGGGCCGAACGAATACGTGTCCTCGATTTCCTGCACGACGCCATGCCAGTCGATCCGCAAGCGGTACGGCGCCGCAGACGTGACACGGCCGGCAAACAACCCCGGCCGCAGTTGTTCGAGCTCGCCGAGCGTCGCGCCGTCGGCACGCGCGATCACGGTGACGTGCGCGGCGTTCGGCAACAGCGCGCGCACCACCGGACCCGCGTCCGTCTGATGCAGCCCGAGTTGCGAGAAAGGATCGGGGTGACGCGCTTCGACAAGCGCGTCGATGTCGAGCGGTTGGAGGCCTACGGCCGGATCGTGCTCACTCATAGTCGCCCTCGGCCGGGTTAGGCGGTGTGGCGGCGCCAGGCGCCTGGGTTGAGGAATCTTGCGGCGAAGCGCCAGTATCGCCGAGCAGACGATTGGCGAGCGCGGCGAGGCCGCGCACCGGCAGACCGAGCCACGTCGGACGGTTGGCCGCTTCGTAGCGAATCTCGTAGGCGGCCTTTTCGATCAGGAACAGGTCGAGCAGCGCTTGCTCGGCTTCGGGCGCGACCAGCGGTGTCGCGGCGTCTGCCGCAGCGGCACGATAGGCCGTCAGGAACGTGTCGGTGGCATGCGCGCGGAAACGGTCGAACAGCGCCAGCTTGCGGTCGGCGGTTTGTTGCGGCGCGCTTTCCATCGTGGACTGCGCGGCCGCACTCGCATACGACAACGAACGCATCAAGCCGGCCACGTCGCGCAACGGGCTCGACTTCTGCCGACGCTCTTCGAGCGAACGCGCCGGCTCGCCTTCGAAGTCGATCAGAAACGCGTCGCCCTGTGCGACCAGCACCTGGCCCAAATGGAAGTCGCCATGAATGCGGGTGCGCAGCGCGCCCGTGTCGGCCGACACCAGTTTGCCGACCACCTCGACGAGCGCCGCACGACGGTCGATCAGGCTTTGGGCCAGTGCGCGGGTTTCCGGGTCGCTCATCTGCTCGATGCGCGGCGCGAGCAGGTCGAGCGCGCCGGCGAGCATGGTCTGCGTGCCGTCGACCCAGGCCTTCACCTGTTCGGCGCTTGCCGGTTCGGGCGAGAAGGCAGGGTCGTCGGTCGGTGAGGCGAGCGCGACATGCAACTCCCCGAGGCGCCTGCCGATAATGCCCGCCAACGCGCTATAGCCTTCCATCAGATTGATTTCGTTGCCGCGGTCCGGCGTGGACTGCGCGTCGGTATCCACGGCGATCGCGAGTTCGTCGACCGAACGGCGCAGGAAGTCGAGCGACCAGTTCCACGCGTCGCCTTGATTGTCGATAAAGCCCTGCAGGATCGCCAGCGTATGCGGCACGCCCTCAGGATCGACACGCACCACTTCACCATACAGCGGCGCGGTGTTCGCGTAACCGAGCTGGGTCAGATAGCGGCTGATTTCCGCTTCCGGATGAATGCCGCTGACCAGCCTGCGCACCAGCTTCAGCACCACGGCGTCGGCGATGATGAGCGAACTGTTGCTCTGTTCGGCCGCGAGCCAGCGAATGTCCGGCCGCTCGCCGAGCCCGGACAGCTCGTCGAAACGCTCGGTCGGCAGGAACCTGATTTCGCTCTTCTGCACGGTCGGCACGACCGCGCGTTCCCGTAGCTTGCGCATCACGCCATGCGCGAAGATCGGCAACGAGAACGCGTCGGTCAGATGCCCGACGTTGCGGCCGCGCCGCACGCGCGCCAACGCCAATTGCATGAACAGGGGCGAGGTGGTTTCGCCGCCCCAGGTGATCGCGATCGGCACCACGTAGCGTTCGGTGTGATCGCCTACGTCCGCTTCGATTTCGGTGAACGCGAAGCCGCCGTTCGGAATCGTCGTCAATGCGGCAAGCCGCACCGCATGCATCTTCTGATCTTTCGACGCAAACCAGCGGCGCCGGCTCAGCCACGACGGCAGCACTTCGGATTCGAGCAGGCGGACGTTTTCCGGTGTCGGGCCGGCCTGGCCTTCGCGGATCACGATCGTGACGAACTCCGGCAGCGGCTCCGAATGCGCTTGCGCCCAGGTCGGGCGCTGACCACCCGGGCATAGCATGAACCACAGGAACCCGTACGGCGGGAACGTCAGCAGATAGGTGAGTTGGCCAATCGCCGGGAACACCGAATCGGCGGTCATTTCGATCGGCACGGAGCCGTTGAACTCGGACAGATCGAGCTCTACCGCTTGCGGCGCGCGCGACAGATTCGCCACGCACAAGATCGGCGGTTCGCCTGGCGTTTCGCGCAGATACGCGAGAATCTTGCGATTCTCCGGCTTCAGAAAACGGATCGTGCCGCGCCCGAAGGTTTGCTTCGCGCGCCGCGTGGCGAGCATGCGGCGCGTCCAGTTCAGCAGCGAATGCGGGTCGCGGCTTTGCGCTTCCACATTGACCGCGTCGAAACCGTACAACGAACCCATGACCGGCGGCAGCACCAGTTGCTCGGGATCGGCGCGAGAGAAACCGCCGTTGCGATCCGACGACCACTGCATCGGCGTGCGCACGCCATCGCGGTCGCCGAGGTGGATGTTGTCGCCCATGCCGAGTTCGTCGCCGTAATAGATCACGGGCGTGCCTGGCATGGAGAGCAGCAGCGAATTGATCAACTCGATACGACGGCGGTCGCGCTCCATCAGCGGCGCGAGGCGGCGGCGAATACCGAGGTTCAGCCGCGCGCGGCGGTCGCTCGCGTAGGTGTTCCACAAGTAATCGCGCTCGGAGTCCGTGACCATTTCGAGCGTGAGTTCGTCGTGATTGCGCAGGAAAATCGCCCACTGGTTCGTTTCAGCGAGGTCCGGCGTTTGCCGCATGATGTCGGTGATCGGGAAGCGGTCTTCGCTCGCGATCGACATGTAGATGCGCGGCATCAGCGGGAAGTGGAACGCCATGTGGCATTCGTCTTCGTCGCCGAAATATTCCTTGACGTCTTCCGGCCACTGGTTCGCTTCGGCGAGCAGCATCCGGTTCGGATACTCGGCGTCGATGGTGGCGCGGATCTTCTTCAGGATCGCGTGCGTTTCCGGCAGGTTTTCGTTGTTGGTGCCTTCGCGTTCGACCAGATACGGCACCGCGTCGAGCCGCAGCCCGTCGATTCCCATATCGAGCCAGAAGCGCATGACCTGCAACACCTCTTTCAGCACGGCGGGATTGTCGAAGTTCAGATCCGGCTGGTGCGAGTAGAAACGGTGCCAGTAATACGCACCCGCCACCGGATCATGCGTCCAGTTGGACGGTTCCGAATCGATAAAGATGATCCGCGTTTCCTGATACTTCTGATCGGTATCGGACCACACGTAGTAGTTGCGATGATTCGAACCCGGCTTCGCGCGGCGCGCGCGCTGAAACCAGGGGTGCTGGTCCGACGTGTGGTTGATCACCAGTTCGGTAATCACGCGAATGCCGCGCGCGTGCGCTTCCTGAATGAAGCGCTTCACGTCGGAGAGCTGGCCGTAGTCCGGATGCACATTGCGGTAATCGGCAATGTCGTAGCCGTCGTCGCGCCGTGGCGACGGATAGAACGGCAGCAACCAGATCGCGTTCACGCCGAGCTCGGCGATGTAGTCGAGCTTGGCGATCAGGCCGGGGAAATCGCCCACGCCGTCGTTGTTCGCGTCGAAGAACGACTTGATATGCACCTGATAGATGATCGCGTCTTTGTACCAGAGCGGATCGTCGCTCAACGCGGCGGGTTTGCCGCGCCGCTGCGAACGGGCTTTCGCCGCGTTGCCGGCGTTGCCGTGAGCTTGCGATGTGGCTTGGGCTGGATCGTCACGCTTCATATCGCACCTTCCGTTTGGGTTGGATTGCCAGCGTCTGCGTGATGGGCGCTGTCGGAGTCGCTGTCGGCTTCATCGGGGCGTTCGGCGGGCAGGCCGCCGAGCGGCGCGATCCGCCAGATCGAGAACGGCTGACCGGAGCCGAGCTGAACGTGCTGCCGGCGGCCGTGCCATTCGAAGCGCGCGCCGGTCATCTGATCGGTGACTTCAAGCGCGCCGTGGTCGTGCAGATGCCAGTGCTGGAACGTCTCCCACGACAGCTCGACGTCCGCGCCCTGTTCGTTGAACGGATCGAGATTGATCGCGACGACGATCACGTTGTCGCGCGCCTCGGTGGCTTTCTCGAAGAACAGAATGTTGTCGTTGTGAGCGGTGAGGAACGTGAGGCCGAGATGCGTTTGCAGCGCCGGGTTCGCGCGGCGAATCCGGTTCAGCGCACTGATCTCGCCGACGATGTTGCCGGGCCGGTTCCAGTCCCAGGCGCGCAACTGGTACTTCTCTGAGTCGAGATATTCCTCGCTGTTCGGCAAGGCGGCGGCCTCGCACAACTCGAAGCCGCTGTACACGCCCCACAAACCGGCCAGCGTCGCGGCCAACGCCGCGCGAATCAGAAAGCCCGTGCGGCCTTGCGACTGCAAATGCCGTGGGTTGATATCCGGCGTATTGACAAAAAAGTTCGGCCGGTAGAAATCGCGCGCGTCGGTTCGCGTGAGTTCGTTCATGTACTCGATGAAATCGCGCTTCGACTCGCGCCACGTGAAATACGTGTACGACTGCGAAAAACCGATCTTGCCGAGCCGGTTCATCATGCGCGGACGTGTGAACGCTTCGGCGAGAAAGATCGTGTCGGGAAAGCGCGCGCGGATATCGCCGATCACCCATTCCCAGAACGGCAGCGGTTTGGTGTGCGGATTGTCGATACGGAAAATATGCACGCCCGCGTCGATCCAGAACAGGAACACGTCGCGCAACGCGAGCCAGAGATCGGGCTTGGCGTCGTGCGCATAGAAGTCGGGATTGACGATGTCCTGATACTTCTTCGGCGGATTCTCCGCGTAACGCAGTGTGCCGTCGGGACGCCATGCGAACCAGGTGGGATGCTCCTTCAACCACGGGTGATCCGGTGAGCACTGCACGGCGAAGTCGAGCGCGATTTCGAGGCCGTGCGCGTGCGCGGCGGCGAGCATCGCCTTGAAGTCGTCGAGCGTGCCGAGTTGCGGATGCACGGCGGTGTGGCCGCCCTCCACGCCGCCGATCGCATACGGGCTGCCTACATCACCCGGTTGTGCATTGAGCGTGTTGTTGCGGCCCTTGCGATTCGCCACGCCGATCGGGTGAATCGGCGGGAAGTACAGCACGTCGAAACCCATGTCGCGAATGCGCGGCAGTTTCGTCGTGACGTCGGCAAAGGTGCCGTGGCGCGATTCGTCGTCGCTCATGGAGCGCGGAAAGATCTCGTACCAGCTCGCGAAGCGCGCGGCGGTACGGTCGGCGTCGATCTTGTAGATGACCGGATCGCGGCTCAGGAACGGCCGGTGGCGCGCGGCGCTCATCGCCTTCGCGGTGGTCGGCGCGAGCAGCAAGGCGAGCTTGGTGTCGGCGTCGGACTTTGCGAAGACCTTGACGATGTGTTCGAGCGGATCGGTAATCGCGCCTTCCACGGTTTCGACTTCGGCGAGCACCAGCGCGAACAGATGCGCGGCTTCGTCCAGTTCCAGTTCGACGGTTTGACCCGCCTTCAGTTTCTTCTGGATATGCTCGACCAGCGACGCGAAGTCGTCGCGCCAGGCAATCACCGTGAATTCGTGGCGACCCAACCGTTCGAGCGGAATCCGCGCTGTCCAGATGTCGAGGCCGGCGGGCTGCGCGGGGGCCATGGCGACTTCGTGCCACGCGGTTTCGTCGGCGGCGCGCCAGAGCACGGCGGCGGCGATCTTGTCGTGACCTTCGGCGAAGATCGCGGCGCTGATCTCGGCGCGTTCGCCGACGCTGCGCTTGGCCGGGAACCGGCCATGGTCGACGGAAGGCGTCACGTTCTCTATCGCAACGCGCGGTGCGCTGAGCGCTTCGATCACGGTCTTGCGGCCGCTGCGTTTACTGCTGGATTTGTCGATCGGCGGCGCGAGGCGGATCGGTTTCTCCGTCACCGCGCGAAACAGGCGGACCGCACCGGGGGCGAGCGTGAACGGCGTTAGCGTGACAGGTGCGATGTGGCCGGGCGCGTCGAGCGGCACGAAGCGGGTGAAGTTGCCGGGCACGCCGGCTAAAAAGCGCGCGGGGTCGACCCGCACCGGCGCGCCGAGTTCAGGATTGATGGCGATCAGGATCGCCTCGCTGGCGTCGCGCAGATCGGGCCGATCGGCGCGTAGTAGCACGGCGGCGGGTGCGCCCGGCCCGCTTAACGGGCGCAATTCACCGTTGGCGTGCAGCGTTGCCGTATTGCGTGCAACGCCATTCACATGCGCGATGCGCTCGGAGAGATCGAACTGCCTGGCCTGAGCCGCGAGCGCGAATTGCGCGGCGTCGCCGCGCGTCTGCGACATCGGCTCGGCGATGCCGTATTCGAAACCCATCGGCATCATCCAGCCGGTACCGGTCGACGCCGACGCGAACAACGCGCGCCGGTAGGCCCGCTCGACGATGGCGGCGTCGTGCGCGTCGCTCAGGTCGGCGGCGAGGCGGGTGCCGTAGGGCGCTTCGGGGAAGGCGATCGGCGCGCCGAGGCGCGCGAGCGCGGCGTGCTCCTCGACCATCCAGCTTGAACGGAAGTCCCACCAGCGCACCGACGTGAACACGCTGTCGAAACCCGCGCCTTCCAGCGCGGGCAGGTCGCCGCGTGACAGACCGGGCGTCGCGGCAAGAAAGCGTACGTCCGGATACCTGGCGCGCACCGCTTCGCCGAGTTGCCGCCATACGGCAGCCGGCACGCGATGCGGGGAGTCGAAACGGAAGCCGCCCACACCGGCCTCGGCGAGCGACAGCAGTTGCTGCGTCCACCAGAGCGTTAGCGCGGCGCTGCTGCCGGCGTCGCTGAAATTCGCATACGCGACGTTGTCCTCGCGATGCACATGGCGCGGATCGAGCCGCGCTTCCTCCGACTCGAGCGGAAGGAACCAGTCGGCATGGTCGGCGTAAAGCGCGCCGTCGGCGGCCATCCGGTCGATCACCAGATCGGCCAGCAAGGTCACGCCATGCCGACGGGCCTCGGCCGCGAGCGTGCGAATCGACTCGACCGCGGACCCTTGCGCCTCGAAAACCGGATGCAGTCTGCCGTGATTGCCGACCACCTGCCCGTGGCCTGCCTGCCCCGGCTCGAAGAGGCTACCGATCAACGCATGATCGAAGCCCAGCGCGGCGGCATGCGCGAACTGCGCGGGCCACGCGGCGAGCGGTCCAACCAGAAGTGAATGAAAAAAGTAAATCCGTGGCGCGTACCCGTTTGGAGATTCCATCGGTCGTTTCCAGATTCGTCCTGCTGCGGTGTGGATGCAATTGGCATGCGATCACAGCGCTCATTGGGCTTCCAGAGCCGGATACCGCTACCGCGCGATTGCGTCGAGCGAAGGCGCGTACTGGTCAATGTAGTGCAAAGATCGTCACGCCGCTGGCCAGTGAGGGGGTGCTTTGACGCCACGCACGGTGACGCCGGACTGGCCGGAACTGTTCGCAAGACGCAGCAATCGGTGTGCCAGTATGGTCCGGAAAGACGCGAGGAGGGGGGCGAGCGTGCGGCCCGCAGGAGGATGCGGGGAACGCTGGAAGATGGGAGAGCGGTGGGCCGAGGCCTGGTCAAGCCTGGTAATGCTGCGGCCCGCGTGTAAATCAGGCGGCGTCGCCCGGGTTTTACACGGGGCGTCGGACGAGCCGTGCGGGTCGCACGGTCACCCGAAAAAACCGGCTCGGCAATGCGCCTACGACCCAACCAGGCCCGCTGCGATGTTCACGCACAAGCCCAACACCGCGACGTTGAAGTAGAACGACAGGATCGACTGCGCGAGCGCCGCGCGGCGAATCGTGCGCGAGCGCAACACGACGTCCGAGGTTTGCGAAGCCACGGCGATGGTGAACGAGAAGTACAGGAAGTCCCAATAGTTCGGTTCGAGCTGGTGGTCCGGAAACAGCAGCGGCGTTTCCTTGACGTCCGTGTCGTAGTAGAGCCGCGCATAGTGCGACGTGAAGATGGTCGGGATCATGAACCATGCGCCAACCATCGTCAGGCCAGTCAGCACATAGTGCCAGGCGGTCGACGCGCCCGCCGTACCCTTCGCCGAGGCCAGCTCGAGCACGATCGCGGCCAGGCTGGCAACCGTTGCCACGCAGATGATGGCCAGCACCACGCCCGCGTTTTCATCGTCGCGGCGGGCGTATTCGCGCACGTCGCCTTCGTCGGCGAGCGCCATGTGTACCCAGATCAGCACCAGATAGGTCCAGACGGCGGCGTCCCAGCCGGCGAGGCCCAGCACCATGGGACGCGTGTGGGCGGGCAATGCGAACGCGGCGACGACGCCGACGGCCAGACCGATCAGCATGCGGGGCCGATTGCGAAGAACCTGCGGGAGAAATTGTGTGAGCATGGAATGTAGGAGCGTGGGCATCGATGTCGCGGATTCTACCCGCGCTTCGAGCACCATTTGTCGAATGGGCGAGTCACAGGCTATAGTCTTTCGCAGCGGCCTTGCGCGCCGCTTTCAGTTGAAAGGCGATTGGCAGGCTGAGGTTTTTTGCATCGAAGACCGCTGAAGCGGCACCAGACCAGGTTTGGGGTAGAGCATCGAGGTAGCGCGCAAAGGGCATCCCTGTATCGCCGCGTTGCCCGTTGAGTACGTATGACTCACGATCGACTCACCATCTGGAGTCCCCATGACAGATGTTCCTGAGAAAAATAATGCGCACCACGAAGTGACGCATTCAACCGGGTTGTCGTCGTCTGCTTCGTTGCCGAAATCGTTTCCAGCGTCATTTTCCGCGTCGCGCAGAGCGTGGGTGCTCGGCGCTTGCGCCAGCGCCGTGGCGCTCGCGTTTGTCGGCGCCGGCCGCTCGCTCTCATGGATCGCTCCGGCCTTCGCCGATGTGCCCGCAGGCGGTGGCCTCGACGCTTTCGTCGCACTCTCGCAGCGCCTCACGGCCCACGCCAGCTTCGACCCGATCCTCAGCAAGCGTTACTACGACGCACTCGTTAAATCCGACAGCCAGTTCGCCCAGAACGTCGCTGCGCTCAACACGTGGCTGCAAGGCCATGGCGGCGTGCCGTCCGATACGGTCACGCAGGCCTTGCAGGCGGAGCAACCGGCGCTCGCGAAAACCGTGGGCGCGATCATGCGCGCGTGGTATTTGGGCCTCGTCGGCGAGATGCCGCATGTGGACGTGATCGCCTATGAAAAGGCGCTGATGTTCGAGCCCGTGAAAGACGTGCTGACCATTCCGTCGTATTGCCGCGACGTGCCGTTCTACTGGACGCAGAAACCGGTCAGCGCCTGACGCAACGACGTTCCCCGGTCGATATAAAAGAGGGCAGCAATGGCAAACTCAAATTCCGCCGACATCGTCGTAGTCGGTTCGGGCGTGGCGGGTGGCCTGGTCGCGCATCAGATGGCGCTGGCCGGTGCATCGGTGATTCTGCTCGAAGCCGGGCCGCGTATTCCGCGCTGGCAGATCGTCGAGAATTTCCGTAACTCGCCGGCCAAGTCCGATTTCGCAACGCCTTATCCGTCCACGCCCTACGCGCCGCATCCCGAGTACGCGCCCGCGAACAATTATCTGATCCAGAAGGGCGATTATCCGTACAACTCGCAATACGTGCGGCTGGTGGGCGGCACCACCTGGCACTGGGCGGCGGCCGCGTGGCGCCTGCTGCCGTCGGATTTCCAGTTGCACAAGCTGTACGGCGTGGGGCGCGACTGGCCGTATCCGTACCAAACGCTCGAACCGTGGTACTCCGCGGCGGAAGCGCAGTTGGGCGTGTCGGGCCCGGATAGCTCGATCGATCTCGGCTCGCCGCGTTCGAAGCCTTATCCGATGAGCGCGTTGCCGCTCTCCTACATGGATCAGCGCTTTAGCGACGTGCTCAACGCGCAGGGCTTCAAGGTCGTGCCCGAACCGGTGGCGCGCAACAGCCGTCCGTACGACGCGCGGCCCACCTGTTGCGGCAACAACAATTGCATGCCGATCTGCCCGATCGCCGCGATGTACAACGGCGTGGTGCATGCGGAAAAAGCGGAGCAGGCCGGCGCGAAACTGATACCCGAGGCGGTGGTGTACCGCGTCGAAGCGGACAACAAAGGGCTGATCACGGCGGTCCACTACAAGGACCCGAACGGCAACAGCACGCGCGTGACGGGCAAACTGTTCGTGCTCGCCGCCAACGGCATCGAAACGCCGAAGCTGATGCTGATGTCGACCTCCGACAAATTCCCGCACGGCGTGGGCAACAGTTCCGACCAGGTGGGCCGCAACCTGATGGACCATCCGGGCACCGGCGTGACTTTCCTCGCCAACGAACCGCTGTGGCCTGGGCGCGGGCCGATGGAAATGACCTCGATCGTCAACTTTCGCGACGGCGCGTTCCGCTCCGATTACGCGGCCAAGAAACTGCATCTGTCGAACGGCGTGCCGACCATGAGCGTGACCGCCGCGCTGCTGGGCAAAGGCCTCACGGGCGCCGAACTCGATCGGCAGATTCGCGATCGCGCGGCCCGCACGCTGAACATCAACAGCTTCCACGAGCATCTGGCCGAGCCGCAGAACCGGGTGGTGCCGTCGGCGGATCACAAGGACGCACTCGGCATTCCCCAGCCGGAGATCTACTACTCGATCAACGACTACGTCAAGAAAAGCGCGGCCAACACGCACGAACTCTACGCGCAGATCGCCAACCTGTTCGGCGGCGCCGAGGTTTCGTTCGACGATACTTTCGCCCCCAACAATCACATCATGGGCACCACGATCATGGGCAGCGACCCGGCGGATTCGGTCGTCGATGCGGATTGCCGCACGCACGATCACTCCAATCTGTTCATCGCCAGCAGCGGCGTGATGCCCACCGCGGCTTCGGTGAATTGCACGCTGACGATCGCGGCCTTGTCGCTGAAACTGGCCGACAAGCTCAAGCGTGAAATCTGAGCCCTGAACGGAGAGTCACCATGACGAAGAATCTCTCGCGCGGGCAGCCGGCTCAGTCGATCGTTGGGCACACACGGCGGCGTTTCCGGGTCGCGACGCTGGCGGCGGCGTTCTCGCTGTTCGCGCTGTATGTGGCGTGGTACGAAGCGCACGGGCCGAATGCGCCGCATAACGACGAACTGCCGATCATGCAGGCGCATGCCGACGATGCGTCGCAAGCGCCCGGCAATGCGCCTGGCGGCGCGGCCAACGGTGTAGCCAACAACGCGGCCACGCCCGGCGCCGCGGCCGGCAGCAGCGATCTGGTCAAACGCGGCGAATACCTCGCGCGGGCCGGCGATTGCGTGGCGTGTCACACGGCGGACAAAGCCCGCCCGTTCGCGGGCGGCCTGCCGATTAACACGCCGTTCGGCACGATCGTGACGCCGAACATCACGCCTGATCCGGACACCGGCATCGGCCAATGGAGCGACGCCGATTTTCTGCGCGCGATGCACGAAGGCATCGGCAAGAGCGGCGAGCGGCTCTATCCCGCGTTCCCGTATGCGGAATACACCAAGGTCACCGATCAGGACGTGCTGGCGATTCGCGCGTATCTGAACACGCTCACGCCGATCCACTACGCGCCGCCGAGCGACAGCCTGAATTTCCCCTTCAACCAGCGCTGGTTGATGGTGTTCTGGAACATGTTCAATTTCACCGAGGGTCGTTTCATCCCCGATCCGAAGCAAAGTGCCGAGTGGAATCGCGGCGCGTATCTGGTGGAGGGTCTCGCGCATTGCGAGGAGTGCCATACGCCGCGTAATTTCACCCAGGGTTTGAAGACGAGCTCGCGCTTCTCCGGCGCGCTGCAGGCGGGCTGGCATGCGTACAACATCACGCCGGACAAGAACAGCGGCGTGGGCAACTGGAGCGACGACGAACTGGTTTCGTATCTGTCGACCGGCGCGGCGCCGGGACGGGCCAACGCGGCCGGTCCGATGGCCGAAGTGGTGACCGACAGCACGCAATACCTGACGCGCGAAGACCTCGGGTCGATCGTCGCGTATCTGCGCTCGGTGCCGCCGATCAGCGGCGGCGAAGCGCGGCCGCGCGACCAGTGGGGCAATCCCGCCAACGACGTCACGGCCTTGCGCGGCACGACGATCAACGCGGTGAACGGCGCGCAACTGTTCGTGGCCAACTGCGCAACCTGTCATAGCTGGACCGGCCAGGGCGTGGGCGCGAGCGCGCCGGGGGCGTATCCGTCGCTGATCCATAACTCGGCGGTCGGCGCGAGCGACGCGAACAATCTCGCGATGGTGATCCTGCACGGCGTCAGCCGGACCACGAAGCAGGCGGACGTGCTGATGCCCGCCTTCGGCACCGAACTCACCGACGATCAGATCGCCGCCATCACCAACTATGTGACGAAACAGTTCGGCAATCCTCAGTCGACAGTGACCGTCGATCAAGTCGCCAAGCTGCGGACTCAGCAATAGCGACCGCGCAAAGCGCGTGTTTCCGGAGAGGGCTACCGGAAACACGCGGGTTTGGCGTCGATTCGCATCAATTTTGCCTTCAGCGCGCCGGGATACGATGGGCAACGCGCATACGTCGCGCGTCTGTCGCATTATCATGGGCTCATGGATTCCGTACTCGTCAACCCTGTTCAGCATCATTCGTCCAATACGAGCGGCCGCGATTTCGTGGTCGGCGATCTGCATGGCTGCGTCGATGCATTGCGCTATCTGCTGCGCACCATCGCGTTCGATCCCGCGCGCGACCGGCTGTTCTCGGTCGGCGATCTGGTCGATCGCGGCGAGCACTCCGAGCAGGCGCTGACGCTGCTCGATAAGGCGTGGTTTTTCCCGGTGCTCGGCAATCACGAAGACACGCTGTGCGGTGTCGCCGATGGCCGCATGCGGCGTCAGTGGTGGTACGGCATTGGCGGCGCGTGGGCGGCGGATTTGCCCGACGAACGCTTGCAGCACTACGCGGAGCGGTTGCGCACGTTGCCGCTGGTGCGGGTGGTGGGCAGCGGCAAGGAGCGCTTCAATATTCTGCATGCCGAATTCTTCGGCTCGGATGCCGAACTCGACGCGGGGAATTTTTCCGCCGATACGCGTCAGCAGTTGCTGTGGGGTCGTGGCCTTGCTTTGGGCAATAGCGATCCCGCGCGTCAACGCGGTCTCTCGCTGACCTATTGCGGCCATACGCCGATGCGCGATATCCAGCAGATTGGTTCGCAGGTGTTCATCGATACCGGCGCGTTCGGCCCCGGCGGCAAGCTGACGATCGTGGAGCCGCAGGCGTTGCGGCGCTGGTCCGTCTCGACCGACGATGCGCGTGCCGATGGCGCGGCGGCGTTGGCGTTGCCTTGAGAGGCTTCGCGCGGCGCTCGTTTGCGCTTTTACGCGCGCCTTCTTGTTGTTGATTCAACCGTTTGCGTATCAGCCCACCTGGTTGAGTTCGAACACCATATCCACGCTCGTGCCGTTCCAGTTGTATTCCAGATACGCGGCGTGATGACAGTCGCGCAGCGGCGTGGTTTTGAACGCGGCGAGGCATTCGCCTTGCGGGTCTCGCACCGACGGATACGCAATGCCCGGCGCGCCCGCTTCGCGCGCCGCGCGGCCAAGTGCTTGCCCGGCCAGATAATCGTCCGGCGACAGCACTGCGAGATCCAGCGACGCGTCGCCGCGAATGTCCACCACGTTACCTTGCGCGATAACCGTGTAGAGGCGCATTTGCTGACGCATGGGCGCTTCGGCAGTTGCCTGCAGAAATTTGCCCGTGTGATAACGCGTCTCGGCGATTGCGGTGGCGCGCGAGCGCGCGCAATAAAACACGCCGTAGCTGCCGTCGGAAAAGCGACTGCCCAGCGGATTCAGATGCGTCAACGCGGCCATGATCGGTCCATAGCCCGGCCCGAAGCGGCGCTCTTCGTAAGGCACCAGATCGAGTTCGCCGACTTCGGTGCGCAGACGGTCGTTGGTCATCGCCTCGAGCGCGTATAACGCGTCGAAATCTTGTGGCGACGCCACCCGGTCGAACAGATTGACGGCCGGAAAGCGTGTGGGAATCACCCGATATGCGGGTAACCAGTCGAGCCGCGCCGTGCGCCAGCGGTCCTGCCAATGCGGTTGTGTCACGCCCAGCCGCCTCGCATTGCGTCGAGATACTGGCGCACGGCCACGAGATCGCTGATGTTGCCGGCCAGCATGCGGTCTAGCGCGCGACGCCCGCCGAAGGGCGGCGCGCTGTTGGGGCGCTTGATCCAGGAGTCGGCGGCGCCGGCTTGCGGCAGCAGGATTTGCAGCGCCTTGTAGATGCCGAGCAGCAGCGACAGGCGTTCGAGCGTGTCGCGCCCGACGCGGGCCGTTTCAGGCGTCGCTTTCCATTTGAAGAAGGTGGAGCGGCCAGGCGAGCCGAGCAGCACGATCTGCTCTTCGGCGCTCAAGTCCCAGTCGCGCGCGATGTTGAAGAAAGCGCGCAGACCCGCTGCGGACATTTCCGTTAGCGAGGGGGCCGAAGCGGGCCGTCGAATCGGCGCGTCGGGCTGGGAGGCACGGGCGGCGTGAGCCATGAGCGGGTGAGTCCTTTTATGTACTTAAAATATATAATAGTCTAGATGTGGATTTTTGCAAGGGAATATAATCCCCGGCTCGTCAGGTAGTGGCAGATCAGGAGAAGCAGGAGATGTGGGTTCGAGTAGCAGCAACGGCGCTGGCCGTGTGGTGTGTGTCGGGTGCGGCGGTGGCTGCGGGTTATGCGGAAACGTGGAATCCGCCGGAAGCGACGGGGCATGCGGCCAAACAGGCCGGGAAGACGAAGCAGGTGGGGAAGGTTAAGGCTTCCGGCGGTTCGAAGGCGGGCTCGAAAGCGAGGGCGAAGGTCGCCTCGTCGAAGAGCGCGTCAAAAACCGCTTCCGGGCATACGGCGAGCGCTCAGCATGGGGCGCAGCGCGTGGCGTCGGGGTCGGCGCCGGTGCCAGGTAAAGGTGGCAAGCCGGCGACGCATGGCGCGGTAAAGAAAGTGACGGCCAGGAATGGGAGTGCAAAAGGAACCGTCAAAGCGCTGGGCACCACAGGCAGCAAACCCGGCAAATCCAGCAAGCCGAAAGCAGCCGTGATGGCGCAGGGTAAGAAGCCGCACGCGCAACTGGTGACGGCGAGACCCGCGCAGGGCAAGGTCACACACGCCAACCTGGTTCAAGGACACGCGACGCATCCGCACGCGGCCAAGGTTGCGGCGAAACCGGCTGCGACGAAACTGGCCGTAGCTCAAGCTAATGCGCCGGCTCAAAACGCAAACGTTAGCGCCAGTCCGGCGCCGATGACCTCCACGTCCAACGACCCGGCGACTGCCAGCAGCGGCTCGTTGCCGCCGATTCTTCACTAACCGCGAATTCAGCCGGCACGTTTGCGTTTAGCCTTGGTCTCCGGCGGTCCCAGCGCCGTGCGGCCCAGTTCCACGATCCGCGCCGACAGCTTTTCCAGGCGCGGCGACTGCACCTTCCAGGCGTGCCAGTACAACTCGACGTCGGTAGGCTGTTTCGGCGCGAGATCGATCAGTTCGCCGCGCTCCACGGCATCGCCGAATTCCAACTCCGGCACCATCCCATACGCCAGGCCGCGCTGGATCGCCATGTAGCGCGGCACTGGCGCGGGCACGTAATGGCACGGATACGCCTCCGGCGGCAAGCCGAAGCGTGTCTCGAGAAAGCGCGCCTGCAATGCGTCCTTGCGTGAGGACAGGATTACCGGCGCGCGCCGCGCGCTCTCACGCGTCAAGCCGTTCGGAAACCAGCGCTCGACGAACGCCGCAGACGCCACCATCCGGTAGCGCATCGCCCCGAGCCGTTCGGCGAAGCAGCCGCGCATCGGCGCGGGTTCGGTGGTGATGCAGCCGATCGCCAGGCCCGACGCGAGCAGCGCATGTGTGTGGTCCTGATCGTCGACGGTGAGATCCAGCAGCACGTTTTCCTGCAGCAGGATGTCCGAGAGCGCGGGGAAAAACCACGTGGATAGCGTGTCCGCGTTGACAGCGGCGGCGACGCTCAGCAGTGCCTCGTTGGCGCCCGCCAGATCGCTCGCGAAGTCGTCTTCGAGCAGCGCGGCGCGCCGTAGAAACTGCAGCAGGCGCTGGCCCATCTGCGTGGCGCGACACGGGCGCGTGCGCACGATCAGCGGGTTGCCGAGACGCGTTTCGAGCGCCCGCACCCGCTGCGATACCGCCGACGACGTGAGATTCAGCCGCACGGCGGCCTGCTCGAAACTGCCGGTTTCGATGACCGCGCGCACGGCGGCGGTTTGTCGGGGGTCGAGGTCCACGGTTCGTTTTTTGAGTGAGTTGATTTTCTAGCTTAAGCGAAAGGCGGCGGAGTTTATCTGTGCGTTGCGGCGCCGAGTCTTTATGTCACTGTGCGGCCAACCCATGCGTCACCAGCCGCAACGTTTCCACCGAACGCGAATCCCGCACCCGCGAGTGCAGCGTCACCCGCGATTCCGGCAGCGTCGGCAAGCCCAGCCGCTCGCCGACATCGACCAGACCGCGCGGCGCGACCCGACGCGCGAGCGGCGACGCTGCCAGCCCCGCCGCGACCGCGGCGCCGACCGCCGCGACACCGCCGCCGACGAACACCTCCTGCCACGCGATCCCCGCCTCCGCCAACGCACGCAGCGCCACTTCGCGCACGTTGCACGGCGGGCTAAGCAAGGCCAGCGCTAGCGGCTCGCCGACGCGCGGCAGCCATTCCGGCGTGGCCAGCCAACCGAGCGGTTCGCTGAAGAGCACCTGGGTATCGTCGCGCGGCGGCTCCTCCGGACCATAACGGACGATCACCGCGTCGAGCCGGCGTTCGTCGAATTGCGCGAGCAGCGCGGTGGAGGTGCCCATGTGCAGTTCCACCACCAGACCCGGATCCTGCGCATTAAGCCTGCCGAGCAACTGCGGCAATTCGGGCCCCGCGACATGCTCGCTGAGTCCCAGTACCAACCGGCGGCGTTCCACGGACAGCGAACCCAGCGCCCGTTCATGCGCGTTCAACAGGTCGCGGGCCGCGCCGAGGAACGCGTTGCCGTCGCCGGAGAGGCGCACCACGCGGGGCGTGCGCTCCAGCAACTGCTTGCCCAGGTGCGCTTCCAGCCGCTTGAGCTTGAGGCTCACGGCCGATTGCGTGGTGTCGAGCGCATCCGCCGCGCGCGTAAAGCTGCGCAGATCGGCCACCAGAACGAAGGCGCGGACCGCATCGAGGTCGAGTACTTTCATTTCAGTCGAATATAGATGAAATCATCAATGATGTCTGTTTATTATGAATCAGCGCGCCTAAGCTGTGTCTACCCAATCACTGCAACCGAGGAGATTCAACATGCCGCTCACACGAATCGCATTGCGCGCCGGCAAGCCGGCTGAATACCGGAAAGCGTTGACGCAAAGCATCCAGCGCTCGCTGGTGGAGACCTGCAACGTGCCGAAGGACGACATCTTCATGTTGATCACCGAGCACGATGCCGGCAATTTTGTCTACGACAACCAGTATCTGAACGTTGAGCGCAGCGACGATCTGGTGATCATTCAGATCACGTTCAACAACACGCGCACGCTCGACCAGAAAAAGGCGCTGTACAAGCACATGGCGGATGAACTGGCGGAGTCGCCGGGGCTGCGACGAGAAGATGTGTTCATCAATCTCGTCGAGGTGCTGAAGGAGAATTGGTCGTTCGGCAACGGCATCGCGCAGTACGCGCTTTGAGGGACGCGGGGTACGTGTCGTAGCGGGAAGCTTCCCGACGCAAAACGGGCGGTATGGCCGATTCGGCTCGCTTGATGGAGCCGTGTTCGGCCATACCGCCCGTTCGCTGTCCGGCCGCGAAAAACGCCGCCGTCAAGCCCGTCAAGCAATCGTATCGACGACCCCACCATCCACGCGCAGCGCCGCGCCGGTGGTCGCCGAAGCCTGCGGCGAGCACACGTACACGACCATGTTCGCCACTTCCTCGGTGCTGGCCGCACGCTGGATGATCGAACTGCTGCGGTGCGCGCGCACGAATTCGGTGGCGACCTGTTCGACGGTTTTGCCTTGCTCGCGCGCGGTGTCTTCCACCATCGAACGGAATCCGTCGGACAGCGTCGGCCCGGGCAGCACGGAATTCACCGTCACGCCGCTGCCGGCTGCCTGTTTGGCGATGCCTCGCGCAATGCTCAGTTGCGCGGTCTTGGAGAAGCCATAGGCCAGCATATCCGCCGGAATGTTCAACCCCGATTCCGATGAGATGAACACCACGCGCCCCCATTTGCGCTCCATCATCCCTTTCAGATAGTGACGCGTGAGCCGCACGCCGGACATCACGTTGACTTCGAAGTAGCGCGCCCAATCGTCGTCCGGCGTGGAGAAAATGTCGCCGGGACCGAACACGCCGAGATTGTTCACCAGAATGTCTGCCTGGGGCACGGCTTTCGCCAGCGCGTCGCAACCGGCCTGACTGCCGAGATCGCCCGCAAAGCCCTGCAACTGCGCGTGCGGCGCCGTCTTGAGAATGGCTTCGATGGCGCGATCGACGGCGTCCTGCTTGCGTCCGTTGACGATTGTCCGTGCGCCCGACGCGGCGATGCCGGTGGCGATAGCGAGGCCGATCCCCGCCGTGGAGGCGCTGACGATAGCGGTCTTGCCCGATAGATCGATGTTCACTGTTTGCTCCTTGTCGACGTTGCGACGCGTGAGCCGATGTGGCCGCGTCGAAAATAGGAAGGACGGGTGCTCGACGTTTCGAGCAGCAAGTATTCCACGGTTCCGTTTTCGCGGCCGGCTGCGTGCCAGGCTGGCGAGCCGTGGTTCGCGTTGGCGTCGTTATAATGATTTGCTGTCCTTGTTGCTGTCCCTTCGCTCTTCACCACCGTTTCCCGCCATGACAACCGGCCACACCGATCCCTCCCACGAATCCCTTGAGCTCGGCGGCTCCGTCTGGTTTCAGGCGGGCGCGCAAACGCTCGGCGGCGCGTCGCGGATCGCGCTGCTCGCGGCGATCCGCGAAACCGGTTCGATCACCAGCGCGGCAAAAGCGGTCGGCATGAGCTACAAAGGGGCGTGGGACGCCGTCGACACGATGAACAATCTCGCCGGCGAGCCGCTCGTCGTGCGTCTGACCGGCGGCAAGGGCGGCGGCGGCACCACGCTCACGCCGCGCGCCGTCAAGCTGATCGAGACGTTTCGCGCGGTCGAGCGCGAGCATCGGCGCTTTCTGGAGCGCGCCGGCGCGGCGATCGAAGGATTCGCGACGGATTGGGATCTGATCGGCCGCATCGGTGTGAAAACGAGTGCGCGCAATCAGCTTTACGGCACGGTGTCGGCGGTGACGCGCGGCAGCGTCAACGACGAAGTGTCGCTGGCGCTGGCCGGCGGGCATGAAATCGTTGCGGTGGTCACGCATGAGAGTACGGAGACACTGGGGCTGGCGGTGGGGTCGGCGGCGTTCGCGCTGATCAAGGCGTCGTGGGTCGTGCTGCTGGTCGAGGACGACAGCGGCACGCCGCTCAAGCTGTCGGCGCGCAATCAGTTGCGCGGCACGGTGCTGAGCGTGAAACGCGGGGTGGTGAGCGCCGAGGTGTCGCTCGGGCTGGACGGCGGCGCGGTGATCACGGCGGTGGTGACCAATGAGAGCGTCGACACATTGGGACTGGCGGAAGGTTCGGTCGCGGTCGCGGCGTTCAAGGCGTCGAGCGTGATACTCGGCGTGAAGGATTGAGCTTGCGGGCCGTGCGCCAACGCTTGCCGGGATTCAGGACTCGCTGCGCACATACCCCGTGAACGCCCGATGCTCGCGCACGCAGCCGTCGCTGACTTGCACGACCTGATCGCCGAATGCCGCGACGTCGTCGGGATCGTGCGTGATCAACACCATCGGAATATCGAGCCGCGTTTGCAGATCCGATAACTCGCGCCGCATGCGCTGACGCAACGCGCTATCCAGTGCGGAAAACGGCTCGTCCAGCAGCAGCAACCGCGGTTGCGCGACCAGTGCCCGCGCCAGGGCGACGCGCTGCTTTTGGCCACCTGAAAGCTGCGCCGGATGATTCCCGGCCACGCTCTTCAATTCCAACGCATCGAGCCAGTAATCGACCTGCGGATGCGCGAAGCGCGCACGCGGATTGAGCCAACCCTGCTGCAAACCGAAACCGATGTTCTGCCGCACATTGAGATGCGGAAACAGCGCGTAGTCCTGAAACAGGTAGGCGATCTTGCGCGCCTGCGGTTTCAGATCGATGCCGCGCGCGCTGTCGAACAGCGCGTCGCCATGCAGCGTGATCGCGCCTTCGTCTGGGCGCAACAGGCCGGCGATCGCCTGCAGCGTCAGACTCTTGCCCGCGCCGGACGGCCCGAACAGCACGACGCGCGGGGTGGTCGCCTGAAATGCGACGTCGAGCGTAAAACGGCGCTCGGCGCTCTGGAATGTCTTGCGGATGTCGACGGCGAGCGGCATGTCAGCGGGACGTCAACAGGGTGTGCTGCGGCACGAGGCGCCCCGCCAGCAACAGGATCACGACGCAGGTCACGGAAGTCACGAGCACGAGGAAATTCGCGGTGCTGTCGTCGCCGGCTTGCACGGCCGAATAGACCGCGACCGACAGCGTCTGCGTGCGGCCCGGCAAGTTGCCCGCGATCATCAGCGTCGCGCCGAATTCGCCGAGCGCGCGGGCGAACGCCAGCAGCCCGCCCGCCAGAATGCCGCGCGACGCCAGCGGCAAGGTCACGCGAAAGAACACGGCGGTCTCGCTGACGCCGAGCGTGCGCGCGGCTCGTTCGAGTTGCGGATCGACGGCTTCAAACGCGGCGCGCGCCGATTTCAGCACGAGCGGAAATGCCACGACGGTCGACGCGATCACCGCGCCTTGCCAGGTGAACACCAACTGGATATCGAAACGATCGAGCCAGCCGCCGATCACGCCGCGCCGCCCGAGCAGCACGAGCAGGTAGTAGCCGAGCACGGTGGGCGGCATGACGAGCGGCAGCGTCAGCAGCGAGTCGACCAGGTCGCGCGCGCCGGAACGCCAGCGCGACAGGCCGAAACCCGCCGCGACGCCAAACACCAGATTGAGCGCGGTGGCCCAGCCCGCTACTTTGAGCGACAGCAAGAGCGGAATCCAGGCCTGTTGCATGGGCGGACGATGCCTCGTTGACTAATGGCGCTCAATGCGCGGGCTTGAAGCCGTACTTCGCCAGCACGGCCTGGCCGGCGGGCGACAGCACGAAGCTGATGAACGCCTGCGCGTCGGCCGCGTGACGGCTGCCTTCGACTTGCGCGATCGGGTAGGTGATCGGCGTCTGCGTCGGCACGTTCAGCGCGACCTTGACCTTGTCCGGCATGACCGCGGCGTCGGTGCTGAAGACGAAGCCAGCGTCGACTTCGCCGCGCGACACGTAGTCGAGGCTTTGACGCACGTTGGCGGCCAGCACGGCCTTGGCGCTAACGGCGTCCCACACGCCCGCGGCCTGCAGCGCGCCTTGTGCATAACGGCCGATCGGCACCGAAGCCGGATCGCCATACGCGACACGTTTTACGTTCGCCGCCGCCAGATCGTTGATGGCGGTCGGCGCGAAGTGGCTGTCCGTCGGCACGATCAGCACCAGCGAATTCGCGGCGAAGTCTTTGCGCGTGGCCGGCACGATCACTTTTTCGGTGACGGCTTTGTCCATGGCTTTCTGGTCCGCGGACGCGAATACGTCGGCGGGCGCGCCCTTGGCAATTTGCTGCATCAGCACGTCGGAGGCGCCGAAGTTGAGCAGCACCTTGGTGCCGGGATGCTGCTGCTCGAACACGTCGCTGACGGCCTTGAAGGCGTTGGTCAGGCTGGCGGCGGCGGAGACCACCAGTTCATCGGCGCGCGCATTGACGCTGACGAGCAGAGAGAAGGCGCTGGCGATGAACAGCACATGTTTCAGAAAGCGGCGGGACAGGGTCATGGAGGCTTGGAAGTCCGACACGGGCCGGAGCGGCAGGTAAAAACGCTATCGTAATATATGAAAGTTTATAGCGGTAACCATGACGATTATTCAACTTTGCGCATAACCCGGACGAGCGATGCGGCAACGGGTCGGCTTGTTAAACGTGGGATGAGCGCGGCGGCGTGAGCGTATTGAGCGTTTGCGACAGCGGCGTGGTGGCCGGGCGGACATCGCGCACGGCCCGCCATTTGGCGCGGATGAATGGCCGCTCATGGCCGGACACCTTCAGCGCGATATGCGTGACCCAGCGTTGCGTCGGCACATGGACGCCGTGCATCAGCAGTGCGAGGACCATCAGACTCGCCGTGACAGGCAGCGCCGAAAGACGGCCGGGTTCGGCATGCCACGCCATGCGCACGAACAGCAGCGCGGCCAGCGCGCCGACCAGACAGCCGGTAATGGCTTCAGAAGGCGAGTGAGCGCTCAACACCACGCGCGACAACCCCACCGCGATACCGGCGGCCAGGCCGAGCACCACGCCGAGCAAACGGATGGCCGGCCGCGACGGCAGCAGCATCAGGAACAGCGCGACCGGATAGACCGCGGTGGACAGCATGGCGTGACCGCTGACGCCGGTGAAATCCAGTTCGCGCACGCCCACGCCCCAGCCGAGAAAAGCCAGCTTGGTCACGGTCGTCACGCCGATGGCCGCGCCCAGCAGCAGCAGCCAGCCTGCCGCCATGCGCCACGAGTAGCCGACCGCCAGCCACAGCGCAATGGCGAACGCGAGCGGCAGCGTCATGCCGGCGCCGCCGAGGCTGGTAATCGCGTACCACAAATGAACGGGTAAATCGGGCATGGCTAGAAGCGCGACCCAGGCCGCGTAGAATCGGTTGGTAGTGAAGTTAACGCGCGAACGGCACGAATCGCCGACTTGGCAGGGCCTCGCACGTCAAAGAATTTACCGCCAGTATAGACGGGTGTCGCGGGGCGGTCCCGCCGCGCGCGACGCTTTCCGGCCCCGGACGTTGGCTGGCGAACAAGCCCTGACGCGGTTTGACGCCGAGTCGGCGACAAGGTTCGCCGGACGGAAATTTCGCGGCTTGGATGTGGTCCATGCCTCCAGCATCGCATGAGGAATGGTGTTATTGTGCATTGCACAACGAAGCACCCTTCCCGTTCTATCGGACGGATTCTGTCCCTTTTTGCGAGGTTATCCGCCGATGGCAAAAAGTCTGTCGAAAATCTGGCTGCGCGGTCTCAAGCGATTGCTGGCGATCCAGGCCGAACCCCTTCACAAAGCCGCCAAGCGCACTCCGGCACGGCCAACTCGGGCCACTACCAGTAAGGCTTCGGCGAAAGTTCGCCCGCTCAAGGCGGCCGCGGTGCGCGCGCCGGCGAAGCGCGAGGCGCCGCGACCTGCCGCACGGGAATCACGGGTGCGTCCGCGCGCGTCGGCGTGGGCGAGTGGCGCCTGGACGCGCTCGTTCCATTCGGCGCCCGCTGCGCCCGGACGGCTGGTCAACCATCTTCAGTACGGCTTGTACATTCCGTCGGGGCACGCACTCGAAGCCATGCCGCTGGTCGTGATGCTGCACGGCTGCACCCAGTCGATCGACGAATTCGCCGAAGGCACGCGGATGAACGTGCTTGCCGACCGCTTCGGCTTTGCGGTGGTGTATCCCGAACAGTCGAAGCATGTGCATTCGCATCGCTGCTGGCATTGGTACGACGCCGGCGAAAGCGCCGGCGGGGCGGAGGTGCGCGCCGTGGTGTCGTTGGTGGATGCGCTGATCGCGCAGCATGGTTTCGACAGCGAGCGCGTCTATGCCGCGGGCATTTCGGCGGGCGCCGGGCTAACCGCGCTGCTGGCGGTCAATTATCCGGACCGTTTCGCGGCGGTGGCGCTGCATTCCGGCCCCGCTTTCGGCGAGGCCCGTTCAGGTATCACCGCTATGGACGTCATGCGGCGCGGCGCGCGCGGTGAGCCGGCTGAACTGGTCGACGCGCTGGTCGATGTAGCGGACTATCCCGGCATGCCGGCGATTATCGTGCACGGCGACGCTGACCACGTGGTCTCGCCGGTCAATGCGGACCAACTGGCGGAGCAGTTCCTCCGCCTGAACCGTATCGTCGACGCGAACGGCGTGCGTAAATCCGGCGAAGTGCGCGAAGAACGCAAGGGCGGCGTGGTCATGCGTGACTACCTGCGCGGCGGACGGCGGGTGGTGCGGCTATGCCGCGTGCAAGGGCTCGCTCATGCGTGGAGCGGCGGCGATGACGTGATCCCGTTCCATTCCGCCAAAGGTCCTGATGCGAGCGCCATGGTGTGGGAATTTTTCAAGCATCAGCGCCGGTCCGGCGTCGGTCGATCGGCGGAAAGCGCTGTCGCAGCGGCTTCCGCTAACGCACGGTGAGGCTGTAACAACAAATCGAAATGAGTCGTAGCGCGTCTCTAGGGTTTTCCCTATAATGCGGGTTATCCCTTAGGCGTTAACGCCTAACACTCATTGTCGAGGTTGACCATGTATCTGCTTAGCCGCCTGTTCCTGTTTTTGACCAAATCGCCCGATCAGCTCGCGAAAGAACGCGCTGACGCTTTCCTCGCCGAAGCCACCGATCTGTACGATCTGGAGTTCCGCATGCGCAAGCTGGATCGCGAAGCGAACCCGCGTCAACCGTCGTGGATGACCCAGCACTGAGCTGCACAAAGTTGAAGCATCGGCGCGAATTCAGACGCCGGTGTCAAGGGTGAAGCGCCCAAGCTGTGATGTGCACTCAGCCACGCCGAGACACGCCTACACAGCCGGATTCAATTGCCACAACGCGTAATTCAACGCCGCGGCGAACGCCACCCAGGCTACATAGGGCACGAGCAGTCCGCCTGCCCAGCGGTCCCGTCGCCAGAACGCGAATGTCAGTGCGGCGATCAAGACCAGCAGTATCGCGATATCGATCAGCGCCATGTCTGGTCGATGCAGGCCGAAAAAGAGCCCCATCCAGGCTGCGTTGAATAGCAGTTGCACGGCCCATAAGACAATTGCCGCGCTCAGCCCATCGCGTTTCCACACGCGCCACGCGGCAATCGCCATCAGCACATAAAGCACCGACCACGCTGGCGGGAAAACCCAGTTCGGCGGATTGAACGCGGGCTTTCGCAACGCCGCGTACCAGGCGTCGGGTAGGAACTGGCTCGCGACTAGCGCGGTGGCCAGCGTCAACAGCAGAAATACAATCAGCGATGGCAGACGCCGCATTCCGATTGCCTCCATGACAGGCGTATCAAATCAGTTTCAATGATGTAAGCAGGCACTCACTTGCCGAAACGAGCAAGCGTACGCGCTCGCGCTTGCGCATGATCGACGATCGGCGCGGGATAATCCTTGCCCAACACCACTCCGAAGTCCGCCAGCCGTTCCGTGCCGGCCAGCCACGGTGCATGGATCCATTTGGGCGGCAGCCTCGCCAGTTCGGGCAGATAGCGCTTGATGAAACGCCCTTCGGCGTCGAATTTTTCGGACTGCGTGATCGGGTTGAAGATCCGGAAGTACGGCTGTGCGTCGCATCCCGTCGACGCTGCCCACTGCCAGCCGCCGTTATTCGCCGAAAAATCGAAGTCGTTCAGCTGCTCGGCGAAATAGCGCTCGCCGAGCCGCCAGTCCACTCCCAGATCCTTGACCAGAAAACTCGCCGTGACCATCCGCAAGCGGTTGTGCATATAGCCGGTGCGGTTCAGTTGCAACATCGCGGCATCGACCAGCGGATAACCGGTGCGGCCGTCGCACCACGCGGCGAAGGCCTCGTCTGCTTCGGGGCCTTGCTCCCAGCGCAGGCGGTCGTACTCTTCCTTGAACGACGCGCCGCTCGCCAGCCGCGGATGATGCGCCAGGATCATGAAGTAGAAATCCCGCCAGATCAGTTCCGATAACCACGTGGCCGAGCCTTGCCCGTCGGGTTGCAGCGACATCTCGTGAGCAAGGCGCGCGAGCGTGCGAATCGAGACCGTGCCGAAGCGCAAATGCATCGACAGATAGCTGGGGCCCTTGGACGCCGGAAAATCGCGCCGGTCGGCGTAGCTGTCGATGCGGGTCATAAAATCGTCGAGTAGTTGCTGCGCGCCGCTCACGCCAGTGGGCAGTGCCAGTTCCGCGAGATTGCTCGGCGCGAAACCCAACTGCTCGAGAGTCGGCAATTGCCGATTCAGCCTGGCCGGCGGCGCGGCCAGATGTTTCGCGTACGTTTCTACCGGATACGGCTTCAGATCGAACGCCGTCAATTGCTTGAGCCACGCATTCTTGTAAGGCGTGAACACGGTGAACGGTTTCTTCTGGCCCGTCAGCACCTCGTCGCGCTCGAAGATCACCTGGTCCTTGAAGGTTAGCAATGAACGTCCGGCGTCGGCGAGACGCTCCTGCACCGCTTCGTCGCGCGCGATCGCCACGGGCTCGTAATCGTGATTCGCAAACACCGCCTCGACATCGAGTTGATCGGCCAGTTTCGGCACCAGATCGGCCGGATCGCCGTACAGCACGATCAGGCCGCCACCCTCGGCGCGCAGCGCCTCGTCCAGTTCGCCCAGCGTCGCCAGAATGAACTCGATGCGGCGGTCCTGCACGGGTGTATCCGGATGACGCGCCTGCCAAGCGTCGACGAGCGGCTGGAGGATCGTCGTGTCGAACACGAACACGCACCACACGCGCTCGCAATGTTTGAGCGCGTAGTAAAGCGCGGCGTTGTCCGTGCGACGCAGGTCGCGGCGGAACCAGACCAGACCGGTTTCGAAGGAGTCGTTCAGTCGTCGGACGCGTGTCATCGGGTGCGAGAAAAGTCGGGTGAAGGGTCGCGCTGTGCGTTCAACGGGCGGTTTGGCGTGCGAGCGTCAGCGCGGCAGGTTAGCGGATCGGATTGTCGCCGCATATTGCGTGCCGCGTCCATCAACGACAAAACGCCCGCTCCTATTCTGCAGGGAGCGGGCGCCACTCGCGACGGCGCGGCTTACCGCGCCATGCTTCAGCAATTCGCCGAGGTCGCGGCTTAGGCGACTTGCAGGCGAACCGCGACGTTGTTGCGCGTGGCGTTCGAGTACGGGCAAACCTGGTGCGCGGCGTCGACCAGTTCCTTCGCGGCGGCTGCCTCGAGACCCGGCAGCGAAACGCGCAGTTCGATGTCCAATGCGAAACCGCCATTGTCGTTCGGGCCGATGCCGACTTCCGCGGTGACCTGCGTGTCAGCCGGCAAAGCCTGCTTGTGCTGACCGGCGACGAACTTCATCGCGCTCAAAAAACAGGCCGAGTAACCAGCCGCGAACAGTTGTTCCGGATTCGTGCCCGCCGCACCGTTGCCGCCGAGTTCGCGCGGCGCTGCCAGCTTAACGTCCAAAGCGTTGTCCGCCGATACGGCGCGGCCGTCGCGGCCACCGGTGCTCGTTGCGCTGGTCTTGTAGAGAATGTTCATGGTGCTGCTCCTTAATCTGGGTTGTCAGGATCTGCATGGTTGCCGCGGTTTGCCCGCCGTTCTGGCGGAGCGCTTTGGAAGCGACATGTGATTAAGATAGTACACAAATCATTAGCGTGCAAATGAAATTTCAAATCGACCCGATAGCGGGGCCGTGTACCGGGCTGACTAGTGGTCCATGTAATCGTTGAGCGTAGTCCGCAAACGTGTCAGATCGTCGCGTAGACGCAGAAGGAATTCCGGCGATTGCTGGGTCGCGCAAAAGATTTCGGCAGGCACTTCGCGCGCCTGGCGCTTTAGGGCCGTGCCGGCTTTGGTCAGGCGGATGTACACCAGACGTTCATCGTCGACGCCGCGTACCCGCTCCAGCAGGCCTTGCGACTCGAGGCGCTTGAGCAGCGGCGTGACCGTCGCCGAATCGAGATTCAGGCGCGCGGCCATGTCCTTGACGGTGACGTCGTCGCTCTCCCACAGCGCCAGCATGGCCAGATATTGCGGGTAGGTGAGGCCTAGCTTGTCGAGCAGCGGCTTGTAGGCCTTCGTCATGGCAAGCGAGGTCGAATAGAGCGCGAAGCAAAGTTGCTCGTCGAGTGTGAAGGGCAAAGCGGGGCGCTGGGTCATGATGAGTCTCGTCTGGAATAGCGCACAAATAGATTGCGCACAAACTATTGTGCCGCAGATCGACATGTGTTGACGAGTGTTGGGAACGACGGGGAGGGCGGGCGCCAGAACGGCGCCCGCATGTGGACAGCTTCCAGTCAGGCTAGATCAAGCCGCCGGGGTGGTCGGCAGATCCGGCGTTTCGGGAGTTTGCACGCCGAAGCAGCCGCGATAGGTTGCGTAAAACGAGCAATACAGCATGGTCAAGACGATCATCGTGGCGGGCATGAGCACCGCGAACGCGAAGTCGGCCACGCCCAGCGCCTGCATCAGCGCGGACAAGCCGAGCGATACGGTGGTCGAGGCAGCGAACCACAGCGCGCCGAATACGATAAACGCGCCGCGATTGCGCCAGCAGCTCACCACGCTGAAGAACATCGCCTTCATGGGCGGCACGTCATGCCAGGCGGCGAGAATCGGCGAGAACCAGAAAATCATCGCCACCGGAATGTAGAACGCGAAGGCGGTGAGGATCGCGAGCGGGATATTGCTGTTGGCGATCGCGTCCTGATCCATGGTGGCGGCGCCGAGCATGACCTTCAGCAGCATGCCGCCGTCGGCGAGCGCCGAACCGGCCAGCACTAGCGCCATGGCGACGACGTACAGCACGCCGAGCACCAGCAGGCGTTTGGCGACCACCGGACCGTACGAGTGAAAGCCATCCACGAGAATGGTGGGGAACACCGGCTTGCCGGCGATTGTGTTACGGCACGCGGCCATGAAGCCGACCGCGACGCCCGGAATGAACGCGAGCGGCAATACGCCGCCGATCACCGGAATCTGCGCCACGAGCGTCATCACCAGCAGATAGGTGAAGAACAGCGTCAGGAAAGCGAGCGGGTTCTTGCGGAACAGCCAGATACCCTGCCGGAACCATACGTAGCCGGTTTTCGCGGGGACTTCGATCAGTTGCATGAGGTATGAATGCCTGGGAGTGCAACGCCGGAAAGGCGTTCGCGCAGAATGCGCTCGAAATGGCCGGGGTCGTGCGGTTTAAGCAGTTCCGCCGCGCGCGGCAAATGAAAATCATACAGGCGCGAGACCCAAAAGCGGTACGCGCCGGCGCGCAGCATGTCGCCCCAATGGCGGTTTTCTTCGACGGTAAACGGCCGTACGGTCTGATAGGCGCGCAGCATGGCCTCGGTGCGTTCTTCGTTCAGCTTGCCGGTGGCGAGGTCGACGCACCAGTCGTTGACGGCGACCGCGATGTCGAACAACCACTTGTCGCAGCCGGCGAAATAGAAGTCGAAAAAGCCGCCGAGGCGCACTTCGTGGCCCGTGTCGGGCGCGGCATGAGCGAACATCGCGTTGTCGCGGAACAGGTCGGCGTGGCAGGGGCCTTCGGGCAGCGCGGCGTAATCGGCCGACGCGAAGAAGGCTTCCTGATGCGCCAGTTCCGATACCAGCAGATCACGCTGCTCGCCTTCCAGAAACGGCAGCACGGTCGGCACGGTTTCCTGCCACCACGGCAGGCTGCGCAGATTCGGCTGATAGCGCGGATAGTCGCGACCCGCGAGGTGCATGCGCGCCATCATCTGCCCGACTTCGACGCAGTGTTCGACGCCTGGCGACAATTCCGGGGCACCTTCCAGCTTGGTGACGATGGTCGCGGGCTTGCCGCTCAACGTGCCGAACAGCGTGCCGTCTTCGCGCGGCAGCGGGTCCGGCACCGGCACGCGATGCGCGGCCAGATGCTGCATGAGGTCGAGATAGAACGGCAGTTGGTCGGCCGTCAGTTTTTCGAAAATCGTGAGGACGTATTCGCCGCGCGTCGTCGTCAGAAAGAAGTTGCTGTTCTCGATGCCGGATGAAATGCCGCGCAACTCGACGACGTCGCCGAGATCGTAGTGGCACATCCATTCAGCTAGTTGGGATTCGGTGACAGCGGTGAAGACAGCCATGCGGGAAACGTCGGATCAGGTTGGTCGGGCTGGCTTGGTACGGCCAGTGCGAGGTGCGGCAAAAGCGGCGGCAAGACAGCGGCAAAAACAGGGGTGAAAACGGCGACTGCAGCAAAGACAGCACGCGGTGGCGGACGCGGTGCCGAACACTCGGTCCGTCAGGGCCGTCAGGCGAGCGCGGTATCGCACTCAACGCCGTGGCGCCTCAGTGAAGTCCGTTCGGCAAGCAGGCTAAAAGCCCAAGGAGACGCTGCGCAACACATGCGCATCCGGCTCCGGCAGTCCGCACGGGACCGTCACGCCCGCGACGTCTCAAACCATCAATAACTCAAATGCACGGACGGCAAACGCGTGCTGGCCTGGCCGTTGTCGCGCACTTTCGGCGATGTGTCGAGCGGCGCGCTCATCTGATAGCGGGTGCCGAGGTTCGAATGCACATTGATTTCGACGGGCTTGCCTTTGTCGCGGTATTCGGTGATTTCGGTGCCGTTGCCGCTTTTTTCGTAGAAGCTCGGGGTACGCGGGACATTGATTTCGACCTTCGAACTGACCTCGGCGGCCGGACGATTGATCTTCTCCAGGTCGGGCAAGCCGGCACGTTCGTTGGCCGACTGGGGTGCGCCGGGGGCCGGAGTGTCATCGACAGGCTGGGCAGCCATCGCGGCGTTGCCAAAGGCGAGAGCCAGTGCAACGGCGACGGGAAGGAGCGGCTTCATGGTGATTCTCCAATATGGTGGCCCGATTCTAGCAAATCCAGCCAGGCCTACGGGCGTGATCGCCTTATTTTGCGCTGCTTTCGCGCGGCGCGCGCGCAATCTTGCCGGACATGCGAAGGCCGGGGTTGCACGCGCTGCAGGGGCATTTGGCGATCGCGGGTTCCGTGGTAATGTCGTCGCATCAATCGAGGCGAATGAAGATGAACAACGATACCAATCAACGCGCGGTGCAGACTCCCGCCAGCAGCTTCCCAACCGAATCCTTCGACGACGCCACCGAGGCCGTCACCTACCTCTCGGCGATATACGAAGCGAACACCTCGTTCCTGCGCGACGCTTTTGCGCGCTATCGCCGCAACGAATTGTTCGAACGCCGGGTGCGCGCCTGCTACCCGTTCGTGCGCGTGCGCACCGAGGTCAACACGCACATCGACTCGCGTCGCTCGTATGGTTTCGTCGCGGGTCCGGGCATGTTCGAGACGACCGTGACGCGGCCGGATCTGTTCGGCAATTACTATCGCGAGCAACTGCGTCTGCTGGCCAAGAATCACCATGTGAAGATCGAAGTGGGCGTGTCGGAACAGCCGATTCCGATTCACTTCGCGTTCGCCGAGGGCATCCACCTCGAAGGCGATCTGGATCGCGAGCGCCTGTTCCTGATGCGCGACGTGTTCGACGTGCCCGACCTCGCGTTGCTCGACGATCGCATCGTCAATGGCACGTACGAGCCGTTGCCGGGCGAGCCGCATCCGCTCGCGCTGTTCACGGCGGCGCGGGTGGATTTCTCGCTGCATCGGTTGAAGCACTATACGGCGACGTCACCCACGCATTGCCAGAACTACGTGCTGTACACGAACTACCAGTTCTATATCGACGAGTTCGTCAAACTCGGTCGCACGATGATGGCCCATACCGACGACGAAGAACTGCGCGCCTATCGCAGCGAATACACGTCGTTCGTCGAACCCGGCGACGTGATCACGTACAACGAGAATCTCGGCGAAGAGGCGCAGGAGGGCACGCCGCCGCCACGTCTGCCGCAAATGCCGGCGTATCACCTGAAGCGCGCGGACGGCAGCGGCATCACGATGGTCAACATCGGCGTCGGGCCGTCGAACGCGAAGACGATCACCGATCACATCGCCGTGCTGCGTCCGCATGCGTGGATCATGCTCGGCCACTGCGCCGGTCTGCGCAATACGCAGCGTCTCGGCGACTATGTGCTGGCGCACGGCTATGTGCGCGAGGATCATGTACTGGACGACGATCTGCCGCTGTGGGTGCCGATTCCGGCGCTCGCCGAAGTGCAGGTGGCGCTGGAGCGCGCGGTCGCGCAGATTACGCAACTGGACGGCGTCGAGCTTAAGCGGGTGATGCGTACCGGCACGGTGGCCAGCGTGGATAACCGCAACTGGGAGTTGCGGGATCATCGCGAGCCGGTGCAGCGGCTGTCGCAAAGTCGTGCGGTCGCGCTCGATATGGAAAGCGCGACGATTGCCGCGAACGGTTTCCGTTTCCGGGTGCCTTACGGGACCTTGCTTTGCGTGTCGGACAAGCCGCTGCACGGCGAGTTGAAGCTGCCCGGCATGGCCGACCAGTTTTATCGCGCGCAGGTCGACCAGCATTTGCAGATCGGCGTGAAGGCGATGGAGCTATTGCGGATGAACGGGCTGCATCGCTTGCATAGCCGGAAGCTGCGGAGTTTTGCGGAAGTGGCGTTTCAGTAAGTCAGACTCGGCGGGCTTCTCGCGGGTTCGGGCCTCACATCTGCCCGAACCCCGTCAACCCGATCAAACTCCCTGCCGCCAGCAGCCACAGCGGATGAACTCGCGTTTTCAACGACAACGCCGCCGTCAACGCAGTAATCCCCCAGGCAATCGCCGTCGGATCCGAGGCCTTGGCGATCAGTACCGCGCTCGCCGCGACAATCCCCGCCGTGACCGGCACCAGCCCCAACTGCGCATAACGCCGCCACGGACGGTCCTTAAACCGCTCCCAGGCATGCAACGCCAGTATCGTCACGAGCGATGACGGCCCGAACTTCGCCACGGAAGTCACCAGCATCCCCGCCCAACCGGCCACGTGCCAGCCCACCAGCGTGACGATCATCAGATTGGGCCCCGGCGCGGCCTGAGCGAGCGCGAACAGCGCGCTGAATTCGCTGGCCGGCATCCAATGGTGCACGTCCACCACTTGCCGCTGCATCTCCGGAAGAATCGTATTTCCGCCGCCGAATGCGAGCAGCGAAAGCTGGCTGAAAATGACGGCGAGAGCAATGAGCGTGTCGTTCATCGTGCGCTCCTCGACGCGATGTAGATGCTGAGCGGTGTGAGTACCAGCATGGTCGGCAGCAACGGCAGCCGCAAGATCGCAATCGCGATGAAACCGAGCACGGCAATTAGCGCGGCCAGGGGTTTGCCACGCAACGGCAGCACGATCTTCACCGCCATCGCGATCAACAGCCCTGCCGCCGCAGCGGCAAGCCCGGCAAACAGATGACGAACGTGCGGGTCGTTCTGCGTATGTTCGTACAGCACGCCGAGTCCGATCACCACCAGCGAAGGCCCTGCGATCAACCCAAGCAGACCGGCCAGCGCCCCGGGCACGCCGCGAAAACGCATGCCCATGGCCACCGACAGATTGATGACATTGCCGCCCGGCAGGAATTGGCACAGCCCCAGCAGGTCGGTGAATTCTTCGCTGCTCAGCCAGCGGCGTTGTTCGACCAGCGCGCGCCGCGCCAACGGCAGCGCGCCGCCGAAAGAGATCAGCCCAAGGCCGAGAAAACCGCCGAAAATTTCCCGCAGCGTGGGCGTCGGCGCGAGGCCGGTCTCGGATGAGGTGAGGTCGTGATCCATATCGCTAAGCTTCCAGTTCAAGCTCAGCAGGTTAACGCCGAACGGACTGCATGCAAAACGATTTTTCGGCGCGGCTTTGTGACTTAGAATCACAAGCATGGCCCGTAACCTTCCTCCCTTTCCGGCGCTGCGCGCCTTCGAAGCCGCGGCGCGGCATGAAAGCTTCACCGCTGCCGCAAACGAATTGCATGTGACGCACGGTGCAATCAGCCGTCAGGTTGCGGCTTTCGAAACGTGGCTCGGCGTGCAGGTGTTCCACCGTCACGGCAAACGCGTGCGTCTTACCGAGGACGGCCGCCGTTATCTCTCCACCGTGCAGGCCGCGTTCGACAGCATCGCGCTCGCCACCGATCAACTGCGCGACACCGGCGTCGTACAGGTACTACGCGTGAATGCGCTGCCTACCTTCGCGATGAAGTGGCTGCTGCCGCGTCTGCATCAATTCCAGCGCAAGGTGCCGAATGTGGAGTTGAGGCTATCCACGTCGAACGCGCCCGTCGATACGTTGGAGAGTTTCGACGTCGCGGTACGGCGCGGCCCGGCTCACTGGCCGAACTGCGTGAGCGGTCATTTCCTTGGTGAAAGCGAGATTCCAGTTTGCAGTCCCGCGCTGTTGCAGCGCTCGCCGATCAAGGTCTCGGACGATCTCGCGCGGCACGTGCTGCTGCATTCCGACACGCGGCCGGATGCGTGGAGCAACTGGTTATCGGCGGCTGGGGTGACGGTGAAAGTCCCGAAGAAGCAGTCGTTCGACCACTTCTATCTGGCCTTGCAGGCCGCGGTAGATGGTCTCGGCGTGGCGCTCGGCCCGCTGCCGCTGCTCGCGGACGAACTGGTATCGGGGCGGCTCGTGGTGCCGCTGGCCGGTCCGCGTATCGACGCGCGCGGCTATTGGTGGGTGGCGAGGCGGGAGGTTGCGCAGGCGCCGCTGGTGGCGCTGTTCTGCGAATGGCTGCAGGCGCAGGGTGATCAGACCGATATAACGGAAACGGGCAGCCTGGAGGCCGCCCGTTAGCGTTCACGAATGCATGGTATCGCGTTGCGTGACGTCAAGCGGCATTCGCTCCGCACCGGAGCACGAAGCAAACGCGGAACAATCCAACGCCTTACAGATAGAACATCCGGTCTTCATCTGACTTGGCCGGATGCGGCTCGGTCTCTTCACGGTCCTCATAAAACTTCAGCACCGCTTCGAGCACCTGGTCCGGATCGTCGATTACCTGCATCAGGTCCATGTCCGTCGGATTGATCAGGCCCATGGGTGTGAGCGAATTCTTGAACCACGCGAGCAGGCCTTCCCAGAACTCTGCGCCCACCAGAATGATCGGCACATGGCGCGACTTCTTGGTTTGAATCAGCGTGAGCACTTCGGCCAGTTCGTCCAGCGTGCCGAAGCCGCCCGGCATCACGATCACGGCGTCCGAGTTCTTCACGAACGTGACTTTGCGCGTGAAGAAATGACGGAAACGCAGGGAGATGTCTTGCCACTGATTGCCCGATTGCTCGTGCGGCAGTTCGATGTTCAGGCCCACCGACGGCGCTTTGCCGGCATGCGCGCCCTTGTTGGCCGCTTCCATGATGCCGGGGCCGCCGCCCGAGATCACCGCGAAGCCGGCGTCCGACAGCTTGCGCGCGATTTGCGTGGCGAGTTTGTAGTAAGGCGAGTTCGGTTTCAGACGCGCTGAACCGTAGATGCTGACAGCCGGGCGAATCTCCGAGAGGTACTCGGTCGCCTCGATAAACTCTGCCATAATCGTGAACATCTGCCACGATGCGCGGGCCTTCTTGGCCGTAGCGCGCTCTTGATCTGCGAGTGATCGCAGACTCGGAATCACTTTTCTCTTAGTCATAATGCCTGAAGAACGAAGCCTTGAAGGTAAGACCCTGCTATTGGTCGACGGTTCGAGTTATCTGTACCGGGCCTACCATGCGATGCCTGATCTGCGCGGACCCGAGGGCGGTCCCACGGGTGCGCTCTACGGGATGATCAACATGCTGCGGCGCATGCGCAAGGAAGTCACGGCAGAGTATAGCGCGTGCGTGTTCGACGCCAAGGGCAAAACGTTTCGCGACGACTGGTATCCGGACTACAAGGCAAATCGTCCGTCCATGCCGGACGATCTGTCACGTCAGATCGAGCCGATTCATGTGGCGGTGCGTGCGCTCGGCTGGCCGCTGCTGATGATCGAAGGCGTCGAGGCCGACGACGTGATCGGCACGCTCAGCACCGCAGCGGAGCAGCGCGGCATGAACGTGATCGTGTCGACTGGGGACAAGGATCTGGCGCAGCTCGTGTCGGATCATGTCACCCTCATCAATACGATGACCAACGAAAAGCTCGACCGCGCCGGCGTGATCGCCAAGTTCGGCGTGCCGCCGGAACGCATCATCGACTATCTGTCGCTGATTGGCGATACGGTCGACAACGTGCCGGGCGTCGAGAAATGCGGGCCAAAAACCGCGCTTAAATGGCTCACGCAGTTCGATTCGCTGGATGGCATCGTCGCACACGCGGACGAAATCAAAGGTGCGGTAGGAGACAATCTGCGCCGTGCGCTCGATTTCCTGCCGATGGCGCGCAAACTCGTCACCGTCGATCGCAATTGCAATCTGACCGAGCACATCGTGTCGATCGAGGAAAGCCTGCAAAGCCGGCCGGAGTCACGTGAGGAACTGCGTGACGTATTTGCGCGCCACGGCTTCAAGACCTGGTTGCGCGAAGTGGAAATCGCCGAGGTCGTGGAGGGTCCGCAAGTGGACGTGGAGCCGGCGTTGTCGGTGGATCACGAGCGGCACTACGACACCGTGCAGACGTGGGAGCAATTCGACGCGTGGTTCGAGACGATCAACGCGGCCGAACTGACCTCGTTCGATACCGAAACCACATCGCTCGATCCCATGACCGCGCAGATCGTGGGCTTGTCGTTGTCGGTCGAGGCCGGGCGCGCGGCGTATGTGCCGCTCGCGCATCGCGGCCCGGATGCGCCCGTGCAATTGCCGCGCGACGAGGTGCTCGCCAGACTCAAGCCCTGGCTCGAAAGCGCCGACCATAAGAAGGTTGGTCAGCATCTGAAGTACGACGAACAGGTGCTCGCCAACTACGGTATCGAAATGCGCGGCATCGAACACGACACGCTGTTGCAATCGTACGTGGTCGAATCGCACCGCACGCACGACATGGACAGCCTCGCGCTGCGTCATCTCGGCATCAAGACGATCAAGTACGAAGAAGTCGCGGGCAAGGGCGCGGGGCAAATCGGCTTCGACGAGGTCGCTTTGGAGCAGGCCGCGGAATACGCCGCGGAAGACGCCGACATCACGTTGCGGCTGCATCAGGCCTTGTATCCGCAAGTGGCCGCGGAGAAAGCGCTGGAGTACGTGTACCGCGATATCGAAGTGCCGACCTCGCGCGTGTTGCGCAAGATGGAGCGCACCGGTGTGCTGATCGACGCGGAAAAACTGCGGCTGCAAAGCAGTGAAATCGCCGCGCGTCTGATTCAACTGGAAGCCGAAGCGTACGTGCTGGCTGGCGGTGAATTCAATCTCGGCTCGCCGAAACAGATCGGCCAGATTTTCTTCGAGAAGCTGGAATTGCCGATCGTCAAGAAGACCCCGAGCGGCGCACCATCCACCGACGAAGAAGTGCTGCAAAAGCTCGCCGAAGACTATCCGCTGCCGAAAATCCTGCTGGAACATCGTGGTTTGTCGAAGCTCAAATCGACTTACACCGATAAGTTGCCGCGCATGGTTAACGCCACCACGGGCCGCGTGCATACGAATTACGCGCAGGCCGTGGCGGTCACCGGGCGTCTCGCATCGAACGATCCGAACCTGCAGAACATTCCCGTACGCACCGGCGAAGGCCGCCGGATTCGCGAGGCATTCATCGCGCCGCCGGGCCACAAGCTGGTGTCGGCGGATTATTCGCAGATCGAATTGCGCATCATGGCGCACATTTCCGGCGACGAATCGCTGCTGCGCGCGTTCTCGCAAGGGGAAGACATTCACCGCGCCACCGCAGCGGAAATCTTCAGCGTGACGCCGCTCGAAGTGTCGAACGATCAGCGGCGCGTGGCCAAGGTCATCAACTTCGGCCTGATCTACGGTATGAGCTCGTTCGGCCTCGCGTCGAACCTCGGCATTACGCGCGACGCCGCCAAGCTGTACATTGACCGCTATTTCGCGCGCTATCCGGGCGTGGCGAGTTATATGGACGAAACGCGAGTTAGCGCGAAGGCCAAGGGTTATGTGGAGACCGTCTTCGGCCGCCGTCTGTGGCTGCCGGAAATCAATGGCGGCAATGGTCCGCGCCGTCAGGCCGCCGAGCGTGCCGCGATTAACGCGCCGATGCAAGGCACGGCCGCCGATCTGATCAAGCTCTCCATGATCGCGGTGCAGAAGTGGATCGAAGAGTCGAAGATCGGCACGCGCATGATCATGCAGGTGCACGACGAACTGATCCTCGAAGTGCCGGACGCCGAATTGTCCGAGGTGCGCAAGCGCCTGCCCGAATTGATGTGCGGCGTTGCCGACCTGAAAGTGCCGCTGGTTGCCGAGGTAGGCGCCGGGCTGAATTGGGAAGAGGCGCATTGACGCAGTTGTGACGGGAAGCGATATCGTCGTGCGCATGTCACATATGCGCATTGATAGCTTGTGACAACCCGTGCTGCTCGCGGACAATCGTTGAAAGACGGCGCGTTGCGACGCGCCGTGCGACGCATAACCGATCGGCAAACACGGAGAGTTCAATGCATCGATTTATCGTCGTTGGCGGGGGAGCGGGCGGGCTGGAATTAGCGACGCGTCTGGGCGATCGCTATGCGCCTCATAAGAACAAAGGCGGCGTGCGGGCGCAAGTCACGCTCGTCGACCGCAATCCCACCCATATCTGGAAGCCGCTGCTGCATGAAGTGGCGGCCGGCAGCATGGACCCGTTCACGCAGGAACTCGAATATGCCGCGCAAGCGCGCTGGCATGGCTTCGAGTTTCAGCAGGGCGAACTGGCCGGTCTGGACCGCGCCAATAAGCGTCTCACGCTCAGCACGGTGCTCGACGACGACGGCGCCGAGCTGCTGCCCGAACGCGAACTCGAATACGACACGCTGATCATCGCGATCGGCAGTACCACGGCTTTCTTCGGCGTGAAAGGCGCGCCGGAGTTTTCGCTGGCACTCGATACGGTCGGCCAGGCCGAGCGCTTCCGCAAACGTCTGATCGCGGCGTGCATGCGCGCCGAGCATCAGGTGCATGAGCCCGTCGAAGCGGTGCCGGAAGTGGGTGTGCCCAGCGAGCCGCGCATTCAGGTGGCGATTGTCGGCGGCGGCGCGACCGGCGTCGAACTGTCGGCGGAATTGCGCAACACCGCGCAGGTGTTGTCCGCGTACGGCTTGCATAAGCTCGATCCGCGGCATGACGTCGGCATTGTGCTGATCGAAGCGGGGCCGCGTATTTTGCCTGCCTTGCAGGAGCGTGTTTCGACAGCCACCGCCGAGTTGCTGACCAAGCTCGGCGTCAAGCTGATGATCGGCGAGACCGTGGCCGAAGTCGCGCCCGGCATGATTCGCACCGCGAGCGGCAAGACCGTGCGCGCTGACCTCACGGTGTGGGCGGCGGGCATCAAGGCGCCGGCCATTCTGAGCCAACTCGACAGCCTGCCGGTCAATCGTCTGGGGCAACTCGTCGTGCGCCGTACGCTGCAAACCGAGATCGACGACAACGTCTTCGCGCTTGGCGATTGCGCCGCGTGTCCGTGGCCTGGTAACGAGCGTAACGTGCCGCCGCGCGCGCAGGCCGCTCACCAGCAGGCCAGCTTTCTGATGAAGGCGCTCGCCGCGCGGCTCGACAACAAGCCGCTGCCGGAATTTACCTATCGCGACTTCGGCTCGCTGGTGTCGCTCGGACATTTCAGCGCGGTCGGCAATCTGATGGGCGGCGTGATCGGCGGGAACATGCTGATCGAAGGGCTGTTCGCGCGGTTCATGTACATGTCGCTGTATCGGCTGCATATTGCCGCGTTGCACGGCTATGCGCGGATGGTGCTCGATACGTTGGCGCACTGGTTGCGACGGACTACGCTGCCGCGGGTCAAGCTGCACTGAAGGCAACGGCGGGCAAGGCGATTGCGAGGGCGGGGCGGCGGGTGCCGCGCCCTTCGCTGCGCGAAGGTTGCATCTGCAACAGGAAGCGTGTCAGGCGTATCCTGTTGCTTCCCTTACGCAACCTTATGCCACCAAGGAGCGCCGCATGCTGAAACCCGAGATCGACAGCCTGGTCCCGCACGTTCCCTTCAATCGACGCACCTTCATCAAAGCCGCGCTCGGCACCGGATTCGCGGCCGCCGTGTTGCCGGTGTCGGCACAAACCATCCATACCGATAGCGACGGCCTCGAAGCCGGCGAAGTGGCCGTGCGTTCCGGCGACACGCTGGTGCCGGCATACCGCGCGCAGCCGAAGGGCAAGACGCATCTGCCTGTAATCATCGTCGTGCACGAGATTTTCGGTGTGCACGAGCATATCGCCGACGTGTGCCGGCGCTTTGCGAAGCAGGGCTATCTGGCGATTGCGCCGAATCTGTATGAGCGGCAGGGCGACCCCACCGTTTACACGAGCATGCAGCAGCTCAATGAGCAACTGGTCAGCAAGGTGCCCGACGATCAGGTGATCGGCGATCTGGACGCGACCGTCGCCTGGGCGGGCGAGCATGGCGGCGATCTGAACCGCCTCGGCGTGAATGGCTTCTGCTGGGGTGGCCGGATTGCGTGGCTGTATGCCGAGCACAATCCGCGGCTCAAGGCCGGTGTGGCCTGGTATGGCCGCGTGACCGGGCAGAAAACCGCCATGAACCCCGCGAATCCCCTCGACGAAGTGGCGCAGTTGCATGCACCGGTGCTTGGTTTGTACGGGCGCCAGGATCAGAGCATTCCGCAGGACACGCTCGAGCAGATGAAGCAGGCTATCGCGCAGGGTCCGGAGGCGGGGCGCGGGTCGCAGTTCGTGGTGTATGACGACGCGGGGCACGCGTTTTTCGCGGATTATCGGCCGAGCTACAAGAAAGCCGATGCCGAGGATGGCTGGCGGCGCGCACTGGTGTGGTTCCGGCAGCATGGCGTGGCATAGGGCGCGGAACTCGACGACATGATGAAAAAGCCGTTGCCGCTCTAGAGCGGCGACGGCTTTTTGTTGCCAAACCAACCGGCAGTTCGCGGCTACTTTCGCTTATGGATTCGGCCCGGTCCCAATCGGCCGCTTCGGGTCCGCACTCCATTCGCTCCACGAGCCCGCGTACAACGCCGCACCATGCAGGCCGGCGACTTCCATCGCGACGGCATTGACGCATGCCGTTACGCCCGAGCCGCATTGCAGCACCACATGTTCCGGCGACGTATCGCCTAACAGTGCGTGGAATTCTTCACGCAGCGTGTGTGCGGGTTTGAAGCGGCCGTCGGTGGTGAAGTTGTCTTTGAAGAAGCGGTTGAGCGCGCCCGGGATGTGGCCGCCGACGCGATCCAGCGTCTCGTTCTCGCCGCGATAGCGATCGGCCGCGCGGGCGTCGACCACCACGCGTTCCTTCGAAGCGAGATTGCGCTCGACTGTTTGCACGTCGACCGTGACGGCCAGCGGCGCGCTCGCCTTGAAGTCGCCGGTATTTTGCGCTGGCGCGTCTTGCGTGAGCGGCAAACCGGCGGCCTCCCAGGCTTGCAAGCCGCCGTCGAGCAGCGCGACCGCGTCGTGTCCGAGCCAGCGCAGCAGCCACCACGCCCGAGCGGCGTACATGCCGCCCTGGGAGTCATAGGCGACAACCTGCTGCCCTTGCTTCAGCCCGCGCGACTCCAGCGTCTCCACGAGACGGGCGCGATCCGGCAGCGGATGACGCCCGTTCGCGCCGGTCTTGGGTCCCGACAGATCGCGATCGAGGTTCAGGTAATGCGCGCCCGGCAGATGCCCGGCCAGATAGGCTTTCTCGCCCGCTTCCGTGTCGGCCAGATCGAACCGGCAGTCGATGACGAACACGCTGCCCGGCGCATCGGTGAGCCGTTCCGCGAGATTCGTCGCGGAGATCAGCGTGGTGTAGTGAGTGTGCGGCATGACGTCTCCTTCATACGGGCGATGGCGGCTCCGTTCAGCGGCGTGACGCCGCGAGCGGATGGCCGAGCTATCCCGTTAGTCTAAACAAAAAAAGACGGACCGAAGTCCGTCTTTCCTAGTGTTGGCGCCGCTTGGGTGTTAGCAGATCATATTCCGCCTAAACGCCGATCAGATCGTGCCGAGTTCGCGCCGCAGGAACTCGTGGAAGTGCTGCATGCCGTCTTCCATCGGGCTCTGGTACGGACCCACCTGCGACTCGCCGCGCTCCATCAGCGCGCGGCGGCCAGCGTCCATGCGCTCGGCGATCTCGTCGTCTTCGCTGGCGGTCTCCATATAGGCGGCGCGTTCTGCTTCGACGAACTCGCGTTCGAACAGCGCGATTTCTTCAGGGTAATAGAACTCCACCACGTTGGTGGTTTTCTGCGGGCCGCGCGGAATCAGCCAAGACACAACCAGCACGTGCGGATACCACTCGATCATGATGCCCGGGTAGTACACCATCCAGATCGCGCCGAACTCGGGCGGGTTGCCGCCGCGGAAGCGCAGCACCTCGTCGTGCCACTTGCGGTACGTCGGACTGCCCGGCTGTTCCAGATCCTTGTGCACGCCGACTGTCTGAACGCTGTACCAGTCGCCGAATTCCCAGGTCAGGTCGTCGCAATTGACGAAGCTGCCGAGGCCCGGATGGAACGGCGCGACGTGGTAGTCCTCCAGATAGACCTCGATAAAGGTCTTCCAGTTGTAGTTGCACTCGTGCACTTCGACGTGATCGAACATGAAGCCCGAAAAATCGAAGTGTTTGCTGGGACCGAGGCGTGCCAGATCGCGCGCGACGTCACGCCCCTGCGCTTCGAAGAGCAGGCCTTGCCAGTTCTGCAGCGGCGTGGCGCCCAGATTCAGACACGGGTTGTCTGCGAAATGCGGCGCGCCGAGGAGCTGACCGTTCAGGTCGTACGTCCAGCGATGCAGCGGGCAGACGATATTCTCTGTCCGGCCGCGGCCGTTGAGCATGATGGCTTGCCGATGGCGGCACACGTTCGACAACAGTTCGACTTGCGACTGCTGGTTACGGACGAGCAACCGCCCCTCGCTCTCGCTGGGCAAGGCAAAATAATTCCCCGCTTCGGGCACCATGAGATCGTGGCCGATGTAACGAGGACCTTTTTTGAAAAGGGTTTCGATTTCGCGCGTTAGAAGCGCTTCGTCAAAGTAAGCCGTGACTGGCAGCTGGCTGTGGACAGACCGCAACTGCAATGCATTGCTCAGATTGGACATTCCCACTCCCGTGAAGACGTGAAAGCAGTGAACAACCCAACCATCGAAGATTCGATTTAGGGAGCCGGAGATTATACCCGTTTCCCCTGGTACGGGGCACGTAAGTAGTTCATTTGGATCAAAAATGTCGAGGAAGTTCGTGGTTTTTTTGCGCTGACCTGAAGATTCTTTTCTGCGACACTCGACTGGCGCGCGCAGGGCGAATGGGGGAGAAACGTAGGGGAAAGGCTCAGCGGAGGGTGGCGAGCGGATCGGAAATGTCGCTTTTGCCGTAGAATGTCCGACTTGTTTTAATTTTGCGACTATTCATGGCGAAGACCGCATCGAAAGAGGCTGCTGCCGCCCCAGCTGAAGGCGTCGACACCACGCCGCTGCCCGAGAACTACGAGGCCGCCCAGGCCGAGCTGGAAGGGCTGGTGGCGCGCATGGAAAGCGGCAATCTCAGCCTCGAGGAATCGCTGACCGCCTACCGGCGCGGTGCCGCGCTCGTGGCGTTTTGTCAGCAGCAGCTCGAAAAGGTCGAGCAGCAAGTGCGCGTGCTCGACGGTGAGACGCTCAAACCGCTGCCCATGAATAGCGCAGGCACAGCCGCTACTGAGAGCGGGGACGACCTATGACATTCGAACCATGGATGCGCTCGGTACTCGAGCGCGTCGAAACGGCACTAGAACACTACTTGCCGACCGAGACCACCGAGCCGGCTAAATTGCATGAAGCCATGCGCTATGCGGTATTGGGCGGCGGCAAGCGGGTTCGCCCGCTACTGTGCCACGCGGCCGGCGAACTGACCGGCGCGCGCGCCGAATGCCTCGATGCGGCGGCGGCGGCGCTGGAAATGATCCACGTCTATTCGCTCGTGCACGACGACATGCCCTGCATGGACGACGACGCGCTGCGGCGCGGCAAGCCCACGGTACACGTCCAGTACGACGAAGCCACGGCATTGCTGGTCGGCGACGCGCTGCAGTCGCAGGCGTTCGTTGCGTTGACGTCGGCGGTTCTGGCACCGGCACAGCAGGCTTCGCTCGTGCGCGAACTGGCGCTGGCGAGCGGCTCGATCGGCATGTGCGGCGGTCAGGCTATCGACCTGGCCAGCGTCGGTCATACGCTGACGCGCACCCAGCTCGAAACCATGCACCGCATGAAGACTGGCGCGTTGCTGCGCGCCGCGGTGCGCATGGGCGCGCTGGCAGGCGAGACGCCGGACGCTGACGCGATGCGTTCGCTGGACGCGTATTCGGCCGCTGTCGGCCTCGCGTTTCAGGTCGTCGACGATATTCTCGACGTCACGACCGACTCTGCAACGCTTGGCAAAACTGCAGGTAAAGACGCGAAGGACGGCAAGCCGACCTACGTGTCGATTATTGGGCTCGACGCTTCGCGTACGCTCGCAGCGCAGCTGCGCAGCGACGCTCATGCTGCACTGGCGCCGTTTGGCGCACGCGCGCAGCGTCTTGCCGAATTGGCCGACCTGGTGGTGAACCGGGTTAGCTGAACGCGAAAGCCCGCCGCCGCGCATCTTTCCCCAGGTGCATGTATGAAGTGCGGGCGCGTAAGTTTTCCTACAATGGAACGACGATGTACGACTTGCTGAAAACCATCGACGACCCGGCGGCCTTGCGCCGCCTCGATCGCCGCCAACTGCAACCGCTTGCCGACGAGTTGCGCGCCTTTGTGCTCGACAGCGTATCGCAAACGGGCGGCCATCTTTCGTCCAACCTCGGCACGGTCGAGTTGACCATTGCGCTGCACTATGTGTTCGACACGCCGCGTGACCGGATCGTCTGGGACGTCGGTCATCAAACTTATCCGCACAAGATCCTGACCGGCCGCCGCGACCAGATGCACTCGTTGCGTCAGCTCGGCGGCATCTCGGGTTTCCCGAAGCGTGACGAGTCGGAATACGACACCTTCGGCACCGCGCATTCCAGCACGTCGATCTCGGCCGCGCTCGGCATGGCGATCGCGAGCAAGCTGCAGGGCGAAAACCGCACGGGCATCGCCGTGATCGGCGACGGCGCGATGACGGCCGGTATGGCCTTCGAGGCGTTGAACAACGCCGGCGTCGAAGACGACGTGCCGCTGCTGGTGATCCTGAACGACAACGACATGTCGATTTCGCCGCCGGTCGGCGCGCTGAATCGCCATCTGGCGCGACTGATGTCGGGCCGTTTCTACGCCGCCGCGCGCGCCGGTGTCGAGCGCGTGCTGCGCGTCGCGCCGCCCATGCTCGATCTGGCCCGCAAGCTCGAAGAGCACGCGAAGGGCATGATCGTGCCGGCCACGTTGTTCGAAGAGTTCGGCTTCAATTACATCGGCCCGATCGACGGTCACGACCTCGATTCACTGATCCCGACCCTGCAGAACATCAAGGAATTGCGCGGTCCGCAATTCCTGCACGTGGTGACGAAGAAGGGGCAAGGCTACAAGCTGGCCGAGGCCGATCCGGTGCTGTATCACGGCCCGGGCAAGTTCAATCCGGCGGAAGGCATCAAGCCGGCCACCACGCCGTCCAAGAAAACCTACACGCAGGTGTTCGGCGAATGGTTGTGCGACGCGGCCGAGCTCGATCCCCGCGTGGTGGGCATCACGCCGGCCATGCGTGAAGGCTCGGGCATGGTGGAGTTCGAGAAGCGTTTCCCGGACCGTTACTTCGACGTCGGTATCGCCGAGCAACACGCGGTCACCTTCGCCGGCGGCCTCGCCGCGGACGGCATGAAGCCAGTGGTCGCGATTTACTCGACCTTCCTGCAACGTGCTTACGATCAGTTGATCCACGACGTGGCGCTGCAAAATCTGCCGGTGGTGTTCGCCATTGACCGCGCGGGTCTGGTCGGCGCGGACGGCGCGACGCACGCGGGTGCTTACGACCTGGCGTTCCTGCGCTGCATTCCGAACATGACGGTGATGGCCGCGTCGGACGAAAACGAATGCCGCCAGATGCTGCACACGGCGTTGCAACAGCCGAACCCGACGGCCGTGCGCTATCCGCGTGGTGCGGGCACGGGTGTGGCGACCGTCAAGCAGATGGCTGTACTGCCGATCGGCAAGGGCGAAATCCGTCGCGAGACTTCGCAACCCGCAGGCAAGCGGATCGCGATTCTGGCGTTCGGCACCATGGTCGCGCCGTCGCTGGTCGCGGCCGAACAACTGGATGCCACGGTCGCGAACATGCGCTTCGTGAAACCGCTGGACGCGGATCTGGTCCGCCAGCTTGCCGAAACGCACGACGCGATCGTCACGGTCGAAGAAGGCTGCGTGATGGGCGGCGCGGGATCGGCCTGCGTCGAAGCCCTGCTCGAAAGCGATGTATTGCGGCCGGTATTGCAACTGGGTCTTCCCGATCAGTTCATCGATCATGGCGATCCGGGCAAGCTGCTCGCCGCGTGCGGTCTCGACGCCGCGGGCATCGCCAAGTCGATTCGCGAGCGCTTTCTGTCGAGCGGCGCGGTCGGCGGTCAGTCGTCGGTGAAGCGCGTCGCCTAAGGCGTCAATGATGCGTCGCATCAGGCGGCGCGGCTCGTCACTCGAGCCGCGTTGCTATTGCGGTCATAGCAATCTCCAACTTGAATCGATGGGCCATCGGGCCCATCATCCAACGCCGGCCGGGGCCGGCGTTCGCCGTTGCGCGATCTGATCCGCACGGCCGCCGAGCGCCCCCGTACTGTTGCTTCGCGACAGAACGCGGCAGCACTCCACGGTGATTTTCTGCGAAGCGAAAAACCTGCGCGGCCCGGCGTTTTCTGGAAAGGACAAGACAATGAATCAGATGAATCCCGCCTTTGTGATGCCCGACGTGCAAAGCACGCCCGACACGCGTCAGATCCCGATTCAGCGGGTCGGCGTGAAGGCCGTGCGTCATCCGTTGACGGTGCGCACGCAAGGCGGCGACATCCAGCCGACGGTCGGCACGTGGAATCTCGACGTGCATCTGCCCGCCGACCAGAAGGGCACGCATATGTCGCGATTCGTTGCGTTGCTTGAAGAGAACAAGGCGCCGCTGGAGTCGGCCACGTTCCGCACGATGCTCGCCGCGATGCTGGAAAAGCTCGAGGCCGAGGCTGGCCGTATCGAAGTGTCGTTCCCGTATTTCGTGAACAAGACCGCGCCGGTGTCGGGCGTGCAAAGCCTGTTGGACTACGAAGTCACGTTGACCGGCGAGACCCGCAACGGCGCGACGCGCCTGTTCCTGAAAGTGCTGGTGCCGGTCACGAGTCTGTGCCCGTGTTCGAAGAAGATCTCGCAGTACGGCGCGCACAACCAGCGCTCGCATGTCACCATCAACGCCGAACTGGCCGGCGACGTGGCCGTCGAAGAACTGGTTCGTGTCGCTGAAGAAGAAGCGTCGTGCGAACTGTGGGGTCTGCTGAAGCGCCCGGACGAGAAGTTCGTCACCGAGCGCGCCTACGAGAATCCGAAATTCGTCGAAGATCTGGTGCGCGACGTCGCGCAGCGTCTGAATGCTGATGAGCGGATCGTCGCGTATGTGCTCGAAGCGGAGAACTTCGAGTCGATTCACAATCACAGCGCGTATGCGGTGATCGAGCGAGATAAGCGGACGGTCTGATACGTTAGTCGACCCATGCGGGTCGCCAATGAAAAAGCCGCTCTGATGAAAAGAGCGGCTTTTTTTGTGCGCCGAGCTTCCCCGCTTAGCGTGCGAGCGAAGTCAGATCCCAGCGCGGCTTCACCGTGAACGCGTAGTCTTTGCCCGACTGATCCGGCCAGCGCTGCAACCGCAACGCGCCGGCCAGCGCGATCATCGCGCCGTTGTCCGTGCATAGCGACAAATCCGGGTAATGCACGTAGAAATTGCGTTTCTTCGCTGCGGCGGAAAGCGCCTCGCGCAGTTGCCGGTTCGCGCCCACGCCGCCGGCCACCACCAACCGGTTCAGCTTGGTCTTTTTCAGCGCGGCCAATGACTTCACCGCCAGCACTTCGACCGCTGCGTCCACGAAACCACGCGCCAGATCGGCTTTCGCCTGCTCGCAGATATTCGCGCCGCCGAGCTTTTTTGCATGCGTGAGCACGGCGGTTTTCAAGCCGCTGAAGCTGAAGTCCAGGTCGCCGGAATGCAGCATGGGGCGCGGCAGCACCACCGCGCCGGGCGTGCCGAACTCAGCCATGCGCGACACCTCGGGGCCGCCAGGATAACCGAGGCCGAGCAGCTTGGCGGTTTTGTCGAAGGCTTCGCCGGCCGCGTCGTCGAGCGTTTCGCCGAGCGTTTCGTATTCGCCGACGTCTGTTACACGCATCAATTGTGTATGCCCGCCGGACACCAGCAGCGCGACAAACGGAAACGGCGGCGGCTCGTCCACCAGCAGCGGCGACAGCAAATGCCCTTCGAGATGGTGGATGCCGATAGTCGGCTTGTCCCATGCCATGGCCAGCGAATTGGCTACGCTCGCGCCGACCAGCAGCGCGCCCGCGAGCCCCGGCCCTTGCGTGTAGGCGATCGCGTCGATGTCGCTGCGCACCGCGCCGGCGCGTTCCATCACCTCTTCCAGCAATGGCAGCGCGCGCCGGATATGGTCGCGCGACGCCAGTTCCGGCACCACGCCGCCGTATTCCCGATGCATCGCAATTTGCGAATGCAGCGCGTGCGCGAGCAGGCCGCGCTCTGTGTCGTAGAGCGCGAGACCGGTTTCGTCGCAGGAGCTTTCGATGCCGAGAACGAGCATGATGGATAGTTGGGTTTGAACGGCCACGGCCGCGCGTGACACTGCAGATACGACGCGCAGAGGCCGCCAGGCACGCGGCCGGGAAAATGAAAAGACCAGCCTGAAAGTATAGCAGTGCCGACAAGCCGCCGCAGACGCGCAGGTACAATGCGGCCCCATGGAATCCTTCGATATCGCGGTAATCGGCGCAGGCGCGGCCGGCATGATGTGCGCGGCCGTCGCCGGGCAACTCGGCCGTCGCGTGGTGCTGATCGACCACTCACAGCGTCTCGCGGAAAAAATCCGCATCTCCGGCGGTGGCCGGTGCAACTTCACCAATCTGTATGCCGGGCCGGCGAACTATCTGTCGGCCAATCCGCATTTTTGCCGCTCGGCGCTGGCGCGCTATACGCCGCGCGACTTCATGGCGCTGCTCAAGCGGCATCACGTGACGTGGCATGAGAAGCACAAAGGGCAGCTCTTCTGCGATCAGTCCAGCGACGCCGTCATTGACGTGCTGAAGGCCGAGTGCGACGCGGGCCGTGTCGCGTGGCGCACGCCGCTGTCGGTCGAGCAGGTGCGGCAGGACGCGCAAGGTCGCTACGTGCTGGACACCCAGTCGGGTCCGATCACGGCGCGCGCGCTGGTGATCGCGACCGGTGGTCTGTCGATCCCGAAGATCGGCGCGACGGATTTCGCCTACCGCCTCGCCAAACAATTCGGCCACAAGCTGATCGACACGCGTCCGGCGCTGGTCCCGCTGACCTTCGCGGCAGCCGACTGGGAGCCGTTCGCGGCGCTGTCGGGCGTTTCGCTGGAGGTGCAACTCGCGACCGGCAACAAGAAGACCGGCGCGGAATTCAACGAAGATCTGCTGCTGACGCATCGCGGTCTATCCGGTCCGGGTGTGCTGCAGATTTCAAGCTACTGGCAGCCCGGCGAGCCGATTCACATCAATCTGCTACCGGAAAAAGATGCCACCACCGCGTTGCTGGAGGCCAAAACCGGTACGAAGCGCCAGATTGCCAATCTGCTGTCGGAATGGGTTCCGCAACGTCTCGCGCACGTTTGGCTGGAAACCCATCAGATTCCCGCCGACGCGCGCGTCGCCGATCTGCCAGACAAGACCTTGCGACGTGTGGGTGAGGCCTTGTCGCGCTGGACGCTCATGCCAAACGGCACCGAAGGCTATCGCAAAGCCGAAGTGACGCGCGGCGGCGTGGATACGCGCGACCTTTCCTCGGCGACGATGATGAGCGCGCGCGCCCCAGGCCTGTACTTCATCGGCGAGGCGGTCGACGTGACCGGCTGGCTCGGCGGCTACAATTTTCAGTGGGCGTGGGCGTCAGGCGTGGCGGCCGGCCAGGCCGCCGCGGAGTACGTTCAGGGGGCTTGACGGCGCATTAGCTTTGTGAGAAAGCTCTGCTATACTCCTGAACCTTTACAAAGTCTCGTTATTGAAAAATGACGACCGCCCGCGTAAAAAGACAACGAGCCTTTTGACATTGCCATGCACTGTTTCAAGCGCACTCTGGGAGAAATCGGCTTGTTGACCGACCTTCACGCTCGCGAGTTTTACGAAAAGCCTACGGCTGAGCGCAAGTGTACGAAGGCGGTTGCGGTGAAGCGTCATTTCAAGCATCTGCGAAGCCAGATGCTGCCAAAAAAGTTCTACTGATTCTGGCGTTGCCGCGGTTCCCGTCGAACGGAGCGGCGACATCCAACCGGTGAAGGCGCTGCAAGCGCCGTCACGGAAAACACGGCCCCTTCGGGCCAGCCGGCAGGGTCGCACACATTACGCATATCGCGCCAACCCGCTTGAGGAAGCAGTCCCAAGCGGGTATTCGTGTTGATGCGGTCGGCCCGGCCGGATTGTTAAATTTCAACGCATTCAGGTGAGTGATGAGTCTCAAGGACCGGATCAACGACGATATGAAAGCCGCCATGCGGGCACGTGAAACCGAGCGTCTCGGCACGATCCGCCTGCTGCTCGCGGCGATCAAGCAACGCGAAGTCGACGAACGCATCACGCTCGACGACACCGCGATCACGGCGGTCATCGACAAGATGATCAAGCAGCGCAAAGACTCGATCAGCCAGTTCGAAGCCGCCAGCCGCGCGGATCTGGCCGACAAGGAAAAGGCCGAAATGGCGATTCTGTCCGCCTATATGCCGGAGCAGATGTCCGAAGCGGAGATCGTTGCCGAAGTTCAGGCCGCAGTCGCGCAAACCGGCGCCGCCGGCCCGCAGGACATGGGCAAGGTCATGGGCGTGCTGAAGCCGAAGCTGGCGGGCCGCGCCGACATGACCGCCGTTTCGGCGCAAGTCAAGGCCGCGCTCGCGAAGTAATTTCCGTCTATCGGGTCTGCGCGCACCGACGCTCGGCGGGTGGCGCGCGCAGCCTTGAGCTTTTCAGGTAGCGTCATTTACTGTGATTCCTCCGTCATTTCTGCAGGACCTGCTCAACCGCGTCGATATCGTCGACGTGGTTGGCCGGTATGTGCAGCTCAAAAAGGGCGGCGCGAACTTCATGGGGCTGTGTCCGTTTCACAACGAAAAAAGCCCTTCGTTTACGGTTAGTCCGACTAAGCAGTTTTATCACTGCTTCGGTTGCGGCGCGCATGGCACGGCGATCGGGTTCCTGATGGAGCACGTTGGCTCGTCGTTCCCCGAGGCCGTCAACGATCTGGCGCAATCGGTCGGCTTGACCGTGCCGAACGAGCCGTCGCCCGGGTATGGCGGCGGGGGTGGCGGTTATGCGCCGGCGGCGTCCAAAGCCGTTACCACGGCGCTTTCCGAAGTCATGCAAACGGCCTGCGACTTTTACCGCAAGCAGTTGCGCAGTGCGCCGACCGCGATTCAGTATCTGAAGAAACGCGGCTTGACCGGTGAGATCGCGGCCCGCTTCGGACTCGGTTACGCGCCGGACGGCTGGCAGAACCTCGAACCGGCATTTCCTAACTATCGGGATGACGCGCTGGTCGAGTCGGGCTTGGTGATCGTCAGCGAAAAGTCGGATGCGCAGGGTCAGAACCGCCGTTACGACCGCTTTCGCGAGCGGATCATGTTCCCGATACGCAACGTGAAAGGGCAGGTAATCGGCTTCGGCGGGCGGGTGTTGGACAGCGGCGAGCCGAAATATTTGAATTCGCCCGAAACGCCGCTATTTAACAAGGGCAGCGAGTTGTACGGGCTGTTCGAGGCACGTCTGGCGATTCGCGAACAGCATTACGTGCTGGTGGTCGAAGGCTATATGGACGTGGTCGCGCTGGCCCAATTGGGGTTCCAGAACGCGGTCGCGACGTTGGGCACGGCCTGCACGCCGATTCATGTGCAGAAATTGATGCGTCAGACCGATACGGTCATTTTCAGTTTCGACGGCGATTCGGCAGGACGGCGCGCCGCGCGGCGTGCGCTGGACGCTTGCTTGCCGCACGCGGCCGACAATCGCACCATCCGTTTCCTGTTTCTGCCGTCCGAGTACGATCCGGACAGCTACGTGCGCGAATTCGGCACCGAAGCGTTCGCGGAGCAGGTCGAGCGCGCCATGCCGCTGTCGCAGTTCATGCTCAACGAGGTGCTGACCGGCAAGGAGCTGGATCAGCCGGAAGGCCGGGCGCGCGCGTTGTTCGACGCCAAGCCCTTGCTGCAGGCGCTGCCGGCCAATGCGTTGCGCGCCCAGATCATGCATATGTTCGCCGACCGGCTCGACGTGCCGTTCGACGAAGTGGCAGCCCTTTGCGAAGTCGATTCGCGGATCGCGGCGGCCGCCCGCTCGGCGCCGGCTCGCAAAGACCGGCGCAGCGTGACCGGAATCGAGGAAAAAACGCTGCGCAATCTGGTGATGTATCCGCGCACGGTGGCGGTGCTCGATGAAGATGCCGAGCAGGCGCTTCTGTCGGTGACGCGGCACGGCGAGCTGTTCGAAGAAGTGACGACGCACGCGCGTGCGCTGGGGGATTCGGCCGAGTTTCAGTTGTTGTCGGATCTATTGCGAAACGGCGCAAACGCCCCAACTTTCGAGGAAATCTTTCGCAAAATTCTAGACTATGATGAAAATGTCCGGGATTTGCTGCTGAAGGACCCGGAGGATGCGACCGTTATCGAGGAGCGGCGCGAGCAGGAGCGGATTGTCGGCGAGGAATTGAAAGCCGCGATCCTGAAGATGCGGTACGACGCTTATTGCGATCGTCTCGAGCAGCTTTCGCGGCAATCCCGGCACACGCCGGAGGAGTTTGCGGAATTGTCGGAATTGAACCGGAAGCGGGCCGACATGAAGCGCCAGCTCGGGCTCTAGGCGGGTTGAGAAGGGTCGAAGTGCTACAATAAAAAGTTTCCAGCGGTTTGTTTTTCAAAGGGTTTTCCTAGCAAAGGCCAACAGGCGAAGGGCGATGCGATGGCAAAGACTACGGGCGGAAATAAAGCGGCAGGCACAGGCTCGAAGGAGCCGACCAGAAAGGTCACCGAGGCCAGGCTAGATTCTTCCGCCAGAAAAACGTCTACCGTCAGAGTTGCACCGGTTGCGGGGAAGAAATCCTTGACCAGTTCCGCTGCACGAGCGGAGCAGGTTGAGGCAGCGAGAGTGGTATCACCACCGGTCACGAAGCGGCCGGGTGTCAGAAGCGCAAGGGAAGCGGTTGTCGCGCAGGACGATGCGGCAGTCCGCGAGGTTCCAGTATCCACGGTTCAACCGGCTGGCGTCCACCAGCCGCGAGTCGAGACTACAGCCGGTACGGCGAACTCCATGACGAAAAAGCTGAATGAAGTGCCCGTCGATGACGAAGCAACCCAAAGCGAAGAAACCCCTGCCGCCGCGGCTCCGGCCAAAGTGGAAAAGGTCAAGGCTCGCGACCGTCGTGCAAAGGAAAAAGCGCTGCTGAAAGACGCGTTCGCGTCGTCGCAGCCGGGCACGGTCGAGGAACTCGAGGAACGTCGTTCCAAACTGCGCACGCTGATCAAGCTCGGCAAGGAGCGCGGCTTCCTCACGTACGCTGAAATCAACGACCACCTGCCGGACAACTTCACCGAGACCGAGGCGATCGAAGGCATCATCAGCACGTTCAACGACATGGGCGTGGCGGTGTATGAACAGGCCCCGGACGCTGAAACGCTGCTGCTCAACGACAACGCCCCCGCCGCTTCGTCGGACGACGAAGTGGAAGAGGAAGCCGAAGTCGCGCTTTCCACGGTCGACTCCGAATTCGGCCGCACCACCGACCCGGTCCGCATGTACATGCGCGAAATGGGCACGGTCGAGCTGCTCACGCGCGAAGGTGAAATCGAAATCGCCAAGCGGATCGAAGACGGTCTGAAGCACATGGTGATGGCGATCTCCGCCTGCCCGACCACGATCGCCGACATTCTCGCCATGGCCGAGCGGGTCGCGAACGAGGAAATCCGGATCGACGAACTGGTCGACGGCCTGATCGACGCCGACGCGGAAGACGCGGACGGCTTTTCCGCACAAGAGGCGGAAGCGATCGAGAGCGACGACGAAGAAGTCGAGGAAGAGTCCGACGAAGACGAGGAAGAAGACGACGGCACGGCGCAAGCCACCGCCAACGCAGCGCAGATGGAAGCGCTCAAGCGTGCCTCGCTCGAGAAGTTTGCCCTCATCAGCGAATGGTTCGACAAGATGCGTCGCGCGTTCGAGAAAGAAGGCTACAAGTCCAAGTCGTATCTGAAGGCTCAGGAAACGATCCAGAACGAACTGATGACAATCCGCTTCACCGCGCGCACGGTCGAGCGGCTGTGCGACACGTTGCGCGCGCAAGTGGACGAAGTGCGTCAGGTCGAGCGTCAGATTCTGCATACGGTCGTCGACAAGTGCGGCATGCCGCGTGCAGAGTTCATCGCGCGTTTTCCGGGTAGCGAAACGGATCTCGAATGGGCCGACAGGATTGTCGGCGAGGGTCACGCTTACAGCGCGATTCTCACGCGGAACATTCCGGCTATCCGCGAACAGCAGCAACGTCTGCTGGACCTGCAGGCGCGTGTCGTCCTGCCGCTGAAGGATCTGAAGGAAACCAACCGTCAAATGGCGGCCGGTGAGCTGAAGGCGCGGCAGGCCAAGCGCGAAATGACCGAGGCGAACTTGCGTCTCGTGATCTCGATCGCGAAGAAGTACACGAACCGTGGTCTGCAGTTCCTCGACCTGATTCAAGAGGGCAATATCGGCCTGATGAAGGCGGTGGATAAGTTCGAATATCGTCGCGGCTACAAGTTCTCCACGTATGCCACGTGGTGGATTCGCCAGGCCATTACGCGTTCGATCGCCGACCAGGCGCGCACGATCCGGATTCCGGTTCACATGATCGAAACGATCAACAAGATGAACCGTATTTCGCGTCAGATTTTGCAGGAAACCGGTCTCGAACCGGATCCGGCAACGCTGGCCGAAAAGATGGAAATGCCGGAAGACAAGATCCGCAAGATCATGAAGATCGCGAAAGAACCGATCTCCATGGAAACGCCGATCGGTGACGACGACGATTCGCATCTGGGCGACTTCATCGAAGACACGAACACGGTGGCGCCGGCAGATGCGGCTTTGCATGCCAGCATGCGCGACGTCGTGAAAGACGTGCTCGACTCGCTGACGCCGCGCGAAGCGAAGGTGCTACGCATGCGTTTCGGTATCGAGATGAGCACCGATCACACGCTCGAAGAAGTCGGCAAGCAGTTCGACGTGACGCGTGAACGGATCCGTCAGATCGAGGCGAAGGCGCTGCGCAAGCTGCGTCATCCAAGCCGTTCGGACAAGCTGAAATCGTTCCTCGAAGGGAATTGATCGGCGCTGGTTGCGTGTCGTAATCGATGTAGCGGTTTGAAGGGGCTTCCCGGTTGTTTCGCCATAGCGAAGCGGTTGCGGAGGCCCCTTTTTCGTGTAGTATGTCGGCCAATCAATGAATCGGCCCGGCCTTCAAGACCGGGTCTTTTTCTTGGGCCGGACGCCGTGCTGGTTGCAGGCAGCGGACTCATAATCCGCCTCCGAAAGGACATCGTCGGTTCGAATCCGACCCGGCCCACCATGAACGCAAAAAGGGTTTCGAGACTTCGAATGTGCCGTTAAGCATAAAGTGGCCATTTGGACGCGTTACGCTTTATTGAACAATCGGCCATGTTTTGCTTTATCGGCAACTAGTGGTAGGACGCAGTACAACCGCTGGCGCCGACCCGGCGACCCTTTGAATGTTAAAACCGCGCTCATGTGAGCGCGGTTTTTGCATTTCGGCCCGCATCTTTCTGGTATGACCTTCCGCATCAAGCCGACTTCACTTCTTGTCGCCGGCACTAGCCAAGAAGTAACACCCCCTCCCTTCGAACCTCAGCCCTGCCGACAAAACAAGGCATTCGATGAAGAAACTCCATTATTGGTGTTCGAGACCTATTTAAATACTATATATGGTGTCTAAATTAATTTGTGGCACCACATGTAGATTAGATGTTATCTTCTGGGCATAACTACTCCCTTTGTGGAGGCCCCATGATTGCTGCGAATAGGCGTGCTGAGATCGAGAAGATCGTCCGTGGCATGCACCATGAGATCATCCAGGGTGCCAAGCTTCGGTATCGTTGCGGGCTTCCGCCGTATCCCCAATTGTTCTCCCCCGATGTTGCAATCGAGAAGTACGGATACTCGTACGAGGTTCGCGAATCCATGCCGGGCGCCCATACCGGCCGCCAGTTTCAGACTGCGGGGATGATCGACACCGAGCAGGGGATCGTAATGGTTTCGAGTGAGCTGAAATTCGAAACCCAGCGCTTCACCGCTGCGCATGAACTTGGTCATCTCGTGCTGCACGAGTCCCGGCCGGAGATGAGGCGCCACCGCGATCGGCCGGTGACTGGGGAGAATATGGGACCGCGTGATCTGATTGAGGAAGAAGCCGACTATTTTGCAGCCGTGTGGTTGGCACCGGCGCCAACGGTGAAGTACTACTTTCAGGAGCGCTTCGCGAATATTCCGCTCGTGCTCAACGAAGACACTGCCTTTCACGTCGCCGGTTATGGGGGAGTCCCTGATCTGATGGCGTCGAAGCAAGGATCACTTGCGTTTCCTATCGCTGTCGCGCGCGCGACAGCTTTCAACGGTCGGCGGTTCGAATCCCTCGCTCATTTTTTCGGCCTATCCCCGACAGCCATGGGAATCCGCTTGAAGGAACTGGAGTTGGTGACCTACTAGTCAACTATTCCGCTGAGGTCCATGCGGACAGCCGCGAGGCGTCATTCGATTTGCCTCGTAGCAGCGTCCCCACACGCGTTTGTCTAGCGGCGAACTCCGCCACTACGGGTGCGTAGCTGTCGGCCAGAGCGGGTCACGAAACGTCCGGCCTTCGCGCGGAATATCAATGCGCGTCGCGCATTGCAAACGATGAATTCTCAAGACGCGGGCAACGCTGTTCTGAGAACGCATGTGTTCAATAGAGCGGTGCTTCGTTGAGCGGGCATGCTGAGCCGTTAGATACACCAGGCGATGGGAGTACACTTTCACGCAAATTTGCGCGGGACAAATCCGCCGCGGGGAGCTTCCAGGGATGGAGGCACAAGAGGGGACTTCATAGAGCGACCAACTAACCGGAATATGATCGAACGAATTTTCCAAAGCATCCCGGAAGGCAAACTAAGCGAGGCGGACCAGCAGTCGTTCTTGGTTAGTCTGGGCTGGTCACGGGGAGCCACCTGGAACGATCTCCTGCGCTCACGGCGCGTTCTGATTATCTCCGAGGCAGGTGCCGGCAAGACCTTTGAGTGTCGTAGTCAAGCTCGTCTGTTATCGGACGCCGGCGAGCCGGCTTTTTTCGTCGAGCTTGCTGGCCTTGCGACGGGAGAGTTGCGGAGTCTTCTGGATGACGAGGAGGAAGCTCGCCTTGACGCTTGGCTTTCATCCCAATCCGACGTAGCGACCTTTTTTTTGGACTCGATTGACGAATTGCAATTAAGTTTGGGATCGTTCGAGCGCGCGCTGAAGCGTTTCAAGAAGGGCATTGGTAGCCAACTGGGCCGAGCCCGAATCGTCATCACAACGCGGCCAATAGCATTCGATGAAGAGCTTGTTCGCCATTTGCTGCCCGTTCCTCCGGTGTCATCGACGGAGTCGAACGAAGAAGCATTCGCGAAGATCGCGATGCGGACTGAAAAGAAACAACAGAATAGCAACGGGGACGAGGAGGTCGCTGATTGGCGCACGGTCGCGCTGATGCCACTATCGGATGCGCAAATCGTTGACTTCGCCCGCGTCCAAGGTGTCGAGAGCCCCGCGGCGTTGTTAAATGACTTGCAGAGGAGGAACGCACAGGAGTTCGCACGACGGCCCCAGGATTTGATCGAGCTATGCGCGGACTGGCGAGAGCATAAGCGCATCCGGACTCATCACGACCAAGTGGCAGCCAATGTGCGCATCAAGTTGCAGCCGCGGGACGACAGGTCGGAGGCTGCCGAGCTTTCCGTGGATAGGGCACTTGAGGGCGCCAGCCGGCTCGCACTGGCGATGCTCGTCACGCGCCGTCTAACTATCCGGCACAGTGCGGCGGCTGACGCGATCCATAGTGACGCCGCGCTTGAGCCAGCGATCATCCTCTCTGATTGGAAGCCTAATGAGCGAAAAGCCTTGCTTGAAAGGCCCTTGTTCGGTTTTGCCTCTTATGGACGTGTCCGTTTTCATCACCGGTCCGTAGCGGATTACCTTGCAGCGCAAAGGCTTCGTGCTCTACGCGAACGAGGGATGCCTTTTCGGGCGATGCAGCGGCTGCTTTTTGCCGAGACTAAAGGCAAGCTAATTGTACGTCCCTCGAAACGGCCCGTGGCCGGCTGGCTAGCGATAACGGACAACGCAATATTCGAGATGTTGCGAGACAACGAACCTGCAGTTCTTCTCAATGAGGGCGATCCTGAATCGCTGACCCCTACGCAGCGAAATCAAGCACTTCGAGCATATGTTGAACGCTACGGCAAGGGCGGGTGGCGCGGGCTGAAGGTTCCCCATGTCCAGATTCATCGCTTCGCATCACCGGAACTTGCGCGTGAAGTTAGCCAGCTCTGGGATAAAGGGGTCGAAAATTCCGATGTTCGATGCACGCTACTCTCTCTGATCGAAACGGGACGGATGGGCGAATGCGCCGACATTGCTCACGCATCCGTTTGTGATGCAAATGCGGATCCGTTAGAACGGGTAATCGCGCTCGAAGCAATGGTGGCGCTCGAGGATCCACGGCTGCCGGAAATTGCACACGCGGTCGCTACTGACAATGATCATTGGCCAGAAGAAGTGGCGCGCGGAGCCGTCGTCAGGATGTTCCCGCGAGACTTTTCCGTTATCCAATTCTGTCAGACATTGGGACGATGGAAAAAAAGTAAGCGCAGTGTTGACAACATGGCTTGGCAGCTACCTCGTTTGGTTGAGCGCGCCGAACTCGATCCGTCAAAACTTGAGTCGCTCCGCGACGGGCTAGTGAGACTTGTTTCTGATGGGCTCAGATGGAGCAAGGAATGGCCGCACATCGTCAGCAATCGCCAGCATCTTAGCGGCACTCTCGCTGCAGTTTGCGTGCGCGGGCTTGCAATGAGCAGTAAAGGTGAATGGCTTCGTGCGAGCGTTCTTGCTCTTCGACTTCACCATCGAGAAAGCGGTAACGACGACGCACACAAGGCGCTTAGAAAGCGACTAACTCTTCTTGATGCTGAAGACAATGCTAGCCTGTTCTGGACGACGGACGCTTTGATTCAATCCCTTCACGCTATCACTGATGCACGGGAACGCCTCGTAGAAGTCATATTTCATGACAGTCCCATCGCGCTGGATGTCGTTCGAGATTTACCATGGATTAAGGAAACTCTCTGTGACACAGCTCGTCCGACAGCTGACAGGGCCTTACTCCTGCAGGCAGCGCTGCGCCTTTGCCCGCACCCAGAACAGTGGCAAGACCATGTTTTGGAGCTGAAGACGCGCGTTACGGGGCAACCGGAACTTCTCGCCGTAATTGATGAATGCATGAAGCCGCCAAAGCGGAACAAAGAGCTTGAGCGGTTGGAGAAGAAGGCGGCCGAGCAAAAAACGCAGCGCGAGCGCCGAGCTGCCAAAGCCCGTGTAAGTTGGATCCTATTCTGGCGCGAGGTTTCCCAGCGCCCGGAGAGCGCTTTCTCTTCTGAACGCAGCTGGCATACAGCTTGGAATCTTTGGCGTGCAATGAGCCAGGATGGCGCGGACAGCCGAGCATCAGGCTGGAACCGACGTCTTATCGAAGAGCAGTTCGACAAAGAAACAGCGGACCGATTGCGTCGCATTTTGATGAATATTTGGCGTGAGGAACTTCCGACGCTTGTGAGTGAACGAGCGGCTGACCAACGCAGGACTTACCTTGTTCGTTGGCAGCTCGGTCTCGCTGCGATCTATGCTGAAGCAGAGGATTCTGACTGGACTCTCAGACTTACCGACGAGCAAGCAAAGCTTGCTGCGCGGTTTGCTCTCATCGAACTCAACGGTCTGCCTGCTTGGCTGGAGAGCGTTGTTAAGACTCATCCAAATTCGGTGGACGCGATAGTCGGGGAGGAGCTTTCTTGGGAGCTGACGCAGTGCCCGGGCGACGTTCAGTCAATACTGCTACAAAGCGTCAGTTACGCGCCTGCCTTGATCCCCAAGCTGTTTCTTCCGCGGCTACAAGCTTGGTTAGACGAGAAGGGTGACTATGCCGGTGACTCCGGCAAGCACGCCGGCCTGCTCCAAAGACTTCGGCAGGCAATTGACGTGATGCTGAAACATGGCGATGAAGATATCCGCTTGCGCCTGCTAGCCATGGCGCGCCAGCGTCTGCAAGACAATCTTCCGACTGAGTTCAACTTCCTTTGGTTGGCAACGCTAATGCGGATCGATCCCGAACTCGGGGTGGCCGAGCTAGAGCGGCGGTTACTCAATGTTGAGCCGGGGCCGCGCAGCGAAGCAGTCACGTGGTTCAGCGTTCTCTTCGGAGATCGCCATGACGCAATCAATTTACGGTGCGCGACCTTTACTCCACGCCTACTCCTGCGTTTGCTTCGTCTTTCATATCGTCACGTTCGCCCGGATGACGATATTCATCACGAGGGTAGCTATTCGCCGGACGGCCGGGATCATGCTGAACGTGCGCGAAATGAGATCGTAGGAGCGCTTTTCGGCGCTGAAGGTGAGGACGGCTGGGCAGCGAAACTCGAAATGGCGGATGACCCGTTGTGCGCCCATTTTAGGGACCGGATACTCTCCGTCGCAGAGGAGCATTGGGCGCAAGAAATCGATGCTGTCGCATTAGACGAGGTACAAGCCGTTACACTGGACAGGACAGGCGAAGCCCCGGCCTCGACGAATGAGGCGATGTTCGCTACGTTGAACGATCGATTGGCTGACCTCGACGACCTCTTGCTGCGAGATGTGTCGCCGAGAGAGGCGTGGTCGGGCATCTCAGACGAAAAGGTGATGCGTCGTGAGATTGCGCGCGAACTGATTCACTTGGCGAACGGGGTCTACAAGGTCGATCAGGAGGCTGTTACGGCAGATGAGAAGGAGACGGATATTCGTCTGCGCTCCGTCGCGTCCGATTGTGAAGCAGTAATAGAACTCAAGCTCGGAGATGGAAGGTCAGCCAGGGACCTGCGCGACACTATCTACAACCAGTTGGTCAAGAAATACATGGCGGCCGAAAACAGCCGGTCAGGCTGTCTATTGATTACTCTGGCGAAACACCGAGAATGGGACCACCCCGATAACGGGAAGCGCATCGATCTGGACGAGTTGATGTCGCTCCTTCGATATGAAGCTAAGCGCGTGCAAGACATGATGGGTGGCGTTCTAGCATTGAGTGTTCGTCTCTTGGATCTGCGTATCCGATTGCCAGTCGAGAAGCCATCGAAATGACTGACGCAATCGGTGATCTTAGTCACGGCGACCAAGACAAACATAGCGTCCACCCCGGCGTGGCAAGCAAGCCGACGTACGACGCTTTGAAGAAATCTATGCGGCGTTGCTGGTCCTGGCGTGCACGATTGGCCTCGTTTTCGGCCGGACCCGCAGGGTGCCACCCTGCATCACATCCCAGGTTGGACATCTAGCGCAGCCCGGATGCCCGCGGGAACGGTGGTTTGCCCAAACTTGTTCATCGACGAACGGTGAAATAAAAAATACTTCCCTAGTCACCGATGGAGCCCCGGGCCGACAGTCAGCATCCTGTAGCCGATACCTCATCGGCTCGCGAGTGCATGCTCGCTCCGGGCGGCAATGAGATCATCGAAACAGTACACATCGCCGCCCTTGACGAGTTCAGTGACATTCAGAATGCACTCCGCATTGTCGGATACTACTTCAAGCATGGCGACTGCCATGCATTCCAGGCTCGCGCAAGGAAATCCGGTCCGATTATGCGTCGGCAACATAGAAGGAGAGTCGTCAAAATGATCATAGTTAGTCACGCATTCAGACAACAGTTCGATGTCAACGAATGGGTCCGAAGATTCGTATTTCTGGAAGCGTGGAAGGGTGTATTGGTCGCAATCATATATACTCTTCGCACGCGCTGCTCCTAGTGCTCCAAGCCAATCGTCAATCGTTGCGAATTCCACTGAGTGGGCGCGATTAAATGCTTCTTTCGGATTGTCACAGAGGTATGGGAGGTTGGTGAAGTGTTCCACTTTGTTCTCATATTGTCGAAACTCACCTTCGAGTGACCTGCGATTGTATCCAAAGGTATCGAGGCGGTCCCGTAATTCCTCCGCCGTTGTGACATACAGGTACTCAATGTTTTCCTGTCCCGAGCATGGATTTCGGATAACCCTATCATTTCGATTAAAAAACCATCGACGGTACCCGTGGTCCATCACGCTGACAATTGCGCCGCCGATTGAAATAATCGCAGTGGACATGATATTCTAACTCCAAAAATAATTTAATAGCGCGGCGCCTAAGTGCGGGAGTGTGTTTGATACAGCGATGAACGCCTGAAAGCGGCCGGCCCAATGATTGAACGTTACCATCAGTTAAGCCGATTTTTACCGCCCTTGGAATCTTTCTTTTATTTCAGATCTGATTTTCGAAATTGTTATATAAAATAAGCGGCCTTTTAAAGGCAACTTATTTTGAGTGCGATCTGCGTGACCTGGTTGCATCCGCCCCATCGGTAGACATGACGCTTTCGCAGGGGTAGCTATAATCCTGCCGTCTGTAACGATGTATTCGCCGTGGCACCGGTGAGTGGTTCATTCTCTGCATGCGTTCCTCAATAGGACAGCGATTCACTGTCCAATTGCATCGTTCGCGCTGAATGCAATCATCAGCCGGAGACTACCCATCAACGCATTGCCTGCCGCGGATATCCTTTAGAGCGATGGTTGGCACGGTTCGCTCATGCCATGACGTGTCAATCGAGAAAAGCAACCGAGAGCAGCTTTGAACGATCAAACAATATTGAGGCAGTGGCTCGCCGGGTGGTTCTGTGGACACTACAATGTTCGGAACCGGGTGAACGTTTACACGTGTCGGTACATGCATTGACGCGCGTTCAAGAGAGCGCATTTTCATAAGATCTGCCGCTGAAATTCGGCAAATCACGGAGAGATAGTGACTTCAATTCCTGCCGCACCGGCGCACTTTGTATGTTACGACTGCTGTACAGCGCAACTTTTGAAGCAATTGGTCACGCGACACGGGACGCGATCGACGTGTAGCTTATGCGGCGCGTCCGACGTTATCTGCGTGCATACCGGGATAGACGAGTTCCTGCTCGCAGTCAAGGCTCTAGTCAGATACAACTTCGGTGAATGGCAATACCACTCCAAGCTCGGTGACGGCAGCCTGGAAAGCCTGTTTTTCATTGACCCGAATCCAATCCTGAAGATCAATCCGGCACAAGATCCGGTCGATCGTGAAGATGTTGTGCTTTCCTTTCTGGACGATGTCAACGAACGCCAGCTGCAGATACAGATCTTTACGGCGTTTGGTCGAGAGATATACGGGTATATGCCGAAAACGCCGGTCTCCAGCGGTGAAAGCGATGTGTTGGAGAGCGCAGGGCGGGCGTTGCGGGAGCGAAACCACTTCCTTGTTGAGGCGGAATACACTCCCGTGATCAGGCCGGTTGCTCCTTATGTTGCGAAGACATTGGCAGCTGGAAAACGTTGGCATAGGGCAAGATTGGGCGCAAGCACACGCGCTGCCAATTTCCACGAGATCGGAGCTCCTCCGAGCTACTTCTATGAGCCGCATTCGGACAAGAACCTTGGGGCACCTCCGGTTGGCAGCACAAGTGCTGGGCGAGCGAATCGTCCCGGCGTGTCGTACCTGTATCTCGCCTCCGATGCAGCGACAGCAGCAGCTGAAATTCGCCCGCATCCGGGTGAGCTAGTGTCGCTAGGCAGTTTTGAATTGACTCGTGAACAACGTGTGGTGGACCTCAGAGCGCACGACCTTACGAAGCTTTGGCAAAGTGATCAAGAGCTGGAGATGCTGGAGCTCATTATTGCCATGGAGAAGGTTTTTTCGACAGCTGCTCCGCCGAGCAACCGGAGCGCTTACACAGTAACCCAGTTTCTCGTTGAAGTGTTTCGTCAGCTTGAGTTCGACGGAGTACTGTTCAGAAGCACGGTAGGAGACGGCGACAACCTTGTCCTCTTCGACCCTGCGTCGGCTTCGTGGGTAGCAGAATCCAGTCGTGTCATCGACGTGACCAGAGTGCGTTACGATTTCGTCGTCCGGAATCTATTTGACGAATCGGCGGATTACGACATTGATTACAATGAACGTGGCAAAGCGATGGAGACCAGTTCCTAGACCGTGGCGAAAGTTTCGCGGCGTCCGGCGATCGAGTGTAAGTAACTGAGACTGCGTTGCGGAATTTTTCTGTCTCCTCCGGACGTGCCATAGTAATTCCACCAGCGACGTTCGAATTGCGGATCGAAGGCGCTTCCGGACGCGGTGCCCCATTGTCAGTTCTTGCCGCGTCTTTACACCTATGCCGCTTTCCGTCTGACTCATTCCTAGTCAGGTCTCCAGTGACGTCAATATCCATCGAGACCAAGCGATTGATGAATTCGTCTGCACGATAGCGGGACGGGATGCGACTGGCGATCTCGCAGGTCATTGCGGATCTTTCTCTCCCTCGCCGAGTTGGGTCAACAGCCGGTCGGCCGCCTCGATCATTTTCGGTAGCTTGTCCGTCTCCCTAGAGGGGAAGAAGCCACCATGTTGCTTTCGGATGGCCAAGATAAGGTCCGTTGCAATCAACCCGGCCTGCGCGCACTCCCAGAGATCCACCTTGAGCCAATGATCGTCATCGAAGTCGAAGAAGCTTGTGTAGATGGAGGCATTCTCGCCGCCAACATAATGGAAGTTGTGGAAGCTGTTGTAAACGTTTGCGTGCGCCGTCTGCTGATTGATTGAATCTTTCATCCGCTTGATCTCATCGGAGTGAGATCGAAAGCTATCTTCGAGCCACACATATGCCACTCGGGAGGCCTTTTGAGGGTCGTGTTTCTTGCCACCGATTACGTCGAAATAGTTGTTGGTATCGACATGAACCAGTGAATATGCGGCATGTACGGTCGACTCCAAAAAGTATCTTAGCGTCATCTTCGCCTGAATACGGTGTTGCCGAACCAAGGCGATCAGACTGAGCATGTGAGACTTCTTCATCTGTGAAAAGAACCGAATGAAGATGTCACAGTCCTTGGTAGGCCACGTCATGATGTTGGACAAGAGCAAAGAAATCTCCCTTGTGGTCGTAAAAAAATCACCGTAACGCTCCTCTGCGTCGAGGACCATTTGATGCTCGATGTTCGAGAACTCTTCGATACTCATGGTGGATCCGTTTTAGAGTCGTACTAACTACAGTCTACCGATGGTCACAACCTCAACGTGTTGTCAGCTTGCCAGGAATTGAGTGCAGTATTCGACCCTTGCCGCCGAGACGCATGCACGCGATAACGTACTGACACGACCTCCGTCGTTCAGCGTGGATGCTGAACGGCCCTATCTCGTCCCGAGTTTCGCTTTCACCTCTTCGAGCAGTGTGAAAATATTGCGAACGCTCCCGAGAACATCCCTGGGAATACGGCGCCTCAGCTCACGCAAGCTCACGCCTTTGTCTTCGGCAAGTATCTCGAGAAGGGCTGCTTCGATGAATCCGGCCGCCCTCTTGCGGCTCTCCTCGCCTCGGCTCCTTTGCTGACGATTCCACGTTTGTCCTATGATACGAGCGTTCCGGTTCGCAAACTCATACAGCTGCCGGGGGTGAACGTTCAATCGTCGGGCAGCTTCTCCAACACTGAGCGAGGCACCGGATTGGATAAACGCCTCGAGCTGATCGTTGATCTGGCCCACATCAAGGCTTCTCGGTGATGCGCGCTTTCGGTGACCTTGAAAGAGCGTCGTCAGCTGTGTCGGCGGGATTGGAGCGGATTGCGCTGCCGTAGTTTTACCGGTCAATAGGGATTGGAGCGATAGCCCTGTTTGCGATGCGATACGCAAATGTGCCGCGATAGTGGGAATGCCACCTTCCTTGAGCCAATAATGCACGGTCGATCTGTTGAGGCCAATGCGGCGCGCAAATACCGCGCTTTTTCCATCATCGAGATAAATGACAAGATTGAAAAGGCCTTTAATGAAAGTGTCGCGCGTCGGTGTTGAAGACAATCTGGATTGTGCTGCAAGCATCGCTCCGATTTGACACGCCTTCCAAATTTCTGCGGCGCTCACCGATACTGCTCCGGCCAAGTTCCCGAGAAAATCTCCACAGGAACAACACCAGCCAGGTACGACATATGAAGTGCTGTTTCTTGTATTGCTTCGCCCGCAATTTGGACAGACGTTGGTTAACCGTGTCTCATGTATCGGACAAACCGTGACTTCGCTGATATCCCACGCAAGTCGAAGGTACGGCGTTCGTCCATCCGCGCGATCCTGTGCAAAACAGACCGAGCACCAGCGTGACGATGTGGACGATAGGCTCTTTTGAGCGATCACGTTGCGCCACGGAAGCAGCGTAAGCATGTCCAGATGCGCAATGCATGTCAATTCCGATAGTCCCTGAGACCAGCGCTCGGCCGCACTCCCCATGCCGTTCAAGTTGCAATCGTTCCAGCGATATTTTCCCGGCATCTGCCAATTCATCTTTGCGGTGACAGTCCGTTTCAACTCAGGGGCAGAAACGCAGTGAGAAAGTGCTAATCGAAAAAAATAGCTATGCAGGCTCTCGGTATCTCGCTCCCCGACGCCAAGCGGAAGCAGCGGATTAAGAGCAGAACGGAGGACTCGAATAGGCATGGTCATTTTGCTACTACCTTCCTCGAACTGTAAGCGCTAACCCTTCCGGCAACCAAAAATCTCCGAAAGCGTCGGATACCGATGATCTATTTGGGATTAGTCTTCGGAGTGGATTTGCTCATCCGAGCCTGTACTAAGTTTTGCCTCTTTTATTAGAGCGATCGCGTGTTTTAAGATACCAGGGGTTCCAACGGGGATTCGATGCATCAAGAGACGTAGATTCGCAGACTTTCCTTCAGCTGCGATGGCTTTCAGAGCCGGCTCGATGAGCTTCCTTGCCCTTTCTGCGCTTTCTATGCCCCGATGTTGTCTATGCTGTGTCCACTTATGGGACAGCGAACGGGCTGCTTGATCCGCAAACACGTACAGCTGGCGATGGTGCACATTCAGTCGCCTCGCAGCTTCGGCCGCGCTAACTGGGACATTCGATCGGATTAATGCTTTGAGTTGCATATTGATCTGCTCCACGTTATGAGTCCGTGGTGACGCTCGCTGCTTGCGATCAGGGAAAAGCGTCGCCAATGCGGGAATCTCCGCTGATGTCCTGGGTTCGTCTCCGACTTGCCCGGTCAATAGCTCCACGAGCGTCACGCCGGTTTGCGATGCAATGCGCAAATGGCCGGCCATGGAGGGAATGCCGCCTTGTTGTAGCCAATAGTGAACGGTGGTTTTGGCAAGACCGATGCGGCGGGCGAAAGCCGCATTATTCCCGCCATCAAGATTTGAAACGAGTCGCACAATGCCGCTTATCATGGGTTCGGGGCCAAGGGCCGAATGGAGCCTCGCGTGTGTTGCCAGCATGGAGCCGATCTGGGACGACTTCCAGACGTCGGCTGAGTTTGCCAACGTGAGGTCTTTTGCATCACCCAAAAATGCACCGCAGGAGGAACACCATCCAGGGACCACATACGTCATAGTGTTACGGACATTGGTGCGACCACAGTCGGGGCAAACATCTGTAAGTCTCGTCGCGTGCCTTGGACAAACGTCGACGTCACCAAGATCCCACGCGAGTCTAAAATATGGGTCGCGGCCGTCCGAGCGATCTTGGGCGAAACACTGCGAACACCAACGGGATGGTTTGGCAGTAAGCCCTTGTTGTGAAATGACTTTGCGCCATGGCAGCAGAGTCAACTTATCGAGCCGCTCGACGCTCGTCAATGCAGACAATCCGCTCGACCATTTTTCAGCAACTTCACCTGTCGAATGCGGATTGAAGTTGTGCCATTGAACCGAGTATCTGGCTCGCTGCTCCCAGCCCATTCTTTCCGTGACTCTGTTTATCAGTTCTCGCACAGACACGCAATGTGACATCGCCAGACGATAGATATAGCTTAGGAGGCTCTCGGCGTCCGGTGTTCCTACCGCAATGGGTTCCAGGGCATGAAGCAAGGATCGTCGAATGCGGACAGTGTCGTTCATACGGTCCTTCCTTTTGACTTGGATTCGTGCCGTCTCGTCGCGGATAAAACCCGCATCAGACTTGGCTCAATAGCAGACTCGCCGTCGAGTATTTCATCAAGGATGCGCTCTCGTTGCGCTTCGGTGAGCAGTGCTCGCTCCAAATGCTCCGACGACCAAGCTCCACCTGCCTCTGCTAGCTTCGCTGCCCGCTTTAGCACGCCGCTGAGCGTTCCGATGCATCCCAGCGTATTGTGGAGGAGCGCCGCCGAGTGGCGCGAAAGTTGGCCGCCCCAAAGGTCTGGCAGGGTTTTTTCAAATGCAAGAACGCAACGATCAAATGCCTGGACATCTTCCGGCCGGTCTTCTCTGTACCGCTCGAAGTGAAGTACGTGCGTCCGGCGTGCGAGTTGACCCGAAAGTGAGACCAACTGATAGAGGTCGTAAGACCCAATCATGATCATCTGGGTGTCGCTGTTGTTGGCTAGAGACTTCAGTGTATCGAGCTGAATCTCCAGTCGGCCACGACCTCGCGTTTGGCGGATGATGTGAGCGGCTTCGTCGATAACAAGAAATTCGACTTGGCGCGCTTTAAGGCCTCGCTCTACAGCAGCACGCAACGCAGCAAGAGTGTTGCCGACTGATCCTCGAGGCCTGATCGCGCGACCTGACTCGGGATCGACTCCGTACGCCATTTTTGGAGAGTCTAGGTCATCGCCAAGTTGGGCGAGGATGCGCTGATAAAACAAGCGCCAGGAGAAGTTATTTTCACCTGACGACGGTGCCTCAACGTAGATCGCCGGAATGACTCCCTGATTCATTTCCATTGCTGTGCGCGCCCTCTCTAGCGCAGCGTTGACCATATGCTTTGCCAGTGTCGTCTTGCCCGCTCCGGCGGGACCGCATACGAGCAGAATGCTGTCCTGGCTTCCTGGATAGATAAGAGTGTCGAGCTCCGTCATGATGTCACCCACGCGGGTGTGCTTGATCCGTTTGGACGATAAGGCATGAATGTTTTCGCCTGCACGATGCTGGAGAATCCGTTTATCTGTTTGCATTTCGACACCTCAAAAGTCTTCGAAATCGTCGAAGTCTTTGACATTGGAACGATTGCCAGACACTTCGGGTGTCGGCAGAACTGTGGAATCGGGAACTGTCGCTGAGTCTGGCGGCGCCGCGGGTTTCGAAGGCGTGGGCACGGGCTCGATGAGATCGCCACGGCGCATCGCGAGAACGGGTTCGATGCTTGCGAACCGTAGATCGTTGTAGAGGCTCTTGTTTTCGGACTGACGCTCGAACTCGACTGCGAGGGCGCCCTTCGGCTTGAAGACCTGCATGAACTCTCGAAGCCGTTGTGCGGACTTTTCATCACCTGCAACCGTGTTGCTACGGTGATTGAACTCGGCCGTGAGCGCGCGCTGCTCCACGTCCGTCAACTGTCCAAGACCGTGAAGGTTTCTGCAAATAGCGCGAATCCATCTGTCCTTCAGTCGAACGTAGACAGAGGACGCATCCCATGGGTCGTATCGGACGGGTAAACTTTCTCCCGCAATCTTCGCGGTTTTAAAGACGTCATTCCAATAGAACCGGTTGTCTACCTTGACACCACGTTGGGCGTGGATTTGCCTGACGCCGGAGCGGTCTACCGGCGGGCACGTTGCAATAAGAAAATCTTGGTTGAAGATGATCCGTCGTTGTGCTCTTTTCCCGTTCTCGCGCACCCCACGCAGGAATGCTTCCTTCGGAGACTCGTCGAGCGCCGGATGCTGCTGCTGATCGTAAAATTCGAAAGCCCAATGCTGGATGCCGTAGTAGAGGTCGCGGAGTGTCCATTCGGCCAGTTTCTTGGGCAAATGCGATCCGGTGACCATACGCACGTTCTTCGTCGCTTTGGTGTTTCCGTCGAGATTGTGGATGTATTCGGTATTCAGGCGACCAAACAATCGCTCCAATACTGCGCCATGCCTGGGATTACCAACTGGGCGGAAACGCAAATGCGTACCCATCGCTCGCAGAAAGGACTTAAAGGCATCAGATAAGAAGTCGCTCCCGTTATCGACGACTATGAATTCCGGAAGTCGACCAAATCGCCGTACTATGTCCCGAACGACCATCATCGATGAGCAATATGACGGCGAATCGAAGGTGAGGTAAATCGCTACGATGCGTCTGGACCAGGCATCGATTGCCAAAGACAGCCACGGGCGCCCGAACGGCTTGCCCGTTTTGCTCGAGACCACTTCGATATCGAGTTGCGTATGATCGATGTGGACGTACTGGAGCGGCCGACTGCCGTGTGCTGGACTGTCGTAGTACAGAACATCGATAAACGTGTTTTCTTGATAGGCAATTCGCTTACCTTGACGCGTTCGCACGTCGTCGTTCGTCTTGAGGGCCTTGATTCGGGCGATCAAAGTGGGATATGACGGCGGCGTCTCACCAGCTTCGGCGAACGCGACTTCCATCATCCGGTAGCACGCTCTAAAGTTGATGGCGGCGCTATTACGCCACTCGGTGTCGATGACGTGGTCCATCATTTGAATTTGCTGTGCACTTAGGCGCGGTGTTCGATTGCCCCTCGCTGCGGTATGTGGAACCAACGCCAGTATTTCGTTGTCGCCGTTTGCAAGGGCGACTAACTTCCGAGCCACCCACCGTCGCATTGTTCGCGGCGAAACGTTCAACTCTCCGGACGGCGATTCGAGAAGCGCCTGGCGTCTAAGTGCAAGATCAAGGTCCTCTTTCGAGAAGCGGCTTAAATCGGTGGATGCTTTTTCTTCTCCGTTTGCAGCCCTGATCTGTTTGTTTTCGTGAGCGTTTTCAATCCATTCCCGAGTCAACTGAAGGTTGGAACCGTCCTGCCTGTTGCAAACAACGAATTCCTCGCCAACGATGACCATTGTTAGCTCTTGGCCTTCGAACAGAAATTTTGAGCCTTCGGCGATATTCAATGCGAAGCTGTCTTCGCCCGGTAGGCCCGCCGAGCGTACGGCGGCCTTCGTGAAGTCACGCAACGCTGTATCCCGATACAGTCGGAATTGCCGCTTTTCCGCTAGCGATTCGTGATCGAGGTCGGTGACTGCGAGGTTGTCCGCAATCGCCTGATTAAGAAAGTCAGCGTTGAACTTGTAAGGAGATGCGAGTAGTTCAAAGAAAGACAGCGAACCATGTTCCCGAAGTGCGGTGCTCAATCGGATGAGCGTGTCTTCGGAGCACGGTTCGGCGCCCGGGAGGAAATAGTCGGCTAGATATAGAAGATTCTCAACTCGCCGGCGCGGGATCAACTCCTCGCTGCAGAGTCTGTAGCGGATTCCAAGCTCCGCAACCTGCTTTTCGATTTGCGGCGCGTACCATTGGCCGTTGTTCTCCTTCACATAGCGGTAGGGATATTTCTCGGCCAAGCGGTCCAGTTTAGCCTCGGATTTCCACTCCTCCAGGGTGAAGCCGTCGTTGGCGATGGTGAGATAGTCGGGGATGTGCGCGACAGTCCGGATTTCACCGGTGGCGTCGTTCAGCAGTTTTAGCTTGAGTTCACACGGCTGTGCGTAGTACTCAAGCACGTCTGCGGAATGCTCTTTGGTCACGGCGACGGCGAATTCGATGTGCCGGCTTTCAGTGCGAATCTCACATTCCATTTTCCGGCTGGCCAGGATGGTGATGACATTCCCTCCGCGCGACATCACCTGCCGGACTGGCGACTGAATCCGTGCGTTGAGAATGAGCTCCCGCCCGGCGGCGGGTGTGCCGAGCCGGTCGAACAAATCGGTGAGTTGGGCCTTGTCCAGCATGTCGTCCTACACAAAAATGGTGAGATATAGACGTGTAGGAATGCGCGAGGTCCATGAACGCGCAATCGGTCGTATACGACCGATCTGTGTTGTGGGAAAATTGGTCAAGCAGCGCAGCAGGCGCTTTGGCTGAGCAAGAAGGAAGGAAGTCTTTAGATGGCGACTACTGATCGCGCGCTCGGCGAGGCGGCGTACGGCGAGTGGGAAAGCAGGGCGAGAGACGTCATCGTTTCGGCGATGATTAAGCGAGGGCTCAGTTACAAGGGGCTCGCCCTTCGTCTTGAAAGACTCGGGATTACGGAGACTGCCGGCCAGATCAATCGGAAGATAAACCGGAAACGGTTTACTGCCGCATTTCTGCTGGCATGCCTGGCCGCCATAGATGGAGATTCCGCGCCTATATCTGACGAGTGCGACGCGGCTGATGGCGAATAGCCGTTTCAGCACGTCTTCGACTACCTTACGCACCTGTAGCATCCCGACCTCCGTGCAGACTACCCTCTCATAAAAAGGGGTCCGACGGAATTTCAAGGTTCCGGCGACAGATGTCAGATGCGCGTCCGCTCAATCGAGCGTAAGAATCAATGTAGGAAATTAGCCTTATTTTTGCAAGGTCGCGTCAAATGACGTTGTGCACGCAATCGCTTTTCGGTTTTCGGTTTTTCAGTTTCCCGGACGTTGAGAGTCGCCATTGAAGTTAACTGCGACGCCGAGTGATCGGATGCCGTTGTTAACTGCCGGGATGCTTTCTCCTCACACGCCGTCGATGAATACCAAGCTGCTGCGAGCATTAGTGTTGGTTCAGCACAACCACGAATTTTTCGGCATCTTTTAAGAAATTCTGCACTAGCAACAGAGATTTTGAAGAGAGCATTTTTTGTTGTTTTCGCCGAGTTAGTTTGATCGCCGTGATGCTCGATTTAGTGCTATACATGCCATGTCACAGCGTCGCCGAGCACGAGCCGACCGACGTAAGAGCCAACTTTTCGATTGAAAAGACTTCGGCCAGTGACCGCTAGCGTGGACGGGTCTGACCGGTGGCACGCTAGGGACAACTGGACTACCACGGGGTAGGATTGAGAAAGTCCAGCGCGGTGGCGAAGACAGAGCCGCGATCCGAACGTCTATCGGAACCATTGAGTACGAATGGTTGAAGGAACGCCAGTTTTGACTGGCGGGGCCGAAGGCATATCCTTCTTCCCTCAATTAAGCATACCCTGACTACTCTCAAGTAAAGATATCCTCACTGGAGGATATCCTCAATCATGATGAGGATATGCTTACGTGAGCATATGCATTCGCAATCGGTCATTTTGTTACCGCTGCGCGGCCTGCTGACCAGGAGGAGCTGATGCAGGCGCAGGCGGCTCCAGCGTCTGGCGCAGGCCACCGGGTTCTATCAATCCTCCCCGGCACTCGAGAGTTTCTTCATTCTTTTCTTCTCGATCGTGCGGAATGAATGGGGGACTTCGTCTTCATTGACGTGTGCACTGGGAATCGTCCGGCTCAGATCAGGCAGCGCGCGCTGCCGCATATACCGATAGAACCGACGTTCATGGTGCCGAGCGCCGATTACGTCGGAGGGAGGTGACCGACAAGTCGCGCGCCGGAACTAGTTGATGTGGCGCCCTACCACATAGTCGCCCCGAGGGTTCAGTCTGAAAGTCAGGTACTTAATGTGCCTTGTAGATTCGAGCACAGGAAGAGCCACGAATCTCGGGGACGTTCAGTTGTCGCTTTCGCCCGTTCTCTCGGACGTAGAAGTGTTGATTTGAGGTTATCTGGATTCGCAGACCGGGGACAATAACCAGGTCGGATTCAGGGACGACCCATCACAAAAATCCCGGACGATTTTCCGCGAGCAATGCCAGCTGTTGTTGCAGGGGTACAACCCAAATTTGCCGTCAGACTGATTGACGGTAACTTCGTCGCGGCGAAACAGGCGAAGAGGGGTTCGAGCGTTCGGATATCAGCGCCGCAAAGTGCTATACAAACGGCATAGCCGCAGAGATCGCGGCAATTTGTGCCGTAACGGTGCATTGACCACGTATCCGTATTCGAGGCGCTAACCCGCCCGCTGCGCCTTCCGCGCGTAACTTCGCATGGAGGTGACCAAAATTTACTCGATGCGTAGAGTTCGGTACTTATTGCCAAAAATTCGCCCAGGGTAGACGATTACGTTCTTCATAAGAAAGTAACGGGGGCGGCATGGAGATCGCGAGGGTATTCAGTTTTTTGACTTATCCTGGTAAAAATCGGCCTGACGTAGCTGATGTCACCGGCACGGAGATTCCGATAAATGACGGGAAGCTCTGTCGCATGCTTGACGGCATCTACAGTCAAGCCGAGGGAGAGTGCAACATACCAATCATGTTTGTGCCGGAGGACGGGGAGCAACAAAACGGTGCGCGCTCAGAAATCATGCGCATACTGACTACCCGGCGGATGGATGCCGCTTCAAGTTTAGCCAATCGCCTTCAGCGCGCGACCGGCGGTCAATCCGGGATGGCACTGTTGTTTGTCTGCTTGGGCAAACCTGACGACCACAAAGTCGTCATTGCCAGATTCCCGGCAGATGAGGGCGTCGTGGCGGAAAAAGCGCAGGGAGCCTTGACCGTGTCGTTCGTGGAGCAGGTGTTCCTAAAGAGTTCGCATGCCTATAAAGCCGTGATGTATAAAGGTGGGGACGACGGCGACGATTTGTGGAGCGGACATGCGGTAGATCGGCAGATCAATAGTGGTGCGAAGGCGGTCGCAGACTATTGGATCGTAGACTTTCTGAAGTCGGATTTTAGGTCGACCTCGGCGCAAGGAACAAAGCGCCTTGCTATGGCTTTGCGTCAAGCGCTTTCGAGTACTAACAGTGCTGAAGTGCGCCATGAAATATCCATGGCGGCGCAACTTGCAAGGAATATCAACGGTCGGCGCGTCATGACGATCGCGGAATTTTGCGATGTCTTGAATTTGTCGGAGGCTTCGAAGAGGGCTGTAACGTCGGCGGTGAATCCTGCTCGGACATTGCAGAGCAAGTTCAGATTTGACCACGGTGAGTTCGGCCGCCACATTGCGTATAAGTCGGTCGAGTTGGACAATGGTGCGATGCTGTCCGCGCAAGTTTCCAAATTCGAAGATTGTTTCGAGGAAGCTGTCTCGGACGATGATCCATCGGTCGTTACCTACTCGACTTCCGGCAAGATTATCGATGAACGGCTGAGGAGGTCTAAGTGACGGACGATGAGTTACTCGCCGAGTACCGTATGCGATACGAGCGCGTCCTTGCACCCCTGGCGGGGCGCCTTGGCGATTTTTTGACCGACGCAATCAGAGATCTGCCTCGGATCGATAGAGTTTCGGCTCGAGCAAAGAGTCCGGACCGGTTCTTTGCTAAAGCTACGAAACTGTCCGGTGAGGTCAGGAAATATCAGCGGCCGTTTCAGCAAATTCAGGATCAGATTGGCGCCCGCGTAATTACTTTCTATCTTGACGATGTCGCCGCAGTGTCGTCTGTCATCGATAAATATTTTTTTCCGATCGAGGCCCGAGACGTTTTGCCAGACTCCGAGAGCGAGTTCGGTTACGTAGGTAAGCACTATATTCTGGCTGTGCCGGATGACGTGTATCCGAACGAAGAAGCAGAGGCGAAACTAATGCCGAAGTTTTTTGAGCTTCAGATAAAGACGCTGTTCCAACACGCGTGGAGTGAAGCAGGACACGACATCGCATACAAGCCAGTTGCAGCGTTGACTAGCTTGCAGAAAAGGCAATTGGCGTTCACCGCTGCTCAGGCATGGGGTGCAGACCAAATGTTTAACACGCTTTCGCAAGAACTGTTGCCGCAAAGAGATGCCACGCAAGCTTAAAGAAGCGTATTCTGGCTTGCGTCGTCACCGCTCAAGACCGGGAGCTCGCGACTGCAATGCCATATTCTGATCAGTGCGGCGCCTGCCCCGAGGGCATCGTGAGCAAACCAGAAGGGCGGATGCACATGGCGTCGTTAGGACCGAAACATCTCCGGCGCCCCCATTGCCACAGGAAAACGCCTCGACCATCGTCGTGGAGGCCAGGAACGGCATGCTTATTTTCAGTCGCGGGGAGGCGGACACTGACGATTGCGGTGGGCTGCTGAGGGGCATACTGATAGCTCAAGCTGCGGTTCTTCGGAAAATGCAGGGCGCCTGACGCGTAGCCGGGCGCGACTGCGGCGCCATCACGATGCCGCGGTGGAGCGCCGACCATTACACGAGATGCGAGTCGATACACATGAGCAAGAAATATCGCGGCAAGACCTGTGTATATTGCGGTCTCGAAAAAACGTCGAGTACAGCCGACCATGTGATCGCGCGACAGTTTTTCGGAGTGGCCGATCGCGGAAATCAACCGAAGGTTCCGGCGTGTGAGGCATGCAATAACGCTAAATCGCAACTGGAGCTCTACATACTATCGGTGATGCCGATGGGTGGCTTGCAGAAGGGCGTGGGTGACATGATTCTCAATCAAGTGAAACCTCGGCTGTCGAAGAACGACGCGCTGCGGGCGGCACTGGCTAATGGCTCCCGTCCGCGCTTTTTCTGGAATCTCGAAACAGGGTGGCAAGAAGGCATGACGCTGCCGTTCGACGGCGACAAACTCGCGAAATTGAGCACATTCATCGCCCGAGGTCTAGCTTGGTATCACTGGGGCCTGCAGCTCGCCCCTGTGGCAGATATGCGGGCGAACATGTTTTCGGCGAGAGGGGAGGAATACTGGGAGAATGCCTGGAATCACCCGGATTTTGTTGACCATATCGATGCGGTATTGGGAAGTGGAGTATTCCAATACCGCGGCGCGCGTTCAAGAAAGTCACCACTTGTTTCGCTTTGGCAAATGTCGTATTTCGGCGGAGCTACCCTAGGTGACACCGCTCAACGAGGTGAAAGCGCGCGGTCGATTTTCGTTGCATCACAACATCGCGATAACTGGCCGAGTGCCGCTGCGACTTAACGCAGACGGGCTGCGGCCTGTTGACTCGGTTCGAGCTGCCGAGCGGATTGTCAGTTTGAAGTGCTTTTGGCAACGAGAACTCAATGCCACGCCCGTCCGCGCAATGAGGTTAAACCGACAAACATCTTGAGAACCCGTATCGCCGCAGGAACAAGTCACTGCTACGGCGGACACAAATTGCAACATGGGGTTTCAGAATCTCAGTTCCTCGGCAACAGGTAGGTCTTCGCCTTTAGGCTCCGTCGGGCCCTCTAAGATATCGAGTGAGCCGCTCGTCGCCGACCAGTACCTGACCATGCTCTCGGATGACGATTTGCTTACCGTTACGCGCAATACGCTGAAGACGGCGGATGAGTCGTACCGGATCACGAAGCTGGAATTCGATAACGGCGTGGGTACCGAACTCGATGTTCGTCAGGCTCAGGGCGTTCAGCAACAGGCCACTGCCAATCTGCAGTCGCAAATGCGTCTACGGGCGCAGGCCGAGAATGCGCTCGTGCTCTTGGTCGGCGAACCGTTGCCTGCCGATCTGCCGGCCGGTTTGCCTCTCGACAGTCAGAACCTGCTCACCGATATCCCCGCCGGGCTGCCTTCGGACCTGCTTGCGCGGCGTCCGGATATTGCGTCGGCGGAGCATTCGTTGCTCGCGGCGAACGCGAACATCGGTGCGGCGCGTGCGGCGTTTTTCCCGAAGATTTCGCTGACGGGTAGCTTGGGGACCTTGTCGCCGACGCTCGGCTCTTTGTTCAAGCCGGGTTCGGCAGCTTGGTCGTTCGCACCGCAGATCTCGATTCCCATCTTCGACGGCGGGACGAATCTGGCCAACCTGGATCTGGCTCAGATCCAGAAGCGCATCGAAATCGCGAACTACGAGAAGACGATTCAGACCGCGTTCCGCGAAGTGGCGGATGGTCTGGCTGCGCGCGGGACGTACGATCAGCAGATTGCAGCGCTCGAATCGTTCACCAAGTCGCAGGCGCGCCGGCTGGAACTGTCGGATCTGCGCTATCGCAATGGCGTGGACAGCTATCTTCCGGTGCTGACTGCGCAGGACGATTTGTACACCGCGCAGCAATTGCTGATTTCGGCGCGGTTGAATCGGGCGACAAACCTCGTGGACTTGTATCGAGAGCTGGGTGGCGGCTGGATAGAACGTGCGGGAGATCCGCCGCGCCCGGCGGTGTCGGGATAAGGGTGCAGGAGTCAAATCCCGGTGGACATTTTCCCGAAGTGACGCGTGATATGAAAAAGGCACTGATTGCATAAGGAATCCTTATCATCTAGGAATTTTTATCGCCTTGCCGAACTTATCGCGACATAACCCGACCCGACGGGGATCAGTGATGTGTGAAGGGAACACAGAGAGCACGCAGTGTTTTGTGAAGGAGTGTCGCATTTCGCTGCTCGAACGGCCGAAGACCGACCGCCTAGTGGTCGACTGGAGCGACGCGTGTCGTGGCCACTGCGGCGAGCAAGAATGGCGCATGGTCGCAGCTCCCACATCGGGGCGATGCGCGTTCAGCGGGGCAGAGATCCGCAAGGGCGACCCGGTGTTCAAACCCAAGCGGAGTCAGGCTTCGCCGAACGCCGATGAAATGATTCTTGCGAGTGCCGTGCCCGAAAGTATCGAGGCGGGCGACGGGCAATTGACGGAGCATCCATATCTCGTGACATGAAAAAACGGTTCCATCGGGACGTCCAACCGCCAGCCTTCGCCGACTACGCTGTGAGGCGGCGGTTCCGTCCCGGCGTGCGCTCCCCGCATGGTGCCGTCCTGCGGTGGGCCTGCTCGGCAAGCAAGAGGGTAAAAGGGGGCTTGTCGCCCCGGGAGGTCGCCATGGCGATTGCGTGGGCCGGAATCGGATTTTTCGCGGATGTTCTACTGATGCATTGCCTTGTGACGGCGCTGCGGTCTGACATCATCGCGGACGATTAGCGGTGGATGCACGAAATGCAATCAGAGCTTCTGGAGAAACTCGACAGGCGCCTCAATGCCGAATCAGGTGAGGTCAGTGGGTAGCGCGACTACACGCGGTCGCGAGCAGGGCAGGCAACCGTCGCCGATCCCATCGCAGAAATTTTCTGCAATCCAACCACGGCCTTCTTGCCCGGGTACGCCATCAGGGAATCGGAATCTCCGGTACTTCGCAGGAGTCGTTTAACGGCTGCATCGTCAACGGCCTTGGATTGTTCAAGGTGGTGTCCGTCACATCAAGCGGTCGGAACTACTTTGACTACAGAGGACGCACGGGCATCGAGCAGGACAGGGCGGCCGAACTACGCACCAGTGTGCAACCGCCAATGAATTCGAATGTACGCACATCGGGACCCTATCGGAGATGTCGTTTATAACCTTGGGATATCTTCAACATGATGAACACTCCCCTAACCGCCTTGGTGCTTAGTGGCGGCGGCGCCCGCGCTGCCTACCAGGTTGGCGTTCTAAAGGCGTTGGACTGCCTGCGGCGCGATGCACCAGGTTCAGCCGGAGCGCGCGCCAATCCGTTTGATATCTTCATTGGCACCTCGGCGGGTGCCATCAACAGTGCAGCACTGGCTTGTCGTGCTGACGCTTTCAGTGATGCGGTCGGCTTGCTGTGCCAGGTGTGGAGCAATGTTCATGCTGAGCAGGTGTACCGGACAGACTCGCTCGGATTGATGTGTAGCGGAGCCCAGTGGCTCACCGTGCTGTCGCTGGGTTGGGTACTGGCGCACTGGCAGCGCGTCAAGCCCCGGTCCTTGCTCAACAATGCACCGCTTGCCGAGTTGGTGCGGCGTCTCGTCCCCATGGAGCGTCTGCCCGATATGCTGGCGGCCGGCCATCTACATGCGCTGGCGCTCACGGCCTCCAGTTATAGTACCGGCGAGCACGTGACCTTCTACCACGCCCGCGAGGCGATCACGCCTTGGATGCGCACCCAGCGACATGGTGTTCCCTCGCAGTTGAACCACGACCACTTGCTGGCCTCTTCGGCCATCCCCTTTATTTTTCCCGCCTGCCACATCAAGCATGACGACTACGGAGGCTGGTACGGGGACGGCTCGATGCGCCAGAGCGCGCCGCTTGCACCGGCCGTGCACCTTGGCGCACAGCGCTTGCTGGTAATTGGGGCAGGCCGCATGCATGAGCCTGCCATCAAACGGGCATCCGCGAGCCTACTTCTCGCGTGGCCAAATGCGTGAGCCACAAGAGATTCCGGAGCGTGCCGTTCGTTTGCTACAAGCCGTCCGCGCGATGCAGTTCGAGGTCCGTGAGCCGGCCGATTTCGGAACATCGGTTTTGACCGCCGCTCATGGCGAAGCTTACCTGGCATTCCTCGAATCGGCGCACCGAGATTGGAAAGACGCCGGCGCGGACTGGGGGATGAGGTCATGTCCAACGTGTTCATTCGCGAAGGCAATCCGTTGCGCGGAATACTCGGGAAAGCCGGTCGCTATCTTGCAGACGGAAGTTGTCCTGTCGGCCCACACACATATGAGTCGGCCTACTGGTCTGCGCAATGTGCTGCAGCCGCGGCGCAGGCCGTTCTCGAAGGTGCGCACGAAACGTATGCGCTCTCACGTCCTCCTGGTCACCACGCACGCGCCGAAGCGGCGGGTGGATTTTGCTACATCAATAATGCAGCGGTCGCAGCGGAGATATTGCGCAAGCAATATGCACGGGTGGCGATCCTCGACACCGACATGCACCACGGCCAGGGAGTGCAGGAAATCTTTTACAACCGCAGCGATGTGCTGTACGTGTCCATCCACGGCGATCCGACGAACTTCTACCCGGTCGTGGCCGGATTTGACGATGAACGCGGAGCAAATGAAGGGCATGGCTACAACGCGAATTTTCCGATGCCCCATCACTCACCCGAATCAGTTTTCTTCGATCAGCTCGACAAAGCGCTGAGCGTCGTGAGCCAGTTTCAGGCGGACGCGCTAGTCATCGCGCTAGGATTCGACATCTACGAAAATGACCCTCAGTCAATGGTCGCCGTGACAACGGAAGGATTCGGCAAGCTTGGCGAGGCGCTAGGCAACATTGGATTGCCGTCAGTCATCGTTCAGGAGGGTGGTTATGATCTTGCGACGCTAGACGCAAATGCGCAATCGTTCTTCAGTGGCTTCCTGACTACCCGTTAGTGGACCTCGTTCACCAGCGTCGTGTCCAGTTCGCGAAGTAGCTTGATGTCGACGTGCGGACAGCGGGTAGACGCGGCAGGAGCAGGTTTGTGCATGGGATCTCCAGGAAGTCGCAATGTGAAAGGGTGGTTCCTTTATAGAGACGGTTTTCAGGCACCAGATCAGTTTCTGGTGGACGCTGGACGTGCTACTACTGCGTGAATGGGCCAGCTGATGCAAGAACGGCTAGGCGCGGCAGGGCAGGCGAGGGCCTCGCTGGAGTCGACGGTGATAGCACGTCAGCAGGGCTTCGTCATCGCGCGGCGAGCTTCTTACCCGAGATGACGCCCGGCCAACCGCCGCAACACGATGTCCATGACATTTGGTGCGGACTGTGTCGCTCAGATTCTTGAACGGCGTTTACCACGGTACCGGTCTGGTTCGACTTCAGTAGAAAGGAGTCGGCGGATACAATTGTCGACTACAACACGCCTTTATCAAATTTCCTTCTCATGTCCACTTGTATATTTTGTCCCAACGAGCTGAACGTGCAGACCAAGCCCGAGCATATTCTGCTAAATGCGCTTGGCGGCAGGAAAACGACGAGGCGTGTTATCTGTTCTGCATGCAACCAGAAATTTGGTGGCACGATCGACTCGGCAGTGGGCGACCAGATCGCCATCCTCCGGAACCAGCTGCAACTGGAGTCGGGCACCGGTAAGTCCGCCCCGGGTTTGGGGCACATCCAGGCGGGTGTCGAAACCATAAGGATCAACAGTGATGGGTCACCGACGTTAGTCGGAAAACCTTTCGTCGTCACCCCGCTCGGCAATGGGCAATTCAATCTCAAGATCACCGCGCAATCGCGAGAGGAGCTTGAATCTTGCATTCCGCATATCGCTGCCCAGATGCACACCACAGAAGATAATGTGCGCACGAAACTCGCGGCAGCCTCGGCGACGGTCACTTCGCGTAGACCGGGCACCGTGCACTTTGCCATGCCTCTCGGCGGGGCATACGAGTGTGCTTCCTTTCTCAAGGCCTGTCTCGTATTGTGGGCCACGCGTGTGAACAATGACGAGCTGAGATCATCACCGTACATGGTCGCGCGCGAACATGTCGCGAAAATTGCCGACGACGAGGCAGGACAATCAGCCTCGGATTCCGCTCTGGTACTCCTTGATTCAAGGCCGCTGATTCACGCTGATACTCTCAAAACGCGCTACGGAGAATTCTTCAACCTTATCTATGTTGGCAGCGATGAAAATGGGCGGGTCATTGGTCACTTCACCCTTTACAACATAATCTCTTGGCGTTTCGTCTTGGCCGAATCGGGCGGTTCGCCAAACATAAGAATCGCTTTGGTCTCTGACCCGCTGAATCCCGCCACCTGGTCGGATAGCATTGCGGATGAGGTTGATATCCCACAATCGTGGCTGGAGACCCCAGACTTCGATGTCACACATTCGCGTGCACGCCTGGCCGCCGCCCTGGCCAGGGCCCAAAAAGATGGAATGGAGCGGGAGATCGGGCGGATTGTCGATGCCGTGTCTCAGAAGCATAGTATTGGCCCGAATGACCAGATCACCGATCCTGCAACGCTGGAATCGTTTCTGGCGGAGGTCCATACCCGACTCGCTCACCACGTCTTCAATGTTCCTTTCGAAGAGATAGTCTTGGGCGAAACGATGCTGGCGCCGGCGAAGAATGGCCCGCTCGATGTAGTCTGACACGTAGTGAGTGCTCGAGACCGGCAACGAGTGTGTTGGGCGCAAGCATTGCCTACATACAAACGCACGGATTAGGTATAAGTGTTCCCACCGCTCGCGCTGGTAGTCAAACGGCGTCATGCCCAAGGCTTGGGTGCCACCTTGCAAAGGCACCTGTGGAGCTCTATGTTTACCAACACGTACGATCGATGGCCAAAATCTCTCGCCGAAAAACAATTAGGCACGTAGAAGTCAAAGCGTCCCTGCGACCGTCTTCACCAAGAAAGCCCCAGCCGCCGCAGGCTCCGGTATACAAGATGAGGCTTATTCTCCCGGATTCGAAAGGAAACTACAGACTAGGTCCTAACGATGAGTACACGTTAGACGCGGCTGGACTCGAACATATTCTGAATGGAGATCGCGCCGATCAGGTTATCCGACGGGAAGGGCATCCGACTGAAGTACGGAAGGTTCTCAAAGGTGGGCTGCACACGTCGGAAGGGTGGCAGTCGTTCAAAGATCTCCGGAAGGAGGTTGTCCACGGAACTATATTCCGAGGTGACAGGGATACGCTCTGGTATTTTGCGCGAGAGTTGCAAAATGGGGTGATTTTGCTAAAAATTCCGCGGGAACTTTTCCAGTCGAATGCTGCGAAACTTACCATGTCCGCCGACGTCCACTACAAATCGGGGTATCTGTGGAAGACGCTCTTTCCAAAGGGAGTATCAGCCAGCAAAATAGTGTCGATTATCGATGAAGCTCTTTTCCATCTTGTAGAGAAGGAGTCTGACGACGGACTAAAGATTGGCTATGCCCTGCTTGATGATCCCTTTACAGCAATGAAGGTTAGAGTCCAGGTCACTGGTAGGAAGATCAACTCGGCGTTTCCGACTTGGGGGCAGCCGTCGACGGGCAATAATGGAAAGCCTTATTCTCATGCAGATGCAATCGGATTCCCGATAGCCGAATCGACAGTTTTCTTTGGCGACAAGCAAGATTCTTACGATATTACGAAGACCTCGCTTCTCGGAGAATCAGTCGTGACACTTGCAATGTTACGCTCGGCCACGCCCTCTCTGTTTCTCCAGCGACCACAGTTCTCAAGTGAGTCGCGCGACTTGGAATTACGCTCTGCGTGGAACGGTGAGCTGGAGAATTGGGCTACGAAAGCAAGTACATTCGATATTGAAGCGCTTCGGCGTTATTTGCATGATGTCGTTATAATAAAGGATTCTTTTCCACTTCTTCTGGATTGCTATGGACCTGCTTATCCAGAGTTAGTAGCAGATCATGACTTTCGGATGTTAACCGCGTTCAGGCAGAATCAGATAGACGGATTCAAGGCGGTAGCGCACTACGATAAAATACACGGCACCGGCATGGCTCGCGAGTATGCATTCCTCTTTCTGAAATCAAAGTTCTTGCGCGTCGGTGGATTAGATACTTGGGAAGCGAAACGGTTTCACGTAGCTATTTTACAATGGGTAATATCGAGCGACGATCCCGAATTATGCTGCTCATATCTGAAGGCGCTCGCGGTATCGCCTAGCCGGGTCGCCATGTATTCAGACGTTGATCTCAATCCATATGCAGCACAAGACATTACGATTATTGGAGTGACGGATCCGGATGTTCGTGTCAAGCCAAATCATTTTATTAGATTTTCAGGGAATCAGGCAGCGCTTAACTATATTATTCATTTTCGTCCCGAAGAACGCGACCGCTTGGCTCACGCTGCGTTAGAAATTTACATAAAACACTACACCGAATTCCTCATCGAGCAGATTCGTCATGCAGACGTCGAAGATCTTACCTCATTTGCGTGGTTTTCCGACGAGCTTGTGGAAATTATTATGAAAGATCCGACGAAAATGGATAGCGACGCGTTGCGCCTTGTTCTCCACGATTACTATAGGATTATTCAAATCGCTCAAATTCGTGTCGTTGCTGATAATCATGTAATCTTGCAGGGTGGCAAAAATCTGCCATTCAACGATGCCGAGTTTAGTGGTTACTGGGTTTACACGAAGATCAAGCATCAACGAGATTGGCTTGCAGCGCAGGTCAATATTTTTTTCTCGGAATTCAAGGAGCTTTGCGAAGCAATCGGTAATGGCCAGCTTGCGAATATATGTGATTCACGGATGAAAAATTTCTATCGAGATATTATTCCTACGCCTGAAGCTGTTCCTTCACGATTCAGACGTTGGGCAAGTCCTAAAATTAACCGGAAAATGGACGCTTCGGAGCTAATCGATGTTATGTTTCCACGCGGTGAGCCGCGTTAGCGGGATGTTGAAAAAGCAGTGTTTAGTCAGGATGACGCGCTATCAGCCGAACGGCTTACGGCGCGTCTACCCCCTTGCTTCCACGTAAGCGGAACTGATTGCTGCTAGTCTTTGTTCCTTGTCTATTGTTGGACCGACATAAGCGATGCCGAAGACGCCAGCTAAAAGGAAGCACGCGCCCGCGACCCTGCGGTCAACGAGTGGCGCCGGATTCGAATTTGAAGACCTCATTAGCGCCTGGCTTCTGGTGAAAATGCTGATGGGCGAGCAGGCGCCTGCAATCGGCGGGGCAGGCATACAGCTTCAAGCGCAGGTCTCAGCATTAGGGTGGCAAATCGACGACCTTTTGTTGACGATCCTGCATAACACAGGAGCGCGCGGGCAGCTTGCCATCTCTGCGAAGGGCAACCTGCAGGTCAACGCATCGGGGCTGCCCGCAGACTTCGTGAAGCGTGCGTGGGAGCAGTGGCGCGCACCGCAAAGTCCGATGAGCCGATCGGCAGACGGCATGGCACTCATAACACAGGGTGTGCATCGCGTCTTCGACCCGAACTGGCGGGAAGTGAAGAATGCATGTACCGGCTCCGACATCGGGCTCGCGATGGGGCGGATCCGGAGCAATCCCGGGCAGGCCAAAGTATTCAACAGCGTTCGCAAACCAGACAAGAATGGCCCGGAGGCATCTGACGAAGAGACGATTGAACTCATCAGGCGCCTTCATGTGCTGCCTGTCGACTTGCAACTCCCGCACTCGGAGACCAGGAATCAGGCAATCGCGCAATGCCGGCAGCTCCTGGCAAGTGCAGACGCGACGGAAGCAGAAAAACTCTGGCAGTGGCTCGTCAACGTTGCAACAGAGATGCGCCTCCGCCGTGGAACCATTAGCCTTCAGGACCTCTGGTCGATGCTCCGCATGGAGTTCGACCTTCACCACCATCCTGATTACAAGCGCGATTGGGAAACCCTCTCGAATATCACTTCTGATTACAAGGCGCGGATAGAGACAGAGCTACCTTCGGGCTATAGCGTTCAGCGAACTGCAGAGAAGTCGAAACTTGGAAGTGAGATTTCCGGGAATGCTGTCACAGTGGTATTCGGTGAGTCGGGCTCTGGTAAGTCAGCGCTCGTCAAGAACGTGCTCGACGTGCAGTTTGGGGCATGGACGCAACTCTGGTTCGGTCCAGACGATCTTGAGACGGCGCTCAGCGCTACGCGGCGCGGCATGCTTCCGCTCAGGCATGAACTGGCGCTGGTTCTTAACGCAACGGTCAATCCGAAAAACGTCCTGGTCATCGACTCGGCCGAACGTATCGACCCCGCAGAGCTCGGCATCATCCGGCGGTTCTTCCAGGCTATTCTCGCGCCGGCGGAACAGGCTGGCGGCGCATGGCGTATTGTCGTCATCACTCAGACCCAGAACTGGGTCGAAGGTGCCGGGGACATGCTCGGCGGTCGCCGCGCCGCGCTGGTCGAACTTGAGCTCATCACGAACCTGGATGTAATGCTAGCACTGTGGGCGTCGCCCTCCCTTAGCTGGTTGACCGCCCACGACGATACCGTTTCAGCGCTCACCAACCTCAGGACCTTGGGCTGGGTGGTCCAGGCCGGCTCTGCGCTTGGTTCAAGTGCAAGTGGCCTTGCGTCACATACCGCCATTTCTGATCGTCTGTGGGATTACTGGACCGGAAACCGCCCAGACGTTCAGGCACTCGTCATGCGCCTCGCGAAGCGTGAAGCGTCCTTCGAGAGGAGCTTCCCGCTTAGCGACCTCGAGCAGGCCGACGCTGCGACGTTCACGCAGAGCCCTGCTGAACTGCCGCTTCACCTGAACCGCCGAACTAACCGTATTGAGTTCGAGCACGACCTCGCCGCCGATTGGGCTCGCTTCCAGTTCCTCAAGCAGATATCGACTGATGTGGCTGAGTGGGCGGCGCTCGCGGTGAACCCTCTCTGGACCAACTCGCTTCGGATGCTGGGCCAGTTTCTGCTGCGGCAGCCTGCGGAGACTGGAACGGCTTGGGACGCCGCATTCGCTTCTGCTCAGGCGACTGAGCTTCGTCCCGCGGGAGACATTCTTCTTGACGCTCTTTGTCTCGACCCTGAAGCCGAGATGTTTCTGTCAGAGCGCGTAGATTTGCTGCTTTCGAACAACGCCGAGCACCTCACCAGACTGCTCATCCGGTTCCACCACATCGGAACCGTGCCGACGGGAGGCGTGCCAGGCAACAACTCGTCGCTTGGCCTGTATATGGAGGCGCAGCTTCGCTCGATTATCATCGGCCGCTGGCCGCCAGTGCTTCGATTCCTCATAGCGCAACGGGAAAAACTGAGGGGAGCCGTATCGTCCGTGATCGTCAGGATTATTCAGACCTGGCTAACTGAAACTCCGCGTCAGCTGTCAAACGGAACGCTGATGCCGTTTCGGCGCGAGCTTACTGAAATGGCTTTGGCCATGGCGCGGACGGTTCAGGTCGAGAAGGGGCATGGTGTTATCTATGTCGACCGAGAGCCACTTCTCATTACGGCCGCGCTCGCCGGGGCTGCGGACATGCCAGAGGACGTAGGCGCCTGGGCTCTCGAGCTCGCGGGCCGGCGAGAAATCTCCAACGAGGTCAGCGCGCGGATTGCTGACGTTGTTCGTCAACAAGCCAAGCAGCGCGCGGAACGGATTCGGACTGATGCGGCGTACCGGGAAAAGCATGAGGCGAAGCGCCGAATGTCGCCTGTCTTTGGCCCAAGCCGCGAGAAGCTACCTCCCTGGCCCCTGGGCGCACGACGGCGGATAGACAGGGACTTCCGGGAGGCGTGCCTCAAGGGCAATGCCATGCAACCGCTGATGCGTGCGCGTCCGGACATCGCGGCCGAGGTGTTACTCGCTCTCATTATCGAAGACCAGCCCGAGCGAGAGTACGGTTCGAGCCGGCACGAAATCGAGTTGGGCCTCGACTACGCGCGGGATGGCTACCCGACAGCGTTCTGGAAGAGCCCGTTCTTTTCGTTTCTGCAGAGTGCACCTGATGTAGCACTCAAGGCACTAGTCGCACTGGTCAATTTCTGCACCGAACGATGGGTCGCCGAAGTGATGAGGGGGCGTGAGGGATCTCCACCAGGCCTGACGCTACAGGTAGCGGACGGTAAGGAGAAGACCTTCGATGGTGGATGGAGCGTCTTCGACTGGACCCAGACCCATTCGCTCCGCAACGGCAATCTGTTCTGCGCGCTGGATGCGCTCGAGCGCTGGCTTGCGCTTCAACTCGACGCCGGCGCGGATGTGACGCCGTATATCGAGTGGATACTTTCGGACGGCACATCAGCAGCGCTTATCGGCCTGCTTGTCAATGTTGGAAAACACTGTCCATCATTGCTCACTGGGGTTCTTTTGCCGCTGCTGACAGACCCGTGTGCATTTTATTGGGACAGTGCCCGCGTCGAACACGTTGAGTCAAAATTCATGGCGTGGAACGGCCCCCAGACCGTTGACGTCCTGTTCGAGTTCGCGCGTAGCTGGGCGCTGGCACCTCACCGACAGAAGACGCTAATGGACGTCGTCGTTGGCCTCCTGAAAACCGAAGCTGCAGTGGCGGCGCGACTTCAGGCGCTGATTCCGACCTGGTCGATTCCTGATGGTCCCAAGGAGTCTCTGGAATTCAGACTGATCTTCGCGATGCTCGATCGTGAAAACTACCGGTCAACGCTTGATCCCGAGACGGGCACTGAGGTTCTGGTTTTTTCATGTCCCGACGATCTCCGCCTCGAAGTCGAGTCATGGCAGGACGAAAATGCAAAGCCACTGCAATACCTGCTGCTGCTGAAACAATGCGAGAAGCTCCTGCGCGCGCAGGGAGCGGTCGGCGATGACGAAGCCGCGGGCTTGTACACGCTTCTGCGGGAGTGCCAGAGTGATGTTACGGGCGACGTAACCGCCAGAGCCAAATGTGAACTTGCGCTCGCTACGGCCCTCATCGTCTCAGGTGACAGTTGGCTGGCGAAGTCGCCGGAGGCTAACGAGCATGCCGGCTTAATCGTTCAGGCAACCGTTGCTGCGATAGCGTCCACGGCAGAAGCTATCCGTAATAGCCGGATGGGATATCACCTCGACGAACTGAAGTTCGCGGCCTACGCCGCCATGCATCTCTGGATGAAGAACGACGACCGGTCGGCGGAATGGGAAGGGGCGGTGCTTCGGATTCTCACGAGCGGCAATTCCGGAGCTGCGGCCACGATTGTCGACATCGCGTACACATACCGCGATCGGCTTGGCCCTACGTGGTGGAGGCTTCTGCAAGCAGGCGTGCTTTGGTCTGGGTTGGTCATGCTGTCGCCCCACCATGGAGACGATGATAACGCTCACCAGGTGTGGGGAGTGTGGCTTGCACGACTGAGACGCATGCCGCTGCGAGGAAAGGATGCCAGCGCCGACGGCCTCCGATTCACGCGCGTTGTCGACGGCTGCGAGCGACTGGACTTCAACCGACGGATGCGTGCTTATACGTCAGGCGAAAATCGGTGGCAGGGGAAACCTGAACGTCAACCTAGAATGGGGCTGGACTGGCATTTTCTCGGAGTTCTATTTCACTGGCTCGTCAGCGGGGCTGGTACAGGCGATAGGGATGTAGACGCCAGGCTCGTTGCGCGCCTTTGGGCCTATGAAGCGGAGCACGAGAAGCAGCGAGCTAGGGACGATGATGGCGAGTACGACCTTCCGAGCCACTTCGGCTACGACGTGCTCCTGAAGCTCGGCGAACTCTCGATCGCGACGTACGAACCTGGAGCCCAGACACTCTGGGAATCCGTGCTGGCGTGCGGACCCGAAGCGCACTATGCACTTCATCATTTCATCGATGGCTTCTTCCTTCGTTTATCGAAAGGAGACGATCCAGAGGCATTCGAGGGCGTTTGGCGAGCGATGGTCGAGTATGGACTCGCGGCGAATTGGGGCAAGGGGCGCTTCTGGTTCTATGGCGAGCGACTCATTTGCGATTTGCTCGGATTCGGTCACGCGGACACGCTTCAGCGACTGGGGGCCGGCGTGCTCTTGCGGATGCGCGACGCCTACGAGCGTTGGGCGCAGCTTCACATGGGGTGCGACGAAGATTGCGTCACACGCTTTTGCTACTTTCTCGCGGCGGATTTTGGTGCACCGCTTCGACTCGATGGATTAAGGTGGATTGCTGCGCTGCTCAAGGCCCAAAATCCGTCCGGCCGCTGGCATCGAGACAATGCGGGCGAGGCCATCATCGAGCTTCTCAATACATTACTGAATCAGAACGCGCAGGCCTTGGTCAAGGACCACGAGGCTCGACAGGCACTTGTGGAAATTGCTGCGGCGCTGGTAGCGAAAAACACTCCGACCGCATTGGCTCTTCAGGAGCGAATCAAGCTGTTGCGCTGAAAATCGGTGATCAAGATGAACGGTCCGTGGCGGATCGACATCCAGCCCTTCGTCTCGAGGTGCTAACTTCGCCGCCTCGCCAAGGGTCTCAAGACTATCTCACCATCCCAGGGTATCCCGTGGCGTCCGGCATAGGGCCAGCTGTTTCTGGCGCCTACAGCTCAATACGCCTGCAGACCATGTTGTGTGGCATTAGTCAAAAATTTTTTGTTTTCGAAATGCACCTGCTTTTTAACAGAGCTTTTGAAAGAATGGATTCGAAACAGAAGTTTGTATGCTACCGGCATAGCGGTAAGGGCACATCTGGTGATATACATTACATGTCACGACGTCGCCGAGCACGAGCCGACCGACGTTTAGGGCCGCCCCTTCCGACTGAAGGGCTTCGGTGAGTGACCACTAGCGTGGACGAGTGTGACCGGTGGCGCGCTAGGGAAATCCGTACCACGGGGATGGGTCCTGAGATAACGGACGCGCTGGCGAAGCTAGAGGCGCGGGACCCGAGACAGTCTGGCGGAGCCGTTATGGCGGAAGGGCCTTGGCATTAAGCCTAGGGGCCTTTGGCTATTCCTTTCTTGCTTACATCTGGATATCTTTGCTAGAAATCCCAAAGGGAGGATATCCTTCCTGAGGGATGGTTTTTCTATTGTTTGCTCTGGTTATTCCTTCCTGAGCTAATTAGGGATAGGGATGTCATTGGAATAACCGTTGGACTCGTCAAGTTTGAGTGTTCGCGGTGATCCGCTGCGCGGCTTGCTTACCAGGGGCGAGTGCCGGTATGTATGTAGGCGAACGCCCGAGCGTGCGGGTGTCGGGGGCTGTAACAGGCGTCAGGAGTCCGGGATTCTGGTGCGTTGTTTCGTGGAAGTTCGGTCCCGGGATGTCATATGTGCCACCGGTGCTCCTGTGGTTCGGTCAATATCCCGCAGGTCGTCAATGCCACCCGATTTGCGTCAGGTGGCGCGAGTGCGTCGGCAGCCGAGTCAAGCGCCAAGGTAAGAGATGCTGCAACTCCGAGCTCGCGACTCGCACGGACGCGGTTGGGTCTGCTGCGGTGTCACCGCCAAGCGGGGCGGGGGGAGACGGCAGGAAGGTGCGTGGTGCCAACGAATGCCTTTCCGGTCGAACGAAGGCGAGGCCAGTCGAGCGAGCCGGGCGAGTCTGCCAGACACATCGTGAAAATACTTTGTCGCCAGCTACTTGACAGCGAAATCCCTCCGTTTTTCGACGAGCTTGGCATCGCACTCCTCCGAAACATGACCGTTGATTTACATCAGGGTAGGCGTTTGCGGATAACACTCGGGCCAAAGTCGTGGCCTGTTGAAACTGCGGGTCGAATCTAAGTAGACAGCCCAGCATGCCGAACAACGGTCTTCTACTAACGCTGTCGTCCCTTAGACTTTTCTTTCATCATGCCGATTCTCAAAGATACGTACGACAGCGTACATCGCGACTACGAAGCCGCCATCAACTGGATGAGCAGCTTGGGAATTGCCATCGCGCAGTCAGGGCGCATCGGGTATTACGAAAAGGTGCTTCGGTATTGGAAGGATGCGTATCGAACAGCATCGGATGAGGAGGGGCGTGAGGTATTTCCGGACTTCGTAAGTTCGATGTTCGAGATCTTCGAATTCGTTGCCGTGCATAGGGCATTTGGAAGTTTACCGCAGGAGCAGCTGACCGCGATTGTCAGGAAGCTCGAGAAGGCTGTAAATGGGCCTAAGAACGCGGCTGATGAGGCCGGCAATTCCGCCGCGGCAAGAAATTTCCTCTTCGAGGCGTGTGTAGCGGCACGAGTTCACCGCCCCGCCAGTGGCGTTGAGGCTATCCTGAGTGCCGATAGCGACACAGGCATCCGAATCGATCGTAAGAAAATATGGGTCGAATGCAAGCGCGTCACCAGTGTGAGTAAGCTCGAGGCAAACGTCCGCGATGCGTGCAATCAGCTCGGGAAGCGCTTTGGGGCGGAAGTTGGCTCTGGGCACCGCGGAATTCTCGCAGTCGACGTTACAAAAATTTTCAATCGTGGCGATAAGCTGTACATCAGCCAGGGGGACGATGAACTCGTCGCGTCGGCAGAGCGCATGCTTGACGAGTTCATCGCGCAGCACGCCATGCTGTGGCAATGGATATATGCATCCAAACACCGCAAAATCATCGGCACGATTTTTCGCCTTACATTTATGGCTAAGTCAGAAGCGAGCAACCTTCTGGTTCACAACGCTCACTGGGGGCTTACCCCACGCGCCGACGCATCGGCAGCCGACTTGCAGCTACTGAAGCAGTTGGTAGCGTCGATGCGGGAAAACGTCACCTCAACCGCAAACGAATGACCAGATTCAAGAGCCTTGCTTCGGTACCAAACCACACCCGTAGCGTTCTGCGGCGACGTTTCTCACACCTGTTGCCCAAGGAGCGGCAGGGCCGGCACTTGGCGCCGGACATTGAGCTTTACGACGAGGAAGTGGTGCTGCGCTTGTTTCAGGAGCTTTCTTGGACAAAGGCCGAGGCGCCGGATAGGGCGCTCGAGCTTTTTGAGGCAAACTGCGCCGATCCTGAGTCGGCGCGATCGTGTCTTGAAAAGCTTATTGACGAGGGATGGATTTGCGAGGGGTGGCATCGGCTGACGGTTTCGTACGACGTGGCGAGAGCGGCGGAGCAGGCGTTTCCTTCGTCATCCCCGTTTCGTAACTGGCTGGACGCCCGATATTGCACCGATTGGCGCTGGGATGCTCGCTCTAACGATGATGATCGCGTCGAGCAAATCGTGAAGCAGGTGCTGTCCGGGGCGACGCGACCCGCGCATATTGCTTGCCTATCGCCCGAGTGGGTGAGCGCCCGATTGTGGGACAGGAAAGACGCTGGCCCCGATGATCAGTCGATGCGGCTGCTTTGGTGGGTCCAGCGATGGATGGACTTGGGGTATCCCGACGTATCGCGCGATGCCTGGAGCTCGGCGGACTCGGAGGCTTTCCAGGCTGCAGCGCTTGCGGTCTCCGTCGACGAGTCACATCACCGCGGCTGGGATGAGTATCGGAAACTACTGCTGCAACTTGTTGCTCACGTTTCGAACCGGGATCCGGCGGATTTCTCCGAATACGTCGACGCTGTTCCGAAGACCCTGGTAGGCCGTGTAGCATGGCTGGACAACAATCGTGTCGAGCGCTTATCACTTGCGATTGGTGAGGCCGCGCATTTCTCTTTGGGACTCATGCGGATCCTGTGTCGGATGGTCGAGCAACAGGAGGGCGCAGCCGCGCCTCATCCGACGTTCGCGACGCTGGTTGATTTCGGGATGTCGCACCCGGAAATCCTCGGAGCCATAACGGGTGAATGCCATGATTGTCCCCGGCTGCTTGCTGACCTCTTGATGCACCCGCAGTCGTCGCCACTTGCATGCAAGATCATCGCAGCATGGCGGCATATCCCGGAGCCCTGGGAGCGGGATCTATTTCAAACTGAGGCAGCGCGTTCGACATGCGAGGCGTTCACTGATGCCGTTGACGTGATGGTTCATTGGCTCGAGCAAGGCAGAGTGCCACCCGAAGAAGTGGCGGCCGTATATTGGTGGCTGCACGGAAGGCGGGACGGAGGCGATTCTGGTGTTGTGTCAGTGGCCGAGGAGCTGTTGCAAATTTTCCGGGCACGACTGAAGCATGTGGATCCGGCACTGATGGTATCAATGGCCGACGCACTGATCGAAGCAGCTGTCGGGCAGCCCGTCGAAAGCGCACAATTTGTCGCAGCACTCGACTTCGTAGATGTGTTCAAGATCGAGAGGGTCAATCCGGAGGTCTTGACCTTAGCCTACGTTCTGTCGATTCAGGGCCGATCCCCGGCCCTGAGCGTTTCCCGGATTTCACCGTCGGCAGCAGTGACACTTTGTCGGCTGGCGAGCAGGACCGGTAACTACGGGGTGTTTCTTAATCCGTTCGACATCCGACAGCGGCTTCGTGAAACCGAAGAGGAAACTACCGCCCTGTTTATGCTCATCAGGGAGCTGTCTAACTCTGTTAGAGCGCATATCCGCATTTTGAGCAGAGCAGTGGCCAGTATTGGCGAGTCTGTTTCTAAGGAAATCGTCGATGCTCTGGCGAACGCCATTCGCATCGGCGCGCTCGCACACCGTGAGAAAGGGAAGGTACCCGCGTTCGCGCCGAGCTATGAGGCCCCTGGTTCGTGGTCGCAGCGAGAAGGGAGCATCGCCGCTGATTTGGGCGCGGCCATTAGCAAGCTCGAGGATTCTTCGTTGGAGAAAGTGCTTGTCCAGATCCTTGAAACAGACGAGCCAGGGTTTCTCGCGCAGTTGTCGTCTTGGTCACCGCCGCTGCTCCGAAGACGGTTTGAACGCCGGATCGATGCGTTGGTCCCTGAAGAGGCAGCGGAACTTTGGTCTATTGTTGATTTGCAGAAGCGAATCGAAGATCTGCTGAACGGGGGATTTGCCGGTGCGGCGGCCCAGTTCATGACGATAGAGACGTCTGCGACGACGCTGGGACCGGGCCGCGGGCGCGAAACGATGCGTCTGCGATTTGCTCTCCATCTAGCCTTTATGCAGGAAGACTGGAAGACAATAGACACCGCTGTGCTCCCTGAGAAAGTTGAACAGATGGACCGGCAGTCGCTTATGGACCTTATTTCCTTTTATCAGGCTCTGTCACAGGTCAAGCGTCCGGGCGGGAATCTGGACCGGGCAGTGACAACGCTGGAAGCATTGCATCGACAGAACCCGCAAGTGCAGAGCTACGCCACCAATCTGTTTGCGGCCAAGCTAAGCCGTGTTATGGGTGGCGATGCGTTTGCTATTCTCACGGGCGCGAAGTTGCGGGAGGGAATCGAACTGCTATCGGAATATGAGCAGCTGTCGGGCCGGTCCGTGACCGGCGCGGATGCCCATTCACTCGGCAGCAACAAGGCGTTGCTCCTGCTTGCCGTCGGGCGCCCCGAAGATGCTCATGTTCTGTTGCGCGCGGAGTACGCAGAACGAGCGACGGCGCAAATAGCGGCGTACGACGCGGTTGCCCTGGCCCGAGTAGGGCGACATGATGAAGCATTGGAGCTTCTGACGAACGCGGCGACTGCTTTCGGAACAACACCCTTGCTCGATGAGGTCAGGCATTTCATCGGTGCTTCGGTCGGCCCGATGCCGAAAACAGCGACGGGTGTTGCCCTAAGCGACGGAAGCGCCGAGAGCGAATGGTCGGCAGCGGGTGCGGGCGAGGCACCTTTTACATGGGACAATAGTCCCGACAAGTTTCACTCTCTCATGGTCACGTCTGTTTCGGGTGCGTCGGCCGGTCTGATGTCCCTGATGCTGCCTGCGCTGTCGCGTGCGAATCTTGACGAGAATGGGCTGAGCACTGTCATGCGGGAGTTGCTGACCGGCAGATTGCAGAAGTTCGGTTGGTCAGTGCCGGACCAGTCATTGGGTAGCCAAACTGTGGCAGGCAATCCCGGCGAAAGAGATCTCGTCATCAAGCATGGGAACTTCGAGCTTTCGGTGATCGAGGCGGTCATATGCAACGGCAACGCGAAGCACGCGATTAACCGTCGAGAACTGGTCAGTCATCTCAACAAGCTCTTCGGGTATGGTTTGTGTCGGATCTTTTTTCATCTCACGTACTGTTTCGACTCCGTTGTCGCCGACACGATTGAGGTACTCAAGGAGATTGCGGAAAATGAGGTCTTCGATGGCGCAAAATTTAAGCATATCGATGAGATGCCTTCGTTCGATTCAAGGCCCGATGGCTTTGCAGCCCATTACGTACTCGACAGGCGAACCGTAACGGTAGTATTCCTGGCGCTTAACCTTGGCCAGCGCACTCAAAAGGACGCGATGGTTGAAGCCGCAAGGCGTAAACGGAAGACGACCAGCGGCAACGCCTCGCACCTTGCTGAGGGCGAGACGCCCGATAACATCTAGCGGCCATGCACTGCAGGTTAATTACCGATAGCCGCATAGAACAGAGATCCTGTGCCAGCCTGTGCGTCATGCATGGGCGCAACCGATGGACGGTCTTACATTAATCCGCTAGCGTTCGGACTTGGAATTCGTCGACGTGTCTGCGTTTTCAGGCGCGATTCCCGGCTGGCCGGCAGCGCAACCTTTACACAGGGGGCACGATGACTCGCCTACGGAGGGCGCTGGCCAGCATTGCACGAGGCCTAATCCGAGCGCTTTTCGATCGTTCACCCGCCCGGGCGGCTATGCGAACAGCCGGCCACGTGGTCGTACTGCGCTGGGATGCAAAGCTGGGCGATGCCATTGTTTCGTCGCCCTTTTACCGCGAGGTCCGCAAGCTCCCTGAGATGCGAGTCACCGTTGTCACCGTCGCCGAGCTAGAGGAAATGCATCGGGAGGACTTCGGTGTAGACCGGGTCATTGTCACTCGCGCACGTCCCGGTTTCCGCGAGTTGCTACGCGTTCGCCGCGAGCTGGGCACCGTCGATGTCGTGGTGCACCTGGTAGGGCGTATTCAGCCTAGAGAAATCTTCTTTCTCTCGCGACTGAACGCGACACGTGTCTATTCCCTGGACGACGCGCTGCGTCTGGTAAGCCACAAATTGGGCGCAAGCACCAAGGACCTGCTTTTCGTGGAGAAGTACGCGCGCGTACTGCAGAGCCTCGGTCTACTGGCGGTGCAGACGGGCTATATCGTTCCGTCGCCCTCAACCGCAGGCGCGATGGGCATCGGCACTGCGGACATCGTCTTAAACCCCTACGGCAGTCGCGCAGACAAATCCCTCGCCACCACTAAGGCCGTGGAATTGTTGGGCACCCTGGCGGACACCTACCCTTGTTTCACAATTGGCATTCTCAGCAGCTTGCCTACGCGCCAGGCAGCGAAGCAGCTCGAGGTCCAAGTCGGGCGTCCCAACGTGAAGGCACTCGATGGCATTGAGACGCCCAGGCATGCAGTTGCTGCGGTGAGTGCATCGCGAATCACCATCACCGTCGATACGGCCATCGTTCATATGGCCGTGGGCCTGGGCAAGAACTTGGTGGCTATCTACCCTGAGATGGGGGAGGAGCCGAACCCATGGCTACCGCCTGCTTCCTGCACCACTCGCGTGGTCATTAGCCATCAGGACGTGCGGCGCTACAGGCTGACCGGTGCAAAGGACATGAACGAGTTCTCATCGTCGGCGGTGGTCGAGGCAGTTCGCGATCTAGGCGTGGCCTCTGCACCGGTGCAACCGGGCATCACGGTCGCCGCGCGTCTTGTTCGGGGTCTCGGGGTTGCAAGCGGGACGCTATCCCGCCAACTCCCCTTGATCAGTGCCACCTTTCCAGAGGTGGCCGAGTGCCACCCGGGTACTATCAACCTGCAACTGGACCGCGCGCTGCACGTGCGAGAGCCGGACCATCGCACCCCTCCGCTAGCATGGACCCCCAGTGGAAGAACACGGGAAGTTTTCGACCTGGTCCGCGTCGAACTGGAGCTTGTCGGGTCGGGAAGACGCTTTCCAGCTTGGCTCTACGTTGCGCACGGGTCCCCACACCGGAGTACGCCGACGATTCATGAGCTGATTGCGAAGCCGCTCGATCTTGCCCGGGAGACGGACTGTCGCCTGCATATCAGGTCGAGCGCGATAGAGGTCGGGACGACTGGAACCATTTGCACTGCCTAAGTTGCGCATTGCGCCATGAGCATATCTGTCCGGTCGATCCAGTAGGACGGATCGGCCTCGATGTGGAGGAATAACCTGGCCAGCAGGGTCTCCTCGCAGAGGAACTGCTCCACCGAACACTGACGCGTGCTCGTCCTCGTAAAGTAGGTGTTGTAGAGCTTCAGAATATCAACATTTGGCGCGGTGATGAATTCGTCCACCGCGATGTCGCGGCGCCTCATGACGTCACAGGTCGAGAAGTTGTAAAGCGGTCGATAGCCAGGGTCCAAGACACTGGCGGGGATGATGGACAATTGCTCCGGGGCACATGCCACGAGCGCCTTGATTCCACCCGGGTTGCCCCAAGGGTGCACTTTCTGACTCAACGCCGCATTGACTGCCCGTCCGAGCAGCGCGTTACCCTTTTGCGAGGCAAACAGGGCTTCGCTATACCAGTGCAGATTGAACGTCAAGCCTTCCGGAAACAGCGACATGGTCGGATCGCGAAAGAGCAAGGTGTCGGCATCGAGCCAGACCCCGCCATGTCGATATACGTACGCCATCCGGATGTAGTCACTCTTGGCTACGATCGTTTTGATTTCGCTAATCATTTCGAATCCTAGCGGCTCGAAGTCCCAGGATTTTCGCAGGAAATCCGTACCAATCAACCCAGGCACAGACCGGGGCGTCAGCAACTGGAACGCGCTACCTAGGGCGCGCTGCATTGACACGACCGCCAACGCGACATAAGGCGGCATGGATGTGCCGGGCGCTGTCTCCCAGTAGCTCACGTAGCGCGCAGCCTGACGTTCGGATGAGCTCACCGTGCCACCGTCATGCCGTCCAGGTTCAGGAGTCCACGCTCCGTAAGGAACGCGCGCAGCTTCAGCAGCGAAGGCCTAATGTCGTCCTGCCGTAGAAACTCGTTACCGAGCGCTGACATGTAGAGACGCAGCCAGCATGCTGATGGCACTTGCCGCAGGAAGCCGGCGAAGGAGGCGTGGTTGCCCCCTGAGAAGACCAGTCGAATAGTGCGCAGGATCGGCTGGTAGTCCGGGTCCGAGAGTATGGCGGCTATCGTGCTGTCGAGCTCGCCAGTGACGGCAACCGTATTCAGGCACTCCTCGATCGTCGCATCGTTCAGCGCAAACCTGGGGTCGATGGCAATGGGGTAGATCGCCCGGAAGGACTTGGCGCCATTGCGCATCGATTCGGCGAAGACCTTGTCGGCCGTTGAACCTGTGACGAGTACGTCGTCGCCGAAAATCACGTGAACCGAGGACCAGGCATAAAAATTGGCAGCTGGAATGACATGGTCCTGTACGAGGTTCACGCGTTCGCGCTCTTCGGTGCTGAGAGAGGCGTAGTTCTCGCAGGGCGGGGCGATTCGGGGCAGCTTCACGTTAATGATCGTTGGCAGGCCGAGGTGCGCCAGCTTCAGATTGATGTGGTCGACCACGATCCCGTAGAGCACGTTAGCCGTCGAGGGCACGTTGCGCCAGCCCGTGGTCATCAGAACGACACTGTCGCCGTTGATCCGCGCCTCGTTGAAGAGGCGGCTCCACTGACTGTCTGGGGCGTCCAGTGCCTGGCTCAGGTGCTCGACAATCAGCCCGGCCAAATGCCGGATACCGGCGATGCTCCCGTATTTGGCGCGGCTATAGATTGCCGTGAGTTCGCCTGCATCCTCGCCTGTCTCCATGTGGCGGAAGACTTTGTCGTCGTCATGCGTGATGTGATGGAGCGCCTCCCCGCCAAAGACAGACACGTACAGGCGCATGGAGATCAGGCCACGCTCCAGCAGCTCGGCGGCAAACGAGCGGAATCCCCCTTTTACGTCCTCGTGGCGGCCCGGACTGAGTGCATCCTGGAAATGGTCGAGCTTGGACTTGTCCGGGCTGCGGCGGATTTCCATCCAATCTGCGGGGTTCGATTTCGCGTAAGGTTTGGCCCGCGTTGCAGATTCGGTGTTCAAGATAAGGCTCATGCTCATTGTTGTGGATCGGCGGGGTGTGATGGACGGGGCGTCGTCAAAGACGCGGCCTGTATGTCGACCCGCTGGCGGCCTTCGAAGTAACTGACTGTCTTGAGGCCCAGCGGAATCAGGGCATCGACCACCTCCTGTACGCCGGCGCCCACGTCTTCTGGCGTGTGTGAGTCCGACCCAATGGTGAAAGCCGCTCCCGCACGAAGCAGCAGAGGCAACAGCGACAATGAGGGGTATGACCACTTGCCGTGGACTTCCCGCCCGGCACTGAGGTCCAGCGTCGTCTTGCGCAGCCCTGAAGCGTTGAGTTCGAATGCGATGTTGTGGCGCGCGAATGCCGGCAGAAGCGGTTCCACGTACCGATGCACGACGGGGCTAGACACGCCCCGCAAAAGGGTGTCGGCGTGGCCCACCGCGTCGAACAGCCCGCATTCCAGCAATTCGGCCAGCGTGGAAAAATACCGCTTGAGCACCGCTGGGTTATTCAGGCGTGCGAGTTCCCAGACCTTGACCTCGTCGCCGTTGGCCATCGAAATGTAGTGAATCGAACCGATGGCGAAATCGAGATCGTATCGGGCCAGCATCCGCGCTGTGTAGTCGCTGGCGCCCGGGAGGTAGTCCAGTTCCAACCCGCGCAGGATCTTGATCTGTCCGCGGTACTCGGTCTGGGCGCGCTCGATGTCATCGAAGTACTGATCCAGCTCGCTTTCGAGCAACCGGTTCAGACTGTCGACGTGGAAAGGAGCATGGTCCGTGAACGTAAGGACGTTCACCCCTTTGGCTAGCGCGGCGCGCACGACCTCGTCTACAGTGCCGGTCGCGTGCTTCGAATAGAAAGTGTGGACGTGGCAGTCGATCATCATGATGCAATCATTTTTTCGAGAACTCCGTCGTGACTGGCCATGGCCTTGACCACCCAATAGGGGTTATTCACAGTCGTCAGGATCGACTGCGTGAGCTCGTCGTGCTCCAGCCGCCCGACGAGATCGATAAACGGGCGCGTATAAAGCGCGCGGATCAGCGGTGTCTGAGCGACATGTCGGGAGAGCTGTTCCCAGTCGATGCCATCGATATGAATGTTTCCCAGGCGCTCAATCTCGATGCCGTAAAAGAACACGTCGCCATTCGGTTTGACCGTCACGTCCAAGCCGTTTTCGAGCGGTGCCTTGTTGATGCTGCCGAGCGTAAACGGTTTCTGGGTTTTCTCTTCGATCGCCGAGATGTACCCCTTCAGATCCAGATAGCCAGGCGGCGTGCCCGGCGCCGGATGGACGAGATTTTTGTAGTCCACGCCAAAGGTCTGGCCGTCGACGATTAACGCATCTTCAAGTGCGCCTCGCGTTTCGATCGTTGCGTCGAGGCCCCAGCGGGAAAGCTCTTCTACCAGGTAGCCTTGTGTGAAGGCTCGATCTGTATCGACCGACCGGAAGGAGAACGTCAGCCCATCCGGTTTTTGATTTTTCAGGTAGGCGATACTGAATCCATGGGGGCGGTGCCTGATCTTCTCGATGTGATGCGAATCGGAGCTGAGCCGGATGTTGCAGGTGTCGCCATTTGCCGTGACTTGGACATGGGTGCGCTCGTAGAAAGTCTCCAGCTTGTCGTGGGGGAAAAAGCCACTGGTGATGAATTCGAAGGCCTTCCCGCCACGGGAAAGCGCGAGGATCTGATGGAATACCTTGACGTTATTGAGCGGCTCGCCTTCCCCGCTGATAGATATTCGCTTTACGTCCGGCGAATTGATCAGCGACGCAAGGTTCTCGATGGCTCGGGGTGACAACTCCATGCTCGTCCCCGACATGTGTTTGTCCGCATACATACAAAATGCACATCCGATACCGCATATCTGCGTGATATCGATGTAAAGAAGGTGGCCCCTCATGTTCATTCGTGGTTACCTTGTTATTTTTAACGCGAAGCGACAGAGCGCCTCAAGCCTGTTGTGACACTTAGACCGAAACCATCTCGGTATGGAACGCCGTGGTATTTGCAAATCTCCTCGAAGTTCACGTCATGATTCAAGCTAAAAACGTGCAGCCCGGGCTGCTGATCCGCCAGCGCGGCGATACCAACGTAGTCCTTCACTTTGCTAGCAAACAAGGCACTCGTATTCACTTGGTCTTCTAACAACAGAAGCTGAATGCATTCGAGAATCTGGGAAGTGACATTTTGAACGACTTGTGGCTTGCCTTTCCCAGCGAAAAGCGTGTCCTCCAGCACGCCGACCATCTGCTCGTAATGGAGATTGGTGTCGGATAAGATGCTCTTAAATGTCTCGCGATATGCCGGATCGGCACGAAAGTCAAAGAGCTTGCCATCCAGCCGCTTGAGGAGGTTAAACCGTATGCAATTGGTCAGTTCGCCCACCAACGGCATACCGCACTCATATGATGCGCCTGCGCCAACGAAAAGAGCCTTCATCTTTGTATCCGTTTGCTGGAGAGATATTTACAGGTTACCATCGGCCAGTTGGGGTCAATCATCGCTCGATCGCGATCGTCCAATAACGAAGACCAAATTGCCCCCTCAAAGAGAAGGTAATAGCTAAGGCACCGAACTGTGTCAACTATCGACAGCGGCACTTTTTAAGGCTACACATTTTCATCCGTGTGCCCCGGGTGACTATCCCAGTCGCATTCGCCGCAGGCCTCGAAATACTCGCCGCTCGGCCCGATTTCAATTTCAAAAAAAGTGCGGATATTGCGTGATTTACAGTGCGGGCACTGGTCGATACGATCCGTGCGCTCACGGCTGAGCAATCGGGCATAGTGTTTTACAATGCCATCGACTGCATCGACGGCGATAATAGCGGCGGTCTTGTTGGCATTCCTGTGATGCGTCAGCCAGTTAACAAGCGGCCAAGCCTTCTCGGTTACAGCTCTCAGATAATTGCGAAGTTCGTCATTTTTCTCCCCCGGACACAATTGTCCCGTCAAGAGCCTGTTCCATCCAACGACATCGGCATCTTTGGGGCGCTCGCCATCAACGGTTACCTCGATACGACGCCGGACAGCGACGATCAGTGAAACTAGGCATTCGCGAAGTTGCATGCCGACAGCCTGCAAGTCGACGGCCTCCACCGCTCGCGCCAACAGGTCCGTGGCTTGGTTCTGCCGACGAAAAACTTCGTCAAAGGGCGTCGGTTCCGGTTCGCCGGCGCGCTCGCTGTGGCTCGCGACGCGCATCATTAGACCGACATGAAATGACAGTGTGTAATCGAGGCTCGGGAAGTGGCGCTGCGAATACAAGTTCGTCGGATTGGTGATGACCCACCAGCGATCTTTGTCGCTAGTGACATCCCACATCTCGTAAGGCCGGCCCATTACGTAATCAGTCTTAATCCGTTCCACATTTTGCACGGTCTCGTCGCGCGCTTGACTCTCCACGTAATCAGCAATGTCCTTCTCCGCATAGTAGTCGCGTTCGGGACTGTACCGGCCCAATTGGTCCGCAGGTAACGGATGGTCCGGCGGCAAAGTGCAGTCCGGTTCCTGCTTATCGTCATTGGTTTTATCGCTCATCGCAATTTACGTTTCGCTTCGTTAGGGGGCTACTTTCTACTGCGATGTTCGCACAAAAGCCTATTGCGGCAAGTTTGCTGTCGGTAGCGGATGTTCGCTGGCGGACAGCGGTTGACCGGAGTGGGGCGCGTGCTGCCGATCGTAGTCGTGCAAGGCCAGGGTAAGTATGCGTATTGCTTGAGTCGGCACGCGGCCATCTTGAGTCGTCCACCGGACGGCCCGCTCTGACATTCGAATGTTAGCGGCGATCCCAAAGCGGCCACCCAATCGACATCTCAGGTTGCAGTCTCTGGCTGCCGTTGGGAACGGCACCGCAGTAAGGTATCGTGTCAGTCGCATCGCACGTCGTCAGCCCTTCGTCAGGGTGACTGACGGCATCGACCTCGCGGGGGCCCCCCGCGCGCGTCGCATGCTGATGACGATCGGCGACAGGCCCATCGAGGCCACCACGACAACACGTTGAGCCATACGGGGTCCCACAACCATGAAGTTCGTTCACGGCAGCGACATTCAGCGCGGGCTGCGCGAGATTTCACCGAGCCAGATTGCAGTCGCCTACGTCGGCATCGATTGGAAAACCTATATCGTTCCCGAGAGGCTCCACGATATCGTACTGTCGCCGACTGTCGGCACCAATCCTGCCGCAATCGTCGAGATCGCCGAGGCGATCGGCTGGGAGCACGTCCATTTCCTCGACAACTTGCATGCCAAGATTTACCTCGGAGAGCGCGGTGCGGCGGTCGGCAGCTTCAACCTGACGGCTAACGGCCTGAGCGCCGAAGGCCTCCAGGAAGCAGGGTTCCTCGTCGAGGATGCGCGGGCGCTAGCCGAGCTGCGCGCGCGGCTGGATGACTACCGGCGGCAGGCGGCCATGGCCTATCCGACTACTGCGACCAAACTCGCGCGCCTGGCTGAACTTCGCGCGCTTTGGGATCGCGCGATCAAGCAGGGTGTGATTCGCAACGATGCGCAGGCCATAGCTCTGGACGCTTACCGACCGGTGTCCGCCGATGAAATTTACGTGTGCTGGGTGCTCGGCGACATCACTTACACCGATCAGATCGTCTCGCCTAGGACGGTCAACAACACGCTGTCGTTCCTCGAATCCGATATGGTGCGGCCCGACCGCTGGATTCTGTGCTGGACGCCACGCGGCGACGGGCACCCGGACGAACGCTACCGCCCATACTGGCTGCATGTCGACGAGGTGGTCGAGGGGGGCGCGCAGGAAGCGCCCTATACGAAGGTCGCTGTCGAGCGAACCGGCCGGGCCGAGCTCCCTCCGCCGTTCGAGATCACCGACGCGGCGGTGCATGCGCTGTATGCCGTGCTGAACTCGGGCGAATTCCCGGAATTTCTCGACAATCATGAAACCTGGTCGGTCGATCGCACGCTGCCGCGCCTACCCGCGTTCCTGCGTGCACTGAGCGAGGCCGCGCGGCAAGCCGCCACCGCCGCCCGCACACCCGAATCGGCTGAGGCGCTCGGCACGGCCACCGTCTCACCCGACGCGCTGGTCCGTGAATTCGGCGCGCGCATCCGTGAGGCGATGGACATTTCGCTTTCGAAGAAGTACGTGAAAACAACGATTGAGGGCCTGTTAGAGACGTATCCGCCCGTCACTCTCGCGAAACACGGGGCGCTGCGCCTGTCGTTCGAAAGCATCATGCTCGAACCGCGTTTCGCACCCTTGTTCAACAAGAACGACCTCGACTGCGCGCGCTTCAACCTGTTCGAGGCCGATCCGTCCTACCGACCGCCATCGGCGTAATACGGCCGGGCTGGGGCGGTTCCCACGGCTGGCCCCAGCCGTCGCCGGCGCTCCTGCGATTCCCGTATATTGACGGTCGTCAATACCGACCCGCAAAACAATGTCATGTGGCCGTTGATTGCTCGGTCATAGTCTTGCGGGTTCATCTTCCAAGGGGTGTTCTGCCAGATTAGAAACAATTCGTAGAGACCGCATAGGAGAGACCCCAGTGAAGCGGGCCACGCTTCTGGTCGGTCAAGCGGGAGTAGCACGTGGGTCATCAGGCATTTTCCGTGTTCGTCGTTGTCGATACTGCGGGTTGTGTTAGTCGTCATGGACGACGAAGAAGGGGCGCGAGTGCGGGTTGACGGTCACGGCTAGAAGGGCGTTTTGCCGTCTTGGCGTGTGGTACATAGACCTACGCACGCGCCTACTTCCTTCAAGGAACAGTACGGTTATCACCAGCGAGCGTCATAGTCGAATCGGGTGAACCTGAGCGCATGCCAATCCGTAAAGTCCGCACCGACTATCAGAGCGTCGCAGGTGCATCTCACGAATGACTCGCCCGAGCGTGAGTAAACGTCGCCGCCGACGTTTACGTTGAGCCTAAGTTGTCTCCTCGAATTCTCTCTCACCCGCGCGTCAAGCTCTTCCAGTGTGAAGATTGTGATATCTGCAACCTTTTCGGCCATGGCTTGGCCAATTCCTTTGCCCCGATAATCTCGGGCGAGCCATACTTCGTCGAGGTCGACTTCCACATCCTGCCAATGGGAGATTTGAATGCAAAACGTGCAGTAGCCAACGGGTGTCAGGCGGTCGGTTACGATCAGTCGATAGCACACCTCAGCCATGAGCTGTGGAAATTGGTCGTCTTCTAGTCGAATGTCTGAGGATGCGGACTGCGTCTTCCTCCCCGCGCGGAGTCCGTTCCCATTAAGTTGTGTGTGACCTTGTTCGATTTTCTCGTGTGGAGCGGCCGCTCGCATCCGGCGTCGCAGTTTCGATATGACTTGTTTCAGCCCCGGGGCGTTTGGGGGTTCTACGTAGATGACTATGTCATCCCAAACCGGTTGACCTGTCAGGTGGTCATCGGATAGAACGAAGGTTGGCTGTAAATGCAATTGCAGCGGAACAGATAGTAACTTCCTGAAGAGAGCATCCTTAGTGTCATGACGCATACGAGATCTCCAATCGCCAGTTCATGAGGTTGACAGATATCAGTCACTGTGGACGCCGACAACGTATCTTCGATCTTACCGTTAGGTAAGATTTTACGGGATCAAAACAGTGGATGCTTCGCTGCCTGTTGCTCAAACGCAGTGACAGACTCGGTAGTCGTTTCAGTACATGTGCTTTCCGGCAGTGAGTTCAATGTGGCATAGTGCGGCCGTTACCACGACGAAAGAGGAGCAATAATGGCCACACTCGAAAACCTGCAAGCAAAGATCGCCAAGTTGCAGGCGCAAGCCGAAGCAATTGCAAAGAAGCAGTCGTCGACAGTCATCGCGAAAATTCGCGAGCTTATGGAAAAGCACGGTCTGACCACAGCCGACATTGACGCGCATGTTGATGGAAAAGGGCGCGGGCGCAAACCGGCAGGTACTAAGGTTGCGGCAACGTCTGCGGCGGCAAAGTATCGTCATCCTAAGACGGGAGCAACGTGGACCGGACACGGTCGTGCACCAGCCTGGATTGCTAATGTGAAGGACCGCAGTAAGTTTTTGACTGATAGCGACTCGGAAGGCACGTCGACCACTGCCAAGAAGGTGGCCAACGCCGGAAATTATGTTCGTGGGCCGCAGGAGCCGAAATATCGCGACCCGAAAACTGGAGCGACGTGGAGCGGACGAGGTCCGGCTCCGGCATGGCTGGCGAGCGCCAAGGATCGAACGGCGTTTCTGATTGCTGGTGCGGGTGCTGCGGAGCAAAAGGTGACTGTGGTAAAGAAGGTTTCGGCGAAGAAGGTCGCGGCCAAAAAAGTCGCGGCAAAGAAGAATGCGACGGCGGCGAAGAAAGCTGTTGCCAAGAAAGTCGCCGCGCCTGCAGAGTCTCCCGCGCAAGCGTCCTCGCCGACGAACGGCGCGGCGGTTTAAGCGACTGCGGTCTGATGTTTCGTTGAGGGCGAGCGATCGCTCGTGGGTTCGACGAGCAGGGCGCCCCCGTCCTGCTCGTATCCAACCGACTGCCATCGTCTGTGCGTCGGCTCATGCGAACGGTTTCGGCGCCTTTCATCTCCTGGCATCCAGCATTGCGTCCCGATACGAGCGCGCTACTCTGGTACCAATCCGCGTGAACGGTATCCCTGCTCGCGCCTTTTCCACGCACTCGAGGACGATCAACGCGCCCTCTCCACAACGTTTGCCATCTCTCTGAGCGAACTCCAATTCCGAAATCTGCCCTCTGCGACGGTATTCACCGCAGATCCATTCGGACGCTGCGACCCGGTCTGCAGGGCGCTCGCGCATTGGCACGGCGGCAATCATTTCCGCGTTCTCTTCGTCGAAAGCGTTGACTCGCAAGATTTCTCTCACCTCGCGCATCAGCCCATTGCCGCTGCGGTTGGCGTCTCCCGGGGCGGAAATCCAGTCAGGGAAGAGTCGCGCCACTGCATCGGCGACGATTGTTGCGCTGAAGTCCCGCCAAAATCTTGGATGCGGCTGGTAGCAATATTCCATAGCCATCTCGAGGTTTCCCTTGTTCAGACACGACTCGTCGAATTCGCAGTCCGTGATGTAGTCGACGAGCAGGTCGACCGTTTTCGAGTGAGCGTTGTCAGTCGTCGCCAGGTTCTCACCGGTGATATGCATTTTAAGTTACTCCGCGTCATGGGTTATCGACGTGAATGGTTCACGCGCCAGCCGTATAGCCGACTCGAACGACCATGGCGATGCGGAAAGGCTGATCTTTCAGAAAAGAATTGAATTTGACGGAATACCGACAAGTCTCACAGTGAGATTCCGACGGCGTTGCTCGCCCTGACGGCTCCAGGCTCATAGCAACGCAGACATGAAGACTGACGCGTTGTACGCGGGAAACCCAACAACGTGGTGGCACGGCCGCGTTCTGCTTGGCGAGACTCGCATGTCAGCATCCGACTGCTTGGAGACAGCGACGGTCCACGAGCACGGTCCTGCTTGGTAAGCCATTGATTACACGTCCGCCGCGGACACTGCTTGACGTGTGGAACCCTCGCGAAGAGAGTGGCGTTTCATCACGGCGTCTCGATAGGCCTTGGCCACGATAGTTCCAGTACGCTCGACGGCATTTCCCAGCTTTGCCTGCTCAAGGCAATACACAACGTCGAGTGCCTTTTCGCCGCAGCGCTCATCGTCTGGTTGCGCGAACTCGAGGTGCACCGTCGCCCCTCTTTTCGCGAGCTCGGCAGCAATCCATGCGAACGCGGAGGAAGGGGTTTCCGGTCGTTCTACGACTTGCAGAGCCAGCAGCATCTCGGCGTTCGCTTCGTCGAATGAGTTGATTGCCAGGATGCGCTCGAGCTTTTGAAACAGTCTGTCTGCGCCGCCTCTCCTCATGCCAGCTGTCGTTCGCCAGTTGGGCATATGCCGGGACAGGGCGTCAATCAGGATCGTGACGTTGAAGTCTCGCCAAAATCTCGGATGAGGTTGGTAGACGTATTCGAGCGTCAGTGCGAGGAACATCGGCGTCAGATGCGATTCATCGAAGCCGCAGTCGTGCATATATGACAACAGCGCGTTGACGATATTGGCATCAGGATCAGATGCTTTTTTAGGATTGGTGTTGGAGTTGTTCAATTTGGGCTACGCCTGGTTAAGTGGTCGGGCCATCGAACGCCCTGGTCTACGAATGTCGGTCGTAGACTGCCTCGGGCGGTTGTTGGACTGCTGCCGTATAGCCCGAGCGAAGGTGCATGTGAGAAAAGAAAACGAGCAAATTTGCTGTGAGATCTTCAAAGCCCGGAGAATTGGCTTACAGACGGCGAGATTTCAGCCCGTTGCTTTGCAGGTTTTCGTTCGAGGGAGTCGTGCCGGACGACGAAGGGCGACCCATCGAATCAGTATCTGCTCGAGCGCCAGGCTGTTATCGACGTGAATGATTCACGCGCCAGCGGTATAGCCGGCTCGAACGACCATGGCGGTGCGGAAAGGCTGATCTTTCAGAAAAGAATTGAATTTGACGGAATACCGACAAGTCTCACAGTGAGATCACGCCAAGCAGCGCAGCCGGATAACAGTCTTCGCTGTCGATACTACTGTATTGTTCCTAACGCTGTTTCGACGCGCAGCCCTCAACGGATCTATGCGCGTTCGCGACCGACGTCGGTCTGACCGTGGTATGCCGCCACGGCGGAGGTGGCTGAATCAAGAGGCGCCAAGGCGTCAAACAGGCGCACTACCTTCGTTCGCCAGGATAAGGTCCTCGAAACAGTAAGCGTACTCATTCTTGACAAGTTCGGTCACGTCCAGCACACACTCGGCATTGTCAGGAACGACCTCCAGCACCGCAACAGCCAAGTGTTCGAAGCGTCGGCACGGGAAGCCCCACAGAGGGTGCCCCGGAAGCAAGTCATAATCTTTCGGAGCGTAGTCTGCGATTATGATTTCGACCAGCTTATTGAGGTCGGAATTGGGACTGTCCGGCGTGAGCTTGATGGGTTCATTGACCGCGGTCAACCGTCGGCGAATCACCTCTTTCAGACCAGCCAGCCAATCATCAAGAGTGGTTGCCCTCAAAATCTCCGCCCGTTCAGGCAGCGCTATCGTGTGCACCAAGCCCTCCCCATAACAAAATCGTGGCGGATCTTGCTCGAGTATCAATTTCCTGTATCGGTTAAATTCAGCTTGCAGTTCTCTCCGGTTGTAACCCCAGGTCCTATCAAGCCGCTTGCGGAGAATCTGAGCGGTCGTGACGTAGAGGTAGTCGGTTTCGAGTTCAATCCATTCCGACGGATCTTCGGGCAGCGCGTGGATCGTCTCGTGCCGCTGACCCTTGGGCCGCGTCCGAATGATTCGGTCGTCGTGTTCAAATAGCCAGCGATCGTAATTGTCGGATTCCCATGCGATCGGATAGCCATCAATGAGGGTATAGGCTCGGAAGGTCATACTATTGTTTTCGTAGAAAGCGGTTTATAGAAGCAGATGTGGACGTTTGCAGCTGCAAACGACTTCGTTCATCCATCTAATGCTGAATGGGTCTCACGTCCTTGGACTGTGTGGCGTTCTTCTTCGCCACGACGAGATCCTCGAAGGAGTAGGCGCGGTTGGTACGGACAAGATCACTCACGTCCAGAATGCACTCAGCGTCATCTTCCGTAACCTCCAGCATTGCTACGGCCATCGATTCCAGAGTGAAGCAGGGGAAGCCCAGGAGGTGTTTGATTCTTGGCGAGATGTCTTTCCATCCGAGGAAGCCACTAGTCTCGTCAACCAACACATTGATGTCGATATTGGGATCTGAATATGCGATGTCTTCCATACGGCTGTTGTGCACCGTCAGGTCTTTGCTCATGACGACCCGTAACGCGAACAACCAATCATCTAGCCCAGCACGCCTGATCGTTGCTGCGCGCTCTTCCGCTTTTCTTGCCTTTATCCCTTCCTCGTGGGTAGAGGCGAATCGGGGGTGAGGGAACTTGAAGGCTACTTGGAGGTATTCCAGAAATTCAAGTTCCAACGTCGTGCGATGAAAGCCCGCTGCTGCCAGGCGTTGGCGAAGAATTTCCGCTGTAGTGAGATACAGGTACTCGTCGGGCTCATGCCAATTGCTGAGATTCTCAACGTGGTTGTAGCGGGCTTGATAGCGTGCGTGTCTTTCCCTGGTTTCCGGGCGGATAACTCTATCGCTTCTGACGAAGTGCCATCGCTGATATCTGCCCATTTGACATCCAAATGGATAACCGTCAATTTCGAAATTTGCAAACCATCTCGTTGTCATGTGGCGACCACTTAAAGAATAGTGAAGATTACGAACCGAATAGGTGATCGGAACGGGCTTTGCTGTAAATTCGGTAGCTAGGAGCGCTTGTGCTTTGGTAAAAAGATATCACAAGAGTTGACGATTTTATTCACGTCAAAGACGAATATTCATTTTCGAATTCAATTTGTCGAATATCTGGTTAAGAAATAGCCTGGTTTTTTGCGTTGTATTTTTTAAAAGCTGGCCGCGCACTGCAAGCAGATCGGGGCGCAGCCGGACCGGCGTCAACGCTGCACCGTGTCTCTACTGCTGCAGTAAGTTAATGCATCATGCGTCGTTTTTTTGAAAACTTAGCTTAAAACCGAGCTGTATTTTAGTTAGGTCCTCCGCCGCTCAGGTGTTGTGTCAATTTGCGGTATCGCCGTGGATTGTCAACCCGACGAAGGCTGCGGTGGAAGCGCTGCAGCAGAACGGCTTAGTAAAACTATGTCGCCGCCGCGCGGTGCGCTCATCAACAGTAGGGCCGGCCCGATGTACCTGCTGGGGCGAGTGAAGCCGACGTGGCTGCGAGTACACCGGGTCGGCGGCAAAGCCCGAAAATGAGATCTTGCGAAAAATACATAATTAATAAGAGAATTTTTTAAAAAGACTATTTTGTTTCTGAAGATTCTCTGAAAATCGAATGGACTCGACCGTTTTTACGATGATATAAATGGTCTGTCGGACGCATCGACGAGCAGAGGTCTGAGTATGTCAAAGCAAAGTTATCCTGTTGAAGCGACCCTTCGAGTTACCTTTAATCGGTCGCAGGGATACGTTCGCCTCCACATAGATTTCTTGCGGTCATGGTGCCAGTCCGGCGCTATACCGGTTTGCAGCGGTTAATCAAATACGGGTGAACCGACTGACATTGACGGCGTTGCACAACCTGCTCGATTCGCGGAATTCGTGACGATGATTGCGTCAAATTAAACCTAATGGAAATAATGGTGAAAGGTATGAACAACATTATCAACGGTCGTGTCCCCGTAGCTCTCGGTCGTTTGGAAGAGCTCGGCTCATTCGGCGATCGACCCAAGATGGCTGCTGGTTTGCCGGACGACATGCCGTTTCTGACTTTTCCTCTACGTCTAAGCGAGGCTCGTTGTCTCGGAACCAGTGGAGAGCGTGGGAATTTTGGTTTCGGTCACATAGAGCTTGAGGACGGCATGCTGATGACGATCCGACTGCAACTTGACGGCGTGCTGTTTTATTGGCTTGCCGAAATGACCGACCCCGAACTGTGGGCTGCTATCGATAAGTGGCGTGGCGCCGGTCGGGTGCCGATCGGGTTGAAGATCGATAAGGGAGGTAAATGGGACATTGCGTTCCTGTCCATGGGCATAGGGCCAGGTCCACTTACTGACGAGAAGTATCGAGCGGCTCCGCGCCGCGTCGTAACCGCTCACGATTGGCGCGCGATGTCGGGTTTGAGCACCGGCTTCGTGCCGCTGCAGGCTACTACGGATATTCCAGGAGTGCCTTTGGAGCACGTCTTTGCGAGCGCGTTATTGACGGAGCAATTCGAGGCAGTGGCTTATGACGAGCCTTTGGTGAAAAAGCCGGTGGTTGTTAAGGCGCCTCACGGACGGCTCGTTTTGATCTGAAAGGTCATATCGACAATTTTCTCAAAAAATACGCGACCGCCGGTCGCGTATTTTTTATGACGAAGAGCTGGCGCTGATTTAAGGCGGTCGCGTCTGGTGTCGACGTGGCCGACGGAGCCCGGTCGCCATACAGGCTAGAAAAACCGCTCAGGTGCCAGTTGCCCACTTGTATGGGGTTAGGTTATGAGCATTTTGTTTGTCTCTTGTAGAGGGTTGAAAAAACTGGACGGTGTGGTGGGCGCCGATTTTGACGGTTTGGGTCGAGAGGATGTCATCGACATCTCTGCCGAACCGGAGTGGGCACCGTTAACGGAGGGGTTGGTCATCGGCGCTGTGTATGCGTTCCAGGAAGACCAATGGTTCAGTGTCGCCCGCAATACCATGGCATTTAATGAACAGCTCGAGAAGCTGGCGTACTTGGTCCGTTATGACTTTCGGCGGTCCGACGCGGATGAGCCCGGGGCCGTTCCGGGAGTTGTTTCGATATAGCGGGCGCGGTGTTTTCGGGACGGTCGCATGTGCAAAGCTCGCCGCAGACTTCGCTACTTGGGAACCGCTTGCGCAGGCGCGGCCGCTCGCGGATGGAGACAAGGTGTTCCATGAGAAGTACAAGCTCTGGCGAGAGATGTTCGAGTTTGCCGCGAAGGGCGGAGCTGTGTGGGCTCGTTCCTCATGAAAGTGTTTCTCCCGCGATTGTCACTATCTTGAGGTCTGCCGCGCGTGCAACGGACCAGACGCTGTCGACGGCTTGGCGTGAAATCGCTCAGTGACTGCCTCCGTTGGCACTGCCGCATCAGCGTTTCGACCTTCGCCATGGTGAATGGGAGCGTTGAGTGAGGAGGAGGTGTCCGTCAATGCCAATGGCCGGTCATTGGCAAAACGATGGCGATTGCGAGAACAACAGCGGCTACAGTCCCGAGGGCCATGACGGCGCTGCCGAGCCTATTGATGAGCCGGTCGACATTTTCCCGTGACTCAACAAACCGAAAAAGCCGTTCGCCGAACCGTTGAAACCATCTCATGAGTTGTCTCCGTTGGCGCCGTTGCTTCAGCGTATCGGGTACCTGATCCCTATCAAACCACGAGCGTCATAGACAGGTTCCATAGCACTATCTGCCGCCATCCAGAAAATCGGTCCAATCCCACGCATGCGCACAATCCATGGGGTGCGGGTCTTCTTCAATTACCGGACGTGTCGAATAGACTATGCGCTTTTCGAACAGGCTTCGCGCAGGTTCCGGTATCTCCCGAAGCCGCACATACGGGGTGTTATCGGAGGCGTGAATAGGAACATCAAGCTGTTGTGGGCGTGGAGGTAGTTCCTCCTTCCCAGTCAGCGCGACCGCAAGGGCACGTGCTATCAGGTCCCATATGGTCGAAGCGTAGCGTGGATAGTCGTGCAGGCTCGCTGCGCCTATTTCTCCCTGCACATCTTCGTGCAGTTCGACCTTGTAGTCTGCGAGCGCGCCATTCTTAATCCGGCCGATGTTGGCGGTTGCCAACACTCGGCTACCGCTCTCGCGGCCGCCCGGCCACAGTTCGACTGTTACTCTTAGCATGGGAGGTACCTCCGTCATATGGCGTTGAGAAATGGGCAAGCCTGTGCTGACCTGATACGCGGATCTGCTGCGCCTGAATCAACTTGTCTAGCCCCGCTGGGTGAAATTGTCCTTATGTACCTCGACCAGCCAATCTCGAATACGCTGCTGAGCGCCTTCATCGCTGATGCCACGCGTTGAGTCGAGAAGCACGAAGTTCCTCACCAACTCGCCGGGTTCAGATCCGAAACGGTGAGCGCCGTGCACGGAATCATCGATTGTCAGCCAATGCTTCAAGCGTTTCCCAAATGCATAGCAGGTGATTATGTCGGTGCGCCCAGTGCCGTCTCGCAAGTAGCTGAATCGGGCTTTTCTACCTTGGGTAGTGCCGACTACGCGTCTCACCAATTCTGCCGGCAGGTACGAAATGACCTTCTCCGCGGGCAGTGTTTGCAGCCACGAAGTTGTGAGAACAATTTCTACGGATGGGTACGGCTCCAGTATCTCAACCAGAAGCGGAGCAAATTCGAATAGTCGGCGCCCGGAGTCGAGAGCTATCTGGCCGCTTTCATCTACGAGCGCGTGGCCGGCATGAAGCGTCCCATCGTAGTCGACGAAAAGAGTGGGGGTCGTCCGATCAAGTACAAGGCTCGGCCTTGGACCGCTCAGCGTGGCAGGTGACTGGCGCGCCGTGGCGTCATACCAGTTCACGGTATGGCCGAGAGCTTCCAAGGCGACGTCGGCATCGCCCTTTGGCATAACCAGCATGGCAAGGCCGAAATCTTTGAGCACCTTGAACAAGCGTTCCGTCCCAACGGACTCGCCGCTTTCGATGCGCGAAAGTACCCGGGGTGATACCCCGATCCCGTCGGCTGCGTCTCGGATGTTGAGCTCACACCTAACGCGTGCGTCGCGAACCAGTTGCCCAAGTTGGTGAAGATCCACCGCAAGCGGGTTTGGGTTTGAACTGTCATCGTTCTTTGACGGGATAGGATCCATTGGCGTCTACCAACCTAACAGGGTTTGCAGCCGAGACATGAGCCAAGCGAGTTCGGACGGTTATACCCATGCCTTCCGAGAAAGGGCGGCGCGGACGCGCTGGAGAGTCGGATCGTGAGATTGGTTTGGGTGCTCGGCCGCATCACGCCTCGCGATAGGAACGAGTTGGGGGGGGCGAGATCTTCGCAGATAAGCCAGCGCTCGTGCCTGTCCGCCGTGGTTTGCCCAGCACTGTATAAATTGTCAAACCGTACGACGCAAGTCTTCGGCCGCGCACCTGGAACCAAGCCCGGCATCGTGTCTCGTGGAAAGTCTTCGGGTACGTCGTCGGTTTCCATGTTTTTTGTCTCCTGCCAGAAGCGCGACGGTCAATCGGGGTCTGAGGGGCGGCGCGAAAATTTCGACGCTTGCCATTGCTGCTGCTTACCGCGTCTGTGGAGGCACGGATCCGCCCAGATTCCTGGCAGCGCCGAAGCCGAAACGGCAAGGTCGACCACTAACGGGTAATGCCTTAGCAGGCCCTGGGCGACAGACTGGAAGAGGCCAGGGATGGCGACTTGACCCGCTGTAGCGAGAATTCGCAGGAAATCTCGCGTGTCGAGCACAGCCTTCGTCCGCTCGTCAGGCGTTGTCATTTAGCATCCTGTAAAAAATGCGCGGCGGCATTGATCCATCACGTTGAACATGGGCCATGGGAGGTATTTGCAGGAGGCTGCAGGATAGACCCAGGTGTTGATCGTCAGGTTATAGTGCAAGGCACATTTCACGTCACAGGCGGCCTCGCTTCAAGATGAAGCACATGTGTCCGTCTGGCGAGCTGGGGGGACAAAGAAACAAGTTGGCGCGAGTCGAGCGAGCCGACGAGCACCACCAGGGTCCCGCAGAGATCGGCTAGAGATTTCAGGGTGCCGAGCTGAACTTCCAGGCTGCAACTACCCGAAGTTTGGTGAAGAATATGGGCAGCCTCGTCGATAACGAGAAATTGCACTTGTCGTTCGCGTAACCCAATCTCGACGGCAGTTCGCAAGGCGACAAGTGTATTTCTGTGTATTCTGTGGGGACGGATTATTCGGCCGGTGCTCGAATGGAGTTGATATTGCACTTCTGGTGGCTCGCGATAGTTTCCGAGTTGCGCCAGGATTTGCTCGTAAAAATAGTGCCAGAATGAAATGTATTCAACGCTTCGCGGTGCCTCAACATAGATTGCAGGGATTGCCCTTGGGCTTGCCTTCGCGAATTGGTGGGCCTCTCTGAGCGCTGCGTCAACTATATGTTTGGCGAGAGACGCATTGGCAGATTCGGATCGCCCGCACAAAAGAATGATGTCGTCACCGGGGTGCCCGGTATGCCTCGCGGAAATCGCTCTTATGGCGTCGTTCACCGAGTCGGCGGAGAACTCTGTTCGCTTTTGCATGATTTCACCTCAAAATTCACGAGAGCTCGGCTAGCCATCTATCGTCATTGCCTGTTCGCGTGCTGCATAGTCCGCGCACAACGATCGAGCGAGGTACGGTTGAGAAGTCAGCGATGGACTGTCGAACCTGACAATCTGAGCGAGGCCCTGAGCGAGTCTGCGCCCCAGGCGTTTCCTCATTTGACAGTCATTCGGGTGCACGTGCTGCCGATGACAAGGGCCGACTCCATCGCATCAATGAAGGATTCTCCGCGTACCTCGTTGAGTTCCATGTCTGTCCCCCGGTTGTCGTCGGCAAGGCCGAGAGATGTCTGTCGACCGTAAAACCATGCTAGCGCCGATGTGACGTGTCAGTGCGAACGAAAAATGGGGCTGTTGCACAGGTAGATTTTCTTTTAGACAACTTATGCTTTCTTGCTGGCCGATTGGCCAAGTTATGCTTGTTGCCGGCGTGTCGTAGCGGGAAAAGTCCAAGGGCAGAGGACACGTTACGCTTGCATCTCGGGACGACTTTTGCGTAACGGCACATCGAAACCCTTTTTTGTTTTTTACGGCTTGAAATCAATAACGGCATGCGGCCATATACCGCCCTCGCTGTGCGATTAATTCGGATTCCGATTCCGGGTGTATGGAATCCGGCCGGTTTTTGGCGGTGTGCCGATTTCCTGTTAATCGACTCCAACCGCGTATCGGCTCTATCGATTCGATCGGATATCTACACCAGTCCTTTCTTAACGTTTCAGGGTTTCTCGTTGGCGGTCGAGCGCACAGATTGACCCGCGACGGGCCGATAAGCTCGCCCAAGTGCGGTCCTGAATTCTGTCCCTGCCAAGTGGCACATGGTTTGCTCAGTGTCGGCGTCACGACCGTACCCATAACGAGAACTATCATGCGACCCGACCACACCGTTACCGAATTCGCTTCGCCTCAACCTTTGCTGGGTTCGTCCGTGGAAGACGGCGGGGAAGCCGTGCCACGCAGTCGAACTTCCGTGCTCTCGCGCGCGACTTTCTGCTTTGCGTGGCTATTCGGACTGGAGGCGTTTCTGAACTCATCGGCCGACGAGATGCCGCCATGCCGACTCGACCGCCACTGAAATACGGTCGCGCTGGTCGATGCTGCCGCTAGGCGAGCCCGGTAGACAACCGCACCCGTCGCCCCTCAGCCAGTCACTCGATACGCCATAAGGTAAGGGTTGCCGGTAATAGGGAAACTCCGTGTAAAAATTGGAGCTGTTTCGCCGTTAAATGAAGACGGAAGGCCGTTCGATGTTTGCCGTCCGTTTTCAGCACGGGTCTTTGTCACGCGGCGGCCGGCGCCGCAACTCACCTCCGGGCAACGCCCGTGCCGAAAGCTTCACTCCGGACACGCGCGCTGTCACCGTGCCAAACGAACGTGCCTGACCACAGCAGGATCTGATCAGACCGCCTAAGAGCGGTTTTTTCTTGGACGGCACAGGCTCCCCGTCACTCTCGCGCTACCCAGCCGCATTGGCACTGCGCAAATTGAATTCGCAGCCACTTCCGTTGTAAAAAGTTTTATGACGCACGTCAAATATCACGGCATAACTGACATTTAAATGCGGGACCGCATTAGTCAGATTAAGTTCCCGTCTTTCTAAAATAAATTTACTCTCCTCTGTAATACCCACTTTGTCGTTGCCTCATTTTCGAGCAATATGCCGGCGCTAATCGGTATTGGATCCGACCCGATTACGTCACGCGTATTAAATGCTGTTGCATACGCGCAACTTTTAATATTGAGAGATTGCAAATGACTTCTGTCTGGAGCAGGCGTCACGGCTCTGCGATGTTGCGATAAATGCAGGAAAAACAACGACTTAATGCCAGGTACGTTCGGATTGTTGCTGATTCTGAAAAATCATGTTGTGTAAATTGCGGACGTTACCACCAGGGTCGCCCCCTACACTCACGCTTCGTTTCAAGGGTGCCCGGCTGCCGATCGGAAAACGGTTCGGCGAACACGGGCAGTAGCGGATGCGATGCATGCGCTGCTGAGGCAAGTCCCGCTCCCCGCGTAAATTTATCGAACAGGAGTCCCACGCATGAAAAAGAGTCTCATCGTTGTTGCGGTTGCCGCATCGTTCGCATCCGTCGCTCACGCACAAAGCAGCGTGACCCTGTATGGTTTGCTCGACGCAGGCCTGACGTACACCAGCAACGTCAACCACAACGCCAAGTACTCGGCAGGTAGCGGTGGCATCAACCAAAGCATGTTCGGTCTGCGTGGTTCGGAAGATCTGGGCGGCGGTCTGAAGGCAATCTTCACGTTGGAAAGCGGCTTCAACATCAACAACGGCAAGTTCGCTAACAACAACGGCATGTTCAACCGTCAGTCGTTCGTCGGTCTGTCGAGCGCGCAATTCGGTACGGTTACGCTGGGTCGTCAATACGACGCAGCGCAAGACTACCTGGCGCCGCTGACGGCAACGGGCAGCTGGGGCGGTACGTACTTCGCTCACCCGTTCAACAACGACAACCTGAGCACGAACGGCGGCTACTCGGTTAACAACTCGATCAAGTACTCGAGCGCTAACTACGCTGGCTTCACGTTCGGCGGCACGTACGGCTTCTCGAACCAGGCTGGCGCATTCGCAAACAACCGCGAATACAGCGTTGGTGCTGCATACCAGTGGCAAGGTCTGCACCTGGGCGCTGCTTACGCACAGCAGAACAACCCGGGCGCAGGTAACGGCGGCGCGTCGGATGGTTCGTACGTCAACGCACTGGCAGGCAACGTCGGCAGCTTCCGTCAGCGTGAATTCGGCGTTGCTGGTTCGTACGCATTCGGCCCGGCTACCCTGGGTCTGGCATGGACGCAATCGCGTTCGGACAACTTCGTCGGTGGTGCACAGTCGCTGCGCGCTAACAACTACGAAGTCAACGGCAAGTACAACCTGACGCCGGCTATGAGCCTGGGCGTTGCGTACACGTTCACCGACGGCAAGGGCTACGGCGTTGCTGCCAACGGTGGTTCGGATTCGGTTCGCTACCACCAGATCGGCTTGCAAGCTGACTACTCGCTGTCGCGTCGTACGGACGTCTACGCTCAAGCCGTGTACCAGCACGCAATGGGCGACGGCGGTGTCGCTTCGATCTACAGCGGCGACAACTCGCAACTGCCGTCGTCGTCGAAGAACCAGACGGCTGCTACGGTCGGTCTGCGTCACCGCTTCTAAGCTTCCGCAGAAGCTAGTTGTTGTGGAAAAAGGTGCCGTTCGCGGCACCTTTTTTTATGGGCGCGCGATATGGCTGCACGGCGCCCCACAACGCCCACCAACGCCCAAAAAGGGCTAAGTAGGCTCGGGTGAGCCCACACCTCATTCAGACGCCTTAAAAAATCGTCCGCAGACCCAGCGCAACGCCGGTCTGATGGTCCTTGCCCGGCAGTCCAACCGACGCCGCCCCCGACACCTTGTCGAAATCCATTGTGCCGTACACCTCGGTGCGCTTAGACAGCGCATATTCCGCCAGCGCCACGAACGTATAGCGATTACAAAAATTCTTTGGCGCAATAAATCGTGGCGTTTATTGACATTTGTTCACGCTCGTCTGACAAGAATTAACTTTCGCGAACGCGTGCTTGCGTTAGTCTCAAATTTACTTATCGATCTACCTTATTTTCGCGGCGACGCCAGCAGGTGAGCTGCGGGCGCGTTTCTACTGCATGAATACTCTCGCTTCAAATTCGACTCACGCACTGGCCGTTCACGATCTCACGGACGAGCAATGGCACCGCATCGTGCCGCTGCTGCCCGAAATGAAAGAGCACGGGCCTCGGCGCGGCCGCCCCAGCATCGACATTCGTCGCGTGATGAATAGCGTGATGTGGGTGCTGCGCACGCGCGCGCCGTGGAGCGCGATGCCTGAGCGCTACGCGCCGTATCAGACGGCGCATCGTTATTACCTGCGCTGGAAGAAGTCAGGTGTGCTGGCCGATATCGCGTTCACGCTGTTTGGCAGCGACGCCATGCTCGAGCGGCCACTCACGCGACGGAGCGACGTGCGAGCCGCGTAAAAACGCAGAGAGAAACGATTACCCAACAAAATAATCGCGGCCTCAAAAGATAAAGCCGTCACCGGGCATTCATTCCCGGTGACGGCTTTATCTTTGAAACTTCTCGCGCCCAACCAAGCCATCCGGCTACGCGCGCTGCTCGACCTTAAACACCGCAACGGCATGTTGCAGGCGCTCAGTCTGCTCATCGAGCGAACCCGCCGCTGCCGCGGCCTGCTCGACGAGCGCGGCGTTGCGTTGCGTGACGTCGTCCATCTGACGGATCGCGAGATTGACTTCGCCGATGCCCGAGCTCTGTTCCTTCGATGCCGCCGAAATCTCGTTGATGATGGCCGTCACGCGGCGCACCGCGTCGACCACTTCGCCGATCGTGCTACCGGCCCGGCCGGCCAGCGTCGAGCCTTCGCCGACTTGCGCCACCGATTGATCGATCAACACCTTGATCTCCTTGGCCGCCGTTGCGCTGCGCTGCGCGAGATTGCGCACCTCGCCGGCGACCACCGCGAAACCGCGGCCTTCTTCGCCGGCGCGCGCGGCTTCGACCGCCGCGTTCAACGCGAGAATATTGGTCTGAAACGCAATGCCTTCGATCACGCTGATGATCTCGCCGATCTTGCGCGAACTATCGGTGATGCCTGCCATTTTCTGCACCACGTCGTTGACCACCTCACCGCCGCGCGCGGCGATGCTCGACGCATCTGTCGCCAGTTCCGACGCGGTAGCCGCGTTGTCGGCATTCTGCGTGACGGTCTTGGTGAGTTCATCCATGCTGGCGGCGGTTTGCTGCAACGAAGCGGCCTGCTCCTCGGTGCGGCTCGACAGATCCAGGTTGCCCGCGGCGATTTCCTTCGACGCGATCGTGATCGTCTCCGCCGACGTTTTGATGCGCGCGATGGTGGCCGCCAGTTGATCGCGCATTTCGCGCAGCGAGAACAGCAGGCTCGACGTGTCGTCGCGGTGCAACTCGATTTTCGTGGCGAGATCGCCGCGCGCGATCTGCATGGCGATCGCGGCGGCCGTGACCGGTTCACCGCCGATCGAGCGCGACACGTTGCGCACCACGCGCGAAGCGACGAACGAGACGAGCACGCCCAGCACGACGAGCATGCCGGCCGAACGGGCCAGCGTCGCGTAGAACTGCGCCTGGATGTCGTCCATGTAGGCACCGGCGATGAAATCCCAGCCCCAGGGCGTGAAACGCTTCACGTAACCGATCTTTTCGCTTGGCGTCGTTTCGCCGGGTTTCGGCCACCAGTAACGCAAAAAGCCTGCGCCGCCTGCTGATCCGCCCGCTTGCGCGATGTCGTGATAAAGCGCATTGCCCTTCGCGTCGCGGAAGCCGCTCATGTCCTTGCCGTTCAGCTTCGGGCTCATCGGATGATCGATCATCACCGAGTCGCTGCGCACGATCGTCACGTAGCCGGACGCGCCGTAACGCTGCGCGTTGACGCGGGCGATGGCCTGCTGTTTGGCCTGGTCGACGGAGAGCTTACCGGCGTCGGCCTGCTTCGCGTAATCCGCGACGACCGACGCGGCCATATCGGTGACGTCGGCCAGATCGGCCTGGCGTGCGTCCATCTGGGCGTTACGTGCGTCGAACGCGTTCACAACGGTCACGATCAGGAGCGCGACCCAGCACAACAGCAACGGCACCCACAGTTTCTGTTTCAGTGTCAGACGGTTCATTATCGGTTTCGGCGCTACGTTGGGCTCGGAATAGGGGCGGCTGCAATCTACGCTGCATAGTCCGCATAACGGCGGCTGTCGCGCTTTCTTTATCCATCTGCTGAAAATTTAGGCGAAGGTAAGCGAAACGGCCGCGCGCGGGCGGCCGTTTCAAGGAGAGGGCGATGAAACGCTGTGCGGCTTTTCGGCGTTAAATCTGTTCGCGGCCGAATGCACCCAGACGCTCGAGATCGAGCACGTCGATCTGGTTGTAGGAGAGGCGCAAAATCTGCAGCTTTTCGAGGTTTTGTAGCGCCTGATTGATGCGCTGACGCGATACGCCCGCTAACAGGCCGACTTCTTCCTGCGAAATAGCGAGCGTGCGGCCGGTGTCGGGATACAGATCGGGATTGAACAATTGTGCGAGCGATTGCGCGACGCGCGCGTCCACGTCGAGCAGACGGCTGTTCTGGATCGACGCGATGAACTCACCCATCCGGTTGTTCAATTGCCGGATCACGAAGCCGGTGAACGGCAGGCTCGACTCCAGCAACGCATGGAACGTCGCCGACGGCACGAACATGACGAGCGAGGGTTGAATTGCCGCCACGTCGTATTTGCGCAGTTCGCGCTTGATCACGCTACCTTCGCCGAACCAGCCGCCGGGCGGCACGCCCGACAGCGTGCAACTGCGCCCCGATGCGTTGTAGATGGCGAGCTTGATGAGGCCTGAATGCACGCCGATCCAGTAGTCCGACGGCTCCTGGCGGCGGGCGATCCACGCGCCGCCCTCCAGACGTTCCGCGTGAGCGCTCGCGAGGACCATTGCCTGATGCTCGGCGGCGAGTGCCCGAAACCACGCACAGGTGGCAAACAGGCGCGGCAGGTCGTCGCGCGCGACCCGTTCGGGCCGATGCGGCTGAGTGTCCACCAAGGCGGGGAGCGGCGCGTCGTTCATAAGCGGTTTGGGATGGCGGTTCGGCTGAAGTCGGGCGGCACACGCTGGGGCGAACCACTCTGTCATTTGAATGACAGACAGTTCACCATGTCACTTGCTAGGCTAGCTTACCCACCAGAATAAGCGACGGCGCGGGCAGCGCCTCAGGAGACGAAGCGATGAAGCATAGGTTCGAAGAAGGCCTCGAGCGGCGTGAGGCCAATTATGTCCCGCTGACGCCGATCGATTTCATCGTGCGCGCGGCCGAAGTCTACGGTGAGCGGCTGGCTATCGTCCATGGGGCGATTCGCCGCAACTGGCGCGAGACGTACGAGCGCGCGCGGCGTCTGGCCAGTGCGCTGCGGCAGGCCGGCATCGAGCGCGGCGACACCGTGGCCGCCTTGCTGCCCAATATTCCTCCGATGATAGAAGCGCACTTCGGCGTGCCGATGGCCGGCGCCGTGCTCAACACGCTGAATACGCGGCTCGACGTGTCGTCGCTCCTGTTCATGCTGCGCCATGGCGAGGCGAAGGCGTTGATCGTCGATACGGAATACGGCGAATTCGCGCATCGCGCCGCGCTGGAGTTCCCGGAGCTGCGTGTGATCAGCGTGGCCGACGCGATGCCGGCGGACCCCGCGAAGTTCATCCGCGCGACCGACTACGAAGCGTTCCTGCAAGCCGGCGACCCCGCCTTCGCGTGGACGATGCCCGCCGACGAGTGGGATGCTATCGCGCTGAACTACACGTCGGGCACGACCGGCGATCCCAAAGGCGTGGTCTATCACCATCGCGGCGCTTATCTGAACGCGCTCAGCAATATCCTCGAATGGGACATGCCCAGGCACGCGGTTTACCTATGGACGTTGCCGCTTTTCCATTGCAACGGCTGGTGTTTTCCATGGACCGTTGCTGCGCGCGCGGGCGTCAATGTGTGTCTGCGCCGATTCGACGCGAAGACCGTGTTCGAGCTGATTCGCCGCGAAGGTATCACGCATTATTGCGGCGCGCCGATCGTGCAGAGCGCGCTTGCGAATGCGCCGGCTGAATGGCGCGAGGGAATCGCGCATCGCGTGTCGACGATGGTGGCGGGCGCGGCCCCAGCGCCGGCGGTGATCGCGAAGATGAAGGAGATCGGCTTCGATCTGACACACGTGTATGGGCTCACCGAAACCTATGGGCCGGCGGCCGTCTGCGCGAAACAGGCCGAGTGGGACGCACTCGACGACGGCGCGCGCGCCGAGTTGAACGCGCGGCAAGGCGTGCGCTACCACCTGCAATCGGCCGTGACGGTGCTCGATCCGGACACGCACGAGCTCGTGCCCGCCGACGGCGAAACGCTCGGTGAGATCATGTTCCGCGGCAATATCTGCATGAAGGGCTATCTGAAGAACGAACGCGCCACGGCGGCAAGCTTCCGCGGCGGCTGGTTCCATACCGGCGATCTCGGTGTGCGCATGCCTGACGGCTATATCCGCATTCGCGATCGCAGCAAGGACATCATCATTTCGGGGGGCGAGAACATCTCGAGCATTGAGGTCGAAGACACGCTGTATCGCCACCCTGCGGTCTCGGTTGCCGCCGTGGTGGCGATGGCCGATCCGAAATGGGGGGAGGTGCCGTGCGCCTTCGTCGAACTCAAGGAGGGCGCTCAGGCGACCGAAGAAGAGATCATCGCGCACTGCCGGCTATTTCTTGCGGGATTCAAATTGCCGAAAGCGGTGCGCTTCGGCGAATTGCCGAAGACGTCGACGGGGAAAATTCAGAAGTTCGAACTGCGCGCGCGGATCAAGACCGAAGGCCATGAATAGCGCGCGAGCTAACGTTGATTGAGCGCGTTTAACCGCGCGTGTCGACCCAGTGGTGTGCCCAGCGTGCCGAGTGCTGCAACGCCTGTTCTTCGTTCGGGAAGTAGTCGAGCGAATAGAACTGGTAGCGCCCTTCGGTGCGCGCGCTGTCAGCGCGTTCGAGCAGCAGGTTGGATGAAAACGAGCCATCGGGCAAACGGTGCGCCGAAGGTTTGACGGCATAGCCGTTGTAATGATGAATTTGTTTGGTTTGCATTTTATTTCTAATGATGTGCGAGTGCGCACCGGCCGTGCGAACGCTAATGCGAGTCACGCGGACGAGCTGATTCGAGCCATTGCGAGCCGAATTCTGACGCAGTCGGAAAGCGAAAAATGGGCGTTGAAGCCAGAGGGGAGAATGAGGTGCAACGAGGCGTTTGGCGCTTAGGCAAGCTGCTTGAATAACTCGCAGCTAAAAAGCGATCGCGCCAACTGTGGGAGACGAAGCTCCGCGAGGATGTCGCTGCAACCCGGTGTCCGTTGCCGGACACCGAGCCCTTCAAACTTTACAGCGGCGTGATGTTAGCCGCTTGCAGACCCTTCGGGCCTTGCTTCGTTTCGAAGCTCACCTTTTGGTTCTCAGCCAGCGTCTTGAAGCCATTGCCGCTGATTTCCGAGAAATGCGCGAACAGGTCGTCGCCGCCCTTGTCCGGGGTGATGAAGCCAAAGCCTTTGCTGTCGTTGAACCACTTAACGGTACCGGTATCCATGAAGAATCCTTGAGTAAAAATAGTAAAAGATGTGCTCGGTTGAGGAGCGGATGAAGCGTCAAGGAGGGAGAGGACAACGAATACCGCTTTGGGAGCGAGACATTGATGAACAGCAATCGAACTTCTTGAACTTCGGGTGGCACAGTAACCGTTTAGGTGCGTCAGCGTCAACCCTTATCTTGTAAATTTTTTGTTGAGCACGTCGAATCGCCCACGCGACAAGCCTTGCGATGCGGCCCTGGTTAGTTCGAAGTTGCCGTGTCGCGCGACACGGCAAACTGCTCGATCAGCGGCGCGGTTTCAGATGCCCACTTTATGGGCGGTGAGGATCAGACGCAGACCCAGTGCGGTGACCGCGCTCGCGGCGACGCGATCGATCCACGCTTTCCATTGCAGATAGATTTCGCGCGGACGCTTGCTCGAAAAGCACAACGCGACGATCGTGTACCAGCCGGCTTCGATCGCGAAGATTGCGGGCGGCAGGGCGAAGTAGCACCACAGCGGCGGATGCTGCGGCAGCAGCGCCGCGAAAATACTGCCGTAGTACACGGCGGTTTTCGGATTGCTGAGTTGTGTGCTCAAACCGATCCAGAACGATTTGCGCGGATTGGTGACGGCCGCTTGCGAAGCGTCGAAGGCGAGCGGTTTAGCCGCACCGCGCCAGATTTTCGACGCCAGGTAGATCAGATAAAGTCCGCCCGCCACTTTCAAACCCACGTAGAGCCATTCGACGGTAGCCAGCAGCGTATAGAGACCGAGCAATGCGATGCCGCTAAAGAAAACACCGCCGATACCCATGCCGAGCGCAGTGGCGAGGCCGTCGCCGCGAGACAGTCCGATCGCATTGCGCGCCACGATGACGAAGCTGGGTCCCGGACTCATTGCACCGAGCAGAAGCGCGGCAAGTATCGTGATGACGGCGGTCGAGGCATGCATGGTGGTGTCTCCTGAGCGTGGATGGGTCAACCGGATACCGGCGGAACTTTGCCTGATAGAGCGACTCCTTTATTAGCCGCTATTGTAGCTTTGGAGCGCGAGTCGTTGGTTTCGTCGGTGCGCGAGTGGATAACCCGAGATGGCGGAAAGAAATGAATAGCCGTTGCTGCAAGCAAAAGAAATTGAATGCTAGAATTCCCGCCCATACGCAGAAGCGCCCCCCGAATGGTGGGTGAGACATCGATCCCCTTCGAACCCATCGAACCGATTGCCGGCGAACTCTCCAGAATCCGGGATTTGTTGGGCATGATTTCCCGGTGCAATTCGACTCGAATAGGGAAAGTCATTGTGTATCGAATTGCACTCAGCCGATTCGAATCGCACATGGGCTTCGCGTTGTTTAGCGAAGCCTTTTGTTTATCCAATGCGAGCAATACTAGCCTCGACACCACTACGTTATGAAAGAGCGAGAAGGACAAATGCAGCTCGACCTTGACGGGAATGCGCGTGAGCGTCTGATCGTCTGGATACGCCGGCGCATGGACGACTACGGCATCACGTTGGAAGTGCTCGCCGAATCGATCGAAGCCGACGCGAATGCGGTTCGCGCCGTTCTGTACCGTGACGCGTTCGGCAATACGTGGGACGGTTATGGCGATAAGCCGGATTGGCTCGCACGCGCCATTCACGCTGGGCAGAACATCGATCATTTCCGCTGTTGACGGTTGGAACGAATCGCGGCGAATCGGCCGGCATGCGCGCTCACCGTTGATCGTCGGCACGATGTGTCTTAACATCGGCCGGGTCGTTGCCGGCTTCGTGTCCACTCCATTTCGGGCACACACGGCACAGAACGGGAAGCTGAATGCCGTACGGTCGTCGAAGTTCCTCGCTTGAATTCCCTGCGAGTCGTTTTCCTGCATGGCTCCGCTGTTTCGCCGTAATCAGCCTGTTATGGCTGAATATCGGCGCGTCCTTCGGTGCGACTCATGAGCCCGCGCGGCCCTCGTCCGCTCGCGTGAGCCGACAGGTCGTGCCGTCGTCGAAGTCCGTGCCGAATGCGAAAATTCGCTCTTCCAATAAAGCAAAGAAGCCCACTGGCGGCAAAGCGCCACGTCGTGTCGCGCACAAACGCAAGCAGTTGAAGGGCGCCGAATTGCCCATGCATGCCAGTCAGCACGCGACCCAACATCGCAAGCAGGCCGCGCGCAGTGCGCGCAATACGCACGAGCTGCGCGGCGTACGCCGTTCCGTGGCGGCCGCGCAGCGCAACGCTACGGCCGCTGCGGCGGCGCGTACGGCCGCGCACGCATCGCCTCGTTCACCACGTCTGCTGGCGCGCTGCGGCTACACGCCCAAATCGCGCGGCTTGCTTCGCGCGAAAGCCGTTTATGTCGTGGACGAACGCACGCATACCGTGCTCACCGAAAAGCAGGCCGACCGGGTCATGCCGATCGCTTCGGTATCCAAACTGATGACAGCGGTCGTTTCGCTCGACGCCCGCCACGCGTTGAATGCGCCGCTCGACGTCACCGTCCAGGATCAGGATTTCGACAAGTTCACCGGCTCGCGCCTGAGCGTGGGGTCGAGATTGTCGCGTCACGACATGCTGCACATTGCGCTGATGTCGTCGGAGAATCGTGCCGCTGCCGCGCTGAGTCGCGACTACGCGGGCGGCCGGCCGGGTTTCGTCGCGGCGATGAATGCGAAGGCGCGTGCGCTCGGCATGCGGCATACGTCGTTCGTGAACGGCACGGGTTTGTCGCCGCACAATGTTTCCACGGCGCGGGATTTGTCGCTGCTGGTCGCGGCAGCGAGCCGTTATCCGTTGATTCGCGCGTATTCGACCGATCGCGCGCAAGTGGTTTTGCCAGGCGGCGGGCGCGCGCGGTTGAGTTATGTGAATTCGAACGCGTTGGTGCGTGGCGGCGACCGCTCGATCGTGCTGCAGAAGACAGGTTTCATCAACGAGGCGGGTCATTGTGTCGTCGTGCGAATGAGGGTGCACGGTCGGCCCGTCGATATCGTCGTGCTCGGCGCGCCAGGCGCGCGCGATCACATTGCCGACGTGGAGCGCATCAGCCGCTGGCTGCACTGTTCGCTTCGCTAGCCGTTGGCGCTTCGCACTGCACGGTTCGCCGTTTTCAGCGGGCACATCAGAGCCAGCAGGACAAAAAAAAGCCCGCGCGGGGCGGGCTTAACTACTCGGAGTTTCGCGATCCAGTCGCTAGACGGATCATGCTCAGTGTATGTGAAAGCTATATGAAAGTGGAGAAAAACTGCATCAAAGGTCGAAAAACACGGTTTCCTGCTCGCCTTGCATGTGGATATCGAAGCGGTACACATTGGCCGTGTTCGGCTCGCGGCGCGCGATCAGCGTACCGCGCCGGTCTGCCGGAACCGCGGCCAGCAAGGCGTCTCGCGCGTTCGCGTCGGTTTCGTCTTCGAAATAGATGCGCGTGAAGGTGTGCAGCAGCATGCCGCGCATGGTGACGATCACGTTCAGATGCGGCGCTTCATCCGGGCTTACGCGGCCGGGTTTGATCGTTTCCACCACGAAGCGCTTGTGCGGATCCGTCCCGGTGCCGACGCGCGCAAAACCGCGAAAACCCGTCTTCAGGATATCTTCACGCGACTCGGGAAAGTGGCCATTCGCGTCGACTTGCGACACTTCGAGCATCGCGTCGCCGATGATTTTGCCGTCGCCGTCGAACAACTGGCCGACGATCGTGATGTGCTCGCCGGCCGCTTCGCGGTCGGCCACCACGGGCGTGAACAGGCTCTTGAAGTCGAAGTCGTATTGCTGTGGGCACAGACCATAGGCGAAGTACGGTCCGACCGTCTGCGAAGGCGTTTGCTTGAGGGAGGTGGTCATGGCTTAGCGCTCCATCGGTGTCTGGTTACGGCCGCGCAGCACGATGTCGAAGTCGTAGCCGAGCGCATAGGCTTCCTGCGTGGTGTCGAGCGAGAAGTTGGCGATCAGCAGGCTGCGGGCGTGTTCCGGCGTGCCCTGGAAGATCGGATCGAACGCGAGCAGAGGATCGCCGGGGAAGTACATCTGCGTCACGAGGCGCGAGCCGAAATGGTCGCCGAACAGCGAAAAGTGGATATGGTTCGGACGCCATGCGTTCGGGTGATTGCCCCACGGATACGCGCCCGGTTTGATGGTCAGGAAGCGGTAGCGGCCATCGTTGTCGGTGATACAGCGGCCCGCGCCGAGGAAGTTCGGATCGAGCGGCGCGTCGTGCTGGTCGGCCTTGTGCACATAGCGGCCGGCGGCGTTGGCTTGCCAGATTTCGACCAGCGTATTGCGCACCGGTCGGCCGCCTTCGTCGAGCACACGGCCCGTCACGATGATGCGTTCGCCGAGCGGCTCGCCGTTACGCACGGCATTGCGCGTCAGGTCGTGATCGAGCGCGCCGAGGTCTTCCGTGCCGTACACCGGCACGCGCTGATCGCGCAGTTTTTCCTTCAACGGAATCAGCGGACGCGTCGGGCCGCGTTTGACCGACGATCCATAGCCGGGATGGATGTAGGCAGGGTGAGACGCGAAGTCGCGTGCGGTGAGAGAGGACTCGTCCATCAGTGTCTCCTTCGGACAATTGTGGGATACGGCTTAATTGTGAGATACGACCTTGTGGAGCGACTGTATCCAACCGGAGCGGTTATGAAAAATGACGTTTTCGCACTTTTCGTATAACCTGCAGTTATGCAACGCAGTCTCGCGGATAGCCGCGTCAAATTCCGTCATCTCCAGTGCTTTCTGGCTGTTGCGCAGTTCGGCAGCGTCCAGCGGGCCGCCGACAGCCTGTCGATCACCCAGCCCGCCGTCTCCAAGACGATCGCCGAACTCGAGGCGATTCTCGGTGTGAAGCTATTCGAGCGCGGCCGCCACGGCGCCGTGCCGACCCGCGAAGGGCAACTCTTCATGCCGCACGCCAGCGCGTGCGTCAGCGCGTTGCGGCAGGGCGTCGACCTGCTGGCGCGCGCGGAAGGCGCGGCGGCGGCCACGCTGGAAGTCGGCGTGCTGCCGACTATCGCGGCGGCGCTGATGCCGCCGGTGCTGGAGCGGGTTGCCGTGCTATGGCCGCGCGTGATTGTGCGCCTCGCAACCGGCGCGAACCCTGAATTGCTCGAGCGACTGAAAGCCGGCACGATCGAATTGGCGATCGGGCGGCTAGCCGATCCTGAGCGGATGGTGGGTCTGAGCTTCGAGCAGTTGTTCAACGAACCGTTGATCGCGGTGGTGCGAGCCGGGCATCCACTAGCGTTGGGGCCAGGTTTGCCGGCTAGTGCGCTGGAAGATTATCCGGTGGTGTTGCCGCCGTTCGGCACGCTGATCCGGCAGTCGGCGGAGAGTCTGTTGAGCGCGTGGGGCGTGCCGCCGTTGTCGGCATTCGTTGAGGTGCTGTCGGTGTCCACGGGGCGGGCGCTGACTCTCGAGAACGGCGCGGTGTGGTTCGTGCCGCAGAGCGCGGTGGAATATGAGTTGGCGCACGGCATGCTGGTGCGTTTGCCGTTGCCGTTTGCCGGCACCGACGAGCCGGTCGGTTTGATCCGGCGTTCGGATGCGCAGCCGTCGCCGGTGGGGCGCGCGTTTATCGACGCGGTGCGCGAGGTCGCGCGCCAGAGGATGGCGGCAATGGCGCATAAGTCGGCGGACGAGGGTACGCGTGAACGTGTGCGTGCGAAGAAGGCGCCCAAGCATTGACGGCGGGCGCCGCAAGCGGCGCACCAGGAACCACGAACCACAAGCCACGAACCAGACGTCGCAAGCGGCAACTCTGTTCGATGTGAACCATTTGGTACAAAATGTGGGTTGCGAATGCGTCACTGCCCGGTGTACAAACACGGTGCATAGGCGCATCGCGTACCGCATTGCCGCAGCGCACCACGCATCCCGCGCCAACCCGCCGGAAAAAACGGTGTGCGCAGCCAACCTCAGCCACACCGAACACCGCCGTCGAACGACCGCATAAGGAGATTGCCATGCCCAGCGACCTGCCCACTCCAGACGCCGCGCTGCGCGCCGTGTCGGTGCCGGAGCACAATCCGCTCGGCACCGCCGGCCTCGAATTCGTGGAGTTCGCCGCGCGCGACCCGCAAGCGCTCGGCGAGACGTTCAGGCAACTCGGCTTCAAGGCGATCGCCCGTCATATCAGCAAGGACGTCACGCTGTATCGCCAGGGCGAAATGCAATTTCTGCTCAACGCCGAACCGGATTCGTTCGCTGCCCGCTACGCGGAGGAATACGGCGCGGGAATCTGCGCGATCGGTATTCGCGTGGCCGACGCGCAGCGCGCTTTCGACCGCGCGATCGACCTCGGCGCCTGGGCGTTCGAAGGCGAGCGGCTCGGCAAGGGCGAATTGCTGATCCCGGCAATTCAGGGCATCGGCGATTCGCACATCTATTTCATCGACCGTTGGCGCGGACGCGGCGGTCAGCGGGGTGGCCTGGGCGACATCTCGATCTTCGACATCGACTTCCGGCCTATCGAGATCGATACGGCTTACGCCGATCTGACTCACGCGGGCACCGGGCTCGTCGCCGTGGACCATCTGACGCAAACGGTCGGCGAGGGGCGCATGCAGGAATGGCTCGACTTCTATCGCGACCTGCTCAACTTCCGCGAGATCCACGAGTTGCACGCGAACTGGCACATCGCGGCGGAATCGCGGGTCATGGTGTCGCCGTGCGGCGCGATCCGCGTGCCCTTGTATGAAGAAGGCACGCGCCGGACCAACCTGATGCACGACTATTTGCCGGACCATCCGGGCGAAGGCGTGCAGCATATCGCGCTCGCCACCGACGACATTTTCGCGTGCGTCGAGCAATTGCTTGCAAACGGTGTCGAATTCGTCGAGCCGCCGCCGCGCTATTACGAGCAACTCGATACGCGCTTGCCCGGTCACGGGCTCGACGTCGAGCGGCTCAAACGGACCCATGTGCTGGTGGATGGCGAAATCGGCGCCGACGGCGTGCCGTTGCTGTTTTTTCAGACCTTCGTGCGCCGCCGTGTCGGTGAGATCTTCTTCGAGATCGTTCAGCGCCAGGGACATCATGGTTTCGGCGAAGGCAATCTGAGCGCGCTGGCGCAGGCCCGCAATCAGCAAACGGGCGCTTGACGCGACTCAACGGTTCAACGCTTCAACGCTTCGGGCCTTTAAGTCCCGAACGGATACCGACCGCCCGACATCGCGCCTACTCTCACTCTCACTCTGACTCACCGACCGGATTACCCGCCAACGCCGGATTCACCGCCCCGTAGTCCGCCGCCTCATGCAACAGCCACTCGCGAAAGCTCGCAAGCGGCTTACCGTGACTCAACTCCGTCGGATAAACGAGGTAGTACGCCGAGTCGGCCACCGCCGGCGCGGCGAGCGGCACCGCGAGCGGAATCACGAGCCCGAGCTGTTCGAGTTGTGCATCGACAAAAAACCTCGGCACCAGCGCGATGCCGAGGCCGGCGGCGGCCGCGCTGATCAGCATGGTGTGGAGTTCATAGCGCACGCCCTGCATGGTGCGATTGTCGTCCACGCCCAGATTCGCGAACCACGTTGCCCAGCCGTCGGGCCGGGTGGTGGAGTGCAGCAGCGGGTAGTCCAGCAGATCGGCCGCCTGTTCCACCGGCCGCTTCAGCAAACTCGCCGCGCACACCGGCACGACTTCCTCGCTAAACAGAAAATCCGCCGAGGTGCCCGGCCACGTCGGTTTGCCGTAGTGAATCGCCGCTTCGAAATGCGTGTCGGCGAATGGGAAGGTGCCGGTGCGCACGCCCATGTTCACGCGAACATCCGGATACCGCGCATTGAATGCCGCGAGCCGCGGAATCAGCCATTGCGACGCGAAGGTCGGCAACACCGCCAGTTCCAGATAACCGCCGCCGCTGCCGTGCGCGATGATCGACAGCGTGTCGCGGTCGAGTTGTTCCAGCGAGCGCCGTACCTGCGCGCTATACACCTTGCCCGCCTTGGTCAGCACCACGCGCTGTTTGACGCGCACGAACAGCCGCACGCCGAGGTTGGTTTCCAGCGTATTGACCTGCCGCGATATCGCGCTTTCGGTGAGGAACAGTTCGCGCGCCGCATGCGTGAAGCTCTCGTGCCGGGCGGCGGCTTCGAAAGCGAGCAGCGCGCCCATGTTGGGGATCTTGAACTTTCGCATGGTTGATTCCGAAAACGCATCAAGTGGCGAGTTTATCTCGCTTTACGGCAGCGTTGCGGATTTGAATAATGTCACCTTCAAACTTGCCATGCCGCGCGTTGCGCGGCCACTGGCGGTCCCCAACGGCGCGTCGGCGAGCGCGCCAGGCATCACGTCAAGCCCCGTAGAGAACCGATATGCGAAACATCAAGAATGCGAATGTCGAACAACTGCTGCAGAAACTGCTCGGCGCCGACATCACCGCGCGGCTCTTCGCCACGCTGAACCATCCGCGGATTCTGAACGAGTGGGAAACGGGCACGGTCACGCGCGCGGAACTTGCGCAGGCGATGAACATGGCGTTGTTCGAAGATCTGCTGGCGCGTTCGCCGAATGGCCGTCAGTACACGGAAGAGACGATCGCCGCCGGCGGCAGCGTTTATTTCGATCACGGCGCGCTGCGCACGGTGCGCTGGCCGCACAGCGGCGCGCTGCCGATGGGCGAAGCCGCGTTCGCGCGCATTCTGCGTCCGCTCGGTTTCAGCATCAACGGCCGCTATCCGCTCGACCGCCTCGGCATGACCGGCCGCGCGTGGGCGCACGACGATGCGCCCGACGAGATATCGCAGTTCTTCGTCAGCGAATTGCATCCCGAGCGTTTTTCCGAGGCCTTCCAGCAGGCCGTGACGAACCTGATCGGCGCGTCGCGCGATCCGTTGACGCCGCGCGCCGTCGGCCAGTTGTGGGAGCTCGAACGCGACGGCGTGCTGCCGCTCGACGAGGCGCACGAGCTGCTGCCGGTGATCGTCGGCGCGTTCTCGCGTCAGCACGAGACGCCACGCGAAGCCGATTACGACGTATTGTTGAAGGAGTCGGCGGAAATGGCGTGGATCGCCACCGAAGGCAACGCGTTCAACCACGCCACGGATCGCGTCGCGGACGTTTTCCAGCTCTCCGAGGACGAGAAGGCCAAAGGTCGTCCGATGAAGCCGGAAGTGGAGCGCTCGCGTTCGGGCCGGGTGTTCCAGACCGCGTATCGTGCGGACAGGGTGCGGCGCGAATTCGTTGCGGCCGACGGCGGCATCGTGACGCGCGACGTGCCCGGCTCGTTCTACGAGTTCATCACGCGCAAGCGCGCGTTCGATCAGGACGCGCGCCGCTGGGAAACCGACCTGCGTTTCGACGCGGGCAACGCCCAGGGTATCTTCAAGATGACGGCGAGCCAGGCGGCATGAGCGTCGAGCAACGGTGCTCGAACGTCGAACAGGACACGTGAGGGCGCGGCAGTGGGAACATCAACGTCATTCGACGAAGCACAAGCGTCCGGGCGGCGTGAAGCCGTGCGCAGCACGCTAAACGAGCCGCGCGTCGCCACGCCGTTCAAGGGCACGGCAGCCGTGCTGCAGGCGCTCGAAGCAGACCTGCGCCGCCATGTGCGCGGCGAAGTGCGCTTCGATCAGGGTTCGAAAGCGCTGTATGCGGCGGATGCATCGAACTACCGGCAGGTTCCGCTCGGCGTTGTCGTGCCCGCCGACGTCGACGATCTGCTGGCCACGCTCGCCGTCTGCCGCCGCAACGACGTACCGTTTCTGCCGCGCGGCGGCGGCACCTCGCAGAACGGTCAATGCGTCAACGTCGCGGTGGTGGCCGACGCGAGCAAGTACGTGAATCGCGTCGTCTCGGTCGATCCGGTCGCGCGCGTGGCGACAGTCGAACCGGGCGTGGTGTGCGACACCTTGCGCGATGCCGCCGAACGACACGGCCTCACCTTCGCGCCCGATCCGGCCACCCATAGCCGCTGCACGCTCGGCGGCATGATCGCCAACAACTCGTGCGGCGCGCATTCGGTGATGGCCGGCAAGACGGTGGAAAACGTCGAGGCGCTGGAAATCGCGACCTTCGACGGTGCGCGTTTCTGGGTCGGTCCGACCACCGATGCGGAACTCGAGCGCATCATCGCGGCGGGCGGCCGCCAGGGCGAAATCTACGCCGCGCTCAGGCACTTGCGCGACACCTACGCCGAGCAGATTCGCGCGAAATTCCCGCGCATCAAGCGGCGCGTGTCGGGCTTTAATCTCGACCAGTTGTTGCCGGAAAACGGCTTCAACGTGGCGCGCGCGCTGGTCGGCACGGAGGGCACCTGCGCGGTGACCTTGCAGGCGAAAGTGCGCCTCGTGAAGAGTCCGGCGAAACGCGTGATCGTCGTGGTCGGCTTCACCGATATCTACATCGCGGCGGATGCGGTGCCGCATTTCATGCGCTGCGAGCCGATCGCGATCGAAGGACTCGACCGCGCGATCATTCGCGGCTTGCAGGCGCGCGGTTTGAAGAAGGACGAGATCGCGCTGCTGCCGCCGGGCGACGCATGGGTCGTGCTCGAATTCGGCGAGGACACGCAAGAGGCGGTGATGCAGCGGGCGCAGGCGGCCGCGACGTATTTTTCGTCCGGCGAGGCGGGGCCGAACGTGTCGGCGATGCTCGTCGAAGATCGCGCGCTGCAGGCGAAGGTGTGGTCGATCCGCGAGACGGGGGCGTCGGCGGTGGCGCTGTCGGTCGAGAACGGCACGCCTGATCCGGTGGTCGGCTGGGAAGACGCCGCCGTCGATCCGCTGCGGCTCGGCGACTACCTGCGCGCGTTTCAGGCGCTGGTGGACCGCTACGACTACGAGACGAGTCTGTACGGTCATTTCGGCGACGGCTGCGTGCACGCGCGCATTACCTTCGATCTGCGCAGCGCGGAGGGTGTGTCGACATGGCGCGAGTTTCTGCGCGAAGCGGCGGAGCTGGTGGTGGAATTCGGCGGCTCGCTGTCGGGCGAACACGGCGACGGCCAGGCCAAGGCCGAGTTTCTGCCAATCATGTACGGCGCCGAGTTGATGCAGGCGATGGAGCAATTCAAGGCGATCTGGGATCCGGCCAATCGTTTGAATCCGGGCAAGGTCGTGCACGCCTATCGTGCCGACGAGAACCTGCGGATGGGCCCCGCTTACAAGCCGGTGACCCTGCAAACGAAGCTCACGTTCGCGAGTCCGGAAGGTGACGGCTTCCAGCGCGAGATCGAGCGCTGCATCGGCATGGGCAAGTGTCGTTCGCTCGAAGGCGGCACGATGTGCCCGAGCTATCGCGCCACGCGTGAAGAGCGCTATTCGACCCGTGGCCGCGCGCATCTGTTCTGGGAAATGCTGCAAGGCGACGTGATCGCCGACGGCTGGCAAAGCCGCGAAGTGAAAGACGCGCTCGATACCTGTCTCGCGTGCAAGGGTTGCAAATCCGATTGCCCGACGCATACGGATATGGCGTCGTACAAGGCTGAATTTCTGTCGCATTACTACGAGACGAAGCGCCGGCCACGGCAGGCGCTGTTCATGGGGCGGATCGGCGAATGGGCGCCATGGGCCGCGCGTTTTCCGCGTCTGACGAACTTCATGACGTCGGCGCCGGGCCTGGCTTCGTTCGGCAAGTGGGTGGCGGGCGTGGCGCAGACGCGTGAATTGCCGCGCTTCGCCGCGACGACGTATCGGGAGATCGCACGGCGTGCTTCGTCCCACTCTGGAGGGGTTGAAGGACGCGTTGGCAACGTGGAGAGGAAAGTCATTCTCTGGGTCGACACGTTTAACGATCACTTCACGCCTGAAATCGCCGAAGCCGCCGCGGATGTTTTAAAGCGACTCGGCTGGCATGTCGTGCTGCCGAAGAACCGCCTGTGCTGCGGACGTCCGTTGTATGACTTCGGCCTGCTCGAACGCGCGCGCGAGTTGCTCACGCACATTCTCGACGACCTCGCGGACGATATCGCCGCCGGCGTGCCGGTAGTCGGTCTCGAGCCCGGTTGTCTATCCGTTTTCAAGGACGAACTGCTGAAGCAATTGCCCGGTCACGCGTTGGCGAAGCAGTTGTCCGCGCAAACATTTCTGTTTTCGGATTTCGTTGCACGTCAGCCGTTCGATTGGCCGACGCTCGACGCGGATGTGATCGTGCACGGGCATTGCCATCAGAAGGCGTTGTTCGGCATGCAAGGCGACACGGCGTTGCTGAACAAACTCGGCGTGACCTGGAAACTGCTCGACACGGGATGTTGCGGCATGGCGGGATCGTTCGGCTTGAACGCCGGGCATCACGCGTTGTCGGAGAAGATCGGCGAAGACGAGCTATTTCCGGCTGTGCGGCAAGCGACGGCGGCGAATGCCGAAACGATCGTGCTGACCAACGGTTTTAGTTGCCGCGAGCAGATCGAACAGGGAACCGGCCGCCAGGCAATGCATATCGCGCAACTGGCGCAGCGGGCGTTATTTCTTCGGTGAATCGGCGGCGGCCGGCACGGGCGGGATGTCGGCACTGGTCGCCATCCACAACACTTCGGCGTCTTCGTCGCTCGTCGAAACGGCCGCGTGACCCGTGCGGCTGTCGAAGTACAAACTGTCGCCGGCGTTCAGATGCGTTGGCGCGTACAGCTCGGAATACAGGCACACGCTACCGCTGATGACGTACAGGAATTCTTCGCCCTCGTGGCGGCCCCAGTCGTCGAAGGCGTCGAGCGTGTGCGCGGAAATGCGGATACGGAACGGCAGCATCGCTTTATGCGCGAGGTCGGTGGCGAGCAATTCCATCTGATAGCCGCGATAAGCGTGGCGCTGGCCTTCGTTTTTACGGGTCAACGCGCGACGTCCGCTCGCGCTGACTTTCGGCGTGGAGCCGAACAACTCGCCGATCTCGATCTTCAGACCCAGCACGATTTTCTGCAGCACGTCGAACGTGGGGGACATCAGGCCGTTTTCGACTTTGGAGAGCGTCGAGCGGGACACGCCGCACAGGCGGCTCGCGGTTTCCAGCGTCAGATCCTGGGCCTGACGGGCGGCGCGCACGCGCCGGCCGAGGTCCGTGGTGGAGGGATCGGCGGGTTTGGTGAGATGGGTATCCATGGGGTCCGACAGCTTGAAAGCTCGCCTTCGTGGGCGCGTGGTGTTTCCGATAATAACATTCGGTACGGCAGCCCCGGTCGGCTAGGGTGGTCGGGGATTGCCCGTGGGCCGATGGCCGGCGCTCGTCCTAAGCTTGTTCGGCACATGCGCGGGGCGGCCGGGTTGAATCGGTTTTCTCATCGGAAACGTGATGTGTCGGCAAGGCGTGCGAGCCTTGCCTCACTGCGGCCGGCGCTGCGGATTAAGGCCGTGTACGCGTGCGGATTGGCAGTCGGCATTATTTGCTGAATGCACATTTGGATGCGGTAATTGTTAAAGCGTAAAGTTAAATTGGCATTGTGGATTTGCGATCTGCTATACGAAGTTTATTTCGTGACAAATATATGCCTATAGCATATTGATTATTTTTGTTAAATGGAGTCGTCGGCGGTTATTTTTATTTGCCATATCGATTACGATGCTGGTTATTAAAAACGGCATCACTCAGATAAAAACGATCCATGTCGCAGAATCGTAAAAAACAACCCACGGGGAATCAGAAGCGTCGAAAACCGCTTGGCAAGGCCAAACTTCTCCCGCATACCACCTCTTATGTGCGCGAGCAATCGCTCTGCTGGCATCTGGCTTTGGCCGCGTTTCAGACGGGCAAGGGTAATGGCGACCTGCTCGTCAAACTGGTGAAGGCGCTTTATCTCGCCTGGTATCTTCAGCAGGCCGGATTCGGCGACGCGGAACGCGCGCTTTATCTCGACGCGGAGCGCATTCTGGATGCTGCCGCTCATGGCGCGAACGAAGATATCTGGTCGATCGCGGCCGCCGACTGTCCGCCGATTATCCGGATTCTCGATTTGCACGAGCAGCAGTTACTATCCGCACCGGTTTTTGCCGTCGACGAAGCCGAATCGCGTGTCGTGCGTTTTGGAAAGAGTGAGAAGCGATCGCCGTGGTAAGTGCAATAGGGCATTGAGGTCAGCATACCCACTGTAGCGGCTATTGTATCGGTTCCGTGCGAATGGCGGTGAGGCTCGGCTATTATCTTGCGCTATCTTGATTCACCTTCTGGTTGGCAATGTGCGGCGCTGGGTTCATCTGCACCGCCCGCGCACTAACAACCGGCCATTTTGGAAACATCGCGAATGTTTATGCAACGATTGCGCTCACCCGCGCAACTGCTGTTATGCGTACTTTGCTGTCATGGATCACCGGCAATGGCGGACAGCGAATATGCCGGGCCGGTGACCTTTGCCGTCGGCGACGGTGTTACAGCCAAAGCCGTGCAAATCGACGACAGCCATATCGGCATCAGCGTGCTGCCCGGCGGCGCCACTACCCGGTTTGAAATCGATAGTGAAGGGGACGGCGGTACCGACCCGCACTTCGAAACCGCGGACTATAACTTCGACGGTCATCGCGATCTCGCTTTCGTGACGCAGTACGGCATGGTCAACGAGTCGTATCGGATCTTCGTCTATGACGTCGCCGCACGGCGCTTCGTCGAATTACCAATTCCGGCGGGTAAAAATCAGCCCACCGGCAATTGCGGCGGTTTGACGGGTATTTCCGTCAAAGCCGCGGAGCGCACTTTGTATAGCGCTTGCCGTAGCGGCCCGATCTGGTACACGGACGCTTACCGGTTCGATACGGCCGGCAAGCTCTACCTGTACCAATCGTCTGCCGACATCACGGACGAGGTGCTGCAAACGCATCTGGACGGCGAAGTCGACACAGGCGGCGGCCCGGTGTCGCAATTGCTGACCTACAGCTCCGCCGGGAAAATCATCTCGCGGCAACTACAGGCATATGGCGGTGGCAAGGCAAATCTGCACGTCGACGTGGCGCGCTTGCCGCTGCACGATGCACCGACAGAGACGCAGGCACACCGTTATCTGGTCAAGGGCGATATTGCGCGCGCGGACGAGATCAGCGGCGACGCGCGTTGGATCAAGATCCAGTATCGCAATCCGCGCAAAGGCGCGATCGACGGTTGGGTCAAAGTCAGCGATCTGGGCGGCGCGGCGGATGGTGGGCAATGAATCCGCGTGAGCCTGAGTCGCGACGGACGGCAACGCCATGAGGCCGCGCTGGGTGTGGTTGGGCGTTCTGCCCGCAGTCGTGACGGCCGCGAGCACCTACCTGACGTGGCGCGGTGCGCACCACGCACCCGATAACGCGGCAGACCTGGACGTCGGTGTGATGTGGTTCCTCGCGATCCTGAGTTGGATTCGCGCGGTGGTTTGCGGCGTCGCCTACATGGCGGTCATGAGGTTATGTACCGCTGTGATGCATCGGTTTCGCGTCTACCGGCATGCCTATCTGATGCTGTGTTCGGTGGGGCTGCTCGCGGGTCTCGGCGGTCTGCATAGCGCAAGGGGCGCGCTTTATTGTGCGGGTGCCGGAGTCTTGCTTGGGGTCGTCTTTATTCTCGCGCATCGACCGCAGATTGCGCCGCCGCCGTTCTCGTTATCGAACTGGGCGCGTGGTGTGCGTCGCAATGTAGCGACGCGTCCGGTTCGAGCTTGTGTGAAAACGCGCTGATCGCCTAAACTGGATTAACTCATTCAGCATGGGTGACCGGATGAAGCGATTCATAGAAGGTGAAGATCGC
>NZ_QLTK01000009.1 GCF_003269035.1 Paraburkholderia bryophila | reverse complement strand
CTGAGAGGCCACAGTACGTTTCTTTTTCATGATCGGCATATCCATGATATTCATCCTTCATGATATGCCTCGCCCACAAAATCACGGATAGGTCCCTCACTTTCTTTGCCGCCGCAAAGAAAGTAAGCAAAGAAAGCGGGCTCACACCGCCAGCCCATAAGCGAGCACCCCGCGCAGTCACGGTAGTGGCTCATCTGGAATCTGGGCTCTCGCTCATTCCGCGTTCGTGACACAGCAGTCATTCTTCCGGCGGCGCTGCGCGCGCCGTGGCGGTTGTTCTCGCACGGCCCCTGCTAAGCGGGGGCCTCGCGCAGTCGCGGTAGTGGCTCATCTGGAATCTGGGTTCTCGCGCATTCCGCGTTCGTGACACAGCAGTCATTCTTCCCGCCTCGCGCTACGCGCTCGCCGGAACGGTCTGCTGGGTGCCGGCGGCCGCGCTTCTGCGCAGCGCGATCCGCTGGCTTTGCCTTGGCTGGATTGAGTGGCAGCCAGCGCGCTCAGGACGTTTGCCGTTGCGTTGTTGTCGTCGCGGCGAAGGTGCCGCGATCCTGTATCAGTGCGCAGTCTCTGTACGTCGCGAAATAGCTTTGAAGCGCACTCGCCCGTTCGACGTCGACTTGTGCGTGATATCTCTGTCCCGATTCTTTGTCGCTATCTCTGCCGACCTGGCCAGCAGCTTCGTCGCGTGACGCGCCGTAAGGCACGCTTGAGGTGTTCCCTTCGCATCAAGCGCGATCACGCTGTACAACTCCTGGTCAGCCTCCACCTCTCGCCGATACTCCTCTCCCGTGTCGATCAATAGCCCCAGCAATGTTCGTTGGCGATATCTTTCGTCGACCGTCACGGCCGGACTCTTGTATATCGATGTCGCCAGCGTTATCAGGTTGTTCAACTGGGTGATCTGCCGATCAACCAATCTGCAAGCAGACAACGCCAGTTTTTCATACTGCATGGCGTCAACAGGCGCGCGCGAAACGGTTCGGGAATTCTTGACGGATCTACTCATGTGCGATCTCCATTTGCTGACCTGGATCGCCCGACACCCGCTTGAAAAATCTGGGTGAGCGGGCACATTGACGGGTTTAGCAGACCGGCACGTAGAACCAATCACCGGTGAGCCGTGAGGCTCCCCCGACAAGGCCCGCCCAATGAAAAGGACGTACATAGACGACCACACATCTGCTTCCGCAAATGCGCGAAGTCCTACGTGATACAGGCTGCTAAACCTGTTTGTCGTGACGCGCACGACAAAACGAGTCTAAGGCGTACCGACTGACGAGTGATCACCCGCGCGGGCTAAAAAGTGCACGCCGCCCTCATTTCCGAAATTTCCCAACATACTTGTCAGAGTTCCGGGTAATCAGTGATGCTGATCGGATTTGCATCACTTACGACGGTCGCATGATGCGGACCGAACGGCACTGCTTGCGCGTCGATGCGAGTAATTGAAGGCTTGTCACGGTACGCACGGTTGCGAGAAGAACGAGGTGACGATTCGCGCAGGCCGGTTTGGCGAACGCGCAGCGCGAGGCAGGAGGAATGACTGGCGCGTCACGAACGTCGAGTGTGCGAGAGCACAGATTCCGGAAGCGCCGCTACCGTGACTGCGCGAGGCCCCCGCTTAGCAGGGGTCGTGCGTGAACGACCGCCACGGCGCGCGCAGCGCCGCCGGAAGAATGACTGCTATGTCACAAACGCGGAATGCACGAGAACCCGGATTCCAGATGCGCCACTACCGCGACTGCGCGAGGCCCCCGCTTAGCAGGGGTCGTGCGTGAACGACCGCCGCGGCGCGCGCAGCGCCGCCGGAAGAATGACTGCTGTGTCGCCAACGCGGAGTGTGCGAGAACCCAGATTCCCGATGCACCACTACCGCAACTGCGCGAGGCCCCCGCTTAGCAGCGGCTGTGCATGAACGACCGCCACGGCGCGCGCAGCGTCGCCGGAAGAATGACTGCTGTGTCACGGACGCGGAGTGTGCGAGAGCACAGATTCCAGATGCACCACTACCGGAACTGCGCGAGGCGCCCGCTTAGCAGGGGCAGTGCGTGAACGACCGCCGCGGCGCGCGCAGCGCCGCCGGAAGAATGACTGCTGTGTCACCAACGCCGAGTGTGCGAGAACCCAGATTCCAGATGCGCCACTACCGTAACTGCGCGGGGTGCCCGCTTATGGGCTGGCGGTGTGAGCCCGCTTTCTTTGCTTACTTTCTTTGCGGCGGCAAAGAAAGTGAGTGCCGCCCCGCACAGGGGCAACGCTAATAGACCACTAAGACCACCAAGAAGACCACCAAGAAAACAAGGAAAGGCCAACAAAGCAATCAAAACCCGAGCAAAAAGCCTAGTGCAACCCCACCCGCAAAATTCTGCAAACCGCCAACCATTGAAGTCCGAACATACAATATCCTCCACCTACCGGCAAACAGCCAACGAACGAACCAGCCACACAGCACAAACAGCACAAACAGCAATCAACCCCGCCCCCCATCCCCCGCAAGCACCCAGCAGAACAGCAACCCAATGCTCACCACCCTAACCCGCTTGATAAAAAAATGGCGAGCCTCCCGCGACGGCGGCCACCAGCTAGACGCGCTCCTCGCGATAGCAAACAAATCCGCCCCCTACGCGGAGCGCAGCGAATGGCTGATCGAGCTCGCCCACTGGATCCGTCGTGGCCGCGAAGTCCAGCCGAGCCCCACCGACACAGCAACAGAATCAGCAGCGGCAGCACCACCCCGCTCCAACCCAGCCCAACAAGAATCCGCTACTTACTGCACGTCCTGGACCGCAACCCCACCTGGAAGGCCAACGTCGCGGGCATCCTCCAGGCGTTGCTACGCGAAAGCGACGGTCTCTCGCTCCTCTGCGACGCCGGCATGCCCGTCCACTCAGGTTTCTTCGGCGCCCTTTTCGAGCGCCTCGAAGCCTCGCTGATCCCACCCGCGCCAAACCGCCGCGACCTGACCGCGATCGTCACCCTGATGTTCAGCTCCGACCACGACGCCGACTGGATCGCCGCTCTCCCCACCGACCTATTGGTCCGCATCCGGGCGCTTTTCGACTACAAACCCGACGAAGCCGACGAAGCCGAAACACAGAACACCACCCCGTTCTCCCTCGACCTGCTAGCCGCCCTGCACAACCTGACCTGCCAGATCAGCTCGACAGGCCTATCGCAAATCGTCCGCAGCCGCATCGGCGAAATCGACGCCAGCGAAGCCAGCGACGTCCGCATCGCGATGGAAAAGCAACCGTTCTACCGCCTCACCCGCGCGATGCTCGCCGTCGAAGCCGCGCATCAAGCCGTCGCCGCGGGCGAACCGCAAGACAAGCTGCTGCACGAAGTCAACTACCTGCGCCTGCTGCTCGACGAATGCCGCGGCGCCACCGACAAAGTCTTCGCCCATCTCTACCGCAACGGCGTCAGCGTCGACATCGTGTTCCAGGTCGAGCGGATGCGCATGCGCATCGTGCGCGCCGAGCATCTGCTCGACGCATGGATGGCGCAAGACGACCCGCACGCCGGCGCACGCCTCACCGCCGAACTCGTCGACGCGAATCACGCGAGCCAAAGCGTCGCGCATCTGGTGCGCAGCAATTTCTCGCTGCTCGCGCGCAAAGTCGTCGAATACAGCGCCGACACCGGCGAACACTACATCGCCCGCGACCGCGCCGAATATCTGAAGATGCTGCGCATGGCGGCGGGCGGCGGACTCGTCACCGTCGTCACGGTCTGCGTGAAATTCGCCATCACCGGTGTGCATCTGCAAGCCATGCTCGAAGGCCTGCTGGCCGGTATCAACTACGCCGCCAGCTTCCTGCTGATGCACTTCCTGCACTTCTCGCTCGCCACCAAGCAACCGGCCATGACCGCACCGACCCTCGCCCGCGAACTCGACGGCACCGGCACGCCGGCCGGCGTCGACAGTTTCGTCGGTTCGGTGATGGCGCTGATGCGCACGCAGGCCGCGGCCGTTCTCGGCAACGTGCTGCTCGTGTTCCCCGTCTGCTTCGGCGTGCAATTGCTCTGGCATGCGCTCTTCAACGCCAACATCATCTCGCCGGAGAAGGCGCACGCCACGCTGCATTCGTTCTCGCTAATCGGACCCACGCCCTTCTACGCCGCGTTGACCGGCGTGCTGCTGTGGTCGTCCAGCCTGATCGCCGGTTGGGCGGACAACTGGTTCGTCCTGCATCGCGTCGGCGATGCGCTCGCCTATAACCGGCGTCTGCGCCTGACGCTCGGCGCAGCGGGTGCGGCGCGGCTCGCTCGGGCTTGCCGCTCGAATGTGGCGGGGGTCGTCGGCAATATCACGCTGGGGCTGATGCTCGGGCTCGTGCCGGCGATCCTTACCGCGTTCGCCTTCACCTTCGAAGTGCGTCACGTGACGCTCAGCGCCGGCTCGATCGGCGTCGCGCTCGGCGTACTCGGCAAGGACGCGCTGAAGCTGCCGGAACTGTGGTGGGCCGTGGCGGGGGTTGGCAGCATGGCGATCCTCAACGTGGCCGTGAGCTTCGCGCTCGCGTTCTACATGGCCGTGCGTTCGCGCGATCTGCGGCGCAACGCGGTGCGCTCGCTGCGCGGCGCGATCTGGCAGCGGGTGTTTCAGCATCCGCTGGAACTGTTCTGGCCTGCGAAAACGGCCCGCGAAAGCAGCTAAATCCACGACGGTGGCCTGCCGGGCCACCTCAAGCCGCACAATCCTGCATGCGCGCGGGCCGGCTCACCCGGTCCGCGCACGGGCGCCGCGCCGCCCCCAAAAGGCCTGCACACGACAAGCCGCCATCCGATCGCGCGGGGCCGCCCACCCCGACCGCGTACAATAGCGCCTTATCCAACGCCTTCCGGCAACCTCAATGTCCTTCGATTTCTTCCTCCCTTGCCCACGCGGCCTTGAAGCTTCGCTCGCGGCCGAACTCGCCGAGATCGCCACTCAGCACATCAACGGCGCGCAGTTCGTGGCTGGCGCTCAAGTGCCGGGCGGCGTGCATTTCCGCGGAGGCTGGGCCGCCGGCATGGCCGCCAACCTGCATTCGCGACTCGCGAGCCGCGTGTTGCTGAAAATCGCGCATCGTCCGTATCGCAGCGAGCAGGACATTTACGCGCTCGCGCTCGAGCAGCGTTGGGAACAGTGGTTCTCGGCCAGAGAAACGCTACGCGTGGACGTCACCGCGATCAAATCGCCGCTGCGCAGCCTGGAATTCACCACGCTGCGCGTCAAGGATGCGATCTGCGACCGTCTGCGCGAAGTCAGCGGCGACCGGCCGAGCATCGACACCGCCACGCCCGACGTGCGCGTGTTCGCGTTCCTCACCGCCACCGAGTGCACGCTTTACCTCGACACCTCCGGCGACCCGCTCTTCAAACGCGGCTGGCGCCTCGACAAGGGCGCCGCGCCGCTGCGTGAAAACCTGGCTGCGGGCATCCTGCGTCTGACCGGCTGGACCGCCGGTACGCCGTTGTATGACCCGATGTGCGGCAGCGGCACGTTCCTCGCGGAAGCCGCGCAAGTGGCGCTGAACATCGCGCCGGGCGCGGAGCGTCGCTTCGGTTTCGAGAAGCTCAAGCAGTTCGAAGCCAAGACCTGGCAGCCGCTGAAAGCCGCCGCGCTCGACGCGAAACACGCCGGCCGTAGCTCGCGCGCCGATCTGCAAATCTTTGGCAGCGATATTTCCGGCGACATGCTCGACAAGGCACGCGCCAACTTCCAGCGCGCCGGCTTGCCGAACATTCCGCTCAAACAGGTCGACGCGCGCGGCATGACGTCGCCGTCGTCGGACGCGGGCATCCTGGTCGCCAATCCGCCGTATGGCGAGCGGATCGAAGTGCGTGGCCGCAATGCGCGCGGCGAGCTCCGCGAAGGCCGCGCTAATCGCGAAACCCGCGAAGACGACGGTTTCCACCGCGCCCAGGAAGAAGCGCCGGACAGCGAGTTTTTCCAATCGCTCGGCGACGCGCTGAAGCAGCGCTTCACCGGCTGGCATGCGTTCATCCTGACGTCGGATCGCAAGTTGCCGGGTCAGTTGCGTTTGCGGGAATCGACCAAGACGCCGCTCTTCAACGGCGCGCTCGAATGCCGCTTGTTCCGCTTCGACCTGATTGCGGGCAGCGTGCGGCAACGGCCGCAGCAGAGCGATACGCCGGCGGAGTGAGGCAACGGCGTCAACCGCCTGCTGTAAAACGCATGGATGGTAAAAAACCGCGGACTCGGCTCCGCGGTTTTTTTTCGTCGGCCATTTTTTGGACGCTGCTGCCGAACCCTGCTGCCACACCCTACTGACACCACGCTGTCAGTAGCCCCCCCGCACACTCCTTCTCACGCCATCCGGCGCTTTGCACGGCTTACCCGCCATTCACAGGAGAGTGACATGTCCAACGCATCCAAGGTTGTTGCCTGGTTCGAAATCCCGTCCGTCGATTTCGAGCGCGCAGTCCGCTTTTACGAAACCACCTTCGACGTCAAACTGAACGTGCAGGAAGTCGGCGGCCGTCCGATCGCCGTCTTCGGCTACGAGGAGCCGGCCACGGGCGGTGCGATCGTCCACAACCCGGCAATGAAGCCAACCGACGACGGCGTGCTCGTCTACCTGAACGCGCAACCGAATGTCGACACCGTGCTCGCGCGCGTCGAGCAGGCCGGCGGCAAGACCGACGGTCCGGTGATCAAACTGCCGCAGGACATCGGCTACATTGCGTTCTTCACCGATACCGAAGGCAACCGCCTCGGTCTGCATTCGCGGACCAACGGTTAAAGCGCAACGCAACGCCTCCGCCCGCCGGCGTGCGCGCGGGGGTCGCCAAAACGCTGACCGGGGCACGGCATGCGGCGCTATCATCGCGGGACCGTTCCCGTCCTCTTCTATAAAACGCCTACGATGACGCGCCGCGCCGACCGCCTGTTCCAGATCGCCGAACTGCTGCGCGGACGGCGCCTGACCACCGCGCAGCAACTCGCCGACTGGCTCAACATTTCGCTGCGCACGGTCTATCGCGACGTGCGCGATCTGCAACTGTCGGGCGTGCCGATCGAAGGCGAAGCGGGTATCGGCTACCGCCTGAGTCGCGCGGCGAGTCTGCCGCCGCTCACCTTCACCGCCGACGAACTCGCCGCGCTCGCCGCCGGCGCACGCATGCTCGAATCGTGGGGCGGCTCGGGTTTCGCGAGCGGCGCGCGTGGTGCACTGGCAAAGATCGCTTCCGCCATGCCGGCCGACAAACGCGCGGCGCTCGAGCGGCTCGCGGTGTTCGCGCCGTCGTTTCATATCAAAGGGGATTTCTCGACGCAGCTCGACGCGCTGCATCGCGCGATCGACACGCGGCATGTGGTGGGCTTCGCCTATACCGACGCGAACGGTGCGGCGAGCGAGCGGCGCGTGTGGCCGCTCGCGCTCGCGTATTGGGGCGCGCGCTGGACGCTGGGCGCATGGTGTGAATTGCGCCGCGACTTTCGCAATTTCAGTCTTGAGAAGATGCAGAACCTGCAGATGCTCGAACCGTATCCGGATCAGGAAGGGAAACGGCTTGCGGATTTGATGCGGCATGTGAATGCGAAGCCGCGGTAGAGATGAACTCAACCCGAATTCGCAGCCCCCGCGCCTGGCAGGCTGCGAATTCACTACGCCGGTTTACTCCACCGCCTTCACCATGTCCTCGATCACCTTCTTCGCGTCGCCGAACACCATCATCGTCTTGTCCATGTAGAACAGATCGTTGTCGAGCCCGGCGTACCCCGCCGCCATCGACCGTTTGTTCACGATGACCGTGCGCGCCTTATACGCCTCGATAATCGGCATGCCCGCAATCACCGACTTCGGGTCGGTCTTCGCCGCCGGATTCACCACGTCGTTCGCGCCGAGCACCAGCACCACGTCCACCTGACCGAACTCGCCGTTGATGTCGTCCATTTCGAACACCATGTCGTAGGGCACTTCGGCTTCCGCGAGCAGCACGTTCATGTGCCCCGGCATCCGTCCGGCCACCGGGTGAATCGCGTACTTCACGTCGATGCCCTTCTCGACCAGCTTGTCGGTCAACTCCTTCAACGCATGCTGCGCACGCGCCACCGCCAACCCATAACCCGGCACGATCACCACGGTTTCCGCATTGCCGAGCATGAACGAGGCGTCATCGGCCGAACCGGATTTCACCGGACGCTGCTCGGCCGCCCCGCCCGCCGCCGCCGCGCCCGCTTCGTTACCGAAGCCGCCGAGAATCACGTTGAAGAACGACCGGTTCATCGCGCGGCACATGATGTACGACAGAATCGCACCCGACGACCCCACCAGCGAGCCGGCGATAATCAGCATCGGATTGTTCAGCGAGAAGCCGATTCCCGCCGCTGCCCAGCCCGAATACGAGTTCAGCATCGACACGACCACCGGCATATCCGCGCCGCCAATCGGGATGATGATCAGCACGCCGAGCACGAACGCGATGATCGTCATGATGATGAACGGCAACCACGACTGCGTGAGGAAGAAGATGATGCCGAAGCCGAGCATCGCGAGTGCGAGCATCAGGTTGATCAGATGCTGTCCGCCATACACCACCGGCGCGCCCTGGAACAACCGGAACTTGTACTTGCCCGACAGCTTGCCGAACGCGATCACCGACCCGGAGAACGTGATCGCGCCGACGAACGTGCCGATAAATAACTCGACGCGATTGCCATACGGCAGGAAACCCGGCGTCATGTTGTCCGGATCGACAAGACCAAACGCCGACGGCTCCGACACCACCGCATAGGCAATACACACGGCCGCGAGACCGATCAGCGAGTGCATCGCCGCGACCAGTTCCGGCATCTTGGTCATCTCGACGCGCGCGGCGACGAACGCACCGATCGCGCCGCCGATCACCAGCGCGACCAGCAGCAAACCGAGCCCCAACCCGAGATTCGAGCCGAGCGCATTGGCCTGCTTGACGATCAGCGCGAGCGTCGTGACGATCGCAATCGCCATCCCGATCATGCCGAAGGTATTGCCGATGCGCGCCGCCTTCGGATTCGACAGCCCCTTGAGCGCCTGAATGAAACAGACCGACGCAACCAGATAAAGCAGCGTGACGAGGTTCAGGCTCATTACGCGTTCTCCTTGGCCGTCCTGGCTGCAACGAGCTTCTTCGGCTCTTTCTTGCGGAACATCTCCAGCATTCGCCTCGTGACGAGAAAGCCGCCGAACACGTTGACCGCCGCGAGCGCGACGGCGAGCGTGCCGAAGAACTTGCCCGTATCGCCGACCGTCAGGCCGGCGGCGAGCATCGCGCCGACGATCACGATCGCCGAGATCGCATTGGTCACGGCCATCAGCGGCGTGTGCAGCGCGGGCGTGACGTTCCAGACGACGTGATAGCCGACGTAGATCGCCAGCACGAAGATGATCAGGTTGATGACGGTGTGGTTGATGACTTCCATCGGTGTTCTCCTTTGTCGATCGGAGTTAGCGCTCCAGCGCTTACTCCGGTCCCATGCGACTTGTTGCGTCAGGTCTTGCGCGTGACTTCGCCGTCGCGGGCCAGCAGCGTGGCCGCGACGATGTCGTCCGCGAGATCGATATTCAACGTGCCTTCCTTCGTGACGATCAGCTTCAGGAAGTCGAGCAGGTTGCGCGCGTAGAGCGATGACGCGTCGGCGGGCACCATCGACGCCAGATTCGTATAACCGACGATCTGCACGCCATGTTTGACGACGACCTGATCCGCCACGGTCAACGGGCAGTTGCCGCCGCGCCGGCCTTCGTATTCCGCGCCGCGTCCGGCGGCAAGGTCCACCAGCACGGAGCCCGGCTTCATCGCCTGCACGGTATCGACCGAAATCAACGTCGGCGCGGCGCGGCCCGGAATCAGCGCGGTGGAGATCACCACGTCGGCCTGCTTCGCGCGCTCATGCACGAGCGCCGATTGACGCGTGAGCCACGACGCCGGCATCGGCCGCGCGTAACCACCGACGCCTTGCGCGGCTTCGCGCTCCTCGTCGGTCTCATAGGGCACGTCGAGAAACCTGGCGCCGAGCGATTCGATCTGCTCTTTCACCGCCGGCCGCACGTCGGAGGCTTCGATCACCGCGCCCAGCCGCTTGGCGGTCGCGATCGCCTGCAAACCCGCCACGCCCGCGCCGAGAATCAGCACGCGCGCCGCCTTTACGGTGCCGGCGGCGGTCATCAGCATCGGCATGAAGCGGGGGTAAAGCGTCGCCGCCAGCAACACCGCCTTGTAGCCGGCGATGTTCGCCTGCGACGACAGCACGTCGAGGCTCTGCGCGCGCGTGGTGCGCGGCGCGGCTTCCAGTGCGAACGCCGTCACGCCGGCCGCGGCCAGTTTGGCGGCGTTGTCAGCGTTAAAAGGATCGAGCATGCCGACCAGCGTCGCGCCGCGCCTGAGCAGCGGCAGTTCGGCGTCGGTGGGAGACTGGACTTTGAGAACGAGGTCGGCGGCGAAGGCTGTCGCCGCGTCGACGATTTCCGCGCCGGCGGCCGTAAAGGCTTCGTCAGGAAAGCTGGCGCCGGTGCCGGCGCCGCTCTGGATCGTGACCCGGTGGCCCTGGGTCACATACTTCCTGACCGTTTCGGGCGTCGCGGCGACGCGGGTTTCGTGCGCGCGCGTCTCGGCTGGCACTCCGATGTGCATCGTTGTTCCTCCTCGACTTCCTGTTTGACTGACGACAGTTCGGCCGACGAGGCACGCCGGCTTGCAAGTGCAACGGCTAACGCCCCACTTTAACCGAAACCGAAGCCGCGTCGAAATCGGGGACAATGCGGGGGCCTGCGCGGATGCGGGCTGCATGGTGCGACGACGCGTGGGCGAAGCCACCCTCATCGAGGCGCGGCCCATTGCCGCCTGCAGGACGCCGGTCGCCGCGGTACCCGCTTCCCGGCAGCCCGGGCCTATAAACGGTAAAATGCGCACCCATGAAACCGGAATCCTGGCTGCCGCACGTCACCGTTGCGGCCATTGTCGAGCGTGACGGGCGTTTCCTGCTGGTCGAGGAACATACCGTCGACGGCCTGCGCCTGAACCAGCCCGCCGGCCATCTGGAGGCGGGTGAAACCCTGCTGGACGCGGTGATCCGCGAAACGCTCGAAGAAACCGCCCACCCGTTTGCGCCCGAGGCGCTGGTCGGTATGTACATGACGCATTTCGAACGACCCGGTAGCGAAGGCGTGACGTATCTACGCTTCACCTACTGCGGCACCAGCGGCGAACCCGACCCGGCATGCGCGCTTGACCCCGACATTGTCCGCACGCTGTGGCTGAGCGCCGACGAATTGCGTGCCTGTCCCGAGCGGCACCGCACACCGCTGGTCATGCGGTGCGTCGACGATTACCTCGCGGGCCGGCGTTTTCCGCTCGATTTCGTGCATACGCATTCGGTTGGACGCAAGCAGACGTAGCAGGCATCGGCGCTGGCATCAAAGTCATCGGCGCGGCGACAGGCAACCCGGTAAGCGGTCAGCGCCGTCACGAGCGGCCAGCCCACAATCCCATGAAGTCCCGCAGTACCCAGTGAGCATCTTATGAGCAAGCAGAAAGTCGTAGTAGGCATGTCGGGCGGCGTCGATTCGTCGGTTACCGCGTGGCTGCTGAAAGAACAGGGCTACGACGTGGTCGGCCTGTTCATGAAAAACTGGGAAGACGACGACGACAGCGAATACTGCTCGACGCGTCAGGACTGGATCGACGTGGTGTCGGTGGCGGACCTGATCGGCATCGACGTCGAAGCAGTCAACTTCGCCGCCGAATACAAGGACCGCGTGTTCGCCGAATTCCTGCGCGAATACTCGGCCGGCCGCACGCCGAACCCTGACGTGCTGTGCAACGCCGAAATCAAATTCAAGGCTTTCCTCGACCATGCCATGTCGCTCGGCGCGGAAACCATTGCGACCGGCCACTACGCCCGCGTGCGCGAGAATGACGGCCGCTTCGAACTGCTGAAAGCGTTCGACCATACGAAAGACCAGTCGTACTTTCTGCATCGGTTGAATCAGGCGCAATTGTCGAAGACGCTGTTTCCGTTGGGCGAAATTCCCAAGACCCGGGTCCGCGAAATCGCCGAACAGATCGCGCTGCCGAATGCGAAGAAGAAGGACTCGACCGGCATCTGCTTCATCGGCGAACGGCCGTTCCGCGACTTTTTGAACCGCTATCTGCCCACTCAACCCGGCCCGATGAAAACCACGGACGGCAAGGTGGTCGGCGAACACATCGGCCTCGCGTTCTACACGTTCGGGCAACGCAAGGGCATCGGTCTCGGCGGCAGCAAGGAAGGCAGCGGCGAACCGTGGTTCGTGGCCGGCAAGGATATTCCGTCGAACACGCTGTATGTCGCGCAGGGACACGATCATTCGTGGCTGCTGAGCCATACGCTGAGCGCGGGCAACACGAGCTGGGTCGCAGGCGAGCCGCCGGCGGACGGTTTCGCGTGCGGCGCGAAAACCCGTTACCGGCAAGCGGATGCGCCCTGCACGTTCGGCAACGCGAACGTCGGGCCCGGTCTGTTCGAGCTGAATTTTGCCGACGCGCAGTGGGCTGTCACACCGGGGCAATCCGCGGTGCTTTACGATGGCGACGTTTGTCTCGGCGGCGGCATCATCGAACAGGCGGTGACCGGGCAGCCGGTCGCGCGTGCGCCGCAGAAAGCGGCGCTGCTGAGTGCCCGCTGAGCGGGTCGCTCAAATAGCCGCAGCGAGTTTCACCATAACAAGCAGTCGTTCGTTCCCTTTCGCGGCGGTTCCGCCTGCGCCGACAGCGTCGACGATCCCGCCGTGACGATCCCCACTGCACTGGAGTCCCCATGTTTTCTCGACGTTATCTGGCCATGTGGTGCGCAGTCGTGCTGCTCGCCGTCTGCGCGGCGCTCGGCGCGACGCAACGCATTTCGTGGTTCTGGCTGGCGGTGCCGCTCGCGCTCGTCGCGCTCGGCCTGTTCGATCTGACGCAGCAACGTCACGCGATTCTGCGCAACTATCCGCTGTGGGGGCACTTCCGCTTCCTGTTCGAATTCATCCGCCCGGAAATCCGCCAGTATTTCGTCGAAGACGACACCGACGAGAAACCGTTCTCGCGCGCTCAGCGCAGCATCGTCTATCAGCGCGCGAAGAACGACGTGGACAGCCGCCCGTACGGCACCGAACTCGACGTCAAGGCAGTCGCGCACGAATGGATCAGCCACTCGCTCGCGCCGACCACGCTCGAGAATCACGACTTCCGCGTCGTGGTCGGACCGGACCGCGCAAAACCGTATTCCATGTCGATCTTCAACGTCTCGGCCATGAGCTTCGGCTCGCTGTCGGCGAACGCGATCATGGCGCTGAACCTCGGCGCGAAGAAAGGCAACTTCGCGCACGACACGGGCGAAGGCTCGATGTCGAAGTATCACCGCGAGCACGGCGGCGACATCATCTGGGAAATCGCGTCGGGCTACTTCGGCTGCCGTAACGACGATGGCACCTTCAGCGCGGAAAAATTCGCGAAGCAGGCGGCCGAGCCGCAGGTGAAGATGATCGAAGTCAAGCTCTCGCAAGGCGCGAAGCCGGGGCACGGCGGCGTGCTGCCGGCCGCCAAGATCACGCCGGAAATCGCCGAGACGCGCGGCGTGCCGATGGGCCGCGACTGCATTTCGCCGGCCACGCACTCGGAGTTTTCGACGCCGCGCGGGCTGCTCGAATTCGTCGACCGTTTGCGCACGCTGTCGGGCGGCAAGCCGACCGGGTTCAAGCTGTGCATCGGGCATCCGTGGGAATTTTTCGGCATCGCCAAGGCGATGCTGGAAACGGGGATTCTGCCCGACTTCATCGTCGTGGATGGCGCCGAAGGCGGCACCGGCGCGGCGCCGCTGGAATTTACCGATCACGTCGGCGTGCCGTTGCAGGAAGGCTTGCTGCTGGTGCATAACACGCTGGTCGGGATCGGCTTGCGGCAGCGCATTCGCATCGGCGCGAGCGGCAAGATGATCACCGCGTTCGACATCACGCGCACGCTGGCGATCGGCGCGGATTGGGTCAACGCGGCGCGCGGTTTCATGTTCGCGGTGGGCTGCATTCAGGCGCAAACCTGCCACACCGGCCGCTGCCCGACCGGCGTCGCGACGCAGGACCCCGTGCGTCAGCGCGCGCTGGTCGTGCCGGACAAGGCCGACCGCGTGTTCAACTTCCATCACAACACGCTGCACGCGCTGAAGGAAATCATTCAGGCCGCGGGGTTGAAGCATCCGGCCGAACTGCGCGCGCATCACATCGTGCGGCGAGTGTCGTCGCATGAGGTGCGGCTGATGTCGGAGCTGCTGAAATATCTGGAGCCGAACGATCTGGTGAACGGCAATTACCGTTATTCGCTGTTCGAGAAGTACTGGCCGGTGGCGCAGAGCGATTCGTTCTCGCCGAAGGTGGAGTTGGCGGCGACGTGAGCAGGATGCGAAGCCGCTTGCCCCAGGGCATGCCCATGAGAACCGGCTGACCGACCACCCATGTCGTAACGATAAAGGACCGCGAAAAGCGGTCCTTTATCGTTTAAAGAACCCCGCTAGTCCCGTCCGACCCCGCAAAACGGACACCCCCCTCCCTTTCCGTTAAAATCGACGGTTTAGCACTTCGCTCCACGGCCACCTCGCGCGCTCCGGCGTTTGCGGCGCGGCCTCATGCCCGAAAGGCACTTCATGCTCACGTTTCAGCAAATCATCCTGACGCTGCAGTCCTACTGGGACAAGCAGGGTTGCGCGTTGCTCCAGCCGATCGACATGGAAGTCGGCGCGGGCACGTCCCACGTTCATACGTTCCTGCGCGCCATCGGCCCGGAACCGTGGCGAGCCGCCTACGTGCAGCCGTCGCGCCGCCCGAAAGACGGCCGCTACGGTCAGAACCCGAACCGTTTGCAGCACTATTACCAGTACCAGGTGGTGCTCAAGCCGGCGCCGGAAAATATCCTCGACCTGTACCTCGGCTCGCTCGAAGCGCTCGGCTTCGACCTGAAGCAGAACGACGTGCGCTTTGTCGAAGACGACTGGGAAAATCCCACGCTCGGCGCCTGGGGCCTCGGCTGGGAAGTGTGGCTGAACGGCATGGAAGTGACCCAGTTCACCTACTTCCAGCAAGTGGGCGGTCTGGATTGCAAGCCGGTACTCGGTGAAATCACCTACGGTCTCGAACGTCTCGCCATGTATCTGCAGAAGGTCGAGAACATCTACGACCTGGTCTGGACCGAGTGGGAAGAGCAAGGCCCGAACGGCCCGGAAATCCGTCGCCTCACGTATGGCGACGTGTACCACCAGAACGAAGTCGAACAGTCCGCCTACAACTTCGAGCACGCGAACGTCGAGCTGCTGTTCTCGATCTTCAACAGCTACGAAGCGGAAGCCAAGCGCATGATGGAAGCGCAGATCGCGCTGCCCGCTTATGAGCTGGTGCTGAAGGCCGGCCACACGTTCAACCTGCTCGACGCGCGCGGCGCGATTTCGGTCACGGAACGCGCGGCCTATATCGGCCGTATCCGTACGCTGTCGAAGCTGGTCGCACAGGCTTACTACGATTCGCGCGAAAAGCTCGGCTTCCCGATGCTCGGCAATCCGGTGCACGGTGTGCCCGGCCTCACGACCGACGAACAGGACGCCGCGATGCCCGCCTGGGCACCGCCGCTGAAAGTCGAACGCAAGATCGATCCGGACTGACGAGAACACCCAGACATGACTCAACCCCATCAAGCTACCCTGCTCGTCGAACTGCTGACCGAAGAACTGCCGCCGAAAGCGCTCGCGCGCCTCGGCGACGCGTTCGCCGAAGGCATTGCGCAGCGCCTCGCGGCGCGCGACCTGATCGAAGGCGAACTGTCGTTCGAACGTTATGCGACGCCGCGCCGCCTCGCCGTCACGATCAAAAACGTGCGCGCGGTCGCGCCGGAAAAACAGATGCGCGAAAAAGTGCTGCCGGTGTCCGTCGCATTGGACAAAGACGGTCAGCCTACCGCGCCGCTCGCGAAGAAACTCGCGGCGCTCGGCTTCCCCGATTTCTCGGTGAACGATCTCGAACGCGCGCAAGACGGCAAGGCCGAAGCGTTCTTCCTGCGCTACGCCGCGCCGGGCGCAACGCTCGCCGACGGCCTGCAAGCCGCGCTGGATGAAGCGCTCGCCGTCTCGAAGCTGCCCATTCCCAAGGTCATGACGTATCAGCGTCCGGACGGCACGAACATCCAGTTCGTGCGGCCCGCGCAACGTCTCACGGTCCTGCACGGCGATCAGGTCGTGCCGGTCAGCGCGCTCGGCATCGACGCCGACGACACCACGCTCGGCCACCGCTTCCTGTCCGAAGGCTTCGTACAGATCCAGCACGCCGACTCGTACGCGGACACGCTGCTGCACAAAGGTCATGTGGTCGCAAACTTCGCCGACCGCAAGGCGACCATCCGCACCCATCTGCTGGCGCAAGCCGGCGACGACCAGGTGGTCATGCCGGATTCGCTGCTGGACGAAGTGACGTCGCTGGTCGAATGGCCGGTGGTGTACGCCTGCAAGTTCGAGGACGAATTCCTGCAAGTGCCGCAGGAATGCCTGATCCTCACCATGCAGACCAACCAGAAATATTTTGCGTTGACCGACGCGAACGGCAAACTGCGTTCGCGCTTCCTGATCGTCTCGAACATCGAAACGGCCACGCCGGGCGATATCGTCGAAGGCAACGAGCGCGTGGTGCGTCCGCGTCTGGCCGACGCGAAGTTCTTCTTCGAGCAGGACAAGAAGAAGCCGCTCGCGGATCGCGTGCCGCTGCTCGCGAACGTCGTGTATCACAACAAGCTGGGCTCGGCGCTGCAACGCGTCGAACGGGTGGAAGGACTGGCCGGAGCGATCGCCGCGCTGACCGGCGCCGACGTCGCGCTCGCCCAGCGCGCCGCGCGTCTGGCCAAAGCCGATCTGATCACCGACATGGTCGGCGAATTCCCCGAGCTGCAAGGCACGATGGGCACGTACTACGCGCGCCACGACGGCGAGCCGGAAGAAGTCGCGCTCGCGTGTTCGGAACACTACCAGCCGCGCTTCTCCGGCGACGCGTTGCCCACCACCGCGACCGGCACCGTCGTCGCGCTGGCCGACAAGCTCGAAACGCTGGTCGGCATCTGGGGCATCGGCCTGCAACCCACCGGCGAGAAAGACCCGTTCGCGTTGCGCCGTCACGCGCTCGGCGTGCTGCGCATACTGGTCGAGAAGCAACTGCCGGTCGACTTCGTCGAATTGTTGCGCGCCGCTTACGCGCAATTCGCCGCTGTACCGAACGTCGCCGATTCCACCCCGGCCATTTACGAGTTCGGCATGGACCGCCTGCGCGGCCTGCTGCGCGAACGCGGCTATGCAGCGGGCGAAATCGACGCGGTGCTGGCGCTCAACCCCACGCGTCTCGACGACATCGTCGCGCGTCTGGACGCGGTGCGCGAATTCGCATTGCTGCCGGAAGCGGCGTCGCTCGCGGCGGCCAACAAGCGCATCTCGAACATCCTGAAGAAGTCGGAAGGTGTCGCCACCACCGGCGGTGTGCAAGTCACGCTGCTCGTCGAAGCGGCGGAAAAGGCCTTGCATGCGCAGCTCGAGCAGGTCGCGCCGCGCGTGCAGTCGCAACTCGCCGCACATGACTACACGGGTGCGCTGACCGCGCTCGCCGCGTTGCGCGAAACGGTCGACACGTTCTTCAACGACGTGATGGTCAACGCCGAAGATCCGGCGCTGCGCGCCAACCGTCTGGCCCTGCTCGGCGCACTGCATCAGCAGATGAATTGCGTCGCCGATATTTCCCGACTCGCTGCCTGAGCCCGCGCCATGCCGACCAAAAAAGTGGTGATCCTCGACCGCGACGGCGTGATCAACGTCGACTCCGACGCGTTCATCAAGTCGCCGGACGAATGGGTGCCGCTGCCCGGTTCGCTCGAAGCGATCGCGCGGCTGAATCAGGCCGGCTATCGCGTCGCGATCGCCACCAATCAGTCGGGTATCGGTCGCGGTCTGTTCGACATGAACGCGCTCAACGCGATGCATCTGAAGATGCATCGCCTGGCGGCGGCGGTCGGTGGGCGTATCGACGCGGTGTTCTTCTGCCCGCACACGGCGCAAGACCACTGCGAGTGCCGCAAGCCGAAGCCCGGCATGCTGAAAATGATCGCCGAGCGCTTCGAGGTCGATCCGCCGCACACGCCCGTCGTGGGCGATGCGATGCGCGATCTGCAAGCGGGCGCCGCGCTCGGTCATCCCACCCATCTGGTGCTGACCGGCAAGGGCAGCAAAACGCTCGCGGCCGGCGGCCTGCCCGAAGGCACGCGCGTGCACGACGATCTGCGTGCCTTCGCACTCGACTTCCTCGCCGACGCTCACGAGTGACGCGCGCCACGCGCGTCCCCAACCCTCACCGACCACGACGATGCGCTTCATTCGTTCTCTGCTGCTGCTGATCTACCTCGTGCTGTACACCGTGCCGTACGCGTGCGCGTGCTTCATCGCGTTTCCGTTCATGCGCGCCGACAAGCGCTACTGGATGGCCGCAGGCTGGTGCAAGAGCACGCTGCACGTGGTGCGCTGGCTCAACGGCATTCGCTACCACATCGAAGGCTTCGAGAACCTGCCCAACGGTCCCGCCGTGCTGTTGTCGAAGCACCAGTCGGCGTGGGAAACGCTGGCGTTTCCGGCGCTGATGCCGCGGCCGCTGTGCTACGTGTTCAAGCGCGAGTTACTGTACGTGCCGTTCTTCGGCTGGGCGCTCGGCTTGCTGAAGATGGTTCATATCGACCGCAAGGAAGGCAAGTACGCGTTCGAGTCCGTCATCAAGCAAGGCAAGACGCGCATGGCCGAAGGCGCGTGGGTCATCATGTTTCCCGAAGGCACGCGTACGCGCACCGGCACGCAAGGCAAATACAAAACCGGCGGTGCGCGCTTCGCGGTCGCCACCGGCGCACCGGTCGTACCGATCGCGCACAACGCCGGACGACTGTGGCCACGCAACTCGTTTCTTAAATATGCGGGTATAGTCACAGTGTCGATCGGCAAGCCGATCGACACGACGGGGCTCACGCCCGAAGAAGTGAACGCGCGCGTCGAACAGTGGATCGAAACTGAAATGCGTCGCATCGATCCTACCGCGTACAGCGCGACGGAAAGCCGTTCCGCCGCCGCACCAATCTGACGCGCCCACGCCCTCGAAGGCGTATTAGCGCGAAGCCGAAACCGATGCAGAAGTCTCCTACGTCGCAGCCCGCTGCGGCGCTCGATAACCGGCAACTCGATCTCCCGCTCTTCGCCGAGCCGGGGTCGACGTCGTCGTCCCCTTCACCTGCCGCGCCTTCTTCCGGTTCTGCCGGGAGCGCAGCCGGCACGCCGCAATCCGCGGGTCTGCTCGCGCCGGATGGCAGCAAATTGCGCAGCCTCGTCGTCGGTTCGCGCACGCTGCATTACGCGCTCAAGCGTTCGGCACGCCGCTCGATCGGCTTTGCAATCGACAGCACCGGTCTGACGATCACCGCACCGCGTTGGGTCACGCTGGCCGATATCGAAACCGCGATCACGGAAAAACAGCGCTGGATTTTCGCGAAGCTGATCGAATGGCAAACGCGTGTCGAACAGCGTGCGTTGCCGAAGGTCGACTGGAAAGATGGCGCTGAAGTGCCCTACCTCGGCCAGCCGGTGCGCGTGATACTCGGTTCGCCGCAAGGCACGCTTCAGTTCAGCGCGAGCGATTCGGCATTGCAGGTGCCGCTGCCGTTGCAGGCCGATCCGCAGCAGATCAAGGACCGCGTGCAAGGCTGGCTGCAAGGCGAGGCGAAGCGCCTGTTCGGCGAGCGGCTCGCGATTTATTCGGAGAAGCTGGGCGTCAGCTATCGCACGTATGCGCTGTCTTCGGCGGCCACGCGTTGGGGCAGTTGTTCGAGCGACGGCAAGATTCGCCTGAACTGGCGGCTGATTCATTTTCCGTTGTCCATCATCGACTATGTCGTTGCGCATGAGCTCGCGCATCTGCGTGAGATGAATCACAGCCCGCGTTTCTGGCAAACCGTGGAATCGATTTTTCCGGAATTCCGCGAGGCGCGGCAGACGCTGAAATCGCATCCGCCGGAATTGCTGCCTACGTTGTAGCGAGACTAGTTTTGACCGCTTGCGAGCTTGAGACGAAAACGGCGCTTCATCATGAAGCGCCGTTTTTTCTTTTGAGCCGCCGAGGCTAACGCCGGCTCACTCCGTGCAGAACGTTTCCTGCAGGTGACGCCACATCACCTTGCCTTGCGAGTCGAGTTCCATCACCGCCGTGGAGCGCCGCACGTTGGCGTTGCCCGCACCGTCGCGCTGATACTCGCGGTATTTGACCACTGCGCCCGACGCATGCTCGGCGACGATCTCCATGTCGCGGATCGTGATTTGCGAACCCGGACGCGCGCCGCGCAGCTTCGCGAATACTTCTTGCGTGCCGGCGTAATCGAGCGCGTTGCCGGACGTCATGACCAGCGTGAATTGCGGCGTGAAGCGCGCCATGATTCGCTGCAGCGCGCCTTCGTCCGCCGAACCGTCGAACAGCGCCGCGATTTCGACGTGAATCTCGTCGAGTTCCTTGAAGTAAGGATTGCTGTTATTCATTATGGAATCTCGCCCTGCCGTCGACGTTATTTCTTCTTCTGGATGAACTCGATCTTGTAGCCGTCCGGATCCGTGACGAACGCGATCACCGTGGTGCCGTGTTTCATCGGGCCGGCTTCGCGCACCACCGTGCCGCCTTGCGCCTTGATTTTGTCGCACGCGGCGTAGGCGTCGTCGACTTCGACGGCGAGGTGCCCGAAGCCGCTGCCGAGGTCGTACGACGGCGTGTCCCAGTTGTGCGTGAGTTCGAGGACCGTGCCGTCGCGTTCGTCCGTGTAGCCGACGAAGGCCAGCGTGAATTTGCCGTCCGGATAGTCGTCGCGGCGCAGCAGTTTCATGCCGAGCATCTCGGTGTAGAAGGCGATCGAACGATCCAGGTCGCCGACCCGAAGCATGGTGTGAAGCAGGCGCATGGTGCACTCCCTGTTGGGTGATAAAACGAGACCGTCAATGTACCCGGAATCACGCTGCGCTGCAGCGCGCGGACCGGGCGCGGCGGGCTCATTGGCGGACTCAACGACGTGCTCGCGCAGGTTGACTATTTTCATCTGACAATCCATTCTTCCTGAACCGTCCCGCCGCAAAAATCGAAGGGACGGCTCAGGAACGGGCGGACCAGCAGTAAAAAATCAGGCCTGTTCGACAGGAGGACCGTCCCATGTGTCGTCCGGGCCACCGGCACGCGCCGGCTCATTTGCTCGAAGCACTGTCGTCGGCTATCGGGCTCGCCGTTCTGTTGCCTTGCGAGTCCGCATTCGCGAGTTGCGACAACGTCAATCCGGTCAGCGGACAAACCGTCACCTGCACCGGCAGCATACCGAATCCTTCCACGACGAGTGTCACCGCCGCAGCGGGCAGCACCAACGTCACGGTCAACGTGCAGACCGGCGCGGAACTCGATGTCAATGGCAACAATGTCATTCTCGTGCGCGACGGCAGCACGGTGACCAATCTCGGCACGTTGAACGGCAGCGGCGATACCTTCGATGCTATTTCCGCGCAAGGCGCGAGCGGCGGCGCAGGTCAGAACGTGCTGGTCAATCGCGGCAGCATCACGACGAGCGGCGTCGAGTCGGAAGGCATGTTCAACGGCGCCGCCGCCGTCACGATGCTGAACGACACCACCGGCGTGATTCGCACGAGCGGCGACGAATCGGCGGCGATGCACGATTTCCAGAGCCCCGGCGGCGGCACCTTGACCAACAACGGCACGCTCGCCACGACCGGCGCCAGTTCACCCGGCATGGCCGCGTTGACGAACAACGACACCCTCGTCAACAACGGCACCATCACGACGACCGGCGCGGGATCGTATGGCGTGCTGGCGAACGGCGGCGCCGTCGGCGGTCCCGGCAACAACGTGATCGTCAACCACGGAACCATCGATGTCTCCGGGGTGAATTCGCATGGCCTGGTTTCACTCGATACGTCGCCCGGTATCGTGACGAATACCGGTTCGGTGGTTGCACGCGGCGCCGGTGGCCTCGGCGCCTATTTCGGCGGCAGCGTCACACTGAACAATCTGGCCGGCGCGAGTATTGTCAGCCAGCAAGCCAACGGCATCGTCGCCAACGGCGGCGGCACGTTCAACAATGCCGGCACGATCTCCGGCGCAATCAATGCGATCGCTTTGGCCAATGCCGGCGCCACGATCAACAACAGCGGCTCGATCGTCGCGGCGACGAGTCAGGCGATCAATGCCATCGGCGCGTTCAATATCGTCATCGACAACACCGGCACCATCGCGGGCGGCAACGGCCGCGCGATCTCGACCGATAGCGGCAATGACACCTTCAACTGGAGCGGCGGCACCGTCACGGGCTCGGTAAGCTTGGGTGCAGGCGACGACACCGCCGCGCTCACCAACCTCACCGACGCGAATCTGAGCGGCGTGCCGAGCGTCGACGGCGGCACCGGCAACGATCTGCTGACGTTCGATCACACGTCGGCGAGCGGCGCGAGCCGCTTTATCAATTGGGAAACGGTCAACGTAATCAACGGCAGCCAGTTGACGCTCGACAGTCAGGGACTCACGCTCGGAGACAGCGGCACGCTGACCGGCACGCTCAACGTCGACGCGACCAGCACCTTGTTCGCGGGTGCTCTGGCGAGTGCGGTGACGATTGCGCCGGCGGTCGCGGGACAACTCGTCACGGTGAACAATGCAGGCACGTTCGATCTGACCAACGGTGGCGCGAATACGCAGGCCGTACTGGTGATCGATGGCAACTACACCGGGCTCAATGGACGGTTGCTGCTGCAAAGCGTGCTCGGCGGCGACGGTTCGCCGAGCGGCAAGCTGGTAATTGCGCAAGGTGTCGGGGCGGGGAGCACGACCCTGGGCGTGACCAACGCTGGCGGCAACGGCGGCGCCACGCTGACGGATGGGATTCTCGTGGTGCAGGCCGTCAACGGCGCGACGACGACCGCCAGTGCGTTCACGTTGCCGAAGCCGTTGACGGCCGGCGCATACACGTACTATCTGTTCAAAGGCGGTGTGAGCGCGGGGACGGGGGATAACTGGTATTTGCGTTCGAGTTTGGCGGCGACGCCTTCGCCAACACCAACACCCACACCACCGCCCGAGTCCGCCGCCGGCCCAATCGCAGCGCCCGGCACACCCGCCCTCCCCGCTCCGCCCCCCGCAGGCGCCGCACCCACGCCGTTGTATCGAATGGAAGTGCCCGTCTACGCAGCAGTCCCCGTGCTCGCGCGCGAACTCGGCATCGCGCAGATCGGCACCTTCCACGACCGCCAGGGCGAACAGTCGCTGCTCGACGAAAGCGGCCCGCTACCCGCCGCATGGGCGCGCGTCTGGGGCGAGCACACGTCACAAACCAGCAGCGGCGGCGCCAGCCCCGACTTCAGCGGCACGATCAGCGGTGTGCAGGTCGGCCACGATCTCTACGCCGACCGCAGCGCGAGCGGTCATCGCAATCACTACGGGTTCTTCCTCGGCTTCAGTCGGGCGCAAGGCGACGTGAACGGTTTCGCGCTCGGCTTTCCCGATCTGTCGTCCGGACATCTGGCGATCAACGCCTACAGCCTCGGCGCGTACTGGACACACGTCGGCCCGGGCGGCTGGTACACCGATGCCGTCGCCATGGGCAGCGCGCTGACGCTAAACCCAATGTCGAATCAAGGTATCGGCGCGAGCACGCATGGGCACGCGGTAGCAACGTCGCTCGAAGCCGGCCTGCCGATTCTGTTGCGCGCGAACCTGAGCCTCGAGCCGCAAATGCAATTGATCTGGCAGCACGCATCGATCGACGATCTCGACGATGGTGTGTCGAACGTGTCGTTTCACTCGGCCAACGGCTTCGTGGGACGACTCGGTCTGCGTTTGCAAGGCGCGTTCGAAGGTGCTGGCGTGCCGTGGCAACCGTATTTGCGTGTCAATCTGTGGCGCTATTTCAATGGCACCGACAGCGTGACTTACGCGGGCAGCACGGTGATTCCGTCGAACGTCGCGGCGACGGCGGCTGAATTCGGCTTGGGTGTCATCGCGCATCTGAGCGCGCGCGGCAGCTTGTTCGCGGCCGCGAGTTACACGACGAATGTGAATGGCGAACACCGCTGCAGCGTCGAGGGCAATCTCGGCGTGCGCTGGAGTTGGTGAATCGGGGTGAACCGTGTCGAATCACTCCGATCCGCACAGCTCAATTTAAAACTGATGCCGAAGCCCCGCCATCAAGCCGATCTGTGTCCCCTTCTGCGCGAGCCCGATACTGTTGACCCCTTGCAGTTGCGCGCCGATCAGATCGCCCCGGTAGATCGCGTAATCGCCTTCCAGATAGACGTCGGTGCGCTTCGACAGGTTGTAGTCGGCGACCAGTTGATACTGCCAGGCCGAACCATCCTGCGCGTGCGTCTTGCCGTCCTGTAACGTGCGCCAGATATTGGCGGCGAAGTGCCACACGTCGCCGACCTGCTGCGCGATGCCGCCCATGATCATGCGACGCCGCGAGAAATCCGTGTACTTGAGCGCGGTCAGTTCGGGCGCGGTGAACGGCCCATTAGCGAAATTGGCAAAGCCCGCGTCATTCCGGTTGACGATATAACCCGCCGAAAAGCGCGTCAGGTTCCACGTGTACGAACCGCCGAACGTCCACGCTTTCGCGGCCGCGCCATTGACCGAATCCTTCGACTCTTCATACGCCGCGCCGACGCTGAACGGACCGCCCGCCGGCCCATAAGCGGCGGCCGCGCCGATCTGACTGCCGTTCGAATTGCCCGCGTTACCGCCGAATGCGTAGCCTGTCGCGAACGTGAAACCGTTGTATCTCGCCTGATACTGCACCTGATTGCTGGTCCAGATGCCACCGGTCATCGTCACTTCGGGCTGGAAGCTGAAATCGTAGGGAATCCAGGAATTGCTGCCGTAACCGCCGACGGTAATCCCCTCGATCATCACGTTGTATTGCCGCCCGATGATCACCTGGCCGTACAACGCGGAGCGCACGCCGATCTGGGCTTCGTTGAAAAACGGCAAGGTGGGATCGCTTTGGCCGCTGTTGATGTAGATACGGTTTTCGAGCTTGAAGAACGTCGACCAGCCGCCGCCCAGATCTTCGACGCCCTTCAAACCCCAGCGGCTCTGCGTCATGCCGCCGTTCCCCAGTCCGAGCGATGAGTCACCGGCCGGGTTCGCATGCGTCAGATAGCGCACGCTTTCGTCGACCACGCCGTACAAGGTCACGCTGGATTGAGCCTGCGCGATCTGACCGCCGAATGACGCGATGGCCGCCGGCACCAGCGCCGCCGTCCACCTGCTGACGTTTCTCATACCGTCTCCTCGTACAGATTCCGCTTGGCGCGAATAAAACTCTTCTGCTTTGGCCGACGCGAATCGACTGGTGCGCGACTGGTGTGCGGCGATTCAGTCGATGCGGCTCGCACGACAATCCTGACGAAACGCTTGTGGTCGAACCTTAGCGCGAAATGTCGACGGTAAAAAATTAGTCCGACGTGAAGGCGGCGAGTGTTGTTAAGACGGCAAAATGCTTGCGGGATGTAAGAAGCACGCGTAGGCGGTGGGGTCATCCGCGGACGGTAGCAACGGGTTTGCTATCGTACGACCTGACTTCGGGCCCGCGCGGCTTATCCGTTCGGCTAGCCATTCGGCCGACTATCGCGATGGCCGCCGGGATCCGATACTGACCGGCCTTCTTCCCCTTTCGCACTCACCAGCCCAAACCGCCCATGAGCACTACCGCCTTGCCCGCGCGACGCGCCCCCGACAGCTTCGCGATTCTGCTCATGGTTGGTTTGTGCGCAATCTGGGGTTTCCAGCAGGTCGCCATCAAAAGCACGAATTCGGCGGTGCCGCCGGTCTTCCAGGCGGGCTTGCGCTCGCTGGTGGCGTCGTTGCTGGTGTGGGGCTGGGCCCGCTCGCGCGGCACGCCGCTGTTTCGCGACGACGGTACGCTGAGCGCCGGCCTGCTCGCCGGCGTGCTGTTCGCCGCTGAATTCGTGTGTATCTTTCTCGGCCTGACGCTGACCAGCGCGTCGCGCATGGCGGTGTTTCTGTACACCGCGCCGTGCTTCACGGCGCTCGGCCTGCACTGGTTCGTCGAAGGCGAGCGGATGCGGCGGATTCAATGGTTCGGCATTGTCGTGGCGTTCGCCGGCATGGCGCTGGCGTTCGCTGACGGCTTCCTGCACGGCAACGTCGCGTCCGGCTCGACGCTGAAAGGCATGGCCGGCGACGCGCTCGGCGTGCTGGCCGGCATTGCGTGGGCCGCGACCACGGTGGTGGTGCGCGCCACCCGTCTCGCTCAATCGAGCGCCAGCAAGACGCTGTTCTATCAACTGGCGGTGTCCGCGGTGGTGTTGCTCGCGCTGGCGGTCGGGCTCGGCCAGGCGCACGTCGAAACCGTGACGCCGCTCGCGATGATGAGCCTCGCGTATCAGGCCGTGGTCGTCGCGTTCGTCAGCTATCTGGTGTGGTTCTGGCTGTTGACGCGCTATATCGCTTCGCGCCTGTCGGTGTTTTCGTTTCTCACGCCGCTGTTCGGCGTGAGTTTCGGCGTGCTGCTGCTCGGCGAATCGTTCAGCTTGCGCTTTTTGATGGCCGCGGCGTTGGTGCTGGTGGGTATCGCGCTGGTGAATGCACCCGCGCGACGGGTGGCGAAATAGACGTGAGTGAGCTAGCTAGCGTGCTGTGACGGTTCAGGAGGCGTCGTCGCCGTCGCTCGTCGCTGCACGCTGGGACGGCTTGGCCGCCGCGACGATCTGCGCCACGCGCACGTATTCGGCGACCGACACGTCTTCGGCGCGACGTTGCAGGTCGAAGCCGAGCGCGTCGAAGTCCACCGAATCACGAAACGCGGCCAGCGTATTGCGCAGCATTTTGCGGCGCTGCGAAAACGCCGCCGTCACCACTTCGCCGAGCACGCGCTCGTCGACGGGTGCCAACTCATGCAATTCGTACGGAATCATCCGCACGATCGCCGAATCGACCTTCGGTGGCGGATTGAACGATTCGGGCGGCACGTCGAGCTGCTTGTCGATCACGTAGCGGTATTGCAGCATCACCGAGAGACGGCTGAACGCCTTGGTGCCCGGCTCGGCCACCATGCGTTCGACCACCTCGTTCTGCAGCATGAAATGCTGGTCGATCACGCAATGCGCGAACGACGCCAGATGAAACAGCAGCGGGCTCGAAATGTTGTACGGCAGATTGCCGACAATGCGCAGCGACGCCTTTTCGCCAGGCGCGGCCAGCGAACCGAAGTCGAACGCGAGCGCGTCGCCCGCATGCAGTTCGAGCAAGTCGCCGAATTTCGTCTTCAGACGGCCGATCAGATCGCGGTCCAGCTCGACGGCGTGCAACGGCGCTTCCGGCGTCGCCAGACGCTCGATCAGCGGCTCGGTGAGCGCGCCGAGGCCCGGCCCGATTTCGACCATGCGCTCGCCGCGCTGCGGCCGGATGACGTCGACGATCGAATCGATCACGCCCATGTCGACCAGAAAGTTCTGACCGAAACGCTTGCGCGCGATATGACCTTGGTGCCGGCCCTGTTGCTGTCTGCTGGTGGACATCGAAGAAACGCTAAAGAAAGAGAACTGCTTGAAGAAAAGGAACGGGCGCGAAACGCGCCAGCCTCAGGCAACACCATAGGCGCGCGGCGAGTCGTGCAACGATTGCGCGGCCAGCCGCGCAACGACGCCGAATCAGCCCGCGCGGCGGTGCTGCGCCATCAACACCGCCGTGTCGATCGCGGCGATCAGGCTGCCCGCGTCGGCGCGGCCGGTGCCGGCCAGATCGAGCGCGGTGCCGTGATCGACCGAGGTGCGGATAATCGGCAAGCCGAGCGTGATATTGATGCCCTCGCCGAATGTAGCGTATTTCAGCACCGGCAGGCCCTGATCGTGGAACATGGCGAGCACGCAGTCGGCCTGCTCCAGATAACGCGGCTGAAACAGCGTGTCGGCAGGATACGGACCGGGTGCGTCGATGCCCTGCTCGTTCGCGAGCTTCAGCGCCGGCGTGATGACCTCGATTTCCTCGCGACCCAGGTAGCCGTTTTCGCCCGCATGCGGGTTCAGCCCCGTCACGAGAATACGCGGTGCCGGCAAGCCGAAGTGATGCCGCAGATCGTGGTCGATAATGCGCAGCGTCTCGACAATACCGTCGACCGACAACGCCGCCGACACGTCCTTGAGCGGCAGGTGCGTGGTGGCCAGCGCGACGCGCAGCGGACGCTTGCCGGAGCCGGCCAGCATCATCACCACGCGCGGCGTGCGGGTACGCTCCGCCAGATATTCGGTGTGGCCGGTGAACAGCACCCCGGCGTCGTTGATGGTGCTTTTTTGCAGCGGTGCGGTGACGATCGCGTCGAAGGTGCCGGCTACCGCGCCGTCGATCGCGCTGTCGAGCAGGTCGAGCACGTAGCGGCCATTAGCCGCGTTCAGCTTGCCGGCCTGCACCGGCGCGCCGAGCGGCCGATGCTGCATTCGCACGCGTTGGCCGTCCGCCAGCAGCGCATTCCAGTCCACGCCCACGGCGCGCGCGCGTTCGGCGAGCAACGCCGCGTCGCCCAGCACGGTGAACTGCGCGCCGGGCCAGTGCGTCGCCGCGCCAGCCAGGGCCTGCGCGGTCAGTTCAGGGCCGACGCCGGCCGGCTCGCCGGTCGTGATCGCGATCTGTAGCGGCAAGGCGGCGGACTGAGCGGCGTTCGTCATGACGATTACTGCACGCTCGAAAGCGTGGGCTTCACTTCCACATACGCGGTGTCGCGCAGCTCACGCAGCCAGTCCGCGTAAGCCTGTTCCGCCTTGCGTTGACCAATGGCCTGGCGCGCCAGATCCATCTGCTGCGAGACCGAACCTTCGGCGTCGCGGCGGCCCAGCACCTGGATCAGGTGATAGCCGTACTCGCTGCGCACCGGGTCGCTGATCTGACCGTCCTGCAGGTTGTTCATTGCGCGCTCGAATTCCGGGACCGTCTCGCCCGGGCTGATCCAGCCGAGGTCACCGCCTTGCGACGACGAACCGTCTTGTGAGTAGGTGCGCGCGAACTTCGCAAAGTCGCCGCCCTCGGCGATCTGATTCTTGATCTCGAGCAGCTTCTGACGCGCTTGCGGCTCCGACATACCGTCGCCGACGCGCAGCAGAATGTGGCGCACGTGCGTCTGCACCAGCTTCGGCGCATCCGAGCTCGAACCCTGACCGGCGCGGCGATCGACCAGACGCACGACTTCGAAACCGTCGTTGGTGCGGATCACGTCCGGATTGATTTCGCCTGGGCGCAGCGTGGAAGCGGCCTTGACGAACTCAGGCGGCAACTTCGAAGGCTGCTGGTAGCCGGTATCGCCGCCCTTGGAGGCGTCCGGCGCTTGCGAATTGGCCTTCGCGAGCTTTTCGAAGTTCGCACCGCCCTTGGCTTCGGCGAGCAACGCCTGGGCTTTTTTCTGCGCCGCTTCGATGTCGGTCTCCGACGCGTTCAGCGGCGCCTTCAGGAAAATGTGCTGCATGTGCAGGTCGCTCTGCAGGCCGGCGTTCGGGCCACGCTGACTGGCGATGTAGTTCGCGACTTCGGCGTCCGACACCACGACCTTGCTATCCACTTCTTTCTCGCGCAGACGCGAGAGCGTCAGTTCGGTGCGCGCGTCGTTCGTGAACGTGGTCCAGGGCACACCTTGCGCCTCGATCCGCGCGCGGTACATTTCGAGCGACATGTTGTTCGACTGTGCGAGGCGCTCGAGCGTTTTTTGCACGGCGGCGTCGTCGATGTTGATGCCGTCTTCCTTCGCCTTCTGCAACTGGATGCGCTCCAGCACCATCTGGTTGAGCACCTGCTGACGCAACTGGTCCAGCGGCGGGACCGGCGCGTTCTGCTGGTTCAGCCGGCGCGTGATCAGGCCCATGCGGTCGTCCAGTTCGCGCCGCGTGATGACACCGTTGTTGACCACCGCGGCAATGGTATCGACCGTCTGGCCGCTACCGCTGCTGGCCAGCGCCTGCGCCTGGACCGGCGCAACCGACAGGAAAGACGCCGCGGCGGCGAGACCGGCCGCAAGCGTTGCCAAGCGAAGCTTTTTCATGATTGCCACAGATACTCCAATGATGTCGGGCGCGCCTGGCCCGTCTTTTCGCATTCAATAAAACGATCGCGACCGACCCGCGTCATTCGTAATTGGTGAAACGCGCTTCCGGCGGCGGCGGCGGCGGCAGCGGCGTGTAGCCCTGCACGCCGCTGCGGAACGCGGCCATCAGCCCGTTGTCGACGCTCGACAAGCCCTTGAACGTCAACTGCGCAAGGAACCGCGTGCTCGTCTGATTCTGGTTCGAGGTGTTCACACCATTCGCGTAACGCTGGATCCCGGCGCCGAGCGTCCAGCAGTCGGCATCGTATTGCAGGCCCACCAGGCCGTCGACGATCCGTTTTCCGCCCAGGTCGTAGTTGAACCTTGCCACCCCGTACACGTGGTGCGAGAGCGGCCATTGCCCCGAAACCAGCACCTGATTGATCGGCGTGTTTTCCAGCGTGGTGTTCGCGCGGGTGTAACGGTACGCCACGTTGATCACCTTGCCGCTGGCCGGACTGAACCCGAAGCCGACGCTCGTCTTCACCAGCTGGTTGTTGTCGGCATTATATTGGAACGCCGTTTCCGAAGCGAAACCGGCGCCGAGCTTGAGCGACGCACCCACGATCAGGTCCGAATGCGTGGCTTGCGTGCTGGTCTGCGTGTTATCCAGCGTGACGCGCTGATCCTGGAAGTAATACTGCTGCGCGATCACGAAGCGCGCGCGTTCGTCGCCGGTGGCCGGGTTGATGAAGCGCGTGGTGATGGCTGCGGTCAGACGGTTCGCGTCGGCGATCCGGTCGTTACCGACGAAGGTGTTCGGCGAGAAAATTTCCGCCAGCCCGAAGTCGGATTCGGCGGTATCGAACAGCGGCGCGAACTGCTGATTGCGGTACGGCGTGTACACGTAGTACAGCCGCGGCTCCAGCGTCTGGATGTAATCCTCGCCGAAGATCCGCACCGAACGGTCGAAAATCAGGCCCGTGTCGAACGTGAAGGTCGGGATCGATTCGGTGAAATTCTTCGGCGTGCCGGCCGGCGCGGTGCTGCTGATGTTGTTCAGGTCGTACGACGCGAGGTGCAGTTGCACCTTCGGCGTGACGAAGTAGCCCGGCCCGACCACCGAATACGACAGGTACGGGTTGAACATCACCCGCTGACCCTGCGTCGTGTCCGCGGTGGTGATGCGGAAATTCGAGTAATCGGCTTCCGCGCCGTAATCGAATCCACCGATGTTGTACTTCGCGTACTTCACGTTCAACTGCGGCTCGCGGCCATACGGCGCGATCGACGGCGTCAGCGTCTGCCAGTGCTGTTCGCGCGCGAGCACCGACCACGGACCGTTGTTGTACGTCAGCCCGGCTTCCTGTTGAAACAGGAGCTGGGTGCCGTTCATGAACTGACTGACCGACGACGACAGGTCTTCCGGATACGTGTTGTCCGAAACCTTGTTGTAGTAGATGTAGCCGCCGAACCCGTTGCCGAAGTTCTGGTTGTGCTGGATGTACAGCGCGTAGCGGTTGGTCTTGGTCAGCCGGTCGTCCGGCAGGAATTCGCCGGTGATCGAGCCGGAATACGTGGGCGACAGGTAACGGAACGACGACTGCAACTGCACGCCGCGCTTGGAGATCAGGCGCGGCGTGATGGTCAGATCGCGGTTCGGTGCGATGTTGAAGTAATACGGCACCGCCAGCTCGAAGCCATTCGACGAACTCAGCGAGAACGTGGGCGGCAGAACCCCGCTGCGCCGCTCGCCCGAGAGCGGGAACGACAGCCACGGCGAGGCAAACACCGGCACGCCCTGGAAGAACAGCACGCCGTTATGCGCGACGCCTTCGTCCGCGCCGGTGTCGAAATCGAACTCGCTGCCCTTGATGTACCAGGCCGGATCGTCCGCGCACTGGCAGGCGGTGTAGGTGCCCTTCGTGAAGACCGAGCGCTCGCTGTCGAGCAGATCGACCCGTTGCGCGCTGCCCGAGCCGCCCGTCACATTGAAGTGGTACTTCGGCGCGGTCATGAAACCTTCGCTCGAATCCAGCCGCATGTGCGCTTCGGGTCCGACGAAGTTATTGCCGTTGTTGTTGACGTGGACCTGGCCGTACGCGTCGGCCATGTCCGTGTCCTGATCGTAATGCAGGGCGTCGGCCTTGATCACCATCGTGTTGTGGCGAATCTCGGCCGATCCCTTGGCCGCCATGTCCTGGTCGGAGGTGCCGGTGGTCGTGTCACCGAGCACGAAGGTGGCCGACTTCTGCCCCTGCAGCAGCGGATGTTCTTCGAGTTGCGGGGCGAGTTGCATGCCCCATGGCGCGTCGATCGGTTGCGGCTGCGCGGCTTCCCCCACCAGCTGGGCGTGCGCAAGCGCGGGCATCAGGCCCGGAACGGCGATCAACGCCGCGACGAGCCGCCTTTTGCGCGGCACTACGGCACAAGAGGGAGTCGTTAGGGAAAGCTGTCTAGGCGGCATGTATCGTTTGGCGAATCGGCCCATCCGCCAGCTTTTACAGTCACGATCCACCGCCTGCACACGCCGACCGTGACAGTCGGCTGCACATCAAATGACAATCTTTCGAACGGTGAGGCGGGCGGTGAAGCGGAACGCGCGAAAGCTGGCGTGAGTCGCGTCAAAAAAGTCGTGGGGTATTATATGGCAAGACGTTGCCCCTCAGAATTTGCCGCCGGTTTTCATGACGCTGCCCTCCTCCCAAGACACCCAAGATCCCCGTCTCGACCTGCTCAAAGCCTGGCTGAACCGCCATGCGGCGGGCTATTCGCTCGAGCTCGACACGCTCGCGCCGGCTTCGTCCGACGCCAGTTTTCGCCGCTATTTCCGGCTCGCCGGTAAGGCGCCGGAAGACGACGGCACCGGCACGCTGATCGCCGTCGACGCACCGCCCCCTGAAAAGTGCCGCGAATTTGTGCAGGTCGCCCAGCTGCTCGAGGCCGCCAACGTGAACGTGCCGCGCGTGCTGGCAGTCGACTTCGACGCCGGCTTCATGCTCGTCACCGATCTGGGCACCGATTCGTACCTCGGCGCGCTGACCGACGCGCAGCAGGCGCACGACGCGCGCCGTCCGCGCACGCTGCTGCGCGACGCGCTCGACGCCCTGATCCGCTGGCAGCTCACCTCGCGCGAAGACGTGCTGCCGCCGTTCGACGAATCCTTCCTGCGCCGCGAGATGGAATTGATGCCGGAGTGGTTCATCGGCCGTCATCTGGGCCGCGAGGTCGACGAAAAGACGCGCGGTCTGCTCGACCGCACCTTTGCGCTGCTGATCGCGAGCGCGCGCGCGCAGCCGCAGGTGTTCATGCTGCGCGATTTCATGCCGCGCAATCTGATGGTCACCACGACCGCGAACGGGTCGAACGGGTCGAGCGCGGCGAACGGTGCGGCGACTCCTGCTGCGAACCCCGGCGTGCTCGACTTCCAGGACGCCGTGTACGGTCCGATCACCTACGACGTCGCGTCGCTGCTGCGCGACGCGTTCCTTGGCTGGGACGAAGAGTTCGAGCTGGATTGCTTCGTGTACTACTGGGAGCGCGCCAAAAAAGCCGGCCTGCCGGTCGATCCCGACTTCGGCGAATTTTACCGCCAGCTCGAATGGATGGGCCTGCAACGCCATATCAAGGTGCTCGGGCTGTTCTGCCGGATCAACTACCGTGATAACAAAGCGCATTACATGAAAGATCTGCCGCGTTTCATGGGTTATGCGCGCAAGGTCGCGGAACGTTACGCGCCGCTGCGTCCGTTCGCCAGGCTGCTCGACGAGCTCGAAGGCCGCGCGGATGAAGTCGGCTACACCTTCTGAGCAATGACGACCTCCGTGAAGAAAGCGATGATTTTCGCCGCGGGCCGCGGTGAGCGCATGCGTCCGTTGACCGATACCTGTCCGAAACCGTTGCTCGAAGTGGGCGGCAAACCGCTGATCGTGTGGCAGATCGAACGGCTTGCGCAAGCCGGCTTTCGCACCATCGTGATCAACCACGCGTGGCTCGGCGAGCAGTTCGAAACCGCGTTGGGCAAAGGCTCGCGCTGGCAGGTCGAATTGCGCTACTCGCCCGAGCATGAAGCGCTGGAAACGGCCGGCGCGATCGCGCACGCGTTACCGTTGCTGGAAGACGGCGGCAAAGAGGCGGACAGCGGCGAAGTGTTCGTGGGCGTTGCCGGCGACGTATACGCCGATTTCGACTACGCCGCGCTGACTGCCCACGCCGACAGACTCCGCAGCTTGCCCGAGCCGGGCATGCATCTGGTCATGGTGCCGAATCCGGTGTTTCATGCGGACGGCGATTTCGGCCTGGTGGACGGCGTGCTGTCGCTCGACGCGCAACCGCGCCTGACGTTCGGCAGCATCGGTCTCTATGACACGCGGATGTTCCGCGATCTGCCGCGCGGCACGCGGCGCGCGCTGACGCCGTACTACCGCGACACGATTTCGCGCGGGCTCGCGAGCGGCGAGTTGTACGAAGGCTTGTGGGAGAACGTCGGCACGGCGGCTCAGCTCGGCGAGCTGGATCTGCGGTTGAAAAACGGGCGCTAGAGGCCCCTGAAGCGCAGCTTGACTATCGGCTGCCCGCAGCGCCGCGTCGGTTTCGATCGCCCGCAACGCCGTTCAACTCTCCGCCATCCCTCAGCGCCGCTTAACTCTCGCCCGCCCCCACCGCGTCGACCGCTTCCGGCGCTTGCGCCACGCGCTGCTGTTGCAACGCCCACATCTGCGCGAACAGACCGTTCGCCTGCAGCAATTCCGCGTGCGTGCCGCGTTCCACGATCCGCCCTTTGTCCATCACGATGATCTGCTGCGCGTGCACCACCGTCGACAGCCGGTGCGCGATGATCAGCGTGGTGCGCTCGCGGGCAATCTGATCGAGCTCGTGCTGGATCGCGCGTTCGGAGCGCGAATCAAGCGCGGAGGTCGCTTCGTCGAACAGCAGGATCGGTGGATTCTTCAGAATGGTCCGCGCAATCGCCACGCGTTGCTTTTCGCCGCCGGAAAGCTTCAGGCCGCGCTCGCCGACCGGCGTTTCATAGCCCTTCGGCAGTCCTTCGATGAAGTCGTGAATATGTGCCGCGCGCGCCGCCGCGATCACTTCTTCGCGCGTCGCCGAAGGTCGGCCATAAGCGATGTTGTAGTAGATCGAATCGTTGAACAGCACGGTATCCTGCGGCACGATCCCGATCGACGCTCGCAGCGAATCCTGCGTGACGTCGCGGATATCCTGACCGTCGATGGTGATCGCGCCGCCGGTCGCGCGGTCCAGATCGTAGAAGCGGAACATCAGGCGCGCGAGGGTCGATTTACCCGAGCCGCTATGTCCCACCACCGCGGTCGTGGTGCCCGCCGGAATCGTGAAGCTCACGTCGTGCAGAATCTGCCGCGCCGGCTCATACGCAAAGTTCACGCGCTCGAAGCGCACCTGCGCGCCGCGCACCTGCAACGCCGGCGCACCGTCGAGGTCGGGCACTTCCTGAGCGGCGCCGAGCAGCGTGAACATGCGGTCCATGTCGGTGAGGCTCTGCTTCAATTCCCGATACACCACGCCGAGAAAATTCAGTGGAATATAAAGCTGCAACATGAACGTGTTGATCAGCACCAGGTCGCCGAGCGTGAGCCGCCCAGCCATCACGCCTTGCGTGGCGCGCCACAGAATGAACACGAGTCCCGTGCCGATGATCGCCTGCTGACCGAAATTCAGCGCCGACAGCGAGCGCTGCGATTTGATCGCGGCCGTGCGATAGCGCTTGAGGTTTTCGTCGTAACGGCTCGCTTCCCACTCTTCGTTGCCGAAGTACTTCACGGTCTCGTAGTTGAGCAGCGAGTCGATCGCGCGCGAGTTCGCCTTCGAATCGAGGTCGTTCATCGTGCGGCGAAAATGCGTGCGCCACTCGGTGACCTTCACCGTGAAAACGATGTACGTGGCCAGCGCGATAAACGTGACGACCGCGTAATACCACTCGTATTTAACGACGAAAAAGCCAAGCACGAGGCCAACCTCGACCAGCGTCGGCAGAATGCTGTACAGCGAGTACGAGATCAGTTGCGTGATGCCGCGCGTGCCGCGCTCGATATCGCGCGACATGCCGCCGGTCTGCCGTTCGAGATGGAAGCGCAACGACAGCGCGTGCAGATGGCGGAACACTTTCAACGCGAGTTGGCGCACCGCGCTCTCGGTCACCTTGGCGAACAGAATCTCGCGCAGCTCGGTAAATAGCGACGTGGACAGCCGCACCACCGCATACGCGACCACCAGCAAACCGACGCCGCCGAGCAGCACGATAGCCGGCGAATCGTGTGCGCGGCCGAGCGCGGTGAGATGCTGCACCGACGCGAGGCTGTCGACGATCCGCTTCATCACGATCGGCACGCCGAGGTTGGCGACTTTCGCGCCGATCAGGCAGCTCAGCGCGAAGGCGACGCGCCATTTGTAGGTGGCGAGATAGGGCAGCAGCGACAGAATCGTCTGCCAGTCGTTGCGCGGCTGGGTGGAGATCGGCGAGGGTTCGGACGAGGGCGTGCGGCGCATGGAGGTCGGCTTGGGGAGAGGATGGAACGGCCGGAGTTCGCAGCGGCGCGCCGACCGCAGCAGGCCAAGGGCTCGGCACACTGCTTTTTGTCGCGCGACCCGGCTGGGCGCTTTCCCGTACAATTCCTGATCTTTGTATTGTCGCAGAAGCCGGCTGGCGCCGCTTTCCATGGGCAGTCGGGCCGCCGGTCATCCGCTGGCCGCGCAGCCGGGCCGCCCCTCCACGAGGCGCTGGCACGATAGTCCGTGAACGCCGTCGCCCGCCGGTCGAGTCGACCTGGCCCATCCGTTTCTCAAGAGTGTCCAAATGACCGATCTCCTTCAACTCCCGCAAAAGTCCTGCGCGCTGCGCGTCGTACCGCAACCGTCGGACGCGAACGTCCACGGCGACGTGTTCGGCGGCTGGATCATGGCGCAAGTGGACATTGCCGGCTCGATTCCGGCGAGCCGCCGCGCCAACGGCAGAGTGGCGACCATCGCGGTCAATTCGTTCGTGTTCAAGCAGCCGGTTTTCGTCGGCGATCTGTTGAGCTTTTACGCGGATATCGTCAAGACGGGCAACACGTCGGTGACGGTGTCGGTCGAGGTTTACGCACAACGTATGAGCCTGACCGAAGAAGTCGTGAAAGTGACCGAGGCGCTTTTGACCTACGTCGCGACCGATAGCGACCGCCGTCCGCGCGCGTTGCCGGTGGTGGAATAAACGGGCTTGGTTGAAACACGCCGCTGCGCACGCCGCTAAACAGCGGACCTGAACGACAACGAGGCGCCTGGGCGCCTCGTTTGCATTCCGCTTTACGTGCCAGCAATTAGTAGCGCGGCGGCCGTGGCCAGATTCGGCAATTCGTCACCCGGACCCAGCAGCACCGCGCTGTAAACCTGCCGCGCCGTGAGTCCGCTTACTGACTCGCCGCCGCTGCGGCAGCCGCTTTTTTCTGCGCGTTCTGAAGGTCGGTCGGATAGTTCGGATCGTTGCGCGACGGGTTGTAGCCGTTGGCTTCCAGATTCTTCAACTCCGCGTTTTTCTTGGCGCGCGCCTGCTTGCGCGCGGCCTTGCGCTGGGCCTTCGTGGTGGTCGCTTTCGACGCGGCCACGGGCTTGGCCGCATCCGAATCGTCGCCCGCCGCGCCACCGCCGCCGCCGCTTTGCGCAAACGCTGGTGCGGCGCACGCCACACTCAGTACCACCGATGCCAGCAACACACTCAGCTTCTTTGCAGGTGAAGACGTCATTGTTCTCTCTCCAGTCGAGTTGGCAATCCGTACGACGGCGCAGCGCCCATGACCTGGTACGAGCAGCGACAACGAGTGGGCGCCACGCCACGTGAATCGATGCTTCGGGGTTCCCAGCGCAGCTTGAGCCGGGAACCCCGAATATAGCCGACCGAAACCCGTCCGCAAAACGGTTTCCGCGCACCAGCACGGGGCCATCGCAGGCGAACCGGCGTTCAGGCGGAAGCGTTGCCGTGCAGATAAACGTCGACCTGTCCTTCGATCCACTGGGCGAAGTGGGCTTGCCGGACATTGAGCATTTCGCGCTGCTGCCACACGAGCCAGTACGGATAACGATAGGGCACGCGGATACCAGTGATCTGCACGAGCTCGCCGCGTGCCAGCGCATGCCCGACCAGGCTGCGCCGTTCGAGCGCGACGCCCTGCCCCATCAACACGGCGCCGATCACGATGTTCGAATCGTTCGCCGACAACACCACGGCTTCGTCCTCGGGCTCCGCGACCTGGGCCGCGCGGCACCAATCGGTCCATGGCGTATCGGGACTGGAAATCAGCGGACAGCTCATCACGTCTTCGGCCGTGAGCGGAAAGCGCCCGTTCGGCGCGAGCGCGAAATGCGGCGCCGCGATCGCGACGATTTCGTCGTCGAACAGCTTTTGCTGCGCGACGTCGGGCCAATGCCCCTGGCCCATCCGGATGCCGACATCGCACGCGCCCTGGCGCAAATCCTCGACTTGGAGACTCGTCAGCAAACGGACCCGGTAGTACGGATGCGCCTCGCGGAAACTCGCGAGACGCGGCACGAGCCAATGCTGCGCGAACGACGGCAACGTCGCGATCACGAGCTCACTTTCCTGGGGCCGCGCCTGCGCGCGGCGCGTGGCGTGCGTGATGTCGCGCAGCGCGGTGCGGATTTCGAGCGCGTAGAGACGCCCTATTTCGGTCAGCCGCAGCCCACGCGCCTCGCGAATGAACAAGGCGAGACCCATGCTGTCTTCCAGCACCTTGATCTGCTGGCTCACCGCCGAGTGCGTGACATGCAATTCGCGCGCGGCCTGGGTGACGCCGCCCAAGCGGGCAACCGCCTCGAAGCAGCGCAGCGCGGTTAATGGCGGGATCGGTTTCATGTAAGAAATTCTGACGTAAACCGTCGATTAATGTCGCTTTTTTTAGCGAACAGAGATGCTTAATCTAACGGCTGGATACGCCACGATCTGCGCCGGCGTTGAAACTGGCCCGACGCTGGCGCCTTAGGCGCCCATGAAAGAACTTCTAACGGAAATGAGATGAAACTGATCGGAATGCTCGACTCGCCTTACGTGCGCCGGGTCGCCATCTGCCTCAAATTGCTGAAGCTAGAGTTCGAACACGAATCGATTTCGGTGTTCAGCACCTACGACCAGTTCGCGAAGATCAACCCGGTCGTCAAAGCGCCGACGCTGATCGCCGATAACGGCCTGGTGGTCATGGACTCGACCGCGATTCTTCAGTACGCGGCAACGCTCGCCGGGCCGCAGCAGCGGCTGTTTCCGTCGCGGCCGGACGACGCGTTGCGCGCCGCCCACCTGACCGGTCTTGCGCTGGCCGCCAGCGAAAAGACCGTGCAGATCGTCTATGAACGCAATTTGCGACCGGCGGAAAAACAGCATGAGCCGTGGGTCGCGCGCGTGCGCTCGCAATTGCTCGCCGCCTACGCCGCGCTCGAACAGGCTCTCGCCATCACGCCGCCGCCCACTGAAACCGATCGCTTCGACGCGGCGGATATCAGCGTGGCGGTCGCGTGGCGTTTCACGCAGATGATGCTGCCGGAGATCGTCAGCGAAGCTGCGTATCCGCATCTAAAAGCGTTTTCCGCGTTGGCGGAGGCCTTGCCGGTGTTCGTGAGCACGCCGCCGGTGTGACATCGAGCGAGCCGGCTGGCTAAATGCTCAGCCGGCTCAAGCACGCTGAGCACGCCGCCCGCCGCCCGCCGCCCGCCTCAGACCGTCGCCAGCTCCCGCTGCGCCCCGCCCTGCAGCAATTTGGCAATCGCTTCCGTGCCCATCGGCTTCGCAAAATAGAACCCCTGCATTTCATCGCACGCGCGTTCGCGCAGGAAGTCGAGTTGCGCCGACGTCTCCACACCCTCGGCGATCACCTGCAACTTCAGCGAATGGGCGAGCGCGATGATCGCCGAGGTGATCGTCTCGTCGTCGCCCGACACACCGATGTCGGAGACGAACGAGCGGTCGATCTTCAGCCGATCCACCGGAAAACGCTTCAGATAGCTGAGGCTCGAATAGCCGGTGCCGAAGTCGTCGATGGCAAGCCCGATGCCCAGTGCGTGCAGTTCGTTGAGCATCGACACCGCTTCTTCGGCGTTGCGCATGATCGTGCTTTCGGTCAGTTCGAGTTCGAGGTACTGCGGTTCGAGACCGGTTTCGGCCAGCACCTGCATCACGAGCTTCGCGATATCGCGCTGCTGGAAAACCCGCGCCGATAGATTCACCGAGACCCGCGTCGGCGGCAAACCTTCATCCTGCCAGGCCTTGTTCTGGCGGCACGCTTCGCGCAGTACCCACTCGGACAGCGGCCCGATTAGCCCACTCTCCTCCGCGAGCGGAATGAACGACGACGGCGGCACCAGCCCCACCTCTGGATCCAGCCAACGCACCAGCGCCTCGGTGCCGACGATCTGCCCGCTGCTGATGTCCACCTGCGGCTGGTAGTGCAGCAGGAATTCTTTATCGCGCAGCGCGCGCCGCAGACGCCGCTCCAGATTCAGACGCGCACCGGCGCTCGCGTTCATCTCCGGCTGGTAGAACTGGAACGTGTTGCGGCCCATGTCCTTCGCGCGATACATCGCGAGGTCGGCCTTTTTCATGAGCGTTTCGGCGTCTTCCCCGTCTTGCGGGAACAGGCTCGCGCCCATGCTGCAGCCTACGTACAACTCGGTGCCGTCGAGCCACACCGGCTCGGAAATCGACGCGCGCACACGCTCCATCCACGCAATCAGCGACTGTTCGTCGACGGTGTCGGTCATCACGATCACGAACTCGTCGCCGCCGTGGCGCGCCACCGTGTCGCTGGTCCGCGTGCAGCGCGCAAGCCGCTCGGCGACCACGCTCAGGAGCCGGTCGCCGACGCTGTGGCCGAGACTGTCGTTGACGTTCTTGAAGCCGTCCAGATCGATGAACACGACCGCCACGCCCTTGTGCTGCCGCTGCGCGACGATCAGCGCATGCTGCAAACGGTCGCGCAGCAGATTGCGGTTCGGCAGGCGCGTCAGGCTGTCGTAGTTGGCCTGGTATTCGAGTTGTTCCTGATAGCGCATCAGATCGGTCACGTCGTTGATCACGCCGATGTGATGCGTGATCACGCCGTCCGTATTCGGCACCGGCGCAATAAACAGCTGATTCCAGAACAGCGCGCCATCCTTGCGATAGTTGCGCACCACCGCGCTGACTTCGCGGTTCGCCCCGAGCGCCTGACGGATCAGCGCGACGCCTTCCTGGTCGCGGTCGTCGCGCTGCAGCACGCGGCAGTCGTGGCCGATCACTTCGGCGGGATCGTAGCCGGTGATCCGCATGAACGCCGGGTTCACGTATTCGATCAGATTGCCCGTCGGCGACGGCGCGGTGATCAGAATCGCGTTGACGCTCGCGTCGAGCGCGCGGCTTTGCAGACGCAGCGCGAGATCGGCGCGCTTGCGTTCGGTGATGTCGGTGTACGAACCGAGCACACCGATCACGCGGCCGTCGCCGTCGGTAAACGGCAGCTTGCTCGTGACCGTGGTGCGATGCACGCCGTCGATCACCAGATCGACTTCGAAACTCATCTTCGGCACGCCGGTGCTCACCACTTCCTTGTCGTGATCGCCGAGCAGTTCGGCGAATGCGCGCCACGGCATGTCCGAGTCGCTTTTACCGACCACCTGCTCCGGATAGGCAAGCCCCGCGTCGCGTGCGAACGCCATGTTGCAGCCGAGATAGCGTGACTCCAGATCCTTCCAGAAAATCCGCTGCGGAATGTTGTCGATCACCGCTTCGAGCATCTGGTTCGAACGCTGCGCCTCGGCTTCGGCGTTGATCTGGTCGGTGACGTCGTCGGCCAGCACGAAAAACGCGGCGCGGCCCATGAAGTTCAGCGCGTGATAAGAGATGTCGGCGCTGATCGTCGAACCGTCCTTGCGCCGGTGATGCCAGATGCCGGCCATGGTGCGGCCGCGCGGCGCCATATCGCTGCGCTGCAGATGCGATTCGAGCCGCGCGATTTCCGCGTTCGGCCGGATCGCGCGAATCGTCATGCCGAGAAATTCGCTTTCCGAGTAGCCGTATTGCTGGATCGCGGCCGCATTGACGGCGAGAAACCGCATGGTTTCGCGATCGAAGATGTACATCGGCACCGGATGATCGTCGAACAGGCCGCGAAAGCGCTCGTCGTTGCGGCCCAGCGCGCGCACGGTGCGCAGTTTTTCGCGGGCGCTGCTTTCGCGGGCGCCGAAGGTGAAGATCAGCAGCGCGCTGCCGGCCAGCATGGTGACGATCAGCAGGAACATGGCACGCTGGGTTTCGCTGGCCGACGCCGAGAGCGACGCCTGCAGGGCGTGGCTTTCCTCGCTGCGCAACGCCGCGAGACCGGCCTCCACGCGATCGAGCCCCAGCCCGAGATGCGTATAGGTCGACGCCGCCCACGCACGCGACGCGTTCGGCTCGGCGCTGGCGCTCTTCAACAGCGCATCGTCGATATCGTGTTGCAGCGCGTGGCTGTCGGCGCTCAGTCGCGCCAGCTTGTCGAGCATGGCCGGTTCGCCGGCCAGTTCGCTGCGCAGCTCGTGCTCAAGGGCGGCGAGCGTCGCCCGCGTCGTGCTGGCCGCGCTGACCGGCGCCGATTCCCCCGTCGCCTCGAAGCGGCCAAGCGTGGCAAGACCGCCGTCGAGCGCCGCCTGGTAGGCGTCGAGGTTCTCGCGCACGCTGGTCGAACGCAGCATGCGCGCGTCGGCATCGCGCTGACCGCAAATCTGCGAATAAGCGACGAACGCGTTCGCGCCGACCGCGGCAGCAACGACTGCCAGATTGATCAGCAGCCGCTTCGATAAAAAAGAATTCATGGATTCCGAACGTCAGATCGTTCCGAGGGCGGGAGCGCGCGGTCGCTTTCGGTGCATCAGGCTGCATCGATGCGAGTTTTTTTACACGCCAACCCATGGATAACGGCAGGGTTCGGAGCGGGTTGAGGGTGAGGGTGAAAAAATAGGCGCCCCGAGCTAGGCGCCGCCTCCAAATTCCTTCATGGCCGGCACGAAGTCGTGGTTGGCCTCCGGTTTGCGCGACAGCTTGGCGAGCACGTAGCGCTTGAACGGATCGAGTTCGGCCCAGCGCGCCACGCTCGGCGCGGTCAGACCCGCCAATCCCGCCTGGTGCGTGACGCCTTCCGGCACGCTATCGGTACGGCGCCAGAGCGGTGCTTCCTCGGGCGTAAACCACTCCGGCTCGACATTGGCGTGAGTGCGCAGCATTTCGAACAGCGCGTGGTCGAAATTCGGTTCGATTTCCGTGTCGTCGTCGACCGGAAAACGCGCCAGCAGCTTGCGGTCTTCGAGCGGCAGCATCTGCCATTGCGCCAGCGTGATACGCAAGCCGAAACGGTCGAGGTTGAAGCGAACCGACATCGGGATGAAGGTGAAATTCTCCGAAGACTCGACCTCGAAGTTGAACAGAAGCGGTGCTTCGTTGAGTCCCATGACAGTGTCCTCGTGGATAGCGGGCAACATGCAAGCCCGGCTTGAGGTATTTTAGAACCTTATTCGCGCGGTGACGGCACGAGAGCGGCACGCGGCAAGGTATAGGAGTCAATGAGCTTGAACGAACTGGAAACAGCCGGACAACCGGGCGCGGTGGAACGTCAGGTGCATCGGCATCGCGGCGCGGCGGTCGAAACCGTCACTGATCACGTCGGTCAGGAATGGCCGGTCGCGCTGGTCTTCAACGGTATTTCGCACGCGGTGATGATGTGTACGCCGCGCGATCTGGAAGCGTTCGCGGTCGGTTTCGCGATTTCGGAAGGCATCGTGGCACGCGGCAGCGACATTCACGACATCGAAGTCGAGTTGCACGACGACGGCGAATTGCCGCATGCCGAAGTGCAATTGCAGGTGGTGCAGCAGGCGTTCGTCGCGCTGAAGGAAAAGCGCCGCGCGCTCGCCGGGCGCACCGGCTGCGGCGTCTGCGGAATCGAAAGCATCGATCTGCTGGATCTGAACCCGGAACGGGTGCCCGACACCGGTTTTCTGCAACGGCTCGCGCCGGACGCGATCGCCCGCGCCGCCCACGGCCTGCCCGAACATCAGGCGCTGACGCGGCTGACCGGCGGCCTGCACGCCGCCGCGTGGTGCGACGCGGCAGGCGCGATCCGCTACGCGTTCGAGGACGTCGGCCGTCATAACGCGCTCGACAAGCTGATCGGCCAGCTCGTGCTGGATCGCGTGGATACGAAAGAGGGTTTTGTGTTCCTGTCGAGCCGCGCCAGCTACGAGCTGGTGCGCAAAGCGGCGCGCGTCGGCGTGCCGATGGTCGCGACGATTTCGGCGCCGTCGTCGCTGGCCATTGCGATTGCCCGCAAGGCGGGCGTGCGGCTGGTCAGCTTCTGCCGCGAGACGAGCTACGTCGACTACGACACGTTGCAGCCCGCGCCGGGTTGAGCGGAGGCATCCCACACCACGGATTGACTTCGAATCTGGCCTCTTTTCGGCGAATTACCCGCGCGCCGATCGGCTCACACTAGCATCGTGCCAATCGAGAGAGCCGCCCGAAAATGTCATCCCGTCACGCCAAAAATCGCCCGTTCGGTCTTGATCTGCCCGAGCTGTTCACGTCCGAACAGATGCTCCCGTCGGGTGTCGATGCCGACATGATGGACGGCCTGCACCGCTCCTCCGGGAAAGTATTGCAGCTCGCCACGCTGACGCATCAGGCCGTGGCGCGCGGCGATGCGGCGGCCGCGGAAGCGGCGCGGGCATCGCTCGAAAGGCAGCTCGCCATCTCTACCAGCCTGATCGACCAGCTTCTGCTCGACGGCACGGACCAACCTACGACACATTGAGCAGCCGCGAGGCCGGCGGAATTCATCGCCGTATCGCGGTCATGTCGCAACGCCGAGAACCGAAATGAGTGCTTTGACCGTCATTCTCTGCATCTGGGCGATGGTCGCCTTTTGCGCGATTCTTTTCATTCGCGGCGCAACGGCGCGCGTGAAACGTCCGGCGGCGCCGCACAAGCGTCCAGCGCGCTTTTCGATCGCGGAATAACGCGCGCGGTTCAGGCGATGGCGCTTTGATGCGCGTCGCCGTCCCCCCGTCCCCGCCACCCCGCATTGCAACGACGGTCGACGCTTACGGAAACGCCCGGAAATCCGGCTTGCGCTTCTCGAAGAACGCCTTGAACGCTTCGCGCGCTTCCGGTGCGAGCAGCATCTTGCCGAAATGCACGGCTTCTTCCGACATCTGCGTCTGCAATTCCTGCTGGCTCGCGCGCTTCATCAAACTCTTGGTTACGCGCAGTGACGAAGCCGGCAACGCCGCCAGCTTCGCGGCCTGCGCAGCGGCGAACGCATCCACCTCGTTCGCCGGCAATACGCGATTCACGAAGCCCATGCGCTGCGCTTCGGTCACGTCGAATGCCTCGCCGAGCAGCAGCTTTTCCGCCGCCGCCTGATAGCCGCCCACGCGTTGCAGCAGCAAGCTCGACGCCGCTTCCGGGCACAGTCCGAGTTGCGCGAACGGCAGCGAAAAGCTGGCCGAATCGGCGGCGTAGACCAGATCGCAGTGCAGCAGCAGCGTCGTGCCGATGCCCACCGCCGGCCCCGCCACCGACGCCACCACCGGTTTCTCCGCCGAACTGATCGCGCGCAGGAACTGGAACACCGGCGCGTCTTCGCCCATCGGCGGCGTCTTCATGAAGTCTTCGAGATCGTTGCCGGCGCTGAAAATAGTCGCGCTGCCGCGAATCAGAATCGCGCGCACCGACGTATCGCCTTGCGCGTCGACCAGCGCGTCGGCCATGGTCTGATACATCGCGGCCGTGATCGCGTTTTTCTTGTCGGGCCGGTTGAAGGCAATCGTCAGCACGCCTTCGGCGCGCTCGACCAGAATATCCATTGTCATCTCCGTCTTCTCCTCGTGATCCTGCTGAGAATGTGGAAACGGTTCGCAAGCCAGTGGCCTGCGAACCGTTCCGCGGTCCTTAAGGGGTGCCCATGGGGACCTGTGCAAACACCGGGGTCGCCGGCGTTATCCGGTTTACAGACGCTCGATGATGCCTGCTGCGCCCATGCCGGTGCCGACGCACATCGTCACCATGCCGTACTTGTAGTTGCGGCGGCGCAAACCATGCACCACCGTCGACGCACGAATCGCGCCCGTCGCACCCAGCGGGTGGCCGAGAGCGATCGCGCCGCCGAGCGGGTTGATCTTCGACGGGTCCAGCCCGAGGTCCTGAATCACCGCCAGCGATTGCGCCGCGAACGCTTCGTTCAGTTCGATCCAGTCGATGTCGTCGATCTTCAGGCCGGCGGCCTTCAGCGCGGCCGGAATCGCTTCCTTCGGACCGATACCCATGATTTCCGGCGGCACGCCGCGCACGGCGAAGCTGACGAAACGCGCAAGCGGCGTCAGGTTGAATTCCTTCAGCATCTTTTCCGACACGACGATCAACGCGCCTGCGCCGTCCGACGTCTGCGAGCTGTTGCCCGCCGTGACCGAGCCCTTGTTCGCGAACACCGTGCGCAGTTTGGCCAGGCCTTCCAGCGTGGTTTCCGCGCGCGGACCTTCGTCGAGCGACACTTCGCGCGTCTTCACCTTCACTTCGCCGGTGGCGAGATCGGGGAAACGCTCGGTGATCGTGTACGCGGCGATTTCGTCCTTGAACTCGCCGGACTGCTGCGCGGCGATCGCGCGGCGGTGCGATTCGACCGAGAACGCGTCTTGCGCTTCGCGGCTGATCTTCCAGCGTTCGGCGACTTTCTCGGCCGTCAGGCCCATGCCGTAGGCAATGCCGAAGTCTTCGCTGCGATCGAAGATGTGCGGCGACATGGACGGCTTGTTGCCCATCATCGGCACCATGCTCATCGATTCGCAGCCGCCGGCGATCATCGCGTCGGATTCACCCACGCGGATGCGGTCCGCCGCCATGGCCAGCGCGGTCAGGCCCGACGCGCAGAAGCGGTTCACCGTCACGCCGCCAACCGAGTTCGGCAGGCCGGCCAGCAGTGCACCCATCCGCGCGACGTTCAGGCCTTGTTCCGCTTCCGGAATCGCGCAGCCGATGATCGCGTCTTCGATCACTTTGGTGTCGAGGCCCGGCACCTGCGCCACGGCCGAGCGGATAGCGTGCACCAGCAGTTCGTCCGGGCGCGTGTTCTTGAACATCCCGCGCGGCGCCTTGCCGATCGGCGTGCGGCTCGCGGCGACGATGTATGCGTCTTGCAATTGCTTTGACATTTTTAGCTCCATTGTCGGTGGGAGTTGGCGCTTTGGCGCCCGCTCCCACCCCATACACGTGTTGGCCGCTTAGTTACGAACCGGCTTGCCGGTTTGCAGCATGCCCATGATCCGTTCCTGCGTCTTCTGCGTGCCGAGCAGGTCGACAAACGCACGGCGCTCGAGTTGCAGCAGCCATTCTTCGTCGACGAGACTGCCGGCTTCGACATCGCCGCCGCACACCGCCTCGGCGATGCGGCTCGCGATCAGGAAGTCGTGCTCGCTGATGAAGCGGCCGTCGCGCATATTGACGAGCGACGCCTTGATGGTGGCGATCGCCGAGCGCCCAGCCACCGGCACCTGCGTGACGCGCAGCGGCGGACGGTAACCCGCCGCGGACAGCGCGCGCGCTTCCTTCTTCGCGATGTCGAGCAGTTCGAACACGTTGAACACGATCGTGTCCGACGGCTTCAGGTAACCCATGGCGCGGGCGTCCAGCGCGGAGGCCGAGACCTTTGCCATGGCCGCATTTTCGAACGACTTCTGCACGAACTTCAGCAGGTCGGTGGTCGCGCCGGCTTGCGTCGCCGCTTCCGCCGCGCGCAGCGCCGCTTCCTTCAGGCCGCCGCCGGCCGGCACGAGGCCGACGCCGACTTCCACCAGGCCGAAATAGCTTTCGATATGCGCAACCCGCTTCGCGCTATGCAGCGCCAGCTCGCAACCGCCGCCGAGCGCGATGCCCGACACGGCCGAGATGACCGGCACGCTCGCGTACTTCACGCGCAGCATGCCCTGCTGGAATTTCTTGACGAACGGCTCGATACCCTTCGCACCGCCCATCATGAACGCGGGCATCGCTTCTTCGAGGTTGGCGCCGGCGGAGAACGGGCCGCCCGGCGTGCCGAGCTTCAGCGAGGTGGGCTGCCACACCACCAGACCCTTGTAGTCCTTCTCGGCGAGTTCGATAGCCTGCGTCAAACCGTCGATCACCGACGGTCCGATCGTGTTCATCTTGCTCTTGAACGACACGATCAACACGTCGTTCTCGCCCGCGCGGTCGTCGACCCACGCGCGCACGGCATCGGTTTCGAACAGCGTCTTGCCGTAGGTCTTCGGATCGGCCGAGGTCTCGCCGACCAGCGGTGCACGGAACACCTGCCTGTCGTACACGCCCAGCGACGAGCGCGGCACGAACGTCTTCGACGCCGGCGACCACGAGCCTTCGTTCGTATGGACGCCACCCTTTTCAGCGACCGGACCTTCGAGCACCCACGACGGCAGCGGTACGTTCGACAGCGCCTTGCCTGCCGCGATGTCTTCCTGCACCCACTCGGCGACCTGCTTCCAGCCGGCCGTCTGCCAGCCTTCGAACGGACCTTCGTTCCAGCCGAAGCCCCAACGGATCGCCAGATCGACGTCGCGCGCGTTGTCGGCGATCGATTCCAGATGCACGCCGATGTAGTGATACACGTCGCGGAAAATCGCCCACAGGAACTGCGCCTGCGGATGTTCCGATTCACGCAGCAGCTTCAGACGCTCGGCCGCCGGACGCTTCAGGATACGGCCGACCAGTTCGTCGGCCTTCGCGCCGCCGTCCACGTACTCGCCCGTCTTCGGGTCGAGCACCTTGATCGCCTTGCCTTCTTTCCTGTAGAAACCGCCGCCGGTCTTCTGACCGAGCGCGCCCTTCTTCACCAATTCGGCCAGCACGGCGGGCGTTTCGTAGACCGGGAAGAACGGGTCGTCCTTCAGCGTGTCCTGCATCGTCTTGATGACGTGCGCCATCGTATCCAGACCGACCACGTCCGCGGTGCGGAACGTCGCGGATTTCGCACGGCCCAGACGCGCGCCGGTCAGATCGTCGACTTCGTCGAAACGCAGGCCGAATTTCGCGGCTTCGGTCACGACCGCGAGGATCGAGAAAATCCCGACGCGATTGGCGATGAAGTTCGGCGTGTCCTTCGCGCGCACGACACCCTTGCCGACCACGCTCGTCAGGAACGATTCGAGCTGATCGAGAATTTCCGGCCGCGTCGTGGCGGTCGGAATCAGTTCGACCAGATGCATGTAGCGCGGCGGATTGAAGAAGTGCACGCCGCAGAAGCGCGCCTTCAGCTCATCCGGAAAACCTTCCGACAACGACGTGATCGACAGACCCGACGTGTTGGTCGCGAAAATCGCGTTCGGCGCGAGATGCGGCGCGACCTTCTTGTACAGGTCGTGCTTCCAGTCCATTCGCTCGGCGATGGCTTCGATCACGAGGTCGCATTCGGCGAGCTTCTCGATGTCGTCGTCGTAATTGGCGGGCTGGATGTATTGCGCGTCGTCTTTCACGCCGAACGGCGCCGGCGACAGCTTCTTCAGATTCTCGATCGCCTTCAGCGCGATCGCGTTCTTCGGGCCTTCCTTGGCGGGCAGGTCGAACAGCAGCACGGGCACCTTGGCGTTGATCAGGTGCGCGGCGATCTGCGCGCCCATCACGCCGGCGCCGAGCACGGCTACCTTGCGAATGATCAGATTGCTCACGTCGTTCCTCCGGGGAGTTATGCGGATGTCGTGAAACGCCCATGGACGCTCCACGATGTGATGTGTGGCTGACACAGGCGCCGCTCGCGTTGCGCGCGGCGCCTGCCGTGATGTGGCTTTAGAACAGCGCTTCGTCGACTTCCATCATCGACTTCGAACCGGCGCGCGCCTGACGGATCGTCATGGCCGTTTCCGGCAGCAGCTTCGCGAAGTAGAAACGCGCGGTGGCGAGTTTGGCCTTGTAGAACGGATCGCCCGACGCTTGCTTATCGAGTGCGACACGTGCCATGCGGGCCCAGAAGTACGAGAACACGAGGTGACCGACGGTACGCAGATACGGCACAGCGGCGGCGCCGACTTCGTCCGGGTTCTGCATGGCCTTCATGCCGATTTCCATGGTCAGCTTCTGCACCTTTTCGCCGATGTCGGCGAGCGGGTTGATGAACTCCTGCATTTCCGGCTTGATGCCTTCGGCTTCGACGAAATCCGACACCAGCTTGCCGAACTTCTTCATCTTCGCGCCCATGTCGCCGAGAATCTTGCGGCCGAGCAGGTCGAGCGCCTGGATCGCGTTGGTGCCTTCGTAGATCATGTTGATACGCGCGTCGCGCACGTACTGCTCCATGCCCCACTCGGCGATGAAACCGTGGCCGCCGTAGATCTGCATGGCGTGGTTGGTGCTTTCGAACGCGTTGTCCGACAGGAAGGCCTTCAGGATCGGCGTGAGCAGCGCGACGAGGTCGGCGGCGTCTTTACGCGTGGCTTCGTCGGCGTGCGACAGTTCCTTGTCGATATGCAGCGCGGACCAGTACGAGAACGCGCGCGCGGCTTCGGCATAGGCCTTCTGCGTGAGCAGCATGCGGCGCACGTCCGGATGCACGATGATCGGGTCGGCGGCCTTTTCCGGCGCCTTCGGGCCCGTCAGCGAACGCATCTGCAGACGCTCTTTCGCGTACGTCAACGAGTTCTGATAGCCGATTTCGGTCAGGCCCAGACTCTGCATGCCGACGCCGAGACGCGCGGCATTCATCATCACGAACATGGCGTTCAAGCCCTTGTTCGGCTCGCCGACCAGCCAGCCTCGCGCGTTGTCGAGATTGATCACGCAAGTCGCATTGCCGTGAATGCCCATCTTGTGCTCGATGGAACCGCACTTCACGCCGTTGCGCTCGCCCGGTTCACCGGCTTCGTTCGGCACGAACTTCGGCACGATGAACAGCGAAATGCCCTTGGTGCCGTTCGGTGCGCCCGGCAGACGCGCGAGCACCAGGTGAACGATGTTCTCGGCGAGATCGTGTTCGCCGCTGGAGATGAAAATCTTGGTGCCGCTGATCGCGTACGAGCCGTCGCTATTCGGTTCGGCCTTGGTGCGCAGAATGCCGAGGTCGGTGCCGCAATGCGGCTCGGTCAGACACATCGTGCCGGTCCAGACGCCCGCCACCAGTTTCGGCAGATAAGCCTTTTGCAGTTCAGGCGTGCCGTGCGCGTGCAGACATTCGTACGCGCCGTGCGACAGACCCGGATACATGGTCCATGCCTGGTTCGCCGAGTTCAGCATTTCGTACAACGCGTTGTTGACGAACGCCGGCAGGCCCTGGCCGCCGTATTCCGGATCGCAGCCCAGTGCGGGCCAGCCGGCTTCCACGTATTGCCTGTACGCTTCCTTGAAGCCCTTCGGCGTGGTCACGACGCCGTCGCCGACGTACGTGCAGCCTTCCTGGTCGCCGCTGTGGTTGAGCGGAAACAGCACTTCGGCGCAGAACTTGCCGGCCTCTTCGAGCACCGCGTTGATGGTGTCGGCGTCGAGATCCGCGTGCTTCGGCATCTGCTTGATTTCGGCTTCGACGTTAAGCAGTTCGTGCAACACGAATTGCATGTCGCGCAGCGGCGCGGCGTACTGTCCCATGACTCTCTCCAAGTTTGACAAGAAGCCAGGCTGTTAGCTGCGTTCGTGGATCGGAACTTTCTGCGCCGCGAATCTTTTGAGGTTCGGCGGCTCGGCTAACGGCTTTCGCTTTGATACGAAACAATCAATTTTTCCAGCGCGGCCCACGTGAGGCGCACAGCGTCCGGCAGGTGCAGGAAACGGGCGTCGTGATGCAGGCCGAGCGTGAAGCTATACAGTTCGAACAGCATCAGTTGCGGATCGGTGTCGGCACGCAGATGCCCTTCTTCCATCGACTGCGAAATGGCGCGCGTGAGTGCCGCACGCCAGATCGTCACGCTCGATACCAGTTGCTCACGCACCGGGTTATCCGCGCGGTCGTCGTACTCGACGGCGCCGCTGATGTAGATGCACCCCGTCGTGACTTCCTGAATGCGTTTCTCGATCCAGCGGGAAATCATCGCGCGCAAGCGCGGCAAGCCACGAGGCTCACGCAAGCTCGGGAAGAACACCTCGTCTTCGAAACGACGGTGATACTCGCGCACGACTTCGACCTGCAAATCCTCGCGCGACCCGAAATGCGCGAACACACCGCTTTTACTCATCTGCATGCGCTCGGCCAGTAGCCCGATCGTCAGACCTTCCAGTCCGTCGCGGCTTGCCAGATCGAGTGCTGCTTCGAGAATCGCGGCTCGCGTTTGTTCGCCTTTTCGCATAGCTTTTTACCGTTCTAATGTGACCGAAAGAAAATCGAACGGCCGTACTATTATTGTGGGCGGCCGCCCGCTAAACAAGGACTTTATTAGAAACCGGTTTCTAACCAGGTTCCAATTCTGCGGTATCCGTCAATCGGAGGAATCAGATTTTTTAGAGGCCTTTGCCAGGCCTTTGCCTTCAGACAGAGGTTGCCGGTGAAGGTGCTCACGTTCTCCAATTGCCGCAGCCGGCCGACATGATGCAGCAAGTCGGCCGGAATCGAGAAGGATTAGCGTCAGCGCGGGTTTTGGAGCGGTGTGGCGGCGTTGGCGAAGCGCTGCTGGAGGGCCGTGGCGACCCGCGTCAGAACGTCGCCCCAGTCGCCTCGGCGCGGCTGCGTGAAGAGACGCAGGCTCGCATACCACGGGCTGTCGTCGCGACCCTGAAGCCAGCGCCAGCAACCCGCGAAACGATTGAGCAACCAGACGGGTTTGCCCATCGCCGCGGCGAGATGGGCGACTGAAGTATCGACTGAAATCACGAGGTCGAGGTTGGCGATCAAGGCGGCGGTGTCGGCAAAGTCCGTGAGATCGGCGCTCCAGTCGGTTAGCGGGTGGGGATTCGCGTTCTGGTTTGGGTCTGGGCAGGCCGTGGGGGTGGCGAGTTTGGACGGGTCGTCTGTCTTTTGCAGACTGATCCAATGAATGTGCGGCAGCGTCAGCAGCGGCGCGATCTGGCCGAACGTGAGGCTGCGCAAGCGGTCTACGGCAAGACCCGAATGGCCGCCCGCCCACACGATGCCGACGCGCGGTAGACGCCTCGTTGGCAGCGCATCCAGTCGCGCGCGCCAGACGGCGGCCTGTTTCGAATCCGCGTGCAGGTAGGGCCGCCCGGCCGGGATCGTGTTCACCTGCGTATCGAACGCCATCGGCAACGACATCAGCGGACAGTAGCAATCCCAGTCGTTCAGTTCGACCGGCACGGCGTCGAGCAGTTTGAGTCCCGGCCAGCGGGCGCATAAAGACTGCTCGTACAGACGACGCAATGCCGGTGGGCAGACGTAGCCCACCCGGGGAAAACGCTCAAGCAACAACGGCAAATAGCGGACGAACTGCAAGCTGTCGCCGAAGCCCTGTTCGTCCAGCACAAGCAGGTTTCGATAAGCCACGCGTCCGGTCGGCTGATCGATGCCAACGCCCAGGCCCTCGCCGGCCCATCGCGGCAGCGGCACCCGCACAGGCTCGCGTGCCGGACGGCCGTCGGCGTGCCGGAAGCTGATCCAGCGGTCTTCGAAATACGGCCACGCCTCTGCATAGCGGCCGGTGGCGAGTAAAACCATCGCCAGGTTGTTTCGGGCGATGAGATTCGCAGGCGTCAATTCGAGCGCACGGCGGTAGTGCCGCTCGGCTTCGTCGAAAGCGCCGAGGTCGCCGCGAATACGCCCGAGGTTGTTATGCGCGGCCGAGTTGTCCGGGTCGAGTTCGAGCGTGCGGCGATAGCTGACGGCCGCGTCTTCGAGACAGTCGTGATGCTGCAGCGTCAACGCGAGGTTGTAGTGCAAGGCCGCGAAGTCCGGGTCGATCGCGAGCCCCTGGCGCAGACTGTCGAGCGCTCCCGTGAAGTCGCCCAACCTGAGCTGGATCGCGTAGAGCGTGTTGTAGAAGACCGGTGCCGGGTGAATCTGGATCGCGCGTTCGAGTGAGGTGCGGGCGGCTTCTGCATGACCCGCGGCAAGTGCCAGCAGGCCTTGCAGATGCAAAGCGCCGACGTGCGCGGCGTTGTGTTCGAGGATTCGATTGGCGAGGGCCTGGACTTCGTCGAAACGACCGGCCTGATAGGCCTCCACGGCGCGGTCGTGAAGGCGGGAAAGATCGTCGGATAGCGTAGAGGATGCGGCAGGCGAGGTGGGCAAGAGCGTCTCCGTGACGCGGCCGGTCCGCTTGCCGTGAGTGCGCAGTCGAACCGGCTGCTGGGCGTGAAGAAGGTCGTTGGACCGGCGACGCATGCCATGCATCTGGCCGCCGGTTTTTGTCGAGCGCAGATTATGTTTGCCGCGTCACGGCGAAGTCTTTAGGATCGGTCTGAAACGCGCGTGCGTCGGGAAGACGCAGGCGCGGGTTCAGCCTCATGCTCAGTCGTACCCACCCACCGTCAACACCTTCATCACGGCCCGATACGTCGTATAAGCCAGCCAGTTGAGCGCCCGTTCGCCGGCCGGCCGCGCGTCGTAATGCGCCTCGTCGATGCGCCGCGAGTCCCTGAATGCGACCAGAATCGCTTCGCGCAGCGCGTCGATCGCGGGATCGTTCACCAGCACGACATTGGCTTCGTTGTTGAGCATCAGGCTCAGCGCGTCGAGGTTCGACGACCCGACCGTCGCCCAGTTCGAATCCACCACCGCGACCTTGCCGTGCAGCAGCGTCTTCTCGTACTCGGCGATCTGCACGCCGGCCTTCAGCAACGCGCGGTACAGAAACGGCACCGCATAGTCGAGCGCCTTGAACTCCTTGCGCCCGATAATCAGCTTCACGTCCACCCCGCGCCGCGCCGCCAACACCAGCGCGCGACGCAGTTTGCGGCCCGGCATGAAGTACGGGTTGGCCAGCAGGACTTCGCTGCGCGCCTGGCCAATGGCGGTCAGATAAGCCTTCTCGATGGCGCGACGGTTGATCAGGTTGTCGCGCGCGACAAACGCCACGCACGGTTGGCCGCCCGCCCACAAGGCCTCGTTGCGCCGTCGCCGGCGGCGCCGCAAACTGCCGAGCGACGCGTTCGTGTTCGGCCCGAAGTCCGGTTCCAGCGACTCGATCGGCCGATGTCCGAGCCTGATCCGCCGCCACTGCACCTCGAATGCCTGACGCACGTCGGCCACCACCGGTCCGTGCAATTCGACGGCGAAATCCCAGCGCCGGTAAGGCAGCCGCTGTCCGTCATTCTCGTAGTCGTCGACGATATTGATGCCGCCGCAATAGGCGAACTGATCGTCGATCACCGCCAGTTTGCGGTGCGTGCGCGAGAAGCCGAAGCGGCCGAACAGATGCGGGTTGTAGATTCGATGGTCGACGCCGGCCAACGGCCACTCGGTGAACATCGGCAGGCGCGCGGTGCCGATGCCGTCGGTAATCACGCGCACCTTCACGCCACGCGAGGCCGCGCGCAGCAACGCCTCGCTGATCGCCCGGCCGGCCTCGTCATGGCAGAAGATGTAAGTTTCGAGCACCACGTCGCGTTGCGCGGCATCGATGCGCGCGACCAACGCGCTGAAGAATTCATCGCCGGAGCGCAGCAGCTTGACGTCGTTGCCGCTGGTGAAGCGATAGCGCTGCCAGTAGCGGCGGCCGAGCAGCGATTGACGCAGTCGGGCAAAACGGCGCGCGCCGCCGACACTCATCGGCCACGCTCGCTGTCGTCCGCCACGGCACCTGCCGCATGACGCCCCGCGAGCCGTCTGGGCAATTGCAGAATCGCATCCGCATTCGACGACGAAAAGCAGCGCGACGCCGCCTCTTCATAGGGCAGCCACATAAACGCGGTGTGCTCGCGCGGCGCCAGCCTCACGTTCAGTTGCTCGGGCACCTGCACGCTGAACCAGTGCTCGGTATTGTGGATTACGCCGTCGGCGTAGCGATGGCGGAACTCCGGGTAGATCTCGTATTCGATCGAATATTGCCAGTCGAACAACGCGCTTTGCGGCACGAGCCTGCCGCCGATCACGATGCCGGTCTCTTCGGCGACTTCGCGCGCGGCAGTGTCGACTAATGCTTCATCGAGCCGATCTTTGGAACCGGTCACCGATTGCCAGAAGCCGGCATGATCGGCGCGCTCGATCAGCAGCACTTCGAGCGCCGGCGTATGGATGACGACGAGTACGGATTGCGGAATCTTCGGCGGTTTCGGCATGGTGTGGAAACTGGGCGCAGGCTCTGCGCGGTACATGTCGGATGACGGTCGAAAGCTGGTGCTGCGACTGTAACGCAAAAAACGAAAAAGGCGCCGGGAGTTGCCTCTGCGCCTTTTTCGTTTCCCTACGCTCGCGGCCGTCTTGCAGTTGCCGCTTCGTGCGCCGCACGCTGCCGTTTCCGGACCGCGCGGGCGACGCTCGAACCTGCTGACTTACACCTTCGGTTCCGGCGTACGCACACGGATGTGCAACTCGCGCAACTGGCGCTCGTCCACTTCGCTCGGCGCCTGCGTGAGCAGACACTGCGCGCGTTGCGTCTTCGGGAACGCGATCACGTCACGGATCGAATCGGCGCCGGCCATCATCGTCACGATGCGGTCCAGACCGAAGGCGATGCCACCGTGCGGCGGCGCGCCGTATTGCAGCGCGTCGAGCAGGAAGCCGAACTTGGCTTGCGCTTCTTCCGCGTTGATCTTGAGCGCGCGGAACACCTTGCTCTGCACTTCTTCACGGTGGATACGCACCGAACCGCCGCCGATTTCCCAGCCGTTCAACACCATGTCGTAGGCCTTCGCGAGGCAGCGCGCCGGATCCGTTTCCAGATACTCGAGGTGCTCGTCTTTCGGGCTTGTGAACGGGTGATGCGCGGCGACGTAACGGTTGTCTTCCTCGTCGTACTCGAACATCGGGAAATCGATCACCCACAGCGGCTTCCAGCCGGACTCGACGAGGCCGTTGGCCTTACCGAATTCCGAATGACCGATCTTCAGACGCAGCGCGCCCAGGCTGTCGTTCACCACCTTCGCGCGATCCGCCGCGAAGAAAATGATGTCGCCGTCTTGCGCGCCCGTACGTTCGATGATCGCCTTGATCGCTTCGTCGTGCAGGTTCTTGACGATCGGGCTTTGCAGACCGTCACGGCCCTTCGCGACTTCGTTGACCTTGATCCAGGCCAGACCCTTCGCGCCGTAGATGCGCACGAATTCCGTGTAGCTGTCGATATCGCCACGCGAAAGCTCGCCGCCCTTCGGCACGCGAATCGCCGCAACGCGGCCGTCTTTCGTGTTGGCCGGCGTGCTGAACACCTTGAAGTCGACGTCCTTCATGGCGTCGGTCAGGTCCGTGAATTCGAGCTTCACGCGCAGGTCGGGCTTGTCCGAACCAAAGCGGCGCATCGCTTCCGAATACAGCATGACCGGGAATTTTTCGTCCAGCGAGACGCCGATCGTTTCCTGGAAGATATGACGGATCATCGCTTCGAACAGATCGCGGATTTCCTGTTCCGACAGGAACGAGGTTTCGCAGTCGATCTGCGTGAATTCCGGCTGACGGTCGGCGCGCAGGTCTTCGTCGCGGAAGCACTTGACGATCTGGTAGTAGCGATCGAAGTTGGCCACCATCAACAGTTGCTTGAACAACTGCGGCGATTGCGGCAGCGCGAAGAACTGACCGGGGTTCGTACGCGACGGCACGAGGTAGTCGCGCGCACCTTCCGGCGTGCTCTTGGTGAGCATCGGCGTTTCGATGTCGATGAAACCCTGACCGTCGAGATACTTGCGCGCTTCGATCGCGACGCGATAGCGCAGACGCAGGTTGTGCTGCATTTGCGGACGGCGCAGATCGAGCACGCGATGCGTGAGGCGCGTGGTTTCCGACAGGTTGTCGTCGTCGAGCTGGAACGGCGGCGTGATCGACGCGTTCAGCACGATCAGCTCGTGGCACAGCACTTCGATCTTGCCGCTTTTCAGCGCGGCGTTCGTGGTGCCTTCCGGACGGTTACGCACCACGCCCTTGATCTGCACGCAGAATTCGTTGCGCACGCCTTCGGCGGTCTTGAACATCTCCGCGCGGTCCGGGTCGCAGACGACCTGAACGAGGCCTTCGCGATCGCGCAGGTCGATGAAGATAACGCCGCCATGGTCGCGGCGGCGGCTTACCCAGCCGCACAGCGAGACGGATTGGCCCAGCAGTGCTTCGGTCACCAGACCGCAGTATTCAGATCTCATCGACATGATGTTTGTCTTTCGTTATGCATTGGTTGAACGGCGCGCGGCGACGAACGCCACGCACCGGCATTACAGCGGAGGCTCGACTGTCGTGCGGCGCACCGGCGCCGGCGGCGCGGACGGCGCCACGACGCCCATCGAGACGATGTATTTGAGCGCCGCGTCGACCGTCATGTCGAGTTCGATCACTTCGCTCTTGGGCACCATCAGGAAGAAGCCGGACGTTGGGTTCGGCGTAGTCGGCACATACACGCTGACGTGATCTTCTTTCAGGTGGTTGACCACGTCGCCGCCCGGAATCCCGGTCAGAAACGCAATCGTATAGGAGCCACGGCGCGGATACTCGATCAGTAGCGCCTTGCGAAACGCGTTGCCGCTGCTCGACAGCAAGGTATCCGACACCTGCTTGACGCTGGTGTAGATCGGGCCGACCACCGGAATGTGCGCGACCACGACTTCCCACCACTTCACGAGCTTCTGCCCGATGAAGTTCTGCGTCAACAGCCCGACGACAAAGATAAAAGCGAGCGTGAGCACCGCGCCGAGCCCCGGCAGACGGAAGCCGAGCGCGCGCTCCGGCTGCCAGGAACTCGGCAGCAGCAACAGCGTCTGGTCCATCGTGCCGATGATCAGGCCGAGCACCCACAGTGTGATGGCCAAAGGCACCAGCACCAGCAGGCCAGTCAGGAACACCGATTTGAGCGTCGTTTTTTTCGTCGTCATGTGTACCGCCAGAAAGCCGCGCGGGCCAGGACCGGCGCGCGGCGTGTGCGCCGCCCGTCAGGGCGGCAGTCCGACTAGGCGCTGCCGGAACCGCTCGAACTCGGCGCCGCTGCCGGTGCGGCAGCAGGCGCGGCCGGCGTTGCGGCTGCATTCGGTGACCCGGCCGCCGCCGGGGCAGCGTCGGATTTCGCGCTGCCATTATTGGCAGCCGCGGCATTTTCGCCCGCGCCGCCATTGGCCGCGCCATTCGCGTCGGCTTTAGCCGGCGCAGCCGCGCCGCTATTGCCGCCGCGGAAATCGGTGACGTACCAGCCCGAACCCTTCAACTGGAAACCGGCTGCAGTCACCTGCTTGCGAAACGTGTCTTTCCCGCATTCGGGACATTGCGTCAACTGGGGATCGCTCATCTTCTGAAGCACGTCCTTCCCGAAGCCGCATGACTCGCAACGATACGCGTAGATCGGCATGATCTTTTCCCTACTGAAATCTAGTAAACGCTTGCAAAGCCTTGAATTATAGCCGCAAACGATGTCCCTCCCCCGCTTTTCAGGGATGGGCGCCCGACGCAGCCGCCGGACGCGTAAATGGGGGCGGCGAGGGTCGAATCAAGGGCGGCCGACGTCCCGCGCCGAACGCGGACGCATAGCGCTCAGCCGCGACGACGCCAGGTTAGCCAGCGCTCACGTCCGGCGAACACCGGAATCGAGTCGCTCACCGGCTCGTCTTCGATCAGCTCGAAATACGGCGTGAGCAGCGCGTCGAGTTCGGCGCGTTCGATGCCGAACGGCGGTCCTTTCGGTGTCGCGCCAATGAAATAGAAACCGGCCAGCTGCGCGCCGTGGGGCAAAAGTTCGGCCATACGCCTTGCGTAATCGGCGCGAAGCGCGATCGGCAACGCGCAGAGAAAGGCCCGCTCATAAATCCATTCGGGCGCGAAGGGCGGCTCATAGCTGAAGAAGTCCGCCTGCTCCACGAGTTGCGCGTGCTGCGCGCCCAACTGCGCGTGCGCCGCCGCGACCGCAGCGGGCGAGAAATCGATGGCTCGAACCGGATTGCCGTGCTCGGCCAACCAGAGCGCCTCGTACGCGCTGCCGCAACCCGGGATCAGCACGGCAGCGCCTGCATGGCGAGTGGCGAAAGCCTGAAACGCCGACGGCACGCCCGCCTGATCCCAAGGCATGAAGCCGCGCTCGAAACGCTCGTCCCAGAACCGCGGCGAATTGGGGTCGCGGGTCGCGAAGTCGGGCACGGATGGTTGGGTCGGGTCGCTCATCGGATACCTCGTGGATCGGATCTGAATCAGCCGCCGTACGCGAGCGCCAGAAACGCCCGCGCCAGCACCGCGCCCACGCCGACCGCCACGCCGAACAACAGCAGGCCTTGCAGCAAACGGTTGGTGCGCTTCTGTTCGAGCAGGATCTGGCGAATCATGTCGTCGTTCGCGCCGTGCTTGTTGTCGTGCCGCTCGGCCAGCACGTGATGAATCAGGCGCGGCAACTGCGGCAGCGTCTTGCTCCACTGCGGCGCCTCGATCTTCAGCCGTTCGTACCAGCCGCGCAGGCCGATCTGTTCGTTCATCCAGCGTTCGAGGTACGGCTTCGCGGTTTTCCACAGATCCAGTTCAGGATCGAGCGAGCGGCCGAGCCCTTCCACGTTGAGCATGGTCTTCTGAAGCAAGACCAGTTGCGGCTGGATCTCGACGTTGAAGCGGCGCGACGTGGAAAACAAACGCATCAGCACCTGACCGAGCGAAATATCTTTCAGCGCGCGGTCGAAATACGGCTCGCAGACCGCGCGGATCGCACTTTCGAGTTCTTCGACGCGAGTGGTGGGCGGTACCCAACCCGACTCCAGATGCAGCGTGGCGACGCGGTGGTAGTCGCGCTTGAAGAACGCGAGAAAGTTCTGCGCCAGATAGTTTTTATCGAAGTCCGACAGCGCGCCGATGATGCCGAAGTCGAGCGCGATATAGCGGCCGAAGTGCGCCGGGTCGAGGCTCACCTGAATGTTGCCGGGATGCATGTCCGCGTGGAAAAAACCGTCGCGGAACACCTGGGTGAAGAAAATCTCGACGCCTTCGCGCGCCAGCTTGGGAATATCCACGCCCGCCGCGCGCAGCGTCTCGACTTGGCTGATCGGCACGCCGACCATGCGCTCCATGACCAGCACCGTGGGCGTGCAGAACTCCCAGTACATTTCCGGCACCAGCAGCAGATCGAGCCCGGCGAAGTTGCGGCGCAACTGGCTGCCGTTGGCCGCCTCGCGCATCAGATCGAGTTCGTCGTGAAGGTATTTGTCGAATTCGGCGACCACCTCGCGCGGCTTCAGGCGCTTGCCGTCGGCCCACAAGCGTTCCGCCCACACGGCGATATCGCGCAGAAGCGCGAGGTCGGAGTCGATCACCGGCAGCATGTTCGGGCGCAGCACCTTTACTGCGACGGCCTTGCCCGCATGCTGCCCTGCCTTCACTTTCGCGAAGTGCACCTGCGCGATCGACGCGCTCGCCACCGGGACGCGCTCGAAGTCGTCGAACAACACGTCGACCGGGGCGCCGAGCGCACTCTCGACCAAACCGATCGCCACTGCCGAATCGAACGGCGGCACCTGATCCTGCAGCTTCGCCAATTCATTGGCGATATCGACCGGCAGCAAGTCGCGGCGCGTCGACAACACCTGGCCGAACTTCACGAAGATCGGCCCGAGGCTTTCCAGCGCGAGCCGCAAACGGACGCCCGGCGGCGCTTCGAACTTGCGGCCGATCATGGCGATGCGCAGCAGCAACCGCACGCGCCGATCGTTGATACGGCCGAGCATCATCTCATCGAGACCGAAGCGGATAACCGTGAAAAAAATCTTGAGAAAACGCAGAAAACGCATAGTTGTGCCCGTTGACTAGCGCGTGCCGCGCGACATGGCGGCGCCGCCCGGCGCATCGGCGCCGCGGGCTTCGACCTTCTGTTCAAGACGCTCGACGCGTTTTTCGACCCGCGCCAGCGCGTCGCGCGCGCGCGCCAGTTCGACGTTGAAATCGTCGAGCGCGGCGCGGCGCACCAGTTGCGGATTCTCGTCGAGCAGATATTCGGCGGCGGTGTCGAGCAGGTTGCGCCCGGTGCGCTGCACGTGTTCGCCGACCGTACGCACGACCGACGCCACCCGCCAGGCGGGCCCGTCGCCGATGAATTTCGCCAGATCCTCTTCCGGCTCCCAGCGCAGATGCTCGGCGAGTTTGGCGATCACCGTGGCGAACTCCGCGTCGCCTTCGATCTTCACGTGCTTCATCACGGCGGCCTGGCCGCCCTGCACGAAGGCCGGCAACGCGTCGGGCGGCACCGAGATGGTCACGTCGAACTGTTGCGCCTCGGTTTCGCCGACCGCGCCAAGATAGCCGTCGGGCTGCACCAGCAGCGTCAACACGACCGGCGGGCATGCCAGCCTGGCGGTCTTGCCCGCATAAGGGGCGAGGCGCTCACGAGCCCACGATTCGCGGGCGAGCAGATGATTGACAGCAGCAGCGAAGGGCTTGGCGGCGAGGGTCATTGAAAGTGGCAAGAAAAAACCCGCGCGGGCGATGTGCCCGCGCGGGTTCCTATTGTAACGTCCGTTCGCTTCGCGGCCTGCTATGCCGAACGGCCAACGCTTTGTGCAAAGTCAGGGCAAACCGCGCTGCCCCGACGCTGTCGCGTGACGGTGTCAGTGCTGCGCGACCTGCTGGATACCCGCTAGCAGCCAGCCCTCGCCAGCACGGTTCGCCTTCGACAGGTTCCACACTTCGACGAACGGCTCCGCAGCCGCACCCGGCGCTTCGCGGATCAGGCCGGAGAAGCGCACGCTCGCGAAGTACTCGTTCGCGCGCTCTTCGACGCCCAGCATCTCGGCGTTCAACTGGACGATGTCCGTCTGGTTGGACTCCGAACCGCGCGAGGACAGATCCACCTTCACTTCAGCGAACATTTCCGGCGTGGTGAATTCGCGGATGTCTTCCGTATTGCCGACGTCCCATGCGGCCTGGAGCCGCACGAAGTACACCTTGGCATTACGCAGGAACGCGTCCGAATCGAAACCGGCCGGTACAGCCGGCGCCGGGTTGATGGTCGGCGTATTCAGCGGGTTGCCTTGCGGCTCGAGATAAGAGCCGGCGGGCGGCGCGCTGTAGCGCGGTTCCTGCGGCGCGTAGCCGGTGTTGCCGGCATTCAGCGACGGCGAAGCGCCTGCGTACGCCGGTTGCCCCGAGTCGCGCTTGCGGTTCATGAAGCGGCGGACCAGCCAGATACCGATCATGGCAAACACGGCGATCACGATCATATTGGCCATGGCGCCGGCAAACGCGCCGCCCAGACCAAAATGCGACAGCAACGCGGCGATACCCAGACCTGCGGCCAGACCGGCGATCGGCCCGAGCCAGCGCGAGCGGTTAGGCGCGGCGGCGGCAGCCGGCGAAGGCGCCGGAGCCGGCTGCGCACGCTGCTGCATGGCCGAATTGCTTTGGGAGGGCGACGAGGGGGCGGATTGCTGCTGAACCGTGTTCGACTGACGGCCAATACTACGGCCACCGCCCATGCGGCGAGCTTCCGCATCGAGCGAAGCGAGCGAGCCGGCCATGATCAGACCGACCATCGCGATCAGTCCGATTCTTCTCACCAGCGACCGCTTAACCTTACGGGGAGATAACACACCTGAATCGGACATTTTCGTACTTTCCTTTAAAAATCGATGGGTTAGGAACCCTAGTATTTGGTCCCCACATGTAAAGCTACCACGCCAGCTGACAAATTGTAATATTTGACGCCGTCCAGGCCCGCTTGTTCCATCATTGTTTTTAAAGTTTCCTGGTCCGGATGCATCCGGATCGATTCCGCCAGGTACTGATAGCTCTCGGCGTCCTTCGCAAAGCGTTCGCCCAACCAAGGCAACACCTTAAAAGAATAGACGTCGTAGACTTTTTTGAGCGGATCCCACACCTTCGAGAATTCCAGCACCAGCAGGCGCCCCGCCGGCTTTAGCACGCGCCGCATTTCGGCCAGCGCGACATCTTTATGCGTCATGTTGCGCAAGCCGAACGCCACCGTGACCACGTCGAAGTAGTTGTCCGGAAAGGGAATTTTCTCGGCGTCGCAGAGCAGCGCCGGGGTAATCACCCCTTTGTCCAGCAGACGATCGCGGCCCACGCGCAGCATCGATTCGTTGATGTCGGTATGCCAGACCTCGCCGGTTTCGCCGGCCCGCTTCGCGAAGGCCTTCGACAGATCGCCCGTGCCGCCCGCGATGTCGAGCACCTTGTAACCCGGCCGCACGTTGGCCTGAGCGACCGTGAACAGCTTCCACGCCCGGTGCATTCCGCCCGACATCAGGTCGTTCATCAAGTCGTAGTTGGCGGCAACCGAGTGGAACACGCCCGCCACCTTCTGCGCTTTGTCCTGTTCGTCGACCGATTGAAAGCCGAAGTGGGTTTTGCTCATCGCGCTTGTCCTTTCGCGTATTCTGAAATGTTGCGCCGCATCAGCGCGGCGATCAGGGCGAATCGTATCAGTGACAGTGCCCGTGCGCAGCGCCGGATGGAATCATCGGCGTATCACGGTCGACACCGGCCGCTTGCAGTTTGGCGAGATAGGCGGCCCAGAGTTCATCCTGCCGCACCGCCATGTCGTACAACTGGTCCCAGGAATAGATTCCGGTGCCGTGCCCGTCGGAGAAAGTCGGCTGCAGCGCATAGTTGCCGACGCCTTCGATCATGGTGATCGTCACGTCGCGCTTGCCGGTCTGCAGGGTTTCCTGGCCGGGCCCGTGGCCCTGCACTTCCGCCGACGGCGAATACACGCGCAGCAACTCGAACGGCAGCCGGTAGACTTCGCCGTTTGCGTACTGCAATTCGAGCACACGCGATTTGGAATGCACCACCACGCCGGTCGGCACGGGGGTATCGGGGGTCAATCCGCTCATGATCGAGCCTCATAAGAAAACGCCGCGCCGTCCCAGCTTTGCGCCCTCGAAGAAGGGGCCGTGGCGCGACGCGGCAGGTTGAGCGCGGCGCTCAACCCAATGCCTGTTCGATTTCCTGACGCACCGCTTCGCGCAGCAACGTGGCCTGCGCGCGGCGCGACGACAGCATCGCCTCGGACACCGTGCGCTGGCGCGGCGCCCAGATGGGCAGCGGAAAATGCGCGTCGTTCGAAAAACGAGGAATCACGTGCCAGTGCACGTGCGGAACCTGATTGCCGAGGCTCGCGAGATTCACCTTGACCGGCTGCATGACGCGCCGCGTCGCGCGCTCTACTGCGTACACGGCCTTCATCACGCGATCGCGGTCGCCGTCGGCGAGGTCCGAAAATTCGGCCACATGGTTGTTCCAGATCACCCGGCAGAAGCCCGGGTAATCGTGTTCGTCCGCGAGGACGACACGCAGGGTGTCGTCCTGCCAAAGCACATCGCCACCGTCTTCGCGGCAAAAAACGCAGTCCATCGTCGTCCTCAGGCAAGAATCGTCAGTCGTGCCATTAAACCAGCACGCGCTCGATTCCGCCATTGTTCGCCCGTTGCACGTAGTCGGACATCCAGTCTTCACCGAGCACATGGCGCGCCATTTCGACGACGATGTAGTCCGCCTCGGTGCCCGCGTCGGCGTTATAGCGCGACAGCCCTTGCAGACAGGACGGGCAGCTCGTCAGGATCTTCACGTCGGTGGCGCCGTTCGGCTGCGGGCCGTCGCCGGCCTTGAGCACGGAGCCGTCCGGCGCCCCCGCCGAGCCGGCCGACGCATTAGCCTGATTGATCCCGTTCGCACCGGCTTCCGCCACCAGCGGAATACCACGCAGCTTCGCCGCCCCCTTGCGCATCTCCTCTTCCTTGCGGAAGCGGACCTGCGTCGAAATGTCGGGGCGCGTGACCGCGAGCGTGCCGGATTCGCCACAGCAGCGATCGTTCTTCTCGATCTTGTAGCCGTCCTTCTCCGAGCCCATCAACTGGTTGACCAGCTTGACCGGGTCGATCGTCTTGATCGGCGAGTGGCACGGGTCGTGATACATGTAGCGCACGCCGTTCACGCCTTCGAGCTTGATGCCCTTTTCCAGCAGGAATTCGTGAATGTCGATGATCCGGCAGCCCGGGAAGATCTTCTCGAATTCGTAGCCGGCGAGCTGGTCGTAGCAGGTCCCGCACGACACCACCACCGTCTTGATGTCGAGGTAGTTCAGCGTGTTGGCCACGCGGTGGAACAGCACACGGTTATCCGTGACGATCTGCTCGGCCTTGTCGAACTGGCCCGAGCCGCGCTGCGGGTAGCCGCAGCACAGATAGCCCGGCGGCAGAACGGTTTGCACGCCCGCTTCCCACAACATGGCTTGCGTGGCAAGACCCACCTGCGAGAACAGCCGCTCGGAACCGCAGCCCGGGAAGTAGAACACCGCTTCCGTATCGGCCGTGGTCGTCTTCGGATTGCGGATGATCGGGACGATCTTGTTGTCCTCGATATCGAGCAACGCGCGCGCCGTCTTTTTCGGCAGATTGCCCGGCATCTTCTTGTTCATGAAGTGAATCACCTGCTGCGTGACCGGCGGCTTGCCGACGGTTGCGGGCGGGTGCGCCGTCTGCTTCTTCGTGAACTTCTTCAGCACTTCGTTGCCGAGGCGCTGCGCCTTGTAGCCGACGCCCATCATCGCGGTGCGCGCGAGATTGATGGTCTGCGGATTGGTCGCGTTGAGGAAGAACATGCCGGCCGCGTTGCCCGGATTGAACTTCTTCTTGCCCATCTTGCGCAGCAGGTTGCGCATGTTCATGGTCACGTCGCCGAAGTCGATCTTCACCGGACACGGCGTCACGCATTTGTGACAGACCGTGCAGTGATCGGCGACGTCGTTGAATTCGTCCCAGTGCTTGATCGACACGCCGCGGCGGGTCTGCTCTTCGTACAGGAACGCCTCGACCAGCAGCGAGGTGGCAAGAATCTTGTTGCGCGGGCTGTACAGCAGGTTCGCGCGCGGCACGTGGGTCGCGCACACCGGCTTGCACTTGCCGCAACGCAGGCAGTCTTTAATCGACTCGGAAATCGCGCCGATATCGGACTGTTGCATGATCAGCGACTCGTAGCCCATCAGGCCGAAGCTCGGCGTGTAGGCGTTGCGCAGATCGGCGCCTTCGAGCAGCTTGCCCGCGTTGAAGCGGCCATGCGGATCGACACGCTGTTTATACGCGCGGAATTCGCCGATTTCCTCATCGGTCAGGAATTCGAGCTTGGTAATGCCGATGCCGTGCTCGCCGGAGATCACGCCGTCGAGCGAGCGCGCCAGCTTCATGATGCGCGCGACCGCTGTGTGGGCGTCCTGCAGCATCTCGTAGTTGTCGGAGTTGACCGGCAGGTTGGTGTGGACGTTGCCGTCGCCCGCGTGCATGTGCAGCGCGACGAACACGCGGCCGCGCAGCACCTTTTTGTGGATCGCCTGGGCTTCTTCGAGGATCGGCTTGAATTCGCCGCCGTTGAAAATCTGCCGCAATTCGGCGCGGATCTCCTGCTTCCACGACACGCGGATCGTGCGGTCCTGCGTGATGTGGAACACGGTGGCGTCCGGCTGCGCGTCGGCGCGGTCGGCGAACTTCTCCGCCAGCGCCTCGTAGCCGAGACCGACCAGATAGTGCTGCGCCTCGCGCACCGACAGGTCGAGCTTGTCGCGCAGGAATTCCCAGCGGGTGCGCACGCGCTTCATCAGATCGAGCGCCTGCTGCACGCGGTCTTCGAGCAATTCGGCGCTCGGGATTTCGTTCGCGTCGTCGCTCTTGCCGAGCGGCAGCTTGCCGCCCTTGAAGAACGCTTCGAGCGCGTCCACCAGTTGCAGCTTGTTCTTGATCGACAGTTCGATGTTGATCCGCTCGATGCCGTCCGTGTACTCGCCCATCCGGTTCAGCGGAATCACCACGTCTTCGTTGATCTTGAAGGCGTTGGTGTGCTTGGCGATCGCGGCGGTACGGCTGCGGTCGAGCCAGAAACGCTTGCGTGCTTCGGCGGCGACCGCAACGAAGCCTTCGCCGCTCTTGCCGTTGGCCATCCGCACCACTTCAGACGTGGCCTGCGCCACCGCATCCGGATCGTCGCCGACGATGTCGCCGATCAGCACCATCTTCGGAAACGCGTTGCGCTTGCTCTTGGTCGCGTAGCCGACCGCGCGCAGATAGCGTTCGTCGAGGTGTTCGAGACCGGCTAGAATCGCGCCGCCCTGCTTCGACGTTTCGAACAGGTAATCCTTGATTTCGACGATGCTCGGAATCGCCTCGCGCGCCTGGCCGAAGAATTCGAGGCAGACGGTGCGCGTATGCGCGGGCATCTTGTGCAGCACCCAGCGCGCGGACGTGATGAGCCCGTCGCAGCCTTCTTTCTGCACGCCCGGCAGACCGGCGAGGAATTTGTCCGTGACGTCCTTGCCGAGGCCTTCCTTGCGGAACACGCGGCCCTTGATATCGAGCGCCTCGGTGCGCAACAGCTTCTCGCCCGGCGCGTAGTTGCCGTCGAACCAGTCGAGCCGGAAACGCGCGACTTCGATGTCGTGAATCTTGCCCATGTTGTGGTCAAGACGCGTGATTTCGAGCCAGTTCCCTTCCGGGTCGACCATGCGCCACCAGGCCAGATTGTCGAGCGCCGTGCCCCACAACACCGCTTTCTTACCGCCCGCGTTCATCGCCACGTTACCGCCGACGCACGACGCGTCCAGCGAAGTCGGATCGACCGCGAACACGAAGCCAGCCTGCTCGGCCGCTTCCGTCACGCGACGCGTGACCACGCCCGCGCCGGAGAAAATCGTCGCGACTTTACGGTCGACGCCCGGCAGTTCGGTCATTTCGACCGCACCAAGCTGTTCGAGCTTTTCGGTGTTGATCACGGCCGAAAACGGCGTGAGCGGCACGGCACCGCCGGTGTAACCCGTGCCACCGCCACGCGGAATCACGGTCAGACCGAGTTCGAAACACGCCTTGATCATGCCGGCGATCTCGGCTTCGGTATCCGGCGTCAGCACGACGAACGGGTATTCGACGCGCCAGTCGGTCGCGTCGGTCACATGCGAGACGCGCGACAACCCGTCGAACTTGATGTTGTCTTTTTCCGTGACCTTGCCGAGCACCTTGGTCGCGCGGCGGCGCAGGTCGTAGGTCTTCTGGAACTCGCTCTTGAAATCGTCGACCGCGCGGCGCGCGGCCTGCACCAGCGTGTCGACGCGCGCGGCGCGGTCCACGCCGGCTTCGTCGCCGTGCGCGGTCAGATCCGCACGACGGCGCTTGTCGATCTCGGTCAGGCGGTGATGCAACGCTTCGATCAACTGCGCCCGACGCTTCGGATTGTCGAGCATGTCGTCTTGCAGATACGGGTTGCGGCGCACCACCCAGATATCGCCGAGCACTTCGTACAGCATCCGTGCCGAGCGGCCGGTGCGGCGTTCCGCGCGCAATTCGGCGAGTACCGCCCAGGCGTCGTCGCCTAGCAGGCGAATAACGATTTCACGGTCGGAAAACGACGTGTAGTTATAAGGAATTTCGCGCAGACGCGCTTCAGGATCGGCGGCCACCGCAGCGGCGGCGCCGTGCGGATCGAAAACTTGAGGTGCGTTCATATTCGGACGACTCGGTAGGTCAACCCGGCGCGCTCGTCGAAGAGGCGTCGGCTGACGGTGCGCGTGGGGCGCAATGCTGGAAATCTTCTAGGGGAGCGAAGCGCAACCGACGGCCTGACCCACATCGATCGCTTCGCGGCGCTCGGTTCTAGCTACACGATCGCGCGTGGCGGACGAGACGCTCCGCCGCGGGGCAAGACTCACGCGGGACGGGCATCAAGTGGGCGATCCGAGGCTGCCAGTGCATCTTCCGATCCTTATTCCAAAATGGAATTCTACCGCATGATCCCGCCACGCGTTGACGGCTGAAATCGGGTTCGTGGCGGCCCCTGGCACGTTTTCGTCGCGAATCGGGTGTACACATGTATGCGGCGGATTTGCCGACCGGACGGTCGGATTGGCCTTTGAGGCAGGCTTGCGGCGCATTTGCGGAAGGCCAGAGCCTGCACCGTTGGCGCTATCATGGACCCTTTCCCGTCCCGCAAAGCGCACCGCGCCACCCGCATGGCTTCCCACGACTATCTGAAGAAAACCCTGACCGCCCGCGTGTACGACGTGGCTCGCGAGACCGAACTCGAACACGCGCCGAACCTGTCGGCGCGGCTGCGCAATCCGGTCTATCTGAAGCGCGAGGACAATCAGCCGGTGTTCTCGTTCAAGGTACGCGGCGCGTACAACAAGATGGCGCACATTCCGGCGCAAGCGCTGGAGCGTGGGGTGATTACCGCATCGGCGGGCAATCATGCGCAGGGGGTGGCGTTGTCGGCGGCGCGCATGGGGGTGAAGGCGATCATCGTGGTACCGGTGACCACGCCGCAACTGAAGGTCGATGCAGTGCGCTCGCATGGCGGCCCGACTGTCGAGATCGTGCAGTTCGGCGAGTCGTACAGCGATGCCTATGGTCACGCGGTGAAGTTGCAGGAAGAACGCGGACTGACCTTCGTGCATCCGTTCGACGATCCGTATGTGATCGCGGGCCAGGGCACCGTTGCGATGGAAATTCTGAGCCAGCACCAGGGGCCGATCCACGCGATCTTCGTGCCGATCGGCGGTGGTGGACTCGCGGCGGGCGTTGCAGCGTACGTCAAATCGGTGCGCCCCGAGATCAAGGTGATCGGCGTGCAGACCGACGATTCGTGCGCCATGGCCGTCTCGCTGAAAGCAGGCGAACGCGTTACGCTGAGCGAAGTGGGTCTGTTCTCGGACGGCACCGCAGTGAAGCTGGTGGGCGAAGAAACCTTCCGCCTGTGCAGCGACTATCTCGACGACGTGCTGCTCGTGAACACCGACGCACTCTGCGCCGCGATCAAGGACGTCTTCCAGGACACGCGCAGCGTGCTCGAACCCGCGGGCTCGCTCGCTGTCGCCGGAGCGAAACAATACGCCGAGCGCGAAGGCATCGAGAATCAGACGCTGATCGCGATCACGTCGGGCGCGAACATGAATTTCGATCGCATGCGTTTCGTCGCCGAGCGCGCCGAAGTGGGTGAAGCGCGCGAAGCGGTTTTCGCCGTGACGATCCCCGAAGAGCGCGGCAGCTTCCGGCGTTTCTGCGAACTGCTCGGCACGCGCAGCGTCACCGAATTCAACTACCGGATTGCGGATGCGAATTCCGCGCATATCTTCGTGGGCGTGCAGATCCGCAATCGCAGCGAATCGGCGCAGATCGCGGGCGCGTTCGAAGCACACGGTTTCGCGACCGTGGATCTGACCTTCGACGAACTCTCGAAGCAGCACATCCGCTACATGGTCGGCGGCCGCTCGCCGCTCGCACACCACGAACGTCTGTTCCGTTTCGAGTTTCCCGAACGGCCCGGCGCGTTGATGAAGTTTTTGTCGTCGATGGCGCCGAACTGGAATATCAGCCTGTTCCACTATCGTAACCAGGGCGCGGACTACAGTTCGATCCTCGTCGGCATTCAGGTGCCCGAAAGCGAGAACCCTACGTTCGATCAGTTTCTTGCCACGCTCGGCTATCCGAACTGGGAAGAGACGCAGAATCCGGTGTACCGGCTGTTCCTTGCCTGACCTTTTAGGACCGAAACACGCAGATGGCTCTTACGCTTGTCGACAAACTGGTGGTGGCAATCTCGTCGCGCGCGCTGTTCGACTTCGAGGAAGAGAACCGCGTCTACGAGGACGGCAACCTCCTGCAATATGAAGCGCTGCAGCGCGACCGGCTGACCGTACCCGCCAAACCCGGCGTGGCGTTTCCGCTGATCCGCAAGCTGCTGGCGTTGAACGCGGGCGGGCATCGCGTGGAGGTGGTGATTTTGTCGCGCAGCGATCCGATCAGCGGGTTGCGGGCGTTTCACTCGTGCCGCGAACATGGCCTCGCGATCGAGCGCGGCGTGTTTACTCGCGGGCGGGCGCCGTTCGGCTATCTGAAGCCATTGAACGCGTCGCTGTTTCTGTCCGCGAATCAGGACGACGTGCGCGACGCGCTGGCCGCCGGATTTCCCGCCGCGCGCGTATTGCCCGAATCGGCGAAAATGGCGAGTACGTATCCGGATGAAATCCGCATTGCCTTCGACGGCGACGCGGTGCTGTTTTCCGACGAAGCCGAGCGCGTGTTCCAGAAAGACGGCCTGAAGGCATTCCTCGGTCATGAGATTCACAACAAGGATCTGCCGCTCGCGGACGGTCCGTTGAAGCCGTTGCTCGAAGCACTGCACCGGCTGCAAAAACTCGCGGATGACGCTGCGCCGATGCATATTCGTACGGCATTGGTGACAGCGCGCTCGGCGCCTGCGCATGAGCGCGCGATCCGCACTTTAATGGCGTGGAACATCGAAATCGACGAAGCGATGTTTCTCGGCGGCCTCGACAAGAGCGCATTCTTGCGCGAATTCGAGCCGGACTTTTTCTTCGACGACCAAATTGGCCATTGCGAATCGGCCCGCGTCGTGACGGCGACGGGGCACGTGCTGAGTGGCATCGTGAACGCATCATGACACCCGAACAATCACCGCTGGGCAAGGCTTCCACTTACACCGAACAGTACGACGCCTCGTTGCTGTTTCCGATTGCACGCAAGAGCGCGCGCGAGGCGATCGGCATTGGCGCGCAGTTGCCGTTTTTCGGCACGGACATCTGGAACGCGTACGAGCTGTCGTGGCTGAATGCGCGCGGCAAGCCGCAGATCGCGGTAGCAACGTTCTTCGTGCCGGCGGATTCGCCGAATATCGTCGAGTCGAAGTCGTTCAAGCTTTATCTCGGCTCGTTTGCGCAGACGGCATTCGAATCGATGGAGGCTGTACGCGACACGATCAAGCGGGACGTGTCTGCTTCTTGCGGGGCGACGGTTTCCGTACATCTGACGGCGCCGTATGAGTTCGGCAAATTGCAGATGGAAGAGTTTGAGGGCTTGTCGCTGGATCGGCTGGAGCTGGATACCGACGTTTATCAGCCGGATGCCTCATTGCTGAGTGCCGCGCTCGACGAAGCCCCGGTAGAGGAGACGGTGTTTTCCAATCTGCTGAAGTCGAATTGTCCGGTAACGGGTCAGCCTGACTGGGGCACGGTGCAGATTCATTATGTCGGGCCGCAAATCGATCATGCGGGGTTGTTGCGGTATATCATTTCTTATCGGAATCACACTGGCTTTCATGAGCAGTGTGTCGAGCGGATTTTTATTGATGTTTTGAAGGCTTGCAAGCCGGTCAAGCTGGCGGTTTATGCGCGCTATACGCGGCGCGGTGGGCTGGATATTAATCCGTTTCGGACTAACTATAATTTGCCTATGCCGGATAATATGCGGTTGGCGCGGCAGTAAAATTGCTGGTTTTTTTGGGGTGGTGGGTTGTTGGCCTTTCCTTGCTTTCTAGCAAATCAAGGAAAGGCCCAAAAAAACCAAAACCCAATCAAGCAGCAGGCTTCTTATAAGCCACACAATCAACCTCAACCCGACAATCAATCACCATCGAAGACACCACACAAGCCCGTGCAGGCGGATTCTCGCCGAAATACTCGCGAAAAACCTTATTAAACGAAGCAAAATCCCGCGGATCATCCAGCCACACGCCGCAGCGAACCACATCTTCCGCCCCATAGCCGGCTTCCTTCAAAATCGCGAACACGTTCTGAATCGCCTTGTGCGATTGTTCGACGATCCCGCCATTGATCACTTCGCCATTTTCCATCGGCGTCTGTCCGGAAACGAACAACCAGCCATCCGCTTCAACCGCGCGAGCAAACGGCATATGTTGACCACCCGTCCCCTTCCCACCCTCAACGCCATAACGCTTCATCATCACACTCCCTAAAAAGTCCGGCACGCAGCGCAAACATCACCACCCGCCACATCAATCAGAAAATCAGAAAAACCAAACCGCTCAAAACGCACCCTGCGCATCGCCCTTCGACGCCGCGCCGCGCGCCACGAAATGACCCGCGCGCTCGCCCGTCACTTCGCCATCGCGATACGTCAGCACACCATTGACCCAAACCGCGTCGATCCCATCCGCCGCCTGCTGCGGCTTTTCAAACGTTGCCGCGTCGCGCACCTTCGCGGGATCGAACAACACCAGATCCGCGTGGTAGCCGATATGCACCTCGCCCCGCTGCGCCAACCCAAACCGCCGCGCCGACAACCCAGTCATCTTGCGCACCGCCTCTTCGAGCGGCAGCAAGCCGGCGTCGCGCGCGTAATGGCCGAGCACACGCGGAAACGCTCCCCACAAGCGCGGATGCGGCAGCGGATCGTTCGGCAAGCCGTCCGAGCCGACCATCGTCGCGGGATGCGAGAGAATGCGCCGCACGTCGTCCTCGGACATGTTGTGATACACCGCGCCCGCCGGCTGCAAGCGCTTGCCCGCCTCCTGCTGCGTGACGCCCCACTCCGCCGCGATCTCCTTGACGAGCTTGCCCGCCATTTCCGGATGCGGCTCCGACCACGTAATCGTGATATCGATGTCGCCCGTTACCTGCTTCACATCCAGCGTCGACGAACTGCGGTTGTACGGATAACAATCGCAACCGATCGGCTGCAAACGCCGCGCCCCGTCGAGCGACTTCAGCACTTCCTCGCTGCGCCCCCAGTTCGACGGCCCCGCGCATTTCAAATGCGAAATCACCACCGGTACATGCGCGTGACGACCCACCCGGTACGCTTCGTCCATCGCGTCGAGAATCGCGTCGAACTCGGTACGCATGTGCGTGGTGTAGAGCGCGCCGGCGGCGGCAAGCGGTTCGGCCAACGCCATCACCTCTTCGGTCGGCGCGGCGAATGCCGAGCCATACGCGAGCCCTGAACTCAGACCCAACGCGCCATGCGCCAACGCTTCCTCGAGTTGCGCGCGCATGCCGTCGATTTCCCCGGCCGTCGCCGCGCGATCGAGCCGGTCCATCTGATTGCTGCGCAACGCCGTGTGCCCGATCAACGCGCCGACATTCACCGCCGGACGCGCCGCATTCACCGCGGCGACATACGCGGCAAAGGTCGGATACTGGAACGCGTCGCGCTCCCCGAGCAGATTCATCGGATCCGGCGGGTCGCCCCTCAGCGCCACCGGCGACGCGCTGATCCCGCAATTACCGACGATCACCGTCGTCACGCCCTGCGTGATCTTCGGCAGCATTTGCGGCGAGCGGATGACGTGCGTGTCGTCGTGCGTATGCACGTCGATGAAACCCGGCGCCAGCGCGCGCCCGTTCGCCTCGACCACGTCTTCGGCCAGCCAGTTCGACAGATTGCCGATCGCGACGATGCGCCCGTCGCGAACCGCGACATCGCGCTCCACCGGCGGCGCGCCGGTGCCGTCATACAGTTGCGCGCCGACGATCAGCGTGTCCGCGGCTTCGGGATGCGAATGCATGGATCAGTCTCCTAACGGTTGTCGATCGCCACCGCCGCGATGCGCGTCGAGCGCGTGCTTCATGCGGCGCAGCAATTCGCGGCTCTCGTCGCCCTGACTGACGGCGAGTTCGGTAACGAGCACATCGAGCGCCATCATCATCGCGTAGCGCGACGACGACGGCTTGTAAATGAAATCGGTTTCAAAAGCGACGATCGGAATCACCCAGTCGGCAAGTCTGGCGAGCGGCGAGGCGGGCGCAGTCAACGCGATCACGCTCGCGCCATAGCTGCGCGCGATCTTGCAGTTCTCGACCATTTCCGGCACGCGCCCGGTGGTGGACAGCGCAATCACCACGCACTCGCGCGACACCGTGCTCGCGACCATACGCTGCAACAAGCCGTCCTGATAGGTTGCCACGGGCCGGCCGAGTCGCACGAGACGAAAGCGCATTTCGTCGGCGAGCGCGGTCGAGCCGCCGCCCATGCCGAACACGTAGATCATCCGCGCCGCGCGCAACGCGGCCGCCGCCTCGCTGAACGGCGCCTGCCGCAACAATTGATGGTTATGCGCCAGCGCGTTCTGCAATTCGTCGAAGATGCGGGTGGCGATCGGCTCGGGCGCGTCACCCGCGCCGCCGGGCTGCAGGAAGCGCTGTCCGACAGCGGCCGCCTGCGCGAGCCGCAGCTTCAGTTCCCGCACGTCGCGACAGCCCACCGCCTTGGCAAAGCGCGTGACGGTCGCGACGCTCACCTCGGCCTGCTGCGCGAGCGCACCAATGCTGGCGCGCGACGCGCCGGTCAGATCGTCGAGAATCAGCGCGGCGACCTTGCGCTCGGCCGAACGCAGTTCCGGCGCGCATTCGGCGATGCGCGCGACGATATCGAAGGTCAACGGCTCGGCGGTTGAGTTCATTGCAGACTGTGGGATGACGCCCGAAGGCTGACAAAAAACCTTCGTCGGATTGCGGAGCGAACCGTGGTACTAAATAACATTTCTTCGATCATCGTACTTTCGGTAACATGCTAAAGTCAACTTTGATTCAATTTAACTGGACGATGGAGCAGGGAGACATGAAAGTTACAAACTATCAGGGCGCGACGATTGATCCTTATAGCAAGGGCTTGGGCATGGTTCCGGGCGCCAGCATCCAACTCACGGACACGGGCCGCCTCGAGTGGAATCTGTTGAATGAAGACGTGAGCCTGCCGGCCGCCGTGCTGTATGCGGATCGCGTGGAACACAACCTGAAATGGATGCAGGCGTTCGTCGCGGAATACGGCGTCAAGCTCGCGCCGCACGGCAAAACCACCATGGCGCCGCAACTGTTTCGACGTCAGCTCGACACCGGCGCGTGGGGCATCACGCTCGCCACCGCGCACCAGGTGCGCGCGGCTTATCACGGCGGCGTGTCGCGAATTCTGATGGCCAATCAGCTGGTGGGCCGCCGCAACATGATGATGGTCGCCGAGTTGTTGAGCGATCCGGATTTCGAATTCTTCTGCCTCGTCGATTCGGTCGAAGGGGTCGAGCAGTTGGGCGAGTTCTTCACGTCGGTGCATAAGCAGTTGCAGGTGCTGCTCGAACTCGGCGTGCCGGGCGGCCGTACCGGCGTGCGCGACGAAGCGCAGCGCAATGCGGTGCTCGACGCGATCGCGCGCTATCCGGAGGTTCTGAAGCTCGCCGGCGTCGAGCTATACGAGGGCGTGCTGAAAGAGGAACACGAGGTACGCGAGTTCCTGCAAAGCGCGGTCGCGGTCACGCGCGCGCTGGTGGATGAAGGCCGCTTCGCGCGCACGCCGGCGGTGTTGTCGGGCGCGGGGTCGGCGTGGTACGACGTGGTCGCCGAAGAATTCGTGAAGGCCTCGGAAGACGGCAAGGTCGAGGTCGTGTTGCGTCCCGGCTGTTACCTGACGCATGACGTCGGCGTTTATCGCAAGGCGCAGACCGACATCTTCGCGCGCAATCCCGTTGCGAAGAAAATGGGCGAAGGCCTGCTGCCCGCGCTGCAATTGTGGGCGTATGTGCAGTCGATTCCCGAGCCGGATCGCGCGATCATCGGTCTCGGCAAGCGCGACTCCGCGTTCGACGCGGGTATGCCGGAGCCGGCGCGCCACTACCGTCCGGGCAACGAAGCCCCGCGCGATGTCGCGGCAAGCGAAGGCTGGGAGATTTTTGGCTTGATGGATCAGCACGCGTATCTGCGGATTCCCGCCGGCGCCGATCTGAAAGTGGGCGACATGATCGCATTCGACATTTCGCACCCGTGCCTGACGTTCGACAAGTGGCGTCAGGTGCTGGTGGTCGACCCGGCTTATCGCGTGACTGAGGTGATCGAGACGTTCTTCTGATTGCGTTCTGAACGGCGCGCTTTGCGAGGGATGTGGAGCGCGCCGGTGGTGTTTTCTAATGCGACGTTGCGCTGCTCGCCGCGTCCGCAGTTTGCGTGGCACGCGTGTCGACAGCGTTACCGTTGCCCGTTGCCACCACTTCTCCGATCCTCGCCTCGAGCATCTTCAACGCACCGGAGAGCGCGGCCAGCACGTCGTCCGGCAGCGCCGCCATCGTGTCGTGCACGAAGGCCTTGCGACGCGGCAAACTGGCCTCCGTTGCCGCCCGCCCCGCTTCGGTCAGGCGCACGTTGGTCACGCGGTTGTCGCGCGTGTCCATGCTGCGCGCGATCCAGCCCAACGCTTCGAGCGTCTTCAACTGCCGCGTCAACGCGCCCGGATCCACCCGCAAGCGTTCCACCAATCGCTTCTGCGACGACTCGCCCGCCTGCTCGTGCAGCACGAGCAGAATACGCCAGCGCGGCAGCGGATGACCGACCTGCGCCTCGAACGCCGACATGAACGCCCGATAGGTGCGGCCGAATTGCTGCATGACGGCGACGTGATCCTGTTCTTCCATAGCTTCGATAAACCGGTAAGTCTAAAAAAATCAATCCGCGTGAATCACCGGCTCCAGCTTGCGCTGAAGCTTGACCGGCGGCACGCGGCGGCTCTGCCACACCGACACCACGGCGATGATCGCCGCCATCGCGAGCCCGAGATGAATTGCCGCGACGAGCGCCTCGCGCGCGCTTTCCAGCAACATGGCACCGTTGTGGCCCGCATGCGCCAACTGGCCGAGCAACGTGGCTTGCGCGTCGCGATTGATCAGGATCTGCGGATCGCCGAGATCGTTGAACCATTGCGACGCGTGATCGCTTTCCAGCGCATTGCGCACGCCGCTCGCGTACATGTGGCTGACCAGCGTGCCGGTAAGCGCCGTGCCGAGCATGCCGCCGATCATTCGCAGCGACTGCAGCAGCGCGGTGGCGATACCGAGGTGTTCACGGCCGGCCGTTTGCTGCGCGAAGATCGTCAGGTTGGGCATCACGAAACCGAGACCCAGACCGCCGGTCACCATGAACGTCATCAGCAGCCATTGCGGCATCGTGCGCGTCGCGACGACCACGCCAAGACAGGCCAGCGCGAGTAGCGTAAAGCCGATATACAGCATCAGATTCGGATTGCGAACGCGCGACACGATACGCCCGTTTGCGATACTCCCGATCGTGATGAACACCACCAGCGGCGTGATGACGAGTCCCGCTTCTTTCGGCGACATGCCGAAGCCGCCCTGGAACAGCAACGGCGCGTAGAACAGCAGCGAGAACATCGAAAACCCGCCCAGCACGGCGAGCGTGAAGAGCGCGGCCAGACTGCGATTGCGGAACATCTCGACGGGCAGGATCGCGGTTGGACAGCGCTTTTCCCATTGCCACAGCGCGTAAGCCGAGGCGACGCTCAATGCGAGCAGCGCCAGCGCGCTCAACGTGACGCCATGCTTTGGCAGTAATTCGACGAACAATTGCAGCGAACCGAGCGCCACCGCGATCAGCACGGCGCCGGGCCAATCGAGCCGCATCTTACCTTTATGCTCGACGTGCCGGAGATGGGGCAGAAAGCGCCAGACGAAAAACAGCGACAACAGGCCGACCGGCAGATTCACGTAGAACACCGAACGCCAGCCGTAATACTGAGTCAGGAAGCCGCCGAGCGACGGCCCCACGGCGTTAGCGATACCGAATGCCGAACTCATCAGCACCTGCCAGCGCAAACGCACCACGGAATCGGGAAACAGATCGGGAATGCACGCGAAAGCAGTGCCGACCAGCATGCCGCCGCCAATGCCCTGTAGCCCGCGCGCCAGCACGAGGAACATCATGCTGTTCGCGGCGCCGCACAGCACGGACGCGCCCGTGAACACGACGATCGATGCGATCACGAACGGCTTGCGCCCGTAATAATCGCCGAGCCGGCCGAAGATCGGCACGGTGATCACCGAGGTCAGCAGGTACGACGTGGCGACCCACGCGTAGAGCTCGAACCCCTTGAGTTCCGCGACGATGGTGGGCAGCGCGGTGCCGACCACAGTCTGATCGAGCGCCACGAGCATCGTGACGAAGGAGATGCCGAGCATCGCCAGAAGCGATTCACGGAACGGTAAAACTTGCCCACTCGAGTGGTGGGCCGCAGTATGGACAGCCATTTTTGATAGAGCAACAGTTGACTCGTCAAATGATTGGGAATCATACCACGAGGTCGCGCTCTAAATGGGACGTGTCGCCACGGTTTACCGTAGCGACAATCGACTGAAGAATGCATCCAACATAACGCCAGGGAGGCACATGGAGCCGAGTTCGCTCGCAGCACAAGCCCTATCGAAAGAAGACCTGAGCGCGCTGCGGCGCGCGAAACACGAACTGGAAAGCCCCGCACTGGCGATGAAACTGGCCAGTATCGTCGGCTCGCCGCTCGAAAAGCTGATGTCGCGCATGCCGGCGTTCGCCAACGAAAAGGTCACCGACGCGACGGAGCTGGCCTTGCGCAAATGCCTGTCGATTGCGCTGCGCACGCTCGGGCGCCGGGACGCGGCGCCGCTCATCGTGCCCGACCGGCCGAGCAACCTGCTGCACAAATTCGCCGTGGCGACGACCGGCGCGGCCGGCGGCGCGTTCGGGCTGTTCGCGCTGCCGGTCGAGTTGCCGGTCACGACCACACTGATGTTTCGCTCGATCTGCGACATCGCGCGCAGCGAGGGGGAGGATCTGAGTTCGATCGACACGCAGTTGCAGTGCCTGACGGTGCTCGGCATGGGCGGCACGTCCACGGCTGACGACGACGCGGACTTCGGCTACTTCATCATGCGCGGCGCGCTGGCGCAGGCGGTGTCGAAAGCGTCGTCGGAAATCGCCACCAAGGGATTCACCGCGCACGGCTCGGCGGCCTTGCTACGCCTGCTCAATACGATCGCCGCGCGCTTTTCGGTGCAGGTGAGCGAACAGATTGCCGCGAAATCGATCCCTGCGATCGGTGCTGTGCTCGGCGCAATGGTCAACACGGTGTTCATCGACCATTTCCAGCAGGTCGCGCACGGACACTTCACCGTGCGGAGGCTGGAGCGGCAATACGGCCAGGAAACGATCGAAGCCGCGTATCAAACCATCGAGATCGCGCTCGACGGCTGATTCGCACCTGCCGCGCGACTCGTCACCCGCCGTACGAAAGCGGCCGAGCGGTCGAGCGCGCGATTGGCTTCGGGAATGAACGGCGCGAAGATCGGCCAGACGTGCGGCATCTTCTCCCACACCTCGAACTCACAGTCGACACCTGCCGCGCGCGCGTTATCGGCCACGCGCCGCGAATCGTCGAGCAACACCTCGGTGCTGCCCGCCATCATGAAAAGCGGCGGCAAGCCGCGCAGGTCGGCATAGACCGGCGAGGCATGCGGGTGCGTGGCAGGCGTCTCACCGAGATAGAGTTGCGCGGCCGGCGCGATCGCGCGACCGCTGAACATCGGGTCGAGGCCGTCGTTGCTGCGAATGCTGGCGCCGGTCGCGGCCAGATCGGTCCACGGCGAGAACAGCAGGCCGCCCGCCGGCATCGGATCGCCGGCGTCGCGCAACGCCACCAGCGTGGCCAGCGCGAGACCGCCGCCGGCCGAATCGCCGGCAATCACGATCGACTCGGGCGCGATACCATCCGCGAGCAATTGACGATAGGCCGCGGTGGCGTCGTCGAGCGCGGCGGGAAAGCGATGTTCGGGAGCGAGGCGATAGTCGAGCGAAAATACCGCCGCCTCGGCGCGCACCGCGAGGCCGAACACGATCGACCGATGCGTTTTTGGAGAACAGAAGTAGTAGCCGCCGCCGTGGCAAAAGAGCACGGTCGGGCTGATGTGCGCTGCGGGTGACTCGCCGGCGGGCTCGATCCATTCGCCACGCAGGGGTGTGTCGCCGGCGCCGTACAGCTCACGCAGACGCCAGCCGCGTGGTACGCGCGGCGACCAGGCCCGCTTGGCGGTCAGCGCACGCGCTCTTTCGACATTGATGCCCGGCTTGAGGGTTTCCGGACGAAACTGCCTGCGCAGGTACCAGGTGGCGAGTGCACTTTGCCAGCTCATTGGGGACACACTCCTTCTTTGGTGTCCCGCCATGGTACGTGCGTTCGATACGGCGCCGGTGGACGGCGGCTTCTAATCCCAAAAATGCGCAATCCACCCACCGGCCAAGCTTTTCCGACTCATTCAGTTCGCCGGTAAAACCTGCCCGCGAATCTCGCCCGTCGGGTTCTGCGCGGTATGGACATTGAAGTACCACTGACCCGCCATCAGGTCCGTCACCTGTTGCTCGGTCAGCGCCGCCGATCCCTTGATCGGGCTCGGGAGCGCATCTTTGTCGATCGGCACCTGCACCTTGGCGTTCTGCCCGACCGGCGCCGGACCGTGGAAATGCGCGGCAGTCGCCGGGCCGCTCAGGCCTTCGTAGGTGACCGTCCACTGCAGGGATTTGGTCGACGTGTCGAACGTAGCGTTCAGCATGCCGTGGCCATGACTCACTCGCGGCGGCACTTCGCTCGAAGGTTCGAGATCCGCCTTCAGCGCCACCGTATCGGCGAAGGCAGCGCCCGACGCCAAGGCCCACAACATCACAGCCAGATTCAATTTTCGCAGCGTAATCATGGTCTTCTCCGGACTTGATGCACCGCCGCACCGACGGTTCGGCTACGTGCGGAGCCACCACATACTAGTGCAATTTTCGCGCAGGCGTTGGCGTTAGAGCGCGCGTGCTTGCAGTCGACCGCTTACGGTTACGCGCGGTCCATGCTGCCATGGGGCTTGCGCTGCCTGCTTCGATCTGGCGCGCGGTGCGCACTTCGTAGTTGTGCATAGTTATCGCTGCGCGACGATCTTTTTGTGAAAAAGACGTCGGGTCGGTGCCCGAATAATTCGCCGCCGATAACCTGCCCGGTTGCGCGACCAATGGCCATCACTCATGGGTCCGCTACGCTGATTCATTTGTCGAAATGTTCGACAACGGGCAGCTATCAACGCTTTCTTCGATTTCTTCAAACAGTTAATTGCGCTTTTTGTAGTGAATGAATCGCGCCATCCCAGCTATGCTTCCGTCTGCGAGAAGTGACTCCTTCATCGAGGGATGTCTCCAAATCTTTAACGCGGCTTCGGCCGCGTTTTTTTTCGTCCGTTTTTTACTTTCCCCCCCGATTCTGCTGGATTCGTCCGGCCAATTGCATTGGTCAACAAAGCGATCGCCGCGACCGCCGTGGCAAGCCTCACGCGAGCAATGCCGCCTGCTGTTCGATACCGTCGAGCATGGCATTGCATGTGCCGATCAGCGCGAGTCCATCGAGACGCACCTGTTCGGGTGACTCAACGCCGACGACCCGACGATAGGTTTCGAGCGCATTGAGCAAAGGCGGGTATTGCAGCACGCTCGCCGCCCCCGCCACCCGGTGCAGCCATTCGCGCACGCGCTCGGTGTCGGCACGCTCGAGCAGCGGCGACAATGACGCCATATCTTCGCGCACCGACGAAACGAAAGAGTCGAGGAGCGCCTTCACGGTCGACTCACTCCCCCAGAGTTGCGTCATATAGCTCAGATCGACTGGAATGAAGGGCTCGGCGGCGCGCGGTGCGACAGTTCCGGCGCCAGCGGCGACCGGCGTGCCTACTGCCTCCGCAGGCGCGGCCTGCCGCGCGCTGTCGGTACCGAACCAGCGGCTCAGGTAATCGCGCAGCGTGGCGAGCCGGGTCGGCTTCACCAGGCTGTCATCCATTCCGGCTTCGCGACACAGATTCAGGTCTTCAGGCGCGGTGTTCGCCGTGATACCCAGAATCGGCAATCGATGTCCGCCGCCCACCTCCCGCTCGCGAACGCGCCGCGTGAGTTCGTAACCGGAGAGATTCGGCATGTGGCAATCGGTGATCAGGCAGCCATAAGCGGTGTGCTCAAGCGCGGCGAGCGCCTCCGCGCCGTCGTTCGCAACGTCGCAGGCGAAACCGAGCAGCGCCAGTTGATGGCGGATCAACTCCTGGTTGACCGGATGGTCCTCAGCGACCAGGATCAACCGGCCGCTGGCGATGGCGCGTTCGCGATCGGGAATCGTCGAGCCGCCCTCGGGCGTACGCGGCATGCCGGCCAGACGCGGCGCCACCGACGGCAAACCGGTCACCGCTGCCGCACACGCGGCGCCGAGTCCGCGCCACGAAATCGGATTGATACTGACGCGCACGTTGTTGTCGACGATGCGATAGCCGGTCGGCTTCGGCTTCTCGGTCAGACTGATAACGCGGGAACGCCGCGTGACGTCTTCGGGAAACGTCACGTCCTCGCTCGCGAACAGCAGATCCACGTCGGCTAGTGCCGCGCGGTCGCAAAGCTCCGGGGCGCCCGGCGAAAACCGACGCAGTTCGAGACCCAACGCCTCGCCGAAGTGCATCAAGGCCTGACCGACGCGCACGTCGCCAGTGGCGACGACGCCGCGCTTACCACGCAACGCGCTGACCGAATAACGCTGCGTCTCGACGGGCATGGCGAGCCGCACGGTCATCCGCGTACCGCGACCGGGCTCGCTGTGCAGCGTGAGCGTGCCGTCCATCAGGTCGATCAGCTTGCGGCAGATCGTCAAACCGAGGCCGGTGCCGCCGAAGCGGCGCGTGGTCGACGATTCGGCTTGCACGAAAGGCTCGAAGAGCCGTGCCTGCACCTCGGGGGCAATGCCGATGCCGGTGTCCTCGACCGTCACCGCGAGCGATTGGGTGCCGCCGGTTTGGGCGACAACCGAGACCGCCACATCGACCTCGCCGGACGGCGTGAACTTGATGGCGTTGCCGAGCAGGTTGAACAGAATCTGCCGGAAGCGCACGCTGTCGCCCCGCAAGGTCGCCGCGACTTCCGCGGCGATATCCACGCGCACTTTCAGGCCCTTTTCGTGCGCGCGGCCCGCGAGCAGACCGACAGCATTGTCGACCAACTCACGTATGTCGATAGGCTCGGCTTCGATAGTCAGCCGGCCCGCTTCGATTTTCGAGTAATCGAGGAGATCGTCGAGAATCTGCAGCAGCGCACCCGCCGACTCGTGAATCATGCTCAGCATTTCGCCTTGATCCGCGTTGAGCGGCGTGCGCTCCAGCACTTCGACGAGACCGAGTACACCGTTCATCGGCGTGCGGATTTCGTGACTCATCATGGCGAAAAAGTCGTCTTTGGCACGCGAGGCCGCTTCGGCGACGTCGCGTGCCCGCGCCAGTTCGTCGGAGCGCGCGTGCTCCGCGCTGGCATCCACCCAATAGCCGCTCCATACGACGCTGCCCGCGCCTTCCCGACGCGGGACCAACTCGGCACGCACCCACTTGAGACCGCCTTCGCTTTCGAAGCGAAACTCCATATGCACCGGCGTCTCGCAGCGCGCCGAATGCTCGAGCTTGGCGATCACGAGCGGCCGGTCCTCCTCGCAAACGCGCTCGAAATCGACCTGATCACGTTTGAGCGCAGCGCTACCGCCCAGCAGCAAACGCGTGTCGCCGCCGATATACGGAAACGAATACTGGCCGTCCGCCGCACGGCGCAGTTGAAACACCACGGCCGGCAACGAGCGCGTGACGTCGAAAAGACGCCGCTCGGTTTCGCGAGCGAGCATCTCGGCACGCCGGATATCGGTGATATCGACCATGGTGCCGAGTACGCACACCGGTTTGCCGTCGCTGCCGCGACAGGTGCTGGTCCAGAACAGGCCATGCCGCACATCGCCGCTGCTGCGCACGAACTGCAACTCCGCCTTCGCCGTTTCGCCGCCCTTGAGCATCTCGCGAGTCATCTCGTCGAGGATGTGGCTGTTGGCTTCGCCCCAACTTTGCACGTCTGTCGCAGTGCGGCCGACCACCGTTTCACGGCGCATGCCGCAGGCTTCCTCATAGGCCTGATTGACGGCGATATAGCGGCCATCGAGGTCTTTTGCGACCAGCGGATAGGGCACCATCTTCATCATGGTTTCCTGGAAGCTCAGTTGCAGCGCGAGGTCGCGCTCGGTTTTTTTGCGCAGCCCGACCTCGCGCTGCAATAACAGATAGGCACGCAGCGTCACCAGCAGAACAATGCCGATACCGATCAGCAACGGCAGCAGACGCAGCGCTGTCACGCTCCATATGCCCGCGTCAGTGGCACTGCCGGTGACCCATTTCTGCCTGATGCGCTGCTTTTCCGCCGGCGGCATGGCCAGCAACGCGCGATCGATCAGCCCAGCAAGCGGGCTCAGGTCCGCGCGCACAGCGAAGCTGAGCGCGTCGGATTCGCCGACCGCGCCAAGAATCTTGAGCACGCCGACATAGCGGCGCTTCAGCATGACGTCGACTGCGGCAACATTGCCTACCAGCACGTCCGCCTCTCCTGCCGCGACCATGGCCAGCGCGTCGTCGAGACTGGGCGCGATCGAGATGTTGCCAGGGGGAACCTGCTCGAGCGTATGCGGAATCGAGCCGGCGACATGCGAGGAAACGACAATGCGACGCGACGCGAAGTCGCTGAGCGCGCGCGCGGCCGGCTCGCCTTCGCGCCCCACAATGACCAGCGGATAGCTCTCGAACGCGCGGGTGTGCTGCGCGTTCTTCAGGCGCGGATCGTGGCTGGAAGCGGTGGCCAGTATGGCCAGTTCGCCGCGTTGAAAAGCGGCGATGGTGGTGGGCCAATTGGAGGTGGAAGCGTGGCGGAACACCACACCCAGCGAGCGGCTCAAATACGCCAGATGGTCTGCGGCGATGCCGGCAGGATGTCCGGCGGTGTCGACATAGCTAAACGGAGGCCAGGCGTTATCAAAACCCACCGTCAGGGGCGGCAATGAACGAAGCCACGCTTGCTCCTGCGAGGTGAGCATCAGCCGGGGCGCTTCGGCCACCGGCCCGGCGTCGACGTTGCCGGACAGCCAGCGCACCCGCATCGCCGCGTCGTCAGCCGGGTCGAGCGATGCCAGCGCCCGGTCGAGCCGATCGCGCAGCGCAGTCAGGCTGCGCGGTACGCCAAAGCGCAGATCTCCGGTTCTGCTACTTTCTTCGAACGCGACGCTTAAGCTACGGAACGGGTCGGTTGACAGTGCGTATCGCACAGCCGGCGTAAAACCGAGGTAAGCGTCGGCATCGCCCCGAATGACCGCGTCGAGCGCGGCGTGGCTGGTTGCAAACGCGTTGATCGAGGCATGCGGAAAGCGCTCGCGCACTGAACGCTCCAGCGCAAAACCTTTCTCGATGGCAATGCGCGCCGCGCCAAGCTGCGATGCCGTCGCGTAACTCGCCCCTTCCCGCCGGACCACAGCCGATATCGAAGAGCGGAAATACGGCACGGTAAATCTCAGGCAACGCTCGCGTTCAGGCGTGCGCGCAAGACTCATCAACAGGTCGACCTGGCCCGCACATGCGGCGGCGAGGAGTTGCGGCATGTCGGGATACGCTTTGGCTTCGATCACGACGTCCGGTCCGACCAGCGCGCGCAGATAGTCGACGCTCATGCCGGTGAGTCGGCCGCCTTCCAGCGCCTCGAATGGCGGCCAGTTGCCGGCCAGTACACCGACGGTCAAGCCAGAGGGAGCGGCGCTGGCGGCTTGACTGCGCGAGACTTCGCCGGACGGTTGGGCAACGACCCAAGCGTGCGCGGCGCCGCATAAGAGAGAGAGTAGCAACGCTAACCACAGGCACTGGAATCCACGCCTCGACGCCACACCTTGCCGAACACGGACGGGCAACGCCACCTGCGGCTCGTGATTCCCGCTCACGCGGATTCGCTCTGGCGACCGCTTGGCGCGTCAGCCGGCTGGTCCGACTTGCGGTGCAGAAATGAAGACAGGATGCCGGCCGCAACGCCGCCGGACATGGGCGCGGCCCAGAACAACCAGAGCTGATCGAGTGCCCAATCGCCGACGAACAACGCCTGCGCGGTGGAACGGGCCGGATTGACCGAACCGTTCGTAACGGGAATCGACACCAGATACACGACCATCAGGCATGCGCCGACAACCAGCGGCGCAATCGATGCCATGTGGTGGCGCCCCGCCACCATCAGGCTTGACATGACAAAAGCGAACGACAGCACGAACTCGACGACCAGCGCCGAGTGCAACGAGTAGTCGGCGGGGGAATGTTCGCCAAAGCCGTTGGCGGCGAATTCGCTCGCGCCCAGTGCGAAACCGGGGCGCCCACTTGCGACATAAACCAGCAGCGCCGCCGCCACCGTCGCCCCAAGGAGCTGGGCAACGATATAAGGCACGACGTCCCTGACCGGGAAACGCTGCGCGGCCGTAAAACCTACCGTGACTGCCGGATTGAAATGCGCGCCGGACACGCCGCCAAACAGGTAGCTGGCGGTAGCGAGCGCAAGCCCAAATGCCGACGACACTTCGAGCACGCCATAGCCTTGCTGAACAGCGCCGGTGCTCAATACGACGCTGCCGCAGCCGACGAACACCAGCCATGCCGTTCCGACGCCCTCTGCGAACAACCGCTTACCTAGTGCGACCATGCCGTCTCCGAATTTATCTGGGCAAGGCAGACGGCAGTACGCGATCACAGTATGACGTCGGCCTGAATTCCCTACGGCACCACCATTCGGCATGGTGAAATAAATGCGCTCGACAAATGCACGAAACACAACGCCGCAGAGAACTCTGGACTATGGAGCGGCAACACCACCAAACCAATCAGAAGAGTCCTAAATATCGACAGCCTGTTCACCTCAGGGCGGCGATGTCCTCTCAGCCCCATCTCACGTCAACCCAATCTGCCTTGCGTAGTCGATCAGGTCGGACTCCGTCTCAAGACCTAGCTTGCGCATCGCGCTGCGCTTCTGCGTGCTGATGGTCTTGCCGCTGCGCTGCAAACGGACGGCGATTTCGTGGACGGCGAGGCCCTGCACGTACAGTTGAAAGACCTCCCACTCGCGCGCGCTCAAAATGCCCGCGCGAAGCTGCACGGGTGTATCCGACGCTTCCATCGCGACGCGCGCCTGCTCCGACAGATAGACGCCGCCGGTCATGCCGGCTTCGATTGCATCGATCAGCGCAGCGGCGACATCGCGCTTGTCGACGATGCCGCTGACGCCGATATGCAGCAGACCGGACAGCATGTGCGCGTGGCATATCATCGTCAGTACGACGATGCAAGGATGTGGCCGGCCTCGCAACAAGCGACGCAGAAACGAAACCGCGTTGCTTCCGCCGTCGATGCCCGGCATGCTGATGTCCGACACGACGACGTCGCATGCGCAGGTGTCGAGGAGTTCGGCCAGACCATAGGTGTCGGCCGCTTCGCCGACGATTTCGATATGTGATGCGGCCGACAGCAGCCGCCGGACGCCGACGCGAACACAGTCGTGATCGTCGGCCACGATGACGCGGATTTTTCTTGTCATTTCTTGTTGTGTTATCGACTGGCCCGCCCTGCACGAGTTGCGCTTCCCCAGGTCGTGCCAATGTCTCTTCTGATCGCCGCACCGGTGGCGGCGCGACACCTCGCTTGCCCGTTACCGGCTCGGCGCACGCTCCTCCGCCACGACGCCATGCTCGACGGCGAAGCGGAACAATTCCGCGTCGCTCTGCAAAGCCAGCTTGCGCATGGCCGTGCATTTCTGCGCGCTGATCGTCTTGACGCTGCGACCGAGGCGCGCGGCGATCTCCGTGACGCCAAACCCGGAAGCATATTGGGTGAACACCTCGAGTTCACGGCGCGACAACATGGTGCGCACGAAATCGAGCCGCTGTGTCACCGTGGCGTCGGCGATCAGCGCGCGCACCGCCGGCCCGACGTAGCACTCCCGCGCGAGCGCCGTGACGACCGCCACGTGAATCAGATCGATCCGGTCGCGTTTGCTGACCAGCCCGTCGACACCGAGCGAGATCACTTTCTGCAGCGCGCTCGCCTCCGTTTCCATGGTGAGTACGACGAGGCGTACGCCGGGAAAGCGCAGCTTGAACTGCCTGACGACTTCGAGCCCGTTGCCGTCGAAACCGCCCGGCATGTAGAGGTCCATCAGCACGAGGTCGCATAGATTGCGCTCGACTTCCATGAAGAGCTCAGTGGCGTCGGCCGCGCGACCGACTACTTGCATATTCGGATAGCCACCGATCAGATTTTCGATTGCCAGTAAAACCAGCGGATGGTCGTCCGCAATGATGGCTCTAACGGGTGTGCCTGTTTCAGCGACGTCGTTCATCGATTACATCCCCTTTCTATCTTGACTGCTCGCCGTTGTGATCGGTACAACCGACCCAGCTTCGATCATTAAACGTTCTCCCGAAGATAACCATAAGATCGCTCCGAAATACCCCCAATCACAGCCCGCTTTTTAGTCCAATTGCTTAGATATGCGATTCAAAATTAATAATCCCGTGTGCTCGCAGGTAAGAGAAGAGGCCCGGATCGTTAGTCACGCCGAGTTTGGCCATCGCTTCGCGCTTTTGCCGGCTCACGGTGCGACGATGGCAACCGAGCGCGGCGGCGATCTCGGCGATCGACTGTCCGCCGGCAAAGCGCCTGACGACTTCCGCCTGCCGCCACGACAGTCGCGACGCGGGCGGCCGCGGAGTGTCGCTGTCCTGGGGATGCGCGAGCGCGTCGACGATAGAGCGCCCGACGTACACGTCGCCGTCCGCGCTCGCTTCGATCGCCCGCCAGAGTTCGTCCATCGACTCCGTTTTGCCGAGCGCGCTGACCGCACCGTCCGCGACGATAGCGCGCAGGATCGCGGTGTTCATCAGCGTCGTCATCACGACAATGCGCACTAGTGGCCAGTCACGGCGAATGCGCCGAATCAGGCCAAGCCCGTCTTCGGTATCGCCGCGAGGTTCCTGCATCGAGAGATCGGTGACCAGCACGTCGCACGGCGTGCTCTGCAACAGGTCGACTAGCGAAGTCGGCGTCGCTGCCTCACCGGCGATCGTGACGCCGGCTCGCATTTCCAGCGCAGCCCGGATGCCAAGCAATACGAAGGGATGATCGTCCGCCAGAATGATTCGAAGGTTCACCAGGATTTCTCGCGTTTGTTGTAGGGATAATTGGCTAATACGCAGGAATAAACCGACGGACTCTGCGCATGCTTTAACGGCAACCCGGCGACGCCTATAAGCAAGCCAAGGCGGCCATAAAATCACCGCTATCACGCCGCGAAAATCGGAGCGTTCCGAATCCTGTAAAAAGCTAATAGTTCAATGCGTGGTATCCGAAAGGCAAAATGCCGCAAATATCCAGAATGGATATTTGCGGCATTTTTATGGCGAGTGTTTCGCTGAATCGCTTCGTTCAATTTGATGCGCTTCGCGACCCGCGATCAAACCGACGGTGGCAGGGCCGTCGCATTGCAACTGGTTGTCGCACTCGTCTCAGGTCGGGTCGCAAGCGTGCGCCGCGCTAATCTTGCCGCCGCGCGACGCGCGCGGAAAGACCGGCCACGCGATCAACGCGCAGACACTGGCCACGGCCCAGACCATCGGCCACGAACCCATCGAGAGTAATAGTGGAATCGCGAGCGGCGTCAGGAACAGCGTAAGAAAGACGCAGGTATTGCCGATCGCCAATGCCGTGCCCGCGCGACTCGTGCCCGCCTGCGTGGCCAACTCCGTGAAAGCGACGCCGTGCCACGCCGAGGCGCTCACGCCGCCCAGCACGATCATCAGCGCGAACACCGTGGAGAGTGCCGCGTGATGCAGCCCGGCGAGTCCCGTCAGCAGAGCCAGCGACGCGAATAGCACCGCCGTGAGCAAACTGCAGGCGCGCATGTATGCCCGACGATTGCCGTGCCGGTCGGTCCAGCCGCCGCTCCAGACCCGCGCGACAGCCGCACCGGTTTGCACCGCGGCCATCGTCACGCTGATCGCCAGCACGCCCGCCCGGCTGAAGTCGTGGAGGAACACCGTCCCGAACGTGACGACGGCGAGTTGCGGCACGCACAGCGCCGCCGCGCCGAGCGCCACGCGCCAGATGCCCATGTTGCGCAACGGCGAGACCTTGGCGGGCGCCGCGCTCGCTGCACCCGCCGCGCCATGAGCCGCGCGCGCGCCGTCCGCGTCGACATGCGACGGCTCGTGCAGCCAGTGCCACGTGAAGCCGGCCGTGATCGCGCAGGCCAGCGCCAGCACGGCATAGGCGCTAGCGAAGCCAAAGTGCGAAGCCAGCACCGGCAGCACCAGCGCGCCGAGGCCGCCGCCGGTGGGCACCGCGGTCTGACGGATGCTCATGGCAAGCCCGCGCTCGCCTTCGCGGAACCAGGCCATCACCGCACGCCCGCTCGAGCCGTTGACGCTGCCGCCCAGCAAACCGACCAGCAGCAGGCCCAGCGCGAGCATCGTCACACTCGGCACATGAGTGCCCGACGGCGCCACGAACAGCGCCATGCCGGCCAGCGCCGCGGCGGTCGTCAGCAGGCCGAGCAGCAGCACACGCCGGTCGCCCCAGCGGTCGGTCAGGAGGCCCCACGGCAACTCGCTGACGGCGATCCCGAGTCCAAGCATGCCGAGCACCAGTCCGAGCCCGCCGTTGCCGAGGTGATAGTCCGAGCGCAAGAAGACCGCCGTGGTCGGAATGCCCGAAAAGGCAGCCGAAAAACTCGCGTTCGCAGCGAAGCCGACGCCCAGAACCTTCCATCGATGACTTGCCGTACGTCCGCTCGAAGCTGGCGACATTGCCACCGTGCTGTTTTTCATCACACCCTCCGCAAAGTAAGAATCTGGAGGTATCCTACGGCTGGGCATTCCATCGGAAAAGCCGGAAATTTAGATCACATCCATCGGATATACCGAATCATGAGCCAGCGTGGATTCGACCTGACGCAGTTGCGAACCTTCGTCGCCGTCGCGGAATCGGGCAGCGTGTCGGCAGGCGCCGAGCGCGTGTTCCTCTCGCAGTCTTCGGTCAGCGAGCAGTTGAAGAAACTCGAGGAGCGCGCCGGCCTGCCGCTTTTCGTGCGCAGCAAGCAGGGCGTGGCCGCGACACCCGCCGGTAGCCGCCTGCTCGATCATGCGCGCCGCATCATCGCGATGAACGAAGCGGCGTTCGAAGACCTGCAGGGCCGTTCGCTCGACGGCGAACTGCGCATTGCGATCACCGACTACTACCGCCCGCACGATATCGCGCGCATTCTCAAGAGCTTTTCAGAACAGCATCCGCGTCTGAAACTGCATGTCGACGTACTGCCGAGCGCCGTGATCGACAGCAGTGCCGGCAACGCCCCGTCGTTCGACATCGGCGTGTCGTTGCGGCTCGTCACCGATACGGCGCGCGCCGCCGGTCGCCGCAGCGCCGCGTCGAGCACCGTGGTGCGGCGTGAAAAGCTGCTGTGGGTCTACGCGGCCGATGCCGGTCCGCGACCGGCCACGCCGTATTCGCTGGTGCTGCTGCCGTCGAGTTGCCAATTGCAGCGCTTCGTCGTCAAGCTGCTCGACGAACACAAGGTGCCCTATCTGGTGTCGCACTCGGCGTCCGGTGTGGCCGGCTTGCAGTTGGCGCTGAAGGCAGGGCTCGGCATTTCCTGCCTGAACGAATCGTCGACGGGCGGCGGCTTGGTGCCCTGCCCGCCCAGCGTGAACCTGCCGGCTTTGCCCGCCGTAGAGTTTCATCTGCTATCCGGACAAGTTGGCGAAAGCGAACGCGTCTCCAACGCCCGCATGGCATTGATGCGGCTGTTCAACTGAAGCGCGCGACAGGGCCTCGCGCACTCGTGCGAGACGAGCTTCAATAGAAATATTGAAAGCGCGCGACTCGCCGCCTATCATGGTCTGATACCCAGACGAATACGCTTTCCCTGCCATTGAAGCATTGAGACATTGAGTCGAATTCGCAACCCGCTAGCTGTTGCGGAATGTTTCAGCGTTATGTCCGGCCGCCCGAAAACCGCGACCCAGCGGTGCATTCACGCAACTCATTGAGTTAAGTCAAGCAATTGCTTCGCCGCAGCGAATCGTTGTATTGCCGTCCAGAATAAGTCCGTTACGATCCGCCATTGATGCCGTCGTTATCAATAAGATTGGCAGAGATGGCACGCATTGCCCGTTCGCTTATTCAGTCAATGCAGGGGCGAATACGTGAGAAAGCCATTCAGAAAAAAGAACGTTTCCCCAACGAGGCCTGGCGTGCATCGCAGAACTTTCGGATCTTCCGTCCTGTTCGTGTTTTACGTCATGTGGAGTGGCGCGTCGCTCGCCGCGACTGACGCACCCGGCGTCATGCCCTCGGCCATGGACGAGCGCGTGCGCGCCTGCACCTCGTGTCACGGCGTGCAAGGCCAGGGGCTGAACAACGACTACTTTCCACGCATTGCCGGCAAACCGGCCGACTATCTGTTCAATCAATTGACCGCGTTCCGCGACGGCGGCCGGACCTATCCGCCGATGGGCTACCTGCTCGCCTTTCTACCCGACGACTATCTGCGCAAGATCAGCCAGTACTTCGCCGATCTGCAACCGCCTTATCCCGACGCCGACCACCGCGCCGTCTCGCCGGCGGTGCTCGCCGCCGGGCAGCGACTCGTCACGCAGGGCGACCCCGCCCGCAAGATTCCCGCCTGTATTGCCTGCCACGGCGCGAGCATGACCGGTACACAGCCGGGCATTCCCGGCCTGCTCGGTCTGCACGCGAGCTATATCGCCGGACAGATGGGGACGTGGCGCTCGGGCACGCGTCACGCGCTTGCGCCCGACTGCATGCATTCGATCGCCGTCAAGCTGAGCGACAAGGACATCACCGCGGTATCGAGCTGGCTCGCGCGGCAGCCGCGTCCGGCCGATCCACGGCCCGCGCCGGCGACGACCACGCGGCTGCCGCTCGCCTGTGGGAGCCAACCGCAATGAAGCCGACACTTCGCGCGCGTTTATCTCTCACGCTGATCACCGGCCTGATCCTGGCCAGCGGCGCCGTCTTGCTCAATGTGCCGCAAACACTATTGATAACCGAAGCTCGCGCCGCCGCTACCACGCTCGCCGCACCGGCAGTAGCCGCCGCAACGGACACGACCGCCGCCCAGAGCGACCTCGTCAAACGCGGCGAATACCTGGCGCGCGCCGGCGACTGCGTGGCGTGCCACACGGCGCCGCGCGGCAAGCTGTTCGCCGGCGGCCTCGCGATGGAAACGCCGTTCGGTACGCTGTACTCGCCGAACATCACGCCGGATGCGCAATACGGCATCGGCACCTGGAGCCAGGAGGCGTTCTTCAAAATGATGCGCACCGGCCGCACGCCGGACGGCACGCTGATCTACCCGGCCATGCCGATCGCCCAGTACACCAAGGTCACGCGCGACGACTCGAACGCGATCTTCGCGTATCTGAAGACCGTCGCGCCGGTGCGCGAAGCGAATCACCCGCATACCCTGCGCTTCCCGTTCAATCAGCGCAAGTTGCTGTACGGCTGGCGCACGCTGTATTTCCGCGAAGGCGAGTACCAGCCCGATCCGACCCGATCGGTCGAATGGAATCGTGGCGCGTATCTGGTCGAAGGGCTCGGGCACTGCACGATGTGCCACAGCAAGATCAACATGCTTGGTGGCTCGTCGCAAAGCGAGCAGTTCGCGGGCGGCCTGATTCCGGTGCAGAACTGGTACGCGCCGTCGCTGACCTCCGACAAGGACGGCGGCCTCGGCGACTGGAGCATCAAGGACATCGTCGATCTGCTGCAGGCGGGTATTTCCGATCGCGGCGCGGTGTACGGCCCGATGGCCGAGGTCACCTATCACAGCCTTCAATACATGACCGAAGACGACGTCAAGGCCATGGCCGTGTATCTGAAGACCTTGCCCGACAAGAGCGGCCGCAAGACCGGACCGTCCGCGTCGACCAGCACCAACGTGTTCGAACTGGGCGCGAAGATCTACGCGGACAAATGCGCGCTGTGTCACGGCGCCAAGGGTGAAGGCCAGTTGCAGCACTACCCGCCGCTGGCCGGCAACCAGTCGATCGAAATGGACTCGGCCGTCAATCCGATCCGGATCGTGCTGAACGGCGGTTTCCCGCCCGGCACCATGCGCAATCCCGAGCCGTACGGCATGCCGCCGTTCGGCCAGGAACTGAACGACACCGACGCCGCCGCCGTCGTCACGTATATCCGCACCGCGTGGGGCAATCACGGCCAGCCGGTGACGTCCCGCGAAGTCAACGAGTTGCGCAAGGCACCGCTGCACTGAACCGCCGCACTGGAGAATCTTTTGATGGAAGCGAACGATACCCGCAGCGGCGCACCGCCGACGGATGACGAAGTGGAACGCGTCGTCGCGGCCGGGCCACATGGCGCGATCGCGGTAGCCGGGGTTGCCACGCTGATCGTCATGGCGATCTGGTTCGGCTTCTACTTTTTCGTCTTTCTGCCGCGTGGCGTTGTGCATTGATCATGTCGACCGATACCAATCATTCATCCGGCGGCGGTCATGCCGTCGCGCTGCGCGCCGAACGGCGCTGGGCGATTTTCGCAGTCGCGCTGATCGTCCTGATGCTGGCCGTCATCGTGTACTCGGGGCTGCATTGGGCGATGATGCCGCCGTCGCGCGTCGAAACGATCGACCCGTCGCGCCTGCAACTCTCGGGCGAATTCGTCGAGGACAACCTCGGCAGCGCGGTCGAACCGGACGGCTCGGTGGTGGTGCGTTTCATCGCGCAGCAGTACTCGTTCACGCCGCAATGCCTGCTGGTGCCCGCCGACACGCCGATCACGATTCGCACCACCAGCGCGGACGTGGTGCATGGCCTGCTGGTAACCGACACCAATATCAACACGATGGTCGTGCCCGGCTACGTCTCGACGATGAACACGCGTTTCGACACGCCGGGCGACCACACCATGCCGTGTCACGAATTCTGCGGCTTCGGCCATCAAACCATGTGGGCGCACGTCAAAGTGATCGACAAAGCCACCTTCCTCGCGCAAGCCCGACAATCCCGGAGGCTGAGCTGTGTTTCACGCTAAGCGACTCGTTCTCGCCCATTTCTGGCTCGCCTTCATTGCGTTTCTGATCGCGCTGTTGCTCGGCGCGTGGCAGATGCTGGCGCGCAGTCCGTTCATGCCGTGGGTCGGCGACCCGGAACTCTACTATCGCTCGGTGACCGCGCACGGCACGGTGATGGCCTACGTGCTGCCCACGCTGGTGTCGATGGGTTTCGGCTACGCGATCGTCGAACTCGCGCTCGGCCAGCGCCTCGCCGGTCTCAAATGGGCCTGGGCCGCGCTCATCATGCTGACGGTCGGCGCGGTGATGGCCGTGGTGCCGGTTGCGCTCGGCCAGGCCTCGGTGCTGTACACCTTCTATCCGCCGATGATCGGCAGTCCCTTCTACTATCTCGGCGTGGTGCTGGTGGTGGTCGGCTCGTGGATCTGGGTCGCGCTGATGCACGTCAATCTGCGCATCTGGAAGCGCGCGAACCCAGCCAGGCCGATCCCGCTCGCCATGTTCGCCAACGTGGCCGGCGCGTATCTGTGGGCGTGGACCGCGATCGGTGCGGCGCTCGAAATCCTGTTCCAGATCCTGCCGGTCGCCTTCGGCCTCACCCATACGATCGACGCCGGCCTGTCGCGCATCCTGTTCTCGTGGACGCTGCACGCGATCGTCTACTTCTGGCTGATTCCGGCGTATATCGCGTACTACACGCTGGTGCCGCGTGCGATCGGCGGACGGCTCTACAGCGATTCGATGGCGCGCGTCTCGTTCATCCTGTTCCTCGTGTTCGCGATGCCGATCGGTATTCACCATCTGTTCGCCGATCCGCAGGTCGGTTCCGGCTTCAAGTTCCTGCACGCGGTGTTCACCGGCATGGTGTCGGTGCCGACGCTGCTGACGGTGTTCACGATTTGCGCTTCGGTGGAGATCGCCGGCCGGTTGCGCGGCGGCAAGGGCGCGTTCGGCTGGCTCACCGCGCTGCCGTGGCAAAACCCGATGATGCTGGTGATCGCGTTTTCGTTCGTGATGCTGGGATTGGGCGGCGCGGGCGGGCTGATCAACATGAGCTACCAGTTGAACTCGACCGTGCATAACACGCAGTGGGTGACCGGGCACTTCCACCTGATCTTCGGCGGCGCAATCGTCATCATGTACTTCGCGATTGCGTACGAGCTGTGGCCGCAACTGACCGGCCGCGCGATCGTGTCGGCGAAACTGGTGCGCGCGCAACTGTGGCTGTGGTTCGTCGGCATGATGGTAGTCACGCTGCCGTGGCATTACGTCGGCCTGCTCGGCGCGCCGCGCCGCATGGCCTATTACGACTACAACGCGCCGGGCATGCAGCAGCAGGCGTTCTGGGTCGGTATGTCGGCGGTGGGAGGCTTGATCCTGGTGGTGTCAGGCGTGATGTTCATCTATATCCTCGCGAAGTCGCAATTCGGCCCGGTCGTCGAGCAGCAGACGTTCCGCTTCGCGAGCGCGGTACAGCCGGTGGAACGCGTGCCGGCCGCGCTCAACAGCTTCGGTTTGTGGGTGGCGTTGATGATCGGCTTGACAGTCGTCAACTACAGCGTGCCGATCGTACAGTTGCTCAGATTGCCGCAAACCTCCGTGCCGGCCGTCATCGTCGGAGCCCAGCGATGAATCAGGAACGCGTTTTCAGCTTGCGCAACCCGTGGTTCACGCTGAGCGTGGGCGGCACGATCGCGATTGCAGTGGTGGGCATCCTGATCGGCTTTATCTGGCTGCCGTCGGCGAACAATGCATTCGGCGACCGCAGCCTGTGGGCTACGATCTGCAGCGCCGCGGGCGCGCCGTCGAGCTGGTACGGCGGCGCCAATCTCACCGGCCCGGCACCGAGCGACGTGGTGGTGTTGCCGCCGTTGCGGCGGGCGAACGCAGACGCCGTATCGATCGGCCGGGGCGCGACCATCGCGACGCAGAATTGCTCGATGTGTCACGGCGTGCAGGGCACGCCGCCGGTGACCGCGCCCGCGTTGGCCGGACAGTACGCTGACGTGGTCTACAAGGAGTTGCGCGATTTTCAGAGCGGCATGCGTCAGAACTCGATCATGCAGGCGATCATCGCCACGCGCAGCGACCAGGATCTGCACGATCTGGCGGCTTACTACGCGTCGCTGTCGAGAGGGCCTGCGGCGGAGGCCCCGCCGTCCGGCACGGGACCGGACGCTACCGCGGTGAAGCTGGCCATGCAGGGCGATCCGCAGCGCAATATCGCACCGTGTGCGGCATGCCATGGCCAACTGGATCGCAAGGGCGCCGCGCCGTGGCTGGGTGGACAGTCGTCCGTTTATCTCGCGGCGCAGTTGCATGCCTTTGCCGCCGGCGCGCGACTCAACGACATCAATGAGCAGATGCGCAATGTCGCGCGGCAGATGACGCCCGCGGAAATCGACAGCGTGGCGAAGTACTACGCCACGATGCCGTAACAGGTATCAGCACGCATCGGGCAGGCATCAAGCACGCATCGAGCCGCTGCGAACGAGCGCCTGTCGGCGGCTTACGCAGCAGCGGCCTCACCCATCCCCAACGCAGCGGCTGAACCGCCGCGCCGCCTGGCCGAAGCCGAAGCCGACCGCGACGACGTCGAGCCGCTGCCCGTCTGAAACACGGCCACCGCCGACGTCAATCTGCGCGCCTGATCTTCCAGCGAACTCGCCGCCGCGGCAGCCTGCTCGACCAACGCGGCGTTCTGCTGGGTCACCTCGTCCATCTGCGCGACCGCGAGATTGACCTGATCGATGCCGGTGCTCTGTTCGAGCGCGGCGGAAGCGATCTCGCTCATGATCGAACTCACGCGGGAAATCGCGTTGACGATGTCGGTCATCGTCGAACCCGAGCGCTCGACCAGTTGCGAGCCGGCCTGCACGCGCGCCGTCGACGCATCGATCAAGCCTTTGATCTCCTTGGCCGCCGCCGCGCTACGCTGCGCGAGCGAGCGCACTTCGCTCGCCACCACCGCAAAACCCCGTCCCTGCTCACCCGCGCGCGCCGCTTCGACCGCCGCATTCAGCGCCAGAATATTGGTCTGAAACGCGATCCCTTCGATCACGCCGACAATGTCGGCAATCCGCCGCGAGTCGTCGACGATGCCGTGCATCGTGCCCACCACCTGCTCGGTGAGATCGCCACCTTGCGCGGCCAGGCTCGACGCGCCCTGCGCGAGCGAACTCGCCTGCTTCGCGTTGTCCGCCGTCTGCTTGACGGTGGAAGTCAGTTGCTCGATGCTCGCCGCCGTTTCTTCCAGCGACGCCGCCTGCTCCTCGGTGCGTTGCGACAGATCGGTGTTGCCCGAAGCAATCTCGCTCACGCCGGTGTCGATCGATTCCGTGCCCTGGCGCACCGTGTTCACCGTGGCGATCAGCGAGTCCTGCATCTTGCGCAGCGCGGCCGCGAGGCGGCCCATTTCGTTGTTGCTGCGCACGTCGATGCGGCTCGTCAGGTCGCCGTCGGCAATCCGCTGAAACTGCGCGATGGTGGCGTCGACCGGACTGACGATCGCGCGCACCAGCACCGCGCGGCCAATCAGCGAACCCAGCAGCGACAACACCATGCCGATCGCCACCGCGATCGAGATCGCATAGAACAGGTCCTGCGCGTCCTGATAGCGCTGCGCGCCGTGATCGAGTTGCAGTTGTTCGAGCGTGAGCATCGACTTTTCGAACGCGCTATAGAGCGACGGCAGCTTGTGCGCCTGCAGTTGCTGGAACGCGATTTTGTCGCCCGACTTGAGCGCGGCGAGCGCCGGTTCGACGCCGTCGTGCAGGAAGGTGTCGCGCTTGTCCATCATGTCTTTGATCAGGCGCTGTTCGTCGGCATCCGTGCTCGCGCGGCTCACATAGTGGGCAAGCCGGTCGTTGGACGCTTTCTGGTACTGATCGAAACGCTTGAGCACGGCATTCGCGCCGTCCTGGTCGTTGAGGTCGTTGAGCGACGCGTAAGTCGCCAACGCCAGCCGCAGACGCAGCAGTTGTCCGGCGCTGCCTTCGAGATCGGCGACGGCGGGCGTGTCCACGGTGTACATCTGCTGCAGCGACGCGTTGCTCGACCGTAGCGACAACAGACCGGCGGCGGCGCCTGCCAGCAGCAGCGCGCCGAAAAACAGGATCATCAGGGTAAGGCAGGTACGAATCGACAGATTTTTCAGCATCGGGCTAGTCTCCATTGGGCTGCCTGACCGAATGTTCAGTAAATCGCCTCGGCCACGCGTGCTGCGCCCAAGCCCGTCCGGCCAGGTCCGCAACTATTTATTCAAATTTAAGCGAATGCCACACAAAGGGACAACGGCCGGTTTACAAAAAACTTTATGGTGAATAGCGCAAGCGTTTGCGATGGTTCAATCTACGAGCGGCAGCGGAGCGCTATTCGCGCAAGGCGTTTGCGGGACTACCCGGCTAGCCGCCGCAGCGGAGTTGACGGACAGTGACGAGGCGCGTGACTTCGGAGCATCACGATGTCGGAAATAGGCTCGGCTTTGCTGGTCTTTCTTTTACTGCTCGGCACGACCGGCATTGGCGTGTGGGTGCGCCCGCTGCTGCCCGAGGAACATAAGGCGCACGAAACCGTGCAGCTGATTCAACTGGTGATCGGCATGCTGGTGACGTTCGCCGCGCTGGTACTCGGCTTGATGACGGCCTCCGCGAAGGCGAGCTTCGATACCACGTCGAACGATCTGCGCACCTATGCGGCCGATCTGATCGAGTTCGATACGACCCTGCGCGAATACGGCGCCGACACCGCCCGGGCCCGGGATCTGTTGCGCCAGTACACGGCGGCGGCCATCGCGTCGACCTGGCCCGGCGAGCCGGCGCCCGGCGGCGACTATCCGAAGGATGTCGGCACGCAGGACAACTCGCAAAAGCTGGAGAACGTGCGGCTCGGCGACATGCTGACCGCGGTGGGACGGGAATTGCGGCAACTGCACCCGCACGATCCGCTACAACAGCGCGCGCTCGAAGATGCCTTGTCCCAATACCGACGGACCGTCGACGCGCGCTGGAAAATCATCGAGGAAGCGCACAGTTCGATTTCGCAACCGTTTTTCACCACGCTGACCTTCTGGCTGGGCGTGATCTTTCTGAGCTTCGGCCTGATCGCGCCGCGCAATGCACTGGCGCTCGTCACGATCTGCCTTGGGGCAGTCTCGATCGCGTCGGCGGTGTATGTGATCGTGGATCTGGATACGCCGTTCACCGGGCCGATCGTGGTGTCGAGTCAGCCGATGCGAGATGCGCTGGGGCATCTGAGTCAGTGAATGGCGGGGAGTTTGCGGGCCGAGAGTTTGCGGGATGAAACTTCGCTCGCGGAGCACGGCGGACCGGCGGCCTTGCGTTCTCGCCGGCTGGCTGAACGAAGGCCGCGCTACTTCACTTCATTTGACGCTCGCGCTTAATTCGATGCCGCCTCAGGCGGCGACCATCTTTTCACGTGCCCAGGCCACGGCCGCGCGCGCCGGCGCAACACCCGTCGCGCTGACACGAGCGGCGAGTTCGAACACGCGCGGACCGATCTGCGCGACTTCGGCGAGTACCGACGACTCTTCCGCTGAGCCCAGATATTCGCGCACGCAGCTAATAATGCCGCCCGCGTTCACGAGAAAATCCGGCGCGTAGAAAATGCCGCGCTGGTGCAGCACGTCGCCTTCGGCAAGGGACATCAACTGATTGTTCGCGCCGCCCGCGATCACCTTGAAGCGGCAATGCTGGGCGACCTCGGCGGTGATCGAGCCGCCGAGCGCGCACGGTGCGAACACATCCGCTTCCACGCCGGCGATCTCAGCGATCTCCACCACGCGCGCGCCGAACGACTGCGCGGCACGCGCGGTCCTGGCGGCGTCGATGTCCGACACGATCAACTGCGCGCCCGCCTGATGCAGACGCTCGCACAGGTCCCAGCCCACCGAGCCGAGCCCTTGCACCGCGACCGAGACGCCGTCGAGCGATTTGCGGCCCAGCGCTGAATCGACCGCTGCCTGCAGGCCGATGAACACGCCGTACGCGGTGCGCGGCGACGGGTTGCCGCCGTACACGTCGCCCGAACGCGGAATGCCGCTCACGTAGCGGGTTTCGCTTTGGACCGCGCGCATGTCGTCGGCCGTGGTGCCGACGTCTTCGGCGGTCAGGTAGATGCCGTCGAGCGATTGCACCAGACGACCGAAGGCCTTGAACATCGCAGTGCGGTCGAGGGCCTCGGGTTTGCGCAGAATCACCGCCTTGCCGCCGCCGAACGGCAGATCGGCCAGCGCGTTCTTGAACGCCATGCCTTGCGACAGACGCAGCGCGTCGTTATACGCCTCGTGGTCCGACGCGTACTGCCAGTAACGGCAACCGCCGAACGCGGGGCCGCGCGCGGTGCTGTACACGGCGATCACGGCTTGCAGGCCGGTGGGGGCGTCGGTCGCGAGCACGATGCGTTCGTGCGCGGGTTCGCCGTGAATGCCGAAAAGCGTGCCGGCGGCAGTGGTCGTCAGTCGGTCCATCTGGGTCCTTCCTTGTGGGCAGGTAATTTGAATGGAGCGCGCAGCGATGGCTGCACGCGATGCCATATGCCGGCCGGATCGCGGCCGCATACGGAGTCAACACGCGGCGCGGGAGAAGCGCCTCGGTCGCAAGAGTTTAGGCGGACAAATTGAGGGTTTCGTTTTGTTTATCTGGCGATTTGGCAGTCGTGGCAAAATGATTGCCTATTTTTAGCTTTTTTTGCAGATGGTTCGTCTAGCGAAACATGCTGCAACGCGCCAACCACGGGATCTCCATGCCACTCGATGCCATCGACCAGCGCATCCTGCGCGAACTGCGCCAGGACGGGCGTCTTTCGAACGCCAAACTCGCGGAGCGCGTCGGTCTGTCGGCCACGCCATGCTGGAACCGCGTGCGCGCCCTCGAAGAAGCGGGCGTGATCGAAGGCTATGCGGCCTTGCTGAATCAGAAGGCGCTCGGTATACCGGATACCGTGATCATCGAAGTGACGCTCGACAAACACGACGAGCGCACGCTCGAGCGTTTCGGCGACGCGCTCGTCGATCTGCCGGAAGTGGTCGAAGCGTTTCTGGTGTCCGGAGAGTACGACTATCTGATCAAGGTCGCCGTGGCGGGTACCGAAGGCTATGAGGCGTTTTTGCGGCGCAAGCTGTACCGGTTGCCCGGGTTTCAGAACAGCCGGTCCATTTTCGCGCTGCGGTGTTTGAAGCGAGGGGTGTCGGTGGAGGTTTGAGGCTGACGCGTAAATCGCTGCCGGTCACGAGCCGCGAGACAGAGGCGTCCTTCGATATGACTTCGCCTCGTCCCGCTGCCCGCTCGGCGTATCACTGCTGGGCGTGCTTCGCTGCGTCTTCGATCACGGCGGCCACTTCCTTCGGACGCGATTCGTAGACGGAGTGGCTCGCGCCGGCCAGCACCGTGGTGTGGCTATGTGCACGCTGATAGTAGAACCGTTCGAGGTCCGGGTTGATGATCTTGTCGTCGGCCGCGACGATGCCCCAACTCGGTTTGGTGGTCCAGGCGGCGACGCTCATCGGCTGCGAGAAGACCTTGGCCGCCGTCAGGATCTGCGATTGCGCTTCGAACCGGGCGTCCTTGAGCGGCAGGTCGGCGGCGAAATCCTTCGGGAAATCGGCCGGATTCAGGTACGTGTAGCCGTCGTCCGTCTTCTCGATGGCGCCGGGCTGCTTCGACGTATAGCTCGGGTATTGCTTGCCGAGGTCCGATTCGTCCTCGCCGACCGCCGGCGCATGGGCCGCGACGTACACCAGGCCCGTCACCTTCGGATCGACGCCGGCTTCGGTGATGATCGAGCCGCCGTAACTGTGCGCCACGAGAATGGTCGGACCGTCCTGCAGGTCGATGACGCGTTGGGTCGCGGCGACGTCGTCGTCGAGCGAGGTCAGCGGCTCCTGCACCATCGTGACGTGATAGCCGTCTTTGGTGAGGATGTCATACACCGGCTTCCAGCCCGCACCATCCACCCACGCGCCATGCACGAGGACGATGTTTCTGATCGGCGTGGCGGCCGGTTTGGCATCTTGCGCCATGGCGGCCGACGAGGCGAACAGGCAGGTGGACAAAGACAGAACCGAAGCGGCGAACGGCAAAAGTTTCACGGGAGACTCCATTGAAAAACGTTGATACGAATTGGATTTGAAAAAAAGCTGACTTGATTCGTCACCACGCAAAGTCCTGCGACGCGCTGGTCTATCAAGCCACCTTCTTCTGTGCATCGTGCTGGCGATCCTGCGCATGACAGCGGGCGCAGGATCGGCGCACCACGCCACCTAGCTACCGAAGAACACGTTGCAGAAGCTGACCGGGCCGACGCAATTCGAGTGCATCGACATCGACGTGTGGGACATCGATCCCGACGCCGTGCTGCCGTTCTGTGCGACACCGCCGACCGCCTGCATGGCCAATTGCTGATCGTCTTGCGATGCGATCTTTGCTTCGGCAGCCTGAATGTCGGCCGGGTAGTCGAGATCCTCGCCGCGGTTCGGGCTGTAGCCCGCCTGTTCGACACGAACCAGATCGGCACGGACTTCGGCACGCGTAAGCGGCGCATTCGATTGAGCAAAGCTGAGAACCGGTGCGCCGAGGGTGGCAACGGCGAGAGCGATACCTACGAGCATCTTGGACATGGTTAAGATTCCTTGATTAGTTGAAAATAGCTTGATGGCTTGTGAAGATCGCGGGGTGAGGATTTCTCTCTCTCGCGACTTGCCTTTCTGCCTGCGCCTCACATCAATTCGTGCGACAGACGGATAGTCGGCTTATCAGCGGTTGGCCTCCAGCCGTTTGCGACCGGTTGACGCCATGCGTCGCGAAATGCATCGGGAAAGGCGCGGAATGCGCCGCTGTCGATCAGGCTGGGAAGGGAGAGGTGATGGTGGTGCGCAAGACGACGACCACGCGCATCCTGTCAGGACGCCGGACCGGCATCCCGGTTCGATCGAGGAAGCCGACGCGTTGGCCGGCCGGGAGTTCCGTGTCGGTCATGCTGTCTGCGTTGATGCGAAATCTCTTCTGACCGCGCGGATAACCGCCCAGCTTGTTCAGGGCATTGACCGCCTCGGGTTACATCCCGGGTTAGGCTGCCCCTGGCTCGGCGCGCTTCCCGACGGATGGGCGCTCCGCGATCATTGAAACGTGGCGCTGACGGAGAGTTCGACCGCATTGCCCTTCGGGCGGTTGCTCACATCGAACTCATTCACCCAGCGTAGCGAAGCAGAAACCGGCGTCTTGCTGACCTTGCCTGCCCACGTCACCATCGGACCAATGCCGAGCGAATGACCGCTCGTGCCGCCGGTGATATTGGCGAGCCCACCGGTATCGTTGCCGAGTTGCTGGATCCAGCCACCCACCAGACCCACGCCCCACCCACCTTTAAAGCGCTTGAGCGCAAGCAGATCGAGAACACTGACGGGCGCATTGTGATAGTGGGTGTCGTCGTTGGCCGTATAAAACTCGACACCGTAGTTCACCGACAATTCGATCTCCTGCTTCGGGAAGAGCTTCGTATAAGCGACGGTCGGCGTAAATGTCCATGTGTTCTGCCCCGCGTTCGCGAGATTGCTGGTGTTGTATGCGCCGGTCGGTGCGTATACCTGAACGCTAAACGCGATGTGGTCGGTTTTGGTCAGGTGATAACCGGCAACCACGGGCGTGAAAAACAGGTCTGCGAATTGCGTCGCATGGTCATCAGGCAAGCGGCCATGAAAGGACGAAACATCCGTGTATTGCACCGGCACGCCGAACGACGACGCGAAGTTCCATCCGCTTGCCGTAATGCCCCAAGTCTTGACGGCGTTGATCAGGTTGTACGAGACGTGATAATCGAGCCCGGCAGTGACCGTTCCGGCAATCGGAATGGTCTTGCTGGCACCGAGCGAGCCCTCGTAGTAAATCGAGGTGACGGAGACAATCCAGTCGTCGGTTGGCGGCACGATACCCGCATAGGGCGCAATTTGCATCCCTGTAATCGGACGCCCGATACCCCCTTCTGTCGCCCATGTACTCTGCGACGCTCCCATCGCCATCGCGAGAAGAACAGAGCCGACAGACAGTCTTGCGACCCGTGGGTTTGCTACGGACTTGCCTATACCGTAACTCATGATGTCCCTCACAATTTGAATGGCAGAAGCGCTCGAGCTACTCATGAAGTTGGGCCCGCCGTGCCAGCCTCTTGCCGCTACCAACGATATCCAACGCCCGCAAATATGACGTCGGTATCGCGGTCGTAACGGGTTACCACGCGGTTCCATTCGAGTCGCGTATCCCAGTGATCGGTGAAGCGATAAGACGCGGCGATCGTGACAAGACCAGAGAACTTTCCAGCGCCTGGCCCCGGCGATTCGCTATTTTCATTTTCATTGATGGCGTAATACGCACCAGCGCCCACGCCAAGCGTGACCTTGTCGTTAAAAAATGCGCGGGTTGCCCACAACTGCGTGGTAACGCCGTCGCGGCGCGCCTGCCTGCTGCTGCCTTCGTGCAGATAGCCCACCGTGACGTCGAGATACTTTGCGAGACCGCGACGGTATTCAATTGCGCCCCCTAACGCAGAGGGCGAACTCGTTGAATTGACAATGGTCTTGCCCAGATACACGGCGACTTCATTGTTCGTGACCTTGCTCGTACTGCTTGCCGCCCAATCGCGCGGACCGGGTGTAGCCGGTGCATCGAGTTGATACCCCACGCCGAACATGACGCTGGTGGCGTCGGGTCCGCGTTGAACGTGTACCCGATTGAGTTGCAGTTGGGTTATCCAACGGCTCGAGGCGTAGTAGGCAGCACGAACGCTGTAGACAACGCCCCAGCCGTGGGTGTCGGAATAGCTTCCCCCTTGCCCCGCCGTCGTCGTGTCGAAATAGCCTGGCGCAGACTTCAAACCAGAAGCCCAACATAATCCTGCTCGTCTCGGACGACACGGGCTGGGGAGATCTCGGCGTCTATGGAGGCGGCGAAGGCAGAGGCGCGCCGACACCCAACCTCGACAGAATGGCCCACGAAGGTATCCAGTTCTGGGACTTCTATGGTCAACCCAGTTGCACGCCCGGCCGCGCGGCCATGCAAACCGGGCGGCTGCCGAATCGAAGCGGCATGACGACGGTCGCGGCGCCCGGCCAGGGCGGCGGGCTTCCCAAAGGCGAAGTGACGCTCGCCGACGTATTGAAAAAAGCAGGTTATTCGACCTTCTTTACGGGCAAGTGGCATCTTGGCGAGGCCGACTACGCAATGCCGACCGCGCACGGCTACGACGAGATGAAGAACGTCTATCTCTACCACCTGAACGCCTATACCTACGCCGATCCAAAGTGGAACCCCGATTGGCCTGCGGCCGTTCCGAAGGTTAATCCGCTTGGTGAGATTCAAGGCAAGGCCGGCGAAAAATACCAGGAGGTGCGCAAGATAGGCGGCGACGACATTCCTTTGCTCGATCAGGGAATCGAAACATCGTCGGAAGACTACATCAAGGCCCACGCGCAAGACGGCAAACCGTTCTTCATGAGCATCAACTTCACGAAGAATCACCAGCCCAATCTGCCCGCGCCGGAGTTTGTCGGCAAGTCGGAGGTGAAGACGAAATACGGCGATGCGGTCGTCGAGCTCGACACCCGTGTTGGCCGCATTCTCGACGCCGTTCGCGCGGCGGGCATTAGCGACAATACGTTGGTGTTCTACACCGTCGACAACGGCGCGTGGCAGGACGTTTATCCGGACTCCGGGTACACCCCGTTCCGCGGCACCAAGGGGACCGACATGGAAGCCGGCAGCCGCGTTCCTGCGATTGCCTGGTGGCCGGGACACATCAAACCGGGTAGCACGTCGTGGGACGTCGTCGGTGGCCTGGACCTGATGGCCACGTTTGCGCAACTGAGCGGCACGACGCTGCCGAAGAGCGACCGGGATGGAAAGCCAACCATCTTCGACAGCTTCGACATGTCGCCGATTCTGCTGGGCACAGGTAAATCGAAGCGCACCTACTGGCTTTATCAGACCGAAGACGAAATCGCGCCTGGCGCGATCCGGGTCGGCAAATTCAAGGCCGTGTTCAACCTGCGTGGCGATTACCCGCCGTTTGCGGATGAAGACCACACCGGCTGGCGTGGCCCGGACAAATACGCGGCAACGGTCCCGCGCCTGTACGACCTGCAGGCGGACCCGGGCGAGCACTACGACATCTTCATGACCAATTGGACGGAGAAGAGCTGGACGATGCCGATCTTCAACGACATCCTGAAGAAGGTCGTGGATAGCTACGTCAAGTATCCGCCGGCCGAAGTGCAAAGCGTCTCCTATGCCGGTCCCGTGAGGAATTCGCAGTTCCAGCGCGTGGAGGCATTAAAAGGCCGCCTCGAACAGTTGCAGAAAGGAACCGCAGCAGGAGACTAAGCCTGCCGTTCTGCGTCGGCCGTAGCCTCGCGGCCGACGCTTATTTTGTATGGGAGCGCCAGGCAATGAATGACCATCCGCTCGACGCCAGCGTCGCTGTGCCGGTCCGGTTCATGGAACGAGTCTCGCGGTCGGAACCTGCCGCGCCCGAACGCAAGGGACGCTTTCACACGATGGCCAAGCCCATCGGGTCTACCTGCAACATAGACTGCACCTACTGTTACTACCTGCATAAGGAGCACCTGCTCGACCAGCATCGTGGACGCCGCATGGAGCCGTCGATGCTCGAGCGCTACATTCGTCAATACATCGAGGCGCAGAACGGTGAAGAAATCGTGTTCTCGTGGCAGGGTGGCGAGCCCACCATGCTCGGGCTCGAATTCTTCGAACACATTGTGGAGTTGCAGGCACGCTTCCAGCCGCCAGGGCAACGTATCGTCAATGACCTGCAAACGAATGCAACGCTTTTGAACGACCCGTGGTGCGTCTTTCTGAAACGCCACGACTTTCTGGTGGGCGTCAGTATCGACGGTCCGCGAGAGCTTCACGACGCGTTTCGCGTGGACCGGAAAGGGAAACCCACGTTCGACGACGTGATGCGCGGCATCGCCTTGCTGAAAAAACACGGGGTCGGCTTCAACACCCTCACGGTGGTGAACCGGAAAAATGCCAAGCGCCCTATTGATGTCTATCGCTTCCTGCGAGACGAAGTCGGTTCGACCTATATCCAGTTCATTCCGTGCGTCGAGCCCAAGGACTTTCACACGGTTGCGCCTCAACACTGGCCCACGAACGCGATGCCTATCCTCGGCACGCCTGCCGCGAAACCGGGCAACGCCGACTCGATCGTGACCGACTGGTCCGTGGATCCGGACGATTGGGGCTACTTTCTGAGCCGCACGTTCGACGAGTGGTACACAAAAGACGCGGGCAACGTGCTGGTGAACCTCTTCGAAACGGCGGTGGTGCAGACCATGGGCAAGCCGGCGCAGACCTGTATTACCGCCGAATTCTGCGGCAAGGCGCTGGCGATAGAACACGACGGAACGGCCTACTCATGTGACCACTATGTCTACCCGGAGTACGCCCTCGGCAACATCGAACAGGAACATCTCGGGATCATGGCTTTCTCCGAAAGGCAGCAGAAATTCGGCTACGCGAAACGGGATTCACTCCCGGGATACTGCAAGCAATGCAAACACGTCAGACTTTGCTGGGGCGAGTGTCCGAAAAACCGCCTGCTCCGCAGTCCGGACGGCGAGCCCGGGTTGAACTACCTATGCGCCGGTATCAAGCGCTTTCACGACCACGCGGGACCCGCGCTGCGTCGGATGGCGGCGCAACTTGCCTAGCGTCTCCAGTCGAGGCGACAGCATGGCGGTTAATTCGAAAGTCTGTTCGGAGGATGAAAGATGCGCTCGATTTTTTCGCCTGGCGTGTTCGTCACATTCCTTGCACTCGCTCTCGCCGCGTGTGTGCAACCCCCGCAAACCGGTGCGTCGACCCATGCACCCGTTTCGTCGGCCACGTCGGTTTTGCCGTCGTGGAACGACACGGCAACGAAGCGCTCGCTCATCGATTTCGTCACGCGTGTGACCACACCCGGCTCGTCCGACTTCGTGCCTCCTTCCGAGCGCATCGCCGTATTCGATAACGACGGCACACTGTGGGTCGAGCAACCGGCGTACGTGCAGTTGGTGTTTGCGCTCCAGCGCATCAAGGCGCTGGCGCCGCAGCATCCGGAATGGAAAACGGAAGAGCCGTTCAAATCCGTGCTTGCGGGCGACATGAAAAGCGTCGCGGCGACCGGCGAGACCGGCGCGGCGAAAATTCTGGCTGCCACCCACGCAGGCATGAGCACGGAAGCGTTCCGCGCGACCGTGCACGACTGGATGGCTACCGCGAAGGATCCCCGCTTCCGGCGACCGTACACCGAACTGGTTTATCAACCCATGCTCGAGTTGATGGCGTACCTGCGCACCAACGGCTTCAAGACGTACATCGTGTCCGGCGGCGGGGTTGAGTTCATTCGCGAGTACGCGGAGCGCGTGTACGGCGTCCCGCCTGAGCAGGTCATTGGGAGTACCGCGAAATATAAGTATTCGGTGGTGGACGGCAAGCCGGTTCTGGTGCGCCTCGCCCAGATAGACGACGTCGATGATGGCCCGGGTAAGCCGGCTTCAATCGAACATATCATCGGACGCCGGCCCATCGCCGCATTCGGCAACTCGGACGGAGATCTGCAGATGCTCGAATGGACGACCGCCGGTAACGGGCCGCGTCTGGGTGCGCTGATTCACCACACGGACGCGTCGCGGGAATATTCGTACGACCGGGCATCGAAGATGGGCAAGCTCGACAAGGCGCTAGACGAAGCCCCCGGCAAAGGGTGGGTGGTCGTCGATATGAAAGAGGATTGGAACACTGTTTTTCCGGACCCTGCTCGATAGTCGATGCGTTACCTGTAGCCAATAGTCATCGGCACGTTCGCGTGACTGGGGCGGCGGTTTCGCTCAAATGCGTGGGTAAAGAAAAGGCCCGCGCTCCATGGGAGCGCGGGCCGCTAACAACAAAAAACCGCTTTAATCAGATTTAGAACGGAATATCGTCGTCCATCTCGTCAAACCCGCCGCCGGCCGGCGCGCTCGGACGGCTAGCACCACCGCCGCCACCACCACTGCCGCCACGCGAAGCCCCACCGCCCGACACAGCACGGCCGCCACCGCCACCACCGCCGCTACGTTCCGACGGCTCACCACGGCTATAACCGCCGCCGCCTTCGTCGCCGCCGCCCATCGAGCCGCCGCGGCCGCCCAGCATTTGCATCTGCTCGGCGACGATTTCCGTCGAATAACGGTCGGTGCCGTCTTGCGCTTGCCACTTACGGGTCCGGATGCGCCCTTCCAGATACACCGACGAGCCCTTCTTCAGATATTCGGACACGATTTCCGCGAGCCGGCCGAAGAACGACACGCGGTGCCATTCGGTCGCTTCCTTCATTTCGCCGGACGCCTTGTCCTTGTACCGATCCGTCGTTGCAAGGCGGATGTTCGCCACTGCGTCGCCGCTCGGAAGATAACGGACTTCCGGATCGGCTCCGAGATTGCCGACGAGAATGACCTTGTTCACGGATGCCATGAGTTTCTCCTGTTGATTCCGTTGCGGGCGGCGCGGTACGACACGGTTCGCGTCTCATGGCCGGCAGGCCCGAGACCAGAACTGCGCCTCTGCCCGCCGCCGGGTGAGTTCTGGGTGTTCAGCTACGCCTTGCGCGGCGGCTGTTTCATATTGGCGGCGATTATAAGCCAGCACAATACGAGGCCCGAGCAGGTAAAGAATACTGCGCTCGCCCCATCTACCTTGAGCAGCCAGCCGCCGACCACCCCGCCCAGCGCGAGGCCGATCGACTGCGTGGTGTTATACACGCCGGCCGCCGCGCCCTTGCGGGTGCCCGGCGCCAGCTTCGACACCAGCGAAGGCTGTGACGCCTCAAGGATATTGAAGCCGAGAAAGTACACAAAAAGGATCGCTGCCACACTCAGAATCGTATGCGGAGCGACGCCCAATAACAACTGTCCAATCAGGATAAGGCCGATCGCCGAGAGCAGCACGATTTTCATTCTTCCGCGCTTTTCCGCGGCGATGATCGCCGGCACCATCATCACGAAAGACAGCCCCATGACCGGCAGATACACCTTCCAGTGCGACGCGACCGGCAAGCCGCCGGCTTCGAGAATGCGCGGCACGACGAGGAACAGCGCGGTTTGCGTGGCGTGCAGGACGAGCACGCCGAAGTTCAGACGCAGCAGCTCGACGTTGTGCAGCACTTCGGCGAACGGCGCGCGCACGTGCACCGGCTTCGGTGCATCGGGCACGACCCACAGCACGAGGCCAATCGCCAGAATCGAAAAGATGCCGACCAGCGTGAACAAGCCGCTCATGCCGACCCACTGAAACACGATCGGCGCGCCGACGATCGCGACCGCGAACGACACGCCGATACTGCCGCCGACCATCGCCATCGCCTTGGTGCGATGCTCTTCGGACGTGAGGTCGGCGATAAACGCGATCACCGCCGACGACACCGCGCCCATCCCCTGAATCACCCTGCCGACGATGATCCACGTCATGTCGTGCGCGCCCGCCGCGACAAAACTACCCAGCGCGAAGATCAGCAGGCCGATCGCGATCACCGGCTTGCGGCCGATCTTGTCGGAAACCCAGCCGTAAAAGATGTAGAGCATGGACTGCGTGACGCCGTACGCGCCCAGCGCGATGCCCACCAGCAGCACGTTGTCGCCGCCCGGAATGGTTTTCGCGTAGATCGAGAACACCGGCATGATCATGAACAGACCGAGCATGCGCAGCGCGAAGATGGCGGCCAGCGACACGGTCGCGCGCAGTTCAGGCGCGCTCATGCGTGAGGATGTTGCGGACGGATTGGACATCGGGAGCGTTCTTTGAATGAGCGGGGCGGCACACCGCCGAAGGGCGGCCACCAGCGGGCGGCTTACCGCGCGACGGCGGGAAGCCTGCGGCGCGGCGTTCGAGCCGACGGCCTTGCAGCACTCCCCCTGACGCCTAGCGGTGCCTTGTACTCACGAGGAACGGCCCCAGTTAGACCCCTTCCCCGCGGCGCTGAACCGCTGCCTTACAGCTTGCCTCAGTGCTTCTTCAGCCTGTCAGGAAGCCGTAACGGCGGTCTTGAAAAGTCGTTATAGTAGCAGGTTTAGCCCCTTCCTCTTTCCGCCAGTTCATGGAATAAATCCGTGGAACAAATCCGTATTCGTGGGGCTCGCACCCACAACCTGAAGAACGTCAACCTCGATCTTCCACGTCACAAGCTCGTCGTCATTACGGGCCTTTCGGGCTCGGGCAAATCGTCGCTGGCGTTCGACACGCTCTATGCGGAAGGACAGCGGCGCTACGTCGAAAGTCTTTCGGCCTATGCGCGCCAGTTCCTGCAATTGATGGAAAAACCCGATGTCGATCTGATCGAAGGCCTCTCGCCGGCAATCTCGATCGAACAGAAAGCGACCTCGCACAATCCGCGCTCCACGGTCGGCACCGTCACCGAAATTCACGACTATCTGCGGCTCCTGTTCGCCCGGGTCGGCACGCCGTATTGCCCGGACCACGAAATCCCGCTGGAGGCGCAAAGCGTCTCGCAAATGGTCGACGCGGCGCTCGCACTGCCCGAAGAAACGAAGCTGATGATCCTCGCGCCGGTCGTAGCCGACCGCAAGGGCGAGCACGTCGAACTGTTCGAGGAAATGCAGGCCCAGGGCTTTATCCGTTTCCGCGTGCGCTCGGGCGGCGGCACCGCCAATGAAGGCGTCGCGAAGATCTATGAAGTCGACGCACTGCCGAAGCTGAAAAAGAACGACAAGCACACCATCGACGTCGTGGTCGACCGTCTGAAAGTGCGGCCGGACATGAAGCAGCGCCTCGCCGAATCGTTCGAAACGGCACTGCGTCTCGCCGACGGCCGCGCGATCGCGCTCGAAATGGACACCGACAAAGAGAAGCTGTTCAGCTCGAAGTTCGCCTGCCCGATCTGCTCGTATTCGCTGCAGGAACTGGAGCCGCGGCTCTTCTCGTTCAACAACCCCATGGGTGCGTGCCCGGAATGCGACGGCCTGGGGCAGATCACCTTCTTCGATCCGAAGCGGGTGGTCGCGCATCCGTCGCTGTCGCTCGCGGCCGGCGCGGTGAAGGGCTGGGACCGGCGCAACCAGTTCTACTTCCAGATGCTGCAGAGTCTCGCGGCGTTCTACGAGTTCGACATCGACATGGCGGTCGAAGATCTGCCGGAGAAGGTTCGCAAGATCCTGCTGTTCGGTTCGGGCAAGCAGGAAATTCCGTTCTCGTACATCAACGAACGCGGCCGCACGTCGGTGCGCGAGCACGTGTTCGAAGGGATCATCCCGAATCTGGAGCGGCGTTACCGCGAGACCGATTCGGTCGCGGTGCGCGAAGAACTCGCCAAGTATCAGAACAACCAGCCCTGCCCCGCTTGCGCCGGCACGCGGCTGCGCCGCGAGGCGCGCTTCGTGCGGATCGGCGCGGACAGCGACGCGCGCGGCATCTTCGAAATCAGCGGCTGGCCGTTGCGCGACGCGCTCGGCTATTTCCAGACCCTGCGTCTGGAAGGCTCGAAGCGCGAGATCGCCGACAAGGTGGTCAAGGAAATCGTCGCGCGGCTCATGTTTCTGAACAACGTCGGGCTCGATTACCTGTCGCTCGAACGCAGTGCGGAAACGCTGTCGGGCGGCGAGGCGCAGCGCATTCGCCTCGCCTCGCAGATCGGCTCGGGTCTGACCGGCGTGATGTACGTGCTCGACGAGCCGTCCATCGGCCTGCATCAGCGCGACAACGACCGGCTGATCGCCACGCTGAAGCATCTGCGCGACCTGGGCAACTCGGTGATCGTCGTCGAGCATGACGAAGACATGATCCGCATGGCCGATTACGTGGTCGACATGGGACCGGGCGCGGGCGAACACGGCGGCATGGTGATCGCGGAAGGCACGCCGAAACAGGTGCAGGCGAACCCGGCGTCGATGACCGGGCAGTACATGTCCGGCGCGCGCAACATCGAGTATCCGGACGAACGCAAGCAGCCGGACGAACGGCGCCTGCGAATCGTCGAGGCGTACGGCAACAACCTGAAGCACGTGACGCTGGATCTGCCGGTCGGCCTGCTCACCTGCGTGACCGGCGTATCCGGCTCGGGCAAGTCGACGCTGATCAACGACACGCTGTACCACGCGGTTTCGCACCACCTGTATGGGTCGTCCACGGAGCCCGCGCCGTACCAGTCGATCGAAGGCCTCGAGCATTTCGACAAGGTCATCAATGTCGACCAGTCGCCGATCGGCCGTACGCCGCGCTCGAACCCGGCCACCTACACGGGCCTCTTCACGCCGATCCGCGAACTGTTCTCGGGCGTGCCCGCGGCCAAAGAACGCGGCTACGATCCGGGCCGTTTCTCGTTCAACGTCAAGGGCGGCCGCTGCGAATCCTGCCAGGGCGACGGCGTGCTGAAGGTCGAGATGCACTTTTTGCCGGACGTGTACGTGCCTTGCGACGTCTGCCACGGCAAGCGCTACAACCGCGAAACGCTGGACGTGCAATACAAAGGCAAGAACATCAGCGAAGTGCTCGATATGACGGTGGAGAACGCCTATGAGTTCTTCAAGCCCGTGCCGGTCGTCGCGCGCAAGCTGAAAACCTTGCTGGACGTGGGTCTGGGCTATATCCGCCTGGGCCAGTCGGCAACCACGCTGTCGGGCGGCGAGGCGCAGCGGGTCAAACTATCGTTGGAACTGAGCAAGCGCGACACGGGTCGCACTCTATACATTCTCGACGAGCCGACCACCGGCCTGCACTTTCACGATATCGCGCTGCTGCTGGAAGTCATTCATCGGTTGAGCGAGCAGGGTAATACCGTCGTGATCATCGAGCATAATCTCGATGTAATAAAAACCGCCGACTGGGTCATCGACCTCGGTCCGGAAGGGGGTGCGGGAGGCGGTCAGATCATTGCCCAAGGCACGCCGGAGCAGGTGGCGAAGTCGAAAGCAAGTTTTACCGGAAAGTATCTGGCGCCCTTGCTGAAACGGGCCGCCAGCAAAAAGTAACGCTGTACTTCACGGGTTGGAGACGGAATAAGCCATGGCCAAGCGGAATCAGGCGCGCGACGACGGGCAAGTGCAGGACCTACGCCCACGCCCGGTCAGGCTGACTAGCGACATGAGCCTGCCGAAACTGTCGGCGGTCGAAATCGGCAGTTATGCGGTCATGCTGTTCGGCATGTGGGCGGTCATCGAACTGAGGTTGCTCGGCGCGTTGCTCGCCGGGCTGCTGGTGTTCCAGCTCGTGCATACCATCGCGCCGCGCATCGAGCGTCACATGTCGAGCAAGCGGGCCCGCTGGCTAGCGGTGGTGTTTTTGTCGGTGGTAATCGTGGGCGCGTTGACCGGGCTTACGCTCGGGATCATCGCGCATTTCGAGAACGACGTGCCGAGCGTGCAGAACCTGCTCGATCAGGCCATGCAACTCGTCGACGAGGCGCGCGGCCGGATTCCGCAATTCATCGCCAACTATCTACCGGTCGATACCGAGCAGATGAAGGCCCGCGCCACCGAACTGATGACCACGCACGCCAACATGCTGTCGCAAAGCGGCAAGACGGCGGCGCGCGCGTTCACGCATATTCTGATCGGCATGATCATCGGCGCGATCATCGCGGTCGGCGCGCAGAAGCACATGAACCGGCTGCCGTTGTCCACGGCGTTCGTCACGCGCGTCACGCGTTTTGCCGACGCGTTCCGCCGCATCGTGTTCGCACAGGTGAAGATCTCCGCGATCAATGCGGTGTTCACCGGCATCTTCCTGCTGGTGATCCTGCCGATCTTCCACGACACGTTGCCGCTGTCGAAAACGCTGGTGCTGGTCACGTTTATCGTCGGCTTGCTGCCGGTGATCGGCAATCTGATCTCGAACACGATCATCGTCGCGGTGGCGCTGTCGGTGAGCTTCCCGGCGGCGGTCATGTCGCTCGTGTTCCTGATCCTGATCCACAAGCTCGAGTACTTCCTGAACGCGCGCATTGTCGGCGGCCAGATCGAGGCGCGCGCGTGGGAACTGCTGATCGCGATGCTGGTGATGGAAGCCGCGTTCGGGATTCCCGGCGTGGTCGCCGCGCCGATTTTCTACGCGTATATCAAGCGGGAACTGATTTTTCTGCGGCTGGTTTGAGGCGAGCTCGCGGGCGGCTGGGCTGCCACGCGAGGCGGCGGATGCAGGAGAGAGCGGCGCTTCGGTGCCGCTTTTTTATTTGGCGAGGCGCCCGTCGAGCAGCGGCGCCCCCGCATGCAAACTCGATCGCCACATTTACTTACCACCTCGTGCCCCGGCGAATCGGTTGTCATGAGCATGTCCTCACGTTGGTGTGGACGTTCTCTTCTCAACAGCAAAGCGAGGTGAGCATATGTTTATTTCGGCGAGCAGTACCGACTCCAGCGCATGGGCGAATCAGTCACCGCAGGATAGCCAGCAGGCCCAGCAGACCTCCGATCACCAGAAAATCGAAGCGATGCCACGAACCGACCGTGACCGGTCCGACGGGACGCAGCCGCGGGGAATCGACAAACATGAGCAGGCGATGCCCTCTCCAAACGTCAAAACCGGCGTAGAGATGGTGGCGCGCGTGTTGGCCGGATTGCCTGCGTCGTATGCCTCCGAGCCCACCGGCAAGCTGCGTCCCGATCCCGTTAAACCGGGCGTCCGGATCGACGAGAACGGGCGACGCTACATCAGCGACGGCATGAACACCTACGCCATCCGCCACGATCGCGACAATAAAACGGAACGGGTGTATCAGCCGGACAATCCAGCAAAGCCGGGTATCCCCGTCAGGCTGAACGCGCACGGCGACTACGAGCGTCACGGCGAGGTAGGGCTCAAAGGCGGCTCGCCTGGGCGTGCGTTGCAGAGCGAGCTCAATCGCGCACGAGGAATTCTCGAACACGCCCTGGCAGAAAGACGGCAAGCAGAGCGAGACATGGCGACGATCGACGCCGAGAGCCGAAACACTCAAAATCCGGGCATGGATCTGACCATGCGGCGACAACAGGCGCAAAGGTCTCTGGAAAACGCCCAGCGTCTGGTACAAGGCAGCGAATGGCAAGTAGAAGGCGTGCTGCGAGAAGCACGCGACGTCCGACAGACGATGCAGAACAATCTGGCTCAATTACGCAGGTCGCGCGACGATGGGACACAGTTGAAGCAGACAACGGAGCGTGAAATCGACATGCTCGAAACCACCGCTCGCCTGAGCGGTCATCCGTCCATGGAGACGCAGTACACGTTGCAAAAACTGCGGGATGATCTTCGACGCATTCAGGACGCGAACGCTACATTGGACCGCCGCATCATGACCCTGCACGCGGAGATGGACGACATTCCGCGCTGCTAGAAAACCCTAAACGGCTCGTTCAGGCGACAAAGCAGGGAATGCGGGCTCAGCTAGCCACCAGAAAGCCGACCATCGTTCAAACACTGCCAGGATGCCTCGCATCGGGAAACTTGCCGTCCACCGCAAGTTTCCCGTAAGATGAGAACAATTCCTATTTACACGCAATCCTGGTCGTGATACTCCGCCCGCCTTTCTCGTTCCCGCCGGCTCGCGCATGAGGCGCCAGTTCGTTCGCCTGCACCGCTGGTTCGGTGTCGCCACCGCGTTGTTTCTATTCATGGCCGGGCTCACCGGTGCAATCATCGCGTGGGACCATGAACTCGATGCCGCGTTGAATCCCTCGTTCTTCAACGCTCGCACCGCAGCGCCCGCGCTGTCCGGGTTGGAACTGGCGCGCCGCGTCGAAGCCGCGGACCCGCGTTTGCAGGTCACGTATCTGCCGCTCGTTGCCGAGCCCGGCCATACGCTGCAAATGATGGTGCTCCCACGCATCGACCCCGCGACGAAACGGCCCTATCCGCTCGACTTCACCCAGATCGCCGTCGATCCCGCCACCGGCGAGATCCAGGGCCGCCGTGAATGGGGCGTCGTCTCGCTCGCGCGGATCAACCTGATTCCGTTCATCTACAAATTCCACTACACGCTGCAACTGCCGTTCACCGGCGGTATCGACACCGGCACCTGGCTGATGGGCGTCGTCGGCATCATCTGGCTGTTCGACAGCATGATCGCGCTTTGGCTGTCGTTTCCGAGTTTCAAGGCGTGGCGCAAGTCGTTCGCGTTTCGCCTGAAGCGCGGCGGCTATGCGCTCACCTTCGATCTGCACCGCTCCGGCGGCGTCTGGATATGGGGGTTGCTGATCATCGTCGCGCTGACCTCGGTGTCGATGAATCTATCCGGGCCGGTCGTGCGCCCGGTGGTGTCGATGTTCTCAGCGCTCACGCCGAATCCGATCGACAACCCGGAAATCCTGCGCCCACCACAGCCCGGCGACCCGGTGTTGAGCCGCGAGCGCATCGCGCAACTCGCCGAACAGGCCGGCAAAGCGCAGAACCTGAAGGCGCCGCCGGGCGGCATCTACTACGCTGAATTCCTGCACGCCTACGGCGTGGGCTTTTACACGCCCGGCAACGACCACGGCGATATCGGCCTGGGTAATCCGTGGATGTATTGGGACGCCACCACCGGCAAACCGCTCGGCAAGCTGATTCCCGGCAAGGGCACAGCCGGCGATATCTTCATGCAGTTGCAATTCCCGCTGCACTCCGGACGCATTCTCGGCCTGGGCGGACGGATTCTGATCAGCGCCGTGGGTATTGCAGTCGCTGTATTGAGCGCAACGGGTTTGCTGATCTGGCTGAAGAAGCTGAATGCGCGCCGCCGTTCCTCGCAAAACGCGCATGACGCGCATGGTGCGCGAGATGCGGTGCGATCCGCGGCACGGTCCTAAAAAAAATGCGCCGGAATCGTCCGGCGCATTTTTTTCTGCCTAAGTTCAAAGCGGCGTTGAGGAATGACGCCTGAGCGTCTCCCAACCCAACCCGCCCTCAACCGCTCCTAGCGAAACACCACCGTCTTGCTGCCGTTCAACACGACGCGATGCTCCACGTGCCACTTCACCGCACGCGCGAGCGTCACGCATTCGACGTCGCGGCCGATCGCTGTAAGTTGCTCCGGCGTCATGCTGTGGTCCACGCGTTCCACTTCCTGCTCGATGATCGGACCTTCGTCGAGATCCGTCGTCACGTAGTGGGCGGTCGCACCGATCAACTTCACGCCGCGGTCGAACGCCTGGTAATACGGCTTCGCACCCTTGAAGCTCGGCAGGAACGAGTGATGAATGTTGATCGCACGGCCCGCCAGTGCTTCGCACAGTTTCGGCGACAGGATCTGCATATAACGAGCGAGCACCACCAGGTCGGCCTGATGCTCGTCGATCACCTCGAGCACGCGCGCTTCCTGCGCCGCCTTCGCGTCGGGCGTGGCGCCCATCAGCGGGAAGTGATGGAACGGTACGTCGTAGCTGGCGGCGAGCTGATAAAACTCCTTGTGGTTCGAGATGATCGCCGCAATCTCGATACCCAACTGGCCAGTGCGATAGCGAAACAGCAGATCGTTCAGGCAATGGCCGATCTTCGACACCATGATCACCACGCGCGGCTTCACCGACGCGTCGTGCAACTCCCAACGCATGCCGAACTGTTCAGCGAGCGTCACGAACGACGCGCGCAGCGCCTCCAGACCCGGATCGCCGCCCACCTGCTGGAAATGCACGCGCATGAAGAACTCGCCGGTGCGGCTGTCGCCGAACTGCGCGGAGTCGAGAATATTGCTACCGCGCTCGAACAGAAAGCCCGACACCGCATGGACGATGCCGGGCCGGTCGGCGCACGACAGTTTGAGAATAAAGCTGTGATCGGTCGACATGACCTGGATGACTCCCTTCTTCAATGCGTGGTTTATTCAGTGTGTGCGGCTCGATGCAGTGTTCCCGACGCGATTTCAGACGCAGCGGCAACGTGCACGGGCCGCGCCACGCGGCGCGAGCGTCTATCTTATGCAAGCACCGGCGGCGTGAACAGGACTTCGATACCCGCGCACGCTTCTTCGTCGATCCAGCGGCGGCGCAGCAGGCAATCGAGCGTAGCGAGGCTCGCGTCGACCGTCATGGCGTCTTCCTCGATCCAGCGCGCGACTTCGTCGATGCGTGCGAGGCGATGCTCGCCCACTTCGCCATCCTGGTTGCGCGGCGTGAAATCGGCGGGCAGCGCGAGGTCGTAGATGAAAATCTGCTCGGCCTGCGTGCCTTCCGGCAACGATTGGAGCACGTGCGCGGTGCGGCCCGCCACGGCGCGCGCCGCGATTTCCTCCGGAATGCCGGCTTCTTCCCAGCACTCCTTGATGATGGTCGCCTCTACGCCGAAGCCCCAGCCGATCCCGCCCGCAACGACGTTGTCCAGCATGCCCGGATCGGTCGCCTTGGTGTCGCTGCGGCGCGCGATCCACAACTGCGGCGCGCCGCCATCGGCATATTCTACGACGCCGTTCAGATGCACCGCGTACGTCTGCGTGCCGAAGAAGCGCGACGCCGCGCGCTCGATATACGCGAGCGGCGGTGCATCGAACGCATTGCGGATCGCGTAGGTTTCGTTGCGCCAACCGGGAATGCGGCCTTCAGCGGCGAGCGCGTCGATCACGGAACCGAGCGCCGCACTGCGCAGATCGACGGTATCGAACGCGGACGCGAGCGTGACGCGAGCGCTGTCGATCGCGAACACGTCGGGCCAGCGCGTGAGCAAGGGCACATCGCTCGAACGAATCCAGCCGACCTGTTCGGCGTCGATCCAGAACGGCACGTGCGCATGCGGGTCGAAGCGGCGCGCGGCGATGAGAGAAGGCAAAGTCATGCAAAACTCCAGACTAACTGTGTTCAATCGCGCAGCGCGACACGAATTCCGATTGCAATGAACGTCACGCCCGCCAGACGGTCGAGCCACACGCCCACGCTCGGCCGGCGCTTCAACCAGCCGCCGATCACCCCCGCGCACACGCCAAACAGCGAAAACACCACCACGGTCTGCAGCATGAACAGCACGCCGAGTTCGAGCATTTGTAGCGTCACGCTTTGCGTACCGTTCGGCTTCACGAACTGCGGCAGGAACACGACGAAGAACAACGTCACTTTCGGATTCAGCAGATTGCCGAGCACGCTTTGGCGAAACACCGTCGACAACGGCTGCGGCGCACGCTCGTGCGCGGTCGCGAGGCCCTGGCTGCGCAGCGCCTTGATACCGATCCAGACCAGATAGGCGGCGCCGGCCAGCTTGATCACCTCGAACGCAACCGGCGACGAACGCAGCAATGCGGCGACGCCGAGCGCGGCCAGCGTGGTGTGAAACGTGATGCCGGCCGCGAAGCCGAGCGCGGCGATCAGACCCGCCGCGCGGCCTTGGGAAATGCCGCGTGCGAGCACTTGCAGATTGTCCGGACCGGGCGCCATGGTGATCGCGATCGACGTGGCGAGAAACAGCAGGAAGTTGGGCATCGTTCTGACCTTCGTGATGGTGTTCAGGAAAGAAACCGGTTCAACGCATCGCTCAATGCACCACGCGAAGCACGGTTCGCGGCAGACTCGCTACCACGGCTCAATGACCGTCGAATCCCGTCACCGTATAAAGCGGCAGGCCGCCGTCGCGCAGCAGCTTCGAGCCGCCGAGCTCGGGCAGATCGATGATCGCCGCGCCTTCCACCACGACCGCGCCGAGCCGCTCGAGCAGCTTCTTGCCGGCCAGCATCGTGCCGCCGGTGGCGATCAGATCGTCGACGATCACGACGCGATCGCCCGGCTTGCAGGCGTCCTCGTGAATCTCGACGGTCGCGCTGCCGTACTCGAGTTCGTACGATTGCGCGACCCGCTTGTACGGCAGCTTGCCCGCCTTGCGGATCGGAATAAAGCCGAGATTCAGCTCGTACGCGAGAATCGGCCCGATGATGAAGCCCCGCGCATCGAGTCCGGCAATGTAGTCGAGCCTGGCGTCGATATAGCGCTGCACGAACAGATCGATCAGCACGCGCAGCGACTTGCGCTCCTGCAACAACGGCGTGATGTCGCGGAACTGCACACCCGGTTGCGGCCAGTCGGGCACCGTGCGAATGTGGCTTTTGATGTAGTCGGCCGCATCGAGCGGCGCGCTCGGGAGCGCGTTGGACATGATGTCTCCGGATGAACCTTGTCAGGTCCGATGAAAAGCGAATTCGGGGTGGTCGGGCCGCCGCCCGCCTACGCGGCGGCGGCGCCCGCGCGGCGGTGCTTCGACAACCGTTCCTCGGCGCTCGCCAACTGCTCGGGCAAACCGCGCAACACCACGATGTCGCTCGCGCGCAGCTTGGTGGACGGGTCCGGCTCGACGCCGCGAATGCCGTGCCGGCGAATCGCCGTGACTTCGACGCCCATTTCGAACAGACCCAGTTCGGCAAGCGTACGGCCCACGGCGTCGGCATTTTCGTCGACCGGCACCGATTGTAGCCGCACCTGTTCGTGGCCGTCGTCGTCTTCCACGTCGTCGGCGCCATGGAAATAACCGCGCAGCAGCGCGTAGCGTTCGTCGCGCATTTCCTCGACGCGCCGCACCACGCGCCGCATCGGCACGCCCATCACCACGAGCGTGTGCGACGCCAGCATCAGACTGCCTTCGACGATTTCCGGGATCACCTCGGTCGCGCCGGCGGCCAGCAGCTTTTCCAGATCGGCGTCGTCGACGGTGCGCACGATCACCGGCAGCGTCGGCTCCAGCTCGTGAATGTTATGCAGCACGCGCAAGGCGGACGGCGTGTTCGCGTAGGTGATCGCAATCGCGGCCGCGCGATGGATACCGGCGGCGAGCAGCGACTCGCGCCGCCCCGCGTCGCCGAACACGACGGATTCACCCGCCGCCGCGGCAGCCGCCACGCGATCGGGGTCGAGATCGAGCGCGACGTACGCGAGCCCTTCGTGTTCGAGCATGCGCGCCAGATTCTGGCCGGCCCGGCCGTATCCGCAGATGATCACGTGACCGCTCTGTTTCAAACTCTGCGTGGCGATACGCGTCATTTGCAACGACTGCATCATCCATTCAGTGGACGACAGGCGCAGCACGATCCGGTCGGCGTTCTGGATCAGGAACGGCGCGGCGAGCATGGACAGCAGCATGGCCGCGAGAATCGCCTGCAGCAACGTGGCGTCGACGAGATGCTTGTCGAGAATCAGATTCAGCAGCACGAAGCCGAATTCGCCGGCTTGCGCAAGGCCGATACCGGTGCGCATCGCGACGCCCGGCGACGCGCCGAACAGGCGCGACAGCCCCGTCACCATCACCGCTTTCAATATGATCGGACCGACCAGAAAGCCGAGCACGATAAACGGATGCTCCCAGATCACGCGCGGATTCAGCAGCATGCCGGTGGTGACGAAGAACAGCCCCAGCAGCACATCGCGAAACGGCTTGATGTCCTCTTCCACCTGATGCCGGTACGGCGTCTCGGCAATCAACATACCGGCGATAAACGCGCCGAGCGCGAGCGACAAACCGAATTTGTCGGTGATGAATGCCGAACCGAGCGTGACCAGCAGCAGATTGAGAATGAACAGTTCCTGCGACCGGCGCCGCGCGACCACGTTGAACCAGCGCGTCATGAAGCGCTGCCCGACGATCAGCAGTAGCGCCAACGCCACGACGATCTTGATCGACGCGAGGCCGAGCGCGCTCACGAGGTCTTTCGAATCGCCGCCGAGCGCCGCGATCACGATCAACAGCGGCACCACCGCCAGATCCTGAAACAGCAGCACGCCGAAGATATTGCGGCCATGCTCGGTTTCGATTTCGAGCCGCTCCGCCAGCATCTTGCTGACGATCGCCGTGGACGACATGGCGAGCGCGCCGCCCAGCGCCACGCTCGCCTGCCACGTGATATGCACCCAACGCTCCAGCACGAAGCCGAGCGTGACGGCCACCGCGATCGTGCCGATCACCTGCAACAGACCGAGGCCGAACACGAGCCGGCGCATGGAGCGCAGCTTGGCGAGCGAAAACTCCAGCCCGATCGAAAACATCAGGAACACCACGCCGAACTCGGCGAGGTTCTGCGCGCCGGCCGAGTCGGGGATCAAACCGAACGCATGCGGCCCGACGACGATCCCCACCGACAGATAACCGAGCATCGGCGGAAGATTCAGGAAGCGAAAGATCACCACGCCCGCCACCGATGCCAGCAGCAGGAACAGCGTCATTTCGAGGGGGGAAATCATCGGCAAAAACGCATCGGTAAAGCGTCCTCGTTCGTCAGCGGAACCGCGCACGCAAAACGCCGTGCGACAAGGTTGAGGGGCCGTAAAAAACAGCAATAAAGGCAGCGGCATGGCACAGCAGGCCCGGCGCGGCGAACAAGCGCCTTTGCTATACTCCGCGAATGATAGCGAAAATCAATGGCGACCGGGCACTCACGCTCGCTCGTGACGTGCTCGACATCGAAGCGGACGCCGTGCGCGCGCTTCGCGATCAACTCGACGAAGGCTTCGTCGGGGCGGTCGATTTCATCCTGGGCTGCCGTGGCCGCGTGGTCGTTTCCGGCATCGGCAAATCCGGCCACGTGGCGCGCAAGCTCGCGGCCACGCTCGCCAGCACCGGCACACCGGCGTTCTTCGTGCATCCCGCGGAAGCCAGTCATGGCGACCTCGGCATGGTCACGGCCGACGACGTGTTTCTCGCCCTGTCCAATTCCGGTGAAACCGAAGAACTCGTGGCGATCCTGCCGCTCATCAAGCGGCTCGGCGCGAAGCTGATCGCGATGACCGGGCGTCCGTCGTCGAGTCTCGCACAACTGGCCGACGTGCACCTGAATTCCGCGGTGTCGAAAGAAGCCTGCCCGATGAATCTTGCGCCCACCGCCAGCACCACCGCCGCGCTCGCGCTCGGCGACGCGCTCGCGGTCGTCGTACTCGACGCGCGCGGTTTCGGCCGCGACGACTTCGCGCGCTCGCATCCGGGCGGCGCGCTCGGCCGGCGGCTGCTCACGTATGTCCGCGACGTCATGCGCACCGGCGACCAGGTGCCGAAGGTCACGCCCGAGGCCACCGTGCGCGACGCGCTGTTCCAGTTGACCGCCAAGCGCATGGGCATGACCGCGATCGTCGATCACGAAGACCGCGTTGCCGGCATCTTCACCGACGGCGACCTGCGCCGCGTGCTCGAACGCGACGGCGATTTCCGTGGGCTGTCGATCGCCTCGGTCATGACCGCCGGTCCGCGTACCATCGGCCCGGATCACCTCGCGGTGGAAGCCGTGGAACTGATGGAGCGCCACCGCATCAATCAGATGCTGGTCGTCGACGAAGCAGGCAAGCTGATCGGCGCACTCAACATGCACGACCTGTTCTCGAAGAAGGTGATCTGATGGCCATCGCCCCCGTAACCGCTACCGAACGCGCGAGCCGCGTGAAGCTGATGATTTTCGACGTCGACGGTGTACTGACCGACGGCGGCCTGCTGTTCACGGCGGAAGGCGACACGATGAAAGGCTTCCACTCGATGGACGGCCACGGCATGAAGCTGCTGCGCCAGGCGGGCATCGACACGGCGATCATCACCGGGCGCAAGTCGGGCATCGTCGCGGTGCGGGCGAAAGAAATGAACGTCACGCACGTTTATCAAGGCGTGCAGGACAAACCGGCCGCCTTCGCGGACCTGCTCCAGCAGACCGGCCTGACGGCGGAAGAATGCGGCTACATGGGCGACGACTGGGTCGATCTCGCGGTCATGCTGAAGGTCGGTTTCGCCGCGGCGCCCGCCAACTCGCATCCTGAAGTGATCGCGCGCGCGCATTGGGTGAGCGAGGCCCGCGGCGGCCACGGTGCGGCTCGCGAAGTAGTCGACACGCTGCTGCGCGCCCAGCACAAATACGAAGCGCTGCTCGCGGCGGCCTGTAGCGGCGAACAGCGGGGCCTCGTCGGATGAACCAGTTTCGCCTGACCTCGCTGATTCCGCTGGTTGCCATGGCGGCGCTTGCCGGTATCACCTGGTGGCTGCTGCAAGCCACCCTGCCGCGGCAGAATGAAGGCCTGGTGCGCCCCAAGGAGCACACGCCCGACTACTTCGCGGACAACTTCTCGGTGTCCGAACTCGATCAATCGGGCTCGACGCAATACCGCCTGACCGCCCAATCGCTGATTCATTACGAAGACGACGAACTGAGCGACCTCGTCAAGCCAGCCATGCGCGCGTTCCAGCCCGGCAAACCGATCGTCACGGCGACCGGCGACACCGGCAAGGTGAACGGCGACGCCTCGATCGTCGATCTGTACGGCAATGCGCGCATTCTGCGGGCGCCAGGCTACGGCGATCCGCAGATGCAGGCGGATTCGGAGCATTTTAAGGTGCTGGTCAACGACGATGTGATCGAGACCGAAAAGCCGGTTAAACTTCAGCGCGGCATGTCGGTGATGACTGCCAGCGGCATGAATTACAACAACGTCACCCGGGTTATGCAGCTGTTCGGCAACGTGAAAGGCTCGATCGCGCCGTCCGAAGCCGGTGGCAGCTCGCCCAAGCAACCCGGGTAATCCATTCCAGGCGTGACTGCATGAACGAATCGTTCCCCCGTTTTAATACCGGCCGCTCGCGCGCTTTGTCCGCGTGGCGCGCCGGACTCGCCGCGCTGCTCGTCGCGTTGCCGCTCGCCGGCTTTGCGCCGCTTGCGCACGCGGACCGCGCCGACAAGGACAAGCCGCTGAACGTCGAAGCGGACAACATGACTTACGACGACCTCAAGCAGGTCAACATCTTCACCGGCCACGTGGTCGCCACCAAAGGCACGATCGTGATCAAGGCCGATCGCGTCGAAGTGACACAAGATCCGCAGGGTTATCAGTACGCGACCGGTACGTCGAGCGGCGGCAACCTGTCGTATTTCCGCCAGAAGCGTGAAGGCCTCGACGAGTACATCGAAGGCACGGCGATCCGCATCGACTACGACGGTAAGCAGGACCTGACCACGCTCACCACCAACGCGACCGTGAAACGCCTGCAAGGCCTCGCCACCGTGATGGACCAGGTACACGGCAGCGTCATTACGTATGACGGCCAGAACGACTTCTACACCGCCAAGGCGGGCAAGGACGTCGCCGGCCCGGGGAACCCGAGCGGCCGCGTGCGCGCCATGCTGTCGCCGCGCAACGGCGGCGCCGCGCCGCTGAACGGCGCGTCGGCCACGCTCGCGCCGTCCACCTCGATTCAGGGAGCGCCGAATCAGTGAGCACCTCCGCGTCCCTCCCCAATCGCAAGCCGGCCGGCACCAGCAGTTCGCTGGTCGTACGTAATCTGAAGAAGCGCTATGGTTCGCGCACGGTCGTCAAAGACGTGTCGCTGGACGTGAAAAGCGGTGAAGTGGTCGGTCTGCTTGGGCCTAACGGCGCCGGCAAGACGACCTCGTTCTATATGATCGTCGGCCTCGTGCCGCTCGACGCCGGCGAAATCGATCTGGATGGCAAGTCGATCAGCCTGCTGCCGATCCATAAACGCGCCTCGCTGGGCTTGTCGTATCTGCCGCAAGAAGCGTCGGTGTTCCGCAAGCTCACCGTCGAGGAAAACATTCGCGCGGTGCTGGAGTTGCAGCACGAAGACAACGGCAAGCGGCTGAACAAAGACACCATCACGAGCCGTACCGAAGCCCTGCTCGATGAGTTGCAGATTGCGCATTTGCGGCAGAATCCGGCGCTGTCGCTGTCGGGTGGCGAACGCCGTCGGGTTGAGATCGCACGTGCGCTGGCCACTAATCCGAGCTTCATTCTGCTCGACGAACCGTTCGCGGGCGTCGACCCGATCGCGGTGCTGGAAATCCAGAAGATTGTCAAATTTCTGAAGCAACGCAATATCGGCGTGCTGATTACCGACCACAACGTGCGCGAAACGCTCGGCATCTGCGATCACGCATACATCATCAGCGACGGCAGCGTGCTGGCCGCCGGTGCACCGAGCGACATCATCGAAAACGAAAGCGTGCGGCGCGTCTATCTGGGCGAGCACTTCCGCATGTAAGCACACAAGGGACACGCCGGCTATGCCAACGCGCATAGGCCGGTCCCTTTGCGGCAACTGCACATCATCATTCCGAGCTGGGCCGTTCGCGCCCGGCGCCGCCGAAAACGGGCGCACGCGTAATTGCGAATGTCGCAATGTATCGCGGTCGTGGCAAACTCTCTACAATGAATCTCAATTTGCCATGAAAGCCAGCCTCCAACTCCGCCTATCGCAGCATCTTGCGCTGACGCCACAACTGCAGCAGTCCATCCGGCTGCTTCAGCTGTCTACGCTCGAACTGCAGCAGGAAGTCTCCATGGCGATCTCGCAGAATCCGCTCCTCGAAAACGAGGACGACTGGATCGCGAGCCCGTTGCGCGTGGCGTCGGACGGTTCGCTGATTGCGCAAGCGCCCAATTCGTCCACACCGCCCGACCAGATGGGCGGCAATACGGCGTCATCGTCGAGCAGCAGCGAGCGCGCCGAGAACGGCGAACCGCAAGGCGTGGACGAATACAACGGCCTCTCGGGCGACAGTAACGGCGACGCGTCGCAATGGAATCTCGACGACTACGGCCGCTCCGGCAACGCCTCGGACGACGACGATCTGCCGCCGCTGCAAATCCACGAATCCAGCACCTCGCTGCGCGATCATCTGATGGCGCAATTGCGCGTGACCCAGGCGGGTCAACGCGATCGCGCGCTGATCACGTTCCTGATCGAATCGCTCGACGACGACGGCTACCTCGCCGCCACGCTCGACGAAGTGCTGGCCGATCTGCCCGACGAACTCGAAGTCGATACCGACGAACTGAATGCCGCGCTCGCGCTGCTGCACAGCTTCGACCCGGCGGGTGTGGGCGCACGCTCTGCGTCCGAATGTCTCAAGCTGCAATTGCTGCGGCTCGAGACGTCGCCCACGCGTACGTTGGCGCTCGATATCGTCGCCCACCACCTGGAACTGCTCGCGGCTCGCGATTTCACGCGCCTGCGCAAACAGCTCAAGGCCAACGACGACGACCTGCGCGACGCGCATGTGCTGATCCGCTCGCTCGAGCCGTTCCCCGGCGCCGCCTACGGCAAGGCCGAAGCGGACTACGTCGTGCCCGACATCATGGTGCGCAAAACGGCGCAGGGTTGGCAGGCCGAACTGAATCCGGAAGTGGTGCCGAAGCTGCGCATCAACCATCTGTACGCCAATATCCTGCGTAATAACCGAGGCGATCCGGGCAGCGGTTCGTTGCGCCAGCAACTGCAGGAAGCACGCTGGCTGATCAAAAATATCCAGCAGCGTTTCGAGACCATTCTGCGGGTCGCGCAAGCTATTGTGGAACGTCAAAAGAGCTTTTTTGTCCACGGCGAAATTGCGATGCGCCCCTTGGTCTTGCGAGAAATTGCTGATACGCTAGGCCTACACGAGTCAACTGTCTCGCGTGTGACAACCGGTAAATACATGCTGACCCCATTCGGGACGCTTGAATTTAAGTACTTCTTCGGATCACACGTTTCGACCGACACGGGCGGCGCGGCGTCTTCAACGGCGATCCGTGCGCTCATCAAGCAACTGATAGGAGCGGAAAACCCGAAATCTCCTCTTTCAGACAGCCGCATCGCCGAACTGCTGGCGGAGCAGGGCTTCGTGGTCGCGCGCCGCACCGTGGCGAAGTATCGCGAAGCACTCAAGATTCCGGCAGTCAACCTGCGCAAGTCTCTGTAGCCCGTCGCCTTCCGTGGCGGGCATTTACCGGCCGCTCCGCAGTTGGCGGACAGGCCGGCCGATGCGACCTGCCAGAAGTCAGTCACCGGGGGGCGACTCAGGCAAGCCGACAGATCGACCGGACCTACGTCATCGTGCGGAACAAGCGGCCATTAGCTTGGAGAAGCACTATGAATCTGCAGATCAGTGGACACCACCTCGAAGTAACGCCTGCGTTGCGCGAATACGTGATCACCAAACTGGATAGGGTGCTAAGACATTTCGATCAGGTAATCGACGGCAGTGTGGTCCTCTCGGTCGACAACCATAAGGAAAAGGAAAAGCGTCAAAAGGTTGAAATCAACCTGCATCTGAAGGGCAAGGACATCTTTGTCGAGAGCTGTGACAGCGACCTCTACGCTGCGATCGATCTGATGATCGACAAGCTCGATCGGCAGGTGTTACGTCACAAGGATCGTCTGCAAGGCCATGCGCATGAGGCGATCAAGTATCAGCCGGCGCCGCAGATAGACGTTCCGCCGCAATAGGGCAAATTAGAAGCGCCGCTTCATATTCCCTACCCTAGCCAAACCGCCCGAGACCGGGCGGTTTTTCGTTGTGCGAGCACGTTCCCCGCGAGAATCGTGCAACCTCGAACGATCCTTCAAAAACCCGCCGCGCATCGATGGCGCGCCGCACCATCTGTTGCTACCCTGTTCTATAATGTTCCGGTTACCATCGGGGTCGAGCCAGCGCTAACGTAAGTCGGCAGGAGTCTTGTGCTTTCGGACTCCAACGCACGTCGCCGCGAGCATCGAACGAATGGAACGCCAATCAAACGCCCCAGCGAGGAGAAACCAGGCCACGTTTTCGCCTGTCAACATGAATCGTTTAGCCAAATTTCTTCCCCTCGAGAACGTCGTCGTCGGACTATCGGTCACCAGCAAGAAACGTGTATTCGAGCAAGCGGGCCTGATCTTCGAGAACCAGAACGGCATCGCCCGTAGCACGGTCACTGACAATCTGTTTGCGCGTGAGCGCCTCGGATCGACGGGGCTCGGCGAAGGCGTCGCGATTCCGCATGGCCGGATCAAAGGCTTGAAGCAGCCGCTCGCCGCGTTCGTTCGTCTTGCCGAACCCATCCCCTTCGAATCGCCCGACGGTCAGCCGGTTTCGCTGCTGATCTTCCTGCTCGTGCCCGAACAGGCCACCCAGCAGCACCTCGAAATTCTTTCGGAAATCGCCCAGTTGCTGTCCGATCGCGAAGCCCGCGAGCGCCTGCACACGGAAGAAGACCGCGAATCATTGCATCGCCTGCTCACTCAGTGGCAACCTTGATGTAGCGGCGGTTATCCGCACGCCGCTGATCCGCATGCGCGGTGGCCATCCGCGCGCGGGTAAGGTCTCGCAACGGAAGCGGACCGCGTTTACGCGGCCGCCTGGTTGCCGGGCTAGCGGCCCACACTGGAGTCACTGACTCATGGATACGTCCAGCATCAACGCCCAGAGCATTTTCGACGACAACGCCGCCATGCTGAAACTGAGCTGGCTGACGGGCCATGAAGGCTGGGAACGCGGCTTTTCTTCGGAATCAGTCGCTAATGCCACGTCGAGCGCCGACCTTGTCGGCCACTTGAACCTGATCCACCCGAACCGGATCCAGGTGCTCGGCGACGCCGAAATCGACTACTACAAACGCCAGACCGACGAAGACCGCTCGCGCCACATGGCCGAGCTGATCGCGTTGGAGCCGCCGTTTCTGGTGGTGGCGGGCGGCGTTGCCGCACCGCCGGAACTGGTGCTGCGCTGCACGCGCTCGTCCACACCGCTCTTCACCACGCCCATGTCCGCCGCCGCGGTGATCGACAGCCTGCGTTTGTACATGTCGCGCATTCTCGCGCCGCGCGCCACGCTGCACGGCGTGTTTCTCGACATTCTCGGCATGGGCGTGCTGCTCACCGGCGACTCGGGCCTCGGCAAGAGCGAACTCGGGCTGGAGTTGATCAGCCGCGGCCACGGCCTCGTCGCCGACGACGCCGTGGACTTCGTACGCCTCGGCCCGGATTTCGTCGAAGGCCGTTGCCCGCCGCTGCTGCAAAATCTGCTCGAAGTACGCGGCCTCGGCCTGCTCGACATCAAGACGATCTTCGGTGAAACCGCTGTGCGGCGAAAAATGAAGCTGAAGCTGATCGTGCAACTCGTGCGTCGTCCCGACGGTGAATTCCAGCGCCTGCCGTTGGAAAGCCAAACCGTCGATGTGCTCGGCCTGCCGATCAGCAAGGTCACGATTCAGGTGGCCGCCGGCCGAAATCTCGCGGTGCTGGTCGAGGCGGCGGTGCGCAACACGATCCTGCAACTGCGCGGCATCGACACGCTGCGCGACTTCATGGATCGTCAGCGCCTCGCCATGCAAGACCCCGACAGCCAGTTTCCCGGCAAACTGATCTGAGTTCGCGACACCAGGCACACCGCGCGACACCGTGACGCATCCGCCGTCCACGGCAGGCCGCAGCTACGAGCCTGGGGACCAGATGCTATGATGAAATGTACGGTTTTGACGATTCCATGCGCATAATCCTGATCACCGGTATATCCGGCTCCGGCAAGTCAGTCGCCTTGAACGCGCTTGAAGACGCGGGCTATTACTGCGTCGACAATTTGCCGCCGCGCTTCCTGCCGCAACTGGCGTCGTACCTCGCCGAAGGCGGGCACGACCGCCTCGCGGTCGCCATCGACGCCCGTTCGAGCGCCTCGCTCGACGACATGCCCGCGATGATCCGCGACCTGTCGCGCGCTCACGACGTACGCGTTCTCTTCCTGAACGCCAGTACGCAGTCGCTGATTCAGCGCTTTTCCGAAACACGCCGCCGCCATCCGCTATCCGGTTCCACCGCGCACGACGCGGACGTCGGTCTGCTCACCTCGCTCGCGGAAGCGATCGAACGTGAACGCGAATTCGTCTCGGGTCTCGCGGAGTTCGGCCATCAGATCGACACCAGCAATCTGCGCGCGAACGTATTGCGCGCGTGGGTCAAGCGCTTCATCGAGCAGGAAGATGCGGGGCTCGTGCTGATGTTCGAATCGTTCGGCTTCAAGCGCGGCGTGCCGCTCGACGCCGATTTCGTATTCGACGTGCGCACCTTGCCGAACCCGTATTACGATCACGAATTGCGGCCGCTCACCGGCCTCGACAAACCGGTAATGGATTTTCTCGATGCGTTGCCGGTCGTGCATGAAATGATCGACGACATCGAGAAGTTTCTCGCCAAGTGGCTCCCGCATTTCCGCGACGACAACCGCAGTTATCTGACCGTCGCGATCGGTTGCACGGGTGGCCAGCACCGTTCGGTGTTCATCGCGGAGACGCTTGCCGCGCGTCTCGCAGGCTCGGCGAATATTATTGTGCGGCACCGCGATGCGCCGGTCGACGCCAGCGCATCATCGAAGTTAGTGGCTTAACCGGCCGCATCGCGCGGCCTTAATTCGAAGCGTTGCGCCATGTCATCTACTTCTACTGTGCTTGCCGATGTGCCGCTGTTTCCGCTGCATACGGTGCTGTTTCCCGACGGTCTGCTGCCGTTGAAGATCTTCGAAGCGCGCTATCTCGACATGGCGCGCGACTGTCTGCGTGAGAAAACGCCGTTCGGCGTCTGTCTGCTGAAAAGCGGCGCAGAGGTCGCGCGTAGCGAAGAGCCTTCGATACCCGAAACAATCGGCTGTCTGGCCGACATCGAAGAGTGCGATGTCGAAGCCTTCGGCATGCTGCTGATTCGCGCGCGCGGCACGCGGCGCTTCCGGCTGCTGTCGCATCGGGTGGAACACAACGGCTTGCTGGTGGGCATGGCCGAACCGCTCGGCGAAGACATGCCGCTCGAGGGCAATGAACTGCTGGCCAAATTCGGCGCGTGTGCGGAGGTGCTCGAGCGGATCATCGCGACGATCCGTGAGCGTGACGCCGACAGCCTGCCGTTCGCCGAACCGTTCAGGCTCGAAGATCCTTCGTGGGTATCGAACCGGCTCGCCGAAGTGCTGCCGATCGCGTTGCGCGCGCGTCAGAAATTGATGGAATTGCAGGACGCCGGCGCACGGATCGACGTGGTTCATCACTACATGCAGCAGCATCAACTGCTTTGAGCGGGTTGCAAAGCCGGCGCTAAGGGAATCCGTTCCCGGCAGACAGACGCTCAAGCCGCCGCCCGCCGGCGATTGATCAGATCAACGAACCCTGCAAGCCGTCCAGCAGCTTGCGCACCGGCGCCGGCACACCGAACGAATCGAGATCGCTCAACGCGACCCACGCGGTGTCCGCGTCGCCCAGCACGGCCGGTGCGCCTACCTCGCGATCCAACTCGGCGAGCCGTGGCTCGATATCCAGCTTGAAGTGCGTGAACACATGCGTGAGCGGCGCCAGCGGCGACACCGCACCGTCGCCGCCGAACGCGCGCGCACGCTCGGCGAGCGCGGCTTCGTCGGCGGCTTCGGGCAAGCTCCACAAGCCGCCCCAGATGCCCGACGGCGGCCGCTTCTCAAGCATCACCGCATTGCCGTCGCGCAGCACCAGCATCCAGGTGCGCCGCGTCGGCACGGTTTTCTTCGGACGCGCCGTGGGCAGTTCGCGCTGACGTCCCGTCACGTTGGCCACGCAGTCGACCGCATACGGGCAGCGCAGGCAATCGGGCTTGCCGCGCACGCACAGCGTGGCGCCGAGATCCATCAGACCTTGCGTATAGGCGCTGACTTCGTCGTCCGACGCGTTGAGCGGCAGCAGCGATTCCGCCAGCGTCCACATGGCGTTTTCGACTTTCTTTTCGCCGGTGAAACCTTCGACACCGAACACCCGCGCCAGCACACGCTTCACATTGCCGTCGAGAATCGTCGCGCGCGCGCCGAACGCGAACGACGCGATAGCCGCCGCCGTGGAGCGGCCAATGCCCGGCAGCTCCGCGAGTTCTTCGACCGAAGCCGGAAACGCGCCGCCATGCCGCTCGACGACGGTTTGCGCGCAGCGATGCAGATTGCGCGCACGCGTGTAATAGCCGAGGCCGGCCCACAGTGCCATGACGTCGTCGACCGGCGCGGCGGCGAGCGCGGCGACATCGGGACAACGCGCGAGAAACTTCGCGTAGTACGGAATCACCGTCGACACCTGGGTCTGCTGCAACATGATTTCCGACAGCCAGATGCGATACGGGTCGCGCGTGTTCTGCCACGGCAGATCGTGACGCCCATGCTGACGCTGCCACGCGATCAGCCGCGCGGAAAAATCGGACATGACCGGGAAGGCGGTTTGAGGCGCAGCGGACGAACTCGAACGCGGTGTTAAGCGAGAAGGCATTGAGGAATTAACGCTGACAGGTGGGACAGAAATACGTGGAGCGCTGCCCCTGCACGATCTGTTTGATCGGCGTTCCACACACGCGGCACGGCAGCCCCGCGCGATCATAGACGAAATAGTCGAGTTGAAAGTACCCGCTTTCCCCATTGCTACCGACGAAATCGCGCAGTGTGCTGCCGCCCTTCTCGATCGCCGCGGCGAGCGTCACGCGTACGGCGTCGGCGAGCAGGTCGTAGCGCACCAGCGAGACGCGGCCCGCCGCCGTGGTCGGCCGGATGCCGGCGCGAAACAGACTCTCCGACGCATAGATATTTCCTACGCCAACCACGATTTCGCCGGCCAGCAGTGCCTGTTTCACCGACACCTTGCGTCCGCGCGTGAGACGATGCATCAGCGCGCCGGAAAATGCCGGCGAAAACGGCTCGACGCCAAGCCCGGCGAGCAGCGGATGCTCGAGCACGTCGCCGGCTTCGCGCGAATGCCATAGCACCGCGCCAAAGCGCCGGGGATCGCGATAACGCAGAATGAATTCGTCGAAAATCCAGTCGACGTGATCATGTTTTGCCGCGGCCGGCGGATGTGGCACGCGGCGCAGCACCCGCAGCGTGCCAGTCATGCCAAGATGCACAATGAACCAGCCCGCGTCGATTTCGAACAGCAGGTACTTGCCGCGCCGCTCGACCTGACGGACCACATGGCCGCGCAAGGTTTTCGCAAGCTCGGCCGGAATCGGCCAGCGCAGCGCGGGCGTACGGATGTCGACGCGCTCAACCTTGCGGCCGGACACGTACGGTTCGATTCCCCGTCGGGTAACCTCAACTTCTGGCAACTCTGGCATGTCTAACTGGTCTGCAACTTGCGTGAGTGGTTGTGCGCGTATTGTAGCGAGCGCGTTACAATCGTCCGAAACATTGAACGGATTTCCATGAACTTGTCCTTCGTGAAGCTGTTTTCGAAGCGCCCGGCTAGCGCATCCCGCGTGCCTCACGCCGTGTCCGCCCGCCGGATGCTAGGTGCGGCCGCGCTCGCGGTCTGGGCACTGGCCGCCGTGCCCGCGCACGCGCAGGACCCGTCCCCGGACTCGGACGACACGTCGGTCACCCTGCCGGACCCGCTTGGGCCCGCGTCGGCGGAAGACCAGAAGTCGTTGCCGAATGTACCGCTGACAAGTCAGATCGTATTCCAGGTGCTTGCCGCCGAAGTCGCGTTGCAACGCGATCAGCCTGCACCCGCCTACCAGACCTACCTTGCGCTCGCGCGCGACACGCACGATCCGCGCATGGCGCAGCGCGCCACCGAAATCGCGCTGGCCGCGCAGAGCCCGTCGGACGCCTTGGCGGCCGCGCAGTTGTGGCAGCAGTATGCGCCGAGTTCGGAACGCGCCGCGCAACTCGACGCGTCGCTGCTCGTGTTGTCCGGCAAGCCTGACGACGCCGAGCCGATCCTCGCCCGCGAACTCACCAAGGTACCCGCCGAAAATCGCGGCAGCGCGATTCTGGCGTTGCAGTTGCTGCTCTCGCGCGGACCGAATCGCGTCGGCGGGCTGCACGTGCTGCAGGATCTGTTGAAGAACGACATGGACCGGCCCGAGGCGCAACTGGCTATCGCGCGGCAGCAGATTCAGGCTGACGACGCGCCGGGCGCGCGCAAGTCGCTCGAACAGGCGCTCACGCTCAAGCCGGATTACCTGCCGGCCGCGTTGATGCTGTCGCAAATGGGCCCGGAAGAGCGCAAGGAAGGCATTGCGTCGCTCGAAAAGTACGTGCAGCAGAATCCGAAATCGCATGACGCGCGTCTCGCGCTCGCGCAGATGTACCTTGCAAGCGACCGTCTGGACGACGCGCAGAAGCAGTTCGAGATCATGCACAAGAACGACGCGAAAGATCTCACGCCGCTCATGGCGCTCGCGTTGATCAAGATCCAGCAGAAGAATTTCACCGACGCGCAAACCTATCTGACGCAATACGCGCAGCAGGCCGAGAAAACGCCGGGCGCTGATCCAGGTCAGGCATATATCTATCTGGCGCAGTTGTCGCTCGAACAGAAGAACGAAGCGGCCGCGGGCGACTGGCTGAACAAGATTTCGCCGCAGAGCCAGCAATACGTGCCGGCGCAGATCACGCGTGCCCAGTTGCTCGCCAAGCAAGGCAAGACCGACGACGCACGCAAGCTGCTGGCCACGTTGCCGGCGCAGGATCCGCGTGACCAGGCGCTGATCGCCCGCACCGACGCGGCGATCCTGTTCGACGCGAAGCGCTACCCGGAGGCGGAATCGCGCCTGCAGCAGGCCACGGCGAACTTCCCCGACGATCCCGACCTGACCTACGACTACGCCATGGCCGCCGAAAAAACCGGCCATTACGACGTGATGGAAGCGCAACTGCGCAAGCTGATCCAGACGCAGCCGGACAATCCCCAGGCATACAACGCACTCGGTTATTCGCTCGCCGATCGCGGTCAGCGTCTGCCGGAAGCGGACAAGCTGGTCGAGAAGGCGTCTTCGCTGGCGCCTAACGACGCGTTCATCATGGACAGCGTCGGCTGGGTCAAATACCGCATGGGCGATACGACGGACGCGATCAAGCTGCTGCGCAAGGCATACGACATCCAGCCGAACGCCGAAATCGGCGCGCATCTCGGCGAAGTGTTGTGGAAAACCGGTGCGCAAGACCAGGCACGCGCGGCTTTCCGCGACGCCCGCAAGCTCGAACCGGACAACGACACGCTGGTCAAAACGCTCCAACGACTGCAGGTGAACGATCTTTGATGCGTCTTTCCCGTTTGCTTTCCTTTACCCGGGCGCCGCGTGGCGCGGCGCTCGGATTCGCAGCAGCGGCGGCTGTGGCGTTGTCCGGTTGTGCATCGGTCACGCCGAAAGGGCCGTCCACGTCGAACGCGGCAACTTCCGTGACCGCGCAGACCAGTCGCGCTTATCAAGGCCGGTTCGCGATCCAGTACAACGATCAGAACGGCCAGCAGCGCAACGCGTACGGCAACTTCGTGTGGCAGGAAACCGGCGACACCGTGACCCTGCAGTTACGCAATCCGCTCGGCCAGACGTTGGCAATCGTGACGTCGTCACCGGCTTCGGCCACGCTCGAACTGCCGAACAAACAGCCGCTCACCGCGGATAGCGTCTCCACGTTGATGCAGAACGCGCTTGGCTTTGCGTTGCCGGTCGAAGGGCTGCGTTATTGGCTGCAACCGTCGCCGGCGCCGACTTCGCGCGCCAAAACCGAGAAGGATCCGGACCAGCCGTCGCGTTTGAAGCAGATCACTCAGGACGGCTGGACGATCGACTACCTTGCGTATGCCGACGCCCCGGCCAACGGCGTGAAGCGCCTGAACCTCAGCCGCTCGGAGCCGCCGCTCGACATCAAGCTCGTACTGGATCAGTAACGTCTCGACCCGCGCCGCGCGTCGACTGATGTCGTCGCGCGGCCTTGTTTTTAGCGCCGCCCTGGCGCACGTAGCCTCGAATGACTCATGATTGAAACCACCGATTCGCTACGCGATTGCCTCGCGCCCGCGAAACTCAACCTCTTCCTGCACATCACGGGCCGTCGGCCGGACGGCTATCACACGCTGCAAACGGTCTTCCAGTTGCTCGACTGGGGCGACACGCTGCACTTCAAGCGCCGCGACGACGGATTGATCACGCGCAGCACCGAGATCGCCGACGTACCGGCGGAACACGACCTCACGGTACGCGCCGCAACGCTGTTGAAGGCGCATACGGGCTCGCACGAAGGCGTCGACATCGAAATCGACAAGCGCCTGCCGATGGGCGCCGGCCTCGGCGGCGGCAGTTCCGACGCGGCGACTACGCTGCTTGCGCTGAACCGCCTGTGGAAGCTCGATCTACCCCGCCTGGAACTGCAGGAGCTGGCGCTGAAACTCGGCGCGGACGTACCTTTCTTTGTTTTTGGAAAAAATGCGTTCGCAGAGGGTGTCGGAGAAGCATTAGACGTTGTACAATTGCCGCCGCGCCATTTCCTAGTAGTGACGCCGAGAGTTCAGGTTCCCACTGCAGCGATTTTTTCCGAAAAAGCGTTGACAAGAGATTCGAAACCTCTCATAATTACGGACTTTCCTGCAGAACTTAGCTGCAACACTGAATGGCCGGAAAGTTTTGGCCGGAATGACATGCAGCAGGTTGTCGTAGGGAAGTACGCGGAAGTAGCGCAAGTGTTGCGATGGTTTGAAAACGTCGCGCCAGCGCGGATGTCTGGATCAGGTGCAAGTGTCTTTGCAGCGTTCCGTAGTAAAGTTGAGGCAGAGGCTGCGCAAGCCAATCTGCCCGGCGAATGGAACAGTGCAGTGGCCGCCAGTCTAGAGCAACATCCACTCTTTACTTTCGCGTCATAGTTTTGCGTCGTCGAACGAAACTCCACGTTCGGCGGGGCTCAAAGTTAGTGTAGGGGAGTCGCCAAGTTGGTTAAGGCACCGGATTTTGATTCCGGCATTCGAAGGTTCGACTCCTTCCTCCCCTGCCAAAAATTCTCGCATTTCCCTCGCCCCCAGCCTGAAGTAGGTGCACGATGAGCAGCCATGACGGCCTGATGGTTTTTACTGGCAACGCAAATCCCGCGCTTGCACAGGAAGTCGTCAAAATCCTCGGTATTCCCCTCGGCAAAGCAATGGTTAGCCGTTTCTCGGACGGTGAAATCCAGGTCGAGATTCAGGAAAACGTGCGTGGCAAGGATGTCTTCGTCCTGCAGTCCACATGCGCACCAGCGAACGACAACCTGATGGAACTGATGATCATGGTCGATGCGCTCAAACGCGCATCCGCAGGCCGGATCACCGCAGCCATCCCCTACTTCGGTTATGCCCGTCAAGATCGTCGCCCGCGTTCCGCGCGCGTCGCCATTTCGGCGAAGATCGTGGCGAACATGCTGGAAATCGCCGGCGTCGAGCGGATCATCACGATGGATCTGCACGCTGACCAGATTCAAGGTTTCTTCGACATCCCCGTCGACAATATCTACGCTACGCCCGTGCTGCTCGGCGATCTGCGCAAGCAGAACTACGAGAACCTGCTGGTCGTTTCGCCGGACGTCGGCGGCGTGGTGCGTGCCCGGGCTTTGGCGAAGCAACTGAATTGCGATCTTGCCATCATCGACAAACGTCGCCCGAAGGCGAACATTGCCGAAGTGATGAACATCATCGGTGAAGTCGAAGGCCGTACCTGCGTGATCATGGACGACATGGTCGACACCGCCGGTACGCTCTGCAAGGCAGCTCAGGTTTTGAAAGAACGCGGTGCGAAGCAGGTGTTCGCTTACGCTACCCACCCGGTTCTGTCGGGCGGTGCAGGCGAGCGTATCGCGGCTTCCGCACTCGACGAACTGGTTGTCACGGACACGATCCCGCTCGGCGAAGAAGCCCGCTCGTGCGCAAAGATCCGTTCGCTGACCAGCGCCGGTTTGCTGGCCGAAACGTTCTCGCGGATTCGCCGCGGCGACTCGGTCATGTCACTGTTCGCTGAAAGTTAAGTATTTGCGAAGGCGCCGCGCGCCGCTTCCGGCGGTCTGCGGCGCTTTTGCACAATCGGCATGAACGAACGAAGGTTTGTGCCGCCGCTCTGGGGCCTCAGCCATATTGGCTTGGAGGCCCCGTTTTTACTGCCTGGTCGCGGGCAGTGCATTGGAGATTCAACATGAAAGTAGTCGCTTTCGAGCGTTCTTTGCAAGGTACGGGTGCGAGCCGCCGCCTGCGTGTCGCGGGTAAGACCCCGGGTATCGTATATGGCGCTAGTGCTGAAACGCAATTGGTCGAACTGGACCACAACGCGCTGTGGCACGCGCTGAAGAAAGAAGTTTTCCACTCGTCGATCCTCGAATTGGAAGTGGCCGGCAAGTCGCAACAGGTTCTGCTGCGCGACGTGCAATACCACCCGTTCCGTCAGCTCGTGCTGCACGTGGACTTCCAACGTGTCGACGCGAAGAAGAAGCTGCACACCAAGGTGCCGCTGCACTTCATGAACCAGGAATCGAACCCGGCAGTCAAGCTGTCGAGCGCGGTGATCTCGCACGTCATCAATGAACTGGAAATCGAGTGCCTGCCGTCGGCACTGCCGGAATTCCTCGAAGTTGATCTGGCAACGATCGAAGCAGGTCACTCGGTTCACGCTAAAGACATCAAGCTGCCGGCAGGTGTGTCGCTGGTTGCTCACGTCGAAGCAGAAAACCCGGTGGTCGCTGCTGCAACGATCCCGGCTGGCGCAATCGCTGAAGGCGACGCTGCCGCTGCTGCTGAAGGCGAAACGCCGGCTGCTTAAGGGCACCTCAGGCAAAGAACAAGTAATCCTCCCGATCCGTTTCAATGAGACGGTCGACGTGACCCGCCGAGGTTCGCCCCGGCGGGTTTTTTTTCGCTTTTTTTTCGGCGCGGCGGCATTCCGCTTCCGGGCCAGACGGACCAACGCAATCATGATCAAGCTGATCGTCGGGCTCGGCAATCCGGGCGCCGAATACACCGCGACGCGCCACAACGCCGGCTTCTGGCTGGTCGATCAATTGGCGCGCGAAGCAGGGACGACGCTGCGCGACGAGCGGCGCTTCCACGGTTTCTACGCAAAGGCGCGGTTGCACGGCGAGGAAGTGCATCTGCTGGAACCGCAGACTTATATGAACCGCTCGGGTCAATCGGTGGTGGCGGTGGCGCAGTTCTTCAAAATTCTTCCCGACGAGATTCTGGTCGCGCACGACGAGCTCGACATGCCACCCGGCAGCGTCAAGCTGAAACTGGGCGGCGGCAGCGGCGGCCATAACGGTCTGAAGGACATCTCCGCGCATTTGTCGTCGCAGCAATATTGGCGGCTGAGGATCGGCATCGGGCATCCGCGTGACCTGATTCCCGAAAGCGCGCGGGCCGGCGCCAAGCCGGATGTCGCCAATTACGTGCTGAAGCCGCCGCGGCGTGAAGAGCAGGACGTGATCGATGCGTCGGTCGAACGCGCTCTCGCTGTCATGCCCCAGATCATCAAAGGTGAACTGGAACGGGCAATGACACAACTGCATCGCAATCCGTGACCGATCGCTGACCTGACCTGACTTGATGCGACCAGATATGGGCCGACTCGTCTCGTCCCGCTCGCATCGGGTTTCACGCTACATCGCCTCGATAGGAGAATCGCTTGAGCCGCTACTGGAGTGACGTCGTTCATCGCCTGACGCCGTATGTGCCTGGCGAACAGCCTGCCGCCGCGCATCCGGTGAAGCTGAATACCAACGAGAATCCCTATCCGCCGTCGCCGCGCGTGGTCGAGGCGATCCGCCGGGAGTTGGGCGACGCCGGCGAGTCTTTGCGGCGTTATCCGGATCCGACGGCGCTCAAATTGCGCGAAACCGTGGCCGCGCATCATGGCATCCGCGCCGAGCAGATTTTCGTGGGCAACGGCTCGGACGAAGTGCTCGCGCTCACCTTTCAGGCGCTGCTCAAGCACGACAAGCCCTTGCTGTTCCCGGATATCACCTACAGCTTTTATCCGACCTACGCGCGGCTGTTCGAGGTGGACTACACAACCATTGCGCTCGACGACAGCTTCGCCATTCACGTCGACGATTACGCGACGCCGAACGGCGGTGTCCTGCTTCCGAATCCGAATGCGCCGACGGGCCGTCCGCTGCCGCTTGCCGATATCGAGCGCCTGGTCGCGCGAAACACCGATTCCGTCGTGGTGATCGACGAGGCCTACGTGGATTTCGGCGCTGAGTCGGCCATCGCGCTACTCGACCGTTATTCCAATCTGCTGGTCGTTCAGACCGTGTCGAAGTCGCGCTCGCTTGCCGGTATGCGCGTCGGCTTTGCATTCGGCCATCCCGCGCTGATCGACGCGCTTAACCGCGTGAAGGACAGCTTCAACTCTTATCCGCTCGACCGGCTGGCCCAGGCCGCCGCTACCGCGGCCTACGAAGACGACGCGTGGTTTCGCGACAGTTGCGCCAAGGTGATCGCGAGCCGCGAGCGGCTGGCCGGGGGACTGACCGCGCTGGGCTTCGAGGTGGTGCCGTCGGCGGCGAATCTGCTGTTCGCGCGCCATGAGGGTTACGACGCCGCCACGCTCGCGTTGCGACTCAGGGAAAGGGACATTTTCGTGCGCCATTTCAAGGCGCCGCGAATCGATCAGCATCTGCGGATCTCGGTGGGTACCGACGCCGAATGCGACATTCTGCTGGCCGCGCTGCGCGATATTTTCGGGGCTTACATCGGGTAAGCGACCGACAAGGCTCTGCGCGGTGGCAAAAGCGCAACCCCAAAAGCAAACGGCGAGGCCCAAGCCTCGCCGTTCATCCATTCGCGCCTTGAGTTAATTCAAAGCGATCACGCCTCTTTCGCCGCCACCAGCGCGTGGTACTTCGCCATCAACCCATCGGGCGTTTCGAGATGCTCGGGATCGCGCGGAATGCACTCCACCGGACACACCTGAATACACTGCGGCTCGTCGAAATGGCCGACGCACTCGGTGCATTTCTTCGGGTCGATCACATAGATTTCCGGGCCCATCGAAATCGCGTCATTCGGGCACTCGGGCTCGCACACGTCGCAATTGATGCACTCGTCGGTAATCATCAAGGCCATACTTCTCTCACTTCGCGCCGGCCGCAGCCGGCTTTGATCCGTCAAACCGACAGTTTACGCCGGTTACGGTTGTCCCGCCGACGCCTCGCCGCTGGTATCCAGCGCGGCGACCTTCTCTTTCAGCCATTTTTCGACCGACGGGAACACAAATTTGCTGACATCGCCGCCCAATTGCGCGATTTCACGCACGATGGTGCCGGAGATGAACTGATACTGATCGGACGGCGTCATGAACATGGTTTCGACGTCGGGCAGCAGATAGCGGTTCATGCCGGCCATCTGAAACTCGTATTCGAAGTCCGACACGGCGCGCAGGCCACGCACGATCACCCGGGCGTTGTTGCTGCGCACGAAGTCCTTCAGCAGGCCCTTGAAGCTCATCACCTGAACGTTCGGGTAGTGCCCGAGCACTTCATGAGCGATGTCGAGGCGCTCCTTCAGCGTGAAGAACGGCTTCTTGTTACGGCTGTCGGCAACGCCCACCACCAGCGTGTCGAAAATGCTCGACGCACGCCGCACGAGGTCTTCGTGACCGCGCGTCAGCGGGTCGAATGTGCCCGGGTACACGGCGACTACCATGAGACTTCTCCTCTCTAGACAATGGGGCACGTCAAAGCGTCCACTCGACGCATTTGGCACCGACCGCGCGCGTAACGGCAAGCCGCCCGGCGCTTGTTATGGAACGCGCATTATTCCTTATTTTCGCGCTGCAGCAAATGAAAGTGGACAGCGCCCGCTTTCCCTTGCCGCACGATTTCCCAGCCGGCCAGCGTCTCGTTGCCCTCGGGTTCCAGCGCCTCGCCCGCTTCCACGTAGAGAAAACCTTCGGCGCTGACCAACGGCACGGCCAGCGCGAGCGCCTTGTCGAGCAAGCCGGCGTCGAAAGGCGGATCGAGAAACACCACCTCGAACGAGCCGGGCGCCAGGCTTGCAGCAAGCCGCAGGCCGTCCGCTTCGGCGATTTCGATCGTGCGGGCCGCGAGGCGCGCCTGGTTCGCGCGCAACTGGGCGGCGGCGCGCGCATTGCGCTCCACCATCAGGACCCGCGCGGCGCCGCGCGACGCCGCCTCGAAGCCCAACGCGCCGCTGCCGGCAAACAGATCGAGGCAGCGCCGGCCTTCCAGGTCCTGGCCAAGCCAGTTGAAGAGCGTTTCGCGCACGCGGTCAGGCGTGGGGCGCAGGCCGTCGAGGTCGAGCACGGGCAAAGGTGTGCGCTTCCAGTCGCCGCCAATGATACGGATGGCGTGCGGTTTGCCGCCTTTGGACGAAGCGCCGTGAGCGCGTGAAGATGAAGAACGGGGCATGCAGTTTCGATGACTTGATATAGGCGCCCGCCACGCCGATGCGTGAGGGCCGGAGCGCCAACGTTACCACAGGGGCGCGCCGCGTCCAGCCTGGCCGTTCGGCCGATACGACGGGCGGCGGCGCGCCTGATAAAATGTGCGGCTTCCAGCGCCTTGCATCCCGCATCGCAACGCTGCCTGCCGCTCCCACCGGCCTTGTGCCGGCTGCGCGCATCGGCGCGCGCTCTCACCACGCCAGATCATGTTCAGCTTTTTCAAACGATTCAAGGGTTCGAAAGAGTCCGATAACGCGTCGGACGAGTCGCAAACCACGCCGGAAAACCTGGCGCCCGAACGCGCTGTAGAGACGCCGGCCGCGCCTGTCGCGCCGTCGGCGCCGCGTCCGGCGGTGGCTCCGGCCGCTCCTGCCCCAGCTCCCGTGGCCGCCCCAATCGAGCCGGAGCCCGAAGAAGCCACGTTCTCAGAAGAATACGAAGCTGCGGAAACGCCGGAAACCGTCGAAATCGTCCCGCCTCCCACGCAGGATGCCAGCGCCAAGCGTTCGTGGCTGACACGCCTGAAAACCGGCCTGTCGAAAACGAGTTCCAGCCTGACCGGCATTTTTGTCAACGCGAAGATCGACGACGACCTCTACGAGGAACTCGAAACCGCACTGCTGATGTCCGACGCGGGCGTCGGCGCCACCGAGTTCCTGCTCGAATCGCTGCGCGAAAAGGTGCGTGCCGAGCGCCTCACCGATCCGCAACAGGTGAAGGCGGCGCTGCGCACACTGCTGATCGACCTGCTCAAGCCGCTCGAAAAATCGCTGATGCTCGGCCGCGCGCAGCCGCTCGTCATGATGATCGCCGGCGTGAACGGCGCGGGCAAAACCACCAGTATCGGCAAGCTCGCCAAGCATCTGCAGAGTTTCGACCAGTCGGTACTGCTGGCCGCCGGCGACACGTTCCGCGCCGCCGCACGCGAGCAGTTGGCGATCTGGGGTCAGCGCAACAACGTCACGGTCGTGTCGCAGGAAAGCGGCGACCCGGCGGCGGTGATCTTCGACGCGGTCGGCGCCGCGCGAGCGCGCAAGATCGACGTGATGATGGCGGACACGGCCGGCCGGTTGCCCACCCAGTTGCATCTGATGGAAGAGCTGCGCAAGGTGAAGCGCGTAATCGGCAAGGCGCTAGACGGCGCGCCGCACGAAGTGCTGCTGGTGATCGACGCGAACACCGGCCAGAACGCGCTCGCGCAAGTGAAAGCCTTCGACGACGCGCTGGGCCTCACCGGCCTGATCGTCACCAAGCTCGATGGCACGGCGAAGGGTGGCATTCTTGCCGCGATCGCACGGCAGCGGCCGATCCCGGTGTATTTCATCGGCGTCGGCGAGAAGGTCGAGGATTTGCAACCGTTCAGCGCGGAAGAGTTTTCGGACGCGCTGCTGGGCGGTTGAACGGCGCGAGAACTCTGTTCGCGCAGCAAAGGCGACATCGGCAACAGAATCAACAACAAGCAAAAGGGCACTCCGCGGAGTGCCCTTTTCACCTTCAACCCCTCACCTCACTCAGCGTCCGGCTGCACGCCAGGCGCCGCGCGAGCAAACGCGTCGAGTTGCATCGCGTGATCGTAGATGCGCTGAATCGTCGGAAACTTCGCCGTGTCGACCTTGAAGCGCTGCGCATTGAACACTTGCGGAATCAGACAGGCGTCCGCCAAGGTCGGCGTGTCGCCGAAACACAGCTTGCCGGTGCGCGGGTTGCCGGCCAGATGGGTTTCCAGTGTCGCGAAGCCCGCCTCGACCCAATGCTTGTACCACGCGTCTTTCGCATCTTCCTCCACGCACAGCGTGTGCTTCAGGTACTTCAGCACGCGCAGGTTGTTCAGCGGATGAATCTCGCACGCCACCTGCAACGCCACCGAGCGCACATACGCGCGCTCGGCCGGCGTCCCCGGCAACAGCGGCGGCTGCGGATGCGTTTCCTCCAGATACTCGATGATCGCGAGCGACTGCGGCATCACCTCGTTGCCGTCGACGAAGGTCGGCACGATGCCGTCCAGGTTCACCTTGCGATACTCCGGCTTCAACTGCTCGCCGCCGTCGCGCACCAGGTGCACCGGCACATAGTCGTACGGCAGGTTCTTGACGTTCAATGCAATGCGCACGCGGTACGACGCCGAACTACGGAAGTAGCTGTAAAGCTTCATCTTGTCTGTCTCCTCCGGCCCGCCCTCAGACCACGCGCACGCTGAACTCGCCGAGTCCGTCCACGCCGCCCTTCATCAGGTCGCCCTGCACCACCGCGCCGACACCTTCCGGCGTGCCGGTGAAAATCAGATCGCCGGTTTGCAGTTCGAACAGCGTCGACAGATACGCAATCGTCTCGGCCACCGACCAGATCAGTTGCGACACGTCCGAGCTTTGCTTTTCCTCGCCGTTCACCGACAACCAGATCGCGCCCCTGGCGACGTGACCCACCGTCGTCACCGGGTGAATCGGGCCCAACGGCGCCGAATGGTCGAAGCCCTTCGCGGTATCCCACGGACGGCCCAGCTTCTTCGCCTCGGCCTGCAGATCGCGGCGCGTCATGTCGAGACCGAGCGCATAGCCGTAGACGTGATCGAGCGCGCTCTCAGCCGGAATGTTCTTGCCGCCCTGGCCGATCGCCGCCACCAGCTCCATTTCGAAGTGAACGTTTTTCGACAGCGACGGGTACGGGAACTCGCCGGTCGTGCCGGGCGCGACGTACAGCACGGCATCGGCCGGCTTGCTGAAGAAGAACGGCGGTTCGCGGTCGGGATCATGTCCCATCTCGCGCGCGTGCGCCTCGTAATTGCGGCCCACACAGTAGATGCGACGCACCGCGAATTGCTCGCTGGATCCCACGACCGGCACCGCGACTTGCGGTGCGGGTGCAAATACGTAACTCATCCCGTTCTCCGTTGCTTGATGTGTACCACTGCGGTGTACCACTGCGGTGCAGCACTGTGGTGGGACGCCGCGGCGGCGCTAAAGCATCGAGTGTAACGCGCGGAAAAGCGCCACGCGCGGCAGTCGGGCAGTCGGGCAAGCGCGCGCGGCGGCGGCGAATCCGGCGCGCGGCCTCGCCGAAGCGTCATAGATGCGATACTCACACTGAACAATCCTTTGAATACCGTGGCAGACCGCTCCAGGCGGCACGCCACCTCGTCTCCCGCGCCCGATGACCGACTCCGCCGACACCGTGACCCCCTTCCCTTGCGCCCGTTTCATCAAGGAAATCGGCCGCGGCCCGAACGGCGCCCGCGCGCTGACCGCCGACGACACACGCTCGCTCTACAGCGCCATGCTCGACGGCCGCGTGGCCGAGCTCGAACTCGGCGCGGTGCTGCTCGCCTACCGCGTAAAAGGCGAGACCGCCGATGAGCTCGCCGCGATGCTGGCCGGCGCGCATGCGTCGTTCGAGCCGATTCATCTGCCGCACGGCGAGTTCCGGCCGGTGTCGATCCCCAGCTACAACGGCGCGCGCAAGCAACCCAACCTGGTGCCGTTGCTCGCGCTGCTGTTGGCGCGCGAAGGCGTGCCGGTGCTAGTGCATGGCGTCACCGAAGATCCGGGCCGCGTGACCAGCGCGGAAATCTTCACGCATCTGCAGATTCCTCACGCACACGCGCACGCCGATATCGAAGACGGTCTCGCCGAGCGGCGTATCGCGTTCGCACCGATCGACGTGCTCGCCCAGAAACTCGCGCGCCTGCTCGCGTTGCGGCGGCGCATGGGGGTACGCAATTCGACCCATACACTGGTGAAAATCCTGCAGCCGTTTGCACCGGCTGGGCTGCGCCTCGTCAATTACACGCATCCGCCGTACCGGGACAGTCTCACGCAACTGTTCAACACGCATCCCGATGCGGCCGAGGGCGGCGCGCTGCTGGCGCGCGGCACCGAAGGCGAAGCGGTGGCCGACACGCGCCGTCAGGTGCAGGTGGACTGGTTGCACGACGGCGTCTGCGAAACGCGCGTGCCGCACGAGCGCTCGTCGCCGGATGCGCCCGAGGTCGACTTGCCCGAGGCCAGGGACGCGCCGACTACCGCCGCATGGATCGCCGCCGTATTACGCGGCGAAGCGCCCGTGCCGAGCGCCATCGAGCGGCAGGTCGAGTTGATCGTCGACGTCGCGAGAATGCCGGTTTGATCTGCGCTGCGCTCAGCCGCCCGGCGTGGAAAACAGCGTTCGCTTCAGGAAACGCAAGCGCCGCGAGTTGACACACCGCCGCACGCTGTCTTAAATTAGCCCTCATGCGTTTCCTTCCGAACACCCTCCGAATTAGCTTCGGCCGCCTGGCGCGGCCCCTATCGCTACGTCTAGCGTAAGTCAGACGTAGCGCTGCGCATTGGCCACCCACGGGGGTTGCGCCAGAGCACAGTCCTCCCGGCAGTTCCAGCAGTTCCCGCGTCACCCCAAACCGTAGTTCTTCACAACCTGTAGTCGTTTGCATTCGTCCGCTTACCGTTCGGACGAAGCGCGAGGGTCATATGCACGTTGCATGGGCATCATCCACGTCCGTTTTCGTCGTCGCCATGACGCTGTTCGTTCGCGCCCGTTCGTTGGTGCCGCTAGCCATCGGCTGGCGGACCGTGCACCCGTGGCCGTCCGCCAACCGCTCGACGCCACACCCTTTCGCACACGACACCACGAACGAGGCCCGACATGTTGCGCAATCCCGCTGAAAAATACCGTCCCTTCCCCACCGTGCGGCTGACCGGCCGCAAATGGCCGAGTCGCACGATCGACCAGGCGCCCGTCTGGATGAGCACCGATCTGCGTGACGGCAACCAGGCGCTGATCGAACCGATGAACGCCACGCAGAAGCTCGAATTCTTCGAGATGCTGGTGGCGATCGGCTTCAAGGAGATCGAGGTGGGCTTTCCGTCGGCCTCGCAAACCGACTTCGACTTCGTGCGCAAGCTGATCGAAGAAAAGCGCATTCCCGACGACGTGACCATCGAAGCGTTCGTGCCGTCGCGCGCCGAATTGATCGCGCGGACTTTCGACGCGCTCGCGGGCGCGCCACGCGCCATCGTCCATTTGTACAACGCGATCTGTCCGTCGTTCCGGCGTATCGTCTTCAACCAGTCGAAGGCCGAGATCAAGGCGCTGGCCGTGGAAGGCACACGGGTCATCAAGGCACACGCGCAGGCGCGGCCGCAGACGCAGTGGACCTTCCAGTACTCGCCCGAGACCTTCAACACGGCGGAGCTGCCGTTCTCGCGCGAGGTTTGCGACGCGGTCGCGCAAACGTGGCGGCCCACGCGCGATCGCAAGATGATCGTCAACCTGCCTGCGAGCGTCGAAGCGGCGACGCCGAACGTCTTCGCCGATCAGATCGAATGGATGCACCGCAATCTCGGCTATCGCGACAGCATCGTGCTGTCGGTGCATCCGCATAACGATCGCGGTACGGCCGTGGCCGCGGCGGAACTCGCGCTGATGGCGGGCGCGGACCGCGTCGAAGGATGTCTGTTCGGCAACGGCGAGCGCACCGGCAATCTGGATCTCGTCACGCTCGCGATGAACCTCGACGCGCAGGGCGTGGACTCAGGTCTGGATTTCTCGGATATCGATGCGGTGCGGCGTGTCGTGGAGCGCTGCAACCAGCTTCCGGTGCATCAGCGGCATCCGTATGCGGGCGTTGCGGCGCGGCAGACGAAGGTACGGCGAGGCGATGGCGTCACTGGCGAGGAAGCGATAACCACAGAAGAAACGACGACTCATAAGTCTGGCGGCGTCATGAAGCAAAGCGCCGCAAGCCGGCAACCCATTGCCGCGTGAGATTCACACGCAAGTCGAGACAAGGTGAGGCGAAACGCTGAAACCCACGCACTCTCGCCGCTTAATGTCATGGGTCATGGGCCATGCGCTCACAAGGCGCAGCGGCCCTGAAAAGGAAAACGTGAGCCCACGAGGCTCACTCGATCGCACAACGGGTCGCCTGCCACGCGATCAGCCGCCATTGCCCGTCTTCCTGCGTATGAATCGCCGTGTAGGCGATCGGAAACAGCAACGCGCCGTTATTCGCTTCCATCTCGATCAGCGCGCGGCCGGTCACGACGCAGGTTTCGCGGCCGACCGGCAGCACGTCTTGGGACTGCACCTCGATCTGCCGGTAACGCCGCCGCCCGGCGGTGATGCCGTCGATGAACTGCCGCTTCGTTTCCCGCTTGCCGTTCGTATGGACATAGCTGACGTTATCCGCGAGCAGCGCGTCGAGCGAAGGCCCGTCGCCGTCGACCATCGCACGAAAGCGCTCTCGCTCGAGCCCGCGAATCGCTTCGATCATCTTTGCCACCATCGCTCAGCCCCTCGCACCGGTAAGCCGAACGAGGCCACGGTCGTCAGAAGTTATATTGCAGATATAGCTGGTGGAAATTTATACCAGGATTCGGCTCTTTGATACCACCGTTGGAAACATGCTGGAAACGGTAGCCCGCCTGATACTGCTGGTGGCTGCCGAACTGCAGCCCCACGCCCGCCATGTCGGCGAACTGGAACGCGGTGCCGAGCGTGAACTTGTCGGACAGCCGCGGACTCGACAGCAGCCGGATGCCCGCGCCCAGTTCGGCGTACGGACGCAGCGACCCGCTTCCCTTGATGAAACGGATGATCGGCGTCACACCAACTTCACCGATGTTGTCGTGCACATTACCTTCGTTGGTATGCCACCAGGCGAGGTGCGCTTCACCGATCAGCGAGAAATGCCAGTCGCCGATCTGCCACCAGGTCAGATTCGGATCCCAGACGAAGCCGAGATCGAGTTTCTTGACGTGCCGGTCGCCGAGACCGCCGGCGATCTGCACGCCGAACTGGTCGGCCGAGGCCGCCGCCGAGGCGCCGATCAACAGGGCCGCACACGCGGCTTTTAGCGCCAGACCACGCAACCCATCGTTTTTATTGTTCATCTAACACCCGATCTCGCCGAACGTTAAAGGATCTGTAACAGTCCCCTTATTCTAAAGACAAAGTCGGATCGATGGATCGTATGAAGAAACCTAAGTTTTCGCAATTAGTCACATCAAAATCCGCAAAAATCGGTCAAATATAACAATGAAGGCATACTGTTAGGTAAGTTATACGGCTCACGCATGGCCTGCGCAGAACGCGTATCATGGCTATTGAAATTCAAATTTCAATAGAAAATTGCGGAACTTGGATGTCCCTACGACCTCTAAGTATTAGCACTCGGGAAATCAGAGTGCTAACATCCAACGCTGGAGTCGTTTACCTGAATACGCTTTTGTCTGATTCCAAAGGAGTTTTCCACGTGAGCCATGCAATCACCCTTCCGAGTACTCTGAGCCCGTCGGCGGCTAAGGCCGCTTCGGCAGGTGCGCTGGCGCTCTCGCATTCCTCGCTGCTGCCCGGCCAACTGGGCAATATCGACGCCTACATCCAGGCCGTTAATCGGATTCCGATGCTGACGCCGGCAGAAGAACGCCAGTTCGCCACCGAATTTCGCGAGCAGGACAACCTCGAGTCCGCGCGCCGTATGGTGCTGTCGCACTTGCGCCTGGTCGTGTCGATCGCGCGCAACTATCTCGGTTACGGGCTGCCGCACGCCGACCTGATTCAGGAAGGCAACATCGGCCTGATGAAGGCCGTGAAACGCTTCGACCCGGAGCAGAACGTGCGCCTGGTGTCGTACGCCATGCACTGGATCAAGGCTGAGATCCACGAATACATTCTGCGCAACTGGCGGATGGTGAAGGTCGCCACCACCAAGGCGCAACGCAAGCTGTTCTTCAACCTGCGCAGCCACAAGCAGGGGCTGGGCGCGTTCACGCCGGACCAGATCGACGATCTGGCCAAAGAGCTGAACGTGAAGCGCGAAGAAGTCTCCGAAATGGAAACGCGTTTGTCAGGCGGCGATATCGCGCTCGAAGGCCAGGTGGAAGACGGTGAAGAGGCGTACGCGCCGATCGCCTATCTGGCCGATTCGCATAGCGAACCGACCGCCGTACTGGCTTCGCGCCAACGCGACAAGCTGCAAAGCGACGGTATCGCGAGCGCGCTGAACGCGTTGGATGCCCGCAGCCGCCGCATTATCGAGGCACGCTGGCTGAAGGTGGAAGACGACGGTTCGGGCGGCTCGACGCTGCACGAACTCGCCGACGAGTTCGGCGTGTCGGCGGAACGGATTCGCCAGATCGAAGCCAGCGCCATGAAGAAGATGCGCGGTGCCCTGACTGAATATGCGTAAGGCGTAAACCTTCGCAGCAAGGCACACCGCCAGGTCAACGCCAACTGCCCGCAAAGCCCCGCCCTCGCAAGACGGCGGGGCTTTTTTTCGTCCGTACGGCGACGCCTTCGCCGTGCTCGGACCCTCTCGTAGCCTCGCCCATCCTCCCTACGTTTTCTTGACGTATCACAAACCAGATGGCAATACTGTTCAGACGGGGCGAGCGTAGCGACCCAATGCCGCAGCGCTGAAATGATGCGCATAGGGTTCTGCTCCTAGAATCGGGATGCACTCTCCAGACCGCTCAAGCGGCCTGGATCCAGCCGGACTCACCGGCGAGAAGTCGCCTTCGACCGATCATGACCATAGCCCTCAAACGCAACAACCGCCCCCGCTCGAACCTGCGCAAACGGTTCGACGGCTGGGTGCGCGGTCCGACGTTGGCGCGGGACATCGCCATCGTCCTCGCCATCAAATTTGTACTGCTGATGGCGCTCAAATACACGTTTTTCAATCATCCGCAGGCGGAGCACATGTCGCTGCCGCCCGAGCAAGTCGCGCAGATGCTGTTGTCCGTGCCTGCCTCCCATCCGTCCCAAGGTGATCAACATGCACGTTAGCGAAGTCGTAGAACTATCGCGCCTCCAGTTCGCCATCACGGCGCTTTATCACTTTCTGTTCGTGCCGCTCACGCTCGGCCTGTCGTGGCTGCTCGTCATCATGGAATCCGTCTATGTGATGACCGGCAAGCAGATCTACAAGGACATGACCCAGTTCTGGGGCAAGCTGTTCGGGATCAACTTCGCGATGGGCGTGACCACGGGGTTGACGCTTGAATTCCAGTTCGGCACCAACTGGTCGTATTACTCGCACTATGTCGGCGACATTTTCGGCGTGCCGCTCGCCGTTGAAGGCCTGATGGCGTTCTTTCTGGAATCGACCTTCGTCGGTCTGTTCTTCTTCGGCTGGAAGCGACTCTCGAAAGTGCAGCACGTCATGGTCACTTTCCTCGTCGCGCTCGGCTCGAATCTGTCCGCGCTGTGGATTCTGGTGGCCAACGGCTGGATGAACAATCCGGTCGGCGCCACCTTCAACTACCAGACCATGCGGATGGAACTCGACAGCATCTTCTCCGTGCTGTTCAACCCGGTCGCGCAGGTGAAGTTCGTGCACACCGTGTCGGCCGGTTACGTGACCGCGTCGATGTTCGTGCTCGGCGTGTCGTCGTGGTATCTGCTCAAGCGCCGCGACACCGAATTCGCGCTGCGTTCGTTCGCGATTGCCGCCGGCTTCGGTCTGGCGTCGACGTTGTGCGTGATCGTGCTCGGCGACGAATCCGGCTACCGCACCGGTGAAGTCCAGCAGGTGAAACTGGCCGCGATCGAATCCGAATGGGAAACCGCGCCGGCGCCCGCACCGTTCACGATCATCGGTATTCCGAATCAGAAGGAGGAGCGCACGGACTACGCGATCCGGATTCCGTACGCACTCGGCCTGATCGCCACCCGTTCGGTCGATGAACCCGTGGTCGGCCTGAAAGACCTGATGGCGCAAAACGAAGTGCGCATCAAGAACGGCATGCTGGCCTACGCCGCGCTGCAAAAGCTCAAGCAGGGCGATGCCACCGACGAAGCCAAAGCCGCTTTCGACGCGCACAAGAAAGACCTCGGCTACGGCCTGATGCTCAAGCAGTTCACCGCGAACGTCACCGACGCGACGCCGGACCAGATCGTCCAGGCGGCGAAGAAAACGATTCCGCCAGTCGCTCCCGTGTTCTTCTCGTTCCGCCTGATGGTCGGCCTCGGCATCCTGTTCCTCGCGACCTTCGTCACGGCGTTCTGGTTTTGCGCGCAACGCTCGCTGCTGCTGGAAAAGCGGCGCTGGTTCCTGCGCTGGGCGGTGTGGGCGATCCCGTTGCCGTGGCTCGCGGCCGAGTTCGGCTGGATCGTGGCTGAAGTGGGCCGTCAACCGTGGACGATCGCCGGCATCCTGCCGACCAGCCTTTCCGCGTCGAGCCTGACGCCGACCGATCTGTATCTGAGCATCGGCGGCTTCGTGGTGTTCTACACGGTGTTGTTCATCATCGAAATCATGCTGATGTTCAAGTACGCGCGTCTGGGGCCGTCGTCTTTGCATACCGGCCGCTACCACCACGAACTGCAAGCGCCGCTGAATCAGCCGCTGCCGACCAACACGGCAGCCTGATGCGCCGCCACTGAGCATCAAGGAAAAGATCATCATGGATTACGCAACCCTCAAACTGATCTGGTGGGTGCTGATCGGCGTGCTGCTGATCGGCTTCGCGCTCACCGACGGCTTCGACATGGGCGCGGCGATTCTGCTGCCGTTCATCGCGAAGACCGACGCCGAGCGCCGCATTGTCGTGAACACCGTCGGCGCGACGTGGGAAGGCAATCAGGTGTGGTTCATCACGGCCGGCGGCGCGATGTTCGCGGCGTGGCCACTGGTCTACGCGGCCTCGTTCTCGGGCTTCTACTTCGCGATGTTGCTGGTGTTGTTCTCGCTGTTCTTCCGGCCGGTCGGCTTCGACTACCGCAGCAAACGCGAGGACCCGCGCTGGCGCAGCGCGTGGGACTGGGCGTTGTTCGTCGGCGGCTTCGTGCCTTCGCTGGTGATCGGCGTCGCGTTCGGCAACCTGCTGCAAGGCGTGCCGTTCTCGTTCGATACCGACCTGCGCGTCACCTACCACGGCGGCTTCTTCGCGCTGCTCAATCCGTTCGCGGTGTTGTGCGGGCTGGTGAGCGTGTCGATGCTGGCGGCGCACGGCGCGGCCTTCGTGAAGATGAAGTCGGACGGCGTGGTGGCCGAGCGGGCCTCGCTCGCGCTGCGGATCGCGTCGCTGGTGGGCGTGGTGCTGTTCCTGATTGCCGGTGTGCTGATCGCGACGGTGATCGGCGGCTATCAGGTGATCGACGCGCCGCCGCTCGATTCCGTCGCCAATCCGCTGATGAAAAACGTGATCGGCGCGCCTGGCCTGTGGCTCACCAACTACGCGAACTATCCGTGGATGGCGGCCGCGCCGGTGGCGGGTCTGGTAGGCGGCGTGCTGGCCTTGCTGCTGGCGCGCTCGCGGTTCGAGAAGAGCGCGTTTCTGTCGACCTCGCTGATGATCATCGGCGTGATTCTGACGGCGGGCTTTTCGATGTTCCCGTTCATCATGCCCTCGTCGCTCGACGGTCGCAGCAGCCTCACCGTGTGGGATTCGACGTCGAGCCGCATGACGCTGCAGATCATGCTGGTGGCGGTCGTCATCTTCCTGCCGCTGATCCTGATTTACACCAGTTGGGTGTATCGCGTGATGCGCGGCAAGGTGACCGCCGCCGCGCTCGAGGAAAACCATCATTCGATGTATTGACTGGCACTACGCTTTTTACGGGAGTTTGTGATGTGGTATTTCAGTTGGCTACTTGGGATCGGCGTGGCGTTGGCGTTCGGCATCATCAATGTGATGTGGTTGGAGTCGCGTAAGCCGGTGGAAGCGAAGGCTAAGACGCGCTGAGGCGAGGTGAACCGGCTGCGATCAGGCCGGTCGGTTAACGCAAAAGCGGCACCTTGAAAAATCAAGGTGCCGCTTTTTCGTTGCGAGGTGCTGCCGTGCTGCGTTAGCGCGTGGAGTCGCTAGTACAGCAATGCATGACCCGCAGCAAAGCGGCGCGCGAGCCGCCCCGCTCTCTCAGCAAACCATTACGCCGGCACAGGCGAAGCACTGCCGCCGTTGGCCGACATACGCGTCGCCAGCACCGCCGCGTAGCGTTGCGCCGAATCGCCGACGACGATATGGAACGTATCCGCCGAAATCCATGCCGTATCGAGCGTAGCGAGCCGCTGACGATCCACCGCCGACGGATCGCGCACGACCACGCGCAAACGCGTCGCGGCGACCGCATCCAGCGACACCACGTTGCCCGCGCCGCCGAACACGGCGAGCCAGCGCAGCGGATCCGGATCGAGCGGACCACCTTGCCCGCCTGTCGCAACCGCCACCGGCGCAGCAACGGCAGCAGGCGCAACACTCGCCGCCTTCACCGCCTCACCACCACCCTGCGCGATCACCGTACGAATTTCATCCGCGATGATGTCCGCTTCCGGCCCGATGATCACCTGCACATTGCCCGACCCGCGCTTGAGCACGCCGCGCGCGCCGATCGTCTTCAATTCGTTCTCGGAGACCTTGTTCGAATCCACCACCGACAACCGCAGACGCGTCGTGCAAGCATCCACCACCGACAGATTCGCCGCACCGCCCAGCGCAGCGATATACCGCTGAGCACGCGGCACAGCCGCACCGGCTACCGGCGAAACGAAACCACCCGCCTCGAACGATCCGACCTGCTCATCTGCGGCAGCGGGTTCGCGACCCGGCGTCGCCATGTTGAACTTGCGGATGAAGAAGCGGAACAGCCCGTAATACACGACCGAATACACGATGCCGATCGGAATCGCCCACCAGCCCTTGGTCGACAGGCCGTAGTTCAGCACGTAGTCGATCGCGCCGGCCGAGAACGTGAAGCCGAGGTGAATGCCGAGCGCCGAGCAGATCGCAAGCGACAAGCCGGTCAACAGCGCGTGAATCACATACAGCACCGGTGCGAGGAACATGAAGCTGAATTCGATCGGCTCGGTCACGCCCGTCAGGAACGACGTGAGGGCCATCGAGAAAAGCAAACCGCCCACCACTGCACGGCGTTCCTTCGGCGCTTCATGGAACATCGCCAGACAGGCGGCCGGCAGACCGAACATCATGACCGGGAAGAAGCCCGTCATGAACGTTCCGGCCGTCGGGTCGCCGGCAAAGAAGCGGTGCAGATCGCCCGTCACCGCGACGCCGCCCGGCGGCGTGAACGTGCCGAACACGAACCACGTCAGCGAATTGAGAATGTGATGCAGACCCGTGACGAGCAGCAGACGGTTCAGCACGCCGAACACGAACGCGCCGAGCGCACCCGCGGTAGTCAGCCAATGCCCGGCCGAATCGATCACGGCTTGCACCGGTTGCCACACGTACCCGAACGCTATGCCGAGCACCAGGCAGACCACCCCCGTGACAATCGGCACGAAGCGTTTCCCTCCGAAGAACGCGAGGTAATCGGGCAGCTTGATGTCCTTGTACTTGTTGTACAACAAGCCCGCGACAATACCCGCGATGATCCCCGACAACACGCCCATGTTCAGCTTGTCGTTGATGTCCTTCATCACCGCGACTTCGATCAGATAACCGATCGCGCCCGCGAGACCCGCCACGCCGTTGTTGTCTTTCGCGAAGCCGACCGCCACGCCGATCGCGAACAGCAGCGGCAGGTTGTCGAAAATCGCGCCGCCGGCGTCGGCGATCATCTTGATGTTGAACACATCGGGTTGGCCGAGGCGCAGCAGCAGGCCGGCAACCGGCAGCACCGCAATCGGCAGCATCAGCGCGCGTCCCAGGCGCTGAATCTTCAGAAACGGATTCCCATCCATCGATACCTCCAATCCTTAGTCTCGTGGTCGACTGTTGTCGTTGAATTTTCTAGCTACACGTCTTCGTTCTGCGAAGCCGGCTGCGGACTGTGGGGTGCTCAGTCCAGCGGCCAGGTTTCGCGGCTCACTGCTCTTACCGCCTGTGCCGATTCGAGCGCCAAGGCATCCTGGGCGCGCTGGCGACACAACTGATAATCGAGATTGCGCACGCGCGCTTTGATGCCCGGCACCGACACGGGATCGACCGACAGCTCGGTCACGCCGAGGCCGACGAGCAGCGGCATCGCCACCGGATCGCCCGCCAGCGCGCCGCACACGCCGACCCACTTGCCATGCTTCGCCGCCCCTTGCACGGTGGCCGCAATCAGGCGCAACACGGCTGGGTGCAAGCCGTCGGCTTGCGCGGCGAGGTCGGCCTGGCAGCGGTCCATCGCGAGCGTGTACTGCGTCAGATCGTTGGTGCCGATCGACAGAAAGTCCGCGTACTGCGACAGCTGGTCGGCCAGCAAGGCTGCCGACGGCACTTCGATCATGACGCCGACTTCGATCGGTTCCGTGCGGCCCAACTCGCGGGCGAATTCGTCGATGCGTTTGCGGATGCGGATCAACTCACCCGAGTCGGTCACCATCGGCAGCAGAATGCGCACGGCGCCGAACGGCTGCACGGCCAGCAGACCGCGCAGCTGATCGTCGAGCAGATCCGGGCGCACTTGCGCGAGGCGAATGCCGCGCAGGCCGAGCGCCGGATTCGGTTCGGGCGGCAGCGTCAGGTAATCGACTTCCTTGTCGGCGCCGACATCGAGCGTACGAATGATCGCGGTGCGCCCGCTCAACGCGTCGACGATCGACTGATAGCTCTGCCGATGCTCGTCCGTGGTCGGCGCCGCCGCGCGATGAATGAACAGCAGCTCGGTGCGCAGCAGGCCGACGGAATCGGCGCCGTTGTCGACGGCGATTTTGGCGTCGTCGAGCGTGGCGATGTTCGCCGCCACTTCGATCGCGTGACCGTCGGCGGTCACCGCCGCTTGCTGCGACGTGCGGCGGTTCGCTTCGCGCACATTGGCGAGGCGGCTGCGTTCCGTGCGCGCACGTTCCACATCGACTTCGGTCGGCGCGAACTCCAGCCGGCCGGCGGTCGCGTTCACCACGACTTGCGTGCCTTCGGGAATCGCGTGCAATGCATCGCCGACGGCAACCAGCGCGGGAATCCCGGCCTGACGCGCGAGAATCGCCGCGTGCGAGGTCGCCCCGCCGCGTGCCATGACGAGTGCCGTGACACGCGACCGATCCAGCGTCGACAGATCCGACGGCGTGAATTCTTCCGCCGCGAGCACGGCTTCTTCCGGCAGCACACGTGCCGCTGCGTTCGTATAACCCAGTGCGCGCAGCACGCGTTTTTCGATGTCGCGCAGATCGGCGGCACGTTCGGCGAGCAACGCGTCTTCGATGTTCGACAGGATCGCGATCTGCGCGCGAATCGCGTCGCGCCACGCAAACCCGGCGCTCTTGCCGAGACTGATCAGATCACGCGCCGCGTCGAGCAGCGTCGGATCTTCGAGCAACACGCGATGCACCGCGAAAATCCCCGCCTCACCGACCGCACCGCGTTGCGACGCATCGCGTACGGTCGTGCCGAGGTCCGCGTCGACGGTGGCAATCGCCTTGTCGAGCAGACGGCTTTCCGCCGCCGAGCTGCCGTTCGCCTTCTCCGGCGGATCGATGTCAGCGTCGTCCCAACGCACCAGCTTGCCGACCGCGACGCCCGGCGCCGCGCACACGCCCGCGAGCGTATTCGGCGCGAGCGCTTCACCCGCCGGATGCGCCACCGCTTGCGGCGCGGGCGAGCTTTGACGGGCCGGTTTTTCCTCGACTTCGCCGTGCGCTTCACGCGTCAATTCATGAGCAATCGCTTCGATCGCGGCCTTGGCTTGCGGGCCGACGCCGAGCAATTCGACGGTCGCGCCTTCGCCCGCACCCAGCCCGAGCAAACCGACCACGCTTTCGATCGCCGCCTTGCGCCCTTCGTAACGTACTTCGACGCGTGCGTCGAAACCGCGCGCCGCTTCGCGAGCACGCGCCGCCGGACGCGCATGCAAGCCTCCCGCGTGAACCAGCGTGACCTGCTGACGCGCTTCTTCCGTGACATTCGTGGCGCTCGCCTGGCGCGACGCTTCGGCGACAGCGCCGTCGCGGGCACGCAGCACCAGCAGCGGCGTCTCACCGGCTTTCAGCATGCCGCCTTCCACGCGCTCGACGATTTCGAACGCGTCCGAATTGGCAATCGCGATCACCGATACCAGGCTCGGCGCGTTCAGCGCGACCTGATCCTGGTCGAACTCGATCAGGATGTCGCCGGCACGCACGTGGGCGCCTTGCGCGACCATCGGCGCAAAGCCCTTGCCGTTCAGTTCGACCGTGTCGATACCGATATGCAGCAGAATTTCCGCGCCTTCGGCGGTGGCCAGCGTGACTGCATGACCCGTGCGCGCGAGATGCGTGACGGTGCCGTCGCACGGCGCGACGAGCCGCCCCTCGAGCGGATCGACGCCGATGCCGTCGCCGAACATGCCGCCCGAAAACACCGGGTCGGGCACCTTCGCCAGCGGCACGACCGGACCGGTCATCGGCGCGAGCAAAACAATATGGCCTGCAGTGGGGCTCATCAAGCGGGACTCCTCGACACGTCGCATCTGATTTCTCGTCAGTGAGTTTCGGTGACTTTGTTGAGATGGCGCGGCGCATCGGGATTGCGCCCGCGTGCGGCGGCAAGGCCGGCGGCCATCACGTAAAAGGACAGGATCGCGGCGATCGGATCGAGCGCCGCATGAGCGGTGGTCGCGAGCGGCAGCGTGGCTTCCGCCACGTCGGCAGGCGCCGCGAGCAGCACGTTGGCGCCGCGCGCACGCATGTCGCGGGCGAGTTGCAGCAGGCCGGCCTGCTCGGGTCCGCGCGGTGCGAACACCAGCAGCGGATAGTCGCGGTCGATCAATTCCATCGGACCATGACGCACTTCCGCGCTCGAAAACGCTTCGGCCTGAATACCGGAGGTTTCCTTCAGCTTGAGGGCGGCTTCCTGCGCGATCGCGAGACCCAGACCGCGGCCGATCACGATCATGCGTTCGACGCCGCGCAATTCGTCGACGGCTTGACTCCAGTCGAGCGTGCCCGCCGTTCGCAGCGCGTCGGGCAGCGTGTTCAACGCGGCGAGCAGGTCGGCGTCTTGCTGCCAATGCGCGACCAGTTGCGCGGAGATCGACAGCATCGCGATATAGCTCTTGGTGGCCGCGACGCTCAGTTCCGGACCGGCGACGAGCGGCAGATGCCACTCGCACGCATCGGCCAACGGCGAGCTGGGCGCGTTCACCGCGGCGACGGTCAGCGCGCCGGCTTCGCGCAGCGCCTGCATCGTGCCGACCAGATCCGGGCTCTTGCCCGACTGCGAAAACGCCAGCGCGAGCTGATCGCGCACTTGCAGCGGCGCTTGCTGGAGCGTCGCGACCGACATCGGCAGCGACGCGACCGGCACGCCGAGGCGGCTCATGGTCAAGCTGGCGAAGTAGCTCGCCGCGTGGTCCGAACTGCCGCGCGCGACGGTGAGCGCAACATGGCGCGGCTGCTGCGCGAGCTTCGCGGCCAAGGCCTCGACGCGCGAGGTGTCCGTGAGTTGCGCGGCGACCGTTTCAGCGGACGCCAGCGCCTCTTTAAGCATATTCGACAATTGCTTCTCCTTCGACGTAAGTCGCGGTCAACGCCAGTTCACGATCGAACACGACCACGTCGGCCCATGCGCCGCGCGCGATGCGGCCGCGGTCTTCGATGCCGAGATAGTCGGCGGCGTAGCGCGACAAACGGTTTGATACATCGGCGATCGGCAAGCCGATCGAGACGAGATTGCGCAGCGCCTGATCCATGGTCAGCGTGCTGCCGGCGAGCGTGCCGTCGGCCAGACGCACGCCGCCGAGACACTTGGTGACGTGCTGGCTGCCGAGGCGGTATTCGCCGTCCGGCATGCCGGTGGCCGAGGTGCTGTCCGTCACCACATACAGGCGCGGAATCGCGCGCAACGCGGCGCGGATCGCACCCGGATGCACGTGCAGCAGATCGGGAATGATTTCGGCGAATTCGGCATGCGCGAGCGCGGCGCCGACGAGCCCGGGATTGCGGTGATGCAGCGGCGACATCGCGTTGAACAGATGCGTGAAGCCGCAGGCGCCGTGCTTGAGCGCCGCGACGGCGTCGTCGTAGGTGCCGAGCGAATGGCCGAGCTGCACGCGCACGCCGCGCGCCGCCATCGCGGAGATGATCTCCATGTGGCCGGCAATTTCCGGCGCCAGCGTGACCACGCGAATCGGTGCGATCGACAGATACTTCAGCACTTCTTCCATCACCGCGGAGACCGCCGCGTCGGGTTGCGCGCCGAGTTTGCCGGGATTGATGTACGGCCCTTCCAGATGCACGCCGAGCACGCGCGCGCCGCCGGGCGTGCGGACTTTCGCGTTGTTGCCGAGACCGGCGACCACGTTCATCAGTTCGTCGCGCGGCGCGGTCATGGTGGTGGCGAGCAGGCTGGTCGTGCCGTAGCGCGCATGCGTGCGGGCGATCACCTCGATCGCGTCGCCGGCTTCCATTACGTCGGAACCGCCGCCGCCATGCACGTGCAGATCGATGAAGCCCGGCAGGATGTACGGCGCGTCGTTGGTCGACGGATCGACGCGGGCGCCGGTCAGTGCCGTGATGCGGCCGTTTTCGTATTCGAGCGTGCCGTGAATCCACCCATCGGTGGTGAGTATGTTTCCGGTCAGCATGAGTCTCTCTGGTCAGGCGTAATACGGGGGTGTGGCCGAACCGCGCGCGATATCGCCGCGTCGCCCGGTGGGCCTTGCGGCCCGCCGGCGGATCAGCCGGTCAGGTTCGCAACTCGGCGACGAAGTCGTAGTAATCGTCGCGGCAATAGGTGTCGGTCAGTTCGATGGCGCGCTGGTCCGCGCTATAGCCGATGCGGGTAATGACCAGCAGCGCGGAGCGCGGTTCGAGGTCCATCAGCGAAGCAATCTCACTCGACGCGTTGACGGCGCGAAAGTGCTGCAACGCGCGTACCACGGCCTGACCGCGTTGTTCCAGATGCGCGTAGAGCGACACGCCGATCGCTTGCGGGTCGGGCACGATCGCCGCCGGCAGCGCGGAATGCTCGACCGCCATCACGATGCCGTCCGCGCGCCGCAGGCGCCGCAAACTCGCCACTGCCGCGCCGGGCGACAAGCCCAGATGCACCAGCTCGTCACGATTGGCGGCGCGGATATCGCGCTCGAGCCACACCGAATCCGGCCGGAAACCGCGTTGCTGCATCTTCTTGGTGAAACCGGTGAGGCGCGACAGCGGATCTTCGACCCGCGGCGTAATGAAGCTGCCCGCACCGCGAGCGCGCCGGATCAAGCCTTGCTCGACCAGCAGTTCGATCGCCTTGCGTGCGGTGATACGCGACACGCCGATCGCGTCCGACAAGGTCCGCTCCGACGGCAGCGCCTCGCCCGCCGACCAGACGCCACAATGGATCGCCGTCGCCAGATTGCGCGCGAGCTGCAAATAGAGCGGCGTGACGTTGCGAGCGTCAGGCATCAGTGCGGACCAGCGAGTTTCCATGGGGCTCCGGGGGCCGTTGTGGGAATCTCGGCCAACGAAAAATGAGAGCCCATTATATAACCAACATAATACCAGTCAATCAACTGGTATCAGTCTGGTCTAGATCGGCCAAAAGCCTTATGCAACAAGCGTTTGCGAGGTTTGAGAGGGTGCTGGACGGGGCTTCCTGGAGCCCAGGACTTACCCGTATTCAGGCTTCTGAAAGCGCGTTGACGGAGCCCACGCTCGCCCTCTACTAGTCTGATGAAAACCGCGCTTGATACCTGTCTGATACCAATTCGTCTACCTCGGGGTCGGCGCCGCTTTTTTAATAAGATACGTTCCAATATAGTGCTGGATACGAGGCCAAAATAATTCCCCGGGGAGCAGCATTTGACAGATTCCGAGGCGCTGCGGCGCGCTCAGGCCGTCCGCCATTTCAACCGCTTCTACACCCAGCACATTGGCGCGCTGCATGAGCATTTGGCAAGAAGCGCGTTTTCGCTGACGGAAGTGCGCGTGCTGCACGAGCTCTCGCGCGGACGTGCGCAAACGGCTTCGGTGCTCGGGCGCGCGCTCGGCCTCGATAGCGGTTATCTGAGCCGCCTGCTGACCAGCTTCGAACGACGCAATCTGATCACGCGGCGCCCGTCGGAGACGGACGCCCGGCAGTCGCTGATCGCCCTCACCGACAATGGCCACGCGGCCTACGCACCGCTCGATACCGCGGCGATCGAAGAGGTGTCGGCGCTGCTTCAAGGTCTCACGCCACTCTCCCAGGAACAGTTGATCGGTGCGATGAAGCTGATCGAGCGGATGTTGCGCGCGCAGCCGTCGCACGAGCTCGTGCTGCTGCGCCAGCCGCGTCCCGGTGAATGCGGCTGGCTCGTGCATCGGCAGGCGCAGTGGTTTGCGGCGCAATACGGCTGGGATCGTTCGTTCGAGGGGTTGCTGGCGCGGGTCGTCGCGGATTACACGCAGCGCGGCGATCCGGTGCGCGAGATGTGCTGGGTCGCCGATCAGGAGGGTGTGGTGGTCGGCTCGGTGTGCATCGTCGGGGTGTCGACGACGGTGGCGGGCGTGCGGCTCTTGTGGGTCGAGCCGGATTTGCAGCGGCTCGGCATCGGCACGCAACTGATCAACGAATGTGTGCGCTTCGCGCGGCGCGCCGGCTATACGAAGCTCACGCTGACCACCGAGCTTTCGCTTGCCGAGCCACGACGCTTGTGCGAGCGCATGGGTTTTACGCTGGCCGGCACGGCGCCGGAGCGTCGCTTCGGCAAGGAGCTGACGATCGAGCGCTGGGAGTTGGGGTTGTAGCAGCGAGGTGGCGCGCGATGCGCCGAGCGCGGTTCGATGCGCTCGCTTGGTGGCCCGTGTCGAGCGGTGCTTGTCGGCTTGTCGGCTTGTCGGCTTGTCGGCTTGTCGGCTTGTCGGCTTGTCGGCTTGTCGGCTTGTCGGCTTGTCGGCTTGTCGGTTTGCGGGCTTGCGGGTTTGCGGGTTTGCAGGCTCGTAGGCTGGCGGAAACGGGCGGTGCTGTGTCGGCACGCGCCCGCTACCGCTCGGGTAATTCAGCCGCTTAGAACGACGGCACCATCGAACCCTTGAACTGCGCCTTGATGAACTGGCGCACGTCTTCCGACTGATAAGCGGCGACCAGCTTCTTCACCCACGGCTTGTCTTTGTCCTGCGCACGCACGGCGATCAGGTTCGCGTACGGGCTGTGGATGTCTTCGAGCGCGATCGCGTCTTTGGTCGGCTGCAGGCCGGCGGCCAGCGCGAAGTTCGTGTTGATCACAGCAGCATCGACGTCCGACAGCGAACGCGGCAGTTGCGCGGCGTCGAGTTCGACGAGCTTGACCTTCTTCGGATTGTCGGCGACGTCGAGCGGCGTGGCGTTATTGCCGTTCGTGCCCGCGCCGGCCTTCAGCTTGATCACGCCTTGCGCCTGCAGCAACAGCAGCGCGCGATTTTCGTTCGACGGGTCGTTCGGCACCGCGACCTTCGCGCCTTGCGGCAGATCCTTCACCGACTTCAGTTTCTTCGAATAGATGCCGAGCGGCGAGATGTACGTGAGACCGGCGTTGACGATCTTGTAGCCGCGTTGCTTGACCTGGCTGTCGAGGTAAGGCTGATGCTGGAAGCTGTTCGCGTCGAGATCGCCCGCGTCGAGTGCGGCGTTCGGCTGCACGTAGTCGTTGAATTCGACGACCTTCACGTTGAGACCTTCGCGCTTCGCGACCTGGGTGACGACTTGCCAGATTTGCGCGTCCGGGCCGCCGATGGTGCCGACCTTGATCACTTTGTCGTCGGCATATGCGCCGACGCTGGTCACGATCGCCGCGCCGGCGATCACTGCGGAGAGGGCTTTGAGGATGTTTCTGCGCTGCATGTGATTCTCGCTGGTTCCTGTCGATCAGGTGGGCTGATCGACGCTCTGATCGGTGTCAGATTCGGGTGAAAGTGGGCGCGCGTGCTGCTTTTGGCAGAGCGGCGCCAACTGGACCGCAAATGGTCTCATATGCCCGGCGAGATGGGAAATATCACGATGGCATATAGGTATGCATCGTGAGCGGCCGCGTGCGGATCGTCACGCGGCCGGGTTGGGCTTCGTTAGAACGTCGTCCAGTCTTCGTCGGACGAAGCTGTTTTTGCCGGTTCGGCGGCGGCACGCGCCGGACTCGGAGCCGGCGTCGGCCTTGCGTTTGCTGCGAGCTTCGCGCCCGCTGCCGGTGGATTCGATGCCACGGGTGCAGCGGAAGCCGACAGCTTCGGTTCGACCTGGACCGATACCGGAGCCGGAGCCGGAGCCGGAGCCGGTGTATGAGTTCGCGCCGAGCCAGTCGCGTTAGTAACCCGCTTCGAAGCGCTTTGCGCGGCCGCCGGTTTGGCGTCGCGCGAAGTGGCCGCCGCGAGCCGCGTCGCCGCTACCGAAACCGACGAACCCGCCGTTGCCCCGCCAGCCACTCGAAACGCACTCACCGTATCGCGCAACCGCCCTGCCTGATCCTGCAACGAAGCAGCGGCCGCCGCAGCCTGTTCGACTAGCGCCGCGTTCTGCTGCGTGACTTCGTCCATCTGCGTGACAGCGCGGCCGACCTGCGCGATGCCCGTGCTTTGCTCTTCCGACGCCGCCGCGATCTCACCCATGATGTCGGTGACGCGCTGCACCGCCTGCAGAATCTCGCCCATCGTCGTGCCGGCCTGCTGCACCAGTGTCGAGCCGTTATGCACGCGCTCCACCGACGCGCCGATCAACTGCTTGATCTCCTTGGCTGCCGTACCGGAACGCTGCGCAAGGCTGCGCACCTCGCCTGCGACGACCGCGAAACCACGGCCCTGCTCACCGGCGCGCGCGGCTTCCACGGCCGCATTCAACGCGAGAATATTGGTCTGAAACGCGATCCCTTCGATCACGCCGATGATGTCCGCGATCTGCCTCGAGCTGTCGTTGATCTCGCCCATCGTGCCGATCACGCGGCTCACGACGTCGTTGCCGCGAGTCGCGATTTCGGATGCGTTGTGCGCGAGCCCGCTCGCCTGACGCGCGTTGTCGGCGTTCTGCTTGACCGTCGCGGTCAGCTCTTCCATGCTCGCCGCGGTTTCCTGCAACGACGCCGCCTGTTGCTCGGTACGCTGCGACAGATCGTTATTGCCCGCGGCAATCTGCTGCGTCGCCGAGGCGATCGATTCCGACGAGCGACGAATCTCGCCGATGGTCCGCTGCAAGCGATCCTGCATGCCATGCATCGCCGCCATCATGCTGGTCGTGTCCTGCGGACGCACATCGACGACCTGCGTCAGATCGCCTTGTGCGATGCTCGCTGCGATCCGCGCCGCCTGATCCGGCTCGCCGCCGAGGCTCGCGCGCACATTGCGGATGATCAGCAGCATAGCGAGCGTGATGATCGCGCCGATCACCAGCACCACGGCGAGATGCAGCGCCAAGGTCTCGTAGTAGACCGTGTCGATATCCTTGATGAACACGCCGCTCGTGATGTTCCAGTCCCACGGCGCGAAACGCACCACGTAGCTGATTTTCGGCACCGCCGTTTCGCTGTGCGGCAGACGTCCGCGATATTCGGCAAAGCCGCGGCCGCTGGCTTTGGCCGCGTCGACGATCGCGACGTACAGCAGCTTGCCGTCCGGGTCCTTGAAATCGCCGACGGGTTTGCCGGTCATTTGCGGCAGCGTCGGGTGCATCAGCACGACCGGCTTCGAATCCATCACGAACAGGTAGCCGGATTCGCCGTAACGCATGGTCGCGAGACGGGCGAGCGCTTCGCGCTGCGCGTCGGCCTCGCTCATCCTGCCGCCCTGCGACAGCGTGTAATAACCGTTCACGACGCCCTGCGCCGCGTCGACGAGGTTCACCATGCCCGCCTTGCGCTCGGCCAGCATCGTGCTACGTGTTTCGACCGCGCTCCATAGCCCGACGCCGAGCAAACCCAGCCAGACAAGTGCGAGCGATAGCCACAGTTTGCGATTCAAACTCATCCTGCTCATTGTTATGGTCTCTCTCGTGTGATCCGTATTCAGCTTGCTTCAGCATGACGAATGCGGGCGCGTGGTTCGTCGCCGCGACTGCCCGCAAACGATTGCTTCATTTATAACGGCATGGCGTGCAGGCAACTTGAGGCATGTTGTAAGGAAACCGATTGCTTCACGGCGTCGCAGGCGATCGGGTTGATCGCGCGCAATAAGTCGTCCGCTGACCGATAATCGACGCCTGGGAGAAAAGAGAACCATCATGTACGTCATCAACCTGAGCTATATCGCATCGCTCGAACGCGTCGACGACGTGCTCGAAGCGCATCGTGCGTTTCTGACAAGACAGTTCGAAGCAGGCGTGTTCATCGCGGCCGGGCCGAAGGTGCCGCGCGATGGCGGCATCATTCTGGCAGCGGGCGTCGAACGTGAAAAACTGGATGCGATTCTCGCCAGCGACCCGTTCGCGGTGCAGCAGATCGCACGCTACGAGGTGACGGAGTTCAAGGCGACGCGGCTGGCGCCGGGTTTGAATTTGCCGATGCCGGCTTGAGGGTCGTACGGAAGGAATGAAACGAGCGAGGTTGAGGCTGCGCGAATTGAAGCGTTGAAGTTTGACGCGGCGAGTACCCGCGAGTACTCGCGGGTACTCAATTAGGCCGGGTAGCAAACGGGTACATGCTGCAGGCACGCACCCGCGTCCATCACGGCATCAATCGAGCAGCAGCTTGATATCGTGCACCCAGGGCGTTGCGCCCTGGCCGTCGCGCGCGAACAGACGCAACTTGCCGTCCGTATCGAACACATAGCTCGCAGCCGTGTGATCCATCGTGTAGCTGTCCGGCGTCTTGCCCGGCACCTTCGCGTAGTAGACGCGGAAATCTTTCGTGACCTTGGTGAGCTGCGCCTGATCCGCCGGACGCAAGCCGACGAAGGTCGGATTGAACGCCGGCACATATTGCGCGAGCAACGCCGGTGTATCGCGTTCGGGATCGACGGTGACGAACAGCACCTGCACGCGCTTTGCGGCGTCCGGCCCGAGTTGCTGAAGCGCCTGCGAGAGCTCGGCCATGGTGGTCGGGCAAACGTCCGGGCAATGCGTGTAGCCGAAGAACAGCACCACCACTTTGCCCTTGTAGTCGGCCATGGTGCGAACCTGGCCGGACGTGTCGGGCAACGAGAAGTTGCTGCCGAATTGCGTGTTGCCAGTGATGTCGAGATTCGTGAACGCCGGCGGCTGTTTTCCGCAGCCTGCGGCGATCAACGCGGCGCCGAGCGCGCAGGCCATCACAGCGGCACGCGCGCTGCGTGCGAAGCGGTTCTTGAACATGGTGTGGTATTACGCGCCGATCAGGACGCGCGCATAGTGGTCGATCAGCAGCGCGGCGAACAGCAGCGACAGATAGACGATCGAATAACGGAACATCTTGCGCGCGAGATCGTCCGAGTACTCCCGGTAGATCTTCCAGGCGTACGCAAGGAATATGGCGCCGAGCAGCACGGCGGCCGCGAGGTACACCACGCCGCTCATGCCGGAGATGAACGGCATCATCGTGACCGCGAACAGGATCACCGAGTACAGCAGAATATGCAGGCGCGTGTACTGTTCGCCGTGCGTGTTCGGCAGCATCGGCAGGCCGGCGTTTTCGTAGTCTTTGCGGCGATACAGCGCGAGCGCCCAGAAATGCGGCGGCGTCCACACGAAAATGATCAGCACGAGGATCCACGCGTCGCCCGGCACGTGACCGGTGACCGCAGCCCAGCCGAGCGCCGGTGGCATGGCGCCCGAAGCGCCGCCGATCACGATGTTCTGCGGCGTGGCCGGCTTGAGCAACAGCGTATAGATGACCGCATAACCGACGAAGGTAGCCAGTGTGAGCCACATGGTCAGCGGATTCGCGAACGTGTAGAGCGTCCACATGCCGAGCCCGCCGAGCACGGCGGAGAACGACAGAATCTGCGTGGTGGTGATTTCGCCGCGTGCCGACGGACGCCACGACGTGCGCCGCATCTTCGCGTCGATTTTCTGTTCGACCAGGCAGTTGATCGCGAACGCGGCGCCGGCCAGCAACCAGATACCGACGGTGCCGCCGATCAGCGCGGTCCACGGCACCATGCCGGGCGTGGACAGAAACATACCGATGACAGCGCAGAACACGGCGAGTTGCGTGACGCGCGGCTTCGTCAGGGCGAGATACTGGGAGACCCGGCTACCGGGCGTTTGGGAGAGTGTTGTGCTGTCCATGTGGAGTCACGCTGGCGCGGCATCGCGCGCAGGAAGCGCGGCGCGGCCGGGACGGCTATAAGCGATCCGAAAGTTTAACATAACGAGCAAAAGCAGCAGGATCGCGGCCCCCCCGTTATGCGCCACCGCAATGGGCAACGGCCATTGCAGAACGATGTTCGACAAGCCGGTGATGAACTGGATCAGCACCACCAGCAGTACGCCATCCGCCGGCCGCCGCAGCGACTCGAAACGGCGCAATTTCAACGCGAACCAGACCAGATACGCGACCACCACGATCGCGAATGTGCGATGCGTCCAGTGGATCGCGACCAAAGCGTCCTGCGTGATCATCTCACCGTCACCGGTCATACCGAGCGCGCGCCACAGGTGAAAGCCGTGCGCGAAGTCCATCGGCGGAATCCATTGGCCGTTGCAGGTCGGGAAGTCGGTACAGGCGAGCACCGCGTAGTTCGTGCTGACCCAGCCGCCCAACGCGATTTGCGCGACCAGCAGCACGAGGCCCGCGAGCGCCGCGACGCGCCAGCGCGCGGCTTCGGGCTCGTAGGCGGGCAGCGGCGTTTGCCGCGCGGCCAGCCAGCCGAGCGTGCCGAGCAGCGCGAGACCGAGCAGCAGATGCGTGGTCACGATGACCGGTTGCAGTTTCATCGTCACGGTCCACGCGCCGAACGCGCCCTGCACGAGGATCAGCAGCAGCAGCGCGGTCGGCCACCACTGCGACACATGGAGCGGGCGGCGCTTGATGCGCGCGGTCCAAGCGATGATCGTCTGCGCGATGATCAGCACGCCGATCGCCATGGCGAAATAACGGTGGATCATCTCGATCCAGGCCTTCGTCAAACTGACCGGCCCAGTGGGCATCAATCGATGCGCCGCGCTGATCGCCGCATGCGCGATGAACGGCGACGACGTGCCGTAGCACCCCGGCCAGTCGGGACAACCGAGCCCGGAATCGGTGAGGCGCGTGAAGCCGCCGAACATCACCAGATCGAGCGTCAGAAAAGTGGTCAGCCAGACCAGCTTGCGAAATTTGTTGTCGTCGGCCTTGACCCACACGTAGGACAACGGCAACAACGCGATACACAAGCCGATCAGGGCCAGTTGCAGTACGAACATCTCTCTCTTACCTTTGTTGCCGCATCAGCCGATGGTCGACCATTTGAGCAGCTTGGTCACGTCGCCCTTGATCTTGCTCGGGTTCGGATCTTTCGGGAAACGCATCATCAGATTGCCGTTCGGATCGACCAGATAGATGTGGTCGGTCGCCTGTGTGCCGGTGTCGGCCGGCAGCCAGGCGGAGACCTGGGCCGGATCGGCGATCAGCATGTCGGTGTCCGGATACGCCTTTTGTATCACGTCACCGACATGGCCCGCATCGGTGCGCAGCCACACTTGCACGACGCGCTCGCGTTCCGGGCCCTGGGCTGTGCGGATTTGTCGCATGAAATAGAGCTTCGTGACGCAGGCTTTGTCGCACGCGCTGCTGTCGACCGAGATCATCAGCCATTTGCCGCGTAGCGTGGCCAGCTTGAGCGGCTTGCCGTCTTCTCCGGTAACCGTCAGCGATTCGGGGATCGGGCGCTGCGGCTCGACCAGCGTGCCGTAGTTCGTCTTGCCGCCGGCCGGCTTGATCACGTAATAGGTGAAATAGGACACGGCGATCGGTGCCGCGCAGATCACCGCCAGCAGCAGCAGGACCCAGCGGCCGCGTTGCCATGAGCCCTTGCCGTTGGGCTGGCCTGGCATCGCTTTCGGCGTGGCGGATTTGCCGGCTTGCGGCGTACGGGGGGATTGCGTCGACACTACAGGACCTCACTTCAATGATTGCGCGGTTCGCGTCGTGCCCTGACGAGCTCGCGCGAAACCGCTTGTGCTGTGCTTGCGTTATGCGCCGGACACCGGCGCTTTTCTGCCCGCCCGGCGCGCGGCATACAGACCGAACACCAGCGCGGCGGCCGCCATGCCCCACCACTGGAACATATAGCCGTAGTTGCGCTCGACGCCGTTGTCCGGCGCGGGCCAATCGCGTACCAGTTTGTCGCCGTCGTCGCTCAATTGCTGGATCACGAACGGTTGCAGCGGCAAGCCGGTTTCGGCGGCGTAGGCGGCGGTATCCAGATTCTGACGGATCAACTGATGCTCGGCCGAGCCGCCCTGTCCCAACTCGAACGCGCGCGTGGCGTCGGCCCGCGCAATGCCCTCGATCTGGATCTCGCCCTGCGGCGTACTGTACGGCGCGATGGTTTCGCGATTGCTCATGTTGCGCGGCAACCAGCCGCGATTCACCAGCACGTAGCCGCCGCCGGCCAGTTTAAAAGGCATCACGACGTAAAAGCCCGGCTGATCGTTATACGGACGATTATCGAGGTAGACGACCTTGTCCGCGACGAAACTGCCACGCGCTTTTACCCGATGAAACTCGATGTCCTTCAGTGCAAGCGGCGTGCTACCCAGCGTCTGCGCCGACGCGTTCTCGAACTGCGAGATGTGCGCCTCGAGCGCTTCTTTCTGATGCGCGCGATCGCGCTGCCAGAAACCGAGCCGCACCGTCACCACGATCACGAGCAGAATCAGCAGCGCGGGAATGAGGCGGAATTTCATCGACCGCACTCCTTTGACGCGACTCGCGAGGCCGTCTGGAAGCTACGGCAAACGCCGGCGCGCGGTGCGATAATAAACGTCTTGCCTCTGCGCTTTCGGGTTTCAGCTGGTTCCATGCACATTCTCGTTCCCATCGCCTTCGTCCTGATCATCGCCAGCATGGTGTCGGCGCTGTATTTCATGATGCATGACAAGGGCAAAACCAAGCGGATGGTCTGGTCGCTCGCCACGCGGGTGGGCCTGTCGATCTCGTTGTTCCTGTTCATCCTGTTCGCTCACTGGATGGGCTGGATTCAGTCGACCGGCATTCCCTACGGGCGCTGAGCCCGACCTTTCAAGCTCTCCACGCTTCCCACGCCGCCAAACAAAACGCCGCCCTGACAGGGTCGAGGGCGGCGCTGCTTGCGTTGCTTTGCATACTGCTCGTGCGCCACGCCCCGAAGAACGTCACGCGAACGGCCTGCACACATTCCGGTTTGCCGGTCGGCGCAGGCCAGACTGCCAGATCACCTGCTTACAGCCAGTACACGACGACGTACAGCCCGAGCCACACGACGTCCACGAAGTGCCAGTACCACGCCGCGCCTTCGAACGCGAAATGATGCTCCGCCGTGAAGTGGCCGCGAATCAGGCGCACCAGCACCACCGCCAGCATCGTGCCGCCGAGGAACACGTGGAAACCGTGAAAGCCCGTGAGCAGGAAGAAGGTCGATCCATACACGCCCGACGACAGCGTCAGATTCAGTTCGTTGTACGCGTGGAAATACTCGAAGCCTTGCAGGAACAGGAAGCAGACGCCGAGCACCAGCGTAGCCGCCAGCCAGATGATCGCCTTCTTGCGATGATCCTCACGCAGCGCGTGGTGCGAGACCGTCAACGTTGCGCCCGACGACAGCAGCAGCGCGGTATTGATGGTCGGCACCGGCCACGGCTGCATCGACTTGAAGGTCGAGACCAGCGCTGCCGGACCGTTGTTCGGCCACACCGCCGAGAAGTCCGGCCAGATTAGCTTGAAGTCGAGGCTGCCCAGTTGATGCAGCGCAATTTCACGCGCGTAGAACAGTGCGCCGAAGAACGCGCCGAAGAACATCACTTCAGAAAAGATGAACCAGCTCATGCTCCAGCGGTACGACTTGTCGACATTCTTGCCGTACATGCCGCCTTCCGATTCCGCGATCGCGTCGCCGAACCAGTGCCACAGCGTAAAGAGCAGCCACAACAAGCCGACTACCACGCCGATCGGCGCCCAGTCGTGGTCGTTGATCCAGGCCGCAAGCGATCCGAGCATGACCAGCAACCCGGCAGCGGCGCTGATCGGATGCCGCGACGGATGCGGTACGAAATAGTACGGGCTCTCGTTTTGACCGCTCATTCTTGATTCTCCACTTCAGTCCAGTTGTTCCGGAATCACCGGCTGTATCTTCGGCGGCGCGTCGAACCCGCACCGCTTCACTCTAATTCGTGGGCGCTGCTGCGCCCGTCACTATCGCGGCATCTAGCCGTCTCAACCCACCACCGCACGCACGACCAGGATCAGCACGCCGATGAAAATGGCCGCGCAGATCAGCGCCGCCGCGATCACATGCAGCGGATTCAGTTGCGTGGCGTCGGCTTCCAGATCACGACGCTTGCGCACACCGAAGAACGACCAGAACACGGCCCGCATCGACTGACCAAAACTACTCTTGCGCGGGGCGCTGCCGTTATCGCTCATCTTGTCCCGGTTTCCTTAGCCTGCGCGGGGGATAACCCGTCAGGCGGGATTGGCGGTGGCTGCCGCCGTATTGGCCGTGTTAGCCGTGGGTGTTGCGCTGCCGGCCGTTGCCGCGGCCGGTGTGTTCAATTCGAAAAACGTGTACGACAACGTGATCGTCTTCACGTCTTTCGGCAACTTCGGATCGACCACGAACACCACCGGCATCCGCTTCGTCTGATTCGCCGTCAACGTCTGCTGCGTAAAGCAAAAACATTCGATCTTCTTGAAGTACTCGGTCGCCTGCTTCGGCGCGTAGCTCGGAATGGCTTGCGCCTGAATCGTGCGCGCCTGTTCGTTCCTGACCTCGTACATCACGGTGGTCACTTCGCCCGGATGGACGTCGAGACTGCGTTGCTCAGGCTTGAAACCCAGCGGGCCGCGCGCGTTCGCATCGAATTCGATCGAAATCGTGCGGCTCATGTCGACCTGCGTGTTCTTCGCCTCGCGCGCCGTGGCATCACGCTGCACCAGGTTGTTGATGCCGGTGATCTGGCAGATCGCGCGGTACATCGGCACCAGCGCGAAACCGAAACCAAACATCATCAACGCGACGACGAACAGCTTGATCAACATGGAACGGTTAAAAGAGCGATCGGCCGGAGCCGGCGGTTGCGTCGACATCTCAATCCTCAACAAACCTGCGAACAGACGGCAACCGCCGCCTCAGGTGAAGAACCGCTGCTTGATGATGACGCTCGCGAAAAAGACCGCCGCGATCACGAACATCACCCAACCTATCCGCCTGTTGCCCGCGCGAATCTGCTCCGGCGACCGTCTTTCCTGTGGATTGCGCGTCATGCTCGATTTTCTGAATACTTTTGTGACTTGCCGGGTGGCAGCCGCCTGAGCCGCTGCCCCGGTTCCGTTCGCGGCATATCGCGCCGCAGCCGGAACCGGTTGCCTCCCCCACTGCCGATTACTCGACCGTCGGCGGGTGTTCGAACGTGTGGAACGGAGCCGGGCTCGGCACGGTCCATTCGAGGCCCGTTGCGCCGTCCCACGGCTTGTCGCTCGCCTTTTCGAGTTCGCCGCCGCCACGGTAGGCCGGCAGTGCAACCGCGAACAGGAAGTAGACCTGCGCCAGACCGAAGCCGAAAGCGCCGATCGAGATGACCTGGTTCCAGTCGGTGAACTGAGCCGGGTAGTCCGCGTAACGACGCGGCATACCGGCCAAACCGACGAAGTGCATCGGCAGGAACGCGAGGTTGAAGAAGAACATCGACGCCCAGAAGTGGATCTTGCCGCGCGTTTCGTTGTACATCCAGCCAGTCCACTTCGGCGCCCAGTAGTACCACCCCGAGAACAGCGCGAAGAGTGAGCCCGCCACCAGCACGTAGTGGAAGTGCGCGACCACGAAATATGTTCCGTGATACTGGATGTCGAGCGGCGCCATGGCCAGCATCAGACCCGACAGGCCGCCGAACGTGAACACGATCAGGAAGCCGACCGCGAACAGCATGGGCGTCTCGAAGCTCAACGAACCGCGCCACATGGTCGCGACCCAGTTGAACACCTTCACGCCGGTCGGCACGGCGATCAGCATCGTCGCGTACATGAAGAACAGTTGGCCCGTCACCGGCATGCCGGTGGCGAACATGTGGTGCGCCCAGACCATGAACGACAGAATCGCGATCGACGAAGTGGCGTACACCATCGAGCTATAGCCGAACAGCGGCTTGCGCGAGAATGCCGGGATCACCTGCGACACGATCCCGAACGCCGGCAAGATCATGATGTACACCTCGGGGTGCCCGAAGAACCAGAAGATGTGCTGGTACATGACCGGGTCGCCGCCGCCTGCCGCGTTGAAGAACGACGTACCGAAGTGGCGATCGAACAGCACCATGGTGATCGCGCCCGCCAGAACCGGCATCACGGCGATCAGCAGGTACGCGGTGATCAGCCACGTCCAGACGAACATCGGCATCTTCATCAGCGTAAGGCCGGGTGCGCGCATGTTCAGGATCGTCACGACGATGTTGATCCCGCCCATGATCGACGAAGCGCCCATCAAGTGGACCGCGAAAATCGCGAAGTCCATGCCCGGGCCCATCTGCGTGGAGAGCGGCGCGTACAGCGTCCAGCCCGCGGCGGTCGCGCCGCCCGGTGCGAAGAACGAACCGACCAGCAGCACGGCAGCCACCGGCAGCAGCCAGAAGCTGAAGTTGTTCATGCGCGCGAACGCCATGTCCGACGCGCCGATCTGCAGCGGAATCATCCAGTTCGCGAAGCCGACGAAGGCCGGCATGATCGCGCCGAACACCATGATCAGGCCGTGCATGGTGGTCAGCTGATTGAAGAACTCAGGCCGCATGATCTGCAGGCCCGGCTCGAACAGTTCGGCACGGATCATCAGCGCCATCACGCCCCCTGAGAGGAACATGGTGAACGAGAAGATCAGGTACAGCGTACCGATGTCCTTGTGATTGGTTGCGAACAGCCAACGACGCCAGCCATGCGGCGTTTCGTGGGCGTGGTCGCCGTGTACGTGCTCGTGGCCCGCGGTTACATCGTGTCCGATGCTAGACATGACAATCTCCTAATGCGAATACTGCGGTGCTGACCATGAACACGTCAGGCGGCCGGGCTGATCTGAACACGCCGGGCTTCTTTCGCGTCGCTGCCGCCCGTGATCGTTTCCGGCTTCTTTAAAATAATATGGTCTTCGGCAATGCCGGCTGCTTTCAGTGCGTCGCGCACGGCTTCCGCGCGGGTCTTCGCGAGTTTCGCGTTGACGTCGGCGGAGCCGGTCGCGTCGGTGAAGCCCGACAGCGTGAATTTCGCGTCCGGATGCGCCTTCGCGTAGGCTGCGGCCGCGTCGACCGCCGCTTTCGCGTCGGCCGGCAGTGTGCTCTTGCCGGTGTCGAAGTAGACGCTGGCCGGCAGCGCTGCCTGCGTGCCCGCCGCGCTGTCCGAGCCGGCTGCCGCTGCGGCCGCTCCCGATGCCGCCGCCGCGCCCGACGCTGCTTCCGCGCCGCTTGCCGCTGCGCCCGCACCTGCTGCGTCGGCCAGATGGTTGCCGCCTTCCGGCAGCTTGCCGTTGCGGGCGTCCAGAATCTGCTTCGGCTGGAGAATGTCGCCGGTGTGGTTGCCCCACGAGTTACGCTCGTACGTGATCACCGAAGCGATTTCGACGTCGTTCAGCGTAGGCGCCCAGGACGGCATCGCGTTCTTGCCCTTCAGCACCAGGCTGACGTGCTCGGCGATCGGGCCGTTGGCGATCTTGCTGCCGTCGAGCGCCGGGAATGCGCCCGCGCCCTTGCCGTTCGGCTGGTGACAGACCGCGCAGTTCGCCGTGTACACCTTGCCGCCGCGTTCCATCAGCTCGGCCATCGTGTAGGTCTTGTTCGGGTCGTCCTGGCCTGCGGCCAATTTCGCCTTTTGCGTTTCGACCCACTTCGCGTAGTCGTCGGCGGACAGCACTTCGACCACCACCGGCATGAACGCGTGTTCCTTGCCGCACAACTCAGTACAGAAGCCGCGGAACGTACCGGTCTTGTCAGCCTTGAACCACGTGTCGCGCACGAAACCCGGGATCGCGTCCTGCTTCACGCCGAAAGCCGGCACGTACCAGGAGTGGACCACGTCGTTCGCGGTGGTGATGATGCGGATTTTCTTGTCGACCGGGACAACCAGCGGATTGTCGACTTCCTGCAGATACGTGGTGGAAATCGGCTCGCGGCCATCGGTTTGCGCACGCGGCGTGGCCAGCGTGGACAGGAAGTTGATGCCTTCGCCCGGGCCCTTCACGTAGTCGTAGCCCCATTTCCACTGATAGCCGGTGACCTTGACGGTGAGGTCGGCATTCGTGGTGTCTTTCATCGCGACGACGGTCTTGGTGGCCGGCAGCGCCATCAGCACGACGATGACAAACGGGACGATCGTCCAGATGATTTCGACGGTGGTGCTTTCGTGGAAATTCGAAGCTTTGTGGCCTTTCGATTTGCGGTGCGCAAAGATCGAATAGAACATCACGCCGAACACGCCGACGAAGATGACCAGGCACAGAACCAGCATGAACATGTGGAGGCTGAAGAGCTCCTCAGCGATTTTTGTCGCAGGCGGCTGGAGATTGATCTCGTTGACGGCAGGGCCGCCCGGAACATCGCCCACTGCCAGGGCTGCACCGGCGAAAAGCAGTCCGCTCATCGCCAGCACACCCATGAGGGCTCGCTTGATTGTTTTCATAGCTTCCTTACCCAAATTTTCCATTCAAACCCTCGACCCCACCGACAGGCTGTCTCGCGCTCCCCTTGAACGCCGCGCGTCTCAACGCCTCTAACAATGCGTGAGCCACATACGCAATTCACCTGCGAACTGCGCGCGCCGATACTGCGCGAGATGTTGCCCGATCATGATCGTCTGGCCGCGCGAGACCAGTTTGATCTGGTCACGCGGTGTTGCGCCCGGCTCGATCCGCACCCAGCGCGGATTGAATTCGAACTGCGTGAGCTTCTCGGCGCTGACCTGCTCGATCACGAGCCGGTTCGGAAACAGCCGGATGCGCTCGTAATCCACAGCATGACGCGCGTATATGGCAAACGCGATACCCACCGCCAGCAATTCGATACCGGTGAACGGCAACACCAGCCAGGCGCCGACCAGAACCAGCATGAAGGCAATTGCCAACGAGAACAACGCAAGCGACACGTAGAAACCGACGAACTGCCGCGGCGATATCGAACAGTTGCGTTTCATGGTCCAGTCCTTGAGAACTGGTTCTGAATCCGCCAGCAGATCTGATGCTTCCATCGCTGCCTCCTGCGAATCACCGCTTTCGGTCATGTGGCGCGGCCCTCTGAACCAGCCGCCCGATCACAACCGAGTCTCCTCATCATGCAGTACTTTGCCTCCGGCCTGCCGCCCCAAATGTGGGGACTCCGGGCGACAAACTGACGCATTATAGGCGCGATCCATGGCATCCACAAGCAAGGGCCAAATGGCCCAAAAGCCCGACGCGACAAGCCTCCGCGCCGTTTTGACGCAGCTTTTGCGCGTCTTTTGAAGTGGAAATTTCAGACATAACAGATGTCGTCTTTACCGCTTCAACGATTCCTCGATGAACCTCGTCCGATGTCCTCGATTCGCACGATTCCGTGACCTTCGGCGGTGGTGCGCGGCACGGCTTTCCACGCGTGCCCGTAGATCACCTCGAAGGTCAGCGCAAGGGTGCCGTCGGCGCGCCGACGCGCTTCGAGCGCCGCCAGCAAAGCCTTGTGCAGCCGACGCGCGGCGCCGCCCGCGGACGCTTCGCGCTCGAACGCGCGCTCGAACGGATAGGCGCCCCAGCGACGCACGTCCGCGAGCAGCGACTCCGGCGACTTATAGGTAATGGTGAGCACTTCCTGATCCATCACAGGAATTTCGAAGCCGCTCTCGACCAGCATATCGCCCAGATCGTGCATATCGACGAAGTCGATCACATGCTTGCGCGAAGCGATGCCGTGTGCGGCCTCGACCTCGGCATATGCGCCACGCAACTCCTTGAGCGTGTCGGGGCCCAGCGTGCTGAACATCAGCAGGCCGTTGACCTTGAGCACGCGCTGCCACTCCGGAAACACGAGATCGGGCCGCGAGTGCCAATGCAGCGCGAGGTTGGACCAGATGAATTCGAAGGCGCCGGCCGCGAACGGCAGCGCCGAGAAGTCGGCCTGCGCGAAGCGCGGACCGCGGGCGCCGAGCGCCTTGCCGAGCGAAGCCGGCAGGAAGCGCCGCCAGCTCGTGTCGCCCGAGTCATGGTGTAACGCACGGGTCAGCATGCCGTGCGACAGGTCGGTGCCAAATACCGGCGCTTCGGGGAAGCGCTCGCGCAACGCGGGGAGGTCTTCGCCCGCGCCGCAACCGGCGTCGAGCACGCTGGCCGGCGTGACCTTGATGTAATCGAGCCGCTCACGCATGCGCTGCGCGATCTCGCGCGGCAGGAACGCGACGTCGTCGAAGGTCACCGCGCGGCGGTCGAAGATGCGCCGGAGACGCCGTGAATCGTAGGCCGGACGGCCTGATTGAGCGGGAGTTGGGGACATGGGTGTCGTACTGGCGTAGAGCAGGAAGTATACTCGTTCGTTTCCTTCCATTCAGCGGAGACGGCCTGCGCGGGCCTTCCAATCGTGGCACTCCGACCATTTTCTTCGTCATCCGGCGGCCGGTTCATGCGTTTTGCGCGTGGCCTGACTTCGGCATGGCCGCACGTGATGCAGGCAGCGTTGCCGAATCTGTGCGTGTTATGCGGCAATTTGTCGCATAACACGCTATGCGTCTGTTGCGACGAAGCGTACTGGAACGAAAGCAGCGTGCGCTGCACCACCTGTGCGGTGCCGCTCGCTTCGACACGCTGGGCGGGCCACACGCAATACCGCTGTGCGGACTGCGTCGGCGAGCCGCCGCCGTTCGACGCGACCTTCGCCCTCGCCGACTACCGCGCACCGCTCGACACACTGGCGGTCGGTCTGAAATTCCGCGCCCGGTTGATGCTGGCGCGCGAGTTCGCGCAACGTCTCGCGCGTCTGGCGCAAGACTCGTGGCGCGATGCATCCGACATGCCCGACGTGATCGCCCCCGTGCCGCTGGCGCGGCAACGTCTCGCCGAGCGCGGCTACAACCAGGCCTGGCAGATCGCCAGGCCGCTGGCCCGCGCGCTGAAACTGCGCAGCGACGCCACCTTGCTGCTGCGTGTGATCCACACCGCGCCGCAGTCGCGGCTCGACCTCGACGCGCGCCGCCAGAACGTGGGCCGCGCGTTCAAGGTCAGGGCGAGCGTCAATGGTCTGCATGTCGGTGTCGTGGACGATGTGATGACGACAGGCGCCACGCTCGAAGCGCTGGCGCGCACGCTGAAAGCAGCGGGCGCGCGCCGGGTCACCAATTTTGTCGCGCTGCGCACCCCGAAAAACTAGTCTCCCAATCTCATCCCATCATGTTCAATGTCGTTCTCGTCGAACCCGAAATTCCGCCGAACACCGGCAACGTGATCCGCCTCTGCGCCAACACCGGCGCGCGGCTGCATCTGATCGAACCGCTCGGCTTCCCCCTCGACGACGCCAAGCTGCGCCGCGCCGGCCTCGACTATCACGAGTATGCGCAAATGAACGTGCACCCCGACTGGGCTGCGTTCGTCGCCAAGGAAACGCCGGACCCGACGCGCATGTTCGCGTTCACCACGCGCGGCTCGGGCCGCTTTCACGAGCACGCCTTCCAGTCCGGCGACTGGTTCGTGTTCGGCGCCGAGACGCGCGGCCTGTCCGACACGGTGCTTGACCAGTTTGCCGGCGAACAACGCGTGCGCCTGCCGATGCGGCCCGGCAACCGCAGCCTGAACCTGTCGAATACGGTTGCGATCGTGGTGTTCGAGGCGTGGCGTCAGACCGGCTTCGACGGCGGCGCCTGACAGCGCGTTAGTTCGGCCTGGTAGCGTGCGAGCATTGCGTCGTCGAAACAGGCGAACACGACTCGCTCGATTCGCGGCATGTGCCGCAAGGTGTCGAGCACGGTACCGACCGCGATCCGCACGGCATCGTCGGCGGGAAAATGGTAGATGCCGCAACTAATTGCGGGAAACGCGATGCTCGCGCACTGCGCATCACGCGCAACTTCTAGCGAGCGCCGGTAGCAGGACGCCAGCAATTTGGCCTCGCCCTGCGCGCCACCCCGCCAGACCGGCCCGACTGCGTGGATCAAGTAGCTGGCCGGCAAGCGGTAACCACCAGTGAGCTTCGCGTCCCCGGTCGCGCAGCCGCCGAGCGTCTCGCATTCGCGCAGCAAATCCTTGCCGGCCGCTCGATGAATCGCGCCATCCACCCCGCCACCGCCTAATAGAGAGGTATTCGCGGCGTTGACGATCGCGTCCACGGCGAGCGTGGTGATATCCACCCGGCGCGCTTCCAGCGTGCAACCATTGATATTGAGCATGGGAACCTCGCGAGTCCGAAGCGTCGATAACAACGTGGACCGCGACGGTGGCCAGCCGTTCGGCGCTTTTACGCGCTAAACGGCTGGAAGACAACGCTTATTCCGCTTTGGAATCGCGCCGCAAAAGAGCGCTGACGGCGTCGCGAGGCGCCACGCCGTCGAACAGCACGGCGCAGACCGCCTGCGTGATCGGCATCTCGATCGCATGCGCGCGCGCAATGGCCAGAACGGCTTGCGCACAACGCACCCCTTCGGCCACGTGGCCGAGGCCGCCGAGAATGTCGTCGAGCGTACGGCCCGCGGCGAGTTGCACGCCGACCGTACGATTGCGCGACAGGTCGCCGGTGGCGGTCAGAATCAGATCGCCCAAACCAGTGAGACCCGTGAACGTTTCCGCCCGTCCACTGAGCGTCACGCCGAGGCGGGACATTTCGGCCAGACCACGCGTGATCAGCGCGGCCCGCGCGTTCAGACCGAGCCCGAGACCGTCGGCGATGCCGGTCGCGATCGCCAGCACGTTCTTCACCGCGCCGCCCACTTCCACGCCGACGACGTCGTCGCCGGTATAGATACGCATCGCGCCATGATGAAATGCGGCGACCGTGCGCTCGCGGCACACCGCCGAACCGCTCGCGATCGTCAGCGCGACCGGCAAGCCCTGCCCGACTTCTCGCGCGAAACTCGGACCGGACAGCACGCCATTGCTGGCATGCCCCGCCAGTTCGGCCGCCACCACCTGATGCGGCAGCAACTGCGAATCGGCTTCGAAACCCTTGCACAACCACACCACATGCGCTGGCACTTTGCCCGCGTCGCGCATGGCCTGAAACAGACCGCGCAAACCCGCCACGGGTGTTGCCACGACGCACAACGCGTCGTCGGCCAGCGCGTGGTCGAGCGCCGCGTTCAGGTTGGCTTCATAGCGAAGCGCCGCAGGCAAAGCAACGCCCGCCAGATAGCGGGCGTTTTCGTGCGAGGCGGAGAGGTCGGTAATGAGCGCGGCTTCGCGCGCCCACAACACCGTGTCGTGCCGTACGGCCAGATGGCCGGCGAGGGCTGTGCCCCATGCGCCGGCGCCAAGGACAGCAACCTTCATAGCCGGCACTGCCTCGGACACTTAGTGCGTGACGCCGTTCTGCGCCGCGCCTTCCTGGCTACCCATCTGCGCGAGGCGTTGCTCGTACAGCGCCTGGAAGTTGATCTCGGCGAGGTGGATCGGCGGGAAACCGGCGCGGGTGATCGCGTCGGCAATGTTCGAGCGCAGGTACGGGAACAGGATCGTCGGGCAGGCAATGCCGACCAGCGGATCGATCTGCTCGGCCGGAATGTTGCGGATGTCGAAAATACCGGCTTGCTTGGCTTCGATCAGGAACGCAACCTTGTCCGACACCTTGGCCGTGACCGTGCCCGTGACGAGGATTTCGAATACGGTGTCGGCGAGGCGCTCGGCCTTCACGTCGACTTCCACTTCCACCGACGGCATTTCCTGCTCGAGGAAGATGCCCGGCGAATTCGGCTGCTCGAGCGACATGTCCTTCAGGTAAATGCGCTGGATGTTGAAGAACGGCTGGTTATTCTCGTCGGACATGATGAAGTGATTCCCTGATAGGTATGCGTAACGGCGGCCCATGCCTGCATGGACCGCCAGATCGTTGCGGCGCGCCGCCCACCCGGATCGGGCGAGGATGCGCCGGCTTGTATTTCACCCGCCCATTCGAGCGCCGGTCGGCGCGCGAAGTCAGGCGGTTGCTTCGAGCAGCGGCATCAAACCGCCCGCGCGGTCGAGCGCGGACAGGTCATCGTACCCGCCGACATGCGTCTCGCCGATGAACACCTGCGGCACCGTGCGACGACCCGTCCGGGTCATCATTTCTTCACGACGGGCCGGGTCCTTGTCGATCAGTACCTTCTCAACATGCTCGACGCCGCGCGACTTTAAAAGACGTTCGGCCATCTGGCAATACGGGCACACCTGGGTGCTGTACATGATCACTTTGTTCACTTGGCTGCTCCTTGTTTCACGACCGGCATACCGGCTTTCTGCCAGGCGTCGACACCGCCTTCGAGAACATGGACTTCGGCATACCCTGCATCCTGCACGATACGCGCTGCCTTGTTCGACTGCTGGCCGGTCTGGCAAACCAGCAGTACCGGGTTGTTCTTGTTTTTGACGAGTTGCGCGACTTTCGCCTGCAATTCGGCAAATTCAAGCTGCCGTGCCGCGGGCAAATGGCCCTTGGCGAACTCGGCGGACGGCCGCAGATCGATGACCGCCGCATTGCGCCGATTGATCAGTTGGGTGGCTTCAGCGGCCGACAGGCCACCGCGCCCACGCCGGCTGATCGTCGGCCACAGCAGCAACCCACCAGAGATGAGGACGATAGCGATCAGTACAAGGTTTGTGTAATCAGTGAAAAACTTCACGGAAAATCCGCCGAAAAAGAGAGAAATCGAAAAGGGCAATCCAGCCATTATAAAATAACCGTCTGACGCGATGGCGACGCTCCGTCAAACGAGCCCTCGCAACGCTTTTACCGCTTCCTTACTACCGACCGGCAATCTCATGTACAAACTCGTTCTCATCCGCCACGGCGAATCGACGTGGAACAAGGAAAACCGCTTCACCGGCTGGGTCGACGTCGACCTCACCGAACAGGGCAACCGGGAAGCGCAGCAGGCAGGCGTGCTGCTGAAGGAATCGGGCTACACGTTCGATATCGCCTACACGTCGGTGCTCAAACGCGCCATTCGCACGCTGTGGCACGTGCAGGACAAGATGGATCTGATGTACCTGCCGGTGGTGCATTCGTGGCGCCTGAACGAGCGCCACTACGGCGCGCTGTCGGGTCTGAACAAGGCCGAAACCGCCGCGAAGTTCGGCGACGAGCAGGTGCTGGTCTGGCGCCGCAGCTACGACACGCCGCCGCCGGCCCTGGAGCCGACCGACGAACGCGCGCCGTACGACGATCCGCGTTACGCCAAGGTGCCGCGCGAACAGCTGCCGCTGACCGAATGCCTGAAAGACACGGTGGCGCGTGTGCTGCCGCTGTGGAACGAGTCGATCGCGCCGGCCATCAAGTCGGGCCGCAAGGTCGTGATCGCCGCCCACGGCAACTCGATCCGTGCCATGGTGAAGTACCTCGACAATATTTCCGACGACGACATCGTCGGGCTGAATATTCCGAACGGCGTGCCGCTCGTCTATGAACTCGACGAGAACCTGAAGCCGATCAAGCATTACTACCTGGGCGACCAGGAAGCGATCGCCAAGGCACAAGCCGCGGTCGCCAAGCAAGGCAAGGCCGGCTGATCAGCGTTACCTGCGAAGGCCGATGTTCCGGCCTTCGTCCCTCTCTTGCAGCACGGCCATTTCGCAGCCACTCTGCTGCCATTTTCCAGCCATGTGCATGCGGCCTTCCTGCTGCTTCGCATGCGCTTTGGCCGTTACCGCACATTACTTCGCGTCGCGGGTACGATCTCACGAACCAGGCTTGGCCTGCGCTGTCGAATCACGATTGCCTGCGCTGCGCCCTTTGTGGGCGGGTGTGCAGTTATACTTGTCCGTCCCCATCTCTATCGACGCTGCCACGCGCTTCCGACCGCAACAGACTCTATGCGAAAGAACCTGAAAAATATCGGCCTGATTGCCGCGGGCCTTGCTACCGGTGTATTTGCCACCCTGCAACTGTCGGCCTCGGCCCAGCAACCCGCCAGCGCCGCATCAAGCACCGCCACGCCGCTGCCGCTGGACCAGCTCAGGCTCTTTGCCGAAGTGTTCGGGCAAATCAAGCACGAGTACGTCGAACCGGTCGACGACAAGAAGCTCCTCACCGCAGCCATCAAGGGCATGGTGGCGAGTCTCGACCCGCACTCGTCGTATCTCGACAAGACCGATTACGAAGAACTGCAGGAGCAGACCAAGGGTCGCTTCGCGGGTCTCGGCATCGAAATTTCGTCGGAAGACGGCCTGATCAAGGTGATTTCGCCGATCGAAGACACGCCAGCGTTCCGCGCCGGCATTCGTCCGGGCGACCTGATCACGCGCATTAACGACAAGCCGGTTCGCGGCATGACGCTCGACCAGGCGGTCAAGCAGATGCGCGGCGACCCGGGCACCAAGGTCACGCTCACGATCTTCCGCAAGACCGACGACCGCACGTTCCCGCTCACGGTCACGCGCGCAATCATCAAGGTCCAGTCGGTCAAGATGAAGATTCTCGCGCCGGGCTACGCGTATATCCGTATCACGAGCTTCCAGGAACGCACCACGCCTGACCTGGCCGCTCGCCTGCAGGACATCGCGCGTCAGCAGCCGAACCTGAAGGGTCTCGTGCTCGACCTGCGCAACAACGGCGGCGGTCTGCTGCAAAGCGCGGTCGGCGTGGCCGGCGCGTTCCTGCCGCCGGATTCGGTGGTGGTGTCGACCAACGGCCAGATTCCGGACTCGAAGCAGGTCTACCGCGATACCTACGACAACTACCGTCTGCAGTCTTTCGACAGCGATCCGCTGAAAGACGAAGCACCGATCTTCAAGACCGTGCCGATGGTCGTGCTGACCAACGCGTACTCCGCGTCGGCGTCGGAAATCGTCGCGGGCGCGCTGCAGGATCAGCATCGTGCGCTGATCGTCGGCAAGACCACCTTCGGCAAGGGCTCGGTGCAAACCGTGCGCCCCATGACCGCCGATACCGCGCTGCGTCTGACCACGGCGTACTACTACACGCCGAGCGGCCGCTCGATCCAGAACAAGGGCATCCGTCCTGACATCGCGGTCGACCAGTACGCCGAAGGCGATCCGGACGATGCACTCGTCACGCGCGAAGTCGACTACTCGAATCACCTTGCGAACACGCAAGATCCGAACGAGAAGAAGGAAGCGGAACAGCGTGAAACGGATCGCATGGAACAACTGCGCATCCTCGAGGAGCAGAACGACAAGAAGACGCCGGAACAGCGCCAGAAGGATCGTGAGCGCAAGCCGGTGGAATTCGGCTCGAACGACGACTTCATGCTGCAGCAGGCGTTGAACAAGCTCGAAAACAAGCCGGTGCAGGAATCGAAATCGCTGAGCGAGCGTCGTCTGGCGCAGAGCAAGCCGGCCACGTCGGCATCCGCGCCGGTCGCGGTGAAGCCCACCCAGCCGGTTCCGGGTGCATCGGCACCGGCCGCCGCGCCGAGCAAGTAAGCAGCAAGCTTTAGCGCTTTAGTGTGTAACTCCGGGTGTCTGCGCCGAAAACCATCGCGGCAAAGACACCCGGTATCAGCCGCACGCCATCAGCCGTTCCCTTCGCGCGATTAAAATAACGAAAACGCGCACCGCAGACCGCTTGTCTGCGTTTCACAGCGCGCACACCCATACGCGCCCCGCCATGAACGACGATCAACTCCTCCGCTATTCCCGCCATATCCTCGTCGACGAAATCGGCATCGAGGCGCAGCAGCGTTTTATCGACGCGCACGCGATCATCGTCGGTGCGGGCGGATTGGGCTCGCCCGCGGCGATGTATCTCGCCGCGGCGGGCGTCGGCCGTCTCACGCTGGTCGATGCCGATACGGTCGACCTGACCAATCTGCAGCGGCAGATCCTGCATGCGACCGCATCGGTCGGGCGCAAGAAAGTGGAGTCGGGGCGTGACGCGCTTGCGCAGATCAACCCCGAGGTCGTGGTGAACGCGGTAGACGAACGCATCGACGACGCATGGCTCGATCGCGAAGTGCCGCACGCCACCGTCGTGCTCGATTGCACGGATAACTTCGCGACACGCCACGCCATCAACCGCGCCTGCGTGAAGCACGGCGTGCCGCTGGTGTCGGGCGCGGCGTTGCGCTTCGACGGCCAGATCAGCACCTTCGATTTCCGCGAAGAAGCCTCGCCCTGCTATGCGTGCGTGTTCCCGGAAGACCAGCCGTTCGAGGAAGTCGCGTGCTCGACCATGGGCGTGTTCGCGCCGACCGTCGGCATCATCGGCTCGATGCAGGCCGCCGAGGCGCTGAGGGTCGTCGGCGGCATCGGCACACCGCTGGTGGGCCGTTTGATGATGCTCGATTCGTTGCGAATGGAATGGACCACGATGCGGATCGCAAGGCAGCCGGATTGCCCGGTATGTGGGCACGCGCATTCGGAATGAAGCGACCGCGCCACAACGCCCAATAAAAAACGCCGCAACTTTTCAGTGCGGCGTTTTTCTTTAGAAGCGTCGAAACATCAAACCAGCGTCACCCGCTTGAGCGCCGCCTGCACCTCTTCCGGTTCGAACGAAGCCAGCACATCGGCCACCGGCTTTTCCAGCGTTTTCAGATGCGAGCGCAGCACTTCCTGCTTGACCACCAGAATCTGGCTCGGGTGCATCGAGAACTCGGTGAGGCCCATGCCGAGCAACAAGCGCGTCAACGCCGGATCACCCGCCATTTCGCCGCACACCGAGACCGGCACACCCGCCCGCTTCGCCTCGCGCAGCGTGAAGGCGATCAGATGCAGCACCGCCGGATGCAATGGGTCGTACAGATGCGCGACCGAGTTGTCCGCCCGATCGATCGCCAGCGTGTACTGGATCAGATCGTTTGTGCCGATCGACAGGAAATCGAGTCGCTTCAGGAACAGCGGCAACGCAATCGCGGCGGCCGGAATCTCGATCATCGCGCCGACCTGCACGTTCGGATCGTAGGCCATGCCCGCGTCATCCAACTGACGCTTGGCTTCGCGAATCAGGTCGAGCGTCTGGTCGATTTCCTGTGCATGCGCAAGCATCGGAATCAGAATCTTCACCGTGCCGAACGCGGACGCTCGCAGGATCGCGCGCAACTGCGTGAGGAACATCTGCGGCTCGGACAGGCTCCAGCGAATCGCCCTGAGCCCCAAAGCGGGATTCGCGGCGGTTTCGTAACCGTCGCCGCCGCTCATCGAATCGAGCGGCTTGTCGGCGCCCACGTCGATCGTGCGGATCGTGACCGGCAACCCGTTCATCAACTCCACCGCGCGACGGTATGCGCCAAACTGCTCTTCCTCTTCCGGCAGCCGGTCCTTGTGATTCATGAACAGGAACTCGGTGCGGAACAGTCCCACCCCGGTCGCACCCGAATCGACCGCGGCTTTCGCGTCCTCCGGCAACTCGATATTCGCACATAGTTCGATACGCGTGCCGCACAGCGTTTGCGTGGGCGAAAACTTCAGCCGCTGCAGCTTGCGCTGCTCCAGCGCTTTTTCACTCTGGCGGTACGAGTACTCTTCGAGCACGATCGGCGCCGGATCGACAATCACGATGCCATGATCGCCGTCGACAATGATCAGGTCGTCCTGGCGAATCAGCGCGCTTGCGTGCTGCACGCCCACTGCGGCCGGAATGCCCAGACTACGCGCGACGATCGCCGTATGCGACGTGCGGCCGCCGAGATCGGTGACAAAGCCTTGAAACGTTTGCGTTTTGAATTGCATCATGTCGGCCGGCGCGATGTCGTGCGCGACCACGATCATCTCGTCGCACGCGCCATGCACGTCGTCGCCCAACCCCACCGATGCCCCCGCCAGCGCCTTCAGCACGCGCTCCACCACCTGTTCGATATCGGCTTTGCGCTCGCGCAAATATTCGTCTTCGATATCGTCGAAGTGGCGCGACAGACGCTCGAGCTGTTCGGTCAGCGCCCACTCCACGTTGTAGCGGCGTGTGCGGATCAGATCGATGGTTTCCTGCACGAGCATCGCATCGTTCAGGATCATTGAATGAACGTTGATGAACGCGCCCATTTCGCTCGGCGCGTCGGCCGCGAGATCGGCGCGCAACGCGTCGAGCTCATGGTGCACCTGTTGCTGCGCCGCGCGAAAACGCTCGACCTCGCCCTCGATCTGGGCGGGTTCGATCAGATAGTGGTCTACGTCAAGTGCAGCCGGGGCGATCAGATAAGCCCGCCCGATGGCGATACCGCGTGACACGGGAATTCCATGCAGCGTGAAGGACACGCGCACCTCCTCTAGTTGTGTGATGCCGCGGCAAACCGCTGCAATGCTCTCAGACTCTCGTCGTCATTATAAATTCCGCGCTGTTTGCACGTAGGTTGGGCCTGTGTGCAGCGCAGCACGAAAAATCGTAAGCGGCACGACGATCCGCCTTCACCGGGCTTGCGTTCGGACTACGCAAACCTTAATCAAATCTGCCTGCCTCTTCGTTGCGCTTTCGCAGAGTTCTCAAGCGCGCTTCTCATGCGCGTCTTGATCTACTCATTGTCGCGCGCTAAAAAAAACGCCGCGGATAGCCGCGGCGTTTGTGCTTATCGCAACCTGCACGCGCAACTTACTGACCTTCGCCGAATTTATCGGCAATCAGTTTCAACAATGCGTCCATGGCTTCCTTTTCGTCGGCCCCTTCGGTTTCGATCAGCACCGTGCTGCCGATCCCCGCGGCCAGCATCATGACGCCCATGATGCTCTTGGCGTTGATACGGCGGCCGTTACGGCTCATCCAGATTTCCGCCTGGTAGTTGCCCGCGAGTTGCGTCAACTTGGCCGACGCGCGCGCGTGCAGCCCCAGCTTGTTCACAATAGTCGTTTCCTGTTGCAGCATGTGATGGTCCGAAGCGCGGGTAAGTGTTGTGGTGAAATGTGAAACTGCAAACCGCTTGCAATGCGTTTGAAGCCTGGGCCAAACCGACCAGTCTGCCTAGAGGCCGGCCGAATCGGTTTTCTGGGTCAGGTCGGCGCCGACCGGCAACGTGGGCAGACAGTCGCCCGGTGCCGCGTCGGGCGGCAAGGCCGGAAGACAATCGCCCGAGGCCGCGCACGGTGCGACGGGCGCCGGCGTGGCGGGTCCGATCGCATGCACGCCCTTAGTGGCGCCGGCGAGCGCCTTGTCGACCAACGTGTCGAGCGGCGTGGCGCGATAACAGACCGCGCGCACCAGCATCGGCAAATTGACGCCGCACAGCACGCGCACGTCCGGCAGCGTCGCGAGCCGCCCCGCGATATTCGCGGGCGTGGCGCCGAACATGTCGGTGAGCACGAGCGCGCCGTTTTCTTCCCTGAGACGCTCGATCTCGGCGTTCGCGAAAGCGACCCGTTCAACCGGATCGCAATCCGGCGAGACGTCGATCACGCCGATGCGTGCCGGCAAGCCACCATAGATGTGCGAAATACAATCGCGCAACGCGGTGGCGAACGGAGCGTGCGCAATGATCAGAATGCCTGCCATATCAGCCTTACTGCAAAAGAACGGCCCCGAACCGTGGACCGGGACAAAGCCCTGGCCCCAAGCGCCCTCGACCGGCCGTGGGCCATGAGGACCGGAACGCATCATCTGACGAGCCTGGCGCCGTGCCGGACAGGACGCCGGTAGCGCTGAAAAACGGCTCGATCACAGTCCGCAACCTATGCCCCGGGCATCGCTCGGATGCCGTCGATTCGGCTTGGCGCGGGAGAGCGGGCATTGTAGCAGGCCCATTTTCGCGCCAAAGCCGGTGTTCTGCCTGATGCGGATTTACTACACAATTTGGGGGCCGCGGCGGGCATTCAAGGCTAGGCCGCCGCGCGCTCCAACGCGTCGATAAACATGGCGGCGACGTCGAAACCGGTCTGATCCATGATCTCGCGGAAACAGGTCGGGCTCGTGACGTTCACCTCGGTCAGCCAGTCGCCGATCGCATCCAGTCCGGCCAGCAGCAAACCGCGTGCGGCCAGCACCGGTGCGAGCGTGTCGGCAATCTTGCGGTCATGTTCGGTCAGCGGACGCGCCACGCCGAGGCCGCCGGCCGCCAGATTGCCGCGCACTTCATTGCCCTGAGGAATCCGCGCCAGCGAATACGGCACCGCTTCGCCGCCGATCAGCAGAATGCGCTTGTCGCCTTCCTTGATTTCGGGGATGAACTTCTGCGCCATCACCGAACGCGCGCCGTCGTGGCTCAGCATTTCGATGATCGAACCCAGGTTCATGCCGTCCGCCTTCACGCGGAACACGCCCATGCCGCCCATGCCGTCGAGCGGTTTCAGAATCACGTCGCCATGCTGTTCGTGGAACGCGCGCAAGCGTGCCGCGTCGCGCGTGACCAGCGTGGGCGTGACGAACTGCGCGAATTCGCCGATCGCGAGCTTTTCCGAATGGTCGCGAATCGCTTGCGGCTTGTTGAAGATGCGCGCGCCGTCGCGCTCGGCCATTTCGAGCAGCCACGTCGACGTGACGTATTCCATGTCGAACGGCGGGTCCTTGCGCATCACCACGGCGCTGAAACTCTTGAGCGAGCGCGCTGCGGGCGCGTCGGCGGCGTACCACGTGTCGCGATGCAGATCGGTCACGTCGCCGACAATCGCGAAGCGCTGCACGTTCGCCTCGACGTCGCCGCCGGTCCACGCCAGATGCTTCGGTTCGCAGGCGTACACCGTGTGGCCACGGCGTGCCGCTTCGGCCATCATCGCGTAGGTCGAGTCTTTGTAGATCTTGAACTGCGTGAGCGGATCGGCGATGAAAAGAATGTCCATGAAGGTCCCGGTGCGCCCTGATGGGCTTGGCATTGAGCGTCAAACTACGCGTTGAAAATGACAATGGCGGCACGCGCCGCCATCGACCACCCTGGGTGGCTTAAACCTGAATCGCTTCCGGATCGGTCTTTTCCAGTTCGACCGAAGCGGCCAGCAACCCGAGCCGCGCCACCACGCCATACATATAGAAACGGTTCGGCGGCGCCGCGCCGGGCTTGGCATGCGCGTCCGGCAACGCCGTGTGTTCGAAGCCGAGCGGCACGAAGTGCATGCCGGGCGCATTCAGATTCTGATCGCGCTCCCGGCTGCCGTGCACGCGGTAGAAACCGCCCACGACGTACCGGTCGATCATGTACACGACCGGTTCCGCGACTTCGTCGCCGAGCCGTTCGAAGGTGTACACGCCTTCCTGCACGATCACGTCATGCACTTCGAGGCCGTCTTTGGTGGCCGCCATCTTGGCACGTTCGCGCTTGGTGAGCGCGGCCACCTCGGAGGCGTCGTGCACCGTCATCACGCCCATACCATACGTGCCGGCGTCCGATTTGATCACGACATACGGTTTTTCGGAGATACCGTACTCGCGATACTTCTTGGCGATCTTCTTCAGCACACCGTCGATCGCATCCGCCAGCGCTTCCTCGCCGGTGCGCTCCTGGAAGTCGACGCCTTCCACATGCGCGAAGTACGGATTGATCATCCATGGATCGATCTCGACCATCTTCGCGAATTTCTTGGCGACGTCGTCATAGCAGGAGAAATGCGTCGACTTGCGACGCACGGCCCAGCCGGCATGCAACGGCGGCAGCAGATACTGCTCGTGCAGATTTTCCAGAATCGGCGGAATTCCGCCTGACAGATCATTGTTCAGCAGAATCGAACAGGGATCGAAATTCTTCAGCCCCAGACGCCGCGGCGTGCGTTCGAGCGGTTCGAGCACGAGCTTCTGGCCGTCGGACAACGCGATCGTGACCGGTCCGTTGATGCTTTCGTCGAGCGTGCCGAAACGCACGTTCAAGCCGGCCTGACGCATGATCGCCGCCAGCCGGGCGACGTTCTCGAGATAAAACGTGTTACGGGTATGGCGCTCGGGAATCACCAGCAGGTTCTTCGCGTCCGGGCAGATCTTTTCGATCGACGCCATCGCGGCCTGCACGGCGAGCGGCAGCACTTCCTGCGGCAGATTGTTGAATGCGCCGGGGAACAGATTGGTGTCGACCGGCGCGAGCTTGAAGCCCGCGTTACGCAGATCGACCGAACAGTAGAACGGCGGCGTGTGCTCCTGCCATTCGAGCCGGAACCAACGTTCGATGGCAGGCGTGGCGTCGAGGATCTTCCGCTCGAGGTCGAGCAGCGGGCCGTTTAACGCCGTAACTAGGTGCGGAACCATTGATCACTCGCAGACTGGAGAAAAAAGATTGTATTGCAAATGCTTTGCCCATTTGGGGACGGTTTCTCCATTCGCAAGCGAATGCGAATGCATTCTCGCTATCGTGATGATAGGCGGGGAAATCTGCTGTTTCCAAGATAAGCGCCAAGAAAAAAGCCCGCCATGAAAGGCGGGCCAAAATCGCTGCGCTTGTTGCTTGTCGGGTCAGCGCCGCTGGGCGGCGCCGACTGCCTGGGTTTATTCGACGTGTTCGCCGTGCAGGCTCACGTCCAGACCTTCGCGTTCCTGTTCTTCCGTCACGCGGATGCCCATTACCATATCGATCACCTTCAGCAGGATGTAGCTCACCACGCCGCTGTAGACCAGCGTCGTCAGCACGCCCTTGGCTTGCAGGATCACGCTGCCGTCCGCGCCGCCAATGTCCTTGACCGCAAACACACCGGTCAGCAGCGCACCCACGATACCGCCGATGCAGTGCACGCCGAACGCGTCGAGCGAATCGTCGTAACCGAGCTTGTGCTTGAGCCACGTGGCCGACCAGAAGCAGATCACGCCTGCCGCAATTCCGATCACCAGCGAACCCGTCATACCGACGAAGCCCGAAGCCGGCGTAATCGCCACCAGACCCGCCACGGCGCCCGACACGATACCGAGTACCGACGGCTTACCCTTGGTCGCCCATTCGGCGAACATCCATGCGAGTGCTGCGGCTGCCGTTGCCACTTGCGTGGCGAACATCGCGAAACCGGCACGGCCGTCTGCCGCCACTGCCGAACCCGCGTTGAAGCCGAACCAGCCCACCCACAGCATCGCGCCACCAATCAGCGTGAGCGTCAGGTTGTGCGGCGCCATCGCTTCCTTGCCGTAACCGACACGCTTGCCGAGCACCAGCGCGCAGACCAGCGCCGCGATACCGGCGTTGATGTGCACCACCGTGCCGCCCGCGAAGTCGAGAATGCCCGCGCTAGCCAGCCAGCCGGTCGGTTCCCAGACCATGTGCGCGATCGGCGAGTAGACGATGATCGACCACAGCGTCATGAACACCAGCATCGCCGAGAACTTCATACGGTCGGCAAACGCGCCCGTGATCAGCGCCGGGGTGATGATCGCGAACGTCATCTGATAGACGACGTAGACCGTTTCGGGAATCGTCGGGGCGAGGTGGCTGACGGTCAGCGTCGTGGCCTTGTCGCCCTTGATGTAGTTCATGCCCGCCATGAAGAAGCGCGAGAAGCCGCCGATGAACGAGTTGCCCGGCGTGAAGGCCAGCGTGTAGCCGATCACCACCCAGATGATCGACACCAGGCAGGTGATCGCGAAGCTTTGCATCAGGATCGCGAGCACGCTTTTCTTGCGGACCATGCCGCCGTAGAACAGCGCCAGACCCGGGATCGTCATGAACAGCACGAGCGCGGTGGAGGTCAGCATCCAGGCGGTGTCGCCCGAGTTGATCTTCGACGAATCGACCGAGAACGGCGCGGTCGGGGCAGCCGGCGCAGCGTCCGATGCTGCTGGTGCGGCGGCAGCGGCGCTGGCAGCCGGCGCGGCGGACGCGTCAGCGGCCGGTGCCGAAGCCGCGGCAGCGGCAGGCGCCGCTGAAGCGTCCGGCGCCGGCGCACTCGCCGTCGTATCGGAAGCAGCGGCCGAGGCGGCTGCGGGGGCGGAAGCGTCGTCCGCGAGGGCGGCGCCGATACCGCCCGCGAGCAGCGAACCGGCCATCAGCAAGGACATCAATAGTTTGCGCATCTTCGTTTCCTCTTGTCGCTTATCTGTGTCGCTATCTTTTGGTGTTACAGAGCGTCCGCGCCGGTCTCCCCGGTGCGAATCCGGATGACCTGTTCGATCGGCGTGACGAAAATCTTGCCGTCGCCGATCTTGCCGGTGCGCGCGGCGCGTTCGAGCGCCTCGATCGCCTGATCGACGATGTCGTCCGACACGGCGGCCTCGATCTTCACCTTCGGCAGGAAATCCACCACGTATTCGGCGCCGCGATACAGCTCCGTGTGACCCTTCTGGCGGCCGAAGCCTTTGACTTCCGTCACCGTGATGCCCGAAACGCCGATGGCCGACAAGGCTTCGCGCGCCTCATCGAGCTTGAACGGCTTGATGATTGCGGTAATGAGTTTCATGAAATCCCTCGCTAAGTTGCGTAACCCGTTGCGTAACCCGTTTGCGTACTCGTAACCCGTTCGCGTGGTCTCGTTTCGCCACCGGTAAAAAGCTCCCGGCAGTGCGCGCGGGGCAGTAACAGCAACTCGCATGCCATGTTGTGTCAGACTGCGCACCGGGCACGCCGGCAAAGGGGCGCAAGCGGCCCTGGCCGGATGGCCAACGTTGGCCGGGCGCGCTGGCGCGGCGTTTGGATCGTTGCTAGAGTGTTCGAAGGTTTTGAACGCACGGGCGCGCACCAAAGGCGCTCATGCGGCAACGGCACGCAACGGGCAATGCACCAAGACCGCCCATTCGCCGTAACAAAGCACAGACGTAACGAAACATGCACATTTTTTGTGCACCAAGGGGAACACCATGAAACAACCGAACGACGTTTTTAACGACTTCCAGGCACGCATGAGCGAGCTGTTCAAGAACTCGCCGGCCAAAGATGTCGAACGCAACGTCAAAGCCATGCTGTCGCAGGGTTTTTCGAAACTCGACCTGGTCACGCGTGAAGAATTCGATACGCAGACGCAGGTGCTGGTGCGCACCCGCGCACGCCTTGAAGAACTGGAACGCCGTGTCGCCGAGCTCGAACAGAAGCTGCCGGTCGCGACCCAGACGCCGTAACGCTTGACTGCGCAGCGTCAGCGCTGCCGCAGTGCTGTCCACCTCACAGGCAAGCGAGCCGTGACGTCATCAGCGTTTTAGGGGATTTGCGCGCGCCCCGGCGCGCCGTCCGACGGGAGAAAACATGTCGCTTGCCGTGGTGCGCAGTCGCGCGCCGGCCTCTGGCCGCGCGCCTGAAGTAACCGTCGAGGTCCACCTCGCCAACGGATTACCCTCTTTTTCGATCGTCGGCCTGCCTGATCTGGAAGTGCGCGAAAGCCGCGAGCGCGTGCGCGCGGCGCTGCAGAACTGCAACTTCGATTTCCCCGTGCGACGTATCACGATAATTTTCCAGACTTGTAAAATTGTCAAACGTGCTTGAGTGCCCTATAACAAAGGGATTGCGCGTTGTCGCATGCTCAGAGAAATTGACATGCACAAAACTCGGGTTGGAACCATAACGCTCTGTTTCGACACTAATAAAATACGGGCTGAGGTCTGGAACGGCCCCCGTTGTACGGGCAAGGATCTTACGTCGTTGGCCGTGTTGGGCAGGCAGGCAGAGCCACTCCTCGTTGCTATTTGCCGACGGCTCACCGGTCTGAGGTTCTATTCGCGGCTCAACGTGCTCACCACTGCTTCTGCGCTGGGGGACGCCCTCACTGCTCTGCGTTACAAGTCGTTGCCCGACTCTGCCGAGGCGTGGCAGATATTTGTGGTCGATGCCTACAGGTTTTGTCTTACTCGGCCCGATCGCACAAGTAAGTTACGAACGAGGCTGGAAGAATGGGTCCGCTACTGGCTCCCACTCCTGAGCAATCTCCAGCAAACGACTGAATTCCTACCCGCTGGCGTCATTTTCCCGAGGCCACCGGCCAATTTTCTTCCAAGACGATGGAACGAGCCGGCCGTGGCGGCTGAGGAGGGAGAACCACCGGATAAAGACGACAAGGAATCGCTAATCGTCGGCATTTCGCTCGCTCGCACCGACGCGGCTTACCTCGATGAAGTCGAGGCTGAGCTGTCGCGTCGACGAGCGATTCTTCATCGCGTCTTCAGCGCACACTGGCAAACAGTCGTTGAGCACTTTGACTATGGACAAAGGCTAATGAGCAAAACGAGTCCATTGACAATAGCGAGACTGATTAAACAGGACCGCTCGGGGACTGGCCGATCCAGGCAAAGCCTTGCAGACCATCCGACTGGGGGCCACAGCGAGCGCTCTCTGGCCGACCTGCTCGCCGTTATCCGCTATCGTCATAGCGCGTGGGCGGAACGAGATTATTTCGGCAACGATCACCTACTTCCGAGATCAGGTCTCTTTGCGTTTCCTCCCGGCGCACCCGAGGTTCCGTTTTCACACATTAACCGATTCAGGCGGCTGAACTGGATGCTCGGAAACCTGACGAGTCTAGATCTCGCGATAGCGGCTGCGCTTCTGGTTATTGTTGATTTGCACGGAATCCTGACCCACCCTGCGTAGTAATTTGCATCGAATATTGACCCACGTAGAACACTGACCTGCTCGGCAACGGGCGGGG